>NZ_CP024307.1:82500-1282500 GCF_002944405.1 Sinorhizobium fredii | reverse complement strand
GTCGCCGCGCAGGACCCCCCTCTTCACCAGCCGCTGCTCGGGCGCGACGTTTACCGGATTGGTGTTCTGGATCAGCATCGCCGTTACCGGCCCGCGATGGCGCAGCGCCTCGGCGTCGCCGGTCAGCACGCGGCCGATCTGCGATTGATCGAGCATGCGTATGTCGGGGTCGTGCAGAGCGGTGCCGACCAGTTCGCGCTTGTCGAGCTTGAAGATGTCGTTGTTGGAATGGAAGGCTCCGCCGCCCTCGTGCTTCCACGAGCCGAGCACGGTGGCGACCGATGCTGCGGCGTGGATTGCGACCGAACCGTTGCGCTGGCGGGTGAAGCCGTAGCCAAGACGGAAATAGGTTCTCGGCGTCGTCCCGACGAGTTTCGCGAAGGCCTCGATTTCCTCGACGGAGAGCCCGCTGATCGCCGACGCCCATTCCGGCCCGCGTGTCTCGAGATGCGCTTCGAGGCCGGCCGGGTCGTCGGCATACTCCGCCATATAGGGGCGGTCCGCGTAGCCGTCTCGGAAGGCGATATGCATGACGGCGCAGGCGAGCGCGGCATCGGTGCCCGGCTTCAGGATGAGGCCGAGATCGGCCTGCTTGACCGTCGGATTGTCGTAGACGTCGATGACGACAATCTTGGCGCCGCGCTCCTTGCGGGCCTTGACCGCATGGGTCATCACGTTGACCTGGGTTGCCACCGCATTGGTGCCCCAGATTACCACGCAATCGGACTTGGCCATTTCGCGCGGGTCCGGGCCGCGCAGGGCTCCGGTCGCCATGGTGAAGCCGGTCCAGGCCATGTTCGTGCAGATCGAGCCGAAGAAGCCGGAATAGCGCTTGGCATGGCGCAGGCGCTCGACGGAATCGCGCTGCACCTGCCCCATGGTGCCGGCATAGAAATAGGGCCAGACCGCTTCCGAGCCGTGTTCCTGCTCGGCCTTGACGAATTGTTCGGCGATCTCGTCGAGTGCCGCCTCCCAGGAGATTTCCTGCCAGCGCCCCTCGCCTTTCGCGCCGATGCGGCGCTGCGGCACCATCAGCCGGCCGGGATGATAGATGCGCTCGGCATAGCGCGCGACCTTGGCGCAGATGACGCCGGCCGTGTAGCTGTTGGCGGCCGCGCCGCGGACGCGCCCGATCCGGCCTTCGGCGGTCAGGTCCACTTCCAGCGCGCAAGCCGAGGGACAATCATGCGGACAGACAGAGTGGCCGACCGACTTTTCTGCTCTGATGGGGGTCGCAACGTTCATGGCTTTTCTATATGGCATCCGAAAGAGGGCTCAAAGTCCCATTCGCCATCCATCGAAACAATTGATCGCAGCCATCGGCGGCTCTTATGAACTATCGGCACATTTATCATGCGGGCAACTTCGCCGATGTCCTGAAGCACGCGGTGCTGGCCAGGCTCGTCACCTATCTCAAACAGAAGGATAGGGCCTTCCGGGTGCTGGATACCCATGCCGGCATCGGTCTCTATGACCTCTCCAGCGAGGAGGCGCAAAAGACCGGCGAGTGGCGCGACGGCATCGGAAGGCTGGTCGACGCCGAACTCCCTCCACCGGTAGCCGCCATTCTCGAGCCCTATCTTGCGGCCGTGCGCGATCTCAATCCGCATACTGGGGCGGATGCCGGGATCACGCATTATCCCGGTTCGCCGAAGCTTGCCCGCATGCTGTTTCGGCCGCAGGACCGGCTCTCGGCAATGGAACTGCATCCGGACGACTATGAAACGCTGCACCGGCTGTTCGACGGCGATTTCCAGAGCCGGATCACCCGGCTCGACGGCTGGCTGGCGCTCGGCGCCCACCTGCCGCCGAAGGAAAAGCGCGGCCTCGTGCTCGTCGATCCGCCATTCGAGAAGGAAGGTGAATACGAGCGGCTGGCCGAAGGGCTTGCCAGGGCCTATCGCCGCTTTGCCGGCGGTATCTACTGCCTCTGGTATCCGCTGAAGAAAGGCGCGCCGGTCAAGGAATTTCATGAGGCGCTGAAAGCGCTGGAAATACCCAAAATGCTGTGCGCCGAGCTTGCGGTCCGCAGCGATCGCGACATCACCGGACTGGCAGGCTCGGGCCTTGTCATCGTCAATCCACCCTATACGCTCAAGGACGAGCTCGACATCCTGCTGCCCTTCCTGAAGGAACGACTTCGCCAGGATCGCTTCGCGTCGGCACGCTGCTTCTGGCTGCGCGGCGAAACAGCTCTCAACCGAGGGCCTTGACGCGTCGGGTGCCGTGGCATCAATCTCTAGCGCATCGGCCCGAAAATCGGAATCCATTTTCGGAAAGCACGATGCGTAGGTTCAAAGTCTTGCAGCGTCCTTTGCGCGTCTGAAAGACGCGCGGCGCTGTAGAGACGATCCAGGAGGAAGTCATGATTTGCAAGCTTGCCGCAATGCTTCTGACCTCGCTTTCCCTCGCCGCCGGTGTGGTCACCAGTGCCGCCGCCGCGGATTTGGCCGCGGTGCCCGTCGCCCCGCAGGCTTACAATATCGGCATTTGCGGCAACCCGTCGGTGCTGGGCTTCATCACGCGGCGCTTCGACTATAAGGCGGCAAACTATCTTCATGCCAATCTCGCGATCGCCGAAATCCGCGACATGGGCCAGAACCGCTTCGAGCCGCGCGACTACACCCATCTGGTCGAACGTGAATATTGCTATGCGACCGCGGTGATGAGCGACGGGGTCCGGAGGCCGCTCTGGTACCTCATCGAGCGACCCTGGGGATTTGCCGGCGTCGGCTCCAATGTCGAGTTCTGCGTCGGCGGCCTCGATCCCTGGTATGTCTACGGCGCCCATTGCTCTTCGCTTCGTTGATTGCCGCAAGAAACCGGCTTCTGGCGACCCTTGCCCTGTTGGCGATCGCCGGCTGTAACGGCGAAGGCGACAAGACATCCGGCTCCGGGGTGGACGCCCCGGCGGGTGCCGCATCGGCGAGCGTACCGCTCGGCAAGGGCTTCGACTTCTATGTGCTTTCGCTCTCCTGGTCCCCGACCTGGTGCCGAGGCAATGACCCGAAGGGCAAATCCGAACAATGCGAGCGCGGCAGCGGCCTGATCGTCCACGGCCTTTGGCCGCAATATGAACGCGGCTATCCGCAGTTTTGCCAGACGGGGCAATCCGCCCGGGTCCCTGAGTCACTTGGCCGGCAATATCTCGACATCGTTCCGTCGATGGGCTTGATCGGGCATCAATGGCGCAAACACGGCACCTGCTCCGGCCTCAGCCAGGCGGATTATTTCGCTGTGACACGGGCGGCCCGCGAGCGGCTTGAGATTCCTGCCGAGTTTACCTCCACGGAGGGTTCGCGAGACCTCTCCGCCGCATCGATCGAGACCGCTTTCACGACGAAGAACCCCGGCATGGCGAAAGACATGATCGCCGTGACCTGCGAGGGGCCTCTGATCGAGGAAATCAGGGTCTGCTTCGACAGGGAATTGCGTTTCAGGGCCTGCCCTGAAATAGATCGCCGCGCCTGCCGACGAGGCGCGGTGCTACTCCCCGCCGCACCATAAGAACGGAAAGACGAATGAAGATACTCTACTCGCCCGCCTCCCCCTATTCCAACAAGGTTCGGATGGCTGCCCATCATCTCGGAATCGCTGCGGAAAGCGTGCTCACCGACACCAATGCCAATCCGCCGGAACTGGTCGACAGCAATCCGCTTGGAAAAATCCCGACGCTGATCACGGCCGATGGCCGGTCGATCTACGACAGCCGGGCGATCATGCATTTCCTCGACCGCGAGACCAAAGGCGGGCTCTATCCGAAAACCGCCGAGAAGCGCACCCAGATCGAGATCTTCGAAGCGCTCTGCGACGGCATCTGCGACAGCCTGCTGGCGATCGTCTACGAAAAGCGCTTTCATCCGCCGGAAAAGGTGCATCAGCCCTGGATCGACCGACAATGGGAAAAGGTCGAGCGCGGGCTCGACCACCTGGAAGCTCATCTGCCGAAGACCGGCGGCAAGCTGAATGCGGGACATTTCGCGCTCGCCGCCATGCTGCGCTATATCGAGCTGCGCTTTGCCGGCGAATGGCAGAAAGGGCGGCCGAAGCTCAAGACCTGGCCGGCCAAGTTCGAGAAACACTTTCCGGATTATCCCAAATTCAAGACCTGAATCAAGGGTACAAAAAAGGCCGGGTCACCCCGGCCTTTTCTTGATCCGTTTGAAAGGATCAGAACTTGACGCCCATACCGACGCGGACGCTGTGCTCGTCATAGCCGGAGGAGACCGTCGAGCCGCCGGTGCGGAAGTCCTTGGAGGCGTAGTCCGTGTAACGGTATTCGACGCGGGCCGTAACGTTGTCGGTGACGAAGGTTTCGGCACCGGCGCCAGCCGTCCAGCCGACCAGGGTCTTGTCGTCGGAGCCCGCCGGGGTGGAGAGCTTGGCATTGCCAAGGGCGAGACCGGCCGTGCCGTAGACCAGCACCGGGTTGAGGTCGACACCGACGCGGCCGCGGAGCGAGCCGTTGACGCCCTGCTTCACGCGGCGGCCGCTGGAGTGGGAGTCGTTGCCGGCGTAGTTGACGTCGGCTTCGCCGCCGTAGACCATCTGACCGTCCTGCACGTTGTAGCCGCCGTAAAGGCCGCCGCCGAAGCCGGCCGACGTGTTCCCGCCGGTGGCATCGGCTTCGCCGTGATGCCAATTGGCCGTGCCGCCGACATAGGCGCCGGACCAGTTCTTGACGGCCGGCTCGGTATATTCGGCAGCCGGAGCAGCCGGAACTTCGTCGACCGCGTCGGCGGCGTGAGCTGCCTGGAAGGTTACCAGGGCAATGGCCGAAGCCATGAGAGTGGTGGTGAGCGTACGCATACTATTCTCCTTTCAGACCGGCGCCCCGAAGCATCTCTTTGGCGTGCTTTATCGAGACACCGGGTATCTACAATCAACCCGTCCGGTTGACCGGAAATTGGACAGAAAATGCGGATTCTCAAGAGCTAAAATGTGAAATTTTAGCGGCGTAGCCGCGTCCAAACTTTGATGTTGCCTTGACGACACAGAGGATTTATTAACCATAATTGAAGATTAACCAAAGATATACTATAAGAATAAAAGATAATTCAAAATACGCCGCTCACGTTAATTTTTCCGAAATGAATCGTCCGGGGGAGTTTTTCAGCCCGGCCTTTCCTGCCTATATCTGTGTCCGACCGGAACAGGATTCGCAGAACGGGAAAGAACGTTGAAAAGGACATTCAAGGCGGCGCTGGTTACAGGCGGCGCCCGGCGCATCGGCAGGGCAATAGTTGAGGATCTCGCCGTCCACGGCTTTGCGGTCGCCATCCATGCAAACGGCTCCATGGCCGAGGCCGAGGCGCTGGCGGCAGACCTCAGAAAAGCCGGCACAAACGCTGTCGCCCTCCAGGCGGACCTCACCGATGTGAGGGCGGCGTCGGAATTGATCGCGCAGGCGACCTCGCTGCTCGGCCCGCTCGATCTCCTCGTCAACAATGCCTCGGTCTTCAACAAGGACAGTCTCGACGAGTTCGACGAGGACGCCTGGGAGCGGCACTTCGCCCTGCATGTGCGGGCCCCCTCCCTGCTTGCCCGCGACTTCGCGCGGCAGCGTTCGGGCGATGTTTCCGGCCTTATCGTCAATGTGATCGACCAGCGCGTCTGGTCTCCAAATCCACGCTTTTATTCCTATATGCTCTCCAAGTCGGCGCTCTGGACGGCAACCCAGACGATGGCGCAGGCGCTGGCGCCTGACATTCGCGTCAACGGCATCGGGCCCGGTCCGACGCTGCCGAACGAGCGGCAGGACCGGCGCGATTTCGAAGCCCAGGTCCACGCGCTGATTCTCAGGCGAGGTCCGGCGCTCGACGAATTCGGACGCGCAATCCGCTTCCTTTTCGAGACGCCCTCGGTTACCGGACAGATGATCGCGCTCGACGGCGGCCAGCACCTCGCCTGGGAGACGCCGGATATTCGGGAGATAGTGGAATGAACGGGCGGACGCCCACCGACGGCGGCATCCTCTATGACGGCAGCGAAACCGATGACGAAGACGATCTCGTCGAAGTTGCCGAGAGCGAACGGCCGGCGCCCACTGTGGAATGGGCGGAGAGCAAGGCAGAAACGCAGGGGCTCAAGGGCGCCGAACTGATCCAGGCCTTCGTCAAGCTGCTGCCGAATGGACCCGGCGTCTACCGAATGTTCAACGAGGCCGGCGACGTGCTCTATGTCGGCAAGGCGCGCAGTCTGAAGAAGCGGGTGAGCAACTACGCACAAGGGCGCGGCCACTCGAACCGCATCGCCCGCATGGTGCGCGAGACGGCGAACATGGAGTTCGTCACGACGCGCACCGAAATCGAGGCGCTACTGCTCGAGGCGAACCTGATCAAGCGTCTGCGCCCGCGCTTCAACGTGCTTTTGCGCGACGACAAGTCGTTCCCCTACATTGTCGTCACCGGCGACACCCGGGCACCGGCGCTCTACAAGCACCGCGGCGCGCGCAGCCGCAAGGGCGACTATTTCGGGCCGTTCGCCTCCGCCGGTGCGGTGGGGCGGACGATCAATTCGCTGCAGCGGGCCTTTCTCTTGAGGACCTGCACCGACAGCGTCTTCGAAACACGCACGCGGCCTTGTCTGCTTTATCAGATCAAGCGCTGTTCGGCGCCCTGCACGGGCGAGATCAGCGATCCGGATTATGCCGAGCTCGTGCGCGAGGCGAAGGACTTCCTCTCCGGTAAGAGCCAGGCTGTGAAGGCGACGATCGCCGCGGCGATGGCCGAAGCGTCGGAAAATCTCGACTTCGAGCGGGCGGCGCTTTACCGGGACCGCCTGGCGGCGCTCAGCCATGTGCAGAGCTACCAGGGGATCAACCCTGCCGGTGTCGAGGAAGCGGACGTCTTCGCCATTCACCACGAGGGCGGCATTTCCTGCATCCAGGTGTTCTTCTTCCGCACCGGCCAGAACTGGGGCAACCGCGCCTATTTTCCGAAGGCCGACCCGTCGCTCCCGGCCGCCGAGGTACTCAGCGCCTTCCTCGCCCAATTCTACGACGACAAGCCGTGCCCGCGGCAGATCCTGCTCTGCGAGGCGGTCGACGAGCAGGAATTGCTTGCCCAGGCGTTGAGCGAGAAGTCCGGCTACAAGGTGTCGATCCTCGTACCGCAGCGGGGCGAGAAAAAGGACCTTGTCGAGCACGCACAGGCCAATGCGCGCGAAGCGCATGGCCGCAAGCTTGCGGAGACGGCCTCGCAGTCGCGCCTGCTCGAGGGCTTTGCCGAGACCTTCAAGTTGCCTTCGGTGCCGCGTCGCATCGAAATCTACGATAACTCGCACATCATGGGCACCAATGCCGTCGGCGGCATGGTGGTCGCCGGCCCCGAGGGCTTCGTTAAAGGTCAGTATCGCAAGTTCAACATCAAATCGAAGGACATCACCCCGGGCGACGACTTCGGCATGATGCGTGAGGTGATGACGCGTCGCTTCTCGCGTCTGCTGAAGGAGGAAGGCAAGCCGGACCGCTCGACAGAGGTGAGCGAAGAGGCGGCCTTCCCGGCATGGCCTGACGTCATCGTCATCGATGGCGGCCAGGGACAGATGACGGCCGTCCGCGCCATTCTCAAGGAACTCGACGTCGAGGACTGCGTGACGGCGATCGGCGTCGCCAAGGGCGTCGACCGGGACGCCGGTCGCGAACGCTTCTTTGTCGAAGGCGTGGACGGGTTCACGCTGCCGCCCCGCGATCCGGTGCTCTATTTCATCCAGCGGCTGCGCGACGAGGCGCATCGCTTTGCAATCGGCTCGCACCGGGCGCGGCGAAAGAAGGAGATGGTCAAGAACCCGCTCGACGAAATCGCCGGCATCGGCCCGACCCGCAAGCGAGCGCTTCTCACCCATTTCGGCACCGCCAAGGCGGTTTCCCGCGCGGGCATCAACGACCTGATGGCCGTCAACGGCATTTCGGAGACCGTGGCCCGCCTCGTCTACGAGCATTTTCACGAGGATGCCAAATAAGCGCAGCGGCGGCGCAATTCAGACTGCGTTCAGGCGAAATCCGCCAAATATGACAGGAGTAGCGCAATGACCTGTTGACCTTGTGGTCGCAAAGTCATTCTGTACACCTGAAACCGGAGGGTCTGTGAGCTGGCGCTTACCCGATGCCATCCGAACAATAAAATCGCATCGATGACCCGCGGGAAATGGGGGATTGTCGTGTCCAGAGAAACCGAGTCCATGCCAACGCCCATTGCCTACAGCATCCCGAATCTGCTGACCTACTTCCGTATCCTCATCGTGCCGCTGATCGTGCTGTGCTTCTTCATCGAGGGCCGGCTGCACAGTTCCGATTTCGCCCGCTGGACCGCTCTCGTGCTGTTCGTCACCGCCTCGGTCACCGATTTCTTCGACGGCTATCTTGCGCGCATATGGAAGCAGACTTCCAATATCGGCCGGATGCTCGACCCGATCGCCGACAAGCTGCTGGTCGCCTCGATCCTGCTGCTGGTCGCTGCGGACGGCACCATCGCCGGCTGGTCGATCTGGGCCGCGATCATCATTCTTTGCCGCGAAATCCTCGTTTCCGGGCTTCGCGAATATCTTGCAGCGCTGAAGGTCAGCGTGCCCGTTACGCGAATCGCCAAGTGGAAGACGACCATCCAGATGGTGGCGATCGCCTTCCTGCTTGCCGGTCCGGCCGGCGACAAGATCGTGCCCTATATAACCGAGGCTGGCATCGTCCTTCTGTGGATCGCCGCGGCAATCACGCTCTATACCGGCTATGATTATTTCCGCGCTGGCCTGAAGCATGTGGTCAACGAATGAGCACTGTCAACCTCGTCTATTTTTCCTGGGTGCGCGAACGCATCGGCAAGGGTGAGGAAACGCTGGATCTCCCGGACGGCGTCGTCACGGTCGGCGATCTGCTGGCGCATTTGAAGACGCTCGGCGCCGAGTATGAATCGGCGCTCGAACACCAGAACGTCATCCGCGCGGCGATCAACCAGGAACATGTCGATCACGGCGAGCCGATCGCCGGTGCCCGCGAGATCGCGCTCTTTCCGCCGATGACGGGCGGCTGAGGCGATGGACGCTTCGGTCAGCGTGCGTGTCCAACCCGAGGACTTCGATCTTGCAGCCGAAGTCTCCGCGCTCACCCGCGGCCGGGCGGACATCGGTGCTGTCGTCACCTTTCTGGGCCTCTGCCGCGATGAGGCAGGGGCTTTGAACGCGCTCGAACTCGAACATTATCCGGGCATGGCGGAAGCCGAGATCAGCCGCATCTGCCACGAGGCGGTGCAGCGCTTCGGGTTGCAGGCCGCGACGGCCATTCACCGCTACGGCCGTATCGAGCCCGGTGAGAACATCGTGCTCGTGGTCACCGTCTCGCCGCATCGGCAGGCCGCTTTCGACGGCGCCAACTTCATCATGGATTTCCTGAAAACCTCGGCGCCCTTCTGGAAGAAGGAACACCGTGCCGATGGCAGTGCCGACGACTGGGTCAGCGCCAAGGACGCCGACGACGCGGCACGCGGCCGTTGGGGCCGCTGAGCGAGCGCCGTCAGGGGATGACCTTTTCCTGCCTGGTCACGACGAGCACGATGACGAGAAAGCCGAAGATCGCGAAATCCCGCCAGAGGATCGGCCCGTAGGCGCTCCACAGCGTTTCCAGGAGCCCTACGCCGGCGGCGCCGAGGGCAGCATAGAGTGGCGCCGCCTGGCCGCCGATTGCCGCGATGAACAGGACCTTGACGCCGAAGGTCAGGCCCATGCCGAAGTCCATGTTGCCATAATAGGAGGCGGCCAGAATGCCGCAGAAGGCGGCGATCACCGACGCGACGCCATAGGCAAGAATGTAGACGATCGAGGGATCTATGCCGCAAAGGGCGGCAGCCTCACGATCCTGGGAGACGGCCCGCCAGTATCGCCCGACATAGGAGTGCGTCAGCAGCCAATGGCCGGCGGCGACGAGCGCCGCCATCAGCGCGGTGTTCAGCAGTTGCACGACTGTCAGCGTCACGGGAAATTCCGGATCCGGCCAGAAGACGATAACCTGGTTCAGAAATGGCGGCAGCCAGAGGCTTCTCGTATCTGACGCGAGACGCGCCGTTTCCATGAGCACGATAAGGCTACCGAGCGAGGCGACAACCACCGCATTTGCCGAGGAGAAAGCCAGCGGCCGGATGATGTAGCGGCCGGCGACCAGCCCCGCGCCAAGCCCGAAGCTCAGCGCCGCCGCCGCACCGACGCCGAGGGCCGCAGGCAGCACCAGCCACAGCCGGTTCCAGCCGAAATCCGAAAAGAGAACGAACATCTGCCCGGCAAATGCGAAGAGCGCGCCATAGGTCAGGTCGGCCCGCCGCGTGACGGCGAAGGCGATCGCGTAGCCGAAGGCAAGTGCCGCATAGAGCGCTGCAACGGGAACGGCATTGGCGATCTGCTGAAGGAAATAGGCCATGGCATATCCGGTCGGTCGCGGCGGTCAGGATCGGGTCGATCCGAGAACGAAACTGCATCAAGTTCACCTGCAAAACGCGGAGGCCGAAGGCGCAACCAACTTTGCTCTGCGGCTCTACAGCGCCGTGCGTCTTGTCGGACGTGCAAGGATCGCTGTAGCGCTTTGAATTGCTGCATATCTTTGTCCTTAAATCGATGTCGATTTAAGAGACATGCAGTGGTGACAGGATCAATATAACTGGTAAAATGAGTTTTACTAGTTAGGATTTTCGCATGAGCTTCACCTGGACCGCGCATCGATTTTCGGGCGGCGCATTGGCGCTAGATGTCGCCAATTCGGTGGTCCTGCGCTTCGACCCGCAACGCCGCATCGATCGTTTTGCCGATGAAAGGGCGATCGACAGCTTTGCCGAAGCAGCCAATCTCCATGGTTGCGAGAAGCAGCGGTTCGGCAGGCTCGGTCCGATCGGGCCTGAAAGGCGGGCGTCGCTGATCGATCTGCGCGAGGCGACGGACCGGCATTTCCGGGCTCTGGTGCGGGACGAAGACCGGCCGGAGCTTCTTGCCGATCTATTGGAGGCGATCGCCGCGGTGGTGCGCCGACCGGGGGATGGCGGCGGATACATCGCTCTCGACGTCGCCACTGCGCATTCGGCGCTCAGCCTCGTCGCCAATCCGGAGCCCGACCGCCTTAAGATTTGCCCGAACTGCGAATGGCTGTTCCTTGACCGCAGCCGCAACCGGAGCAGGACCTGGTGCGACATGGCGGTTTGCGGCAACCGCACGAAGGCCAAACGCCACTACCGCCGTTCCAAACAGGAAACACAGCCATGAAACACGCCATTGCAATCGCCTTGGTCGCGGCCGCGCTTGCCGGCTGCCAGCGCGAGGCCGGACCGGATCCACTGAAATTGACCGGCAAGATGTTCGTCTTCAACTACCGGCTCGCCTACGCCACCTACACGATCACGCTCAACAAGACGGAACCGCTGCCGGACGGCAGCATCGTCGTGGCAAGCTTCGAGAACCCGGCCGGCGGCGAACCGCTGACATTGACGCGCAAGCTCTTTCCGAAGCTCGACAAGGTGGTGCTGGAAAGCCCGGACATAACCTGCGTCAGGAAGGAGAGGCCCTATGCGGTGACGATCGAGGTCAAGGGGCCGGACGGAGCGACGCTGCAGAAGCTGGAAACGACGGTGGTTTCCGATGTCGACCAGAGCGTCATGCCGGCAAGACCCTTGGTCGTCGGCCCTGCCTACGACAAGAATCCGGAAGTCTTCAGGAATGGGCTGGCGCCGACGCATTTCGACACGTCCGCCTGCCCGACATAAGGAAAACCGGGGCGTCTCCGCCCCGGTTTCGAAGACCGTTTCAAGCCCTTAGAGCGCAAAACGAAGAAAATGGATCAGCCGACGATCTCGGTGCCCGCAAACCAGTAGGCGATTTCCTCGGCAGCCGTTTCCGGACCATCGGAACCGTGAACTGAGTTTTCGCCGATCGACAGCGCGTGAACCTTGCGGATGGTCCCTTCGTCAGCGTTGGCCGGGTTGGTGGCGCCCATCACTTCGCGGTTCTTGGCAATGGCGTTCTCGCCTTCGAGAACCTGAACGATGGTCGGGCCGGAAGACATGAACTCGACCAGCTCACCGAAGAACGGGCGCTCCTTGTGGACGGCGTAGAAGCCTTCGGCTTCGCGGCGGCTCATCCAGACGCGCTTCGAAGCGACGACGCGCAGGCCGGCGTCTTCGAGCATCTTGGTGATGGCGCCGGTCAGATTGCGCTTCGTTGCGTCGGGCTTGATCATCGAAAAGGTACGTTCAATCGCCATTGGCTCAATTCCCTTGCTCTTGAGAAAGTGGCGGTTCATTAGCCGCCAATGCCGCGCAAAACAAGGGGGAGCGGCGATGATTCGCCTGAGCCGGCGACAGTTTCACGCGGCTGTCACGGAACGGCCGAGGCCATCGTGGAGATCGAGGCAACGCTCGAACCAGTCCGAAACGACGTCACCCTCAGCGAGCAGACGATGCGGCGAGACGATCCGCGCCCATTGCAGGGCACCGAAGACGATGTAATCGGCAAAGAGTGGCCCATCGCCGCCGATGAAAGGCTGGAATTTCAGCATGTGGCGAAGCGGTTCGAGCTTCATCGAGAAGGTTTCGAGATCCGCTTCTCCCGCCTCCGCGGTCGCCTCGAGCGACTTACCGAAGCGCTGCTCGCGGCTCTGCCGGAAATAGGCCTGATCCACCGGATCGAGGCTGTCATGGATATTCATGATGGCGATGCGGCCGATCGCCGGATGCAGCGTCATCTGCGACCAGCCTTCGACGAAGCGGGCCGTTGCCTTGCCACCCTCGCCGCCGAACAGGGCCGGGTGGTCGGGATAGGTCTCCTCGAGATAAAGAGCGATGTCGAAACTGTCGCTGACGAGATTGTCGCCGTCGCGGAGCAGCGGGACGATCTTCGTCGCTCCTTGCTCGAGCTTTGGGATTTCGGTGAAGCCGACAGGCGCCACGTCGAAGCCGAGCCCCTTGTGTGCGAGCGAAAGCTTGGTCTTCCACACATGCGGCGAAAAGGGGCGCGTCCGGTCGGTACCACAGAGCGCATAAAGTGTGCGGGTCATGTCCCCTCCTGTTCTGAACATCGTTCGACGCATAAAAGGAGAGCGAGCCCGGGCGATCAAATCAGTAATTTTCATGAGTTGCATTCGACACGCGAATATCAATCCGAGCTAGGGTGGGCGGACAGCAAGGGAGAATGTGATGCTCGACCATTACCGGATGTTTGCCGACTACAATCGCTGGGCCAACCGGCTGCTCTACGTTGCCGTAGCCGAACTCTCCGAGGCGGAGTACCGGCAGGACAAGGGCGCCTTCTTCGGTTCTCTGCATGGAACGCTCAACCACCTCCTCGTGGCCGACCGGATCTGGATGAAGCGGTTCACCAAGGAGGGCGACGCGCCCACGAGGCTCGACGCGATCCTCCATGAAGACCTATCGGCCTTGACGGCGGCGCGGGAGGCGGAGGACGAGCGCATCATCGCCTGGATCGACAGCCTCGACGAGGCGCGGCTCGGCGCGCACTTCACCTACTCGCCGATCAGCAGACCCGGCGAGATCACCCAGAAAGTCGCCCTGGCGCTCGACCATTTGTTCAACCACCAGACCCATCACCGCGGACAGGCGCATGCGATCTTGACAGCGCTCGGGCGGCCATCCTTGACGCTGGACCTGGCTTTCTTCCTGTGGACCGAGGGGAAGAAGTGGTCGGCCTGAAAAGAGCCGGGCCATGAATGCGGCCGGCCAATCTATCCGGAGAGAACCCACCCGGCCGCGGACGAGCCACTTCACCAGCTGGCGCTGCCCCGACCAGACCGCGATCCCCAAGGCGACGCCGCCGGCGATCGAGCAGAGCGAGAAAGCAAGCGGCGGGAGGAACGGCTGCATTGGCGCAAGCAGCAGCTCCGGCACGAAGCGGTGCAGGATGTAGATATGAAAGCCTGCCGCCGCGAGCGGCAGGACAAGCTGCACTGCCCATTGCGGCAGGCGGATGCGCGGCAGGAACAAAAGCGCCACGAGCACGACGATCTGCAGCAGATATTTGATCTTCGTGCCGATCCAGACGCCCTCATAGAGGCCGAGAAACAGATAGATCGCCGCTCCTGCCGCCATGACCGCGAGCCGCTGGGCCCAGTTTTTCGCCAGTGCCGCGCACCAGCCCGCGACCGCCAGGTGAAAGATCCAGGGAAGCGTGAATATCTGCCGGTTGCCGATTTCCCAGAGCTCAGGCAGCGCCATGCGGGCGGCAAAGGCGCCAGCGAGCAGCGCCATGCCGGCAGCAAACGGCCGCACCGCGGCGAACCGCCTGACGGACGGCACTGCAAACAGAGCGGCAAACACCAGCACCGTCTGGCAATAGGCCTCGATGAACCAGTAGAGATAGGGCACCATGCTGTGCCGCTCGGGATCGGCGAAGCCGAAATTGCCGACGAGGAAGACCGAGGCCCAGGGCACGTTTCCCCAGGCAAGAGCGTAAGCGGCGACGATCAGATAATAGGGAACAAGAATCTGCGCGAGCGGCCGCAACAGCTGCCCGAGCGCGCCCGACAGGAGCGCGCCACTTTGAAACCGTGCCAGGCCGAATCCGGCGAGAATGACCATTGTCGCCGACCCTCCCGGGATCGGCCACAGAGTCTCGTGGTGGAGCACGACCAGCAGGATGGCCAGCGCCCGAATCAAGAAGTCGGTGCCGATCTGCGGAGCCTTGCGCTCCTGGCGGACCATGACCGCCAATGTGTTGACCGGTATGCTTTCCCACGCCTCGGGCACGTCACCGAGGATCTTCTCAAGACCCATCGATAGCTGCACGAATCGGAGCGAATCCCCGCCGAGCGACAGGAAGCTGTCCTCGGGTCGGACCTTTCGCGGATAGAAGACCTGCTCGAACAGGGCTTCGACACCTTCTTCGCGTGAAGACCCGCTGCCGCGCCGGCTCCGCTGACGGAGAGCTTCGTAATCGACCTTTCCGGACGCCAGGCGCGGCAGCGCGTCGATGCGCGTCGCCCCCACCTGCAGCAGGGTCAAGCCGCTGGCGGCGACGAGCAGCTGGCGGACGTTGTCGGGAGCGCGTTCGCCGGCGAAAAAGGCGTGGATTTCGACATCGTTGCCAATGACCGCGACGGCGATATCGTGCCGCTCCAGAGCCGCTTCGAGAGCGTCATGGCCGATCCTCAGCCCGGCGATCTTCGATATGCGCTTCGTCCGTCCGACGATGCGGAAGAACCCGTCGGTATCCCGCACGGCCAGATCGCCGGTTCGCAATTCGGAAAGCTCGGCGCCTCGGGCGAGATCGGCCCGCGCACCGGCATAGCCCATCATCACATTGGCGCCGCGATAGACGAGTTCGCCGGCTTCCTGCGCATCGGTGATCAGTCGCCCGCTCTCATCCTCGATGGTCAGGCTGCCGCCGGGTATCGCGACACCGATCCGGTCCTCCCTGCCCACTAGCCGATCCGGAGGCACATAGGCGATGCGGGCGGTCGCCTCCGTCTGGCCGTACATCACGAAAAAGGCTGCGCCACGCGCAGAGAGATGTTCGTTGTAGAGGCGAACCTTCTCGGCCGGCAGGCGTCCGCCGGCCACGGTCATGAACCGCAGTCGCGGAAATGCCCGCTCGCGGAAGCCCACCTTTTCCAGAAGCTCGTAGGAATAGGGAACCCCGGACAGATTGGTGCAGCCGCTTTCGGCAAGTCCGTCGAGGAAGCCCTCATCGAGAATGGATCCGCCGGGGATGTAGATGCTCGCGCCGACCGTGATGTGAGCGTTCAGGACCGACAGGCCATAGGAATAGTGAAGCGGCAGAACGAGACAGGTCCGGTCCGTCGCCGTGAGGCCGAGATATTCGGCGATGGAACGTGCATTGGCCTCGATATTCGTCCTGGACAGCCGGACATATTTGCCCTGGCCGGTGCTGCCCGAGGTCGATAGCAGGACGGCGAGATCGGGATGGAGAACGACCCGGCCTCCCTCCAGCCGCTCCGTACGCCAGCGTCCGTCGATCCTGCGATGGCAGAAATCCGGCTTGAAGATCTCACGATCCGCATTCATGGCTGCCGTACCCTGCAGCGCAACGGCGTGTCCGGCATCGAGCGCGGCAAGATAAGCAATGATCGCATGCTCCGAGAGGTCGGCCTCGAGCATCACCAGTCCGCGCCCGTTGCGCCACTTCGATGCCTGGCGATCGACGCGGGCGGCGAGTTCGCGATAGCTGACGACCCGCTGGCCGGGAAACATGAGCGCCGGCTTGTCGCCGTGGGCGGCCAGGTGCGCAACACAGAATGGGAATATCGACAAATCGCCAGCGCCCAAAGCCACCTCCATTTTAGCGAGGCGGCATATTATTGCTGACTCTCGTCGTCAAGTATAAGCGCTGAACTAATATGGGGGCTTGCGCAGGAAGGTCTGCGACAAAACGCGGCACGCAGATCCGGCGCCGGGCAAAGTCATCTCAATGGAGACGAGGATGGCCCGGCCCCGCAAAGGGGACCGGGCCATGGGAAGAGCAGTCTGCCTGGGAGGACGAATGCTACGCGATCGATTCCGCGTTATCGGCTAATGCCCTGATAATATTCACCCTCTCCGCCACGGACCAGCTTCGGCTGCACGGCGTAGTCCGAGACAGACCCGGTAGAGGTACGGTCGATGGACCCGTTCGTGCGGCGAACAGAGGCCTCATCGCCTGCCTTTGGAGCGCGTTCAGTAAAGAGCGGCTTGTCGCTGATGCCTTCGTAATAGCTGCCGCCGGCAAAGGCAGCAGAAGCGCCGCCAAGAACGGCAGTGGCGACAAGGGCGGCGGCGAGAGCGGTGTGGACTGCATTTCTCATGTTGAACACTCCTGATCAGTCGTTCTCTTGAACGATGGGTTGGTCGCGACCACCTGTGAACGGATCAGTCTTTTCGAACGCGGCGGCCTTGCCGATGGCGTTCGATCCGAGCCGGATGGTCGGAAGAGCAGTTGCTCGGCTCTTCGGGGATAGATGTGGGGCCTCATGATGAGGAGCGGAAGTATTTATTATCGGAATACGTCGTCCAGGAATCGATAACAATAGGCTCTTGAAAATGCCGACTTCGGACTTATCGGGAAGCCGCGATGCTCGTCCCGTGACCCTTGCCTTCGGATAAAACTCGGGGCAAAAGGCCGCAATGATCCAGATTACCGGCCTCTCCGCCCGCGTCGCGGGCCGTCTTCTTATCGAAAACGCTTCCGTGACGCTTCCGGCCGGCACGAAGGCCGGCCTTGTCGGCCGCAACGGCGCCGGGAAGTCGACGCTCTTCCGGATCATCACCGGCGAACTTGCCGCCGAGACCGGCAGTGTCTCCGTGCCGAAGAACGCGCGGATCGGCCAGGTGGCCCAGGAAGCGCCGGGGACGGACGAGCCGCTGATTGAAATCGTGCTGAAGGCTGACAAGGAACGCGCCGCCCTTCTGGCAGAGGCCGAAATCGCCACCGACCCCCACCGGATCGCCGAGATCCAGATGCGGCTTGCCGATATCAGCGCCCATTCGGCGGAAGCACGGGCGGCAAGCATCCTCGCCGGCCTCGGCTTCGACCATGAGGCGCAGCAGCGCCCCGCCTCCTCCTTCTCCGGCGGCTGGCGCATGCGCGTGGCGCTTGCGGCCGTGCTCTTTTCCGAGCCGGACTTGCTGCTGCTCGACGAGCCGACCAACTATCTCGATCTCGAAGGTACCTTGTGGCTCGAGGATTACATCCGCCGCTATCCACATACGGTGATCATCATCAGCCATGATCGGGACCTGTTGAACACGGCCGTCAACGCGATCGTCCACCTCGACCAGAAGAAGCTCAACTTCTATCGCGGCTCCTATGACCAGTTCGAGCGGCAGAAGGCGGAAGCCGACGAACTGCAGATGAAGGCGAAGGCCAAGAACGAAGCCGCCCGCAAGCATCTGCAGAGTTTCATCGATCGATTCAAGGCGAAGGCATCCAAGGCCCGGCAGGCGCAAAGCCGCATCAAGGCGCTCGAACGCATGGGCACGGTCGCCGCCGTCATCGAGGAGCATGTCCAGGGCTTCTCCTTCCCAGATCCGGAGAAGCAGGTCGCCTCGCCGATCGTCGCCATCCAGGGCGGTGCGGTCGGATACGAGCCGGGCAAGCCGATCCTGAAGAGGCTCAGCCTGCGCATCGACGCGGACGACCGCATTGCGCTGCTCGGCTCCAACGGCAACGGCAAGTCGACCTTTGCGAAATTCATCTCCGGCCGCCTTGCGGCAGAGGCCGGCGAGGTGCGGATCGCGCCGGGCCTGAAGACCGGCTTCTTCGCCCAGCATCAGCTCGACGATTTGATCCCGACGCAAAGCGCCGTGGAACATGTGCGCCGCCGCATGCCGGATGCGCCGGAAGCAAAGGTCCGCTCGCGCGTCGCACAGATGGGGCTGTCGACCGAGAAGATGGATACGCCAGCCAAGGACCTTTCCGGCGGCGAGAAGGCGCGGCTGCTCATGGGGCTCGCCGCTTTCGATCAGCCGAACCTTCTGATCCTAGACGAGCCGACCAACCATCTGGACATCGACAGCCGCAACGCGCTGATCACCGCCCTCAACGACTATTCCGGCGCCGTCATCCTGATCTCGCATGACCGCCACCTGATCGAAGCAACCGCCGACCGGCTTTGGCTGGTGCGGGACGGAACGGTGACGAGCTATGACGGCGATCTCGAAGACTATCGAAGCGTCATTGTCGGCGGCCCCAAGGCGAAGGACGAAAAGCCGAGGGCCAACGGCTCGGACGAAAGCCTGTCGAAGGCCGACCAGCGCAAGGCCAATGCCGGCAAGCGTGCTTCGCTGGCGCCGCTCAAGAAAAGGATCAACGAGATCGAGTCCTTGACGGCAAAACTCGAGAAACTGATTCAGGCCCTCGATGCCGAGTTGGCCGACCCGACGCTCTACGAGAAAGCGCCCGCAAAGGCGGCTCAGCGCGCAAGGGAACGGGCGGAGGCGGTAGCAAAGCTCGCCCAGGCCGAAGAGCAATGGCTCGAGCTTTCGGCCGAATACGAGGAGGCGATGGCCAGTTAGAGCAGGCCACGCTCAGCCGAGTTCGAAGGTCGTAATCCCGTAAATCCGTGGAAGCGGCAGGTCCGGCGCCGGTCCACGATACATGCGCGCGGTCTCGAAAACCGGCTTCATGTTGTAGCGCTCGCAAAGTGCCCTCGCCGAGGCGTTCGGCTCGGGAATGTCGAGGAAGATCCGCTGCCCCTTTGCTCCCGCAGCCAGCTTGCGGAACACGAGGTCGGCGCCGGTCTCGTTGTCGGCAAAGAGCGGGCCGATCTTCAACCCTTCGCGGCAGGCGCGGATCGTCCCGTATCCGACGATGGTGCCGTCGCGCAGGAGAAGCACGCTCCGACGGGTCGGCAACTGTTTCGTCCATTCGTAGAGAAAGGCGTCGCGTCGGGCCGGATTGAAGCGGCGGTCATAGTCAATGAGAGCGGCAACATGCACCGGGGCCGCGTCGACAAGATGGGTGCCCGGAGGCTCGGTGACATCGACGGAACCGCCATAGCGGACGTTCGCATGCGCCCAGGCGAAGCCCGATTTTCGATAGTTGCCCTGCTGCGCCACCACCCCGTCAAGGCCGATGACGCGGCCTTCGCTGCTGGCAATCGCCCGATCCCAGAGGGCGAAGCCGATGCCCCTGCCCCGAAACACCGGATCGGCGATGTAAAGGCCAAGAAAGGCATACTGGCTGCCGTAGCGCACCAGCGATAGGCCAGCCGCCAGGGCTTCCTCTTCCGTTGCGACCCAATAGCCCTCCGGATCGGCCGCCCAGAAGGCGTTGCCGTCCTCCAGGCCGGGATTCCAGCCCTCCCTCGCCGCCCAGTCGATGATTGTGTCAAGCTCGGCGCGCGTCGCATGGCGGATGTTCGGCATGGCAAATCCTCGACTGTGCTCCGAATGATGAGGGCGCAAGACCATCGTCATCCGAGGCATAACAGATTTGTTTGCATCTTGTGCCCCGAGGTGCCAGCTTGTTTCAAGACCGAACCCCGCTTGCCCGCCGCCCTCAATCTGCTACAAGAGGCGGCAATAAGTCATACTAATTAAGAGCGAAGCACCCATGTCCCCCATTCGAATTGCCATTGTCGGCGTCGGCAAGATCGTGCGCGATCAGCATCTGCCGGCGCTTGCCAAGGATGCCGACTATCAACTGATCGCGGCAGCGAGCCGCCATGGAACGGTCGACGGCATCGACAATTTCAAGTCGATCGAGGCGATGCTCGAGGCGGTACCGGCGATCGACGCGGTGTCGCTCTGCATGCCGCCGCAATACCGCTACGAAGCGGCCCGCACTGCCCTCGAGGCCGGCAAGCACGTCTTCCTCGAGAAACCGCCGGGCGCGACCTTGAGCGAGGTCGCGGACCTTGAGGCGCTGGCGGCGGCCAAGGGCCGTTCGCTCTTCGCCAGCTGGCATTCGCGCTATGCACCGGCGGTCGAAGCCGCCAAGGCCTTTCTGGCGTCGACGACGATCCGCACCGTCAGGATCATCTGGAAGGAGGATGTCCGCCACTGGCATCCGAACCAGGAATGGATCTGGGCAGCCGGCGGGCTCGGCGTGTTCGATCCGGGCATCAATGCCCTGTCAATCATCACCCACATCCTGCCGCGGCCGATCTTCATAGCCTCGGCGACGCTTGAATTCCCCGAGAACCGCGACGCACCGATCGCCGCCTCGATCGCCTTCAGCGATGCCCAAAAGCTCGACGTTTCGGCCGAATTCGACTGGCGCCAGACGGGCAAGCAGAGCTGGGACATCATTGCCGAGACCGAAGCCGGCGAGATGGTTCTTTCCGAAGGCGGTGCCAAGCTCGCCATCGACGGCAAGATCGTCCACGACGAGCCGGAGCAGGAATATCCGATGCTCTATCGCCGTTTCGCCGAGATCATCAAGGAGGGCCGGTCGGACGTCGACCTGTCGCCGCTCCGGCACGTCGCCGACGCCTTCATGCTCGGCCGACGAAAATTCGTGGAAGCATTCCACGACTGAGATGAAGTGCCGGCGAGGTATCGTTTGCCTCTCGCCGCTGTTTGCAGATTTGCCCCTCACCCTAACCCTCTCCCCGCACGCGGGGAGAGGGGACTTAGAGGGGCCGCGAGTCTCCTTCGCCCCGGCTGCGGGGAGAAGGAGGCCGGCAGGCCGGATGAGGGGCACGGGCGATCATCCCTGCTGTGATTCGGCCTTCTTCTCCCACCTTCCGTCGCGGTTTTGCTGCCAATAGGTGAGGTTATGCCCCTCGCCCTTCAGCCGCTTCCATTGGCCGCGCGCCGCCTCGAGTTGCCCCTGGTCGTACCCGTCGAACATGAAGACGACGCGCTCGTATTCGGAAAGCGGCGGCGGCTCGGCGCCGTCGACGAGGAAGCGCACGGTCGCGCTATTCCGGTTGCCACTGTCGGCGACGATCAGAATCGGTTGCTCGGCGGCAAACTCACCCGCATCCGTGCCGTGCGGCAGAAAGCTGTCGTCGCGGTAGACCCAGAGATGCGTGTCGAGCGCGTCGCGCCTCTCCGCATCGACCGTTTGCACGGCCACCCGCCAGCCGCGCTCGAGGCTTCTGTCCAGGAGCGGCGGCAGGGCGTCCTCGAGTTTCGATTCGGTCAGGTGGTAGAAAAGGATTTCGGTCATTCCCGCAGCCCACTACAGCGCCGCGCGTCTTATCAGACGCGCAAAGGACGCTGTAGCACTTTGGATTGCTGCATGTCTTTATCCTTAAATCGGCGATTTAAGGATACATGCAGTAGGCAATCAGGATTCGTAGTTTGCCCGGACCAGTTCGTCGAGGAGACGCACGCCGAAGCCGGAACCCCAGGACTGGTTGATCTCATCGGTCGGCGAACCCATCGCGGTGCCGGCGATGTCGAGATGCGCCCAGGGCGTATCCTTGACGAACCGCTTCAGGAACTGCGCCGCCGTCACCGAACCGCCGTGGCGGCCGCCGGTATTTTTCATGTCTGCAAATTTGCTGTCGATCATCTTGTCGTATTCCTTGCCGAGCGGCATCCGCCACAGGCGCTCCCGCGTCGTCGTGCCGGCCTTCAGCAGCTGTTCGGCGAGGCGATCATCGTTCGAGAACAGCCCGGCATAATGATTGCTGAGCGCCACCATGATCGCGCCGGTCAGCGTGGCGAGGTCGATCATCGCCTTCGGCTTGAAGCGATCGTTGCAATACCAGAGCGCGTCGCAGAGGACGAGCCTGCCTTCGGCATCGGTGTTGATCACCTCTATCGTCTGGCCGGACATGGACGTGACGATATCGCCAGGGCGCTGCGCACTGCCGTCCGGCATGTTCTCCACGAGCCCGATGATGCCGACGGCATTGACGCTCGCCTTGCGGGCCGCCAGCACATGCATGAGACCGGTCACGGCGGCGGCACCGCCCATATCTCCCTTCATCTCCTCCATGCCGGAGGCGGGCTTGATCGAGATGCCGCCCGTGTCGAACACGACGCCCTTGCCGATGAAGGCAATCGGCTTGTCCTTTGCCTTGCCGCCCTTCCACTGCATCACGACCAGCCGCGGCGGGCGGGACGATCCTTGCGCGACGCCGAGGAGCGCGCCCATTCCGAGCTTCTTCATTTCCCGCTCGGTCAGGATCTCGACCTCGATGCCGAGCCTCTCAAGTTCCTTCGCACGCGCCGCGAACTCCACGGGGCCGAGCACATTGGCGGGCTCGTTGACGAGGTCGCGCGCCAGGAAAACGCCCTCGCCGACCGCCTGGGCGGTGGCGAATGCCTTCTTCGCGGCGATGACCATACCGGTGACGATGGTGACCTTCACCACTTTCTGAGCAGACTTCGAGTCGTCGTCGGACTTGCGTGTCTTGTAGCTGTCGAAGGCATAGGCGTTCATTTCCATGCCGAGGGCGAAGTCGGCCGCCGCCTTGCCGGTTACCTCGGCATCCGGCGCATCGATGAAGATGGTGGCCTTCTCGGCGTTGCGCAGCTTCGCGGCCGCGGCACCGCCGGCTTTCAGCCAGTCGTGGCTCGTGAGCGCTGCCGCATCTCCAAGGCCGAGCAGAATGATCCGATCCGCCGGCGAGCCGTGCGGGGCGACGACGTCGAGC
This sequence comes from Sinorhizobium fredii, assembly GCF_002944405.1. Lineage (NCBI taxonomy): Bacteria > Pseudomonadati > Pseudomonadota > Alphaproteobacteria > Hyphomicrobiales > Rhizobiaceae > Ensifer > Ensifer fredii. The sequence goes on along the minus strand of NZ_CP024307.1, from coordinate 1,259,471 downwards.
GTGGAGAGCGCCTTGCCGGTGAACTTGCCGATCTTCGCCGCCTTCGGCAGCACTCCCTCGGGATCCACGACAGCGGCACCTGCCGGTTCCTTCGCGCCGGCGACCTGGAGGAGGACTGCGGAGCCCCCGGCCGGGCGGTGGGATTTGCTGAACGTGAACTCGAACTTCATCGGCATACAGGGGACTCCGGCATTTCTGGTGGGCTTCCGTCCGGCTGTTACCGGACGGCTACAGTGGCGGACATTCGCGACGTCGACCATGTTCAAAACCGTGGCGCGCACCCTTCTCGCTTTTGAAGCGCTTGGCAAGATGCCCGCACATGTTTACATGCGGTTAACCGCAGTTCTTCGCCTTATATTATCCCTGTTGTTCGAGACTCTGGGTTTCGACGAAGGAGACGGGAAACCGGTTCGGCCGGAACGCGAATACGAGGCTCGTAAGCGCATGAACGGCTCGAATGAAGAGCAGGATTTGGGTCGGAAACGGGTATGAAGCTGATCGAACGCTACATCTTCCGGCGCGCCACGATCATGTTCCTGGCAACGCTCCTGCCGCTGCTCGGCATCGTCTGGACCACGCAGGCGCTGAGCAACGTCAACCTGGTCACGGACAGCGGCCAGTCGATCTTCGCCTTCCTCAAGCTCGCGACCTTGATCCTGCCTTCGGTCGTTCCGATCATCCTGCCCTTCGCGCTTTTGATCGGCGTCACTCAGACGCTGAGCGTGATGAACACCGATTCGGAGCTGACGGTGCTCAACGCCGCCGGCAGCTCACGCATGTCGGTCATCCGGCCGGTGATCTATTTTGCCGTGGGGCTCAGCGTCCTTTCCTTCGTCATCGACAATTTCGTCGAGCCCTATTCGCGCGTTGCGGTGCGCAAGATGATTGCTACGGCCCATGCCGACCTGCTTTCCTCAGTGGTGCAGGAAAACGCCTTCCGGAAGATCACCGACGGACTTTACGTGCAGGTCGCGGCGCGGCGCAGCGGCGGCGTCCTGCACGGCATCTTCGTCGCCGATTCGCGCAATCCGAACTTCGAGCTCGTCTACTATGCCCGCGAGGGCGCGGTCGACGAGGAGCGTTCGGCGCTGGTGATGAAGGACGGCGAAGTCCATCGCAAACTGCCGGACGGCGGCGTCTCGGTCATCAAGTTCGATTCCTACGCCTTCGATCTTACCGACATGACCAGGGCGGCGGGCGAAGCCACCATTCGGGCCAAGGATCGCGACCTCTTCTATCTCATCGATCCCGATCCGGAAGATCCTTCCTACAAGCGCTCGCCGCTGACCTTTACGGCGGAACTGCACCGGCGCCTCACCGAGTGGACCTATCCGCTCCTCTTCGGTTTGATCGCCCTCGTCGTCAGCAGCGATGCCCGCTCGCACCGGGAGGCGCGCGTTCATCCGACGATCAGTGCCGTGGGCGCGGCCCTCGTCATCCGCTGGATGACGTTCTACGCCGGCAACAGCGCCGAAGATTCGATCTGGTTCATACCGCTCATGTATCTGGTGCCGCTGGTGACCGGCGCCCTGGCGATTCGCCAGCTCGGCAGCAACCGCCGCCTCGACATACCGATGACGTGGAAGGAAAAATTCACCGATCTCATGCTGCGGCTTCGGCTCGTGCGGCCGGCTGGCGCCGACGGGGAACAGGCGTCATGATCCTCAACACCCTCGGACTCTATTTCTTCAAGCGTTACATCGTCACCACGTTCTGGTTCCTAGTCGGCATCTTCGCGCTGATCTTCATCATCGATTTCAGCGAGCTCTCCAGCCGCATGTCGGCCCTGCCGCACTACACGGTCAGCGGCGCCCTGTTGATGACGACGTTCCGCATCCCGACCATCCTGCAGCAGACGGTACCCTTCGTGGCCCTGTTTTCCGCCATGGCTGCACTGATCTCGCTCAACCGCCGCTACGAGCTGGTCGTCACGCGGGCCGCCGGCATTTCCGTCTGGCAGTTCCTGAGACCCTTCGTGCTGGGTGCGTTCCTCTTCGGCGTTCTCGCCGTCGCAGCCCTCAACCCGCTTGCCGCCTGGGGAACGAAACGGGCGGAAGCGCTGGAGGCGGAATGGGGTTCCTCCCGCTCGGCGCAATCCAATTCGATTCCGTGGCTTCGACAGATCTATGACGGCACCGACACGATCATCGGCGCCCGGTCCGTCCAGAACGGCGGCACGGAGCTCATCAACGTCACCGTCTTCCACTTTGATCCACAGGGGACCATCATCCTGCGTCAGGATGCCAAGTCGGCGAAACTTGAAGATGGTTACTGGCTCCTTAACGGGGTCACCGAAAGCGGCAACGGACGGCTGCCCCGACGTCTGGAAACGGTACGTCTTCGTACCAATCTGAAAGCCGATTTCGTCCAGGAACGCTTGGCAAAGGCTGATTCCATTCAGTTTTTCGACCTGCCGCACAAAATCGAAGTGGCCCGATCCTTCGGCTTCTCGACCGACGCCATGGAGACCCAGCTACACTCGCTCCTGTCGCTGCCACTGCTTCTCGTTGCGATGACTTTGATCGCCGCCTGCGTGTCTCTAAAGTTTAGCCGGTTCAACCAATCGCGCTCCGTAATTCTCGGTGGAATCCTGTCAGGCTTCGTGCTTTATGTCGTCACCGTGCTTGTCAAAGCATTCGGGAGCAGCGGTATCGTGCCTCCGTTCGTTGCAGCCTGGTTGCCAGTTGTTGTAGCGATGGCGCTGGGCTCGACGATTCTATTGCATCAGGAGGATGGCTAGTGGCGGCAGGCAACCGCGGACCTATGAAGCTTATCAACGCCGCCCTCCTCGCAGGCGTGGCGCTGCATGCGCTTGCTATCGGAATGCATGCGCCGGCCATGGCGCAGGACACATCTACCCGAATCGACCAGCTGCAGCCGAACATCCCGGCCGACGCGAAGCTCCTGCTGACCGCCAATGAGCTGGTCTACAACCGCGACACGGAAATCGTCATCGTGCGCGGCAACGTCCAGATCGAATATGGCGGCTACAAGATGGTGGCCCGCCAGGTCGAGTACAATCAGCAAAGCGGCCGTATTCTTGCGACCGGGGAAGTGCAGCTGATCGAGCCCGGCGGCAATGTCGTCTATGCCGACAAGATGGACGTCACCGACGATTTCGGCGATGGTTTCGTCACGGCGTTGCGGATTGAAACCACCGACCTGACCCGGCTTGCGGCCGAAAGCGGCGAACGGCGCGGCGGCGAAGAATTCATCCTCAACAAGGCCGTCTATACTGCCTGTACGCCCTGCTCGACCAAACCGGAGCACCGCTCGCTGTGGCACATCAAGGCGCAGCGTGTCATTCAGAACGGCCGCACCCGCACGATTCGCCTTGAACACGCCTATTTCGAGCTCTTCGGAAAGCCGATCGCCTACATACCGGTGATGGAAATTCCCGACCACACCGTCAAACGCAAGAGCGGCTTCCTGTTTCCGACTTTCCGCTACGCGCAGAAACTCGGCGCCGGCGTCGGCATCCCCTATTATTGGGCGATCTCGCCCTATATGGACGCAACCGTCACCGCGACTGGATTGACGCGCCAGGGCTTCCTGCTCGAAGGCGAGTTCCGCCAGCGGTTCCACAACGGCATGCATACGCTGAACGTGGCCGGCATCAGCCAGATGGACCGGGACCAGTTCACGCCCGGAACCGTCGATGCGCAGGAGACCGCACGCGGCATGGTGGCGTCCAAGGGCCGATTCGAGATCAATCCGCGCTGGACCTTCGGCTGGAACGTTCTCGTCCAATCGGACAACAACTTCGCCAAGACCTACGACCTTTCGTCGTTCGATGGCACGACCTATGTCAACCAGGCCTACTTGTCCGGTCTCGGCAAGCGCAACTATTTCGACCTGCGCGCCTTCTATTTCGACATCCAGGATGCCGATCCGGACAGCATCGCCGAAAACCAGCAGCCGATCGCGCAGGTCCTCGACTATTCCTACACGGCGCCCGAACCGGTGCTGGGCGGCGAGCTCAATGCCGACTTCAACTTCACGAACGTCAAGCGCAACCGGCTCGACCGCGACACGACGGTTTTCGGCGTGGATCGCTTCCGCGGGCTTGAGGGAACGTCGCATCGCCTGACCGGCGAACTCGAATGGAAGCGGACCTTCATCGCCCCAGGCGGTCTGGCGCTGACGCCATTGCTTGCGGCGCGCGGCGACGCGATCGGCGTCAATGTCGACGACCCCGTCGGCTACACCGGCGATTTCACCAGCAGCGATGCCGTGACGCGGAGCATGCTCACCGCGGGTCTCGAGGCGCGCTATCCGATCCTTTTTGCCGGTGAAACGAGCAGCCACGTGCTGGAGCCGATCGCACAGCTCTATGCGCGGCCGAACGAACAATATGCCGGCGCACTGCCGAACGAAGATGCCCAGAGCTTCGTCTTCGACGCCACCAATCTCTTCGACCGCGACAAGTTTTCCGGTTTCGACCGGATCGAGGGCGGAACACGTGCCAATGTCGGCTTCCGTTACACCGGAAGCTTCGACAACGGCTACGGCCTGCGCGCCATTGCCGGGCAATCATTCCACCTCGGCGGCCTCAACTCCTTCGCAACTGACGATCTCGTCAAGGCTGGGGCGGATTCGGGCCTGGAAAGCGACCGATCCGATTACGTGGCGATGTTCGGCGTCGACGCGCCTTCCGGTTTGATGGCAAGTCTCTCCGGCCGTCTGGACGAAGAGGACTTCAGCCTGCGGCGTGCCGATGCGACGGTCGGCTATCTCGGGCTGACATGGCAGGCCGCCTTCACCTATACGCGGATCGAGGCACAGCCGCTCTACGGCTCGGCCTTCGACCAGGACGAGATCCAATCGGCTGCCGCCTATCGGTTCCACGACTACTGGTCGGTGTTCGGCGGCGTGACTTACGACATCAATGAGGGCGTCGTAACCCGGCATGGCTTGGGACTGACCTATGACGATCAGGACACGCTGTTCTCGATCGTCTACAAGTCGGAGCGGGATACGGACAGCACGGTCGCCAACGACTGGTCGATCGGTGCCCGCATCAGTTTCCGCACGCTCGGCGACATCAATGTGGGCGAGACCACCTTCGAAGAGCTGGACTATTTCTGAGACGTCCCTCGCTCCTCTTCTAATCTCGAGCGCCGTGATCGCGCCGCATAAATGCGGCGCGATCGTTTGATCACGCGCTCTTGTCATCGTTTAGCCGCATGTATTATGCATTTCCCACAAATTGACAGTGGGCAGGCGGACGGTTGAGGCTGTGGCAACGGCTGCGAGCAATCGACGCGGGATGAGCAGGGAACGATAATGGGCGGGAAATTCTCGATCGTGAAGGCGCTCTCCGCCCTGGCGGTCGCCGGGGTGCTGAGCTTTGCTTCGGGTACGGCCGTTCAGGCTGCGAGCGGAGTGAGTGTAATCGTCAACAATACGGTGATCACCTCAGGTGATATCGCCAAGCGCGTGGCGTTCCTTCGCCTGCAGCGCCAGGGCGGCGGCGCGGCCGAAGCCAAGAAGCAGCTGATCGACGAGGTGCTGAAGCGCGCCGAGATCGCGCGCGTCCAGCAGTCGGTGAGCACCCAGGAGGTCGACGCCGCCTATGCGCGATTTGCCGCCGGCAACAAGCTGTCGCCTGAACAGCTCGGCAAGATTCTCGACCAATCCGGCGTCGGTGTCGAGCATTTCAAACAATATATCGCTGTCCAGATGAGCTGGCCGCGGGTCGTCAATTTCCGCTATGGCAGCGCCACGCGCCTCTCCGGTGGCGATCTCGTCAAACGCATGATGGAAGGCGGCGGCGACAAGCCGGTCACCACCGAGTACTTCCTGCAGCAGGTCATCTTCGTCATACCGGAAAAGAAGCGCGGCGCAATCACCGCCAAGCGGCAGGCCGAAGCCAATGCCTCGCGCTCGAAGTTCCCCGGCTGCGAGACGTCGAAGGTGTTTGCCGCGAACTACCGTGACGTATCGATCCGCAGCCTCGGCCGCGTGCTTGCCCAGCAGCTGCCGGAAGATTGGAAGCCGCTCGTCGAAAAGGCGGGCGACGGCATGACGACAGGTACGCGCGTCACCGAAAAGGGCGTCGAATATCTGGCAATCTGCAAGAAGCGCCAGGTCAATGACGACGCCGCCGCCGAAGTCGTCTTCCGCGCCGAGGATATCGGCAAGAAGAAGGCCGGCGGCGAAGATCCGAACAGCGAAAAATATCTCGAGGAACTGCGCTCCAAGGCGCAGATCGTCAACAAGTAATACGGGCTAACATGAGCGACACGCGCGGCAGGCCGGTTGCCCTGACGATGGGCGACCCGGCCGGTATCGGCCCGGACATCACTCTTGCCGTTTGGGCAAAGCGGGAGGCGCAGGCAACTGCGCCTTTCCTCTTCATCGGCGACCCCCCGGTGCTTTCGGCACGCGCCAAGACGCTCGGGATCACCGTGCGGATCGAGGAAACCGATTGTCTCAACTCCGCCGCCGTTTTCCCGAATGCCCTGCCGGTATTGCCGATCCCATGTCGCGCTACCGTTATCGCCGGTGAACCGAGCGCGGAGAATGCCGCTGCCGTGACCGAAGCGATCGATACAGCCGTTCGACTCGTCATTGCCGGTGAGGCGTCGGCCGTGACGACAAATCCCATCGCCAAAGCCGTGCTCTACGAGGCGGGCTTCCGCTTCCCCGGCCATACGGAATACCTCGCCGATCTGGCGGAGAAGGCGACCGGAACCGCCGTCCGGCCGGTGATGATGCTGGCGGGGCCGAAACTGCGCGCCGTTCCCGTGACGATCCATATCCCGCTCAAGGATGTTCCCGCCGCACTGACGCCGGATCTGATCTACCGGACCTCTACGATTACCGCCGCCGATCTCAAGAGCCGCTTCGGGCTGGAGACGCCGCGCCTGGCGATCGCCGGACTGAACCCGCATGCCGGAGAAGGCGGCGCGCTCGGTTTCGAGGACGATGCTGTCATCCGCCCGGTCGTCGACCGGCTTCGCGGCGAAGGTCTGAACGTCGTCGGCCCGCTTCCGGCGGACACCATGTTCCACGACCGGGCAAGAGAGACCTACGACGTCGCGATCTGCATGTATCACGATCAAGCGCTGATCCCAGCCAAGGCGCTCGGCTTCGACGAGAGCGTCAATGTGACGCTTGGCTTACCTTTCATCAGAACATCGCCGGACCACGGCACCGCCTTTGCGATTGCCGGAAAGGGAATGGGTCGCGAAGACAGCTTGCAGGCGGCCTTGCGGCTTGCCGCGGAACTTTCGGCAAATGCCGGGAAGGCTCAGCGCTGATGGCAGCTCTCGATGGTCTGCCGCCGCTTCGCGACGTCATACAGCGCCACGGGCTGGATGCAAAGAAGGCGCTTGGGCAGAACTTCCTGCTCGATCTCAACCTCACCCAGAAGATCGCCCGCACGGCCGGCCCCCTTGACGACGTCACCGTCATCGAAGTGGGGCCGGGCCCCGGCGGGCTGACGCGCGCCATCCTGGCGCTCGGCGCAAAGAGGGTCGTGGCAATCGAACGAGACTCGCGTTGCCTGCCGGCACTTGCCGAAGTCGGCGCCCACTATCCCGGTCGGCTCGACATCGTCGAAGGCGACGCCCTGAAGGTCGATTTCGAGAGCCTTGCCGAGGGTCCGGTGCGTATCATCGCCAACCTGCCCTACAATGTCGGCACGCAGCTTCTCGTCAACTGGCTGCTGCCGGAGCGCTGGCCGCCCTTCTGGGAGTCGATGACGCTGATGTTCCAGCGGGAAGTCGGATTGCGCATCGTCGCAGGCGCCGACGACGATCACTATGGCCGCCTTGGCGTCCTCTGCGGCTGGAGAACCAAGGCGCGCCTCGCCTTCGACGTGCCGCCGCAGGCCTTCACCCCTCCTCCGAAGGTCACGTCCACGGTTGTGCATCTCGAGCCGATCGAAACGCCCATTCCCTGTGTGGTATCCTCTCTCGAGAAAGTCACGCAGGCAGCCTTCGGCCAGCGCCGCAAGATGCTGCGCCAGAGCCTCAAGCCGCTCGGTGGCGAAGCACTGCTCGGCAAGGCCGGCATCGACCCGCAACGCCGAGCCGAGACGCTGACGGTCGAAGAATTCTGCCGCCTTGCGAATTGCCTGTGAGCCGACACGAAGGACTTAGAACGGGTTTTCCGTCAGAAGCCCGTTGACGAATTCGAACAGACCGGGGCGACGGTCGCGGCGCAGGCGCTCCGCTTCGATGATAGAACGGACCGAGGAGAAGGCGCGGTCCAGATCGTCGTTGACGACGATATAGTCGTATTCCCGCCAATGCTCGATCTCCGCGCGCGAGTTGGCGAGTCGAGTGGCGATCACCTCCTCGGTGTCTTCGGCGCGACGGTGCAGTCGCGACTGCAGCTCGGCCATGGACGGCGGCAGGATGAAGATCGAGACCACGTCGCCCGCCATCTTTTCCTGCAATTGCTGCGCACCTTGCCAGTCGATGTCGAAGAGCATGTCACGCCCTTCGGCCATCGCCGCCTCCACCGCGTCGCGCGGCGTGCCGTAAAAATTGCCGTGTACCTCGGCCCATTCGAGCAGCGAATCCGTCGCCCTCAGGGCTTCGAATTCGCGGATCGTCTTGAAGTGGTAGTGCCGGCCCTCGATCTCGCTCAGTCTCTTCGCGCGCGTCGTCACACTCACGGAAATGCTCAGTTCCGGATCGGCTTCAAGCAGGTTGCGCGCGATGGTCGACTTGCCCGCACCCGAGGGCGACGAGATCACGAGCATCAATCCGCGACGGGGTATCCTGATGGGCGATGCGGTCGCCGATTTCATGTGTTACTCCAGATTCTGAACCTGTTCGCGGAACTGGTCGATCACAACCTTCAGTTCGATGCCCGCGGCCGAGACGACAGCGGCATTCGACTTCGAACAGATCGTATTCGATTCCCGGTTAAATTCCTGTGCAAGGAAATCCAGCTTGCGTCCGACCGGACCGCCTTTCGTCAGAAGCTCGCGGGCGGCAGCGATATGCGAGCGGAGCCGGTCGATCTCTTCCCGGAGGTCGGCCTTTGTGGCAAGAAGTGCGACCTCGGCATGCAATCTCTCGCGGTCGATCGACGAGGCATTGTCCATGATCAGCGCGACCTGCTGCACCAGTCGCGCGGCAATGGCCGAAGGGCTGCGTGAGGGATCGTTCTCCACCGTCGTCGTCAGCGCTTCGATGCGGTCCACCTGCGCCAGCAGAACTTTTTCAAGCGCCGCTCCCTCGTCTTCGCGCATCGCCATGAGGTCGCCAAGCGCCAGCTCCAGCCCCTTGACAATGTCGGCGTCGCGGGCGGCGCGCTCGCTCTCGCTTTCCTCCGGCTCGCGAAGATCGATGATGCCGCGGAGCGACAGAAGCGTATCGAACCTCAGCGGCGCCGGATCGACGAGATCCCCGAGCTGCTCGCGGAGCCTCAGGACAGCGTCCAGGGCACCCCGATTGATCACGGCGTCGACGGCCGTCTCGCCGCCGCTGACCGACAGGGCGATCTGCAGGTTGCCGCGAGAGAAATACTGCGGAGCAAGACGCCGACAGTCGGGCTCGAAACGCTCCAGCCCCTGCGGCAGGCGGAGCCGCACATCGAGCCCCTTGCCGTTGACCGAGCGCAACTCCCAGGCCCAGCGATAGCGGCCGCTGCTCCCCTCTCTCCTGGCGAAGCCGGTCATCGATTGGAGCGGCATGGTTTCCTCCATTTCGCTGCTGAGTGCTTCCTCTAGCCGATTGCAGACGAGGGCCAAACACGCAGCGTTGCTAAGCTACAGCGGCTTTGTGCGTCCGCAAGAACGCAAGGCGCTGTCGTGCAGACAGCAATAGGGCGACGGCGCGGCATACCGCAAGGGATATCCGCGCCGTCCGCCAATCGTCCACAATGAGCCTGTCTATTGCGCCTCGGGCACCGTGGCGGCATCCGCAGCCGCCTTCGCCGCCTCGGCCGCCTTTTCGGCCTCGAGCTTTCGCCACCGCCGCACATTCGCATTGTGCTCTTCGAGGGTTGCGGCGAAGACGTGACCGCCGGTCCCGTCGGCGACAAAATAAAGCTCGGGCGTACGCGACGGATTGGCCACCGCTTCCAGCGCCGCCCGGCCCGGATTGGCGATCGGCGTCGGCGGCAGGCCCTTGATGATATAGGTGTTGTAGGGCGTTTGCTTTTCCAGGTCCGACTTCAGGATCGCCCGGTCGGCTGGTTTGCCCTCGCCGCCGAAGATGCCGTAGATGATCGTCGGATCCGACTGCAGGCGCATGCCTTTTTCCAACCGGTTGATGAACACGGAGGCTACACGCGGCCGTTCGTCTGCGCGGCCCGTTTCCTTCTCGACGATGGAGGCGAGCGTGACGAACTCGTCGACCGACGAAACCGGCAGCTTCGGGTCACGCTTTTCCCAGATCTGCTCGACCAGCGACTTTTGTGCCGCAACCATCTGCTGGACGATCTCGGCCCGCTTGGTGCCGCGGGTGAATTTGTAGGTGTCCGGCTTCAGCGAGCCTTCGGCCGGCAGTTCCGTTGGCAGGTCGCCCACGAGCACCGGGTCGTCCGCAAGCTTGCGGAACATCTGCTTCACCGTCAGCCCTTCCGGCAGAGACACGGCATAAAGGATCGACTTGCCGGATTTCAGCAGTTCCATGATCTCCTGCATCGACGCATGCGCCTTGATCTCGTATTCGCCGGCCTTCAGCGTTTCGTTGTCGAGATAGGCTTCGGAGACGAAGCGGAACACACGGGCGTCGGTGATGATGCTGTTGCGTTCCAGGTCCTCGGCAATCTGAATAATGCCGGCCCCGCTGCGCACGATGAAGTTCCTGTTCGCTTCCAGGGGCCCAGCTTTCTCGTATTCATGCATGGCGTAGTAGACGGCGCCCGCCGCCGCCAACACGACGAAAACCACCACGGTCATCAGGAAATTGAGGAAGATGACGACCTGGCTGCGTGCTTTCCTGGAACGCTTCGGCGGCTCCGGCACGCGTTCGGGTCGTAGCGCCTCGTTCGCCGACTTCGGAATGATCGGCCCGTTGCTCCCGGTCTCATTGCGGCCGAACTGCGCCGCGCTGTTATCGTTTGAGTCGCTCACGATTTTCCCGAATCCGAAACCCGCAAATTCAATTGAGCTGTCGCCGGCGCGAATTTCGGCTTAGACCGGCGGCAAGCGTAACGTGCACGAATGTGTCAGAGCAATGGATAGTCTACAATGCCGGTTGTGCCTTGCGCGAACATAGCCAAGCGGGGCGACGCCTACACGGCAATTTCCCGCCGACAGCTTGTAGCGAGCATTGCGGCAAAAAGCGGGATAAGGCAACGCACGGGCCAGGAAAGCGCGAGCGGTTTCTCGCTCGCGCTGCCGCAGCCGGTCCGACGGGATCAGTGACCCCGGTAGCGGCGCAGCACCAGCGAAGCATTGGTGCCGCCGAATCCGAAGGAATTCGACAGGGCGACGTTGATTTCCCGCTTGCGGGCAACGTGCGGCACCAGGTCGATCTTCGTCTCGACCGACGGATTGTCGAGATTGAGGGTCGGCGGTGCGATATTGTCGCGAATCGCGAGCGCCGAGAAAATCGCCTCGACCGCGCCCGCAGCCCCGAGCAGATGACCGATCGCCGATTTCGTCGAAGACATCGAGATCTTCGAAGCGCTGTCGCCGACCAGCCGCTCGACCGCGCCGAGTTCGATCGTGTCGGCCATGGTGGATGTGCCGTGCGCGTTGATGTAGTCGACGTCGGCGGCTGTCACGCCGGCGCGCTTCAGCGCCATCTGCATGCAACGGTAGGCGCCGTCGCCGTCTTCCGACGGAGCGGTGATGTGGAATGCGTCACCGGAAAGGCCGTAGCCGACCACCTCCGCGTAGATCTTGGCGCCGCGCGCCTTGGCGTGCTCAAGCTCCTCGAGAATGACGATGCCGGCGCCCTCGCCCATGACGAAGCCGTCGCGATCGGCATCATAGGGACGGGATGCCTTTTCCGGATTGTCGTTGTGCTGTGTCGAGAGCGCCTTGCAGGCGGCAAAGCCGGCGAGCGAAATGCGGCAGATCGGCGATTCTGTGCCGCCCGCCACCATCACGTCGGCGTCGCCGAGCGCGATCAGGCGGCTCGCATCGCCGATCGCGTGCGCGCCGGTCGAACACGCCGTGACAACCGAATGGTTCGGGCCGCGCAGCTTGTGGCGGATGGAGACCTGGCCGGAGGCGAGATTGATCAGGCGGCCGGGGATGAAGAAGGGCGAAAGCCGGCGCGGCCCCTTGTCGCGCAGCGTGTAGCCGCCTTCGACGATGCCTTCGAGGCCGCCGATGCCGGAGCCGATCAGCACGCCGGTGGCAATCTGATCCTCGTCGCTTTCCGGCTTCCAGCCGGCGTCCGCCAGCGCCATGTCGGCGGCGGCCATCGCGTAGACGATGAAGGGGTCGACCTTGCGCTGCTCCTTGGGCTCCATCCAGTCGTCGGCATTGAAGGTGCCGTCGAATCCGTCGCCGAACGGAATGCGGCAGGCGATCTTGGCGGGGAGGTCCTCGACCTCGAATTCGGTCACCTTGCGCGCCGCGTTGCCGCCGGCAAGAAGACGCGACCAGCTAACCTCGGTTCCGCAACCTAAAGGAGATACCATGCCGGTACCGGTGATAACGACACGTCTCATGCCCATGATCCACCCTGAACGTTCCATTCCGGAGCCCGACCGGTACGCGTGCGACGAGCCCGATCCCTGCATCCCTTGCAGCTTCGACGATCAGAGGGAAAGGCGGGAGCGCTTTGCTGATCGCGACCCGCAATCGCGGCGGGCCAGCCCACATCCCCAGGGCTGTACGGGCCGCGGTCCAGCGGCCCGCCGGGCGGCCTTGCGGCCGCAGCGACGATTAGGCCTGGGCCTTTTCGATGAACTTGACGGCGTCGCCGACGGTCAGGATCGAATCCGCCGCGTCGTCCGGAATCTCGACGCCGAATTCTTCTTCGAAGGCCATGACCAGTTCGACGGTGTCGAGCGAGTCCGCGCCGAGGTCGTCGATGAAGCTTGCGCCTTCGCTTACTTTTTCGGCATCGACGCCAAGATGATCAATAACAATTTTCTTCACGCGTTCTGCGATATCGCTCATGTCGGAGTTCCTCGACCTTCGTTTTCTCTGCGGCGCCATTGTTGGCGCCGGTACTCGTTCACGCCTGATAGACCAAGATGGCCCACCGGGCAATCCATTCAACCGAAAACAGCGGAAAACCCGTGGCAGCAGGGGCTGCCGGACAACCTGGCCGGACCGGTCGACTGCGCACAGTCATGGCCCGATTAACACGGTTTAAGTCTGCCGCAAAGTCCGAAAATGCCCGACATTCGCTTGCTCAACATTGAATTTCAGGCATTTGACATCGATGGGCGATCGCACTGACCGGGCGCCCGGCGGCAGGCAGCAGGCTGCATCACCCGGCCGCCGAAAAAGCAGGTCAGATCATCGCCATGCCGCCGTTGACGTGGATGGTCTGACCGGTGACGTAGCCCGCTTCGTTGGAGGCGAGATAGGCGACGGCGGAAGCGACTTCGGCACCGCTTCCCATCCGGCGCATCGGGATCGCCGCCATGATGCCTTCCTTCTGCTTGTCGTTCAGCTTGCCGGTCATCGCGCTCTCGATGAAGCCCGGCGCCACGCAATTGACCGTGACGTTGCGGGTGGCGATCTCCTGGGCGAGCGACTTGGAGAAGCCGATCATGCCGGCCTTCGACGCGCAGTAGTTGGCCTGACCCGGATTGCCGGTCACGCCGACGACGGAAGTGATGTTGACGATGCGGCCGAACCGCCGGCGCATCATCGGATGCGTCAGCTCGCGGGTCAGCCGGAAGACGGCCGTCAGGTTGACCTCCAGGACATTATCCCAGTCCTCGTCGCTCATGCGGACGAAAAGACCGTCCTTGGTGATGCCGGCATTGTTGACGAGAATGTCCACGCCGCCGAGCTCGGTGTCCGCCTTCTCGCCGAGCGCCTTGACTTCCACGCGATCAGAGAGATTTGCCGGAAAGATCCGGACCCGCTCGCCAAGAGTGTTGGCGAGCGCCTCGAGCTTTTCGACGCGCGTGCCGTGAAGGCCGACAATTGCGCCTTGGGCGTGCAGCACGCGGGCGATTTCCTCGCCGATGCCGCCGGATGCACCGGTGACGAGAGCCTTGCGGCCGGAAAGATCGAACATGGATTTCTCCCTTTTACAATGGGCGCTTGATTGGGGTGCTCAGGCCAGAAGAGCGGCAAGCGCCGCGTCGATATCGGCGGGCGTATTGACGGCAAGGCCGTTGACGGTCTTGTCGATCCGCCGGGCAAGGCCGGTCAGCACCTTGCCCGAGCCGATCTCGTAGAGTGTCGTCACATCATTGGCGGCGAACCATTGCACCGTCTCGCGCCAGCGCACCTGACCGGTCACCTGCTCGACCAGCAGCCGGGCAATCTCGCCGGCATCGCTGACTGGAGCGGCCAGCACATTGGTGACGACCGGCACGAGCGGATCGCGCTTCTCGACAGTGGAAAGGGCATCGCGCATCGCGTCGGCGGCCGGCGCCATCAGGGCGGAATGGAAGGGTGCGGAGACCGGCAGCATCAGGGCGCGCTTTGCGCCTTTTTCAGAGGCGAGCGCGGCCGCCTTTTCCACCGCCTGCTTCTCGCCCGAGATCACCAGCTGCCCGCCGCCATTGTCATTGGCGATCTGGCAAGCACCGAGTGACAACGCCTCGCGACAGACCGCTTCGACATCCTCGTTTTCCAGGCCGATGATCGCAGCCATCGCGCCCCTGCCGACCGGGACGGCCGCCTGCATCGCATTGCCGCGGATGCGCAGGAGGCGCGCCGTATCGGCAAGCGAAAAGGTTCCGACGGCACAGAGCGCCGAATATTCGCCGAGCGAATGACCTGCAACGAAGGAAACCTTGTTTCTGAAATCGAGGCCTTTCGACTCGAGCACCCGGATGACTGCCATGGAGACGGCCATCAGCGCCGGCTGCGCATTCGCCGTCAGCGTCAGGGTTTCCTCGGGACCGTTCCACATGGTGTCGGAAAGCTTTTCACCGAGCGCGTCGTCGACCTCGGCGAAGACGGCTGCGGCCTCCGGAAAGGCTTCGGCCAATTCCTTGCCCATGCCTACGGCCTGGCTGCCCTGACCGGGGAACGTGAATGCAATGCTCATCAGGAGTGCCCTTCCCTGGATTTCGACGGGCGATCGTGTCGGGCCCGTCGCAATCTGCTTTCTCGGTGTGAGTGGAACGCGGGCGCCGGCGTCACAGTGTCCTCACCCCACCGTTTTCCTCTCCATTCACATTCCTGAACGGCGAGTCAAGCGCGCCGCCCTCTCGTTGCCGGCTTTTGCCCTTGATCTTCGTCAAGCAAGGCTTAAGTTTGCCCGCATCGCCGCACCGGCTCGATATCCTCCAGGTTGCGGCATCACCCTATTCGAGGGCAGCGCGCCTTTCTCCTCCCGCCGGCGCGCATCCGCCAGCACAAGGAACGTGATTACATGCGCTACAATACGCTTGGCCGCACCGGCATCAAGGTTTCCGAAATCTGCCTCGGCACCATGACCTGGGGCTCGCAGAACAAGCCGATCGAAGCCCACGGGCAGCTCGACTATGCCGTCGAACGGGGCGTCAACTTCATCGACACCGCCGAACTTTATCCGACAACGCCGCTTTCGGCGGAAACCTACGGCAATACCGAGCGCATCATCGGCGACTGGCTGGCAGCCCGGCGCCGGCGCGATGACGTGGTGCTTGCCACGAAGGTCGCCGGTTCCGGCCGTCCTTATATCCGCAACGGCGGCCCGATGACGCCGGAGGGCATCGACGAAGCACTCGACGCCAGCCTCAAGCGGCTGAAGACCGACTATGTCGATCTCTACCAGCTGCACTGGCCCAATCGCGGCCACTACCACTTCCGCAATGCCTGGTCGTACGACCCGTCGCGGCAGGACAAGGAGCATGTCGCCGCCGATCTGAAGGCCATTCTCGACAAGCTCGGCGATCTGGTGAAGGCCGGCAAGATCCGCGCCATCGGGCTTTCCAACGACACCGCCTGGGGCACGATGAAGATGCTCCACCTCTCCGAGAAACACGGTCTGCCGCGAGTCGCCAGCATCCAAAACGAGTACAACCTGCTTTACCGCCCCTTCGACCTCGACCTCGCCGAACTCTCGCATCATGAAGACGTCGGGCTGCTTGCCTATTCGCCGCTCGCAGCCGGTTTGCTGACGGGCAAATATCTCGACGGGGCAAGACCCGCCGGCTCGCGCCTGTCGATCAACGGCGACCTCGGGGGCCGCTTCACGCCGCACCAGGAGCCGGCGGTCGCCGCCTATGTGGCGCTGGCGCGCGAGCATGGCCTCGATCCGGCGCAGATGGCGCTTGCCTTTTGCCTGACGCGCCCCTTCATGGCATCCGTCATCATCGGCGCAACATCGATCCCGCAGCTCAAGACCGCCATCGGCGCCGCCGACGCGACGCTGTCGCAGGATGTGCTGAATGGAATTCGCCGTCTCCACCGGCTCTATCCGGCGCCGATCTGAGCGACGCCGTCTCCTCCATTCCAGGCGACCGGGACGTCAGGCGGCCATCTGACGGCAGCTTTCGGCGCAGCGCTGGCAGGCATCGACGCATTCGGCCATGTCGCCGATGCGCTCGCAGTCGGCCGCGCATTCGCTGCAGATCTCCGCACATTCGCCGCAGACATGCCGGTGATGGGGCGTTCCGATCAACATGAAATGTGCCGAGGTCCGGCATATCTCGGCGCAGGCCATCATCAGCCGGAAATGATCGGGCTCCGTGTGCTTGCCGCCCGCCTCGAGACAATGGCTCATTGCCGTCGAAAGACAGGCACGGTAGCAGGCTAGGCAATTTTCGATGCACTCCTGCATCTTCGGATCGATATGGTGCATTGTCGTCTCCTGCAGTTTACGACTGCCGGGCCAACAGGGAAGTAGGCCGAATGTTCCGCAACTTGGCGCTGCGGGGATCCCTTACCATTTCGACGCGACGCAGGATCTTCCGATCGCGCCTTGCATTTCGGCTGAAAATCCGTATAAGCGCGCTGTTCGAAACGCCCGGTCTTCTGGCTGGTGGCTGAACGGAGGGCCGGCTTCCATCCCGGAGGCCGCCAGGAACGACAAGCTGTTCCGGCCTCCCGTGTCTCCGCTCTCGACCGTCTCGATACAACACTTTCTTGCCGGCTCGTTCGAGCCCATAAGAACAGTCGTTGAGGCTTAGCCGCCGAGGTCCGGGCTGATTAACGCAAGAAAGGCAAGCCACAATGGCTCTTTATGAACACGTATTCCTCGCTCGGCAGGACATCACGCCGCAGCAGGTCGACGCCCTCGTTGAGCAGTACAAGGGCGTCATCGAATCGAACGGCGGCAAGGTCGGCCGAGTCGAGAACTGGGGCCTGAAGTCCCTCACCTACCGCATCAAGAAGAACCGCAAGGCTCACTACGTCCTCATGGACATCGATGCTCCGGCACCGGCAGTCCACGAAGTCGAGCGCCAGATGCGCATCAATGAAGACGTCCTGCGCTACATGACGATCGCCGTCGAGAAGCACGAGGAAGGCCCGTCCGCGATGATGCAGAAGCGCGACCGCGACGATCGTCCGCGCCGCGACGGCGACCGTCCGGACCGTGGTGGATTCGGTGACCGTGGTCCGCGTCCGGACCGTGGCGATCGCGAAGACCGTCCGCGCCGCCCGCGCGAAGACCGCGCGTAACCCGAAGCCTAGGAGATAAAGACAATGGCTGAAGTTTCTTCCGCTCCGGTACGCCGCCCGTTCCACCGTCGCCGCAAGACCTGCCCCTTCTCGGGCGCAAACGCTCCGCGGATCGACTACAAGGACGTTCGCCTCCTGCAGCGCTACATTTCCGAGCGCGGCAAGATCGTTCCTTCCCGCATCACGGCCGTTTCCCAGAAGAAGCAGCGCGAACTCGCCCAGGCGATCAAGCGCGCACGCTTCCTCGGCCTGCTGCCCTACGTCGTGTCGTAGGGATCTCTCTCCGTTGGTCGCCTGACTCAACGGTAACCGACTCTGCGTCGAGGCGCTTCCTTCGGGTGAGCGCCTCGACGCCTCCCTTCCGCGGTGGGCGCGGATCGGAACCGGCGCGGAATGCGCCAAATCCCATGTTGGGGCAGCCAAAGGCGCCCCTAACTGCGTTTGAAGCAGGACAGCGAACGTTGAAGAACTGGAACAGGACATCGCTGATCACCGGCGCGCTTGCCGGCGTTACCGCCGCCCTTCTGTCGATGGGCGCGAACACGCAGTCGTCCCTGGCGATCGTTCTCTATGCCGCTTCCGCACTGCCGATTCTGATTGCCGGCCTCGGCTGGGGCAATGCCGCAGCGCTCACCGCGATCGGCGTGGCCGGAGCAACGGCGGCAAGTCTGGTCTCGCCCTATTTCGCGTTGCTCATCCTCGTCGTCACGCTCGTTCCGGCCGGCTGGCTCAGCCATCTTGCCAGTCTGGCGCGGCCTGCCTCCGAACTCGGCGGCCCCGAGGGCGCTCTTGCCTGGTATCCGCTTTCCGACATCCTCGGCCACCTCGCCGGGCTCGTCACCCTCGGCATGATCATCGTCGCCACGATCATCGGATATGATTCCAGCGTCTCGGAATTGATGGTGGACATGCTCGTCGAGGCGGTCAAGGCCCAGGAACCGCTCTACAATCCCGACGCGGCCACGATTGCCCAGCTCAAGTCGATGTTCACGCTGGCGCTGCCGTTGGTGCAGGGGGCGCTCTGGGTGGTCATGCTGTTTGCCGCCTATTACGTCGCCACCCGGATCGTCCAGATGTCGGGAAAGTCCCTGCGGCCGCGCGAAGACATTCCCTCTTCGCTCAGGATGCACCGCAACGCCATCTTCGTCTTCCTCGGCGGCCTGATCCTTACGTTTCTCGGCGGCGCGCCGGCGGCGATCGGCGCCCTCGTCTGCGGCACGTTCGGGGCGGGCTTTCTGCTCTCGGGCTTCGCCTCCTTCCATTTCCGCACGCGCGGCAGGTCCTGGCGGCTTCCCGTGCTGTGGATCGCCTATCTGTCGGTGCTCGTCTTCACGATCCCGGCGGTCTTCTTCCTCCTGTCCGGATTGACCGACACGCGACGCACCATCGCGGTCACGCCGACGGGGAAAAGCTAACCAACGAACAATGCCAACTTTGAAAGGAACCTCGACATGGAAGTCATTCTCCTCGAACGCATCGCCAAGCTCGGCCAGATGGGCGAAACCGTGAAGGTTCGCGACGGCTTTGCACGCAACTACCTGCTGCCGCTTGGCAAGGCCCTGCGCGCCAACGCCGCCAACAAGGCCCGCTTCGAATCCGAGCGCGCAACGCTCGAAGCCCGCAACCTCGAGCGCAAGTCGGAAGCCCAGAAGGTCGCCGACAAGCTTGACGGCAAGTCTTTCGTGATCGTGCGCTCCGCCGGCGAAACCGGCCAGCTCTACGGCTCAGTCGCCGCTCGCGACATCGTCGATGTGCTGGCCGCCGAAGGCTTCAACATCAACCGCAACCAGGTTAACCTCAACCAGCCGATCAAGTCGATCGGCGTTCACAAGGTAACGCTGCACCTGCACGCGGAAGTCGACGTCGTCGTCGAAGTCAACGTTGCCCGTTCGGCCGAAGAAGCCGAGCGTCAGGCCAAGGGCGAGAGCCTGACCTCCGTCGACGCCATCTACGGCGTCGACGAAGACGCCCTGAAGCCGGAAGACTTCTTCAACCCGGAAGCCGAATTCGCGGGCGAAGAAGAATAAGCATCAGCTTCAGAGCTCAACGACAGGCCCGGATCTCCCGATCCGGGCCTTTCTTTTGCCGTCACGAACAGCGCGCGAAGGCGATTGCGAACGACGGGGGAAGACGAATCAGATAGATTTGCGGCCGACCTCCGCCATTGTGCAAATGCCCGGCGTGGCATGTTTCGGGTCCACCGCGCCCCCTGTGAATCAGTGTGAACAACCGCCAAAAACCAAAGGCGGACACGCAAGCTCCAGCACTGTTGCACAGCTACACTAGACGTGGCGGAAGGGAGGAAGCAAATCGATTGGCACACGGGATAATAGAGGCGGATACGGATCTCCCATGAACGACGCAGCGCGAAAGCTCGCTCCCTTGCCCAAGGATCAGGCGGACCAGCATTACCGCGAAGCGCCGAACAATCTGGAAGCCGAGCAGGCGCTGCTTGGCGCGATCCTGGTCAACAACGACGCCTTCTATCGCGTGTCGGACTTTCTCAAGCCCGTGCATCTCTACGAGCCCCTGCATCGCAAGATCTTCGAGGTCGCCGGCGAGATCATCCGCATGGGCAAGACCGCCAACCCGGTGACGGTCAAGACCTTCCTCAAGGCCGACGAGAAGGTCGGCGACCTGACTGTCGCGCAATATCTTGCTCGCCTCGCGGCCGAAGCCGTGTCGATCATCAACGCCGAGGATTACGGCCGGGCAATCTACGACCTGGCGCTCCGCCGCTCGCTGATCACCATCGGCGAGGACATGGTCAACATCGCCTATGATGCGCCGCTCGACATGCCGCCGCAGAGCCAGATCGAGGACGCCGAACGGCGCCTCTTCGAACTCGCGGAGACCGGCCGCTACGACGGCGGCTTCCAATCCTTCAACGACGCCGTGGCGCTCGCCATCGACATGGCGGGCCAGGCCTTCGAACGCGACGGGCACCTCTCCGGCATCTCCACTGGCATCCATTCGCTCGACGGCAAGATGGGCGGTCTGCAGCGCTCGGACCTGATCATCCTCGCCGGTCGCCCTGGCATGGGCAAGACGTCGCTTGCCACCAACATCGCCTATAACATTGCCGCGTCTTATGAACCGGAAGTGCAGCCGGACGGCTCCTTCAAGGCGAAAAACGGCGGCGTCGTCGGCTTCTACTCGCTTGAAATGTCGTCCGAACAGCTTGCGACCCGCATCATCTCGGAACAGACCGAAGTGTCGTCCTCGAAGATCCGCCGCGGCGATATCTCCGAAGCCGATTTCGAAAAACTCGTCGCCTGCTCGCAGATGATGCAGAAGGTGCCGCTCTATATCGACCAGACCGGCGGCATCTCGATCGCCCAGCTGGCGGCCCGCGCACGCCGCCTGAAGCGCCAGCGCGGCCTCGACGTGCTCGTGGTCGACTACGTCCAGCTGATGACCGGCTCGAAGAAGTCTGGCGAAAATCGGGTGCAGGAGATCACCGAAATCACCACCGGCCTCAAGGCGCTCGGCAAGGAACTCAACGTACCGATCATCGCTCTGTCACAGCTGTCGCGTGCGGTGGAAAGCCGCGAGGACAAGCGCCCGCAACTCTCCGACCTGCGTGAATCCGGCTCGATCGAGCAGGACGCCGACGTCGTGCTCTTCGTGTTTCGCGAGGAATACTATGTGAAGAACATGGAGCCGCGCGACGAACTCGACCCGAAATACGAAGAGTGGAAAATGCAGATGGAGCGGGTGAAGGGCACGGCCGACGTGATCATCGCCAAGCAGCGCCACGGGCCGACCGGCACCGTCAAGCTCGCCTTCCAGTCGGAATTCACCCGCTTCTCGGACCTCGCCGACTCATCGTTCACGCAATACGAGCATTGAACGTATTGGCCCCTCATCCCGCTGCCGCGACCTTCTCCCCGCACGCGGGGAGAAGGGGCAAGAGGCACCGCTTAGCCTCCCCCTCCTGCAAGGCGGAGCAAAGTCTGAGAGGGCGCCGCGAGTCTCCTTCGCCCCGCCTGCGGGGAGAAGGTGGCCGGCAGGCCGGATGAGGGGAAAATCCCGAAAACGTTCGCTCTCACGCCCCGATCAGCGCTCTTGCGACCGCTACGACGAAGACGCCAATCGCGACGGCCGCAAGCAGCGGCAGTCGCGTGGCGGCGAGTGCCGTCGCAAGCGTTGCCAGCGTCTCGGCCGGCCCGGTCACGAGCGCCGTCGGGGCGATGACCGCCATGAGCACGGCGGGAGGAATCGCCTCCAGGGCGCGCTTCTGCTGCGGGCCGATCGCGACGAAGCGAATGACGAGAAGACCGGCAATGCGTGTCAGCACCGTAGCTGCAGCCATCGCCACGATGGCGAGGAGCGTATTGGGATCGAGCGTCATGCGCAGGCCTCCCGGTGTCTGGCGGTGAGGAGCGTTGCGGCAACGCCTGCGGCGGCACTGGCCGCGATGTACCAGACGCCGGGCAGGAATTGGTGGGCAAGGACCGCCGCCGCCGCACTGGCGAAGAGCACCGCGCCGGTGTCCCGCCCCTTCCAGAAGCCAATCACCAGAACCGTAAATACGGCCGGGAACGCGAAATCCAGGCCGATCGCCTTCGGGTCGCCGAGGAAGGCGCCAGCGGCGGCGCCAGCGAGGCTCGTTAGAACCCAGACGCAATAGAACGGCACGGCAAGGCCCGCATACCAGGCGGGCGTCAGCCGCGTCTGGCCGGCGCGGACCTCGGCCATGGCCCAGATTTCATCGGCGAGCAGCAACATCGCGGCATATCTTGCCGGGCCGGAAAACGCCGGCATCTTCGTGCCGATCGAAGCGCTCATCAGCACGTGACGGATATTGACGAGCAGCGCCGAAAAGGCGAGCGCGCCCCAGGAGGCCGGATGCGTCCAGATGTCCATGGCGACGAATTGCGACCCGCCGGCAAAGACGAAGGCGCTCATCAGCGTCGCTTCAAGGCTGCTCAGGCCCTTGCTTGCGGCAACGGCGCCAAACACCAGGCCGATCGGCATCACCGCTACCGTCAGCGGCGCCATCGCCCTCATGCCGCCAAGAAACTGAGACATCCCTGCCCTTCTCACGTCCGTTATCTCCACCTTGTTTTGCGGAGAGTTCATAGAACGGACAGCGAGGGCCGGTCTTGAACGAAAGTGATCAGCCGGCGCGGAAGGCCCCCGGCGTCACGCCGGTGCGCGCCTTGAAGTGGCGGGTAAAATGCGCCTGGTCCGCAAAGCCGCAATGATAGGCCGTATCGGCCGGCGACCAACCCCGACGCAGAAGCGTCCTTGCCTCGCGCACCCGCTTGTCGGTCAGGAAGGCATGCGGTGTGATGTGGAACTCCTTGCGAAAGGCCCGGATCAGATGGGCGCGGCTGAGGCCGGCGACGTTCGCAAGCTCGTCGAGGCCGATGTCGCTCGCATAATTCTCGAGAAGATAGTCGCGGGCGCGGTGTACCGCGGAACTCTCGCGCGTGCGGACCGGAACGATGATGGCGCTGCCGTGCCGCTCGAACAGCGTCGCCAGAAATCCAAACATGCCCTCGTCCGCCTCGAGCGCCCCCGTCTTTCCCTCCAGCACCTGATGCGCACGGCGGAAGGCGGCTGCAAGCTCGAGGTCCGTCAGCCACTGCCGCGAAAAGCACGGCGTGCCACGGAACGGACGGCCGGTGATATCTTCGAGAATTTCGACGAACAGCTCCACGGACGGGTATATCATCCTGTAGCGATAGCCGTCATTGCCCGGATGCCCGTCATGGGTTTCGTCGGGATTGATCAGGTAGAGGTCTCCCGGCCCTGTCTGCGAACGCTCGCCTTTGATGGTGCTGATCTGCGAACCCGCTTCGATGGCACCAATGCTGAACGTGTCATGCGCATGCGGCGCGAACTCGTGGGTGATGAATGTCGCGCTCAGGCATTCCATGCCCTTGAACCGCGCATCCCGCCAGAAACGGGTGTGCTCGGCTCCCTTGAGCGGCATGGCCTCGATGGCCTCTTCCTGGGAAATCGTATGCATCGGCCGATCCTAACGGTGCCGAGATTTTTCGTCTTGCACAAAAGTGCTCAGCTTTCGCGAGGTCGGCAGTCAGGCCGAAGAGGTTTGCGGCACCGGGCGCTTGGATGTATTGCTCACATATCGCCCATGCAAGAGTTCTCCCATGCACAGCCCCGAATTCCTCGCTGCCTCGAACCGGCTCACCATCGATCTGACGGCGCTCGCCGACAATTGGCGGGCGATGAACGAGCGGTCGGGCAAGGCCCGTGCCGCCGCCGTGCTCAAGGCCAATGCCTATGGAATCGGCGTCGCGCATGCGGCCCCGACGCTCTACGCTGCCGGCGCCCGCGATTTCTTCGTCGCGGATGCCGAGGAAGGTGCCGAACTCCGCCCGCTCCTGCCGGACGCCCGAATCTATATTCTCGCCGGCATGTGGCCCGGCAACGAGGAGCTGTTCTTCGCCAATGACCTCGTGCCGATCATCAACTCGGAGGAGCAGCTTGCCGTGTTCATGGCGGCGCTTTCCGATCGGGGCGACCATCCTTGCGTCCTCCATGTCGATACCGGCATGAACCGGCTCGGCCTATCGGTCGAGGAGGCCCTAGCGCTCGCCCATGATCCAGCGCGCCCGGCGAGTTTCTCGCCCGTGCTGGTGATGAGCCATCTTGCCTGCGGCGATGATCCGAGGCATCCGATGAACCTCTATCAGCTGCAGCGTTTTCGAGAGGTGACGGCGGCCTTTGAAGGCGTGCCCGCCAGCCTTGCAAATTCCGGCGGCGTTTTCCTCGGCGAAGACTACCATTTCGACCTCACGCGTCCGGGCATTGCGGTCTATGGCGGCGAAGCGGTCAACGATGCCGTCAACCCGATGAAGCCAGTCGTCACCGCGGAAGCGCGCATCCTGCAACTGCGCACCGTCCCCTCGGGCGGAACGGCAAGCTACGGCGCCTCGGCGCGCTTTATGCGTGACAGCCGGATCGCGACCGTCGCGATCGGCTATGCGGATGGCTACCACCGCTCCGTTTCCGGAGGCGGGGTCACGATGAGGCAGGCGATGCCGTCGGGTGCCTGCGGGTTCCTGCATGGCAGGAAGGTTCCGCATGTCGGACGTGTCACGATGGATCTCAGCCTGTTCGATGTCACCGACCTGCCGGAACGGGCGGTGCGTGCCGGCGACTATATCGAGCTTTTCGGCCGGAACGTCGCCATCGACGACGTTGCGCGGGCCGGCGGTACGATCGGCTACGAGTTGCTGACGAGCCTCGGACACCGCTATTGCCGGACCTATGTCGGCGGTGCCTGATCGTCGTTTCAGGCGGCGTCGAAAATCACCCTTTCAATCCGCATTTCGCGTCATTATGTGACCGCTCGAAGTGATTCTCCCGAGGCGGAGACGGACCGCCCCTTCCTCTTGCAACTTTCCGAAAGCTGATCCCGATGGCGAAAACCCGCACCCAGTTCGTCTGCCAGAATTGCGGCACCGTGCACTCCCGATGGGTCGGCAAGTGCGACGGATGCGGCGAGTGGAATACCATCGTCGAGGAAGACCCGATGGGAGGCATCGGCGGCGGTCCGATGCGCGCCCCCAAGAAGGGACGGCCGGTGGCGTTGACGACGCTTTCCGGCGACATCGAGGACGCGCCGCGCATCAAGACCGGCATATCCGAGCTCGACCGCGTTACCGGCGGCGGCTTCGTGCGCGGATCGGCGCTGCTCGTCGGGGGCGACCCGGGCATCGGCAAATCGACCGTGCTGATGCAGGCGGCGGCAGCGCTTTCGCGCCGCAAGCATCGGGTGATCTATGTCTCGGGCGAGGAGGCGGTCGCCCAGGTACGTCTGCGGGCCCAGCGGCTCGGTGCCGCAGACAGCGACGTGCTGCTCGCCGCCGAGACCAATGTCGAAGACATCCTAGCGACGCTTGCCGAGGGCAAGCGCCCGGATCTCGTCATCATCGATTCGATCCAGACGCTTTGGAGCGATACCGTCGATTCCGCCCCCGGAACGGTGACGCAGGTGCGCACCGGCGTTCAGGCGATGATCCGCTTCGCCAAGCAGACGGGGACGGCGGTCGTGCTCGTCGGCCATGTCACCAAGGAAGGGCAGATCGCCGGACCGCGGGTCGTCGAGCACATGGTCGATGCCGTGCTCTATTTCGAGGGCGACCGCGGCCACCACTATCGTATCCTCCGGACGGTGAAGAACCGTTTCGGTCCGACCGACGAGATCGGCGTCTTCGAAATGTCCGACCAAGGCCTGCGGGAAGTCGCCAACCCGTCCGAGCTTTTCCTCGGCGAACGCAACGAGAAATCGCCCGGTGCCGCGGTTTTTGCCGGTATGGAAGGAACCCGGCCCCTCCTCGTCGAGGTGCAGGCGCTGGTAGCACCGACCTCGCTCGGCACGCCGCGACGGGCGGTCGTCGGCTGGGACTCGGCGCGGCTCTCCATGATCCTCGCGGTCCTGGAGGCCCATTGCGGCGTCCGCCTCGGGCAGCACGACGTCTACTTGAACGTCGCCGGAGGATACCGGATTTCCGAGCCGGCAGCCGATCTTGCCGTCGCTTCCGCACTGGTTTCGTCACTCGCCGGGCTTGCTCTTCCAGCCGATTGCGTCTATTTCGGCGAAGTCAGCTTGTCGGGCGCAGTCCGGCCGGTTTCGCATACCGCTCAACGTCTCAAGGAAGCCGAGAAGCTCGGTTTCTCCCAGGCCGTACTGCCGTCTGCAACAGCCGACCTGCCGAGGAGCGGCAATGGCCGCTGGAGCGAGATGGAAACCCTGCCGGACCTGGTTGCGCGCATCGCCGGATCGCGGCGCGCCCTGCAACAGGCGGACGAGGCGGAGTGAAGGATCGGCGCCGACGAAACGCGCTTCTGGCGCGGCGCCGTCGACAAGCGGTGGAAAGATGATCCGGGCGCGGGCGGACGGGGCCTGCGGCGGATAAGCTTGGTAGGACCCGAGTGATGACGGGGTCGGAGTAAGGACAACATGCCCATTACAATTCTCGACGGTATCGTTCTCGGCGTCGCACTGTTTTCGGCGATCCTCGCCATGGTGCGCGGCTTCTCGCGCGAGGTCCTTTCGGTCGCGAGCTGGGTCGGTGCGGCGGCGGCGGCCTATTTCCTCTATCCGTACCTCCTGCCCTATGCCAAGCAATACACCACCAATGACACGGTCGCGATGATCGGCTCGGCCGCGGTGATCTTCCTGGTGGCGCTGATCATCATTTCCTTCATCACCATGCGGATCGCCGACTTCATCATCGACAGCCGCATCGGCGCGCTCGACCGGACCCTCGGCTTCCTCTTCGGTGCGGCGCGCGGCATCCTGCTCGTCGTCGTCGCCATGCTGTTCTTCAATTGGCTGGTTGCGCCGCCGCAGCAGCCGATCTGGGTCACCCAGGCGAAGTCGAAGCCGCTGCTCGACAATCTCGGCAATAAGCTGGTCGCGCTGCTGCCGGAAGAGGCGGATGCCACGATTCTCGACCGCCTGCGTGGCAAGGACACGACGGGCGAAGGCGAAAGCGATGCGCCGCCGGCCGCCACCGAACAGTCGCCCGCCGAGGAAGCGCCGGCGACGAACGGCTAAGGGGAAACGAGAAAATTTGCAACAAAGCCCGCTGTGCGGGCTTTGTCCATTTGGAATAACGCTTGCCAGGCATTTCGGCTAAGATCGCTTGACGTCTGGCAGCCTGATCACGATATGCGCACCGGCACGGAGCAAAGGCGACTGCGATGACCGATCTCAGATCCAGTGAAATCCACGACGAACTCGATGGCGATACGCTGCATGAGGAATGCGGCGTGTTCGGCATTCTCGGACATCCGGATGCAGCCACCCTGACGGCACTTGGTCTGCATGCGCTCCAGCATCGCGGCCAGGAAGCCGCCGGTATCGTCACCTTCGACGGCAAGCAGTTCTATACCGAAAAGCGCATGGGCCTCGTCGGAGACCACTATACCGACCCGGCCACGCTGGCGAAGCTGCCGGGCTATATCTCCATCGGCCATACGCGCTACTCGACAACCGGCGAAGTGGCGCTGCGCAACGTCCAGCCGCTCTTTGCCGAACTCGAAGTCGGCGGCATCGCCATCGCCCATAACGGCAACTTCACCAATGGCCTGACGCTGCGGCGCCAGCTGATTGCCGACGGCGCCATCTGTCAGTCGACCTCGGACACCGAAGTCGTCCTTCACTTGATCGCCCGCTCGAAGCAGACCTCTTCCTCCGATCGTTTCATCGACGCCATTCGCCAGATGGAGGGCGGCTACTCGATGCTGGCGATGACGCGCACCAAGCTGATCGCGGCGCGCGACCCGATCGGCATCCGGCCGCTCGTCATGGGCGAACTCGACGGCAAGCCGATCTTCTGTTCGGAAACCTGTGCGCTCGACATCATCGGCGCCAAATACATCCGCGACATCGAAAACGGCGAAGTCGTCATCTGCGAGATCCAGCCGGACGGTTCGATCTCGATCGACGCGCGCAAGCCCGAGGCCCCACGGCCCGAACGTCTCTGCCTCTTCGAATATGTCTATTTCGCTCGTCCGGACTCCGTTGTCGGCGGTCGCAGCGTCTATGTGGCGCGCAAGAACATGGGCGTCAATCTCGCCAAGGAATCGCCCGTCAACGC
Organism: Sinorhizobium fredii; assembly: GCF_002944405.1. Taxonomy (NCBI): domain Bacteria; kingdom Pseudomonadati; phylum Pseudomonadota; class Alphaproteobacteria; order Hyphomicrobiales; family Rhizobiaceae; genus Ensifer; species Ensifer fredii. The sequence continues at coordinate 1,231,214 of NZ_CP024307.1, read as the reverse complement.
GGATGTCGTCGTCCCTGTGCCGGATGGCGGCACTCCGGCCGCGCTCGGCTATGCGCAGCAGAGCGGCATTCCCTTCGAATATGGCATCATCCGCAACCACTATGTCGGACGGACCTTCATCGAACCGACGCAGCAGATCCGGGCCTTCGGCGTCAAGCTGAAGCATTCGGCCAATCGCGCCATGATCAAGGGCAAGCGTGTCGTGCTTGTCGACGATTCCATCGTGCGTGGGACGACGTCGGTCAAGATCGTCCAGATGATCCGCGAGGCCGGCGCACGCGAAGTGCATATCCGCGTCGCCAGCCCGATGATCTTCCATCCGGATTTCTACGGCATCGACACGCCCGACCGCGACAAGCTGCTGGCCAACCAGCATGCCGACCTCGCTTCCATGTGCCGCTTCATCGGCGCGGATTCGCTCGAGTTCCTGTCCATCGACGGTCTCTATCATGCCGTCGGCGGCGCCCCGCGCGATCCGCAGGCGCCGCAGTTCACCGACCATTACTTTACCGGCGACTATCCGACCCGCCTGCTCGATCAGGAAGGCGCGAGTAACGTCCGCAAACTTTCGGTTCTTGCCAGCAACGGATAACCAGACAACAACATGACGCTCAATCTGAAAGACCGGATCGCCGTCGTCACCGGCGCATCGCGCGGCATCGGCTATTTCACCGCCCTCGAACTCGCCAAGGCCGGCGCCCATGTCATCGCCTGCGCCCGCACGGTCGGCGGCCTGGAGGAGCTGGACGACGCCATCAAGGCGGTGGGCGGATCGGCGACGCTGGTCCCCTTCGACCTTGCCGACATGGCCGCGATCGACAAGCTCGGCGGCGCCATCAACGAACGCTGGGGCAAGCTCGACATCCTGGTTGCCAATGCCGGCGTGCTCGGCACGATCTCGCCGATCGGCCATGTCGAGGCCAAGGTCTTCGAAAAGGTGATGACGATCAACGTCACCGCCACCTGGCGGCTGATCCGCTCACTCGAGCCCCTGCTCGTCAAATCGGATGCCGGTCGCGCGCTCATCCTGTCCTCGAGTGCTGCGCACAAGTGCAAGCCCTTTTGGGGCCCCTACTCCGCCTCCAAGGCAGCAGTCGAGGCGCTGGCACGCACCTGGGCCTATGAGACGCAGCGCCTGCCGCTCCGCATCCTCAGCGTCGATCCGGGTGCGACACGCACCGCGATGCGGGCCCAGGCCGTGCCCGGCGAGGATCCCGCAACAGTGCCGCACCCCTCCGAGGTCGCCGCCGCGCTGATGCCCCTCTTCGGACGGGATCAGACCGAAACCGGCAAGCTCTTCATCGTCCGAGAAAAGAAGATCGTCGACTACCGCCTGCCGGAGTAATCGGTTTCTGCGCATGTCCCACAAAAAAGCCACCGCGATGTCTCGCGGTGGCTTTTTCTTAGCAACGCGTTTGTGGTCAGTCGGTGTCCCCTGGCAGGCCATCATTTCCCTGTCCGGCAGGCCAGTCGCCATATTTCCTCTGCCAGGAGCGGGCGCCGAACGGCAGGGTCAGCAAATAGCCGACTGCCGTCACGACCATGGTTTCCCAGGTGTAGGTCATCAGCGTCGCGACGTAGAGGACGACGACCAGAATGGCCGGGAGCACCAGATCACGGCGAACGCGGTTTTCGGACTTGCCGGACCAGACCGGCAGGCGGCTGACCAGCAGGAAGGCGATCAGGACGGTATAGAACGCCGCGATCAAGGCGAAGATCCTGCCGGGCGCCAGCCCCAGGAGACCGATATAGACCGGCAGCAGCACCAGCATGGCGCCGGCCGGAGCCGGCACGCCGACGAAATATTCCGACTGCCAGGCCGCCTTGACGGGGCGCTCGGCCATGACGTTGAAGCGGGCAAGTCTCAAGCCGACCGCAATCGCATAGATCAGCGCCGCGATCCAGCCGACCGAGCGCGCCTGGTCCAGCAGGAAGACGTAAAGCACAAGAGCCGGGGCGACGCCGAAATTGATGATATCGGCGAGCGAATCCATCTGCACTCCGAAGCTCGACGTCGCCTTCAGCAGCCGCGCCACGCGCCCGTCGATGCCATCCAGGAATGCTGCAAGCAGGACCATCGCGACGGCGAGCTCGAAGCGATTTTCGAAGGCCAGGCGGATGCCGGAGAGGCCCGCACAAATCGCCAGGACGGTGATCGTATTCGGCACCATCAGGCGCAGCGGGATTTCCCGCAGCCGCGGGCCACGGGCCTTGTCATGCCCGTCGTTCGTGTCGACCGCCACTTCGGGGATCTCGGCCGTTTCTTCCTGCCGGGGATTTTCCATGTCGGTTCCTCACGCGCGTCGGCTGATGACCGGCCCCTTCGACGAGCCGAATTCGGCGATCACGGTCTCTCCGCCGATAGTTTTCTGACCGAGACTGACGCGCGGCTGCGCGCCTTCCGGCAGGAAGACGTCGAGGCGCGAGCCAAACCGGATGAGGCCAAAGCGTTCGCCGCTTTCCAGCGAGGCATTCTCCGTGGTCCAGCACAGGATGCGCCGCGCCACCAGGCCGGCGATCTGGACGACGCCGACGGCGCCGTGGCTCGTTTCGACGACAAGGCCGTTGCGTTCGTTGTCCAGGCTCGCCTTGTCGAGCTCGGCATTCAGGAAACTTCCGGCCCGATAGGCAATTCGCCTCACCGTACCGCTCATCGGCGCGCGGTTCACGTGGCAGTCGAAGACGTTCATGAACACGGTAATGCGCAGCATCGGCTCGGCGCCGAGACCGAGTTCTTCCGGCGGGACGACGGTGGCGATCGACGATACGCGCCCGTCGGCCGGGCTGATGACGAGATCCTCGTCGATCGGCGTCATGCGCTCCGGATCGCGGAAGAAATAGGCGCACCAGGCGGTCAACAGAAAGCCGATCCACATCAGCGGCTCCCACAGGAAACCAAGGATCAGGGAAACGACGAAGAAGATCGCGATGAAGCGATAACCTTCCTTGTGCACCGGGACCAGCGTGTTGCGGACCGTTTCAACCAAGCTCATCAACTTACTCCAGCTATGACGCGGAACGTGAACTAGCGCGATTTCGCACACCCGGCAACGGCGAACGGCAAACCGCGGTTGCTTCACCGCCACCGAAGCGACCCTGCTCAAGCCGCCGGCGCGCCGCGGTCGACGATGCCGAGATCGTCTCGCTCGCGCACTCGCTTCAACTGCTCCTCCGCCTGCGTAGCCTCGCGCTGACGGCTCCACATCGAGGCATAGAGGCCGTCACGGTCGATCAATTCGCCGTGCGTGCCCCGTTCGGCGATGACGCCGTCCTTGAGCACGATGATCTCGTCGGCGTTGATGACTGTCGACAGGCGATGGGCGATCACCAGCGTGGTGCGATTGCGCGACACGATATCGAGGGCCGCCTGGATTTCCTGCTCCGTCTTGGTGTCGAGGGCGGAGGTCGCCTCGTCGAGGATCAGGATCGGCGGCGCCTTGAGGATCGTCCGCGCGATCGCGACGCGCTGCTTCTCGCCGCCCGAAAGCTTCAGCCCGCGCTCGCCGACCATCGCCCGGTAGCCTTCCGGCAAGCCGCGGATGAAACCGGCGATCTGCGCCGCTTCGGCCGCCGCCTCGACTTCGGCATCCGAGGCCGCCACTCGGCCGTAGCGAATGTTGTAGGCGATCGTGTCGTTGAAGAGCACCGTATCCTGCGGAACCATGCCGATCGCCGTGCGCAGGCTTTTCTGGGTGACCTCTCGCACATCCTGGCCGTCGACGGTGATCGACCCCCGCTGAACGTCGTAGAAGCGATAGAGCAGCCGCGACAAAGTGGACTTGCCGGCCCCGGACGGACCGACGACCGCCACCGTCTTGCCGGCGGGCACCTCGAAGGAAATTCCCTTGAGAATGGGACGGGCCGGATCATAGGCGAAATGCACGTCCTTGAAGGCGATTGCGCCGCGCCCGATCGCGAGCTCCTTCGCATCCGGCCGATCGACCACTTCCGCTTCAACGTCGAGGAGATCGAACATGTGTTCGATGTCCGTCAGTCCCTGGCGGATTTCGCGATAGACGAAGCCGATGAAGTTCAGCGGAATGGCAAGCTGGATCAGCATCGCATTGATGAAGACGAAGTCGCCGACGGTCTGCTCGCCGTTTCTCACGGCAAGCGCCGAGATCGTCATCATCACGGCCGTGCCGGCCCCGAAAATAACGGCCTGGCCGAAGTTCAGCCAGCCGAGGGAGGTCCAGACCTGGGTGGCGGCGCGTTCGTAGCGCTCCATCGACTTGTCGAAACGCTTCGCCTCCATGTCTTCATTGCCGAAATATTTGACCGTTTCGAAATTGAGCAGCGAATCGATCGCCTTGGTGTTGGCCTCGGTGTCGCTGTCGTTCATCGACCGGCGAATGGCGATACGCCAGTCGCTGGCGCGCACGGTGAACCAGATATACAACCAGACGGTGACGGCGGTGACGACGAGATAGCTGAAGCCGTAGCCCCACCAGAAGATCACTGCGGTCAGCAGAAATTCGATCAATGTCGGAACGCTGTTCAGGATCGTGAAGCGAACGATCGTCTCGATGCCCTTGGTGCCGCGCTCGATGATGCGCGACAGCCCGCCGGTGCGCCGCTCCAGATGGAAGCGCAGCGACAGCTGATGCATATGAACGAAGGTTCTGTAAGCCAGCTGCCGAACGGCGTGCTGGCCGACACTTGCAAAAAGGGCATCACGCAATTGGTTGAGGCCGGATTGCAGCAGGCGCGCCAGATTGTAGGCGAGCACCAGCATGACGGCGCCGGTCAGGAATTGCGGCAGGAAGCCGAGCGCATCAGGCTTGTTGTTCAGCGCATCGGTCGCCCACTTGAAGAAATAGGGAACGAGTACGAGGACAATCTTGGCGGCGACGAGAATGATCGTCGCCCAGACAACGCGCAACTTGAGATCGGGACGGTCGGCCGGCCACATATAAGGCCAGAGATTGGCGATCGTAGCCAATGGATTGGCGGCATCGGCGGAAACCGTCTTCTTCTGGCGCGTAGGTGTCAAATGTATCTGCTTCCGATGCTTCCGGATCGCGGCGATGCCGAATGCGCGCGATCCCCGACGTGAACCGAAGGGCCAGGATACCGCGCGAGCTCGTCCGCGACCCTGACCGATCAATGAAAAGCGGCGTCCTTGAAGACGCCGCCTTCCTTACAGATAGGTCCACCCCCGCACGATCGCAATGGAACTGCGGTTGGAAGACGGATTATTATTCGCGCCTCACGCGCTTGCGATGGATCTCGCGCGACTCGTCGTCGGAGAGCGCCTCATTGGGCACCCCGAACACCTGTCCGGGGCGGATCAGATCGGGATTGTCGATCTGTTCGCGGTTGGCGAGATAGATCGTCGTGTAGCGAACCCCCGCGCCATAGACGCGGCGCGAAATCTGCCAGAGCGTGTCGCCGCGGCGGATGATCACCGATTCCTTGCTTTCCTTGAGCGGCGGCTGCTCGATCGTCGCGGGCTGCGCCTCAGCCGGTGAGGACGCGGCGACCTGCTCGCTGGCCGGCGGAGTTGCGGCCTTCGCCGCGCTCTCGGGCTTCGCCGGCTCCACCGCGTCACTCGCCGCCGCCTGGGGCTTGGCGGCAGCCACGAGTCCGGTCCCAGCCGCCCGTTGCGGCAGGGCAGGTCCGATGACGCCCTCGACCTTGCCAAGCGTCGCGACGATGCCTGCCGGGTCCTGCGGCGAGTTGCGCAGAAGCTTCAGGGCCTCGGCGGCTGCCTTCGAAGCCTCGGCCGCCGCCGCTGTCTGGGCCGCGTCCGCACTGTCGGCCGGCTTGAATTCGGAGAGCGACTTCAGCGCAAATTCGGTGGCCGAACGAGCAGCGGCGAGTTGCTCGGCGGAGGGCTGCTTGCCATCGGCGAAGAGCCCCTTCAGCAGGGTGAGCGCCTTGCCTGCCTCCGTCCTCAGGCCATCGAGACCTGGGGCGGCGTGTTCCGAGGAGGAACCGGCGATCGCGGCAACCTGCGTGCCGGACGGCCTGTCGAAGGGGACCGAGGCGCGCATCGCCACCTTGGTGGCGTCCTCGCTCATCATATCCGCACGGATGATGTGACTGCCGACGGCGAGATCGACCAAACCGTCGACGACGAAATGCCCCTTGTCATCTGCCTTCATCTCGCCGACGAGCGTGTCGTCGGCGTAGATGCGTACCAGCGCTCCGGGCTTCGCGTTGCCGGCAACGAACATCTTCCTGCCCTCGATCTCCACGGCCGTCACCTGCAGCCCCGGCACGGTATTGGAAGGGGCCGGCGTCGCCGGCACCGCCTCCGTCGCGCCGTTCTGCGTGGCGGGCGCGGCGGCAGTCTCGGTCGGCTTGGCTTCGGCCGTCGGCGTGGTGATCAGCCGGCTCGCCTCACCCGGTTTCGATACCATCGCCAGCAACTGTCCGCCCGGCTCCTTCGGCACGGAAACGGTTGCAACCTCTTCCGAGATCTTGCTGGCGCCGCCTGTGCCGACGCTTCGAAGCGTCAACTGGTGGTCACCTGCAGCGAGCGGATTATCGAAGACTGCGGCGAAATCCCCGGCGGCGTTGACATCGGCCGTACCGACAACGGTGTTGCCGCTCAGAATTTCGAGCTTCGTGCCCGGCTGGGCGCGGCCCGCGACGACGGTCGACCCGTCGGGCTCAACACGGAGAAGATCGAAGCCCGGAACGGTCAAATCGGCAGCACCGGGAGCAGTGCCGCCGGCGGTGGCGGCCACCTGTTCCTTGGTCGCGTCTCGTGCCGCGCCCGGGGCGCCGTCAATCTTGGCGGCGGGCGCAACCCCTGCGATCTCCGTTCCGGTAGCCGCCGGTAGCGCGGCCTGATCCTTGTCATCGTCGTTCAAATCGAGGTTCGGTTGGACCACGAAAACCATCAAGGCGGTCGCAATCGCCAGCACACCGAGGGCCACCCAGCTGGCCTTGTTCTTGATCATGCCACTCTCCACGGGAGCGGAGCGCTGCTCCGCACATGCCCCTTCGTCGACTTACGAAGCGCAAGCCATTGACATATTATAGCGCAACGGCGGGCGCACGTCCGAATTCTTCAATGTAATGCTGAAATTGCTAACGTTTCCTGTAGTTAAGCACAAGCTTCGACTGCGCCCGCGAGAAACTGCGCGAAAAGTTTTCGCGCATTTTTCTTGACCGGTGCTGCGCTGCAATGTCTTTTTGCCCCCATGAGCAACCAGCCTACCCCGATTCGATCCGTCTGCGTCTATTGCGGTTCGCAGCCTGGACGCGATCCCGCACATATCGAGGCGGGGCGCCTTCTTGGCAAATCGATTGCCGATCACGGCCTGCAGCTCGTCTATGGCGGCGGCACGCGCGGCATCATGGGTGCCGTGGCGAGCGGCGTACTTTCGGCCGGGGGTCACGTCACCGGCATCATTCCCGAGTTCCTGATGGACAAGGAGGCGACTCGCCACTCGCTCGGCCAGCTCAACGAGCTGATCGTCACCGGGGACATGCACGAGCGCAAGCACACGATGTTCGAGCGCGCCGACGCCTTCATAGCGCTGCCCGGCGGCATCGGCACGCTCGAGGAGATCGTCGAGATCATGACCTGGGCACAGCTCGGCCGCCACCGCAAGCCGATGGTGTTCGGCAATATCAACGGCTTCTGGGCGCCGATGCTCGAACTGCTGACGCACATGCGCGAGCAGGGCTTCGTCCACACGGCCCACCTGGTTCAGCCGCTGGTGATCGATCGGGTCGCAGACATCGTGCCCGGCATCCTGGCCACCGCCGCCGCGAACGGTCGCGAGGGGGAAAGCGAGATCATCTCCAGACTCTGAGCTATTCCGCCGGGGTCGGCTGTGCGGCGCGACGCGCCCTGCTTTCGGCCAGCATCGCTCCCGAATAGATGAAGAGGGCCGCCCAGATCAGCGCAAAGGCGATGATCTTCGCAACGCCGAAGGGTTCGTGGAACACGAAGACGGCGATCACGAAGATCATCGTCGGGGCGATATATTGCATGATGCCGATGGTCGAGAGCCTGAGGAGCTTGGCACCATTGGCATAGATCATCAGGGGCACGGCGGTGACCAGACCGCAGGACAGCAAGAGGACGACGTCGGCCATGGTCGTATCGCCGAAATGCCCCTGCCCTGTCGCCTCGAGCCAGATGATGTAGCCGACCGCCGGGATGCTGAGCAGCAGCACTTCGAGGAAGAAGCCCTGGTTCGGTCCGATTGGCAGCGTCTTGCGGAAGAAGGCGTAGAAGCCCCAGGAGATGCAGAGTCCGATCGACACCCAGGGCAGGCCGCCGGCGTCGAAGGCGAGCACGGCGACCGCAAGCGCGGCGAGCCCGATCGCCACCATCTGCGCCGGATTCGGACGTTCCTTGAGCAGCAGCGCACCAAGGAAAATCGAAAACAGCGGGTTGATGTAATAGCCGAGTGCCGTCTCGATCGCCCGGCCGGCACCGATCGCCCAGACATAGATGCCCCAGTTGACGGTGATGAGGGCGGCCGTCAGCGTCGCCATTTTGAGCATGCGCGGCGAGCGTAGCGCAGTTTTGATCTCCTGCGTGCGGCCAAGCCACAGAAGCACGAGGCCGGCGAGCGGCACCGACCAGACGATGCGGTGGGCGACGACTTCGGGCGCAGGGATGTGCGCTACCGCCTTCATGAAGAAGGGAAGAAAACCCCAGAGCAGATAGGCCGTCAGCGCGAAGGCGAAGCCTCTCGCGGAATCGGTATTCTCGGCGGGCTGCTTCGCATTCGGCTCTGCCATGATCCTGATCCTGAAAACTCGACCGGAGCAATGCGACTCCGGTGCCAATCGACGACCAAGCAACAGCGGAGATCGGCCGTCTCTCCTTCCCGCGTCCTACTCCAACGAACAGTGATGCACCAATTCATTTCCGTGAACCGATGCGTGAACGCGATTGAAGGTGGGGCGACGCTATTCCGCCGCGATCAGCCCGACCCGGTCGCGGTTCTTCAGCAGCTTGTAGACGATACTGTCCATCAGCGCCTGGAAGGAGGCGTCGATGATGTTGTCGGAAACGCCGACGGTCCACCAGCGCGCACCGGTGCGGTCCGTCGATTCGATCAGCACTCGGGTGACCGCCCCGGTGCCGCCGTTCAGGATACGCACCTTGTAGTCGGCGAGTTCGAGATCGGCGATCTCGGACTGGAATTTGCCGAGGTCCTTGCGAAGAGCAAGGTCGAGTGCATTGACGGGGCCGTGTCCCTCGGCGACCGACATCATCACTTCCCCGTCGACGATGACCTTGACCACGGCCTCCGACACGGTCTTCAGATTGCCGTTCGCATCGAAGCGGCGCTCGACCATCACCCGGAAGCTCTCGACGTGGAAGAAATCCGGCACGGTGCCGAGAATGCGGCTGGCGAGCAGCGTAAAGCTCGCATCGGCGCCCTCATAGGCATAGCCCGTCGCCTCGCGCTCCTTGACGATTTCTATCAGCTTGTCGAGCCGCGGATCGTCCTTGGCGACAGTGATGCCGCGCCGCTTCAGCGCATTGATGAAGTTCGCCTTGCCGCCCTGGTCGGAGACCATGACCTTGCGCAGGTTGCCGACCGACTCGGGCGCGACATGCTCGTAGGTGCGTGGGTCCTTCAGGAGCGCCGAAGCGTGTATCCCCGCCTTGGTGGCGAAGGCCGAAGCGCCGACATAAGGCGCCTGCGGGTCGGGCGAACGGTTGAGGAGCTCGTCGAAGGCATGCGCAAGCGTCGTCAGTTCCTGCAGCTTGTCGGCATCGATGCCGGTCTCGAAGCGATCCGAGTAGGTTTCCTTCAGCGCAAGCGTCGCAATCAGCGTCACCAGATTGGCGTTGCCGCAGCGCTCGCCGATGCCGTTCAGCGTGCCCTGTATCTGCCGCACGCCGGTTTCGACCGCGGCGAGCGAGTTGGCCACCGCCTGGCCGGTATCGTTGTGGGCGTGGATGCCGAGATTGGCGCCCGGCACCCCCGCGGCGATCACGGCCGAAACGATCTCACGGATTTCCGGCGGCTGCGTGCCGCCATTGGTGTCGCAGAGCACCACCCAGCGCGCCCCGGCCTCCAGCGCCGTTCTCGCACAGGCGATCGCATAGGCCGGATTCGCTTTGTAGCCGTCGAAGAAATGCTCGCAGTCGACCATCGCCTCGCGGCCGGAGGCGACCACAGCATCGACGGAGGCGCGGATATTCTCGATGTTCTCCTCGTTGGAACAGCCGAGCGCCACCTCGACATGGTAGTCCCAGCTCTTGGCGACGAGACAGATGGCATCGCTTTTCGCCGCCAGCAGCGCATTGAGGCCCGGGTCGTTGGAGGCGGAGACGCCCGCACGCTTGGTCATGCCGAAGGCGACGAAGGCGGCCTGCTGCGTGCGCTTTCTCGTGAAGAACTCCGTGTCGGTCGGATTTGCCCCTGGATATCCGCCCTCGACATAGTCCATGCCGAATCCGTCGAGCATGGCGGCAATGGCGATCTTGTCCTCGACGGAAAAGTCGATGCCGGGCGTCTGCTGCCCGTCGCGAAGCGTCGTGTCGAAGAGATAGATGCGTTCCTTGGTCATGGCTCGGTCCAAAATGCGAGTCTGGAAATCATTGCGGGTCGTGGTCATCCCGCTATTCGGTCTTCCCGGCGAATTTGTCGGTCGCGCGGATCAGGCGATCGAGAATGCCCGGCTCGGAATAGGCATGGCCCGCGCCCTCGATCAGATGGAATTCTGCCTCCGGCCAGGCCTTGTGAAGCAGCCAGGCGTATCTGGCCGGACACGGCATGTCGTAACGGCCGTGGACGATCACCCCGGGAATGCCGTGGAGCCTATAGGCGTGGCGCAGCAATTGGCCTTCCTCGAGCCAGCCGGCATTGACGAAGAAATGGTTCTCAATCCGCGCAAAGGCATCGGCAAACTCCTCTTCCTCGAAGCGGTTGCTGGTCGCCGGCTCCGGCAGAAGCGTGATCGTCTCGCCTTCCCAGATGCTCCAGGCCTTGGCCGCGGCGAGCCGCGTCGCGCGATCGTCGCTCGTCAGGCGGCGATGATAGGCGCGCATCATCTCGTGCCGCTCTTCCGGCGGGATCGGGGCTATGAAGCGTTCCCACTTGTCCGGAAACATCTCCGAAACGCCGAATTGATAGTACCAGTCGAGTTCGGCCCCAGTGAGCATATAGACGCCCCGGACGACCAGCTCGGAGACGCGCTCGGGAAACTTTTCGGCATAGGCGAGGGCCAGCGTCGAACCCCAGGAGCCGCCGAAGACCAGCCATTTTTCGGCACCGGCCATTTCCCGCAGCCGCTCGATATCGGCGACGAGATGCCAGGTGGTATTGGCCTCGATCTCGGCATGCGGGGTCGACTTGCCGCAGCCGCGCTGGTCGAACAGCGTGACATCGTAGAGCGCCGGATCGAAGAGGCGGCGATGGTTCGGCGAAATCGTACCGCCGGGACCGCCATGCAGGAAGACGGCCGGCTTCGCGCCGGGCGTGCCCACCCTTTCCCAGTAGATCACATGGCCGTCGCCGACCTCGATATGACCCGAGGCATAGGGCTCGATTTCCGGATAGAGAGTTCTGAGCGCAGCACTCACAGCAGGTCTTCCTCGGGTGGCCAGTGGACGGTGTCGAAGTCGGGGTGCTGGCGGTTCGATCCGAGCACGCGCAGATGGCGCGCGACGGCCTCTGCGCTGCCGTCGTCCGTGTCCCTTTCGGGAAGTTTTGGCAGGTGCGCAAACCACATCATGCGCGACTCGACGCCGGACTGATAAATGGGCTGGACGTCGTCGGGATCGTCGAGCGAGCCCAGCGCGATGTTCAGGAAGCCCGCGTCCGGCATGTCGTAGAACAGCGGCGTCCCGCAATTGCGGCAGAAACCGCGCCGCACCAGGTCGGAGGTGCGGAACCAGGAAGGCTGGCCGCGCGTGATGCTGAAATCCTGGCGCGCGATATTGGCAAGCGGCAGGAAATAGTTGCCAGCCGCCTTCTGGCACATGCGGCAGTGACAGATATGCGGGTCGTCGAGCGTGCCCTCGGCACGGTAACGAACCTGGCCGCATTGGCAGCCACCGGTGAAGATGCGCCGGATCATCATGCCCAGTGCCCTGCCCGCGGCCACTGGTCCGTCTCATGATCGGGATGCTGGAAGGAAATGATCTGTTCCTGCCGCGAATAATAGTCCTGATCATCATGGACCGGCTGGTCGAAGATGGTTTCGACCCAAGGCAGGCGGGCCTGGTAGTTGACCTGGATCCTCGGCGCGAGATCGGAGCGGTCGTCAAAGGCGCCGATCGCGATTTCCAGGCCGCCGGGATGGCGATAGGTGAGAGGCGTCCCGCATTTCGGGCAGAAGCCGCGGTCAATGTTGACGGAGGATTGAAAATAGCTCGGCTCGTCGCGCGTCCATTCGACGCCGTCCTTGGGCGCCGTCACCAAGGCTGAAAAGAACGAACCGAACTGCTTCTGGCACATCCGGCAATGACAAATCGACGGGCGTCCGAGTTCGCCGCGGATGCGGAAACGGACCGAACCGCACTGGCAGCCTCCACTTCGCGTGGCGTCACTCATCGTCTCTCCTCCGGGGCCCAGATTTCGGTGTCGTGATCGGGATGCTGATAGGAAACAAGATCGGCCAGATAAGAAGCCTGGTCGAGGTCGGCCATCGTCTCCTCGCCGGGAAGGGTCGGCACGTGATCGACATAGGGCAATTTCGCCTCTGTACCCCACTGAATGGTCGGCGTGATGCCTTCGGGCCTGTCAAATGCGGCAATCGCCAGCGCCATGCCGTCCGGCGCCTCGAAGGTGAGCGGCGTGCCGCAATCGCCGCAGAAGCCGCGCCATACCGCGTTGGACGATTGGAAGCGCCTGCGCTGCCCGCGTGTCCAGGCGACTTTCGCCCCGCGCACCGAAACGAGCGGCAGATAGAAGTTGCCGCTCGCCTTCTGGCACATGCGGCAGTGGCAAACCGAGGCATCGCCGAGCTTGCCCTCGACGCGGAAGCGGACCGCACCACATTGGCATCCGCCGGTATGGATATCGTCAGCCATGTCTTCCTCCTCGTCCGCAGGTGCCGGGCAACGGTCAGACCTGCGATCGTTTCACTTCCCAGGTGGTCACCCGTTCCCCGGTTTCCGGATCCTTCCCGTCCTTGAGCTGGACGCCGCGGGCCAGGAGATCGGCGCGGATCTCATCCGCTTCGGCATAGTTCTTCGCCTTCAGGAGTTCGAGCCGAGCTCGCACACGGCCGTCGATCTCCTGCACGACCGCCTCATCGAGCTCGATCTCCTTCGGTAGGACGCCGATCAGCGCCGCGCTTGCGGCGAAGACGCCGAGATATTGCGCATCCGCAGACGCCTTCTGCGCCAGGGCATGCAGAGCCTGGATCGCCGCGACGGTGTTGAGGTCGTCCGCCAATGCAGCCACGACCGAGGTATCCGCCTCGCCCGTCGCCTCACCAGCCGCGGGCCATCTGGAGAGCAGGTGCTCGGCTTCCTCCAGCCGCTTGATGGAGAAGTCGATCGGCTCGCGGTAGTGCGTCATCAGCATTGCGAGCCTCAGCACTTCGCCCGGCCATTTGCGGCCGCCGAACGTCTCCGTGTGGAGGAGCTCGTAGATGGTGACGAAATTGCCCTCGGACTTCGACATCTTGCGGCCTTCGACCTGCAGGAAGCCGTTGTGCATCCACACATTGGCCATGACGTCCGTGCCGTGGGCGCAGCGCGACTGGGCGATCTCGTTCTCATGATGCGGAAAGATCAGGTCGAGCCCGCCTCCGTGAATGTCGAACACGTCGCCAAGATAGCGGCCGCTCATCGCCGAGCATTCGATGTGCCAGCCGGGCCGGCCCCGCCCCCAGGGACTGTCCCAGCCAGGCTCATGCTCTTGCGAAAGCTTCCAGAGCACGAAGTCGCCAGGATTTTTCTTATGGGCCTCGACTGCGACGCGCGCACCGGCCTGCTGCTCGTCGAGATTGCGCCTGGAAAGCTGGCCATAATCCGGCATCGATTTCGTGTCGAAGAGCACCTCGCCCTCGGCCAGATAGGCATGACCCTTGGCGAGGAGCTTCTCGATGATCTCAACCATCTGCGGAATGCTCTCGGTGGCGCGCGGCTGAACCGTCGGATCGAGGCAGCCGAGCACAGCGGCATCATCGAGGAACTGCGTCTCGGTCTTCTCGGTGACGCGGCGGATCGCTTCGTTCAGCGGCAGGCCGGGATAGTCGCGCAGGGCGCGAGCATTGATCTTATCGTCGACGTCCGTGATATTGCGCGCATAGGTGATATGGCTTTCGCCGTAGACATGGCGAAGCAATCGGAACAGCACGTCGAAGACGATGATCGGCCGCGCATTGCCGATATGGGCATAGTCATAGACGGTCGGGCCGCAGACATACATGCGGACGTTTTGAGGATCGATCGGCCGGAAATCGGCCTTTTCCCGCGTCAGCGTGTTGTACAGCTTCAAAGTCGGCACTCCGCCCATCCCAATTCTCCAAGACTGCATGCAACCGTAACACTATACGCCCGGGCCGGCCCGCACGTTTGTCATCTTGGATTTCGGGAGACGAAAACGGCCAGGCCAGCGGATCGCTAGCGAATAATCTTCCGGCAAATAATGCAGATAACCGTTTTCATGGCGATCCTTATCGCGCGTCGCATCGCGCCGGTCAAGGGGCAGCCCACATGCAAGCAAAGGTGGGCATCAACGCAACACCGCGGCCATGGATTTGTCACGATTTGGCTCGACCGGATCATCGGGCGGGAACCGTGATTCGCGCTGCACCTGCGTGCGGCATCGGATGCTTGTTTCCCTTGGAACAAGGAGAAACGTCGTTTTCGGGCACAAAACCGAAGACGAAGCGTTTCCGATCTAGGGAAGCATCAAGGAGAACCTGAAAATGAAACCCGCCAAGACACCCGGCTCCAAACGAGCGGCAGCCGATCTCGTGGCGAAATACCGGCCGGTCGGCCTCAAGGCCGTACTCGCCGCCGCGCTACAGGCCAAAGCCAAACCTGCCGGTAAGAAACCCGCCAAGCGTTCCCTACCAGGGCGGAGCGCGCTTTAAAAGAGCGTCAGCTGTCCATTGTCTCCATCGCGATCGTCGGCAGGATTTCTTACCGCCGAGCGCGATACGACGGGCCTAACTTCTTCCTGGAGATCGGGTCCGGCACTCGCGACTTTGTTGACGCGGTCGGAAATAGGAATCGCTTCGAAGAAATCCTCAGGCGCCGGACTCATGAGGTCGGTCATGTCGCGCGGTTCCTGCGTCCTGCAGTCCAGCCAGCGGGAAAATTCCTCCGGCGGGACCACCACGGGCATGCGATCGTGGATGTGCCGGATCGTTTTGTTCGCGCCGGTGGTGAGGATGGCGGCCGTGTCGACCTCCGATCCATCGGCCGACGACCAGGTCTCCATGAGACCGGCGAAGGCGACGATGCCGCCTTTCTTTGGCCGGACCCAATAGGCCTGCGGGGCTTCACGGCTCCCTTTCGGTGGACGATGCCACTCATAGAAACCGGAGGCTGGCACCAGAATGCGGCGGTGGCGCATCGCAGCGCGGAAGGCGGCCTTTTCCATCGCGGTGTCGGCGCGGGCATTGATGAGCAAGGGAAAGCTGCGCGGATCCTTCACCCAGCCTGGCGTGAAGCCCCAGCGGACGAGCATGGCCTTGCGGTCGGGCAGGTTGCTGCCTGGCTCCGGCTGCTCGGACGCAACGACGATGAGAATCGGCTGGGTCGGCGCGATGTTGAACCTCGCCGGAAAGTCTTCCACCTTCAGCAGGCCAAACAGTTCCAGCAATTCTTCCGGGCTCGCCGTCAGCGCAAAACGTCCACACATGACATGGGTGTGGCATTTCAACTAGGATGGGTCAACGACATATGAAGACAGCTCTGACGATGACACGCCAGCCCCAGCTCGCCTCCTCCGCCATCATCGAACGGAACGGACGCTATCTGCTCGTCCGCCGAGCCAATCCGCCATCCGCCGACATGTACGCCTTTCCGGGCGGCCGGGCAGAACCCGGAGAGACTCCTGCCGAAACCGCCCTGCGCGAACTCGCCGAGGAAACCGGCATCTGCGGCCGTGAGCCGGTGCTTTTCGAGACCTATGACCTCGTTCCGAGCCACCCGGAGAGCCGGCATTTCCTGCTCTCCGTCTTTACGGTCGAGGCCGATCCGGATTGCGACGCCGTTGCCGCCGACGATGCGGCAGACGTCGGCTGGTTCACGCCGGAAGAGATCTTCGCCCTGCCCATTCCGGAGAGCGTCCGTCATTGTGTGGAAAAACTGGGTGTGGAAAAAGCCGGCATTCGGCCGACGATCCGCCCGGGCCGCGACGCCCTTGCAAGCGGCGCCGATTCGGATTTGATGGACCCATGATCATTGCGTCCTTCATCTTCCGACTTGTCCTGGCCGGCACCGCGCTCGCTATCGCGGCAGGGGCGGCCGCACAGGAGGCAGCCCCTGCTCCTCAGGACGCGCAAACCGCTGCTCCGCCCCCGGTCGAAGACAAGCCGCCGCCCTATGAGCAGCGCCTCGTCCGTCTGGCGGAGATCCTCGGGTCGGTCCATTATCTGCGCAATCTCTGCCTCAACCAGCCGGAAGACAGCTGGCGACGCTCTATGCAGGAATTGATCGACAAGGAGACTGCCGACGAGCCGAAGCGGCGCGAGCGCATGACCGCCGCTTTCAACCGCGGGTACAGAACCTTCGCCTCGGTCTATACGGCATGCACGGAGCCCGCGACGCTCGCCGAAGAGCGATACCGTGCCGAAGGTGCAACACTCGCTTCCGAAATCGTCGCGCGCTTTGGAAATTAGGGAGATATTAACCTCTTTTTCCGCCGGCCCGTGTCGTTTCGGGAAAAGGCTGCTAAAGTCCGTTAAGAGAGTGGTAAGAAGTAGCCGGCCTGTCTGCCCGTTCAGTTGCGGTTCAGCGGAGAGGCGCTAGGTTGACCAACTGCACGTGATGGAAGCCGCATGGAACGAATGATGGAACCAAGCCTGACCGACATCGACGACATGATCGTTCACGAGAAAATGCAGGCGGCTCTGGAACACCAGAACGAAGCCTGGGCGGACGGCATGGCGGATGGGATCGAGCCGGAAATCATTGCCGACGCGGCGATAGCACTGGCCATGCGGGAAACCATTCGGCTGCATGGCGAAGACGGCGCCGAGGCCATGCTGAATTCGCTTCGCGAGCGCATGCTCGCCGGAGAGTTCTCGCCACAGCGGTCAATCCAATAGCATCAGGACTGCCCATGACCCGGATCCTTGCAGGCCGTGCCAGAGCGGTGCGCCTCGTCATGCTGTTGCTGGCGGGGGCCGTTCCTTACGTCCCGATGGCGGCTCCGGCTGCATTCGCCTTAAGCGAGCTCAATGGCGCTCCCCCTACCGCTCCGAGCGACAGCGCGGAGAACGCGGCACCGGCCGAGACGCCCGAAGCCGAACCGGAAGAGCCGCTTGAAATTCCGATGCCGGATCCGCTGGTCGACAAGGCCGCGACCGAGACCAAGGATGCCGCGCCGGAAGTGGTCCAGCCGGTCGAGGTTTTGTCCGATGTTTCGAAAATTCCTGAACCGGTCGCCCGCATGCGCGAACTGATCGTCGAGGCAGCCGCCTCCGGCGACATCGAGCGGCTGCGCCCGCTGCTCGGCAAAGGGCCGACCCAAACCCAGGTCAGCGGCAGCGGCGGCGATGAAGATCCGATCGCAATTTTGAAGGGCTTGTCCGGCGACCAGGACGGTGTCGAAATTCTTGCGATCCTGCTCGATGTTCTGTCGACCGGCTTCGTCCTTGCCGACAAGGGCACGCCGGAGGAAGCTTATGTCTGGCCCTATTTCGCCGAAAAACCCTTGTCTTCCTTGACCCCTCCGGAGAAGGTCGACCTCTTCCGGCTGGTGACCGCCGGCGATTTCGCCGGCATGGAAGAATTGGGCAACTACAACTTTTACCGCGTCGGGATTGCTCCCGACGGCCAGTGGAAGTTCTTCGTCGCCGGCGATTGACCGTTTCTCAATGGCTTCAGGCGGGATGCGGGCGGAAAACCGCTTCGCACTTTTCCTCATCCCGCTTTTAAATTCGGACGCGGTATGCGGGCGGAAAACCGCTTCGCACTTTTCCTCATCCCGCTTTTAGATTCGGACGCGGTATGCGGGCGGAAAACCGCTTCGCACTTTTCCTCATCCCGCTTTGCGCGCTTGCCCTACAGCAGCGGAAATCCTACCTCTTCGTCAAAGAGAACGGGATTCGAAACCATGCCCAAACTTCGCCTCGAGGATCGCGCGCTGATCAGCGTTTCCGGCAAGGACGCTGAAGCGTTGCTGCAGGGGCTGGTGACGACCGACATCGGCGCACTGGCCGCAGACGAAGTGAGACCGGGGGCGCTGCTGACGCCGCAGGGCAAGATCTTTTTCGACTTCCTGATCTCGCGCGATGAAGGGAGGTTACGGTTGGAAACGTCCCGCGACCAAGCTGACGCGCTGTTGAAGCGGCTGACCCTGTACAAGCTGAGGTCGGCAGTGGAACTCTCTCTCCTCTCACCCTCCCCGGTGACTGTCGTCTTCGGGGAGGCACGGCCCGAGGGCAGCTATCGGGACCACCGGTTCGAGAAGGCAGGCATGTCCGTGTTCCGCCTCTATCGCGAACTCGCCGGAGCAGAGGCGAGCGTCGCCGAATACGACCGGCTGCGGATCGAAGCTGGTATCGCCGTTTCGGAGCGGGACTACCCGCTGCAGGATGCCTTTCCGCATGACGTGCTGATGGATCTGAACGGCGGTCTCTCCTTCCGCAAGGGCTGCTATGTCGGCCAGGAGGTCGTCTCGAGGATGCAGCATCGCGGCACGGCGCGGCGTCGTGTGGTCATCGTTTCCGGCCAAGCCGACCTCCCGCCGACGGGCACCAGCCTTTCGATCGGCGGCCGCCCGATCGGCTTGCTTGGGACCGTCCAGGACAAGGCGGGACTGGCGATCGTCCGCATCGACAAGGCCGGCGAAGCCATCGCCAAGGGCGATACCATTCTCGCCGGTGACGTGCCGGTTAGCTTGACATTGCCCGGCTGGACCGGCCTTGCCTTTCCCGCCGAGGCGGACGAGGCGAGCGCATGATGAATGCACGCGCGTGGCAGCGGATGCTTTCCGGCCGGAGGCTCGATCTGCTCGATCCCTCGCCACTCGACGTCGAGCTTTCCGACATTGCCCACGGCCTTGCGCGGGTGGCTCGTTGGAACGGGCAAACGACTGGCGACCACGCCTTTTCCGTCGCCCAGCACAGCCTGATGGTCGAAGACATTTTTCGCCGCACCAACCGTTGCAACGCGGCCGACTGCCTGATGGCGCTTCTTCATGATGCGCCCGAATATGTGATCGGCGACATGATCTCGCCCTTCAAGGCGGTGGTCGGCGGCGGATACAAGGCGGTGGAGAAACGGCTCGAAAGCGCCGTCCATCTGCGCTTCGGCCTGCCTCCGCATACGCCCAAGGAGCTCAAGGAGCGGATCAAGAAGGCCGATCGCGTCGCCGCCTATTTCGAGGCGACCGAACTTGCCGGCTTCTCGCCCGAGGAGGCGCGCAAGTTCTTCGGCCAGCCGCGCGGGGTCACGCGTGAGACGCTGCTGATCACCCCCCTGCCAGCGGTCGATGCGCAACGGCTTTTCGCCGAGCGCTTCACGTTTCTCGAGGCGGAGCGCGCCAAGTTGAGCCAGGAGGCCTGAGATGGCAGGCATCATCGTCTCTCCGCTCGGCCGTATCGCCGAAATGGCTGTCCGCCACGGATGCCGCGAAATGCTGAGCCTGGTGGCCAAGGGACAGGATTTTCACCGCCCCGGCATTATCGATCGAGACAAGCATCTGACGATCGGCGTCAACGACATCAGCTTTGCGGGAACGGGCGAACTGATCGCGCCCCAGGAAATGCATGTCGCACAGATGATCGATTTCGCCCGCAAGTGGGACCGCTCGCGGCCGCTGCTCGTCCATTGCTGGATGGGCGTCTCGCGCTCGCCCGCCGCGGCGCTGATCGCGGCGCTCGCCGTCGAGCCGGACCAGGACGACGACGCGCTGGCCCGACGCCTGCGGCTCGCCTCGCCCTTCGCCACGCCGAATGCACGCATCATCGAGATCGGAGACGATGCGCTGTCGCGAAAAGGAAGGCTCGTCGCCGCGGTGCGGGCGATCGGCCGCGGCGCGGATGCCGACGGCAATGCTCCCTTCCTGCTATCTCTCCTCCCGGAAAATCGCCGTCATGCGGGCTGAGGGCGTGCCGGACACCGTCGAGATCGGCCTCAACGCGGTGATCGTCGCCGTCGTCCATCGCAGTCCGCGCATTCTCGCGGTGAGCGAAACGGACGGCGACGCACGCGACAGCCTGCCCTTCGGTCCCTTCGATCCAGCCCGCCACCGCACCTTCGAGGCGAGCCTGCGCGACCGCGTCGAAAAGCGAACGGCGCTCAAGCTCGGCTATATCGAGCAGCTCTACACCTTCGGCGACCGCGGTCGCCAGCGCCTGCCGGGTGAAGAAGGCAAGCACATGGTCTCCGTCGGCTATCTGGCGCTGACACGCACCGATGCTGAAAACAACGAGAGACTGGCGGAGGCCGGCGCCCATTGGCGGGACTGGTACGGATACCTGCCCTGGGAAGACTGGCGACAGGGACGACCTCAGCTACTCGACCAGACGATCCTGCCTGCACTCGCCCGCTGGGAGGCCGGACCTGACGGCGACGAGAGATCGGCCGCGGCTGCGCAGCGCCGGTCGCGGGTGCGGCTGGCCTTCGGCCTCGACGATTTCCCATGGGACGAGGAGCGCGTGCTGGAGCGCTACGAACTGCTCTACGAAGCCGGCCTGGTGCGTGAGGCGGAGATCGACGGCCATTGCCGTGGGTCGGAGAAGCCAGCCGCCGGGCTGGCGATGCAGCACGACCATCGCCGCATCGTCGCGACCGCTGTCGCCCGGCTGCGGGGCAAGATCAAATACCGTCCGGTGGTCTTCGAGTTGATGCCGCCGGAATTCACCCTTACCGACCTTCAGGCGACGGTCGAGGCGATCTCCGGCCGGCACCTGCACAAGCAGAATTTCCGCCGGCTGGTCGAGGGGGCGGAACTCGTCGAGCCGACGGGAGGGACCCTTGCCTCCACCGGCGGCCGGCCGGCCGCGCTCTTTCGATTCCGCCGGCAGATTCTCGACGAGCGCCCAGCGCCCGGCCTCAAGGTCGGCGGAAGGTAATTCCTATTTAATGACGGCACAGGCGAGCCGGTCGCCGGCATCTCCGGCGGGCTGGCTGCGATTGTCGTCCGAGCGTGCATGGACAACCAGAGCGCGGCCGCGAATCGCCGTCCTCTTGTCGTCGAGGGAGACGAAGCTGTTGAAAATCTGCGCACGCAGCACACCGTCCGCACTCACATATTGGTTGGGCATGTCACCGGCATGCGGCCCGTGTGCGGCAAGAAAGCCGTGCTCGGCGCCCTCGTTTCCGTCGACGAAATGCTTGCCGGCGGATTCGAAACCGTCCGCCACGTCACATCGTCCCATTTCGTGAACGTGGAACGCCACCCATGTATCCTTGGGAAGGCCGCTGACTTCCATCTCGATCAGCACACCCTTGCCGCCGGACGTCAACGTGGCCCGTCCGGTATCCGTGCCATCCTTGCCGACGAATTCCGCCGTCGCTGTCTGCGACGATTGTTGCGCCGAGGCAGCGGCCGCCAGCCCCACCGTAGCGGCGAGCGCGAATATCACCCTGGTCATCATCGATCCTTCCTCGCTGTCGGTTTGAGGGGCAACGCGCGGTTGCCCATCTCGTTCCGCGGCAATTCCGGGAAGCCCGTTGGCCGTCAACGTCAGATCGAAATGTCCAGCCCGATGTCGAGCGTCGGCGCCGCCATGGTGACCTTCGACGTCGAGATGTAATCGACGCCGGTCTCGGCGATTGCCCGGATCGTCTCGATCCTGACATTGCCAGATGCCTCCAGCCGCGTCCGGCTCGGATCGCCGGGATAGGCGGCGGCATCCAGCCGCCAATGTCCGGCATTGAGAGCCACCGCCTCGCGCAGGAGGTCCGGACCCATGTTGTCGAGCAGGATGACGTCGGGCGCGGCCGTCAGTGCCTCGCGCATCTGTGCCAGCCCGTCTACCTCGACCTCGACCTTGACCAGGTGGCCGCAATAGGCGCGGGCCGCGCGGATGGCGCCCGCGACGCCGCCGGAGACGGCGATA
Organism: Sinorhizobium fredii; assembly: GCF_002944405.1. NCBI lineage: Bacteria > Pseudomonadati > Pseudomonadota > Alphaproteobacteria > Hyphomicrobiales > Rhizobiaceae > Ensifer > Ensifer fredii. Next base: position 1,209,080 of record NZ_CP024307.1, on the reverse strand, counting down.
TGGTTGTCCTTGATCAGCACCGCGTCATCGAGGCCGTAGCGATGATTGGAGCCGCCGCCCAGGCGAACGGCGTATTTCTCCAACGCGCGAAGGCCGGGAATGGTCTTGCGGGTGCAGCAGACCTTGGCCGCCGTGTGAGCGATCTCGTCGGCGAACTTCGCCGTGTAGCTGGCAATCCCCGAGAGGTGCATGAGGAAATTGAGCGCGACCCGCTCCGCCGAAAGCACGCCTCGGGCGCGGCCCGAGATCCGGGCGAACGTGGTGCCCGGCGCGACGCGATCGCCGTCCTCAACCAACGCTTCGAAGCGGATCGAAGAATCGACGAGGCGGAAGGCCGTGCGCGCCAGTTCCAGCCCGGCGACGACGCCCGCCTCGCGCACGCTCATATTCGCCGTCGCCGTCAGATCGAGGCCGATTGTCGCCAAAGTGGTAATGTCGCCGGCTCGGCCGAGGTCTTCGAGAAGCGCCGATTTCACCTGCTCCTCGACCAGAAGGGCGGGCAGTTCCGGACGTAGGGCGACGGTCATGATCTTCTTTCCGATTTCGTCGTTGTCTCTGCGGCAATGACAGCCGGCCTCAAGCCGGCTCCGTCTCGGCTGCCTCGGCGGCGAGGCGCTCCGCCTGTGCGAGCGTCAGATAGGTGCGCCGCTGCCATTCCGGGCGTTCGGCCGGGCAATCGGCGCGGAAATGGCCGCCGCGGCTTTCGGCCCGCTGCAGGGCGGCGACCGCGATGAGCTTGGCCGTGGTGATGATATTGGCGAAGCGCAGCCGCGTATTGACCCGCTCCAGTTCGGCGATCTCGCGGATCGCGTGCAGCAGGCTTTCGCGCGTGCGCACCACGCCGACGCACTCGCTCATCAGACCGCGCAGCCGCCTGAAGGGTGGGCTGTCCTCAACGGTCACCGGATCGTCATTCTCGCCGGCATTGTCGCCCCATTCCGTGAGCTTCGGTGCGGGGAGCGTGCCCTTGATGTTTTCGGCAATCCGGGCCGCGAAGACGACCGCCTCGAGCAGGGAGTTGGAGGCAAGCCGATTGGCGCCATGGACGCCGGTCGAGGTCACCTCGCCGGCCGCCCAGAGGCCATCGATCGAGGTGCGGCCCTCCCCATCCGTCAGCACGCCGCCCATGTGGTAATGGACCGCCGGCGCGACTGGGATCGGTTGCGTCACCGGATCGATGCCGGCCGCCATGCAGGAAGCGTAGACGGTCGGGAACAGGTCCGGGAAGTCCCTGCCGACCGCCTTGGTGCAGTCGAGAAAGGCGCCGCGCCCGGCCTTCACTTCGTCAAAGACGCCGCGGGATACGACGTCACGCGGCGCGAGCTCGCCATCCGGATGGATATCGAGCATGAAGCGGCGGCCCTTCGAATTGACGAGGATCGCACCGTCGCCGCGCAGAGCCTCGGTCGCGAGCGGCGCCGGATCCTTGCCGATATTGATAGCGGTGGGGTGGAACTGCACGAATTCCGGATCGGCGATGATGGCGCCTGCCCGTGCCGCCATGCCGACGCCCTGGCCGCAGGCTTCCCAGGGATTGGTGGTGACGGCGTAAAGGTGACCGACGCCGCCGGAGCAAAGCACCACGGCGCGCGCCGGAAAGGATACGCGTGTCTTCGACTGGCCGGCATCCGGCCGCGCCACGACGCCGGAGATGAAGCGGCCCTCGCGCACCAGCTCCTCGACCACATAGCCTTCGATCACGCGGATCGACGGGGTGTTGCGCACCGCGGCGATCAACGCCTCCATGATCGCCTTGCCGGCCATGTCGCCCTTGACGCGCACGATGCGCCGCTCGGAATGCGCAGCCTCGCGCGACAGGATCAGCTTGCCCTCGAGATCCCGGTCGAAGGGCACGCCGTATTCAAGCAGGTCGTGGATGCGCGCCGGGCCTTCGGCGACCATCATCCGTGTCATCTTCTCGTCGACGATGCCGGCGCCGGCGGCGACCGTGTCGGCGACGTGTTTCTCGACGGTGTCGCCCGTGCTCATTGCCGCGGCAATGCCGCCTTGTGCCCAGGCGGAGGAGGCGCCGTGGCCGATCGGCGCGGCGGCAAGAATGGTAACGGGCCGCGGCGCCAGCTTCAGCGCGCAGAAAAGCCCGGCAAGGCCGCCGCCGACGATGACGATGTCATCGATCCCGTTAAAGGACTGCGGGCGGAAATGATCGGTCAGCATGGCTCGGTAACTCCTCCAACGGCCTGCACGGGTGCCCGGGCGCGATTACTGCTTGAGGTTCACCATGCGCTCGACTGCAAGGCGCGCGCGACCGGCGATCGCCGGATCGACCAGGACCTCTTCCGTCATGTTGAGCAGGCTGTCGAGGATCTTCGGCAGCGTGATACGCTTCATGTGCGGACAGAGGTTGCACGGCTTGACGAAATCGACGCCTTCGACTTCCGCCTGGATGTTGGACGCCATCGAGCATTCGGTGACGAGCAGCACGCGCTGTGGCCGCTTGTCCTTGACATAGTTGATCATGCCGGAGGTGGAGCCGGAGAAGTCGCAGACTTCGATCACGTCCGGATGGCACTCCGGATGGCCGATGATCTCGATGCCCGGATTGGCCTCCTTGTAGGCGAGTAGCTCGGCCGCCGTGAAGCGCTCGTGGACCTCGCAATGGCCCTTCCAGGTCAGGATCTTCTTGTTGGTCTGGCGGGCGACGTTCATCGCCAGATATTCGTCCGGAATGCAGAGCACCGTGTCGGACTCGAGGCTTTCGACAACGGCGAGCACGTTGGACGAGGTGCAGCAGATATCGGTCTCCGCCTTCACGTCGGCGGACGTGTTGACATAGGTGACGACCGGTACGCCGGGATAGCGCTGCTTAAGCAGGCGCACATCGGCGCCGGTGATCGATTCGGACAAGGAGCAGCCGGCTTTGGCGTCGGGAATCAGCACGGTCTTTTCCGGATTGAGCAGCTTCGACGTCTCGGCCATGAAGTGGACGCCGCACTGGACGATGATTTCTGCATCGACCTTGGTGGCGTCGCGGGCGAGCTGCAGCGAATCGCCGACAATGTCGGCAACGCAGTGGAAGATGTCCGGCGTCTGGTAGTTGTGCGCCAGGATGACGGCGTTACGCTCCTTCTTTAGCCGGTTTATCGCATGCACGTAGGGCGCATAGGCGGCCCACTCGAATGCAGGGATGAAATCCTTGACCTTCGCGTAGAGAGGCTCGGTCTCGCGGGCGATCGCCGACGTGAAGGCGAGGTCCGGCTTGTCGATGACGCCGAAGCGTGCCGCAGCGCTCACGAACGCCGGCGCAGCAGACGCATTCGTGCGAAGGTCAAGACTGGTCATCGGGCTCTCCTCTCTCGCCGTTTTCCGGCCTGCCAATTATGCTCAATCTGAGCATAATTGGGTCAAAACAAAAGCGGCTGAGCCGCGGCGACTGATTTAGAAAGTTTTGTGACAGATTTCAAGGCATGAATGTCGCGCCCGAGACATCTCGGGCGCGACATTCATATTCAAGCCATGGCTGGACGGGCGACGCCCCTCTCCTCGATCGGACAATGAACGATGGCCGCGAAGACGCCGAGTGCGACACCAAGCCACCAGACCGGATCATAGGACCCGAAGCGGTCGTAGAGATAGCCGCCCATCCAGACGCCGAGGAATGAGCCGATCTGGTGCGAGAGGAAGACCACGCCGCCCAAAAGGCCAAGGTGGCGCGTGCCGAACATGATCGCCACGAGCGCGTTGGTCGGCGGGACCGTCGACAGCCACAGCAGGCCCATGACTACCGAGAAGATGACGACCGATGTCGGTGACTGAGGCAAAAGCAGGAAGGCGGCAACGGCGACGGAGCGCCCAAGGTAGATCCACACCAGGAAGTAGGGCTTCGAATAGCGCTGGCTGATGAAACCGGCCGACAGCGAACCGATGATATTGAAGAAACCGATCAAAGCGAGGGCGATCACCGCATAGCGCGCATCGATGCCGATGTCGCCGAGATAGGCCGGGAAATGCGCGGTGATGAAGGCGACCTGATAGCCGCAGACGAAGAAGCCGGAGACGAGCAGCAGGTAGCTCCTGTGCCCGAAGGCTTCCTTCAAGGCCTCGCCGACGGTCTGTTTGGAAAGCGCTTCGGCGTGTCGCCCGGACGAGGCATTGCCGCGCAACGGAATGGCGAAGAGCGGTACCAGCAGCATCAGGAAGCCGAGATAGACGAGACTGTCGGACCAGCCATAGGCGGAGATCAGCCCCTGGCTCAGCGGCGCGAAGAGAAACATGCCGGCCGAACCCGCCGCCGTGCCGATGCCGAAGACGAAGGAACGATGATGGGGCGCGACGTTGCGCGCAAAGGCCGACAGCACGATACCGAAGGAACCGGAAGCGACGCCGAGACCGACCAGCACGCCGCCGCCGACATGCAGCCAGATCGGCGCGCTGGCGAAGGCCATGATGAAAAGGCCGCTGGAATAGAGCAGTCCCGAGAGCGCCAGCATGCGCCAGGTGCCGAACTTGTCGGCCAGCGCCCCGAAAAACGGCTGGCCGAGACCCCAGCAGAGGTTCTGGATCGCCATGGCGAGACCGAAGGTCGTCCGGTCCCAGCCGGTGTCGGCGAGCATCGGCAATTGGAAGAAGCCCATGGCCGAGCGCGGACCGAAGGTCAGCATCGCGATGATGGAGCCGGCGGCAATGATCAGCCAAGGCAGGTGGTCGGTTGAACGCGTAGCGGCTGGGGTGGCAGCAGACATGGAAAGCTCCGATTTTTTGAGGGGCCATCCTATGTCGCTCCCCAATCCGCGCAAAGCCAAATTAATTGACGGGACAATCACAGGAATTGATAGCGGACCGCCTGGCTTCAGCTCAACCGGTGCCGCGAAGTTTCATCGGCCAGCGCTCCGTACGCCGTCGCACGATGCTCGCCTCGTCGCCGATCCTGATAGTTCCCTCGCCCCTTGGCACGGCATTCCAGCCGAAGAGCACCCCCGGCACCCGGCGGTCAGCGGACATGCGCTTTTCCGCCAGCCCTTGAATCGGGTTGCCGCCGATGCGTTCGCCGGTCGTCTGGTCCTGCGTGGTCACGATGCATCGAGCGCAAGGCTTGACGAGATCGAAAGCAATGCCGGCTATCTCCAGGGTCTCCCACAGGTCCTCGGCCCAGGGATCGTCGCAATCGATGAGGATGTTCGTGCGAAAGCGCTCCATGCCGACCGGCTCCTGCCCCTTCTCGACGAGCGTGCGATTGAGGTCTGCGAGCGACCCGGTCGTGGTGATCAGCACCGGAAAGCCGTCGGCAAAGCCGACCGGCGCGGCAGTGCCGGCCCATTCGGCGCCGACGAAGCGTTCGGCCTCTTCGTCCATATGCACGAGCTTCACCGGTCGGCCGAACCAGGCCGACAGCGTTTCGTTCACGTCATCACCGGCAACGGCTGCATTCACGTCGCTCGACCAGACGCGGACATCGAGCCGGCTATCCGGATCGAAGCGCACGGACAGTTGGTTGCCGTTCATCTTCAGGTGCAAGCCGCCTTCGATATGCGTCGCGTCGACCTGGGCAAGCACCTGCAATTCGCGTTGGGTGATGAAATGGCCATCGGGCTCGACCAGCATGAACCGTCGGTCGCCCGCCAGCCCGTCGAGATTGACCGTTACCGCCGTCTGCGGCACGGCGCGACCGCTTTTCAGGGGATGGATATTGAGACCGGTGACTTTCATCGCGTCTTTCCAAGTTCAGAGATCGATTCAGGCGGTTCGCGAGCTGATTCATCGCGCGGCCGCAACTTACTGAAAATCGGTCTAAATTTCATCGAGCAGCATGGCAAGCACGCTGCGAAGCCGGCTTTGCCGCTCCAGGGCATAGCGACGCCCCGCCGAAGTCTGGAAACCGTCTGCGAGGCGGAAGAGTTTCGTCTCGAAATGGTCGATTGCAAAGGCCTTATCGTCGAGCGGTCTGTCCTCTGCGAGGGGATCGAGTGGATCGTAGAGGCCGCTTCCCATGCGGCCGGCGATGTAGAAGCAGCGGGCGGCGCCGACCATGCCGATCGCGTCAAGCCGATCGGCATCCTGCAGGATTTTCGCCTCGAGCGTCTCGGGCGCGATATCGGCCGAGAAGCTGTGGGTCAGAATGGCATGGGCAACGGCCGAGATTTCCAGCGTGCGCCAGCCGAGGCCGTCGAGAATTTGCCATGCCTTTTCGGCGGCGAGCCGCGATGCGCCAGCCCGCAAAGGTGAGTTCTTCTCGACGGCGACGCAATCGTGCAGCAGGACGGCGGCCGCGAGTTGCCGGCTGTCGCCGCCCTCCTCCGCCTGTATGCGGGCCGCATTCTTCCAGACGCGGATGAGGTGCGCGGCGTCGTGGGACCCATCGTCGCTGGAGAAGGCATGCGGCAGGAGCTGGCCGGCAAGCTCCTCGTGCGGCGCGAAGGCGGCAGCCAAGGCGGCGAGGCGCGTCATGCCCTGCTTGCCCCCTCGCCCATATTGTCGGTCGCAGTCGAAACTGCGGCCGGGGGATCAGCCGCACCGTTGCCGCTGCTGGAAAGTATCCTTTGGTAGAAGAGCCCGATGCCGATCAGCACGCCGCCGAGGCCGATGAAGGAGAGTGCCCGCAGGAAGCCCTCGAGATTCGACATGTCGACGAGAAAGACCTTGAGCACGGCAATGAAGACCAGCACGGCCGAGGCGATGCGGATGCTCTTCGTGTTGAAGCGTGAGCCGACAACGAGCAGCAGAACGCCAAGCACCAGCCAGACCACCGAATAGGTGTAGGTCTCTCCCTGCAGGAAGCCTTTCCAGTCGGCCACGCTTTCGCCCTGCCAGAAGCGGCGCACGCTCAAGGTGGCCCAGGCGAAGGCAAGCACGGCGCCGCTGACGGCAAGCGCCACCACATAGGGCTGCGGACGCCGGTCGCGGGCATACCAGGCAAGGCCGGCATAGCCGATGGCGGGCAGCAGATAGCCGATGAAGAGGAGGTCGAAGAACGGGATTCTGCCGAGCAGCTCGCCGCTGAAATAGGGGTTAAGCCCGACGAGATGCGCCGAGAGCACCGACAGCATCGAGAGCACGCCGAGTACCATCCCGCCGTAGCGGAACACCGGGCTTGGCGATCTGCCGTCGAGCGTCATGAAGATGCCGGAAGCGCCGATCGCAAGCAGCGTGTAGATCGCCTGCTCGCCAAGGCTCGGAACGGAGCTGTCGAGAACGCCGCCATTCATCGCATGGCGCACCAGGATCGCGAGCGTCAGCAGCACGAAGAGACTCGCGAGCGCCTGCAAAAGGTTGCGCAGGCGCAAATCCGCGGAAGCGCGCAGGAAATAGGCGCAGCCGACGAGCAGCAGTGCCGGAATGCCGTAGCCCGGCAGGAGTGCATTGAAGACCGGCGTCGTTCCAAGGCTGCCGGGGCCGACGATGGTCGGCTCCCAGGCGATCCGCGCCAGTACGACGATGGCGGCGGCAACGGTCACCCAGGGCAGGACCGGCCAGGTGCGGAGACGCGTCGCAAAGGTGTAGCCGGCGCCGAGGAACGCGATTGCAAGCGTCGTCACCAGCCCGTCCGTCCACGCATGCAGGCCGATGACGAAGAGTCCGAGGGAACCCAAGGCGAGCAGCCCGATTGCGAGATCGAGTTCGCGTCCCTCGGCGTTGCGGCGGGAGAGCCATTCGACGAGGCCGAGGAGGAACAGGCTGCCCGCAAAGGCGGAAAGCCCATGCGGCAGGTCGAATGCGAAATTGCCGGTCATAAGGAACGACATTCCGATGAGAGTGCCGGGCACGACGGCAGCGATGCCGGCCCAAAGAATGGCAAATTGCCGATGCTCCGCGAGGCGCGAAAGCACCGCCGAGGCGAGCAGCAGGAAGAGCGCCGCGAGCACCATCGCCGTCAGCATGGCAGCCCGCCCCGGAACGACGATCTCCGGCGACGCCAATGTCGGGTCGAGATAGGCAAGGACGCCGCTGAGTGCGGTCAGCGTCCACGTCCCGACGACGGCAGCAAGAGACGCGAGCAACGCCGGATAGGCCGCAGTGGCCCGCAGGGCGCCGATGCCGGCGAGACCCGCGGTGACGACGACGAATTCGGCGATCGGGAATCGCGCCGCCTCGACCGCCGGGCTGATAAAGAGAAGCGCAAGGAGTGCCGCCACGATTGCCGCCGACAGCGAGATCGCCGCATGGGGCGGCGTGAAGAGCGTCTCCCAAGGGCCCCGAGCCGCGGCTGGCGATGCGATTGTTTCCGCCGTTGCACCGCTCGCGCGCTCGACGCCGCCGGGCCAGATCAAACCGACGCCGACGACCATCACCAAGAGCGCGGCGGCGACCGGCGGGGCCTCGAAAGGCGCGGCCAACGCGATATAGGCCAGTCCCCAAAGGCCGAGGCCGGCATTTGCGAGCGTCGGCACGATCGTCCAGCGGCGCAGGCGCGAGGCGGCAAGCGTCGCGAGCCAGGCGACCGAGAGAAACGCGAACAGCACCCACGGCCGCGGCTCGCCGCTGGAGACGAAGAGAGGGGTCAGCAACGACGCAAGCAGACCAAGACCGGCAAGCGCCTGGCCATGCAGCAGCGAGAGACCGACTGTCGCCAGCGAAATCAGCGCCAGCAGCGCGAAGGCCGGCGCCGTCCCAATGTAGCCGTAGATGCCATGCGCCGCATAGACGACGCCGAACAGCGTAACGGCGCCGGCTGCGGTCAGCACGCCGGGAATCATCGCATTGCGGAACCGGTCGGAAATCGTCGGCACCGCCCGGCGCCGGATCACTTCACCGGCGGCCCCGAGCACAAGGCCGAAGACCGCAGCGAGCGTGAGCCGGACCGTCGGGCTCAAAAGCCCGGCCTCGATCGAGTACTGCACCAGGAAAAAGCCGCCGAGCGCCAGCGCAAGTCCGCCGACCCAGACAGGCCAGCGTCCGCCGATACGGCTCTCGAGGCTCTCCGCAGACCGCGCGGCTGCGGGTTCGGCAGTCGCTACAACGGGAGACTCGCTGCCTATCTCGGCGCCCGCCGGGGCACTGCCGAAAATCTGCGCCCCCTCGCGCGCCTGCGACCACGGCCCCTGCACCGCCTCTTCGCCGACCTCTGGCACAGTCGCTGCCTCGCCCTCTGTTGGCGCAGATGCCGCAGGATCGGACACGACCTCTTCAGGGGCCTGCGTCGCGAGTCGGGCGATCTCCGCCTTCAGGCTCTCGATTTCGGCGTCCAGTCGGTCTGCGGTCCTGCGGCCGCCGAGAAAGGCGGCAAGCGCCAGGACAAAGGCAACCAAGGCGATAAGCTCAAGCATGGGTCCCCCGACACCACGACGACTCGTGAACGATTCGCACAAGTTATCGCGGAATGCCAGCGGAGACATCCCGCTTGAACTTCCCCTTCCTCGCAACCGGAGGTTCTTTGCGGTAAATGTCTTTCGGGGGAGAAGAGCAGCAAGCTCTTCATCGAACTGTCGCAGAACTGTCATGGGCTAGCTGATAGAGCGAGGATGGACGCCGACCACAGGCGGCGCTTCGATCGTTCAAATGGGGAGTGACCATGGACAAGCATCTCGGCTCGACGGAAGAAACCGAATTCAAGACGCTGACGGAACAGAGGGAGGAGCTGGAAGATATCGGCCAGAACTGTTCCACTAACCCGACCATGGGCGACATCATCAACCGTCGCTTCTCGCGTCGGTCGTTCCTTGGCGGATCCCTTGCGGTTGCCGCCATTTCGACGACGGTCAGCCCGCTTGCGCTGCTTTCGGCCGATGAAGCTCGCGCCGAGAGCGCGTCCCGCTTCGACTTCAAGGAGATCGAGGCCGGCGTCGACGAGAAGCATCACGTCGCTGAAGGCTACGACGCCGACATCCTGTTGCGTTGGGGCGACAAGATCTTCGCTGACAGCCCCGAATTCGATCCGCTCAAGCAGACCGCCGAAGCGCAGGGCCGCCAGTTCGGCTACAACAACGACTATGTCGGCTTCATCCCGCTGGACGGGAGCCCAGACCATGGCCTGCTGGTCGTCAACCATGAATACACCAACGCCGAGATCATGTTCCCGAACTTCGCCCGCGTCGAAAAGGTGACGGAGGACGGCAAGGAAGAGGACAAGGTCGTTCTCGGCGAATACACCAAGGAACTGGTCGACATCGAAATGGCCGCCCATGGCGGCACGGTCGTCGAGATCCGCAAGGTTGACGGCAAGTGGCAGCCGGTTCTCGACGGCAAGTACAACCGCCGCATCACGGCAAATACCGAAATGCAGCTCTCCGGTCCGGTGGCCGGCCATGACCGCGTCAAGACCGTAGCCGACCCGACCGGCAGGAAAGTCTTCGGCACCATCAACAATTGCGCCGGCGGCGTCACCGCCTGGGGCACCTACATGATGGCCGAGGAAAACTTCAACGGCTATTTCGGCGGCGAGCTCGCCGAGGATCATCCGGAATTCAAGCAGCTGAAGCGTCTCGGCGCGCCCGGCAGCCAATATGAGTGGTCGAAGTTCTACGAGCGCTTCGACGTATCGAAGGATCCGAACGAGGCCAACCGCTTCGGCTGGGTCGTCGAGGTCGATCCGCTCGACCCGACCTCGGTGCCGAAGAAGCGCACCGCCGTCGGCCGTTTCAAGCATGAGGGCTGCGAATCGATCGTCAACAAGGATGGCCGCGTCGTTCTCTATAGCGGCGACGACGAGCGTTACGACTATGTCTACAAGTTCGTGACGAAGGGCACCTACAATCCGAACGACCGCGCCGCCAACATGGACCTCTTCGACGAAGGCACGCTCTACGTAGCGAAATTCGACGAGGACGGCACGGTCACCTGGATGCCGATCATCCATGGCGAGGGCCCGCTGACGACCGAGAACGGCTTTGCCTCGCAGGCCGACGTCCTGATCAACACCCGGCTTGCCGCCGATGCGCTCGGCGCCACCAAGATGGACCGGCCGGAAGACATCCAGCCCAACGCGAAGACCGGCAAGGTCTATGCCATGCTGACTAACAACACCAAGCGAAAGGAGGAAGAGGCGGACGCTGCCAATCCGCGCGCCAAGAACGCCTTCGGCCACATTGTCGAGATCTCCGAAACGGATGGCGATTTCGCTTCGACGAAATCCAAATGGGACATCCTGCTGAAATGCGGCGACCCGAGCGTTGCGGAAGTCGGTGCTTCCTTCTCGACGGCGACGACGAAGAACGGCTGGTTCGGCATGCCGGACAATTGCGCGATCGACTCGGACGGCCGCCTGTGGGTATCGACCGACGGCAATAACGAGAAAGAGACGGGCCGCACCGATGGCGTCTGGGCGATCGAAACCGAAGGCGAAGGACGCGGCACATCGAAGCTGTTCTTCCGGGTTCCGGTCGGCGCGGAAATGTGCGGCCCAAGCTTCAACCCGACGAGCGACACCTTCTTCCTCGCCGTTCAGCACCCGGGCGATGCCGGCCTTGCCACTTACGAGAAGCCGGCAACGCGCTGGCCCGACTTCCGCGACGACATGCCGGTGCGCCCGGCAGTGGTCGCCGTGACCAAGCAGGGCGGCGGCAAGATCGCCTGATGCATGCCGCCCGAAAGTGCTCAGCGGTTTCGGGACAACGACATGCATAGAGCAAAGACCTGAAGCGCGTTGCACGGCTCCGTCCAAAGCGACGCGCTCTAAGGCCGAATTGCCGGTTCGGGTGCCGCATTGAACGTGCGGCACCTGTTTCGCATCTCATGCTGCCGGGGGCGGGACCGGCTTCAGCGCCTTCAGTGTCGCATGGACGAAACCGTCTCGCGCCGAGGAAACGTCGACGCCGCGCGGTTCATAGACGTGGCGATTGAGGAAATAGGCCGTCAGGCGAAAGGCCGCGGCGAGGCTGTCGTAATCGGCCGCGCTGTCCCCTCCCGAGAGGAAATCCGGAAGCGCAAGCATGCGCTCCGCATAGGGTGCGCCGGCCGCACGGCTGACGGCGCGACCCGTTTTCGGCGACACGTAGACAAGTTCGGCCCGGCCGCCGGTCGCAGCACATTCGGAAAGATCGAGGCCGAAGCCGAGATCGTTCAGGACCGCCAGTTCAAAGCGCACGAACAATTCGCCGGCGTCGGCCGGGTCCTCGAGGTGGTCAACGATCACGGCGAGCGCCTCGTAAAGATGGGGATGCGGATCGCGCTCCGGCAGCAGCCGCAGCAGGGCGCCAAGCGCCTGGATGCCGTAGACCGAGGTCGCCGCCTCCATCAGTCTGGCGGCGCGCAGTTCGAGCGGCTCGATGCGGAACTCGCCGAGATGTTCGTCGAGCCTGGCTCGCCAGGTGACTTCCACCGAATTGCCCGGCTGCAGCACCGGCTGCATCGTTCGCGAGCGGCCGGAGCGCACGAGCCCAAGATGCCGCCCATGCGCGGACGTCATGACCTCGGCGATAACAGAGCTTTCGCCGTGCCGCCGGATGCCGAGAATGATGGCCTGATCGCTCCATTGCATGGAAAAGGCATACACCCGCTGCGGAAAGCGGATCAAGCGAAGATGGCGCGTAAATCGGGCCGCGCCTCTGGGCCACCCAGACCAGCGACCGTCGCCCTTTCCGGGACCTGTTCGCCGCACTACAATTCTATCATTGTCCAGCCGAATCGCGGCCAGCCTTCCTGTACGAAGCGGCTGCCGTCCCCACGGACAACCACCAGGAGTGTTTGGAGTATGTGTGTTTCCCACCTCGTCCAGCCTCTCACGCTCCTCCTTGTTCTGGCCGCGCTGGCGGGCTGTGCGACGAGTACCGCGCAGCCGCCCCGGCCGCGGGGACCGGATCCCTATTTCACGGCGATGTACGGACCGCAGCCGGACGAGGCGTTCCCCTTGCCTGCCACCGACATAAGCAAGGTCGATCCGCGCTTCCTGCGGCAGCAGGTGCCCTACGTCACCCACGAGCCGCCGGGCACGATCGTCATCGACACGCCGGACCGATACCTCTATCTCGTGCAGGGCGGCGGCATGGCGCTGCGCTACGGGATCGGCGTCGGCAAGGCGGGGCTGGAATTTGCCGGCGAGGCGCGCATCGGCCGCAAGGCCCAATGGCCCCGCTGGATACCGACCTCGGACATGGTCGCCCGCGAGCCGGAACGCTATGGCCCGCTTGCCGACGGCATGGATCCGGGCCCGACCAATCCGCTTGGGCCACGAGCGCTCTATCTCTATCAGGATGGCAAGGACACGCTGTTCCGGATTCACGGCACGACCGAGGCCTGGTCGATCGGCAACGCCGTTTCGAGCGGCTGTATCCGGATGTTCAACCCGGACATCATCGATCTCTATAACCGCGTGCAGGAAGGCACCCGAGTGGTGGTGATCCAGGCGCAGTCGCCGATGGAACCGGCCATGCCGCCGGTCGATGCTCCTCCCATGCAGACGCCCGCCGAAGAGGCACCGCTGGCATTCTGAGACGCTACCAGGCGTCCGGCTCGCGCACGAGATGGACGATATTGGCCGAATTCATCACCCAGCCGCCGCGAAAGGCCTCGCCCAGATCCTCGACCGCATCGCAGCGCACCGCGCCGTTCGCGACGAGATGGCTCAAGGCCGCTACGTGATCGTCGGTGAACAGTTCCAGCCAGACTTCAGCCTGGCTCAAATGCGGCATCTCGTCGATCCAAAGCCGATTCGGCCCGAGTATGAAGCCCTTGGCCGGCAGTTTCTCGTCGAATGGCGGCAGACCGACGACGTCCCGGTAGAAGGCCAGCACGGCCTCGTATTCATGGCTCGGCACCTTCATAGCGATGTTGATGCCGCCCTTCATCTCCACTGACATCACGCGATCCCCTACACCTGCGGCTCGAGCGCCGGCTTGCCGGAGAGCTCGCTGACATAATAGCCCTCTCGGAGGTTGATGCCGTACTCGACCCAGGCCTTCATGCAGGCGAGCATCTGCGACCATCCCTCGCAGTTAAGATACGAGCTCTTCTGCCCCTGCTGGTTTTCGCGCCAGCCGCTTTCGGCAATGGTCACCATGGTGGCTCCGTCCTCGAGCGGCTGGAATCGCATTTCGACTCGCGTCTGGTATGGGGACTCTTCCTTCGCAACCATTGCGCCCCAGCGGAAGACGATCCGTTCATGGGGCTCGACCACCTCCACCTCGACCGGGACTTCGCCCCACCAGGTCACCGTGGCGCCGGCGACCAGCGGACCGCTGACGCCGCCGAGCGTCACGAAATAGCGGCTGAGCTTGTCGGGATTGACGACCGCGTCGAAGACCTCCTCGACGGGACGGGCAATGCGCCCGTTCACACGAAATTCGAAAGCCATGACGACCTCCTCTCGATTGTCTTCGGGCATAATATGTTATAAAAATATAACATGTCAATTGATTCGAAGGACGACGCGGTTTTCAAGGCCCTGGCCAATGGCCGGCGCCGTCAGATTCTCGATGCGCTGAAGGAGGCGCCCCGCACGACAGGCATGCTGTGCGAGCGATTTTCCGATCTCGACCGCTGCACCGTGATGCAGCACCTGAAAGTGCTGGAGGAGGCAAATCTCGTTCTGACCAGGCGCGAAGGGCGGGAACGATGGAACCATTTGAATGCCCTGCCAATCCGAGCCATTCACGACCGCTGGATCAGCCAGTATTCCGGCCATGCGATGTCCGTGCTCACGGCCCTGCAGCAGCAACTCGACGGTGAGCCGGAGTGACGGTTTCGTCTTTCCATTGCCCGGCTTTCTTCGTATGAACGATCGAGTTCAAGAAGACCGGGGGCATTTCCGTGCGTTACCTCATTACCGGCACCGCGGGCTTCATCGGCTTTCATGTCGCCAAGCGGCTGATCGACGATGGGCATTTCGTTGTCGGCTTCGACGGCATGACGCCCTATTACGACGTGACGCTCAAGGAGCGCCGTCACGCCATCCTGGAGCGCTCCAACGGCTTCAAGGCCGTGACCGCGATGCTCGAGGACCGCTCCGCGCTCGACCGCGCCGCAGAGCTTGCGGAACCGGAGGTCATTATCCATTTGGCCGCGCAGGCGGGCGTTCGCTACAGCCTTGAAAATCCGAAGGCCTATGTGGACGCCAACCTTCTCGGGTCCTGGAACGTGCTCGAGCTTGCCAGGGCGATCGGCCCGAAGCATTTGATGCTGGCATCGACCTCGTCGATCTACGGCGCCAATGAGAAGATACCCTTTGCCGAGGCCGATCGGACCGACGAGCCGATGACGCTCTATGCGGCG
This sequence comes from Sinorhizobium fredii, assembly GCF_002944405.1. NCBI lineage: Bacteria > Pseudomonadati > Pseudomonadota > Alphaproteobacteria > Hyphomicrobiales > Rhizobiaceae > Ensifer > Ensifer fredii. Next base: position 1,193,984 of record NZ_CP024307.1, on the reverse strand, counting down.
ACGAAGAAATCGATGGAGGTGATGGCTCACAGCTACGCCCATCTCTATAAGGTGCCGACCACCGCCTTCCGGTTCTTCACCGTCTATGGTCCCTGGGGCAGGCCCGATATGGCGCTCTTCAAATTCGTCGATGCCATCCTTAACGGCCGGCCGATCGATATCTATGGAGAGGGCCGGATGAGCCGTGACTTCACCTATATCGACGACCTGGTCGAAGGCATCCTGCGGCTTTCCCACGTGGCGCCCTGCGAAGCCAATCGCGTCGGCCCGGAACTGGCGCAGGACACGCTTTCCCGACAGGCGCCGTTTCGCGTCGTCAATGTCGGCGGCGGCCAGCCGGTGGAGCTGATGACCTTCGTCGAGACTGTCGAGAAGGCCGTCGGCAGGCCGGCTATGCGCAACATGCTGCCGATGCAGATGGGCGACGTGCCGCGGACCTACGCCTCACCGGATCTGCTCGAGGCGCTGACCGGCTTCAAGCCGACCATCGACGTCGAGGAAGGCGTCGCTCGTTTCGTCGAGTGGTATGAGCAATATTATCGCCCTGCAGCGGCCCACGCCTGAGGACAACCGAGCGATTCGTCGCCTTGGAAAACGCCCCTGTCATTTGCAGGTCGAAAAACGGTCCTATTTGCCTATCAATGGATGCGTAGCTCCCAAGGCTCGATAAGGACTCAACAACAAAGGAAGAGCGGATGAAGATTACGATGATTGGCGCCGGCTATGTCGGCCTCGTTTCCGGCGTTTGTTTCGCGGATTTCGGCCACGACGTCGTCTGCCTCGACAAGGACGAGAGCAAGATCGCGGCGCTTAAGAAGGGCGAGATCCCGATCTTCGAGCCGGGGCTCGACCATCTGGTCGCCAGCAACGTCGCTGCAGGGCGCCTGCACTTCACCACCGACCTCGCGCCCGCCGTTTCCGGCAGCGACGTCATCTTCATCGCCGTCGGCACGCCGTCGCGCCGCGGCGACGGCCACGCGGACCTCTCCTATGTCCATGCCGCCGCACGCGAGATCGCTGCCAATCTCAATGGCTTTACCGTCGTCGTCACCAAGTCGACCGTCCCGGTCGGCACCGGCGACGAAGTCGAACGCATTATCCGCGAAACCAATCCGGAGGCGGACTTTGCCGTCGTGTCCAATCCGGAGTTCCTGCGTGAGGGCGCGGCGATCGATGATTTCAAGCGGCCTGACCGAATCGTCATCGGCCTTGCGGATGACGACCAGCGCGCCCGCGACGTGATGACCGAAGTCTATCGCCCGCTGTATCTGAACCAGGCACCGCTGGTCTTCACCTCGCGCCGCACCTCGGAACTGATCAAATATGCCGGCAACGCCTTCCTGGCGATGAAGATCACCTTCATCAACGAGATGGCCGACCTTTGCGAAAAGGTGGGCGCCAATGTCCAGGACGTCGCCCGCGGCATCGGGCTCGACGGACGGATCGGCGCCAAGTTCCTGCACGCCGGCCCCGGCTACGGCGGCTCGTGCTTCCCCAAGGACACCCTGGCGCTCGTCAAGACCGCACAGGACCACGACAGTCCGGTACGGCTGGTCGAAACCACCGTCGCGATCAACGATAACCGCAAGCGGGCCATGGGACGCAAGGTGATCACTGCGGTCGGCGGCGACGTGCGCGGCCGCAAGATCGCCGTGCTCGGCCTCACCTTCAAGCCGAACACCGACGACATGCGCGACAGCCCGGCGATCGCCATCGTCCAGACGCTGCAGGATGCGGGCGCCCAGGTCACGGGCTACGATCCGGAGGGTATGGACAACGCGCGCAAGGTCATCGAGGGTCTGGACTATGCGAGCGACCCCTATGATGCGGCGGCGGAAGCGGATGCCCTAGTGATCGTCACCGAGTGGAACGAGTTCCGGGCGCTTGACTTCAAGCGGCTGAAACGGACGATGAGCACGCCGCTGCTCGTCGATCTGCGCAACATCTACCGCAAGGACGAGATCGCCCGGCACGGCTTCACCTATGCCAGCGTCGGCCGGCCGGACTGATCGGCGAAGAGACTGAAACGGGGGCGGGAGAAAGATATGCATCTCCTGCTCCCGCTCTTGCGGTCCGGGTCTGGAAAGGTGGTTCGGGATTGGGATTTCGCGCGTTGGCGCGCGCGCCATCACGGATGGCGGAAACAAGGTCGGCCGCTGAAAGTTATCTGGCTCCTAGGCCTTCGGGCCAACGGGAATAATCGTCTCCCAGCTCTTGCCGGCCAAGATCACGCAGCTTCGGCCTGACACGTCGGTTATGACCAGGGTCCACGTGCCGTTGTCGGCGGCGTAGAGTTCCATTACTGCCTGCTGATTGACCATTCCGAATGCGGCCTGCTTCTCGGAATATTGCTTGGCGAGGAACTCAATCACCTGCGCGCGTTCGGCGCAATTCACGACGCCCTGCGCGCCTGCTGTCTGGGGATATACGGTTAACGCCGCCGCCAAGAGGACGGCTTGCGGAAAGACGCGGATTGCATTGCATGCCACGATGCACCTCCTTCGCCGGAATTCCCGGCGGAAGAGGGTTTTTCCGCTGACCTGTTCCGCCGAAGTCCGGCATTCCTATGGTCGGCATCAGCCACGAAGAACATCGCGTCACCGCCGATGAGCACGTAACGATCCTTGATGCCGCGCCGTTCCACGCAGGGCTATTTTTTCTTCATCGCCTCCATCAGCGCCGCGCCGAAGGCGCCCTGAGCAGGTACCTGCGATTTCTGCGGCCGCGCAGCCGAATTGCGGTTGATGGCGCTCGATGACGGCCCCTTCGCCTCCCGTCCGGTTTCGGCGCCGCCGTCCTTGCGCATGCTGAGCCCGATGCGTTTGCGCGCCACATCGATTTCAGTGACGCGAACCCGCACCACGTCGCCGGCCTTCACCACCTCATGCGGGTCCTTGACGAAGCGATCGGCAAGCTGCGAGACGTGGACGAGCCCGTCCTGGTGCACGCCGATGTCGACGAAGGCGCCGAAGGCCGCGACATTGGTCACCGTCCCTTCGAGCTGCATGCCGACCTTCAAATCCGTGATGTCGTCGACCCCCTCGGCGAAGGTCGCCGTCTTGAAGCTCGGGCGCGGATCGCGGCCCGGCTTCTCCAGTTCGGACAGAATGTCCTTCACCGTCGGCAGACCGAATCGTTCGTCGACGAAGCTGCGCGGATCGAGTTTCTTCAGCGCCGCACTGTCACCCATCAGCGAGCGCACGTCCCGGCCGCAGGCAGCGACGATCTTCTTGGCCACGCCATAGGCCTCCGGGTGCACGGCCGAGGCGTCGAGCGGCTCGGAACCGTTGGTAATCCGCAGGAAGCCGGCGCATTGCTCGAAGGTGCGGGCACCGAGACGCGGCACCTTGAGGAGTTGCTGCCGATTTGCGAAGGCGCCCATCGCATCGCGATGCGCCACGATCGCTTCGGCCGACGACTTGCCCAGGCCGGAAACGCGCGCCAGCAAGGGTGCCGATGCGGTGTTGAGATCGACACCGACGGCGTTCACCGCATCCTCGACGACGGCGTCCAAAGAACGGCTGAGGTGCGACTGGTCGACGTCGTGCTGATACTGGCCAACGCCGATCGATTTCGGTTCGATCTTGACCAGTTCGGCGAGCGGGTCCTGCAGCCGGCGGGCGATCGACACGGCCCCGCGCAGCGAAACGTCAAGGTTGGGAAATTCCGCCGCCGCCGTCTCCGAAGCGGAATAGACGGAGGCGCCCGCCTCGGAAACGATCACCTTGGTGGGCTTCGGCGCCGGCATCTGGGCGAGCATATCGGCGACGAGCTTCTCCGTTTCGCGGCTGCCGGTGCCGTTGCCGATGGCAATCAGTTCGACCTTGTGCTTGCGGACGAGCGCCGCGAGTTCGGCCTGCGTACCGCGAATGTCGTTCTTCGGAGGGAACGGGTAGACTGTCGTCGTATCGAGCAGCTTGCCGGTGCCATCGACGACCGCGACCTTGACGCCGGTCCGGATGCCGGGATCGAGACCCATGGTCGGCCGCGAGCCGGCCGGTGCCGCAAGCAACAGGTCCTTGAGGTTGCGCGCGAAGACGCGGATCGCTTCCTCCTCGGCGCGTTCGCGCAGTTCGCGCATGAGGTCCAGCGACAGAGAAAGAGACAGCTTGACGCGCCAGGTCCAGCCGATCACCTCCAGCAGCCATTTGTCCCCGGGCAGGTGCCCGCCGACCTCATAGGCGGCAGCGATCATGCGCTCGACCGGCTTTTGCGGAGATGCGGCCTCCTGGTCGACGACGATGTCGACCGAAAGGACTTCTTCGTTCCAGCCGCGCAGCATCGCCAGCGCGCGGTGGCCGGGTGCCGTTGCCCAGCGTTCCGAGTGATCGAAATAATCGGAGAACTTCGCCCCCGCCTCCTGCTTGCCCTCGACGACCTTCGCCCGCAGGAACGCCGCCTCGCGCATGTGATTGCGCAAGCGGCCCAGCAGGTCGGCGTTCTCGGTCATGCCTTCGGCGATAATGTCGCGGGCCCCGTCGAGCGCCGCCTTCACGTCCGGCACTTCGGCGGAAAGGAAGGCCCCCGCCCGGTCGGCCGGCGCGATCGAGCGATCGGCAAGGATCGCCTCGGCGAGCGGCCCGAGGCCGCGCTCCCGGGCAATCTCCGCCTTGGTCCGCCGTTTCGGCTTGTAGGGCAGGTAGATGTCTTCGAGTTCCGCTTTGGTTACGGCGGCGGCGATCTTGCCTTCCAGCTCGTCGGTGAGCTTGCCCTGGCCACGGATCGACTCGAGAATGGACGACCGGCGCGCTTCGAGCTCCCGCAGATAGGTGAGCCGTTCCGCGAGCGTGCGCAATTGGGTGTCGTCGAGACCGCCGGTGACCTCCTTGCGGTAGCGGGCGATGAAGGGCACCGTCGCCCCGGCATCGAGGAGTTCGACGGCGGCGCCAACCTGGGCGGCAGTCGCCTTGATCTCGCTTGCGATGATGGCGGCGATGGGTTTTGCGGTCATGTCTGCGTTCCGTCTGATGTTTCCAAGCCGGACCATACTGACGCAGACCATGAAGGCCAAGTGAGGGCGGTTGAGCGCTCGTTCGCACTCCACAGAAGATGGCAGCGCCGAACATCCAGCAGGCGAAGCGGAATGCCCCCTCCTCGTGTTTAACCCGAGGACTACCCCTCTCCCCGCCCGCGGGGACAGGGAAGTCTAAGACGGCGCCGCGCGTCCCTTCTCCCCGCCTGCGGGGAGAAGGTGGCCGGCAGGCCGGATGAGGGGCAGAAAAACACCGCGCGCCCCGCTACACCGCGACGAGCTCCAGCCGCGAGCGGGTTTTCTCGAACTCCAGCAATTCGCGCTCCTTCGCTTCGATGTAATCGCGCGAGACCGGCACGGCCCCCAGCGACGGCGAGAGCTGAAGCTGGAAGATGAAGTGCTTGTCGTAGAGGAAGGCGGTTTCGGAGGCGGCGAGATAGAACTCCCACATCCGGAAGAAGCGCTCGTCATAGAGCTTCACCGCTTCCTCGCGCCGCGCAACGAAGCGCTCGCGCCAGGCGCGGAGCGTCCAGGCATAGTGCAGCGGCAGGATCTCGATGTCCTTGACAAGCAGGCGCGTGCTCTCGACCGGCGGCAGGACCTCGGAAAGCGCCGGGATGTAGCCGCCGGGGAAGATATACTTTTCGATCCAGGGATTGGTCGCCCAGGGCTTGTAGACCTGGCCGATCGAATGAAGCAGCATGACGCCGTCGGATTTCAGCAATTCCTTCATCTTGCGGAAGAAATTGCCGTAGTTGCCGATGCCCACATGTTCGAACATGCCGACGGAGACGATCCGGTCGAATTGCCGCCCCTGCAGGGTACGGTAGTCCTGCAATTCGAACCGCACGCGATCGGACAGCCCGCGTCTGGCGGCGCGTTCGCGCGAGACCTTCAGTTGCTCCTCGCTGAGCGTGATGCCGGTGACTTCGACGCCCGTCGCTTCGGCGAGGTACATAGCCAAGCCGCCCCAGCCGGAACCGACCTCCAGCACCCGCTGGCCCGGTTCGAGCAGCAGCTTCGCGGCTATATGGCGCTTCTTCGCGCGCTGCGCCTCGTCGAGCGAAATGCCCGGCGGATGGAAATAGGCGCAGGAATATTGCCAGTCCTCGTCGAGGAAGAGGTTGAATAGCTTGCCGTCGAGATCGTAGTGATGGGCGACATTGTAGCGGTTGCGGTTGACCGGCAGCCGGCTTTTTAGCTGCTGACGAAATACGTGCCCGAGGGCGACGATGGAATTGAGGAAGGTCGCCGCTTTTTCCACACCGTTGCTCTTGATGATCGACAGGACGTCGAAGATATCGCCCTCTTCGATGACAACACGGCCGTCCATGTACATTTCGCCGAATTTTAGGCCGGGGTCGTACAATATGGCCTTTTCCGCCTCAGCGTCCGTTATATGCATGGCCGCGGGCTTCCCCGTGCCATCCCCAAGAACAACTTTCTTTCCCGATGAAAAAATGACCGTCAGAGTTCCCTTCTGGACAAGACGGCGAAGCAACTTCAACAATGCTGCATTCATTTCCAACCTCAGCGCCAGACCTATACGGGCATATCCGTTCTTCCGCATGGAGCGGGCGGTTCGGTTGGCCTCCGGAAAGTGCGCGCGCCGGGACGGCGCCGATTGAGTCCGGAAGCAGCGAGAACCGGCTCGGGCGAGCCTCACGGCCTCCGGCGGGCTGGCGCCGTGCAAAAGCACGGGGCTGCAACCGGGATGTCGTCAGGCCAGCCTCTTGAGGCTCCTATCCATCAGAACTTACATTAACTTAGCGGCGTTCGGCGGTTAATCAATGGGGTTGTGCTGTGGCCCCTCAAGGCTTTGCTTCCTTAGTACATCGGGAGAAAATATAACGCCTGCCGGAGCGCATCGCCGGCGAGCAACCCGCTACGTGCCGAAAACCCCGAGGCCGGCAAGACGGGATCGATCATGCGGGCGATCGAAGTCGATCGCCGGGCCCGCCGGCACGATCCCGGCGGGATTGATGTGCTGGATACCGTAATATCCGCGCTTTATATCGTCGATCCGGACCGTTTCACGGATTCCCGGCCACTGATAGAGCTCGCGCAGGTAGTTGGAGAGGCAGGGATAATCCTCGATCCGGCGGATATTGCATTTGAAGGCGCCGTGATAGGCGACGTCGAAACGGACGAGGGTTACGAAGAGGCGAATGTCCGCCTCGGTCAGATATTCACCGGCGAGATATCGGTTCACGTCGAGATGTCGCTCGAGTTCATCGAGCATGCCGAATAGGCTTACGACGGCCTGGTCATAGGCGGCCTGAGTCTTGGCAAATCCGGCCCGGTAGACGCCGTTGTTGACACACGCGTAGATCGGCTCGTTCCAGCGATCGATGGCGGTGCGGAGCGCCGCGGGGTAGAGATCGAGGCGGTTGCCGGTCAAGCGGTCGAAGGCCGAGTTCAGAATGCGAAGGATATCGGCCGACTCGTTGTTGACGATCCGGCCTTCCTGCATGTCCCAGAGCACGGGGACGGAGACCTTCCCGGAATAGCCCGGGTCGCTCGCCGTATAAAGCTGGTGATGATAGCGGACGCGCCCCACGCGGGTGCCCGCATCCACAGGTTCGTCATAGATCCACCCGTCCTCGCCGAGCACGGGATTTGCGGCCGTAAGCCCGACGATCTCCTGAAGTCCCTTGAGGTTGCGCATCGCGATCGTCCGGGATGCCCATGGGCAGAGATAGGAGACAAACAGCCGGTAGCGCCCCGCTTCCGCGGCGAATGACGGCTGGCCGTCCGGCCCGGATCGTCCGTCAGTGGTGATCCAATAGCGGAAGCGGGTCGGCTCGCGATGGAACGCGCCGTCCTTCATCTCGCTTGCGGCGACATCATTCTTGACCCATTTTCCCTGGACGAGCTGCGGCACCTAAGTTCTCCTGCGGCATTGCATTGGGCGGTTCGGGAGCCTACCTCCCATAGGGCCTGCTGCCGGTCAATCACGCGCGGAGGTGACGGTTTGTTCGCAATCCGCATAACGGGGAGCGTGGCAGCGCAAGTGCAGGAGCGCCGCTGTGCCGAGCAGAGCGCGGTGCGAGAGGAGGATTCACGATGAGGAAACTCGCCGTCATCGCCGTCGTCGCGGTCATCATCGTCGCCATCATCTGGCTCCTCAACACATCCTATCTGGTGGCACCGCCGGCCGGAGCCGCGAAGGTTCTCGCCCATCGCGGCATTCATCAGGTCTTCAGTCTGGACGAGGTGGGCAACGACACCTGCACGGCTGAGCGTATCGAACCGCCGCGCCATGCCTATCTCGAGAACACGATCGCCTCCATGCGCGCAGCACTCGACAGCGGCGCCGAGGTGATCGAACTGGATGTCCACCTGACTCCCGACCGCCAGTTCGCCGTCTTCCACGATTGGACGCTCGACTGCCGCACAAATGGAGCGGGCGTTACGGAAGAGACGCCGATGTCCAAGCTGAAGACGCTCGATATCGGTTACGGCTACACGGCGGACGGCGGGAAGACCTTTCCCTTCCGCGGCCAGGGAGAAGGCCAGATGCCGACGCTGGGGGAAGTTTTCACCGCCCTGCCCCACGGCCGGTTCCTGATCAACTTCAAGAGCGAGCGGCGCGAGGAAGGTGCGACCCTTGCCGTCATGCTGCGGTTTCACCCGGAGTGGCGCAAATTGATCTTCGGGGTTTACGGAGGCAGAGCGCCGACGCAGGAGACCCTGCGGCTGGTCGGCGGGCTGAGGGGCTACGACCGGCAATCCACCATGGCCTGCCTTGGCCGCTATGCCGCCTATGGCTGGACCGGGATCGTGCCGGAGGCCTGCCGCGATACGCTGATCGTCGTACCCGCCAACTACGCGCCTTTTCTGTGGGGCTGGCCTTACCGGTTTGCTGCCCGAATGCAGGCCGCCGGAAGCGAGATCATCCTGCTCGGGCCCCATCACGGCGGCGACTTCACATCCGGAATCGACAGCGCCGAACAGCTCGCCCTCGTTCCGGAGAATTTTTCCGGCTACGTCTGGACCAATCGGGCCGAGACGATCGGACCGCTTCTGAACAAGAGGCTCGCCGCCTCGAATGACCAAAAATAGCCGCTACGTTGAGCGCTTATCGCGGAAAATCGAGTCCCATCTCGCGGAAACGCTCCGGATCGTCGCCCCAGTTCTCGCGCACCTTGACGAACAGAAAGAGGTGCACGGGCTGTTCCAGGATCTCGGAAATTTCCTTGCGGGCCGCGGTCGAGATCGCCTTGATCGCCTCCCCGCCCTTGCCGAGCGCGATCTTCTTCTGACTGTCGCGCTCGACATAGATCACCTGTTCGATGCGCACCGACCCGTCCTTGCGCTCTTCCCATTTCTCCGTCTCGACGTGGGACGCGTAAGGGAGTTCCTGATGTAGGCGGAGGAACAGCTTCTCGCGGGTGATCTCGGCCGCGAGCTGGCGCATCGGCAGATCGGAGATCTGGTCCTCCGGATAGTACCATGGCCCCTCCGGCAATGCGGCCGCAAGGTAGTCCATAAGGTCGCCGCAGCCGGAGCCGGTCAGCGCGGAAATCATGAAGGTACGCTCGAAGGGAACGACTTCGTTAGCGGCGGCCGCAAGCTTCAAGAGGTCCTCCGGGCGAACCCGGTCGATCTTGTTAAGGACCAGGATCTTCGCTTGGGGAACATCCTTCAGGCCCTCGAGGATCGTTTCGGCGTCGCCCTTCAGCCCGCGCTCGCTGTCGATCAGCAGCATGATCAGGTCGGCATCCTTGGCGCCGCCCCAGGCCGTCGTCACCATGGCCCGATCCAGCCGGCGGCGCGGCTTGAAGATGCCGGGTGTGTCCATGAAGACGATCTGGGTCCTGTCATGGATGGCAATGCCGCGGATGATCGCTCGCGTCGTCTGCACCTTGTGGCTGACGATCGATACCTTCGCGCCGACCAGATGGTTCACCAAGGTCGACTTTCCTGCATTCGTCGCGCCGATCAGCGCCACGAAGCCCGAGCGGGTCGCCGTGCTGCCGGCGCCCGTGTCCTGTTGCTTGTCCGTCATAGCTTCCGTCAATTTCCGGCAGACCGTTTCTGCCAAACACCTTCGCGTTCCAACAATCGCATGGCAGCGATCTGCTCGGCCCCGCGCTTCGAGCGATCGGTCCCCGTTTCCGGCCCGATCCCGTCGACCTCTACGGTCACGGTGAAGCGCGGATCGTGGTCGGGACCGGAGCGATCATCCGTCCTGTATCTCGGCGCCACCCCGAACTTGGCGTGCGCCCATTCCTGCAATTCCGTCTTGGCGTCCCGGCGGGCACCGTCAGCGCTTGCTGCGCGATCGGTCCAGTGCCGCAGCACGAAGCGACGCGCCGCCTCCAGCCCGCCATCGAGATAGATCGCGGCGATCAGCGACTCTACCACATCGGCCCGCACATTCATCATGTGCTTGCCGGTGATCTTCTTCACGTCGGAGCCGGTGCGAATGAATTCGTGCAGCGACAGCTCGTCGGCAACCCGGGCGCAGCTCTCGGCGCTGACGAGTTGGTTCAAGCGAACCGACAGCTCGCCCTCATTGGCGTCGAGGAACGTCTGGAACAGGAGTTCGGCGACGCAAAGTCCGAGGACGCGGTCGCCGAGGAATTCAAGCCGCTGATAGTTGCTCGCGCGCGCATTGCGGGCGCTGGAATGCGTCAGCGCGCGGTCGAGGCGTTCCTTCTCGGCGAACTGATAACCGATCGCGGTCTCGAGCCTTGCCCGATCCTCCGCGCTCAGCGACCGTCCCTTCATCATTCGACGACCTTGAACAGCCGGTCGTAACGCAGATTCGCCGGCCAATTCCAGATTTTCAGGAAGGACGTGTCGTTGCCGAGAGAGAAGAAGATCATGCTGGCACGACCGACCAGGTTTTCCGCCGGCACGAAACCGACGTCGAAGCGGCTGTCGGAGGAATTGTCCCTGTTGTCGCCCATCATGAAGTAATGGCCTTCCGGCACCAGGAATTCGCGGGTGTTGTCTCCGCTGGAATCCGGGAACTGGTCAAGCGTGTCATAGGTCACACCCGTGTCCATCGTCTCGCGGTAGACGGGCACGTCGCCGCCGGTGTCATAGTTGTCGTCTGCCCGGAAGGTTCCGTCCGGGACCCGATCGACCGGCTTGCCGTTGACATGGAGGACACCGTTCCTGACCTGAATGCGGTCCCCCGGCAGGCCCACGACACGCTTGATATAGTCGATGTCCGGATTGGGCGGAAAGCGGAACACGACGATATCGCCGCGCGTCGGCTCGCTTGCAAAGATCCGGCCGCTGAAAAGATCCGGCGAAAAGGGCAGCGAGTATTTCGAATAGCCGTAGGCGAACTTGTTGACGAAGATATAGTCGCCGACGAGCAAAGTCGGCATCATCGAGCCGGACGGAATCGTGAAGGGCTGGAAGAAAACGGTGCGAATGACCAAAGCCAAGAGCAGCGCCTGAACAATGACCTTCACATTCTCCCAGAGGGCGCTCTGGTGCGTTTCTGTCTTTTCTTCCACGCTCAGTTCTTCCTTGTCGTCCTGCCGCGCAACCGCACATTCATGTGTTCACCGGGCCAGGTCGCTTCAAGCGATTGCCGGAGCGGCGCTATCCCGGCAGTGCTCTAAACCGTTCCCTCGGCGGGGGCAACCGGCAGCGCCTCGATAATCACGAAAGCTTGTGCAAGCGGGAAGTCGTCGGTGATCGTCAGATGAATGGCGGCGCGGTGCCCAATGGGCAGCATCTCCTGAAGGCGGGCCGCCGCACCGCCGGTCAGTTGCATCGTCGGCTTGCCGCCCGGCATATTGACCACACCCATGTCCTTCCAGAAAACCCCTTGCGCGAGGCCGGTGCCCAACGCCTTCGAACAGGCCTCCTTGGCGGCGAAGCGCTTGGCATAGGAGGCCGCGCGGTTCTTGCGCGCATCCGATTTGGCGATCTCGATGTCGGTGAAGCAACGGTTGACGAAGCGCTCGCCAAATCGTTCGAGCGAGCTTTCGATGCGGCGAATATCGATGAGATCGCTGCCGATGCCGATGATCATGACGGGTATCCGGCTTTCTGCAGCCGCTCCCGCCGCCGGACCTGGAATATCCGGGCGGTCTGGAAGGCAAGCGGGTAAAAGATCAAGGCCCCGGCGAGCGCGAGGGCCAGCGAGCCGACGAGCACGGGCTTGAGCACGGGCCCCCAGAGTTCGGCAAGCTGCATTTGCTCGATCAATCGGGCGATCTCCGCCGAGCCGACGCCCGGACCGGCCTGCGGTCCCGTGAGCGCAACGCCGATCTCGTAGGAAACGGTCAGGATCACCGGAATGGTGATCGGATTGGCGAGTGCAGTGGTGATGACCGCTGCGACGAGATTGCCGGAGAAGATCCAGGCGAGAATGACTGCCAGAACTATATGCAGGCCGAACAAAGGCGTGCATGCGGCGGCTGCGCCAGCGGCTACGCCGACGGCAATCGAATGGGGAGAAGAATTCAGGCGGAGTATGCGCAGGGCGATATAACGCGGACCGCGCGAGAGCCCCTTGCGCGGCCAGAAGAAAGCGCGAAGGCGTTCCGAAATCGTGACCGGTTCTCTGCGCCTAAATAGCATTCTGTCGTCGCATCTTGTAACCGCCGATCGGCGCCCCTGTGATGGGCGCAAGATAGGCGTCAGACCCGCAAGGCGCAAGGTTGACGGGCGATGGGTGGAGTGCCCCTTAGAGCCATTCAGCATATGCATAGCTTGAAAACAGGCTTCCCGCATCGACAGACGGTGGTCCAAGCCGCTCCGCCACCCGGATCGATGGGATCCGGAAAACGCGTCAGCATGGGGTCACCTGCGGATCAGAAATCCTTGCGGAACAGACCGCGGTCGATCTGACGCTGACGGTATTCGAGGTCGATGCGGTCGATCGAGCCGTTCAGATAGGCGATTTCGCGCTCTTCGATGGTGGGGATGTGCAGGGCACGGGTGATTTTCTTCAACTGCTTGAACATGGCAAACCTCTTCGTTTACCTCCCGATCGAATAAGTAGTTTAGCGATCGGTGTTCTACCAGCGCCATGATCAACCGGCAGCCATGCACGCAGCGCATGACCTGCCGATTTTATGCCTCGCATTGCTCGCCAAGGAGGCAAGAAGCGGAGGCCTAATCGAAAAGCCGCTTGACCAGAGAAATGCTCGGCAACTCCTTGAGCTGCGTCATCAGGTGATTGAGTTGACGCAGGTCCCAGACCTCCAGATCGAACTGCAACTCGCTGAAATCGGCGGCAACCCGCCCCATGGAAAGCGAGCGGATATTGACGTCGCTGGTGGCGATCGCCTGGGCGATCTCTGCCAGCGTGCCAGGTTCGTTGAGGGCGCTTACGGCGATCCGCGCCATGAAACGGTTATTGTTGGCCTCGTCGAGGTCCCAGCGAACGTCGATCCAGCGCTCCGGCTCCTCGTCGAATTTCTGCAGAATCGGTGACTGGATGGGGTAGATGGTGATGCCCCTGTCCCGATCCATGATGCCAACGATGCGATCGCCGGGGACGGCCCCGGCGGGACTGAAATGCACCTCGGCATTGCCGGAAAGGCCGCGGATCGGCAGCGCTTCCGGGCCCTCCACCTGCCCCGCCGCGGCTGCCTCCTTCGACCGCTCCGGCAACTTGAAAACCATGCCGGCGGCGCTGCGCATGTTGAACCAGCCGTCATCGGCACTCGGCTTGACGGTTACCCGTTCGTCCTGGTGATCGGGGAAGACGGCGCGCAGCACGTCGAGCGAGGAGAGCTCGCCTCGGCCGACGGCGGCGATCGCATCCTCGACTTCCTTCTGGCCGAGCCGGTGCAGCACCGGCTTCAGCCCTTCGCGCGAGAAGGTCTTGCCGGCCCGTTCGAATGTGCGCTCCAGGATGCGGTAGCCGAGACCCGCATATTGCTTGCGGATGGCGGCACGAGTGGCGCGCCGGATCGCCGCGCGTGCCTTGCCGGTGACGACGATCTCCTCCCAGGCGGGTGGCGGCACCTGGATGCCGGAACGGATGATCTCCACCTCGTCGCCATTGTTGAGGCGGGTGACGAGCGGCATGATGCGGCCGTTGATCTTGGCACCCACGCAGGTGTCGCCGATATTGGTGTGCACGGCATAGGCGAAATCGATCGGGGTCGCGCCGCGCGGCAGCGCGATCAACTGCCCCTTGGGCGTGAAGCAGAAGACCTGGTCCTGGAAGAGCTCGAGCTTTGTGTGCTCGAGAAATTCCTCGGGATTGTCACCCTCGGCAAGCGATTCGATCGTGCGCCGCAGCCAGGCATAGGCGTTCGACGTCGGAGACCGTGTCGGATCGCCCGTGAGGGCGTCGCGATCCTTGTAGAGCGCATGGGCGGCAATGCCGTACTCGGCGATCTCATGCATGCGCCTAGTGCGGATCTGCAGCTCGATGCGCTGGCGCGAAGGCCCGATGATCGTCGTGTGGATCGACTGGTAATCGTTCTGCTTCGGCGTCGAAACATAGTCTTTGAAGCGGCCGGGAACGACGCGCCAGCGGGTATGCACAATGCCGAGCGCCCGATAGCAGGAGGGGATATCGTCGACCATGATGCGGAAGCCCCAGACATCCGACAGCTGCTCGAAGGAAAGCGATTTCGACTGCATCTTGCGGAAGACGGAATAGGGCTTCTTCTGACGCCCCTTCACCTGAGCATTCCGCAAGCCCTCGGCCTGAAGCAGTTCGCTCAGTTCCTCCTCGATCTTCTTGATCAAGCCTTCGTTGCGCTGGGAGAGCTCCTCCAGCCTCCTCGTGACGGTTTCATAGGCCTCCGGATTGATATGGCGGAAGGCGAGGTTCTCGAGCTCCTCGCGCATGTCCTGCATGCCCATGCGCCCGGCCAGCGGCGCATAGATGTCCATCGTCTCCTCGGAGATCCGGGCGCGTTTTTCCGCCGACATGTGGTCGAGCGTGCGCATATTGTGCAGCCGGTCGGCGAGCTTCACCAAAAGCACACGGACATCGTCCGATATCGCCAACAGCAGCTTGCGCAGGTTCTCCGCCTGCTTGGCCTTCTTGGTGACGAGGTCGAGCTTCTTGATCTTCGTCAGGCCTTCGACAAGCGCGCCGATATCCTCGCCGAAGAGTTCGTCGATCTCCTGCCGCGTCGCCGTCGTGTCCTCGATCGTGTCATGCAGCAGCGCAACGGCGATCGTCGATTCGTCGAGATGCATCTCGGTGAGGATCGCCGCCACTTCCAAGGGGTGCGAAATGTAAGGATCGCCGCTTGCCCGCTTCTGCTGCCCGTGTTTTTGCATGGCATAGACATAGGCCTTGTTCAGCAAGGCCTCGTTCACGTCGGGCTTGTATTTCTGCACGCGCTCAACGAGCTCGTATTGGCGCATCATTCGCAGGCGGCTCCATGGCAGTCAGACAAACAAAAAGTGCGCCAATCATATGAGTGGCGCACTGCTTCGAAAACACGTTTGGAACGGCTGTTCGCGAACGGATCTCAGTAGTCGTCGCTCTTTTCCGGCGGTACCAGGCCTTCGATGCCGGCCAGTAGCTCCTCTTCCGACATGCGGTCGAAGGTCAAAGCCTCCGGCTGGTCCTCGTCTTCCGCAGCCTCCGCAAAAGCGGCGGGTTCCGACTGGGCGATCGCGGCCGCGTCGGGCTCGGGCTCGTCCACTTCCACATGCTTCTGCAGGGAATGGATCAGATCTTCCTTGAGATCGCCCGGCGAAAGGGTCTCGTCGGCGATCTCGCGCAGGGCGACGACCGGATTCTTGTCGTTGTCGCGGTCGACCGTGATCGGGGCGCCCTGAGAGATCAGGCGTGCGCGGTGGCTGGCGAGCAGGACGAGTTCGAAACGGTTTTCGACCTTGTCGATGCAGTCTTCGACGGTGACGCGGGCCATGGCCTTGTCCTTTGCGAGAGCGCGGCGGCTGCCGCGGCGGGATTAACGACACGAAACCGGAACGCCGCAACAGGACGGCACTTGCAGCTCCGATTTCTGGAATTAGTCGCCCGGATACAATCAAAACAGCACAAGTTCAAGTTTTTCCTGCACCCGCCGCTCACATCATTCCCGGCCGCATGATAGAATACGACATATCCGCGATGCGGCCGAGGTCCACATATATGGATTGTATTTTGGGAGGCGCCAGCCGAAATCTCCACCAGCAATCGTAAATTGAAGTGTGGATGAACTGGAGCAACTGCTAAAACTTGCTATATGCACCGTACGCCGCTTGGATTAATGCGTGGCATAACTTACATTATTTGCAATATCAGCAATTATTAATGTAATGCGCCTATTTTCTGCGCGCCTTCTGCGGGGGCAGACGGCTATAATGCGCAGGGCATGGAAAAGGAAATTACGATGTTCGATCCTCGCGAAAAAATCGCTCTTTTCATCGACGGCGCCAATCTCTACGCCGCCTCGAAGAGCCTGGGCTTCGACATCGATTACAGAAAGCTGCTGAAGGCATTCCAGAAACGCGGTTACCTGCTGCGCGCTTACTATTACACCGCACTTATCGAAGACCAGGAATATTCCTCTATTCGCCCATTGATCGACTGGCTTGATTACAACGGCTACAAGGTCGTCACCAAACCGGCGAAGGAATTCACCGACTCGCTCGGTCGGCGTAAGATCAAGGGAAACATGGATATCGAGCTGGCGATCGACGCGATGGAGCAGTCCGAAACGGTCGATCATCTGGTGATCTTCTCGGGTGACGGCGATTTCACCACGCTTGTCGAGGCGCTGCAGCGCAAGGGACGCAAGGTCTCGGTCGTCTCGACGATGTCGACGCAGCCGCCGATGATCGCCGACGACCTGCGCCGCCAGGCCGACCACTTCATCGATTTGGCGACGCTGAGGGGCGAGATTGGCCGCGAGCCGTCCGAACGCATGGCACGCCCGCCCGAGCCCGTTTCCAACGACGCCGAGGCTTGATAGAAACAGGTTCAAGCCCGTTCGTTCCGCCCGGCCTTCCGGCGCGGGCGGGACGATGCATCGCGCCTACTGCTTGATCGCATCTCGCGCGGCCGCGGAAAGTTGCGCGGCCAGTTCAGCCGCGCTCCTTCAGCAGACGGTTCTTCTGCCGGTTCCAGTCGCGCTCCTTGGACGTCTCGCGCTTGTCGTGCAGCTTCTTGCCCTTGCCGAGCGCCAGTTCCAGTTTCGCCCGGCCCCGATCGTTGAAGTAGATCTTGAGCGGGATGAGCGACATGCCCTCGCGATTGACCGCGCCCTGCAGCCGGTTCACCTCGCGCTTCGACAACAGCAATTTGCGGCGGCGCCGGGTCTCGTGATTGAACCGATTGGCCTGGAGATATTCCGGCAGGTAGGAATTGATCAGCCAGATCTCGCCGCCCTCGTCGGTGGCGTAGGATTCCGAGATATTGGCCTTTCCCTCGCGCAACGACTTGACCTCCGTGCCGGTCAGCACAAGGCCGGCCTCGTAGGTATCGATGATCTCGTAGTTGAAGCGGGCCTTGCGGTTTTCCGCCACCACTTTCCTGACCGTACGCTCGCTGCCCTTGGGTGCCATCAGTTCATCAATCCCGCATGCCTGAGAGCCGCGTCGATCGCCGCTTCGGTCGCCGGCTCGAGCGTCGGCAGCAGCGGCGAGCGCACGGCGCGGCTCATCCGCCCGAGGCGATGAAGCGCATATTTTGCGCCGCAGAGGCCGGGCTCCAGGAAGATGGCCTTGTGAAGCGGCATCAACTGGTCCTGATATTCCAGCGCCTTGGCGTAGTCGCCGGCAAGCGTCGCCTGCTGGAACTGGGCGCAGAGGCGCGGCGCGACATTCGCCGTTACCGATATGCAGCCCACACCGCCATGCGCGTTGAAGCCGAGCGCCGTCGCATCCTCGCCGGAAAGCTGGACGAAATTCTTCCCGCAGGCCATGCGCTGCTCGGAGACGCGCTCGATCTTGCCGGTCGCATCCTTGACGCCGACGATCGTCGGATAGGCCTTCGCCAGCGCGGCCATGGTCTCGACGCTCATGTCGACGACCGAGCGGCCCGGAATGTTGTAGATCACGATCGGCAGCTTCACGCTTTCGGCAATCGCCGCATAGTGAGCGAAGAGGCCCTTCTGCGTCGGCTTGTTGTAATACGGCGTCACGACCAGGATGGCATCCGCGCCCGCCTTTTCGGCGTGCTGCGCCAACTCGACCGCCTCGGTCGTGTTGTTGGAGCCGGCGCCGGCGATAACCGGCACGCGCCGCGCGGCCGCCTCGACGCAGAGCTCCACCACCTGCTTGTGTTCGTCATGCGAAAGGGTCGGCGATTCACCCGTGGTGCCGACCGGCACAAGGCCGTGGCTCCCCTCTTTTATCTGCCATTCCACATGCGCGACGAAACTTGCCGCGTCCACCGCGCCGGTGGACGTGAACGGGGTTACGAGTGCGGGAATGGAACCCTTGAACATGCACAACTCCTGACGGCTGAGGGGGCAAGCATGCGCCCACGCTTTGGCCGCATTCGACGGTTAGAAACTGCCGCACCATAATCATGTGACATGGCTGCGGCAAGCGTCGGACGGGCGCATTTCCTAGCAGTTTTCCTGCAATTTCGACCGCGCGTCGCTCGGCAGGGGCAGCCAGGAATGCGAGGATCCGGCCTTTGCCGGCAATTGCAGCGATGACGGATGTCCGCTAACTTTTCGTTAGTGAATCCGGCAGCTAATAAATTGAGAGAAACGGGGAAGCACGGGGCTTGATGCGCGGACCACTCTTTCTGCCTGTCGCCGCCATTTCCGGCGCTGCGATGCTGACGTCCTCCGCCCTTGCGACCGAGACCCGGCTCCCCGTGCCGACAAAAAGGCCCGGTTCGCCCGCACCGGCATCGGTCGTCGCCAATGAGGTCACCGGCGCCATACGGGCCGCAATCACACCCGTCGCTTCCGATCTGAAGACGGGCCTCGATGCGCTCTCCGATCGCCAGCCGTCCGAGGCGATGGTTGTCCGCAATCGCATGCGTGCGGGAACGCTCGACCGCCATGTCCTCACCTGGGCAATCGCCGTTTCCGGGCAGAAGGACATCCCGTCCTACGAGATCGCCGAAGCGCAGCGCGAGCTTCACGGCTGGCCCGGCCTAAGGGCCTTGCGCTTCCATTCCGAGCGGGCGCTCTACCGCGAAAATCCGAGTCCGGCAGACGTGGTCGCCGCCTTCGGTTCGAGCCGGCCTGAAACGGCAGAGGGCGCGATCATTCTCGCGCGGGCACTCGTGGCCGAAGGAAAGGCTGACGCGGCGGCACACCACCTTCGTGCTTTCTGGCTGAAGGAGGCGCTGGACAAGGAGACCGAAAGCAAGATCCTTTCGGAATTCTCATCCCTGCTGACGCCTGCCGACCATCGGCGCCGCATGGAGATGCTTCTCTATCGCAGCCGTGTCGAACAGGCGCAGAGGTTCAGCGACCTGGGCAAGGCACAATCGCTCTATAGAGCCTGGGCTGCGGTGGTCCGCGGCAACGGCAAGGCGGCGGCGCTGATCGAAGCGGTCGATGCATCCTGGCGCGACAACCCGGCCTATCTCTTCCTGCGCGTCGAATATCTGCGCAAGCAGGAGAAATTCGAGGAAGCGGCGGAGCTCCTTGCCTTGGCGCCGAAGGACAGCAACGCCCTCGTCGATGCGGGCGAATGGTGGACCGAACAAAGGATCGTCAGCCGCGGCCTGCTCGACAAGGGCGATTTTCGCGGAGCCTACCGGGTTGCCGCCCATCATGCTGCGATCGATGCGACCGACATCGTGGACGCTGAGTTCCATGCTGGATGGTACGCGCTGCGCGGGCTTGAAGATCCAACGACGGCGGCGCGACACTTTCGTAAGATCCTGGCGACGTCGAACCGGCCGATTTCGGCGTCGCGGGCCTGGTATTGGCTGGGACGCGCCGCCGAGGCCGGCGGCCCTGGGAAATCGGACGAGTATTTCGCCAACGCCGCCCGCTATCCCGGCACCTTCTACGGCCAGCTCGCCGCGGCTCGGCTCGGCCGCTCAGCCCTCAACGTCGCCTATCCCTCGCCAACCCCTGAGGATCGCGCCCGGCTCGAAGATCGCGAAGCCGTTCGAGCAATCGAACGCCTGGAAGCCGCCGGCCACGGCTGGCGCGCGGAAAGCCTCTACCGCGCGCTTGCCGAGGACCTGACCGATCCAGGTGAACTCGCCATTCTCTCGGCAAGGGCGGAAAAGGCGGGTAATCATCAACTGTCCCTGCAGATCGGCAAGATCGCCTTCGGCCGCGGCATCGATGTCGCCGCCCTCGCCTTCCCCCTCGGCGTGATCCCGACGGACGCCAATATCAGCGGCGCCGGCAAGGCACTTGCCTACGCCATCGCCCGCCAGGAAAGCGCCTTCAATCCGGCCGCGGTGTCGGCCGCCAATGCCCGCGGCCTGCTGCAGCTCCTGCCGGCGACGGCGAAGGGTGTCGCCAGCCGCTACGGCCTTGCCTATTCCAAGGACCGGCTGACGAGCGACGCCGGCTACAACGCGACGCTCGGCTCGCACTATCTCGGCGAGCAGATCGACCGTTTCGGCGGCTCCTACATCCTGACGTTCATCGCCTACAATGCCGGACCCGGCCGGGTGCCGGAATGGCTGGCGCGCTACGGCGACCCGCGCGGCAAGCCGATCGACGAGGTGGTCGACTGGATCGAACGGATTCCCTTCGAGGAAACCCGCAACTATGTTCAGCGGGTGATGGAGAACTACCAGGTCTACAAATCCCGTCTCGGGCAGAAGGCGGACATCGTCGCCGACCTGAGGATGGGCCGCAATCCTTCCTGAGCCGCAGCGCCGCAGGCAGGGACAATCTCCGAAAAACCGAAGGATGGAGCCATGCGAGAGCATCCGGTGCGTGAGAAACAACTGTTTCGGGAGCACTATT
The DNA here is from genome assembly GCF_002944405.1 of Sinorhizobium fredii. NCBI lineage: Bacteria > Pseudomonadati > Pseudomonadota > Alphaproteobacteria > Hyphomicrobiales > Rhizobiaceae > Ensifer > Ensifer fredii. The sequence continues at coordinate 1,173,209 of NZ_CP024307.1, read as the reverse complement.
TTCGCGCGAGGGACGGCCTCAGGCTCTATGGCAGACGCTACGGCAGCGAAGTCATAGGCCGTGACGCGAAGACGCCCATCGTCTGCTTGCCCGGGCTGACGCGCAACAGCCGCGATTTTCATCCTCTGGCAGCTTTCCTTGCCTCGCCCGACGGCGGTGCTTTTCCCGTTGTCACGCTGGACTATCGCGGCAGGGGACAGTCGGAGCGTGACAGCGACAAGTCCCGTTACACGATCGCCGTCGAAGCCGGGGATGTCGTCGCCGCCTGCGCCCATTTCGGCATAAGCAAGGCAACCTTCATCGGCACGTCGCGAGGCGGGCTCATCCTGCATCACCTCATCATGTCCGCCCCTGCCCTCATCGGCCGGGTCGTGCTCAACGACATCGCTCCGGTGATCGAGATCGAAGGACTGCTGAGGATCAGGGATTACCTCAATGCTCCAGCGAGCCCGCGTAGCTGGGCGGAGGCCCCAGACTTCCTCCAGCGCATCCACGGAGCAGACTTCCCCCGTCTCGGCTCACAGGACTGGCGAGAGATGGCGGATGCGATCTATCGCGACGTCGGCGGGGTTCCAATCGCGGACTTCGACCCGGCGATCGCTGCGCAACTGAAGGGCCTGACCGGCGAAGCCGTGCTGCCGTCGCTGTGGCCGCAATTCGAAGCCTTTGCAGGCATCCCGGCAATGGTCGTTCGCGGCGAGCATTCACGATTGCTGAGTGCGGCGACGGTGCAGGAAATGGCCCGGCGGCATCCCGGCCTCGTTGCGGTCACCGCGCCCGGCCAGGGCCACGCTCCGCTTTTGCACGTCGATGGCCTCAAAGACGAAATCGCCGCTTTTATTCGAAGCTGACGAATATTCCTGTGCCCCCCGGATCCCCAGGCTGGTGAGGCATGACAGGGGTCCTATTCAGTGTCGCGGCATCCCCAACCCCGCAAAGAAAAAGCCCGGCTCAAGAGCCGGGCTTCTCTCTACTGACCGAGGTCAAGTCAGATTAGAAGTCACGCTGCAGGCGGAGGAAGCCGCTGACCTGCTCTTCAGCGTCATCCGGATCCGTGTAGTTGATCGTGAAGCGCGAAGCGAGGCCTTCGGTGATCTGGTAATCAGCCGTGATACCAACGCGCCACTGATCGTCACCGGAGTCGAAGCCGCCAGCGCCATCGTTCAGGTCACCCCAGTACTGAGCGCCGGGGGTGATTGCGAACTTCTCGGTTGCGTTGAAGCGGTACGAAGCAGCAACGCTCCACTCGGAGTCAGCCCAATAAGCGTTCGGATCGGATGCCCAGATCGCAGCAGCCTGCAAGGTGCCCGGACCAATGTCTGCGGAGATCAAAGCGCGGATTGCGCCTTCTTCAACTTCGGTGTCGAAGCTGCCGAGCAGGTCGAAAGCTACGCCGCCGAGCGTAGCGGAGACGATACCTTCGACGCCAACGCCGTTAGCCTTGGTGGTAGCGCCTTCGAGTTCGTCTACAGCGATACCGGCCTGGAAGGTGCCGCCATCATAGAGGTAAGCGATCGAGTTGAACTCGGTGTTTTCGCCGATCGAGTCGGTTTCACCGTTCAGACCCTTATCCCACCAGCTGTAGAAGAAGCCGGCCTTGAGGCCGCCGAGCTGGATGTAGGCTTCATCGACGTCGATCAGGCTGTCGCCAGCATCGGTGTCGTTGTCGGCGTTGAACTCAGCAGCGAAGAAGCCGGTGAGCGTGCCGTATTCAGTGTCGCTCTTGGCGTCGAACGAGATGTAAGCGCGGGAGAAGACATCCCAGTCCGACGTGGACTGACCGTCCGCAAAGCCGTCGCCATCGTTATCGTTTTCAAGGTTGAAACGGTTGTCAGCAGCGTCACGGCCGAAGTCGCCCTGTACGCGGATGAAGCCGCCGATCTTGAGGCAGGTTTCCGTGCCCGGGATGTAGAAGTAGCCCGTGCCGAAAGCGTCGCAGACGCGGACATATTCCATGGGCTCCGGCTCGGCAGCGACGATAGCGTCGGCAGCCTGAGCGCCGGATACTGCTGCGAGAGCAGCAGCGGAGCCGAGAAGAAGGCTCTTGATGTTCATTTCTGACCTCCAGTCAAAAGTTTCAAACGGGTCTGGGTTTCTTTGCTGAAGGACAGCGTTCCCTGCCCCATCCCCAACGTTCAAGAAGTCGGACGATCAACCGCCCTTGCTTCCGGAGTTGAAAATACAAAACGGAGAGGGGCGCGCAATGTCCAACTTGTCAGATCAACTCCTTTGCGCCGCCCTTCCCTGATCCCTGTTGCTGAAACGACACAAAATCGCCCAAGACGGCCCGGGGTTCTTAACAAAGCCTTAAGAAAATCCTTTAGCCATGGGGAGTTAGCGGAGACCCGCGAGATCGTTTTTGTTTCAGAAAGAGGCAGAATGAGGCCGAAAACAGGGGCAAAACCGGGCAGCGAAGCTACGGCGCGCCGCCTTCGCACAAGTCTCGACTCGCCAGGACGGGCATCCGGGGAGCTGGAGCCGAGGCCTTTTTCGAGCGATTCCCGGAGAATCAGCGGCTGGAGATTCGCGCATGTCCGACGACTCGCGCAGAGACCCGAGGGGAAGTTAGGCTGGCCCACCCTTACGCGAGAAGTCGTCCGGCAATGGCACCATGAAGTGGCGCTTCGACGGGCGCCGAGCGAAGTGTTGATGTGAGCTCTGCCGGGACACGGTCAGCAGCTAAGTGAAGGGCTTTGTTGGAATATGGCGGAGAAGAAGTCTTTCGAATTCACCGCCCTAAGCAATTGATATATCGGTTTGCAGGAAGTGACGCCTTTCGATCAATGCCCGCAGCGGTACCCGCAAAAAACTTCAGTTCTTCCGGATGTACGAGAGCATTCGTCAGCAACAGACCGTTTTTACCGTGCCTTGATGTCCTCATGCTCCCACCGAATCGCTCACGCCAGCTTGCGAATAGAAAGAAGCGTCCGACCCGATCCGCTGGCAGATCAGGCCACGCAATCGCAGACAACGAAGCCAAGTTGTTCTCTCCATGTCCGGGTGCGGAGCAATGAGGTTTCCGATATATTTGAAGTCGAGTCGCGGCGAGGCTGGCGCAGTTCTCCGGCCACCTCACAAGTCATTGAGACGGCGTGAACTTCTCTTAATGCGCCGCGCACCAAACACAACGCCTCCAAGTAGAAGCGCTGGATAGCCAATATCGCCATACCCTCTTGCGGTCGTTCAGATCCTCTAACTGCTGCGGCGGTTGCATTGTTGGGTCTCACTCCCGGCACTTGCTGCAGATCCGCAGGGAACGGACCGGATGGCGTTTTCTCAGTTCATCGCACATTTTAATGTGAGCCAAAGTGATGTGCGAGCTCGGAGATGCGCAGGATTGGACATCGTTGTATTTCACTCGTATATCTCCGTTACCGGTTCGTCGGCTAGCGTTGGCATCCGGCGGTTCAAAAGTGGCGTGTCTGGCCTGGCGCCACTGCCGGTTCTGATGGCGGCGGAGACGATGATGCGTCTCCGCACATCCGACGTGTAGTGCCCCGCCGGATTCAGCTGGTGTGAGTCGATCCAGGCCGTGCGATTTCACTGATCTCAACTTTCCGGTCTCATGAGATCGATGTTACGCCATGTCCAGTCCATCGGATCAACGGGTTCTAGGGAATTGCTGCCGAGCTTTAAACAATCCGGTCGCGAATCCGGGGGGGGCCAGTGGGGCAGTCAAACTCTGCGGCTTTCATCCTTGGTAACTCCAGATCCGGGGCACAAGCGATGCCAGGGCGACGGTCATCGCTGCGTTGATCTTGCGTGCTGGGCAGCCGCACTTGCGGGGTTCGGGTGCTCCTCCGTCCACGCCATGAATGCCGATTGAAGCCGCGATGCCCCCCACGGGCACTCTGAAGAGGAACATCAGCCGCGTCGGACTGAAGAAACGCCTCCAGAACGCCACAGACATTGGCTCGGCGGCAGTGTCCCACCTCGCTGCCATGCACTTCGGCTCCCAGCTGTCCGTTGCCGATTTCGGTGAAAAAACCTCCCTCCCTGCGCCTTTCTTGCCGCCATCGAATACGCCGCCTTCTGTCCTCGCCAGGCTGCTCTGCGGCGAGGTTGTGGCCATCCCGGAGAGGAACATCAGCCGCGTCGGACTGACGAAACGCCTCCGGAACGCCACAGACATTGGCTCGGCGGCAGTGTCCCACCTCGCTGCCATGCACTTCGGCTCCCAGCTGTCCGTCGCCGATTTCCTTAGGGGTGAAAAAACCTCCCTGTCCTGCGCCTTTCTTGCCGCCATCGAATACGCCGCCTTCTGGTCCTCGCCAGGCGTCACTGCGTCGATGTCTGCCCGAACCTTGCGGGACGGGCGATCTGCTCTGCGGCGAGGTTGTGGCCATCCCGGAGAGGAACATCAGCCGCGTCGGATTGACGAAACGCCTCCGGAACGCCACCGACATTGGCTCGGCGGCAGTGTCCCACCTCACTGCCATGTACTTCGGCTCCCAGCTGTTCGTTGCCGATTTCCTTTAGGGGTGACAATACCTCCTCGCTCTTCGCCGACTTGAGCCTGTCGGCAGGCTTCGTGAGTTGCATCCTCGTCGCCATCAGTGCCTCCGTCTTCGGGCAGCAAGCAGGGCGTCGAGCTCAGCGCGTCCAAATCTTCCACGAGCCGGCGCCGCGGCAAGTCTTGGGTGATTGTCTTGTTCGGGGGCTCCGTTGAACCATGGCTGCTGCGTGGGTGGATTGTCGGCAAGGTTGTCTGCTTGGCCCTCATCACTATGCATCAACCTATCCGTATCTTTATCCTTATATGGCTCTGGTACTGGTATTGATGATCGATCGTTGATCGAACGATGCGCGGTTTTATTGAAATAATTGATGAATTTAGATTTCTCAGCCCGTTTTTCTTCGCGTTTCGCGACGCTTTCAGATGCTTTTCGCGAAATTTTCAGCGAGTTTTCTATCTCGACCTCGCAACGATGATTGCTGATTTGGCCCTGCGTATTGATGAAAATCTTCCGCAATTTGATCAACTCAGAGATGAGTGCACGCGCCTTCCCGATCGAGCAATTCAACTCGCCAGCCAGCCATCGTTCGTTGTTGTCGATTGGTCCGCATGCGTCATAAATCAGATCGAGAATCGTCGTGTAGGCGCCTCTCTGCTCAAGCGTGAGGCGGCGATATCCCTGCAGCGCATCGCCGTGGTAGCGCCTGTGATAAGGCATGGTTCGTCGGCTCATGCGGACCCTCCTTAGAGCAACGAAGGCTGTGCCGAAGCCCCGCTGCGACGCGTGGCAGTGACGGCGTAAATGTGTGGATCCGCTTCGGCGAAATACCGCCGGCGGAGCTGCCTGCAGACCGCGTGAACGATCTCCTTGCAGGCGGCTTTCGAGATGATGTCGCGGATCATTTCTGCGGCGTGAATACCGGCGCGGTCACAATGGAGTGTCGCCGACGTTCGGAGCGCACAATCCCTGCCCATAGCATTGCAGCAAGTTTTGCATGCCGGCTCGTCACCCCGGCAAAGATTGTGGGATGCGATCTCGTCGGGGTCGGAACATCGGGAGTGAGATATTGGGTGGCGCTTGGCACTTCCACTTCGTGCATTTCGGTCGAACATTCTATCCTCTACAACTGCGTTCGTGACCTTGCCGATGTCGGCGTCACTTCGGCGACGATTTCCTCGTCGCAGTTCAGGCGGAGTAGACAGGAAGTCGCCGCGTGATCCGCGATAAACATCGCGAGACGCATTACGGGAATGGCGATGACGGGCGTTGAACCAAGCGGGCGTGGGAATGGAAGATCACACAGCGGTTTGCGCGGAATCGCCGACTCGACCAAAATCGCGTGCATGATCGATTGCGACCATGCACTGATCAGCCTGTCGTCATATTCCCTGTCCGCCGGAATAAAAACCCTTAACGAATCGAAGTGGGCTTCGACTGTTATAAGTCACCCAACGCGGTAACGCCGCCGCACACAAAAGTCCAACACGTGAGAGTTGATTTCCAGGTCGGTAAACATGAAAACGATTTTGCTGAGCTTAAGAGGCTAAGCAGCCATGCTAGATCTTCTCCGAGGTGTCTGCTAGGCCCCATCGCTGGTCCCTGAGCTACGCATGCAGTGGGTCATGACCTTAATGATTGAGCACGGCGATCTAAGCGATTCATGCAAAGCTGGTCTGACTACCTCCTTTCGCCCGCCAGACCTCGGCCTCGACGACGTCGAGGAACCCGCAGACATCGAAAGGGGCAGTCCACATGCGCCTCGTTCCGGCAGCGGTTCCCGATGATACACTTTGCGAGCTTTGAGCACCGAACGGGAATACCGCCGATGCGCTGCGCAGAACGCTCGTAACGGTACGGCTGCTGTCGACCCACCCGCGACGCTGATGAAGGCGAATTCTCGACCCGAAGCGGTCCCCTGGAGGAAAACTCCGCCATGTCCGGTGCTGTCCCGAGAAGCGGTGCCCTGCGGCTCACGTCTGCCACTACGTTGTAATGGTCTCAGCGCCCGGTCGGGCTGATTTGGTCCGTAATGTATCGCGAGCTGCTTTCAGGAATTCCGCTACTTTTGGCAGATCACCTAATTGCTGATGATACAGGTAATAGAGGGGCACAGGAGGCCCCGACCAGTCCTGAAGGACCTGAACGAGCCGGCCGGTCGCGACGCCGTCGGCTGCAAGCACATCACTCAGCAGCCCAATGCCGAGGCCCTGACTGACCAGGCCTTCAACAAGGATGGGATCGTCAACTACGATGGCAGGAGGCCGCTCGACCGTGAATTGCCGGGTGCCATTCGACAATGTCCAGTGGACCCGCTCTCGCCGCATGCGAATCCGGTGCGCGACCAATGCGACATCCCCCAAGTCCTCGGGCGAAGACAAAGTCAGCCTGGCCCAGAAGGCCGGCGCGGCGTATAGACGCTGCTCGATCGTCCCAATCTTTCGATAAATCATGTCGCTATCGGCGGGCTGCCCCATCCGGAGCGCCACGTCCACGCTTTCACCGATCAGATCGATATTCTGATGCGTCGTCTGCACGTCGACCTGAACGTCCGGACAAAGCTCTGCATAGCGTGCCAGAATCGACGGGAGGAAGGCGCGCCCGAAGCTGAAGGACGTCGCAACCCGAAGGCGTCCGCGGACCGCTCCGTCTACTGGACGGAAGTTAGCAATGCCGCGATCAACAGTCTCCAGAGCCCCGCTGATCGAATCGAACAACTGTCTCCCGGCCTCGGTCAATGAGACGCGCCGCGTCGAGCGCAACAACAGCGCCGTGCCGAGTACGGTTTCGAGTTCCAGCAGACGCCGGCTGACCGTGCTCGGCGGAAGGTGGAGACGGTGCGCCGCTGACGAAAAGCTCTCCGTGCGGGCGACCTCGAGGAAAATCCGCAGGCTGTTGAGATCGGGAGATTGGGTGGATTTCATGCGATTCCGGAACAGTGACTTCCATGGACACAGGATAATCGACGGAGGGGCGAATTGATACCTTGATCGCATCCAAATGAGGGAGCTGATCATGACTACTCGCAGACAGACACTGGGCCTTCTCGCAGCCGCAGCTTTGCTGCCGATCGCGCCGCGCTTCGCATTTTCCGCCGCACCGCTTTCGAATGTCGCAAATGCCGGATACTACAGATTCCGCTTCGGCAACTTCGAAGTCACGGCTTTGTCGGACGGCACGATGGCGCTGCCCATGGCGAAAATCTATCAGAACGAGCCGATCGACGCGCTGCAACGCAAGCTCGACGAGAATTTTCTCGGCAAGGAGCCGCACATCTCCATCAACGCCTATCTGGTGAACGACGGCGAGCGTCTTGTTCTGATAGACGCAGGAACTGGTACCCTATTCGGGCCTGCCGCTGGCAAGCTTATCCAGCACCTCGAAACCTCGGGCTACCGGGCTGATCAGGTCGATGCGGTCATCCTGACTCATATCCATGCCGATCACTCCGGCGGCCTCACCGTAGATGGCAAGCCGCAGCTGCCGAAAGCGACCATTCACGTGGCTGATCGGGAGTACAGGTTCTGGATCGATCGCGAAGGCCTTACGTCCGTTACAGAAGAGGTAGGCAAGGATCTTCAACGCGCACATGATGCCCTCGCTCCCTACATCGCAACGGGCAAGGTTGCGCGTTTCGCCGACGACGCCGATCCCCTGCCGAACTTCGGCTCGATCCTGAGGCCCGGCCATACGCCGGGGCACAGTTCGATCGTTCTAAAGGCCAACGATGGTCAGCGGCTGGTCTTCTGGGGGGATGTGATCCACGGTGACTATGTCCAGTTCGATGAGCCCGACGTGTTCGTCACCTTCGATGTCGACGGAACTGCCGCGGCAGCAACCCGTGCGCTGGCCCTGGCAGACGCCGCTGATGGACGTTATCTCGTCGCAGGTGCTCATCTTCCGTTCCCCGGCATCGGGCACGTAGCCAGAGACACAACTCTCTACCGCTTCATCCCCTGGAACTATGTAGAGTAACGAGGCGGCCTGCGGCGCATTCGAGCCCTCAGACTTAACCACCAGGTGCATTGGCTGGTACCGGAACGTCCCGTTGGGACGTTCCATTCTAACCATGCGGAGGAACTTTGCTGCTGGTAGCCAGCGGCTGCTTCTGCCGCGCCAAGCGGTCACCCGGCAACTGCGTATTGGACTTCCGGTCCCCACCCACCTGAGACGCTGATGAAGGCGAACTCTCGACCCAATGCGGCCATTTGCCGACAGTACGTCGAAGTTCCGGTCTTGAGGCGTTGACGGACGCATCGCTGGATCGAAAACACGTTCAGTCCTGATACATTGCTCTCGATCAGCTTGAAACCACGGGCCAGATAGTATGGCGAGTTAGCGGGCGTTGCTTTAAGTGAAATGCCAGAAGCAATTACCGCTCGCAAGATGGCCGGTTCAAGCGCGAGGGAGAAGGAAGCGGGGCGCCCACCTCGACCTGAACAAGCTCCGGAAAACCCTTTCTGCAGGCAGCGAACAGGAAATGGCGCCGGCGTTTCAAGCCAACGTCATGCCGCCGTCGACATGCAACTCTATGCCATTGACGAAACTACCCGCCTCAGAGGCGAGGAAAAGAGCTGCGCGCGCGAGTTCTTCAGGCCGGCCCAGCCGCCCTGCCGGAATGAGTGACGCCATGTGCTGTTCGAATGCCGGACGCTCGGCCTCCGAAACACCGAGCTTGCCGAGAATGGCGGTGTCGACTGGTCCTGGGCTCAGGATGTTGACGCGAATCCGCCGCGGCTTGAACTCGATCGTCCAGTTCTTGGCGAATGCTGCGACTGCTGCCTTTGTACCGGCATAGACGGTATGATCCGGAAGGACCTTCGTCGCGGCCAGCGAACTCGTGACGATGATGCTGCCGCCGTCGCGAATCAGCGGCTCGATCGTCTGTACGCCGAAGAACACCCCACGCGTGTTGATGGCAAAGTGCCGGTCGTACTCTTCCGGCGTGATGTTGCCGGAAGCTGCGAGATTAATGATAGCGGCATTGGCCATGTAGATGTCCAGGCCGCCAAAGCGGTTCTTGACCGTCTCCGCGAGAGTTTGATGGTGCGCGATGTCAGCGACATCGCCAACAATGCCGATCGCGCTGTGGCCGATTTCGCCCACCGCCTCATCGACAACGTCCTGCCGTCGACCAGTGATGATGACCTGCGCCCCTTCTTCCGCAAACAGCTGCGCGGTCGCCTTGCCTATGCCACTGTTGCCACCCGTGATGACGGCGACCTTGTCTTTAAAGTGCTGCATCGCTTAACTCCATTTCCGTTGATCTTGAGATAAACGCTGGCGCCGTGAGCTGTTAGATCGATGTCGGGCACATGATTTGTGCCCCGGAGGTGCAAGTTGCCAAATCTGCTGGGCGAGACGTCAGGACTGATGGCATTTGTGCGGACTGCAGAGGCCGGCTCCTTCAGCGCCGCCGCGCGCGACTTGAATACGACGCCATCTGCGATCTCCAAAAGTGTGGCGCGGCTGGAAAGGAAAATCGGAACACGTCTCTTTTTGCGCTCCACACGCGCGCTGACCCTCACCCAGGACGGTCAGGCCTTTTTCGAACGAGTTGCGCCGCTTTTGCGCGACCTCAATTCGAGCGACGAGGTGATCATGTCGCGCACAGGCGCGGCGGGGCGCCTGCGAGTCAGCATGCCGGGCGAATTGGCGCCGCTGTTGCTACCCGCCGTGTTTACCGATTTTGCGGCTGCTCATCCCGAATTGCATCTCGACGTTGGACTGACAGATCGGTTCGTGAACCTGATCAAAGAGGACTACGACGTCGTGCTGCGCGTGGGCTATCCCACGCAGGGCGACCTGATGGTACGCCATCTGGCAGATCTGCCATTGGTCGTAGTTGCATCGCCGTTTTTTCTCCGCAGGTGGGGCAGTCAGGCGTCCGCAGAAGCTCTCGCAGGTTTGCCGTTCGCTCGGTTCGCATTGGACGGCATGGTGGCACCGGTGCGTTTGGGCGATGGAACCAGCTTTATCCCTAGCGGTCGCGTCGACTGCGACTCAGGATTTGCGATGATCCAAGCGGCGCAAAGCGGACTTGGTGCGGCTTACCTTTTACGATGCTTGGTGGCAGCAGAATTGAAGTCCGGCACGCTTGTAGATCTCGCGCCAATGGTCGCCCTTCCCAAACTCCCCTTCAATGCCCTGCACGCTTTCGGGCGCACCCCGCCCTTGCGGGTGAGACTGTTCTGCGACTTCGTCGCTGAAGCAGCGAAAGCGATCGCAATAATGTGAGTCGCGACCGTGAGGCGTTTCGGGATGAGGCCTGCCTGTGTAAAGCTCGGTGAATTCAAGCACTGCCTCTTCAGCAGTAGAATCGACGGCGTCTTACCCGTCGTGGTCCGCCCCTTGCGTCCACGTGGCATGCGTCTTCTCCCAGTCGCCAGTGCGCTACAAGACCAACGACTATTCGGTCCCGGGCGCCTGGGTCATCAGGACGTCTGGGTCGAGGGCTATGTCACCGGCGCGCTGCTCGATCGCCTCACCCACCACGTCAATTCTCAAAATGAACGGCGACAGCTATCGCTTCGCTCAAAGTCGCGCCCGACAGGCCCGCCAAAACCGGTAGGAAAAATTACCTCGCGCGCAGGAGGACCCTGCTGGGGCTAGGCCCTCCCGGCGTTCCCCTGCGCGCCAAACCTGGCCTCGTTTTACGCACCAACAGTCGAGTTTAGCTCGCGTTGACACCGGCGGTGCCTGTCGTCATAGTTGCGGCCAAACCCCTCTGCGTCTCCAGCAATCACGAGCCCAGGCGAGCACCAGTCATGAGCAAGCCCAACTTGCATGATCGTTCGGGTCCGTCGGCCGCGGCGCAAAAGAGCAACATATCGAATGTCAAGGGGCGTGCAGCCGATGCGGAGATGGCCCGCGCGCTCGGGACCACACCATTTCGCATGGCATTGGATCCCTCCGGTGGCGGGATCGCCCACTGGAAACATGACCCATTGCACGACGTCGTCGAGCCCATGAGTGATCACGTCATCATGGCTTACAACGGCGTGGTACAGCGCATGGAGCGGCGATCAGGAAGATCGGCTTCGCCTGGAACGTTTCGTCGTGGGGTTGTGGTCATCATTCCGGCCGGATCAAGCTCCCGGTGGGATATTCCGAAACCTGTCGATGTTGTTCAGCTCTATCTTCCTCCCGCAATGCTGAAGCGCGTCGCGGACGAAGCCGATACCGCGACCCCGACCAATCTCCTCGACCGAACGGCGCATCCCGACCCCATTACATCCCGATTGCTCTTGGGCGCGGTCGATGCCCTGGACGGCAATGGGCCCCTGGATACACTGTTCAGGCAACAGCTGACAGAGCTCCTTGCCACGCGCCTCCTGGTCGCGCACGTCGGCTCGCCAACCACCCAGCAGCCAGTCGTCGGTGGCCTGTCGCCGACGGTGCTGCGCCGCGCCATCGAACGCTTACGCTCGGATAGCGATACGGACGTCTCTCTTGCTGCTCTCGCTTCGGATGCCGGCCTGTCGCGCTTCCATTTCTGCCGTTCCTTCAAGGAAACCACCGGGCTTTCGCCGCATGCCTGGCTGCGCCAATACCGGCTCGATCAGGCCATGGACATGCTGCGTGACCCCGATATGTCGGTCGCATCGGTTGCCGCTGCGCTCGGCTATGCCTCGCAAACAGCGTTCGCTGCGGCGTTCAGGCAGTTGACCGGCGAGACCCCGAGCGAATGGCGACAGCAATCGCGCTAAGCAGGAATTGCTCTTCAGTCAGGTCAATCGCTCAGGGGCAGCCAGCCATCTGGCAACACTCCACGAGCGATTTCGGAGTACCTCGCGGCGGAAAGTGGGTCTTCGTTCAGTTAAAAGACCAGCCACGTCACGAAGGGCCTCATAACCGCGGTCAGCCAGCAGCGCTGGCTTCGAACGCCGGCCTGTCGCGCTTCCAACTCTGCCGCGCTTTCAAGGAGAGCACCGGCTCTCGCAGCGCCAGCTGGCCCCAGCCGGACGATGCTGCGCGACACCGACGAATCGGTCGTCTCGATTGCCGCGGCGCCTAGCTACTCCTCTCGGACTGCCGTCGCGGCCGCATTCAGGAAGCTGACCGGCGCAACCCTGGGCGATTGGCGGAGACGCAGTGTTAGCAGCAATCACTCTATAGCGGCGGCAATCGCTCTGGGGCGGCCGCAAGTCAAGTTCGATAGATTCATCATGGCGACACACCAGCAATGAGCGTGTCGCCGATCTCTGAACACCTCGCCGGCATCGACCGCGCTTTCACGCGGAAGCGCAGTCGGCGCAGGATCGAGCGCCAACATCGAACGCAGGAGTTTTCAAAGATGAACCAGATGACCCCCAACACACAGCAGCAGGCAAACATGAGCTTGGACAACACCTCTCCCTCCGGTAAATCGCGACCGGATGAGTTGGTTCCGTCGCGCTACGCGGTGCAGGTCGGCGAGATTGAAGTGCTGGTAATCAGCGACGGGGTGCTGCCGCTCCCAACCCAGATGTTGGGACACAACGCCGACCCGGCCGCCCGGGCGGCCTGGCTGAAGGACATGTTCCTGCCGCAAGACGCTTTCGACTGGGCGCTGAACGTGGTCGTGGTGCGGAGCGGCGACCAGACCATACTCATCGATGCTGGGCTGGGGATGGACCCCGACTTGAACTTGCCGCGGGCCGGGCAGTTGATCAAGCGACTGGAAGCCGCCGGCATCGATCTTGCATCGGTGACGGACGTGGTGCTGACCCACATGCACATGGACCACATTGGCGGACTGCTCGTCGACGGGGTGAAGGAGCAACTGCGTCCGGACCTGCGGATCCACGTGGCCGCCGCTGAGGTCAAGTTCTGGGAGACGCCCGATTTCTCCCACGTCTCCATGCCGCCCGGCTTCCCGGACGCGCTTAGGTCGGCCGCCAAACGGTTCGCAAAGGAGTACCAGAGCCAGCTGCGGCTGTTCGATGATGAATACGAGGTGGCGCCGGGCGTGGTCGTCTCTCGCACCGGCGGCCACACGCCCGGGCACAGCGTGGTCCGCGTGGCATCCGGCGGCGACCGGCTGATGTTCGCCGGCGACGCCGTGTTCGCGGTCGGGTTCGAACACCCCGACTGGCACAACGGCTTCGAACATGACCCCGAAGAGGCGGCCCGTGTTCGGGTCCGTCTTCTGTGCGAACTGGCCGAGACCGGCGGACAGCTGGTGGCCACTCACCTGCCGTTCCCGTCCGTCGGCCGGGTGGCGGTCGACGGCGACGACTTTCGTTGGGTCGCGGCCTTCTGGGACTACTGACCCCTTGTTCGGTCAGGGGCCGAACTGGGGGCGTATCCTTCCAGTTCGGCCGACACGTCTATGGCCTCGACAGGACCGGCCCACCGCGCAACCCCCTACTGGAACGAATGAACAATGCGGCGCGCCGAGCGCCCGCGAATGGAGAAGCTCATGAAAATCGTCATCATCGGCGGAACCGGCCTGATCGGTTCAAAGACAGCCGACCGCCTTCGCAAGCAAGGCCATGAAGTCATTGCCGCCGCTCCGAACACCGGCGTCAACACGATCACCGCCGAAGGTCTCGCCGAGGCGCTCACCGGCGCCTCCGTCGTTATCGACCTCGCAAACTCGCCGTCCTTCGAGGACAAGGCAGTGCTCGAATTCTTCGAGACATCGGGCCGCAATCTGATGGCGGCGGAAAAGGCCGCCGGTGTAAAGCATCACATCGCGCTTTCGATCGTCGGCGTCGACCGGCTGCCTGACAGCGGCTACATGCGGGCCAAGGTCGCCCAGGAAAAGATCATCCGGGGAGCCGGCATTCCCTATACGATCATCCATTCGACTCAGTTCCTGGAATTCCTCAGCGGCATCGCCCAGTCCGGCACGGTCGGCGACACGGTGTATCTGTCGCCAGCCTACGTCCAGCCCATCGCCTCGGACGATGTGGCCGACAACGTGGCCGCCGTTGCGACGGCCGCGCCGATCAATGGCATTGTGGAGGTCTCGGGGCCGGAGCGTGTCCGGCTGAACGAACTCGTTGCTCGCTACCTGAAAGCAATGGGCGATGCTCGCAAGGTCGAGGCAGATCCGGAGGCTCGCTACTTCGGCGCCAAACTGGAAGATGGCTCGCTCGTCTCCGACAACAATCCCCGCATCGGCCGCATCACCTTCGAGCGGTGGTTCGCAACCGTAGCGCGGAAATGACCGAGCACCGGTGCGTCGCATCAGGCGGCGCACCTTCCGACCTCACGAAAGGAGTTTCGACATGATCAAGCCAATTTTTGCCGCTTTTGCCACGACGGCCCTCTTGTCCGCTGCCGCCGCTGCCCACGACGCCGGCGATAAGGATGCTACGGTCACGCTGGTTTACGAGCACGAATTGCCGAATGTTCCGGGCAAGAGCATGAAAGGTGTTCTCGTTAAATATGGTCCCGGCGGCTTCTCCTCGGCCCACACGCATCCGGACTCGGCCTTCATCTACGCGACCGTCCTGGAGGGCGCCATCCGCAGCCAGGTCAACGACGGTCCCGTCAAGACCTACAAGGCGGGCGAGAGCTTCTCTGAAATGCCGGGAGACCGTCACGGCGTCAGCGAGAATGCCAGCGAGACCGACCCGGCGAAGCTGCTGGCGGTCTTCGTCGTCGACACCGATCAGGTGGACCTGACCTTTCCGATCAAGAACTAGGCGAAAGGGCCAGCTGCCGTCGGCGGCATCCGGCCCTTCGCGATCGTTAAAAATCATTGCTGGTGAGCCCTGCACGCAGCGGACGCTCACCACCAACAATTCGCTAAAGGACCAAGGCAATGGCATATGTTACCACCAAAGACGGCGTCGACATCTTCTGCAAGGACTGGGGTCCGAAGGGCGCACGGCCGATTATGTTCCATCATGGTTGGCCGCTGAGCTCGGACGACTGGGATGCTCAGATGCTCTTCTTCCTCTCCAAGGGTTATCGAGTCATCGCCCATGATCGCCGCGGCCATGGCCGCTCTTCCCAGGTTGCCGAGGGCCATGACATGGACCATTACGCCGCCGACGCCTTTGCCGTCGTCGAGGCGCTGGACCTGAAAAACATCGTCCATATCGGCCATTCCACCGGCGGCGGTGAAGTTGCGCGTTATGTCGCAAAGCACGGCGAGCCCGCAGGCCGTGTTGCCAAGGCCGTTCTGGTCTCCGCCGTTCCGCCGCTGATGCTCAAGACCGAAGCCAATCCGGAAGGTCTGCCGATCGAAGTGTTCGACGGTTTCCGTGCCGCGCTTGCTGCAAACCGCGCCCAGTTCTTCCGCGACGTCCCCGCCGGTCCCTTCTACGGCTTCAACCGCGGAGGCGCCACGGTCCAGGAAGGGGTGGTCCAGAACTGGTGGCGTCAGGCCATGATGGGCAGCGCCAAGGCTCATTACGACGGCATCAAAGCCTTCTCGGAAACCGATCAGACCGAGGACCTGAAGGCCATCACCATTCCGACACTGGTGCTGCACGGTGAGGACGACCAGATCGTGCCCGTCGCGAACGCCGCGCTGAAGTCCGCCAAGCTTCTGAAGAATGGCACCTTGAAGACCTATCCGAACTTCCCGCACGGCATGCTGACCATCAATGCCGATGCGCTGAACGCCGATCTACTGGCCTTCGTCCAAGCTTGACGTCAGTCAGGGGCGAGTTGCGGCAATCAAATGCCGCAGCTCATTTCCAAGGAAACTGTTCGCCTGGACATCTGCAACGATCCCATCTGGCTGACCGGGGTGGTCGCGCCTGTGCTGAGGCGTGCGACCGGGCGCCATCTCGGCTCAGCGATCCGCGTCGCCATCGCTCATCAAGAGCGGCAACGATGACGGGCGGCCAAAACCTCTGGAGTAGATAACATGAGGCTCGTTATTGTAGGCGCCGGCTTCGCCGGTATGTACGCCGCTCTTTCCGCAGCTCGCCTGCGCGACATCGAAGACGTTTCGCCCGAAGACCTCGAGATTGCGCTGGTAGCTCCTCAGCCGATGTTGGTGATCCGCCCTCGACTTTATGAGCCGAAGCCCGAGACCCTTACCGCGCCTCTGAAGGAGGTGCTTGACGCCGTCGATGTGGTCTACGTGCAAGGAAGCGTCGAAGCCGTCGACACCAAAGCCCGCGCCGTGGACGTCGTCAATGCCAAGGGGGAGCGCAAGTCCCTTTCCTATCATCGCCTGGTGATCGCAACCGGTAGCCGGCTGTTCCGCCCAAATATTCCCGGCCTCGCAGAACATGGCTTCAGCGTCGACAATCTCGATGACGCAATCGCCCTCGACCGCCACCTGCACAAGCTTGCGACTATGCCCGCCTCAAAGGCACGCGACACCGTCGTTATTGCAGGCGCCGGCTTTACAGGAATCGAGACGGCAACGGAGATGCCTTCACGCCTGCGGACCATCTTCAACAGAAACGCCAAGCCGCGCGTCATCATCGTCGATCGTGGCCCTGCAGTCGCCCCGGACATGGGTGAACATCCTCGCCCTGTCATTGAAGATGCGCTGCGCCACGTCGGCGTTGAGACGCGGCTCAATGCCGGCGTCGCATCGCTGGACAAATCCGGCGTCACGCTGAGCACCGGCGAGCGCATCGAAGCCGCGACCGTGATATGGGCGGCAGGCCTTCGCGCCAATCCGCTGACGACGAAAATTCCCGCCGCCCGTGACTATTTTGACCGGCTGCTCGTCGACAAGTGCTTGCGCGTGCCGACCGTGCCTGGCGTCTTCGCCACCGGCGACGCGGCGCGCGCCGCATGCGATGACATCGGCAACTATGTGCTGATGTCGTGCCAGCACGCCACCCGCATGGGCGCCTTCGCGGGCAACAACGCAGCCGCCGAACTGCTAGGTGTGCCGACCCGGTGCTATCACCAGAAGGCCTACGTCACCTGCCTCGACCTCGGCGAAGCCGGCGCAATCTTCACCCGCGGCTGGGACCGCAAAGTGGAGATGGTCGGTGAGGGCGCCAAGAAGACTAAGCAGGAAATCAACACGGTGTGGATATATCCGCCGAAGGCCGAGCGTGCCGCGGCGCTGGCTTCAGCTGATCCGGAGCGTGTGACGGATCTGTAAGCACCCCACGCGATAAGAACTGCGCCCTGCGCAAGGGCGCAACTTGCAATGTCTGCTTGTGCGCAAAGTGGCTCTTCCGGCGAATTGCTTTGATCTTCCGGTCTCCACCCGTGCGACGTAATCTGAACCCGAAAGATCGACCCTTACGACATTCCTCGACGAAATGTGATCGGGGAGTAATGCTGCGAATAGCAGACACTCCCGGATAGCCAGAACCGGTCCATCTCCGAATTGGAGATGGTCGCGGAGGCGGCACTAAGCTATTCTTCCCTGGTTCGGAGTGTGTGGCCATGAATACCGGGCAGCACCAGGGGCAGAGGTGATGTTACCCCACGAAGAACGCCGACTGGCGGCAATCTTCGTTGCCGATGTGGTTGGCTACTCGCGCCTTGTAGAGCTTGACGAGAAAGCAACGCTCGCGGCATCAAAGATCTGCGTCAGGCCTTGTTCGAGTCCTTGCTGACGGAGCACCATGGCCGCCTCGTCAAGCTGACCGGCGACGGCCTGATCGCCGAGTTCGGTTCCGTCGTTGATGCTGTTGCCTGCGCAGCTGAAATTCAGAAGCAACTGCCTGACCGGCAGGTGGAGATACCGGCTGAGCGCCGGATTATCTTACGCATCGGCATCAACCTGGGCGACGTTCTGGTCGATGGCGACGACCTGCTGGGGGACGGCGTTAACGTGGCAGCCCGCTTGGAACAGGCCTGCCCGCCGGGCGGCGTCCTGATCTCCGGAACAGCCCACGACCAGCTCCCGGGCAAGCTGGATTGTGGCTTCGAGTACGCGGGCGAACAGCGCCTGAAGAACATTGCGCGGCCTGTGAGGGCCTACCGGATGGTGCTCGATAGCGCTCATGACGCCGCAACGGTCGCTTGGCCTTCGGTCGATAAGCCTGCGGTGGCGGTGCTGCCCTTCGAGAACATGAGCGGCGATCCCGAGCAGGTCTATTTCAGCGACGGCATCACCGAAGACATCATCACGGAACTCTCGCGCTTCCACGAGCTCATGGTGATTGCACGCAACTCATCCTTTTCGTTCCGCGGGAAAAGCATGGACGTGCGCGAGATCGGCCGCTTGCTCGGGGCCCGATACCTGGTCGAGGGCAGCGTCCGTCGGGCTGGAGGTCGCGTGCGTATCACGGCCCAGCTCGTGGATGCTGCCACCGGAGCGCATTTCTGGGTGGAGCGATACGACCGCGCCCTCGAGGACGTGTTCGCCGTCCAGGAGGAGATTTCTCAGAGCATCGTCGCGACGGTGGCCCAGCGGATCATCCAGGACAGCGAGGTTGCGGGCCGACGACGTCAGCCCGAAGACATCCGTGCGTATGACCTATTCCTCCAGGGGAACCGCCTTTCCGACGTGTTCACGCCGGAGGCCCAGGCGAGGGCGCAGGCACTTTTCGAGGGGGCGCTCCAGATCGACCGGGGCTTTGCCCGAGCCCATACGGGCCTGGCCTGGGTTTACCTCAACCGTTCGGTCGAGGACAGCGTCGGGGTGCCGCGCGAGAAGGACGAGAACCGGATTGCGGCGCTGCGCCAGGCCGAAGAAGCGCTGGAGAAGGATCCCAACGATCCGCGGGTGCACTCCACGCTCGGGTACATGTGCCTGATGTGGCGCGACTTCGACCGGGCCGAGCGGCACATGGACCTTGCACGGGCCATGAACCCGAATGATCCATTGATCCAGATCTTTTGGGCCTGGATGCAGTCGTGTCTGGGAAAGCCGGAGCGGGCTTTGCCCGCGGCCGAGATCGCCTTCCGGCTAAATCCATGTCATCCCAGCTGGTACAATTATTATCTCTCGCACATCCTGTTCCGGCTGGGGCGGGATAGGGAAGCGGCCGACCTCTTGGAGCGGCTCATAATGGACGCGCCGGCGCGGCGGCACCCGCGCTACATGGCTTTGCGTGCGGCAGCCTGCGGTCATTTGGGGCGCATCGAGGAGGCGCAGCGATGTGCCAGGATCTCCATTGAGTCGGTCAGCAAGTGTTGGCACGGCGATCCGGCGGCGGGTCCGCGGGAATATGTGGATTGGCTCGTGGACGTCTTGTACCTGCGGCGGGATGAGGACGCGGAGCGGCTGCGCGAGGGCTTGCGGCGTGCCGGGTTGCCGGCCTGAGGATCACTCTCCGTCCGCTCTTTGCAGCAAACAGGTCATTCCGCCAGCCATCCCATTGGGCGGGGTTCCACCCATCTCGGCCTTTTGCTCCGGATCGATCATTTCCGCGCAGTGCACTGACATCGCAAGAATGCGACAGCGGCCGAAAGCGGGAGACGGCGCATGTTCACCAGGGGAGCTAAATCCTCCACGTCTAGTTCACAGATGGAAGGAGAATGATCATGAAAACCTGGTTCATCACCGGCGCCTCCCGCGGCTTTGGCGCAAGGGTCGCGCAACTCGCGCTCGAACAGGGCGACAATGTCGTGGCCACTGCACGGAACGCCGCTGGTGTCACCGACAGGCTGGGCCAGCATTCGAACCTGCTGGCGCTGCCGCTCGATGTCACCGACGAGGAGCAGGCCCGCGCGACGGCGGCGCGCGCCGTAGAGCGGTTCGGCCGCATTGATGTGCTGCTGAACAATGCCGGCTTCGGCCTGCTCGGGGCTGTCGAGGAAGCCACGGCTGAGGAGGTCGAGCGCCTCTATCGCACGAATGTGTTCGGCCTGCTCGGCGTCACCCGTGCGGTGCTGCCTTACATGCGTGCGCAACGCTCCGGACGCATCCTCAATATCTCTTCTATCGGCGGCTATCGCAGCGCGGCGGGCTTCGGCGTCTATTGCTCCACCAAATTCGCGGTAGAAGGACTCTCCGAGGCCCTTAACCAAGAGCTCGCGCCGCTCGGCATCCATGTCACCGTCGTCGAGCCAGGCTATTTCCGGACCGACTTCCTGGATTCGTCGTCTCTGTCGGTGAGCCCCACACGCATTGAGGATTACAACGGCACGGCTGGCGCCACACGCAGCCGCGCAACCGACCTCAACCATAGCCAACCCGGCGATCCAGCCAAACTTGCCAGCGTGCTCGTCGCCTTTGCGGATGCGGTCAATCCGCCGGTGCGGCTGCCGCTGGGGAGCGATACTGTCAATGCAATCGAAGCGAAGCATGCCGCCGACGCAGCGATCGTGGCAGAATGGCGGCAGGTCTCGCTGTCGACGGACTTTGCCGCCTGATGCGGCGAACGCCTGAGTTCGTGCGCGCCGGCGTACACCGCCTGCCGGCGCGCTTATCCATAAAGCGTGGTGAGGTGCTGTCACCGATCCGAGTATCTGAGCAATCGTTAGGAGCGCTCAAATGTCCAAGACCAAGCCGTCGGCGCATTCGCATGCGCACCACGTAACAAGAATGAGCGGTCGCGATACGCATCAGGGCCAGCGCGCGGCAACCCCGCTGGAACTGCTCTTCGATCTGACCTTCGTGATTTCCTTCGGTCTAGCTGCTTCACAGCTCGCGCACCTCCTGGCGGAGGGGCATTTCAAAGCCGGCCTGATCGGCTTCGGCTTTGCCAGCTTTTCGATCTGCTGGGCTTGGGTGAACTTCTCCTGGTTCGCATCTGCCTATGACACGGATGACTGGGTATTCCGCATAGTGACGATGGTGCAGATGGCCGGAGTGCTTATTCTTGCGATCGGGCTGCCTCCGATGTTCGAATCGATCGACAAGGGTGAGCAACTGGACAACGGCACCATGGTACTCGGCTATGTCGTCATGCGCGTTGCGATGGTGTTCCAGTGGCTTCGGGCGGCGCGTCAGGATCCGCCCCGCCGCAGGGCCTGCATGACCTATGCGGCGGCGATCGCCATTGCCCAGCTTGGCTGGACAGTGCTGATCTTCCTCGACTTCTCGCTGCTCACGACCTTTGCTTTCGTAGTTGTGTTAACGGCGGTCGAAATGACCGGGCCGGTGATTGCGGAATCACACCAGGGAGGAACGCCTTGGCATGCCCATCACATCGCCGAACGCCACGGCCTGCTTGCCATCATCGCGCTTGGGGAGGGCGTGGTCGGAACGGTTGCGTCAATCACGGCCGTTGTCGAAGGGCACGGCTGGAACCTCGACGTCGTTCTCGTCTGCATCGCCGGGACAGGATTAACCTTCGGCATGTGGTGGATCTATTTCCTGCTTCCGAGCGCGGAGATCCTGCACCGGTTTCGCGAGCGCTGCTTCATCTGGGGCTATGGCCACATCCCAATCTTCGCCTCGATCGTTGCGACCGGCGCAGGTCTGCATGTCGCCGCCTATTACATTGAGCACAAGGCGCATATTTCCTCGGTGGCGACGGTGCTGACGGTTGCTGTTCCGGTCGCGATCTACGTGGCGCTGATCTACGCCATGTACACGTATCTGCTGCGCCGTTCGGACCGCCTCCATACTTGGCTGCTGTCGGGGACGGCTCTCGTACTGGCGGCGTCCGTTGCCGCTGCCTTGGCAGGCATTCCTATGTCCGTGTGCCTGATCATCCTGATGCTGGCGCCAGTCGTCACGATCGTCGGCTATGAAGTTGCCGGCCATCGCCACCGGGCCCAATCGATAGTGCTCGCGCTTGGCGACGATCCGAGCGACACGAGCACGCTTGGAAGTACCGGCGGCAGGTAGTCGCCCAGCCACCGTGTCTTGCAGACTACAACTGTTTGCCAGCAAGCATGGGTGCCAAACAGGCGCGACCTCTAGGGGTGCCGCCCTTGCTTGAATGAGCTTAGCTCCCCAGCCCCGTCTCCCAACAGCGCTCTGCGATACTCCGTCGGCGTGGTGGCTGTGACCTTACGGAACGCCGCAGCGAATGCGGAGGGCGTCTGGTAGCCGACCGAGAGGGCGATCTCCGTCACCGGCAGCTCCGGCATCGCCAGCAACTGCCGCGCCTGCGCAATCCGCAAATTGACCAGCCATTGGTGCGGCGTCTGTCCGGTAGCACGTCGGAAGGCGGTGCAGAAATGGAAGCGGCTGAGATTGACCGTTGCCGCCAGTTCATCGAGCCCGATTTCCTCCTCAAGGTGCTCGCGCATATAGGCGGTCACGCGCTTGACCTGCCAGTCCGCGAGCCCTCCGCGAGGTTCCTCGACCGTCAGCGCGCTAAAGGAGGAGTGTCCACGCACGAGTTGCAGGCATAGGAGGTCAATGGCCTGCTCCACGAACAACCGGGACGACGGGTCGTCCAGCCGCGCCTCGCGGCTCAACAATTCGAGAATGCGCGCAGCCGAAGGGTCTTCGAAGCCGACGCGCCCGATCAACTCGACGCGTTTGCCGCCGGCGAGGAGATCAGCGCTCGCCTGAAGCCGCTCCTGAGGGAAATAGACGTGCGACACCTCGATCGGCCCGGCGATATCCCAGCGCCCGTCATGACCTTCGGGAATAAGCGTGATCGTTCCGGGCCTTGTCCTTGAAGCATGGCGCCTGCCACCGGAACGCCAGGATATCTCCTGGTCAGCACCGTAATAGGTCATCACCACATGGCTCGACAGCCCTGGCAGCGAATCGTGCAGCGCGCCATGGCTCCAGCGCGTGGTCAGTCGGGTTTCACTTCGAAGCGCTTCGCCCACCAGAGCGGGCGGACGGTCCAAAATCCTGCCAATGCTGTCGACTGGATCACCAGCCAGGCCAATGGATGCCTTACCGCGGGCATTTTCCGCAGTCGTTGCTCGCGTTGGAAATGTCATCAACCCCTCTCAGAGAGCCATAGCCGCAATCTACGAACATTCGTCGCAACCGAGCGACGGCCCGACTTCCGCACAATACGTAATCCTTTTCCTCGACGGCAACACCGCCTCACCGCAGAAAAGGAGACTGTTCATGAGCAAGAAGACCATCCTCATCACCGGCGCCGGTTCGGGCTTTGGCAAGGGCGCCGCCATCGGCATGGCCAAGAACGGCCACGACATCATCGCCACGTGCCAGGTTTCGCCGATGGTCACCGCACTGCGCAACGAGGTGGAGGCGCTCGGCCTCGCCGACCGTATTCGCGTCGAGCGGCTTGACCTCACCGACCCCTACGACGTCCGCCAGGCCCAGAGCTGGGATTTCGACATTCTGTGGAACAATGCCGGTCAGGGTGAGCCCGGCCCGGTCTGGGAAATTCCGGTCGACATCGTGCGTCGCAATTTCGAGATCAACGTCTTCCTGCCACTGACGTTGACGCAGGGCGTCGTTCAGAAGTGGGTGCGCGAGGGCAAGAGTCAGGGCAAGAAGGTGGTCTTCACCTCCTCGATGGGCGGCCTGTTCACCCCGGGCAACTGGGGCACCTACGTTTCCACCAAGCACGCACTGGAGTCGATCGCCGAAGCGTTGCAGCAGGAACTGGCCGCATACGGAATCAAGATCCAGACGATCAATCCGGGCGCCTACTACACCGGCTACAACGAAACCATGGCCGACAATCCGTTCCGTTGGCTGGACGACAGCAAGAACATCACCAAGCGCGCCGACCTGCGCAAGGGCTTCGACGATTTCTTCGCCACGCCCGAGGGTCGGATGGATCCCGCCGAGATGATCGAGCGCATGATCGAAATCGTCCCGGCCGACACCGGCAAGTTCCGCAACGTCTGCCCCAAGGTGATCGAGGACATGCTGAAGAACCACCAGCTCGCCGCGTGGGAGAACCAGATCTGACGCCCCATCCGGCCGTGATGCGAACAACCCCTGCCCCGTCACGTTACGGCCGGACCTTTCACTCGAGGAGCACTGACATGAGCATTACCCAATCTCAGGCCGAAGCGGCGCTCGCCGCGGCCCGCCAGGCCGCCGAAGTAATCGGCGTTCCAATGAATATCGCCATCCTTGACGCCGGTGTTCATCTGAAAGCCTTCTCCCGCATGGACGGGGCCTTGCTGGGCTCGATCGACATCGCTCTTGGGAAGGCCAGGACCGCTGCCCTGTTCGGGCTCGGCACCGAGGCGATCGGGGAATTCAGCAAACCGGGCGGTACATCGCCCGGCCTTGAGCTGACGAACGGTGGCCTCGTCGTCTTCGCCGGCGGCCTGCCGATCCGCGACGAGAACGGCGTACTGCTCGGCGCGGTCGGCGTGTCCGGAGGGGCGGTAGCTCAGGACCTCCAGGTCGCGCAAGCCGCAGTCGTAGCCGTCCAAGACGGTTAGTCGCCGCTGACGCCATGGCGAAGCAAGAGGTCCCAGATCTGCCGAAAAGTTCCTTCTGGCAGGCAGGTCGGGGCGCCGTCTCCGCAGACGACCGCGCGCGCCGCACGCGTCGGGTATCTCCGTATGATAATCCCGTGCTCCTGCACGGACCTTATCCGGCATCACTCTCGTGTTGGATCTTGCCGTTTAAGCAAGCATCGATGGCCAAAGCACGAGCATGCGCCACCCACGACCTCAATCCTGCGGCGCATAGAGCCGTCTCGGATTCCGTACTCCCTTGAGTTGGAAAGTGCCGACGTCGGCCAGGAACTCCGCATCTCTCTCAGCGAGCAGCGCACGAAAGTTTTCCGACACCAGCAGCGACCGGCCTAAAGCCCTGCTACTCGCCGCGATCCGGCAAACTTCGTTCACTGCCGGGCCGATTACGGTAAAGTCCAGCCTTTCGTCGCTGCCGATGTTGCCGTAGAACACTTCGCCGAAGTGCAAGCCGAGATAGATTGACGTTGTGGCCAAGCCAAGACCGCGACGTCGTTCGTTGAGTAATGAGAGGTTCTCCGCAAGTCTGCGCCTCGCCTGAAGCGCGGCGTCCGCCGCTTCCTTGGCATCTGTCCGATTGAAGATGGCAAGAACGCCGTCGCCGATCAGCTTCAACACGTCTCCCCCACAGTGGTGGATCCCCGAAATGGTCGCCTCCGCATAGTCATTCAGCATGGCGATAAGCTCGCTGCTGTGCACCGTTTCGGACAGCGACGTGTAGTTTGCCATATCCGAGTACCAGAGCACCGTATGAATGCTCTCAACTCGGCCCCGCGCGATGCGACCTTCTAGCACCCGCTTGCCGGCGTCGTGCCCGAGGTAGACTTCAACAAGCGAATTCGCCACCTGACGAAGCGCCGCCGACTTGATGGCGAGCGTCAAGGCGGGCACGAGCCTGCGAAAGGCATCCAGATCCTCACGGCGAAAGCCGCCCGGCCTGTCCGTCGACCAACGGCAGTAGAGATTGTCCATTTCGCCGATCGCGTCGTTTCCGCCCAGCGGGATTATCTGGGCGAAGTAGCCGGTGTGGCCTGCTTGCTTGAGTTCCGCAAGGACCGGAAACTGGTCCGGCACCTCCCCGGCCAACGGCAGGTGGAGCTCGGAAAGCCCATTCTCCAGCATGTGATGGAAAGGGCTGCTGCGCCACTGCTGAGCATTGTCTTCGGAATCGTCGCGAAGGAATTCCCGGTGCCGGGCGTCGAGGCTCTTGCTCGCTTCCCAATAGAAGCCCTCCGATTCTCGAACGGGATGAAGGGTATCCAGGAAGATTGCCGCCTCGACGAGCTCGACGCCGAGTGCGCGCACGCGCTCGCAGAAGCCCGCGATCAGGTGGCCCTCGCTCGCGCCGCGAAGGCCCTCATTGAGCAGCCAGTCGAGAATGCGGTCGGTCCTTTCGCTGGTCATCGCCTGCACTGCCCCAATCGTCCCCTCATGCCTTGATTGCGTCCACAAGGGCGCGAAAGCCGGCGGACATATGCCGCCGGCTCGGATAGTAGAGATATAGCGGCTCTTCCGGCTGGCACCAGTCGTCCAGCACCCGGATCAATTCACCGGAGGCAATGAACTTCTCGACCCGGTTTTCCCAGACATAGGCGAGAGCGACGCCGCCGAGCGCGGCCTGGGTCATGAGCTCGTGATCGTCGAGCGACAGCGGCCCGGTCGGCTGGAAGGTGATTGCTTGCCCGTCCCTCTCGAATTCCCATGGATAACGCGACCCCGATGGAAACATGTTCTGGATGCAGAGGTGACGCTTGAGGTCGTGCGGCGTCAGCGGAACCGGCCGCCGCTCGAAATAGCTCGGCGAGCCGACGACCACGAGCCGCAGTCTCGGCTTGATACGCACGGCGATCATTCCCTCCGTCACGCGCTCGCCGAAGCGAATGCCGGCGTCGAATCCTTCCTGCACAATGTCGACGAGTCTGTCGGTCGCGCTGATCTCGAGCTCGAGATTCGGGTTCTTCTCCAGTAGCGGGCCGATGATCCAGCCGATGACGAAGGGGGCGATCGAGTTCGGGACGTTCAGCTTCACTCTGCCGAAGGGCGTATGGCGAAAGCGGTTCAGCGCGTCGAGCGCCGACGTGATCTCACCGAAGGCCGGATCGAGGTGCGACTGCAGCAGGGCGCCCGCTTCGGTGAGCGAGACGCTACGCGTGGTACGATTGAGAAGGCGAACGCCGATCCGCTCCTCGAGGTTGAGAACGGCATGACTGATGGCCGACGCGGTCACGCCCCGCTCCTCCCCCGCCCTGCGAAAGCTCTTGTGGCGGGCAACGGCTGCGAAAGCCGATAGCTCGGACAACTCGGTCGCACGCATTGTTGAATCTCACTCAGTATTATCTCGCAAAAAACAAATCTTATACATCAGCGATTTTGAGGTCAAATTCCATGCCGTCAGCAGAGAGCTGAAGAACACGACATCGGAAGGAGCTCGTCATGAAAGTCTGGTTCATCACCGGCGCGTCCCGCGGTTTCGGAGCGCTGATCACAAAGGAAGCCCTGGCCGCTGGAGACGCCGTTGTCGCCACAGCACGCAACCCCAAGGCCATCACGGAAAAGATCGGCGAACACCGGAACCTGTTGGCGGTCGCCCTCGACGTCACCAACGAAGACCAGGCAAAGGAGGCAGCAGCACTCGCCGTAGAGCGGTTCGGCCGCATCGACGTGCTCGCCAACAACGCAGGCTACGGCCTGTTGGGCGCAGTCGAGGAAGCAACGGCAAGCGAGATCGAGGCCCTCTATGCCACCAATGTCTTCGGGGTCTTGAAGGTTACGCGCGCCGTGCTGCCGCACATGCGCCGCCAGCGCTCGGGCCACATCCTGAACTTCTCGTCGATCGGCGGCTACTTTGGCTATCCGGGCTGGGGCGTCTATGGGTCGACGAAGTTCGCGGTCGAAGGCCTGTCGGAGTCGTTGGCAGCGGAGGTCGCCCCCTTCGGCATCAAGGTGACGATCATCGAGCCCGGCTTTTTCCGCACGGACTTCCTGCACGACAGGTCGCTGGCGATCAGCCCGGCTTCCATCCCGGACTATGTCGGAACCCCGGCCGGTGACATGCGCCATTTCGCGGCCGCTGCCAACCACGCCCAGCCCGGTGACCCTGCAAAGCTGGCCAAAGGCATCCTGACCCTCGCCAATGCGGTCAATCCTCCTTTGCGCATGCCATTTGGCAGTGACACGGTGGCAAAGATCGAAGAACAGAATGCAAGCGTTGCCGAGGAGCTGGCGAAATGGAGAGAGCTTGCTGTCTCTACGGACTTCGACGTGTGATCGAACGGCTTCCCTCAAGTCACCCCGGTCGGCAGCGGCCCGCCGGGGTGACTGACTTAATACACCCCCTCAGCCCCTCAATCGGGACATTCGGCACCGGTGCTGACCCAGGCAGCGATCAATGTGGCAAACGTCTCCTGCGAACCGGGAGGAGCACTGCGACCTTCGCCAGGGTGCCAGGCCCAGCCGACCAGATGGTCTTCGCCCATGTGGCGTATGAGATCGGCAAGGGAACGATTGCCGTTCCGGCTCGTGTCTTTCACCTGCCGGCAGATCTCACCCACCGTCAGCCCTTGCCACGCCATGCTGGCCGGCGCCAATGACCAGTGCGCGTTCCCCGGAATTGATTTCATGCGGCTGCCGACCACCGGACGATTCTCGGCACCGTGGCAGGTGCTGCAGACAAGTCCCGCCGGACCCAGCGAGCTTTCGCTGGCATTTATCAGCGGCACATGCGGGTGCATGTCTTCACCCTGCGTCGGGCTGCGCGTCGCCGGATGGCAGTTGATGCAGCGCGGATGCGTCATGACACGGCTTGCCTCCTCGAAGATGGCCTTCGAGCGCGCGCTGGTGTCCGCAATCGCGTCAAAGTCGGAAACGGACTTGAGGGCTCCACCATCCGATGTTTCAGCATAACTCTGCAGTGATCCCATACCGGCAACGATACCGGTCGCCGCGAGAACGGCGACGAGCCCGAAGGCGGAAATCCGCTTGATCATGATCACGCCCTCCGCAATTCGTTATGGTCGATCGGCAGCGAGCGCAGCCGCTTGCCGGTTGCCACGAAGATCGCATTGAGGAGCGAGGGGGCGACGCCCGGTGTGCCGACCTCGCCTATGCCGCCTGGCGCCTCGGAACTTGGCACGATGTGAACCTCGATCTTCGGCGTCTCGTTTATTCTGAGGACGGGAGAATCGTCGAAGTTGCTCTCAACGACGGCGCCGTTCTCGACCGTGATGCGTCCATAGAGTGCAGCACTCAGACCGTAGATGATGCCGCTCTGTATCTGGGCTTCGACCGTGTCCGGATTGATGACCTGGCCGCAGTCGACGGCGCAGATGATGCGCTCGGTCTTTAGGCTTCCGTCGTCCCCGATGCTCACTTCCGAGATCATCGCGGCGAAACTGCCGAAATCCTCCGAAAGCGCGATCCCTCTTCCCTTGCCAGGGGGCAGAGCGGTTGCCCAACCGGCCTTCTCCGCCGCAAGATCGAGCGCGGCGAGGAGACGCGGCTTATGCTGAAGCAGGCGCCTGCGGTATTCCAGCGGATCGACGCCGGCGGCATGGGCCAACTCGTCGATGCCGCCTTCTATGGCAGGAAGGTTGCGTGTGGCACCGACTCCGCGCCAGTTGCCCGTCAACATTCCCTCCGGTGCCTCATGGCGGACGAAGTCGGTATATTTGTTCCGGATGGCATAGGGGGTTTCGGCCCCCGCCATGATGTCGAGGTCTATGCCATCGCGGGTGAAGGCCGGCAGCCAGCGCGCCATTACCGAAGGGCCGATGACGCGGTGACGCCAGGAAACCGGCATGCCGTCGGCGCCCAGGGTCGCCGTGACCTTGCTGTAGTTCAGATAGCGATAGCAGTCGTGGCGGATGTCCTCCTCGCGGCTCCAGGTGACCTTGACCGGGCCATCGACCTGCTTTGCGATTTTCGCCGCCAAGATGATCCCGTCGACATCAAGCCGCCGCCCGAAACCGCCGCCGAGCAGGTGGTTGTGCACAACGACCTTCTCCAATGGAAGCCCGGTCACATCGGCGACGGCTTGCCGTGCTCGCCCCATGACCTGGGTACCTACCCACACGTCACAGCCATCGCTGCGAACATGTAGCGTGCAGTTCATCGGCTCCATTGCCGAATGGGTGAGGATCGGGAGGCGGTAGACGAACTCAAGCGCAGGTCCGTGCTCGGCTTCGGCTTTTGCAACATCGCCCTCGTTGATGTGCGGCAGGGCGTTGCCCCCAATCGCATCTTCCGCGCGCTTCTCCAAATCAACCAGCGAAAGAGTGCCATTCGGGCCTGGCTCCCATTCGATGGAGAGAGCAGCGAGCCCCTTTCGTGCGGCACCGGTGTTGTCTGCCAGGACGGCAACAGCATCCTCGATACGGACAACTTGTTTGACGCCTTTTACCGCCATTGCCGGTCCGGTTTCGACCGCGCGCAGCTTGCCGCCGAAGTGGGGACAGATCGCGATCGCCGCGTAAGACACGCCTTGCGGACGGGCGTCGATGCCGAATTTCGCGGTTCCGTTTACCTTTTCCGGACTGTCAAGGCGCCGGACGGACTGGCCGATCAGTTTGAAGCTGGACGCAGGCTTCAGTGGCATTTCCTGTGGAACGGCTTCGGATGCCGCGGCCTGTATCAGACTGCCATAGGCGGCGCGGCGGCCGCTTGCGGCGTGGACGACATGCCCGGCCTCGGCACTGCACGTTTCGGGCGCAACGCCCCAGTCACGCGCAGCGGCGTTCACCAGCATGATGCGGGCGGCAGCGCCCGCCTTGCGCATCGGCTCGTAAACAGCGCGGATTGCGATGGAGCCGCCGGTGATCTGGTCGCCGAGCAAAGGGTTTGCATACCGCGTGGGATCAGCAGGCGCGTGCTCCAGCTCCACCTGATCCAGGGTGACTTCAAGCTCTTCGGCCAAGAGCATGGCTACCGAAGTGTAGATCCCCTGTCCCATCTCCACGGACGGCATGACGAAGACAATCTTGCCGTCGGCGGGGATGCGAATGAAGGCGTTGGGTTCAAACGCTTCTGCGGCAGCGGACGAAGGCGAAGGCTGCAGGCCGATGACGAGGCCCGCTCCCGTCAGCGATGCGCCGATCAGAAAATGCCGGCGCGATACCGGAAGGGTGAGTTTGTCGTGAACGGACATGGCTCACCTCCCCGTTGCAGCGAGCTTGATGGCGGCGCGAATGCGCGGGTACGTGCCGCATCGACAGATATTTCCTGCCATGACCGCATCGATGTCGTCGTCGGTCGGCGACGGGTTGGCAGCAAGGAGCGCGGCCGCGGACATGATCTGTCCAGACTGACAGTAACCGCACTGGACGACATCGATGTCGAGCCAGGCCTTCTGCACGCGAGCCCCTTCGGCAGTCTCGCCAATCGCCTCGATCGTGGTGATCGGCTTGGCCGCCGCATCGGCGACAGGCATGACACACGACCTCACGGGCACGCCATCGACATACACCGTACAGGCACCGCACATGGCGATGCCGCAGCCAAATTTCGTTCCAGTGAGACCTATGGTGTCGCGTAAGACCCACAGAAGCGGAATGTCGCCATCGACATCGACGACATACTTTTTGCCGTTAACCAGAAGATCGTAAGTCATGTGAACACCGGCCGAATGGCCGTCCCCTTAATTGCACAGCCGCGCTAAAACAAATCGGGCAGAGATCCTTTCATAGACGTACTTCCGGCTCAGCTTTTGCATTTCGCTGCGTTGCCGGAGGTCTCCGCTAGCGCGGCAGGGAGCGAAAGAGGCCATGGCAAGGCTTGAGGTTGCGGCGGCGACCAGGGTGCTGAACGTGGTCATCGACATCTCCATAGCTTTGAAAGATCCCCCGGCATCGCTGACGCGTTTTGGCGCCGGCCCGAGAAAAGAGCGGCGGGAGGGGCCGCCGCTCTTGCGGGTGGATTTCGGCCTAGATCTGGTTCTCCCAGGCGGCGAGTTGGTGTTCCTTCAGCATGTCCTCGATCACCTTGGGGCAGACGTTGCGGAACTTGCCGGTGTCGGCCGGGACGACCTCGATCATGCGCTCGATCATCTCGGCGGGGTCCATCCGACCCTCGGGCGTGGCGAAGAAGTCGTCAAAGCCCTTGCGCAGGTCGGCGCACTTGGTGATGTTCTTGTTGTCGTCCAGCCAACGGAACGGATTGTCGGCCATGGTTTCGTTGTAGCCGGTGTAGTAGGCGCCCGGATTGATCGTCTGGATCTTGATTCCGTATGCGGCCAGTTCCTGCTGCAACGCTTCGGCGATCGACTCCAGTGCGTGCTTGGTCGAGACGTAGGTGCCCCAGTTGGCCGGGGTGAACAGGCCGCCCATCGAGGAGGTGAAGACCACCTTCTTGCCCTGACTCTTGCCCTCGCGCACCCACTTCTGAACGACGCCCTGCGTCAACGTCAGTGGCAGGAAGACGTTGATCTCGAAATTGCGACGCACGATGTCGACCGGAATTTCCCAGACCGGGCCGGGCTCACCCTGACCGGCATTGTTCCACAGAATGTCGAAATCCCAGCCCTGGGCCTGGCGGACGTCGTAGGGGTCGGTGAGGTCAAGCCGCTCGACGCGAATACGGTCGGCGAGGCCGAGCGCCTCCACCTCGTTGCGCAGTGCGGTGACCATCGGCGAAACCTGGCACGTGGCGATGATGTCGTGGCCGTTCTTGGCCATGCCGATGGCGGCGCCCTTGCCAAAGCCCGAACCGGCGCCGGTGACGAGAATTGTTTTGGACATGGAAGTTCCTTTCGACTGGTTGGTAGTTGCCTTTGAGAGGGTTAGGCGCCCAAGGCGGCCGCCGCCGCCTGTGCGATTTCAAGATCCTGCGGTACGGACCCGCCTGACACGCCGACAGCGCCAATCATCGTGCCGTCCGCATCAACGAGCGGAAGCCCGCCCGCAAAGGGGGCGAGGCCGCCGTTCGTAAGTTCGATCGCGTGGGCGGGCGCGCCCGGCTTGCAATATTCCCAAACTGCCTCGCTGGTGGTCTGGAAAAGCGCGGCGGTTCGTGCCTTGCGTGTGGCGATGTCGATCGAGCCAAGCACTGCGCCATCCATACGGCTGAACGCCTTCAGATGGGCGCCGGAATCCAGCACCGTGATGTTGACGGGCACGCCGAGCTCGACGGCCTTTGCCTCGCCAGCCGAGATGATCGCCTGGGCCTGTTTGCAGGTGATTTGCCGCATGTGTTTCTCCGTTTGAGATGCTTCGATCGGCACTTTTCACACGTGCCGGGTCGCTGATGAGCATGCTGCTGGACGAATGCCGCCGCCGCCATCGTACGGGCGGCTGTCTGATTAAGACGAGCGGCTATGCGGCTCATGCGTTGGTATGAGGCTCAGCGTGTCGCCGGTCATTGCAGTTTGATCGCTGACGCCAGCGCCAAGAGGGCAACCACCGCCCTTCACACCGCTGTTGCCAGCAGTGAGCGTCCGTTTGCGGTTGAAATCTTGATGAAGACTAATCTAGTGCGGGAGCAGACGCGGGCCGGGTGGGCTCATGCGCTCATCAGCATTTCCAGGCATTCAACGAACGCCATGGTGTCTATCGGCTTCCTGAAGAAGGCCACGGCCCCGCTGGCAAGGGCGACCTCCTCGAGTCCAGGCTCAGTACGAGCGGTAATCAGGATCACAGGCAACGGGGATTGCCGCGCCGCGATCAGCTTTGTCAGGTGAATGCCGCTCATGCCCGGCATCTGGACGTCCGTGATGACACAGGAACAACTCGGCATGGCACCCGCTTCGATGAATTCCTCGGCTGAGGCGAAACCACGCGCAACATATCCGAGCGAACGGATCAGCCTGACAAGCGCTGACCGCATCGCCTGATCGTCGTCGATAATGGATATGAGTGGTTCCCCAGCCACGCGGCATCACTCGCTTCTTGTTGGCTTGGCCGCGGAGATTGGCGGAGCGCTGGACGTCAGCCTCGCACACGCCCCACCCGTTGGGAATCATACTCAGGTGTTAGCGTCGTGCTCAAGTGCCAGGTTCAAGGCGTCGGCCATTCGCACCAGATCGGCGAGAGTCCGAGCACCCATCTTGCGCATCGCGGCGCCACGATGGATTTTGACCGTTACCTCGCTGAGACCCAGATCTCCGGCGATCTGCTTGTTCATCCTGCCGGAGGTTGCCAGCATCATTACTTCCCGCTCGCGCGTCGATAACGTGGCAAAGCGACCTTTGAGACCAGCAGCGAGGTCCTCCGCGGCGCGTCGGCTGCGATCGCGGTTGATCGCCGTGCTCACTGCATCGAGCATGTCCTGGTCGCGGAAAGGCTTCGGGAGGAAGTCTACGGCCCCGGCCTTCATGGCCCGAACAGTCATGGGAATATCGCCGTGGCCGGTGATCAGGACGACGGGTAAGTTGATGCCCAATTCGCCAAGCTGCGCCTGGAATTCAAGCCCGTTGATGCCCGGCAGCCTTACGTCGAGTACGATGCATCCGGATAGATCCGGTCGCTGGGCGTCGATAAATTCGCGGGCGGTTCCGTAGCTGCGCGTTTCAAGGCTAACCGAGCGGAACAGGCGGCCTAGCGCGCGACGCAGCGCTTCATCGTCGTCGACGATGTAGACAATCGCTCTATCGTCCGGACTGTGCGACATCAAAAGGGCCATGTTCTCTAAAAAGCGTTGGAACCATACCATGATGGAAACCGCTCGGAGATAACACGAAGGTATTAGCCATCTTGGACTTGATGCGACCTCCTTCATCGAATCGTTTGTGGAACTGACCGAAGCAGTTCAGGAGGTTATGTCAGCGAGCGGTTGGGGCGCTCGACAGGGCATGACGGGTTCCGGATCGCCTTTTCTAGATTTTGCCGACGCGGAAATGGGAACGGTAAACGAAAAAACGGCGCCGCCTTCATCTCCGTTCGTCGCCCAGAGCGCACCGCTGTGGGCCTCTATGATTGATCGGCAGATCGACAGCCCCACCCCGAGACCGGTCGGCTTGGTCGTATAAAACGGTTCGAAGACGCGCTCCAAGGTGGCTGGCGTCAAGCCCGAACCGGAGTCCTGCACGGTGACAAAGACATTGTCGTCGTCTCTTCCGGCGGTGACCCGAACATTGCGATTACTGTCGTCGACATCGCTCATCGCCTCAATGGCGTTGGTGATCAAGTTGAGCATCACTTGCTGCAACTGTACGCGGTCTCCTCGGACGGTCGGCAAGCCCTTCGAGAGTTGGACCTGTAAAGAGACACCGTTCTTCAGGGCTTTGCCGCGGCTAAGGGCAACGATCTCGGTGAGTGCCTCGGTGATGTCCAGGTCCTCCAGCGACGGCGGTGCGTTCTTGAACAGGGAGCGTATCCGATCAATGACATTGCCGGCTCGCGTGCCGTCCTTCACAACGTCGTCGAGTGCCTCTCTCACCTCCGCAAGATCGGGAGGGTCCCTTCTGAGCCAGCGAAGGGCAGCCTGCGCATTCGCGAGTGCAGCGGCAATCGGCTGATTGACCTCGTGCGCGATTGAGGCGGAGAGCTCCACCAGGCTTGCGACCTGCGATGCACGCGCCAGCCTGTCGTTCGCGGCCTGGAGGGCCGCCTCGGCGCGTTTGCGATCGTCAATGTCGATAAGCAACTCGAACCATCGCAGAATGTGCCCGTCGACATCCCGCAACGGCATAGCCAGCACATTGAACCAGCGATAGACGTCATCTGCGCGTCGCAGACGGGTCTCGATGTCGTAGGATCGACCTGCTTCATAGTTTGCATTGTGGGCGGCGATTGTGCGCTCCAAGTCCTCAGGATGGACGGCGTCTGTGGCTTCCCATTCCTTCAGCGTCTCTAGGGTCTTGCCAAAATAGTTGAGCGTGGCCTGATTGAGGCCCTCGACCGCCCCCGATGGCATCGTCACGGCGACCGGAACCGGGATGCTGTCGACGATCAACTGAAAATCAAGTTCGCGCCGCCGCAGGGTCTCCTCAGCTTGCCGAAAATCCTCGACATCGGTGACCGTTCCGCACCCTTTGATGATCCGTCCGGCATCGTCGAACATCGGACTGCATTGCACGCGAACCCGGCGATACTGCCCGTCGAAGCGCCGTACGCGCGCGTCCATCTCGCCGGGCTGGCAGGAGGCCAGAATCGACCGCCAGCGTTCGAGCAGTGCGGGCAGGTCGTCCGGGTTGACCGCGGCCTGCCATTCCGAGCCATGGGCTTCGTCCAGACTAAGGCCGGTGAATTCAGACCAGCATCGATTGACAAGCTCGAGCTGCCCGTCCGGCAGTGCGATCCACACCATGGCCGGGAGCGCGTCCAAAACGCGGCTGAGATCGAACTCCATTGCTGTCCTTTCCCCTCGAAAAGTATTGATTAGAGATTGCTTACGATGTCATTCGATCTGTGTACAGGCCGATGAGACTAGCGCCGTGTACGCCGTTCGAAAAACCTCTTAGGATAAACCGCCGCCCGAGAGCTTCCGGAGGATCAAATGATCCGGCTTGAGCCACCGCTACGAATTGCGACCGAAGCAGATGCAAGGCCGCTGGCGGACCTCGTCAACTTTGCCGGCGAGGGTTTGCCCCTGTACATTTGGGAGGGACTTGCAAAGGACGGTCAGGATCCTTGGGAGGTTGGTCGCGCTCGGCAAATAGAAAAGGCCCGCGACGGCCAGATCGTGGTTGTGGACTTTGGAGACGGTGCTGTAGCAAGTCTGACTGGCTACCCGATCGGCTCGGAGCCCAAACCAATTGGCAATGACTTCCCTGCCCTGTTTCGGCCGCTTCAAGAACTGGAAAACAAGGCACTGGAAAGTTGGTATGTCAATGTGCTGGCCTGCTATCCCGAATACCGAGGGCAAGGACTTGGCTCGCGACTACTCAGTCTTGCAGAAGAAATAGCGGGGGAAGCAGCGCTTCGTCGGATGAGTGTCATCGTCGCCAACAACAATGCAGGTGCACGACGACTGTATGAGCGGCATGGCTACGCAGAAGCTGCAACACTCCCCTGTGTGAAGGAAGGCTGGGAGACCGATACAGAGCGCTGGATGCTTCTGATTAAATCGCTCCATCCAGTGGAAGGCCGCTGAGTCTGCACTGCAGACGTTCGTCGCCATCGCATTGAACTTCGGCTCTCCACCCCTTCCCGACGGATGGGAACCGGAAAGATCGACCCTGAGCCGACTTTCGGCGTCACGGTGTCGAATGTCCGAAAGTTGCAAGGACAGTCATTGCCCAGGCAGGACGTCTGCGCCATTGGCACCGGGTTGCGAGTGCTCGACATTGTGAGCATTCACGATTGCCGGCGAACAAATGGCGAGCGTTGATCTCACCCAAAGTCGCTCTGAACGGGACCCCGAAAATTTCCTCTTCCCTGTGTCTTCCTGTTATTGTGGAGACGAGGAGATGGCCCTGTGAGCGAGAACCGCAAGCTAGCGGCGATCCTGGCTGCCGACGTGGTCGGCTACAGCCGGCTGGCCGGCGCAGACGAAGACCGTACTTTGGCCAGGTTGCGGGCGCTGCGCAGCGACCTGATCGATCCGACCATCGCCGTCCACAACGGACGCGTGATCAAGCGCACAGGCGATGGGGCGCTGGTCGAGTTCCGCAGTGTAGTAGACGCCGTGCGCTGCGCCATTGAGGTGCAGAACGGTATGGTCGAGCGCAATGCCGGCGTGCCGCAGGACCGCCGCATCGAGTTCCGGATCGGAATTCATCTCGGCGACGTGGTCGAGGAAAGCGACGGCGACCTGATGGGCGACGGCGTCAACATCGCCTCGCGTCTGGAGGGCGTCGCTGCGCCAGGGGCCATCTGCCTATCCGAGGATGCCTATCGCCAGGTCAAGGCGCGGCTTGACCTCTTAGTCAGCGATCTCGGCAACACGCAGCTCAAGAACATCGCCGAGCCGATCCGGGTGTATTCGCTGCGTGTCGGCACCACCGAGGCAAAGGCAACCGCGACCTCACAGCCGGTGACAAGCCGGCCGACGACGGAACTGCCGCCGAAGCTGTCGATCGCCGTGCTGCCCTTCGCCAACATGAGCGGTGATGCCGAGCAGGAATATTTCGCCGACGGAATCTCCGAAGACATCATCACATCTCTCTCAAAGCTGCCGCAGCTCTTCGTCATCGCCCGCAATTCGTCGTTCACGTTCAAGGGCAAGAACGTTCACGTGCAGGAGGTCGGCAGAAACCTCGGCGTACGCTACGTGCTGGAAGGCAGCGTCCGCAAATCGGGAAACAGGGTGCGCATCACGGCGCAGCTTATCGACGCAGCCTCGAGCGGACATCTGTGGGCGGAGCGCTTCGATCGCGACCTCACCGACATATTCGCGGTGCAGGACGACGTCACGCAGCAGATCGTTGGCGCACTAGCGATCAACCTGACGGAGGGCGACCGGCAGCGGCTGGCGCCCGAGCACACCGGCAACATTGAGGCGTATGACTATTTCCTGCGTGGCCGAGAGCTGTGGCACAGGCTGACGATGGAGACGAACGTCGCCGCCCGGGACCTTTTGCAACGTGCAATCAAACTGGACCCGAATTTCGCCTCGGCCCACGCGTTCCTGGCCCTCACCCACGTACTCGACTATTTGAATGGATGGAGCCCGTCACCGCCGAATTCGCGCGAGCAAGCGGAAGAGCTTGCGACGCGGGCGGTAGCGCTGGATGATCGCGATCCCAGGGCGCACTGGGCGCTGAGCATCGTCGAATTGTATTCGCGACGGCACGACGTGGCCATCAGCGAGGCCCAGCGTGCGATAGTCCTCAATCCGAACTTCGCTGAAGGGCACGTCAGCCTGGGCGAGGCACTGAATTACTCGGCCAGGGCCGACGAGGCACTCAAGCATTTCGATCGGGCGAAGGTCTTGAACCCATATTTTCCGGATGTGCTATTGCACTTCCAAGCCTTGGCGTCGTTTCATCTGGGAAGGTACGAACAGGCGGTTGGCTTGCTAAAAGAGCGGCTGACCCGCAATCCCGTTACCGATGTCTCGCGCGCGCTCCTGGCAGCGAGCTACGGGCATCTGGGCCGTTTCGACGATGCCCGCGCGGCTTGGCAGGAGGTGTTCCGGGTCAATCCCGACTACTCCCTCGAATACCGTCGCAAAGTGTTGCCCTACAAGAACCCCGACGATTTCGAGCTAGTCGTGGACGGGCTTCGCAAGGCCGGCCTGGTGTAATTTCAGGCCGGGCGAGTGTCCGGTCTTGCACCTTCTGCAGCCACTCGCTCAAGGAGGAGCAATGACCGGTGCTGGCGCATCGTGCCCATCCAGCTCCCGTCGTCCGACTTCCGGATTCCACCCATTCGAGACACTCGGTGGCCCGCCGATGCACCGCCCGACGGTGCAATCCCTCGGAAGGGATGCAGGCGGCGCTCCGAATTCGCAAAGCGAGCTCGCGGCAGACCTACATGAGGAGCGCCAACTGTAGGAAGCGGCGCGGCCGCAAGTTGGAGTCGTCATTGCCGCGACAGTTGTCCTCGCCGTCTGGCTCTTGGCTCTAAAGTTACAGCCTCTACTTCCTTGAGGTTCTTCCTCGGTCCGTGAAGCAGTTCGTCGGCCGTAGGCATGTCTTTGAGGATCAGGTCTGCCCAAAGCTGCGCAAGCTCCTTGCGGCGCGGCAAGTGCTCTGCCCGGTTATAGGCGCCCTCCACCTTGTCGTTCGGCGTGTGCCCGAGCATCAGATCAATGATTTGCCGATCGGCCGGATGTCGTTCATTCATGATCGTCGAGAACGTCGAGCGGAAGCCGTGAGGCACGTGCTTGTGGTGATACCCGGCGCGGTTCAGCAGATAGCCAAGAGCATTCTCCGACATGGCCTTGTGGGCGTGCCGGCCATTTGGCAGCGCGAAGGGTCCGCGCCCCGTCAGGGAACGCAACACTGTAATTGTCTCCGCCGCCTGGCTGGACAAGGGGACGAGGTGGTCGCGGGCCTCGTCATCCTTATGCTGCAGCTTGAGCTTCATGCGGGCCGCCGGTATCTGCCAGACCGGATCGTCCTCGTCGATCCGGTTCCATTCAGCCCAAGGCGTGGTGATAAGCGTGCCCGGACGTACGGCGGTGAGCACCAGCAGCCGAAGGCCGAGTTTGGTCACGGGATGCGATGGCGTCTTCCATGCCGCCAGCAGCATCTCCCGGGCCTTGTCAACATCGGTTATCGCCGGCTGCCGCCCCTTCTTCATTGGCGCCATCGCTTCACGAACAACCGCTGCTGGGTCCTGCGTCGCCCTTCCCGATGCAATGGCGTAGACGACGATGGATGAAAGCCGCTGCCGGATTCGGCGAGCCGTTTCCTTCGCGTCCCGCTTCTCCACCAATCGGAGAACCGCCAGCACCGTCGGCGCATCGATGTCGCGGATCGGCATCTTCCCAATTATCGGAAACACATCCTTCACCAGCGAGTCCAGAACGTCGTCAGCATGCCTTGCGACCCAGTGCGGCTTTTGCAGCTCGTGCCACTCTCGAGCGATTACCTCAAAGGTGTCGGCGGTCTGCTGCTTGCCAATCAGCTTTTCAACCTTCTTGACGACGCTGGGGTCACGCCCGGCCTTTAGCGTCTCCTTCGCATCCTCCCTCGCCGCCCGAGCCTCGCCCAGGGACACGTCGGGATAGTTGCCGATAACCAGCGTCTTCTCCTTGCCGTCGAAACGGTAGCGGAGACGCCATGATTTGGTGCCGGTGGGCAGAACAAACAGATTGAGGCCGCCGCCGTCGACGAGCTTGTACGTCGCTTCCTCTTTCTTCGCGTTCTTAACCGTCTTGTCCGTCAGAGCACTCATGCGCCGTGATACCCACATTTTTGGTTTTCGGTACCCACAAAGATACCCACAAATGAGCGGGTAGCGGTCGTTATCGATGGAAACCCATAGGAAACTAGAAGCAACAAAAAACGCGGCAAATCAAGGCCGCGTGGTGTGTATAATGATGCTTGGGAAGGTCTGATGGCGGAGAAGAAGGGATTCGAACCCTCGATACCGTTTCCGGTATACTCCCTTAGCAGGGGAGCGCCTTCGACCACTCGGCCACCTCTCCGTTAGCGCCTGACTAGTGGCAGCGCGGCTTCAATGCAAGATTTTTTTGTCGAATTTCAGGAATTCCCGCCATTTTCGTCGTGGTCGAGCGGGCGCTGTTGATCGCGTGGCGGCAAGGCTGAAGCAAGTCGGATCAGGGAGTGTGACGTCGCCGCGACAGAATGGTCCGTGCTATCGGGTTCTGCACCGGACAAGACAGCTATTCCCCGGATCACGCCATGTCGATGATCATCCATCTCGCTCCCGGAAAGCCCGGCCAATCAGCCGTTGCCTATCCGCATTATCATATCGAGCGCCCCTGCCGCATTCTCGTCATCGGCAGTCAGTTGAAGGCGAAGACCAAATATCAGGCGCTGCTGCGGCACATTTCGATCGGCGGCGCCATGCTCGACTTCAACGCCGCTATTCCACTACCAAAACACTTCTTTCTGGAGATCGACGGCTTCAAGGAGGAGATCGGCTGTGCCGAGGTGCATCGCAGCGGGACGGAACTCGGTGTGCGCTTCAACATGCTGCTCGCACAGGAGTTCGTGAGCACGCTGATTCGTCTCCAGTTCTCGAGCGGATTATGAGTGCGGGCGACGCACCGACGCTTGGGCCGGGCGTTTCATTAAATTTCTATTGAATATCTTCAAGCGATTGCAGGATTGCTGGTGGAAAGTGACCGTCGACCCTGCAGGCGTCTCACCGCTCGCGGGTGCCGGCAAATGACTTGCCGGGATCTGGCAAAGCTCCGTTGACCGATCGGCGAACACCCGCACGACGGCATCGCGAGCGGCGCGATCATCGGAGCACGACGCATGCTGCAGTCGACCATGTATTCGCTTGTTCCATCGCTGCTTTACGAGCGGCGTTACGAACGCTTCGCGATCGGACATGCCGCAACGCTGATGTCGGTGCGGCCGGCGCTTGGCGGCGTGTCGATCCGCGCCTGCAAGATGACCGACATCTCGCGCGGTGGAGCGAGTTTCTCCGTCAGCACGACCATCGGCCTGCCTGCGCACTACTATCTCCACATCGTGGGAACGAATGTCCGGATCGGCTGCGCCGAGGTTCACCGGCGGGACAACCGCATCGGGGTGCAGTTCATCAAGCCCATCGACGAAGCATTCCTCCACCAAATCGTGCGCCACGAATTTTTCACCGGCCAAACCGGCAAGGTTAAATCCGCACCTCCCGCGCCCGCAGTCGGATATTTCGCGGTTGGGGGACGATAGATGGCGGTGCCGGGGAAATAACGAAACCTGACGCCTTCTCTTTTGCGCATTCCGCTTGCCGTTCCAATGCGATAAGTTCCGCGGCGCTTTTCGAACGGAGCTCAGTTGTCAAGATGTCTGCATTCTCGCGTTTCACGCCGCTCATCCAATCCCTGCCGGCCACGGTTCCCTTCGTCGGTCCGGAAGCGATCGAGCGGCAGCGCGGCCGCGGGATTGCCGCCCGCATCGGCGCAAACGAGAGCGGCTTCGGGCCGGCCGATTCCGTCTTGCTCGCGATCCAGCGGGCCGCCGGCGAAACCTGGAAATACGCAGACCCCGAAAATTACGAGCTGAGGCACGCACTCGCGGCGCATCTCGGCATCTCGCCTGCCCATATCGCCGTCGGAGAGGGGATCGACGGCCTGCTCGGGCAGATCGTCCGCCTCGTCGTCGAGCAGGGCACGCCGGTGGTCACTTCGTTCGGCGGCTATCCGACCTTCAACTACCATGTGGCAGGGCATGGCGGCCGGCTCGTCACCGTGCCTTACGTCGATGATCGCGAAGACCTCGGCGGCCTGCTCTCCGCGGTCAAGCGCGAGGCGGCACCGCTCGTCTATCTTGCCAATCCCGACAATCCGATGGGGAGTTGGTGGCCGGCCGAGCGCGTCGTCGAGTTTGCGAACGCCCTGCCCGAAACGACGCTGCTGATCCTAGACGAAGCCTATTGCGAAACGGCGCCGGCCGAAGCTCTGCCGTCGATCGAGAGCCTGATCGAGCGGCCGAACGTCATCCGCACCCGCACCTTCTCCAAGGCCTATGGCCTCGCCGGCGCGCGGGTCGGCTATGCGCTGACGACGCCGGGCAGCGCTCAGGCCTTCGACAAGATCCGCAACCATTTCGGGATGAATCGAATCGGCGTGGCTGCGGCGCTCGCCGCCCTCGCCGACCAGCAATATCTCAATGAAGTGACGCAGCGGATCGCAGCATCGCGCGACCGGATCGCCGGCATTGCGTGTGACAACGGGCTGCGGCCGTTGGCGTCGGCGACGAATTTCGTCGCCATCGACTGCGGACGGGATGCAACCTATGCCCGGGCGATCGTCGACCGGCTGATGGGCGATCACGGCATTTTCATCCGCATGCCGGGCGTCGCGCCGCTCAATCGCTGCGTCCGGATCAGCACCGGCCCCTATGCCGAGATGGACTTTCTCGAGGCCGCCCTGCCGCTCGTGCTCAAGAGCCTGGCCGAGGGCTAGACTGGAGCTGTCGCCCCAGCTTGTGCGGTATCAATGCACCGTCATCCATTCGCGGGCGGCGCGCAGGGCCGCGGCAAGATCGGTCTTGCTCATCGTCGCGGCGAGATCGGCGCGAAGGTCGGCGGCGCGGTCCGAGCCCTTGATGGCGGCGATGTTCAGCCACTTATGGGCGGCCACGAGGTCCACCGGCCGACCGCGGCCGGTCGCGTAGGCAAGACCCATTTCGCAAAGAATGTCGGCCCGGTTTTCGCCGCCCATTGCCGCATCCGACGTGATCTCGAAGTCAAAGCGTGCCATTTGCTTGTCCCTGTCGTTCTTGTTGGTTCAGCCGAAGCGGCACGCCCCTTCGGGCGCGCCGGGCTTCAGTTGCTGTTCTTTTTGTCCCTGTTTCAGTCTTGCCTCTTGGCGGGCTTTCCGATGTCGCGCCGTCTTGTGCGGCGTCGGCTCCGGCTGATTTGGCGGTGCGTCTTCACCGCTCGTCCTATGGGCTGGAGTATGCCCCGCAGCCTTCAATGGGCGCTTAAAATGCATGCTTAATTTGACGGAAACAAAGTTCAAATACTTGGTAAACTTGGCTTTTCGTTAAACATCGCAGCGCCTGCAGCGCCGGCAATCCGATTCAAAACTAACGGAAAATTCAAACTCCGATTTCAACCGATCGCTAACCAACAATGCACCTGCCGGACTATCGGGGGCCGAATTCCGCGACTCACGTGAGGGTCCTGCCGCGCCTATTTTTCGCGTCGCGGCCCGTATTTACCTTTACGTACGCGTAAGCTATCGTGCAGCGCTCGGACGGCGAGGAGGCCGCCGATGCGAGGCATCCAGATCGCGGCGGCCGGCAACCGACCGTCTCCAAGGGAGGACATTGAATGATTCGTACTTTGCTCGTCAGCGCGGCACTCGTCTTCGGAGCGATGGGAGCGGTTCATGCCGCCGAGCCGATCGTCGGCAACTGGAAGACGGCGAGCGGAGCCACGGCGGAGATAGCCCCCTGCGGCGGCGCTTTCTGCGTCACGCTGAAGACGGGCAAGCACGCCGGCAAGCGCATCGGCAATCTCGCCGGGACGGGCGGCAGCTACAGCGGCGAGATCACCGATCCGGAAAGCGACAAGACCTATAGCGGCTCGGGCTCGGTCGACGGCAATTCGCTGAAGATGAAGGGCTGCGTGCTGAAGGTGCTGTGCAAGTCGCAGACCTGGATGCGGCTTTAGCTCTTTCCGAATTCCGCGAGGGCGACCCACTATGGCCGCC
Organism: Sinorhizobium fredii; assembly: GCF_002944405.1. Lineage (NCBI taxonomy): Bacteria > Pseudomonadati > Pseudomonadota > Alphaproteobacteria > Hyphomicrobiales > Rhizobiaceae > Ensifer > Ensifer fredii. Next base: position 1,128,945 of record NZ_CP024307.1, on the reverse strand, counting down.
CTCGCCTCGAATCAGCGGGCGCGCTGCCCGAACAGGATCTTCTGCGCTTCCTTGTCCTCGGCAAGGCTCTTCTGACGGGCCCGCTCCTCCTTGCCGACCTCGATCGCTTTGCGAACAGCGGGCCGTGCCAGCAGCGCGTCGAACCAACGCTTCAGATGCGGAAAATCGTTGAGATCCTGGCCCTGGTTCTCGTGCGGGATCACCCAGCCGACCGCGGCCATGTCGGCGATCGAATAGTCGCCGGCGAGGAACGGCCGATCGGCCAGCCGCTTGTTCATGACGCCATAGAGGCGGTTCACCTCATTGGTGTAGCGATCGATGCCGTATTGGATTCTTTCCGGCGCATATTGCCGGAAATGATGCGCCTGGCCTGCCATGGGGCCCAGGCCGCCGACCTGCCAGAAGAGCCATTGCTCGACCTCGGCACGGGTGCGCTCGTCTGTCGGGTAGAACTTCCCGAATTTTCGGCCGAGATATTGCAGGATCGCACCCGATTCAAAGAGGGAGATGGGCTCGCCGCCCGGTCCGTCCGGGTCGATGATGGCCGGCATGCGGTTGTTTGGCGAGATCCTCAGGAAATCCGGCGCGAACTGATCACCCTGCCCGATATTGATGTACTTGACCACGTAGGGAACGCCGAGCTCCTCCAGCATGATGGTGATTTTCCAGCCGTTCGGCGTCGGCCAGTAATAGAGCTCGATGGGAGCGGTCATAGGCGGTCTCCTCAGGTTGTGGGCACACAGACGTAGGAACGCACTCCGGCGCTGGCAAGAGGCGCACCGTCCAAGATGAACGGCAGATGAACGGCTACCTCAGCAAGAATTCAGTTTGGTTGTGCGAAAAAACGCTCAATCGATTTGAACGCGCTCCAGCCCACGGACGGAACAATGGATATTCTCGCTCGCCGCCTCACCATCATCAGCCTGCTGATGGTCGTCTTCGCCATGTCGCTCGCCGCCGCTGTCGGCGCCGACACGGAGCGTCGCCGCCAAAACACCTATATCGGCTCGCTGACCGATTGCACCGCGCATACGGCGCAGTATTGCCAAGCCAAGCTGTAGAGGAATGCTCAAATGGCCGCCCTCGTCTCCTCCGCCATCCTCTCGCTCCGGCTCCTGCTGCTCACGGGCCTGCTGATGGCGCCGATCGGAGCGGTCGCCTACAGCAAGGCCACCGGCGCCGGCATCGGCAAGCACGGCGCCGGTCTCGTCCTCTTCGTTACGCTGCAACGCCAGGCGATGAGCTGATCCTCCATCGCGGAGGTGGCGCAATCTACCCTGCTCCCAAGGTAGTGGCGCGGAACGAATTTCCCTCTTGCACATGCTCTGACTTTTCGCTCCTTTCGCGGCTGAAAGGCCAGATCTGATGCCCGCATTCGCCGTCTATTCGCTCGCCGCGCTCGCCGAAATCGCCGGCTGCTTTGCCTTCTGGGCATGGCTCCGGCTTGACAAGTCCTTTTGGTGGCTCGTTCCAGGGACGGGGTCTCTGGCGCTCTTTGCCTGGCTCCTGACGATGATCGACGTGCCGGCGGCCGGGCGCGCCTATGCCGCCTATGGCGGCGTCTACATTGCCGCTTCGCTCGTCTGGCTCTGGCTCGCCGAGGGCGTGCGCCCCGACCGCTGGGACTTGACCGGCATGGCCGTGGCGCTTGTCGGGGCGACAATCATTCTCGTCGGCCCGCGTTAGCGACCGCGCCGGGCCGCGTATCTTGTCGTTTGCTTGTTAGATACCGCAGCCTATAATGCGCCATGGATACACGAATCTCTTCGACCCCCATTCTCTCCGTCGCCACCCCAGAAGCCTTCGAGCCGCAGACCTTCGATGATCCGGCCGCGGCCGTCGGTTGCCTGCAGGCCCTCTACGAGCGCAATACCCGGTTCCTGTGCGAAGCCTTCGAGGGGCTGGGCAAGAACGGCCGGCCGCTTACGCGCTTCCGCGCCTGCTATCCACAGGTGAGCATCGAGACGAGCAGCTTCGGCCACGTCGATTCCCGGCTCTCCTTCGGCTATGTCAGCGCGCCCGGCGTCTACACCACGACGATTACGCGGCCGCGGCTCTTCCGCCACTATCTGAAGGAGCAGTTCGGTCACCTCATGCGCAATCACGGTGTCGGCGTCACCGTGTCGGAGTCGTCGACACCGATTCCCCTCCACTTCGCCTTCGGCGAGAATGCCCATGTCGAGGCGTCGGCGGCCGACACGATCGACATTCCGCTGCGCGACCTCTTCGATGCGCCCGACCTGACGACGACGGACGACGAGATCGCCAACGGCTCTTATGAGCCCGGGCCAGGAGAACCCTCGCCGCTTGCGCCATTCACGGCGCAGCGCATCGATTATTCGCTCGCCCGCCTCAGCCACTACACGGCAACCAGCGCCACGCACTTCCAGAACTTCGTGCTCTTCACCAACTACCAGTTCTATGTCGACGAGTTCTGTGCCTGGGCACGCCAGCAGATGGCCGAAGGCGGCAACGGCTACACGGCCTTCGTAGAGCCAGGCAACATCATCACGCCCGCGGGCGCCGACAAACCGGAGACCGACTACACGCTCGCCCGGCTGCCGCAGATGCCGGCCTATCACCTGAAGAAAAAGGGCCATGGCGGCATCACCATGGTCAATATCGGCGTCGGCCCCTCGAATGCCAAGACGATCACCGACCACATCGCGGTCTTGCGGCCGCATGTCTGGCTGATGCTCGGCCATTGCGCCGGGCTTCGCAACAGTCAGCGGCTCGGCGACTACGTTCTGGCGCATGCCTATATGCGCGAGGATCACGTGCTCGACGACGATCTGCCGGTGTGGATCCCGCTCCCGGCACTGGCCGAGGTGCAGGTCGCCTTGCAGGACGCGGTGGCGGAAGTCACCGGTTACCAGGGCTACGATCTCAAGCGGATCATGCGTACGGGTACTGTCGCGACGATCGACAACCGCAACTGGGAACTGCGCGACCAGCGCGGCCCGGTCAAACGCCTGTCGCAGGCCCGCGCCATCGCCCTCGACATGGAATCGGCGACGATCGCCGCCAACGGCTTCCGCTTCCGCGTGCCCTATGGAACGCTGCTCTGCGTCTCCGACAAGCCGCTGCACGGCGAATTGAAGCTGCCCGGCATGGCGACGGCCTTCTACCGCACGCAGGTGAGCCAGCACCTGAAGATCGGCATCCTGGCGCTGCAGAAGCTCGCCGCCATGCCGCCGGAGAAACTCCATTCGCGCAAGCTCAGAAGCTTCTACGAGACGTCCTTCCAGTAGAAGGCGTCAACTTTTCGGCCGCAGCACGAGCGACAGCAGCGTGCCGGCGACGGCCGAGACGATGATGAGCAGGTGCGCATTGATGCTGGCGCGCCCTAAAAGCTCGAGCGCGGCCTTGCCGCCGGCCGCGCCGAAGGAGACGGCGCCGGCCACGATCGCCGCCGCATAGGTGCCGACGCCGGCGGGCGCGTGCACGGGAAGAACGGAAGAGAGCTCTCCCCCAAGCGCCCCGCCGAAAGAGGCGGCAAGCGGTGCCACGCCCATGATCGCCAGCACCCAGGCGAGCACCGCGACTTTTATCCCCCAGTTCAGCATGGTCATTGCCGAGGCGCGGAGAAATGCCGGGAAATGCTCCGGCAGCCCCGCCTCGATCTCATCGACATGGTGCAAGAACCGCGCCGGCGACACGCGGCGCACCCCGCGAAGAATCCGGGCCTTGAGCAGGAAGAACGCGAGCGGCGAGAGCAAGGCCATCGTCCAAAGCAGCCAAGCGACCATCTGATTGCTGCGGCCGGTGACCAGGCCCACCGCCCCGACCGTGAGCAGCGCGTGCAGATCCAAGAGGCGCATGACGACCAGCGCCGATGTTCCGCGCAACAGCGGAACGCCGAATTCGGCGCGCATCAGCAGCGGAAAACTCGTCTCGCCGGCTCTGAAGGGCAGCATGATATTGAGCAGATTGTGGACCTGCGTGACGCGAAAGAGCAGCAGGAAACGGCCGGCGGTCTGCTCCGGAAAATAGTCGTAGATGCGGTAGCAGCGAACGAAATAGGTCGCGATGAGAAGACCGAGCGCGGCGAGCACGGACGACAAACCGATCTCGGCCCATTGCCGCAGCAGGACCAACCACCCCCAGACCCACTCGACGAAGACGGCATAAGCCGCTATGGCCGCCACGGAAATCAGTGCCATACGGTTGCGCGCGAGCCACGAGCGCCGGCTCAACTGCCAGTCCGAATTCATGAGGTACCGTTTTCCTGTAGAAAGCCACGCAATTCAGCGTTGGTTATCATCGTTAACTGTGCAAGAAAACCTGCGACGCACACCGGAGAGACCGCCTTGACCCACATGCAAGAACCGCTGACGGCAATGACGGGCGCGATGGAGCCGATCGAGCTGTCCATAGTGGTGCCGGTGTTCAATGAGGAGGACAGCGTCGCGCCGCTCGTCAACCGTATCCACGAGGTCATGGCCGGTTTCGACCGATCCTGGGAATTGATCCTGGTCGACGACGGCAGCACGGACCGGACCCTGCCGAATGCCCGCAAGGAGCTGCTGCGTCCGGACCTGAAACTGAAGATCATCGAGCTCCAGAGGAATTTCGGCCAGACGGCCGCCATGCAGGCCGGGATCGATGCCGCGGCCGGGCGGCTGATCGCGACGCTCGACGGCGACCTTCAGAACGACCCGAAGGATATTCCTCAGATGGTCGCCGCAATCGAGGAGCGCGAACTCGATCTCCTGGTCGGATGGCGGCAAAACCGTCGGGACGGCCTCCTGCTCAGAAAGATCCCCTCCTGGTGCGCCAACCTCCTGATCGGCAAGATCACCGGCGTGAAGCTTCACGATTACGGCTGCAGCCTCAAGGTCTATCGCAGCGCGATCATCAAGCAGGTGAAGCTCATGGGCGAAATGCACCGCTTCATTCCGGCCTGGGTCGCGGGCGTCGTGCCGAGCAGCCGGATCGGCGAGATGCCAGTGACGCACCACGCCCGTCATTTCGGTTCGTCGAAATACGGTATCTCGCGCACCTTCCGTGTGATCCTCGACCTGCTCGCGGTGCTGTTCTTCATGCGCTACAAGGCGCGTCCCGGCCACTTCTTCGGCTCGATCGGACTTGCGACCGGCAGCCTGAGCGCCCTCATCCTGCTCTATCTCGCGATTGACAAGTTCATCTTCGGCAACGATATCGGCACCCGCCCGATGCTGATCGTCGGCGTCATGCTGTTCCTGTCCTCGGTGCAGCTGATCACCACCGGCATTCTCGCGGAAATGATGGCGCGCGCCTATTTCCGCGACGACGATACGGCGAGCTATATCGTCCGTCAGGTCTTCGGGCAGGAACAGCCGCATGCATGACATCCTCGACCGGCGGCCGAACCTGGTCTTCATCACACTGGCCGGCTATTTCCTGCTGTGCGTCGTGCTGCGCCTTGCCGCCTCGCCCTCGCTCGAGATCGATGAGGCCGAACAGGCCTTTTTGTCGCAATTCCTGCAGCTCGGATATGGGCCGCAACCACCCTTCTACAACTGGCTGCAATACGGGCTGGCGCAACTGATCGGCACGTCGCTCGCGACGATGACCATTCTCAAGAACGGGCTTCTGTTCCTCTGCTGCCTTTTCTACGGCCTCGCGGCGCAGCTTGTCCTCAAGGACCGGCGCCTCTCGGCGATCGCCATGCTCGGCGTCCTGAGCCTGCCGCCGGTCTTCCTGCTCGCACAGCGGGACCTCTCCCATACGGTCGCCGCGCTTTTTGCCGTATCGCTGTTCCTCTACGGCTTCCTGCGGACGCTGACGCGTCCGAGCCTTTTTTCCTATCTGCTGACCGGCATTGCCGTCGGCATCGGCGTGATTTCCAAGTACAACTTCGTCATCGTGCCGGTCGCGGCAATCCTTGCCGCGCTGCCCGAACCGGAATTGCGCAAGCGCATTTTCGATTGGCGTATCCTCGGGGCGATCGCCATTGCCGGCGTCATCGCGCTGCCCCACGGCGTGTGGGTGCTGCAAAATCTCGATGCCGCCTCGTCGGGCACGTTGAATGAAATGAAGGAGCGCGAGGCGGAGGGCCGCCTTATGCAGGCGTTCCATGGCGTCTTTGCCCTTGCCTCGGCAATAATTGGCGGCGGCCTGGTGCCCTTGCTGGTCTTTGGCCTTGCCTTCCGGCGAAAAATCCGGGCCATCTGGCAGGCGGAAAGCCAATGGACCCGCCTCGTCGGGCGCATGATCGCGCTCTGTCTCCTTGCCGTTCTGCTTGTCGTTCTCGGTGTCGCTGCGACCCATGTCCGCGAAAAATGGCTAGTGCTCTTTCTGGTCCTGCTGCCGCTCTATCTCTGCCTCAAGATCGAGGCGGCAGAGATCGATCCGGCGCCGGGCTTCCGGCGCTTCGTGCCGTTGGTTGCCTGCATCGCGCTGGTGACACTCTTGATTGTGTCGGCGCGGGCCGTGGTACGCCCATGGTTCGGCGACTACTCGAAATTGAACATCCCCTATGCCGCTTTGGTGGACGGGGTCGTCGAGGCAGAAGGGCGGCCGCCAGCGCTGGTGCTGACCAATGACAAGCAGGTGGCCGGCAATATCCGCACGCGGCTTACCGACGTGACGGTGGCGATCCCCCATCTTTCGGACTTCCCGCCGCCGGACGGGACGAGGCGACCGCTGCTGGTGGTGTGGCGCGACGAGAAGAATCAGGCGCCGCTTCCCGCCACGCTGAGCGCGGCTCTCGAGGCATCGGGAGTGGCCGTATCGGCTCAAACGCCGCGCAAACTCGAATTGCCTTACATCTACGCCGCCGGACCGGATCGCTATCGGTTTAGCTATATCTGGGTGGGCGAGTAGGTCACCGGTGCCCTTTTACGCGCCCACGAGGAGCTTCAATTCGCCGGGGTGGACGCGCAGGGCGACATCGCGCCGCCGGATCGGCAGGAGCTCGCCGTCGATGACGCAGTTGATCTTGCGATCAACCTTCGGAAAATGCAGATCGACCGCCAATGCGCTCATTTCGGTGATCAACGGACTTGCCCGGAATCGCCCGCGCAGAATGTCGAAGGCGAGCTTTGCGACGCCCGCAGGACTCAGCGGCGGAGCCGTGTAGAAGCCGAGGTGCCCTGCCGTCACATCGTCCGCATACATCAGCGTCGCGTGTCCGAAATGGTTGTTCGAGACCGAAATGGCCGACACGTGCCGAAGCTCGCGGTGGCCGTCGGCATCGAATTCGATCTCGAAATCCGGCGGATTGAAGATCACGCCTATGGCAGCGCGCACGCTGGCGCCGATCTTGCCGAGGCGCGAGGCAAACTTGTAGGACTCCCGATAGCGCACCATGCGGGCGTGCAGTCCCATCGAAAATTGATGCACGAAAGCCCGGCCGTCGGCGCTCCCGATGTCGCCATCGATGATCCTTCCATTGGCGAGGACCTCGGGAACCTTCCAGATATCGAGCGGCAGCTTCAGGGAGCGGGCGAAGAGGTTCATCGTTCCCGCCGGAATGACGCCGAGCGGCATGCCGGAGCGCCAGGCCACCCCGGCTGCGGCCGAAATCGTGCCGTCGCCGCCGCCTGCGACGATCGCGTCCAGGTCATCGCGGCGGCAGGCCGTCTCCAGCGCCTGCAGGATATCGCTTGCGGCCACCACGGCAATTTCCATGTCATGCCCGGCGGCGCGAAAGACCTCCTCGACGCGCTTGCCATAGGTTTCCATATCCGTGGTGCGGAAAGTCCCCCCATCTCGATTGAAGATGGCTTTAACTTTCAACGACTGGCCTCTCTTTCATCCATGCGCGCCCTTCTGCTTCTGAGATAAGGGCGGCAGCGGGGGATTCCAGAGCCGGCCGAAAAGAGTTTCGCGGAAGGTCGCCGTGAGCGACAGCGTTCGGTGCGGCCGCCCTCACAAGGCCGGCAGCTTCAGGGGACCGCCGGTCTTGATCGTCCGGATGGCGAAATTCGAACGGATGTCCGTCACCCCGGGCAGGGTCAGCAAGGTTTCGGTGAGAAGCCTCTCATAGGCCGACAGGTCCTCCACCACCACCTCGGCGAGGAAATCCGCATTGCCCGAGATCAGGAAACAGGAGACCACCTCCGGTATGGCGAGGAGCGCCTCCTGCTGCCGCCGCGCATTTTCCTGGCTGTGCTGGCCGACCTTGATCTCGACAAAGACCGTCAGCCCCAGGCCCACCTCCTTGCGGTCGATATCGGCACGATAGCCGCGCAGCACGCCCGACTTCTCCAGACTGCGGATGCGCCGCAGGCAGGGGGACGGCGAAAGGTTGATGCGCTCGGCGATCTCGACATTGGTGGCGCGAGCATCCTCCTGCAGGACCTTGAGAATGGCGATATCGAATTTATCGAGTTTTGGCATAACAAGACTGTTTCAATTATCGTATTGGCAGAAGATTGCTGAACTTACCTCCAAACGGGCAGAGATAGCAAGGACATGCCCCACGTGTCGGCGCTAGGGTTCACACATCCGAAACACCTCGCGTCTGGAGGAACAAGACCATGGTTGCGCTGACACTCGATCGCGGTTCCGACTCGCCCGTATCCGGCTATGCCGGTGCCTTCGTCACGGTGTTGATCTGGGCGGGCTGGATCCTCGCCACGCGGCACACCGCCGCGACCAGCCTCGGCACCATCGACCTCGGCCTCATCCGTTATGGGATACCGGCGCTCGTCCTTGCACCGGTCTGGCTGAAAACGGGTCTCGTGCCGAAAGGCCTGTCGCCGGCGCTTCTGGCGCTGATGGTCGCCGGATCGGGGGCCCTGTTCTTCCAAGTGGCGGCCTTCGCCATCCACGCGACGCCGGCGGCCTCGGTCGGCGTGCTGCTCGGCGGTTCGATGCCGCTCGCGACGGCAATTATCGGCGTGACGCTGTTTCGGGAGCGGCCGGATCGCATGCGCATCCTCGGCTTTGCGGCGATCATCCTCGGCATGGCGATCCTGCTAACCCGCAGCCTCGGCGCCTCGGACAGCTGGACCGGGTGGCTGCTGCTGCCTGCCGCCGCGGCGCTCTGGGCGACCTATACGCACGCCTTCCGGCGGACGGGTCTGAGCCCCCTCCAAGGCGGCGCGCTGATCGCCGTCTGGTCGTTCCTCATCCATCTCGCTCTGGCGCTCGTCTTTGGCAGCACGCTCGCGACCGTGCCGGCGCACGAGATCGGCCTGCAGGTGATCAGCCAAGGGGTTCTTTCAGGGCTCATCGCCACGCTTGCCTACGGCCTCGCCGTCCGGCGCCTCGGCGGCACGCAGGCGGCGGCCTTCACGGCCCTGACGCCGGTGCTCGCAATGATCGGCGGCGGCTTGCTGCTTCAGGAGGCGATTGGTCCCTTCGAGATTGCCGCCGCGGTCGTCACCGCCACGGGCGTCGCGCTCTCGACCGGTATGCTCTCCGCCAGGCACGAATAGCCGGAACAAGCAAGCGGCCCGGGACGATGAGTCCCGGGCCGCTGTTCTTTTCCGCAATAACAGTCCAGTGTCAGCCGTGGACGATTTCACGGTGCCGCTGCAGGCGGCGGCCATAGGCCTGGCTGACGCGGTCGAAGATGATGGCGATGCCGACGATGGCAAGGCCATTGAAGATGCCGAGGGTGAAGTACTGATTCGCGATCGCCTTCAGCACCGGCTGGCCGAGGCCTTGGACGCCGATCATGGACGCGATGACGACCATGGCGAGCGCCATCATGATCGTCTGGTTGATGCCGGCCATGATGGTCGGCAGCGCCAGAGGCATCTGCACGTTCTTGAGCTTCTGCCAGCTCGACGAGCCGAAGGCGTCGGCCGCTTCCAGGACGTCCTTGTCGACCAGCCGGATGCCGAGATTGGTCAACCGGATCATCGGCGGAATGGCGTAGATGACGACGGCGATCAGGCCGGGGACCTTGCCGATCCCCAGCAGCATCACCACGGGGATCAGGTAAACGAAACTCGGCATCGTCTGCATCACGTCGAGCACCGGATTGACGACGTTCTGCACCCGATCGGAGCGCGACATGAGAATGCCGAGCGGAATGCCGATTGCGATGGACAGCACCGTACAGACGAAGATCATCGAGATCGTCTTCATTGTGTCGTCCCACATGTCGAAGTAGCCGATCAGCAGCAGGGTGCCGACGCAGCCGGCAACGACCTTCCAGTTGCGGCTGGCGAACCAGGCGATCACCGCAATCAGCAGCAGGATGATCGGCCAGGGTGTGCGCGTCATGAAGCGCTCGGACTGGATCAGGAAGAACTGCAACGGCTCGAAGAACGTCTCGATGGCCTCGCCATAGGTACGCGTAAACGTGCGGAAGCCTTCGTCGATCACCTTCTTGAGTTCTCGAAGGCTATCGTCATTCATATGCGGAAATTTGGTCAGCCATTCCATGGCGATTCCCCTTTGCAATCGTTCAGGCGGCATGTCGTTATTTTTCTTGGCAGCCGCCGACCTTCAAACCACACTGCGCTGTAACCACTGACGCTGCGCAATCTTATTCTCAAACCGACATGCCGTGAACGAATTCCTGCATGCGGGAAAGAAAAACGGCGCGCCTTTTATGCGCGCCGTTCGTTGGCCAGAGTGTCGATCAGAGGGCCGCCTTGACCTTCTCGGCGACTTCCGGCGAGACCCACTTGGTCCAGACATCCGGATTTTCTTCGAGGAAATGCTTAGCGCCCTCCTCGCCGCTCGCCTGATTGTCCGTCATCCAGGCCATCAGCTTGTTGACGGTGTCGTTCTGCCAGGCGCGGGTCTTGAGATAATCCATCACCGGACCGGCACGGTCAGCGAAGGATTTGGTGACGAGCGTCTGGACCTTGTCCTTCGGCCAGTCGTTCTTCTTCGGGTCCGGGCAGTCGGCAACCGTGTTGCAGCGCTTCCATTCGGCCGGATCAGCCGGCACGCCATGGTCGAGCTTGACCATCTCGTATTTGCCGAGCAGCGCCGTCGGGGCCCAGTAGTAGCCGACCCAGCCCTGCTTGCGCTCGTAGGCCTTGGCGATCGAGCCGTCGAGGCCGGCGGCAGAGCCGGGATCGACGAGCGTGAAGCCGGCGGCCTCCGCACCATAGGCCTTGTAGAGTTGCGTCGTCACGACAGTGCCGCCCCAGCCCTGCGGGCCGTTGAAGACGGCGCCCTTGCTCGGATCTTCCGGATCCGGGAAAAGCTCCTTGTGCTTCAGCACGTCATCGATCGTCTTGATGTCCGGATTGGCGTCGACGATGTATTTCGGAACCCACCAGCCCTGTACGCCGCCGTCAGAAAGCGCGAGCGCCGCACCGACGAGCTTGCCTTCCTGCAGACCGCGGTTGACCACGTCCGGCAGCAGGTCGACCCAGCCTTCCGGAGCGATGTCCGGCTCGCCCTTCTCGATCATCGACGTGATCGTCGGCACGGTATCGCCAACAACCAGTTCGGCGTTGCAGCCATAACCTTCCGTCAGAATGAACTTGTCCACGTTCGCCAGTACTTCGGCGCTCTGCCAGTTCATGTTGGCGATCGTCACATCGCCGCATTCCTGCGCCGATGCGGCGCTGCCAAGTCCGAGGAGGCCAACGGCCAGACACGTCGTTGCAAGTAGTTTCTTCATCTCGTTTCCCTCTGTTCTGACGGTGCACCCGTGACGAACTGCCAGCCTCACCGCGGCAGCGGACAGCATGTGGATCGGACCTTCGTCCAGTCCAGTCTCGTTGCCATCAATCCAATACTCCCGATCGACGGTACATGTCATTGCTATCGAGTCTCTAGGGGAAACGCTTGCCCATTTGCGTCAGCAATCACGCTCATGGTATTTTTTCATGAAGTTATACAATTGAAGGCCTTAGCGGCGACATTTCAACTGTGAGCCGAGGCACAAGGCGCGGCCAGGCACGCCAAGAAACGCTTCTCGGATGCGGCTTGGCCGCTATTTTTCAGGCGGAGGCCCGTGCGGCCCCGGCTCACAACATTTACATGTTGGGGTAGACGGGGCCTTCGCCCCCTTGCGGCGGCACCCAGTTGATGTTCTGGTTCGGGTCCTTGATGTCGCAGGTCTTGCAGTGCACGCAGTTCTGGGCGTTGATGACGAAGGTCGGATTGCCGTCCTTTTCCACCCATTCGTAGACGCCGGCCGGACAGTAGCGGCTCGACGGGCCGGCATAGACGCCGTATTCGGAGCGCTTCTGCAGCTCCAGGTCCTTGACCTGCAGGTGGATCGGCTGGTCCTCCTCGTGATTGGTGTTCGACAGGAACACCGAGGAGAGCCGGTCGAAGGTCAAGACCCCATCCGGCTTCGGATAGTCGATCTTCTGATGCTTGGCGGCCGGCTCGAGGCTCTGTGCGTCCGTCTTGCCGTGCTTCAGGGTGCCGAAGAAGGAGAAGCCGAACAGCGTGTTCGTCCACATATCGAGACCGCCGAGCGCTACGCCGATCGCCGTGCCGAATTTCGACCACAGCGGCTTGACGTTCCGCACCTTCTTCAGGTCCTGGCCGATGGCGCTGTCGCGCCAGCCGCGCTCGATCTCGATCGGCTCGTCATTGGCGCGGCCGGCGGCGATCGCCGCCGCCAGCTTCTCGGCCGCGAGGATACCCGACAAGACGGCATTGTGGCTGCCCTTGATGCGCGGCACGTTGACGAAGCCGGCCGAACAGCCGATCAGCGCGCCGCCGGGGAAGGAGAGCTTCGGCACCGACTGGTAGCCGCCCTCGGTGATCGCACGGGCGCCGTAGGACAGACGTTTGCCGCCCTCGAAAGTGCCGCGGATCGCCGGATGCGTCTTGAAGCGCTGGAACTCCTCGAAGGGGTAGAGATACGGGTTCTTGTAGTTGAGGTGCACGACGAAGCCGACGGCGACGAGGTTGTCCTCGAGGTGATAGAGGAAGGAGCCGCCGCCGGTCTTCATGCCGAGCGGCCAGCCGAAGGAGTGCTGCACGAGACCCGGCTTATGGTTCTCCGGCTTCACCTCCCAGAGCTCCTTCAGGCCAATGCCGAATTTCGGCACGTCGCGGCCCTCGTCGAGCCGGTACTTGGCGATCAGCTGCTTGGCGAGCGAGCCCCGCACCCCCTCGCCGATCAGCGTGTATTTGCCGAGAAGCGCCATGCCGCGGGCAAAGTTCGGCCCCGGCTCGCCGGAGCGTCCGATGCCCATGTCGCCAGTGGCAACTCCGATCACCGCGCCCTCTTCGTTGTAGAGCACTTCGGTTGCGGCAAAGCCCGGATAGATCTCGACGCCGAGCGCCTCGGCATGCGCCGCCAGCCAGCGACAGACATTGCCCAGCGAGACGACATAGTTGCCGTGATTGTTCATCAGCGGCGGCATCAGGAAATTGGGCAGGCGGATCGACCCCGCCGGGCCCAGGAAGAGGAACTGGTCGTCCGTGACCTCCGTCTTGAACGGATGGTCCGGCTCGTCGCGCCAGCCGGGCAACAGCCGGTCGATGCCGATCGGGTCGACGACGGCCCCGGAAAGGATATGGGCGCCGACTTCCGCGCCCTTTTCGAGCACCACGACCGACAGCTCCGGATCGACCTGCTTCAGCCGGATCGCCGCGGCAAGCCCGGCCGGACCGGCGCCGACGACCACCACGTCGAATTCCATGCTCTCGCGCTCGGGGAGGTCTTGTGGCTCGTTCATTGTCGCGTTCTCCAGTCTTGCCGTTCTCCGCCGGCTCCGTCCCAGTCAAATCATCCCGTCATGACAAATGCCGCAAACCTTGTCGAGCCGGGATGCGACAGACTGTCTCTGCATTTGCGCATGAGTTCATGAGTTTAGCACAGTCCCTTATATTACTTTAACGTAAACGTAAATCAACAACCGATGAATAACCGCCGTCAGCTTGATTTTGTAGCTCCCGCGTGCAACGAGGCGCGCCCCTTTACGTCGCAAGGAGACAGCCATGGCCACGGCCCTCGGCCTCGATTTCGGAACGACCAACTCCGTCCTGGCCCTGGCGCAGGGTGCCTCGACGCGCTCTCTTTTCGTCGACAGCCCCGCTGGACGGTTCGACACCACGCGAACGGCTCTCTCCTTTCTGAAGCAGGGCCATGCATCCTTGAAGGTCGAAGCGGGCCAGGCGGCGATCCGCGAATTCATCGACAATCCCGGCGAATGCCGTTTTCTGCAGTCGATCAAGACCTTTGCCGCCAGCGCACTCTTTCAAGGCACACTCGTCTTCGCCAAGCGCCAGGAGTTCGAGGACCTGATGTACAGCTTCCTGGCCCGGCTCAGGGACTATGCCGGCGACGACTGGAACGGGGCGTTGCAGCGCCTCGTCGTCGGGCGTCCGGTGCAGTTTGCCGGCGCAAGTCCGGACGAAAAGCTGGCGATCGAACGGTATGGCCGCGCCCTCGCGCGCTTCGATTTTCCGGAAATCCACTACGTCTATGAACCGGTGGCGGCCGCCTTCTACTTCGCCCGCAAGCTGGAGAGCGATGCGACGGTGCTCGTCGCCGACTTCGGCGGCGGCACGACGGACTATTCGATCATCCGTTTCGCAAGCCGCGGCGGACGGCTGAGCGCCACGCCGGTCGGACATTCCGGCGTCGGCGTTGCCGGCGATCACTTCGATTTCCGCATCATTGACAACATCGTCGCGCCGCTGATCGGAAAGGGGAGTCTGTTCAAGAGCTTCGACAAGCTGCTTGAAGTCCCGTCGAGCTATTACGCCAATTTCGGCCGCTGGAACCAGTTGTCGATCTTCAAGACGCTCAGGGACTTTGCGGAGCTGAAGAAGCTCGTCCGCACGAGCCTCGAGCCGGAGAAACTGGCGGCATTCGTCGATCTGATCGAGCATGACGAAGGCTACCCGCTCTATCAGGCGGTCTCGGCAACCAAAATGCGACTGTCGCAAGAAGAGGAAACCGAGTTCTTCTTCGCGCCGCTGGGCGAGCGCTCGCGAAGAATCGTTCGGCGCAAGGATTTCGAGGCCTGGATTGCCCCCGACCTCGCCCGCATCGATGCGGCCCTCGACGAGGTACTGGCAACGACGGCGACTGCGCCGGCCGACATCGACAGGATTTTTCTGACCGGTGGCACCTCCTTCGTGCCGGCCGTCCGGCGGCTTTTCGACGATCGCTTCGGCCCCGAGCGAATCGAAAGCGGCGGCGAGCTCCTGTCGATCGCCCACGGGCTTGCGCTGATCGGCGAGCGGGAGGACATCACAGCTTGGACGATCGCCGCGTAAATATCCTCCGGATGCTGGACCACAGTCGCCGATCTGATAAGTTCCGCCGATGATTTCGGCCAACGACCTTTCCCCTTCGGAACTCGCCGCGCTTCTTGCTTTCCATGCGGAGGCGGGTGTCGAGTGGCTGCTTGAAGACGCGCCCGTCGACCGGCTGGCGGAGTTCGAGGCGCTGAAAGCCAAGCGCGCCGGCGCGCGAGCTGCGCCGCAAAGCCGGCAGCCGGAAGCGTCAGAAGCGCAGAGGGGCCGGGGACAGCCGGCGACGCCCGGCAGCGCCCTGGGTACTCTTCCGAGCGGCCCGGCAAGCGTTCCGCCGACGGTCGCGATCCCTGACGAGCAGGCGGTCAGCGAGGCGCGATTCGCCGCGGAGAGCGCGCGATCGCTTGCCGAACTTCGCACGGCGATGGAGTCCTTCACCGGCTGCAACCTCAAGAACAGCGCCCGAAACCTCGTTTTCGCGGACGGTGACCCCGCCTCGGGCATCATGGTGATCGGGCCGATGCCCTATGCGGAAGACGACCGGGACGCCCAGCCGTTTTCCGGCAAGCACGGTGATATGCTCGAGCGGATGCTTTCCGGCATCGGCCTTTCACGGACCGGCGTTCTGCTCAGCAACGTGGTTCCCTGGCGGCCGCCCGGAAACCGCGTGCCAAGCGGTCGGGAGGCCGACATCTGCCGCCCCTTCATCGAACGGCAGATTGCGCTCGCCGAGCCGAGGCACTTGCTTCTCCTCGGCAATTTCACGGCCCGCTTCTTCTTCGGCACCAACGAGACGATCCATCAGACGAGGGGGCAATGGCGCGAGCTTTCCGCCGGCGGCCACCTCGTTCCGGCGCTGGCTACACTGCATCCGCAGGATCTTATCACCGCGCCCGTCAACAAGCGTTTCGCTTGGCTTGACCTGCTCTCCTTCAAGGCGCGGATCATGGGCTGACCGGCCGCGCCCGACAGGTGAAGGAAATATGAACAAAGCCATGCAATTTGCGCATGTCAGCGCCGCGTTTTAATGCGTTGCAAAATCGATGTTGCATCGCAATATGAAAGCACGGGAGGTATGGATTAAGGAACTGAACCATGAGTCCCCGTTTTCGCCCGATCCACAGCAGCTTTGAGACGCTCCGTCAGGCCCGCGTCGCTGTGCGGTCGCCGTATAACAGCTTCGGCAAGGTTGCCAACGAACAGATGACGGCAATCGGCCTCGCGCGCACGACGCGCCACCCGGCCCAGATCTACGCCGATTTCATTCAGCGCTGACCAATCGCTGCAGCGCCGACCATCGCGTCCGGCGCTCGCCCGAACGAAGATCACTACCATGTCTATCAGCAGCCTGCTCGATACGATTTCCGACATCGGCACCGCCGTGCGCACCTCGCGCGAGTTCAGCAGGATGAGCACGATCAGGGACAGCCGCCGCGCGCACCGTGTGGCGGTGAGCCCGTTGCTGCCCAACTGAGACCGCGCCGTCTCGGTAACAATCGACAGAGCGGTGACCTCCAAACCTTTCCAAGATCGCCTTCCAGCGACGACCGTCGGCGCCTCGTATCGTAGCGGCAGGAGCAATGGCTCCGTTCAGCCCTGCGGCGTAACGTGTTTGCGCGCCCCCTTTCGCTCGAGCCCCAGCCGGTGCTCGCGGAAGATGATGAAGATGCCGGCGCCGACGACGATCGCGGTGCCGAGCAGCATGGTTGCCGTCGGTACGTCGCCGAAGAGGAAATAGCCGATGACGATGCCGAGCACGATCGAGGTATATTCGAAGGGGGCGATCGTCGACATGTCGGCGTGGCGATAGCTCTCCGTCAACAGAATCTGGGCGACGCCGCCGCAGAAACCGGCGAGCATCAGGAGCAGGAAGGATGTCCAGGATATCGCCGACCAGCCGAAGGGAAGCGTTGCCAGGGAAAACACCGCGGCGGAAAGCGAGAAGTAGAGCACGATCGTATGGGTGCGCTCCGTCTGCACGAGCCGGCGCACAAGCACCATCGCGACCGCGCCGAGTGTCGCCGAAAGCAGCACGGCGACGGCGCCCAGCGCCTTGGACGAGCCGAATCCTCCTTCGTCGAACAAAGTCACGCTCGGCCAAGTGATGATCAGCACGCCGACGAGGCCGATAACCACCGCGGACCAGCGATAGAGCCGGACGATTTCGCCGAGAAAGAGAGCGGCGAAGGCAACCGCCAAGAGCGGCATCGCGTAGCCGATCGCGATCGCCTCGGGGAGCGGCAGGTGCACGAGGCCGTAGAAACCGCAACTCATCGACAGAATGCCGACGAAGCCGCGCACCACATGCCCCGCGACATTGTTGGTCCGGAAGGCGTCGCGCAACTGGCCGCGGCAGGCCAGAAAGCCGAGAATCGGCACCATGGCGAAGGCGGATCTATAGAAGGTGATCTGGCCGGTGGCGATCCCGCTGCCGGCCGCCTTGATGCAGGTCGCCATGCAAACGAAGACGATGACGGACAGGACCTTGAGCAGAATCCCCTTCATGGGGTTGTGAATATCGGCATCCATGAGGGCGTTTCGAGATGTCATCCGGCGGACCGGGCGGGAAGGACGGACACGGCGCAGACCGCGGGAGGATGGCACCACTCTAGCTGCACGGCGCGGCATGTTGGATCAATTTTCTTGATGGGCGCGGCATTTTCGTGATGGCTTTCGCGCTCCCGCACTGCTTCGTCCTATGCTTTAGCGAACGCGAAAAAATCTTGTGGGATTTAGTTCTTGTTAGTGCCGTTTCGTTAAACCTGCGATCGGGGCGGGGAATCAAACGTGTTTGCTTCCGAAGTGCGGTCGACGGCATTGCAAGCACAAAATCTCGCCTCTTGGCCTTTTCACCATCACAGGCGCCCTCTAACTTAGGAACGGAAGGCGCAAGCGGGACTGACCATGCGGACAAATACTGGCCAGATCATTCATCTGGAAGACTACCGGCCGACCGACTTCGTTCTCGAAAGAGTGGACCTGACCTTCGAACTTGACCCCAAGGAGACGAAGGTAGAGGCGCGGCTCATCTTCCACCGACGCGAAGGCGTCGACGCTTCCGCCCCGCTGGTCCTCGACGGCGACGAACTGACCATGACCGGCCTGTTGCTCGACCAGGAAGAAGTCCCGGCGACGCTCTACGATGTGGCCGGCGACACGCTGACGATCCGCGGCCTGCCCGAGACCGCCCCCTTCGAAATCACCGTGACGACGCTCTTGTCTCCGGAGACGAACACGAAGCTGATGGGTCTTTACCGCACCAACAACGTCTACTGCACGCAGTGCGAGGCGGAAGGCTTCCGCCGCATCACCTATTTCCCCGACCGGCCCGACGTGCTCGCCGTCTATACGGTCAACATCATCGCCGACAAGACGACCGCCCCCCTTCTCCTTTCGAACGGCAACTATCTCGGCGGCGCCGACCTGGGTGACGGACGTCACTTCGCCGCCTGGTTCGATCCGCATCCGAAGCCGAGCTATCTCTTCGCGCTCGTCGCCGGCGATCTCGGCGTGGTCGAGGACAAGTTCACGACGGCATCCGGCCGCGAAGTGGCGTTGATGATTTATGTCGAGCACGGCAAGGAGCCGCGCGCGGCTTACGCGATGGACGCCCTCAAGCGCTCGATGAAATGGGACGAGGAGGTCTTCGGCCGCGAGTACGACCTCGACATCTTCATGATCGTCGCCGTCTCCGACTTCAACATGGGCGCCATGGAGAACAAGGGGCTCAACGTCTTCAACGACAAATACGTCCTCGCCGATCCGGAAACGGCGACCGACACGGACTACGCCAATATCGAGGCGATCATCGCCCACGAATATTTTCACAAC
Source organism: Sinorhizobium fredii (assembly GCF_002944405.1). Lineage (NCBI taxonomy): Bacteria > Pseudomonadati > Pseudomonadota > Alphaproteobacteria > Hyphomicrobiales > Rhizobiaceae > Ensifer > Ensifer fredii. The sequence continues at coordinate 1,110,039 of NZ_CP024307.1, read as the reverse complement.
TGGACGGGCAACCGCATTACCTGCCGCGACTGGTTTCAGCTCTGCCTGAAGGAAGGGCTGACGGTCTATCGCGATCACGAGTTTTCGGCCGACATGCGCTCGCGCGCCGTCAAGCGCATTGCCGAGGTGCGACACCTGAAGTCCGAACAGTTTCCCGAGGATGCCGGCCCGCTCGCCCATCCGGTGCGCCCGACGCAATATCGCGAGATCAACAATTTCTACACGACGACCGTCTATGAGAAGGGCTCCGAGGTCACGCGCATGATTGCGACCCTTCTCGGACGCGACCTCTTCAAGAAGGGCATGGACCTCTATTTCGACCGCCATGACGGCCAGGCAGTGACGATCGAGGACTTCATCGCCTGCTTCGAGGCCGCGGGCGGGCGCGATCTCACCCAGTTTTCGCTCTGGTATCATCAGGCGGGAACGCCGCTGATCACCGCCTCCGGTTCCTATGACGCGGCGAAGCAGATCTACACCCTGTCGCTCGAACAGGCGGTGCCTGCGACACCGGGTCAAAGCGCCAAGAAGCCGATGCATATCCCACTTCGCGTTGGGCTCCTGCTTGAAGACGGCAGCGAGGCTAAGCCTGCAGCCGTCTCCGGCGCCGATGTCACTGGCGACGTCTTGCATCTGACGGAGCGCAAGCAGACCGTCGTCTTCGCCGGCATTCCGACCCGGCCCGTGCCGTCCTTCAATCGCGGCTTCTCTGCGCCGGTAAACCTGCACATCGAGCAGAGCGCGAAGGACCGCGCCCTCATCGCACGCCACGAGGTCGACCTCTTCGCCCGGTGGCAGGCGCTGAATGCCATGGCGCTCGACAATCTGGCCAAAGCAGCGGCGCAGGCGCGAAACGGCCAGCCGATCGCCTCCGATACCGCCCTCATCGGCGGGCTGCTGGCCGCGGCGGGTGACGAAGGGCTGGAGCCGGCATTCCGCGCACAGGTCCTGTCGCTGCCGAGCGAAGCCGACATCGCCCGGGAGATCGGCCGCGACAACGATCCGGACGCTATCCAGGAGGGTCGCCAGGCGATCCTTTCCGCCGTCGCCGCATCCGGCAACGAGATTTTCACGCGATTGCTCGGCGAGATGGCACTTTCCGGCCCGTTCCGGCCCGACGCAGCGAGCGCCGGCCGGCGGGCGCTGCGCAACGCCGCCCTCTCCTATCTCGTCTATGGGGACGATCAGCCGGAGAAGGCCGTGAGCGCGTTCCGTTCCGCCAACAACATGACAGATCTCAGCCAGGCGCTGACGCTGCTCGCCCACCGTTTTCCGGATGCGCAAGAAACGCTCGATGCGCTCACCACGTTCAAGAACCGCTTCGCGAACAATGCGCTGGTGATCGACAAATGGTTCGCCATCCAGGCGACGATCCCCGGCGCCTCGACGCTCGAGCGGGTCAAGGCGCTGATGTCCGATCCGCACTTCACCCCGAGCAACCCGAACCGCGTACGCTCGCTCATAGGCACCTTCGCCTTCTCCAACCCGACGGGCTTCAACCGTGCGGATGGCGAAGGCTACCGCTTCCTCGCACGCCAGATCCTCGACATCGATCCCCGCAATCCGCAACTTGCGGCACGGATCCTGACATCGATGCGCTCCTGGCGGTCGCTGGAGCAGGTGCGCGCCAAGCATGCCGAGGAGGCGCTCAAGGAAATCGCCGGCGCCTCCAATCTTTCCGTCGATGTCAGCGACATCGTCGACCGGATGCTGAGCGACGGCAGCGTGGCGTGATATCGCCGCGGCCTCGGCCGGGCCTACTGCACCTCTCCTAAGCCGGGCCGATTCGAGGAAAGAGCCTCAATTCAAAGGGCTACGGCGACTTCTGAGCGTCGGATAAGACATTCGGCGTCCCAGGCGCTATGACTTTCCAACGATGAAAATTGGTTAACAAATCTTTACCTGCGCCTCTAGACAAGGCGAATCGCCCTGTGATTCATTGAGTCAGATTCGGGCGGGCGGCGTACCGAATCACCAAAGCGTCGCGATTTCCGATGACGCTTCGGTTTAAGAGGATCACAGCGTCCCTTCGCATCCACATGCGGGACGCTCTCGAGGACGGCAGAAATTGGGAAAGATTGCGGACGCGCGACGGGGAGGCGCAGCCGACGGGCGGTTGCGACTCAAGTTTCCGGGCTTTTTCGGCCTGGAACGGGAGCTCATCGACAAGGCGAGGCTCTTTGTCGAACCGGCGTCACGTCGGCTCGCCCGGGCCGAGCCCATTCTGAAGCGGTCAATTCCCGTCCTCATTATCGCTTTCCTGCTGATCGTGGCCATTTCGCGCATGTCGGGCATCATGGATGAGCATGCCCGGATGGAGGCCAGTTCGCGCCGGAGCGTCAGCCTGGCGGCGACCGCGGCGACGGCGGCGTTCCAGGCGGATGGATCGGAGCTCTTCGGCGAGGGGCAGCGATGGGAGGCCGAACGGCGGCTCGCCGAATATCTGCCCGCCGAACTCCTCGACAGCGGCATGTTCCTACTGACGGTTCGCCGGGACGGCCGCATCTTCGCGAGCACGCAGGCGGGGGCACATTTCATCGGCCGCACGCTTACCTCGATCGCCCCGGACGTGGCGTCGCTGCAATATTTCGGCGAAGGCGAAGGCGCTGTGAAGGCGACCATCGACGGCGTCGAACATCTGGTCGCCCTGATGCAGGTGCCGGCTTCCGCGGGTGTCGTGCTGGCGGCAACGCCGGTCGCCCAGTTCGAAGCGGCCTGGCGCGACGATGTCTCGCTGAACGTCACGCTGTTTGCCGGCATTTCGGCAATCCTGCTCGTCGTGCTTTACGCCTACTATATTCAGGCCAAGCGCGCCCGCGACGCCGATTCCGTATTCGCCGAATCGAACCTGCGCGTCGAAACCGCACTGTCGCGCGGCCGCTGCGGACTTTGGGATTTCGACCTCGCCAACCGTCGCCTGTTCTGGTCTCGCTCCATGTACGAGATGCTCGGCATGCCCGGCGACAGCAGCGTCTTGTCGTTCGGCGACGCGGCCCGGCTGATGCACCCGGAGGATCGCGGCGTCTACCGGGTGGCGCGGGCGATCGCCAAGGGCAGCGAGCGCCAGATCGACCAGGTGTTCCGCATGCGCCACGCGGATGGCCATTACGTTTGGCTTCGGGCGCGCGCCCAAATCATCCGCACGGTTTCCGGGCGCACCCACCTCATCGGCATCGCCATGGACGTGACCGAGCAGCACCGGCTCGCCCAGCGCTATGCGGAAGCCGACCAGCGCCTGACGGATGCCATCGAGTGCACGTCGGAAGCCTTCGTGCTGTGGGACAAGCACGACCGGCTGGTCATGTGCAACACCCACTATCAGCAGGCCTATCAGCTGCCGGATCATGTCCTCGTGCCCGGCACCGAACGGGCAGTGGTGCACGCGGCCGCGGCGAGACCGGTGATCGAGCGGCGCGTCGCCGATCCGGACCGCAGCAATCATTCGCAGACGAGCGAAGTGCAGCTCGCCGACGAGCGCTGGCTGCAGATCAACGATCGACGCACGCGCGACGGCGGCCTCGTCTCGGTCGGCACCGATATCACGCTGCTCAAGCGGCATCAGGTGCGGCTGCGCGAATCCGAGCGGCGGCTGATGGCGACGATCGGCGATCTTTCGGCCTCGCGCATCACGCTCGAACGGCAGAAGGAGGAGCTTTCCGTCGCCAACGCCAATTACCAGGCGGAAAAGGAACGGGCCGAGGCGGCAAACCGGGCAAAATCCGAGTTCCTCGCCAACATGTCGCATGAGCTGCGCACGCCGCTCAACGCCATTCTCGGCTTTTCCGAGATCCTGCAGAACCAGATGTTCGGGCCGCTCGGCTCGGAGAAGTACCACGAATATTCCCGCGATATCTATGAAAGCGGCAGACATCTGCTCAACGTCATCAACGACATACTCGACATGTCGAAGATCGAGGCCGGTCACATGCGTATTACGCGCGAAAGGATCGATCTTGCGCCGCTGATCGAGGAAACGCTTCGCTTCACCACCATACCGGCGCAGCAGAAGAACATCCGCGTCGTCCAGGAGGTGTCCTCGGGCCTGACGATGTTCGCCGATCGTCGCGCGATGAAACAGGTGCTCCTCAACCTTTTATCAAATGCGGTCAAGTTCACCAATGAGGGTGGCCGCATTTCACTCAGGGCCCGCAAGGTTCGCGGCGCGGTGACGCTGACGATCGCCGATTCCGGCATCGGCATTCCGAGGCACGCGCTGGAAAAGATCGGCCATCCCTTCGAACAGGTGCAGAGCCAGTATGCCAAGAGCAAGGGCGGCTCCGGCTTGGGGCTGGCCATCTCCCGGTCGCTCACGCGCCTGCACGGGGGACGGATGAAGATCCATTCCGCCGAAAACGTCGGCACGATCATATCCGTGCGGATCCCGGACCTCGCCTGAACCCAGCCGGGGCCGCCGGCTCAGCCCGCAAGGACCGACTGGAAGATGCCGCGCACCGCCTTGGAAAAGCGGCGTATGTCAGCCTCGAGATGCTTGAGGTCCGGGTAATCGCCTGCCCGGCAAACGAGATCGACAAGGCCGGCGGGGGCGTCCTTGGGGTCGAAATCGCCGTCGATACAGAGCCGCACGATCTGCGAGACCTCGGTAAAGAGCGCCAGCGCCTCGACGGCCATGTCGAGATCGTTTGCATCCATCAGGGCGGCGCCGAGCCCCTTCAGCGCCTCCATCGTCTGCGTTCCGGCAGGCGGCGGTAGCTCGCCCTTTGCCGGCGCCACAAGCGCCAAATATTGCGCAATGAATTCGATATCGACGAGGCCGCCGGGGATGAGCTTGAAGTCCCAGATGTCGTTCGGCGGCTTTTCCTTGTCGATGAGATCGCGCATCTCCTCGACGTCCTTGCGGATCTTGGCGATATCTCGCTTCTGCGACAGGACCTCGGCGAAGATCGCCTCCGCTTCGCCGATCAGGCTTTTGTCGCCGCAGATGCATCGGGCGCGGGTCAGCGCCAGATGTTCCCAGGTCCAGGCCTCCTCACGCTGATATTTGGCAAAGGCGGTAATGCGGGTCGCAACCGGGCCCTTGTTGCCCGAGGGCCTCAGCCGCATGTCGACATTGTAGAGGACGCCCTCGGCGGTCGGGGCTGAAAGAGCCGCGATCAGCCGCTGCGTCAGGCGCGTGAAATAGCGTGCCGGGTCGAGCGGCTTGGCGCCCTCGGATTGGTAGGCGTTGGCGTCATAGTCATAGAGCAGGATGAGGTCGACGTCGGAACCGGCAGTCAACTCGTGGCTGCCGAGCTTTCCCATGCCGACGACGGCGACCCGGCCACCCGGGAAATCGCCGTGGGCGGAGCGAACCTCTGCCAGAACCGCCTCCAGCGCAGCGGCGATGATCAGGTCGGCAAGATCGGTGAAGGCCCTGCCCGCCTGCAGGCCGGAGATCGTGCCGGTCAGCAACCGGATGCCGATCAGAAAGCGCTGCTCGGCGGCGATGATGCGCAGGCGGTCCAGCACCTCTTCGTAGTGGTGGGCGCCGGCGACGAAGCTGGCGATCCGCGGTGCCAGATAATCTCGCGTCGGCAGTTCGGCGAGCAGGCCCGGGTCCAGCATGCCGTCGAAGACATGGGGCCTGGCGGCGATGATATCCGCCAGGCGCGGCGCCGAGGACATGATATTGACGATCAGCGACAACAGGCCCGGATTACTGCCGAGCAGCGAGAAAAGCTGGATGCCGGCAGGGAGGCCGGAGAGGAACTGGTCGAAGCGCAGCAATGCCTCATCGGCGCGCCGGCTCTCGCCGAAGACGCGCAGAAGCTCCGGCGTCAATTCCGTCAGGCGTTCGCGTGCCTCGACCGATTGGGTCGCCCGATAGCGCCCGTAGTGCCAGGTGCGAATAATACGGGCGATGTCGGAAGGACGCTGGAAACCCAGCCGTTTCAGCGTTTTGAGCGTGTCCGGGTCATCCTGCTGACCGGTGAAGACCAGATTGCCGGTCTCTGCAGAGAGTCTCGCTTCCTGTTCGAAAAGCTGGGCGTAGCGTCGCTCGACCGTCCGCAGCACCCGGGAAAACTCCCTGGAGAAGGACGCCGTATCTTCGAAGCCGAGCATCGACGCGATGCGCCTCAGTTCCGCCTCGCTCTCGGGCACCAGATGGGTCTGCTCGTCATGCACCATCTGGATCCGGTGCTCGACGTCACGAAGGAACCAATAGGCATCGATCAGTTCATGCGCCGTGGCGCGATCGATCCAGCCGGCCTCGGCCAGCACATGCAGCATCGCCTCGGTTTCGCGCAGCCGCAGCGCAGGCGTCCGGCCGCCGGCAATCAGTTGCTGGGTCTGCACGAAAAACTCGATCTCGCGGATGCCGCCGCGGCCAAGCTTGACGTTGTGGCCCTTCACGGCGATCTCGCCGTGGCCCTTGTGCGCGTGGATCTGACGCTTGATCGAGTGAATGTCGGCGATCGCCGCATAATCCAGGTACTTCCGGAAGACGAAGGGCGTCAGTTCCTTGAGGAAACGCTCGCCGGCCGGAAGGTCGCCGGCGATCGGGCGCGCCTTGATAAAAGCAGCCCGCTCCCAGTTCTGCCCCCTGCTCTCATAATAAAGCATCGCCGCCTCGACGGGGATTGCGAGCGGCGTCGAGCCGGGATCGGGCCGAAGCCGGAGGTCCGTGCGGAACACGTAGCCGTCGCCGGTCCGCTCCTGCAGGATGCGGATCAGCCTTCGCAAGAGCCGCGCGAAGACCTCCGTCGCCTCATCGCGGCTGACGAGGATGCCGGACTGCGGATCATAGAAGATCACGAGGTCGATGTCGGAGGAATAGTTGAGCTCGCACGCCCCGAGCTTGCCCATGCCGAGCACGACGACGCCCGAGCCGAGGCTCGGCGCCGAGGCATCCGGGAGGACGAACTTGCCGCTCTCATGCGCGCCGAGCAGCAGGTGATCGATCGTCGCCGATACCGCGGCGCCGGCGAACTCGCTCAGCCAGCGCGTCGTTTCGCGGCCATCAAACAGCCGCGAGAGATCGGCAAGTGCGACGGCGAAGGCAACCTCCCGCCTTGCCCGCCGCAGCCGCGCCATGATTTCCCCGTCCGGCAGGGCCTTGCCTGCCGCCCCGCTTTGCCATGCCAGCCGCGCCGCATCGATGCGGCTTCGCAGAAATCCAGGCAAGCTCTCGCTCAGCAGCGCCTCGACAATGGCAGGGCTGCTTGCGCCGGTATCGCGAAGGAAAGGCGAGAGTGCGAAAGCGGCGAGGATCAAGTGCTTGAGCGGCGTATCGGACGCCACCAGCTTGGCGATGGCCTCGCTTCCCTTCGCTATGTCCTTCAGCACCGAAAGAGCGACCTTCGCGTCGGCCTGGCTCGCCGGGCGGATCGGCACCACCTCGATATCGGACAACCGCTTTTCGGTCGCGTCCACCATCGGTCTTCTCCTCCCCTTCGGATCGTCGGAAGTCGATCGCTCCAACCGGCAATTGCCGTGACCGGTGTATCAGGTCGTGCCGGCGGGGAAAACCATGCGAACCGTCAGGCCCCTTCCATCTGGCTCCGTCGCCGAGAGATCCAATGCGCCATGGTGCATCTCCATCACCGCCTCGACAAGCGAAAGGCCGAGACCGGTGCCGGGTTTGGTGCGGCTCTCGTCCAGCCGCACGAAGCGCTTGACCACTTCGCCGCGCATATTTTCCGGGACGCCGGGACCCTGATCGGCGACCGTCAGGGCGACATTGGCGCCGCTCTTCTTCATCTCGACCCGGATGAGCGGATTTTCCGCCCCTTCCGCATATTTGATCGCGTTGTCGATCAGGTTCCCGAGCGCCTGGCCGATCAGTTCGCGGTTGCCTGTAACAACGACGCCCGGCTCGATGTCCGCTTCCAGGCGCAGGGCAGCTTCCTCGGCGACCGGCTCGTAAAGCTCTACGCAATCCTCGACGATGCCGGACAAGGCGACATCGCTCATCTCAGCGATGGCGGAGCCCGCCTCCACGCGCGAAATCATCAGCAATGCATTGAAGGTTCGGATCAGTTGGTCGGATTCGCCGATGATTTCCTCGAGCGCGCCGTTCTGGTTGCCACCTTCCTTGCTGGCAAGCGCCGCTTCGGCCTTGTTGCGCAGCCGCGTCAGAGGCGTCTTGAGGTCGTGGGCGATATTGTCGGAAACCTGTTTCAGGCCCTCGTTGAGCTTCTCGATCCGCCCCAGCATCGCGTTCAGCGATTCCGACAGACGGTCGAATTCATCGCCCGATCCGCTCGTCGGCAGCCGTTGTGAAAGGTCTCCGGCCATGATCTTGGTGCTTGCCTCCGACATCCGGTCGATGCGCCTCAAGGCGTTGCGACCAATGCCGAACCAGATGATCAGTGCGCCGAGCCCCATGATGCCGAGCGCCACCACCAGGGCCTGGCGGACGAGAACGCGAAACTTTTCCGGTTCCTGCAAATCGCGGCCGACGAGGATGCGCAGGCCGTTGTCGAGCATGAGGACCTGGGCGAGCGCGACGTGGTTGCCGGTGCGGCTTTCGTCGGTGAAACGCCGGTAGTGAAAGGGCTCCGATGTCCAGCCCTCGTTGTCGAGCAGGCCCGGCTCGAGGCCGGCGACATTGCCGGCAAGGATCTCCCCGCTCGGCCCCGCAATGACATAGAGGTTGGCGCCCGGTTGACGGGCCCGACGCTCCAGCGAGCGGAGCAGCCCGTTGACGCCGGCACGCTCGTAGATGTCTTCGATCTGGGCCGCCTCGACGGCAATCCCTTCACGCGTCTGCTGCTGCAGGAGACGCTCGGACATGCCGGTGACGTAGAAGACGAGGAAGACGGCGCAAAGGGAGAAGAGGACGAGATAGAGCGCGGAGAGCCGGACCGCGGTCGTCCTGAACAGAACGCCGACTTTGCTCATGCGTCAGCGGTCCGATCGTCCTTGATCATGTAGCCGGCGCCGCGAACGGTTCTCAGCAACGGTGGATCGAAATCCTTCTCGATCTTGGAGCGCAAGCGGGAGACGTGCACATCGATCACATTGGTCTGCGGATCGAAGTGATAGTCCCAGACATTCTCGAGCAGCATGGTTCGCGTCACCACCTGCCCGGCATTCTTCATCAGATATTCAAGCAGCCGGAACTCGCGCGGCTGCAGCGGGATTTCCTTGCCCTGGCGGCGGACCGAATGGGAGAGCCGGTCCAGTTCCAGGTCGCCGACGCGGTAGACCATGTCCTGGTCCGGCGCTCCCTTGCGCCGGCCGAGCACCTCGACACGCGCCAGGAGCTCGCTGAAGGCATAGGGTTTGGGGAGGTAATCGTCGCCACCGGCGCGTAGTCCCGTCACCCGGTCGTCCACCTGGCCGAGGGCGGAGAGAATGAGCACCGGCGTATGGATGCCCCGGCGCCTCAACTCGGTGATCAACGACAGGCCGTCCCGACGCGGCAGCATGCGGTCGACGACGAGCACGTCGTAGGCGTTCTCGCTCGCCATGAACAGGCCGCTTTCGCCGTCGCTGGCGTGGTCGGAAACGATGCCCGCTTCGCGGAACGCCTTCGCCAGATAGGCGGCCGCCTCGAGGTCATCTTCAACTATCAGAATCTTCATACGGGTGACCATAGTCCCGGACCTCTGTTCGTCTCAACCGGTTTCGGGGTTTGCCTTGGCCGAATACAGCGTTCGGCCGAAACAGAAGACGCCGCGATATCGGCAGATGTCGCGGCGCCTCATCATCAGCCAGGATGGTGGCTTGCTCTTGCCGCGCCTCAGCTCTGCGCGATCGGCAACGCCACGAAGCGGCTTCCCTCGTCGGCCTCGATCTGGAAGAGCGCCTTGCTGCGGCCATCCTTCTTGGCGTTGTTGATCACCTTCAGGATGTCGTCCGCCGTCTTCACTTGCTGATTGTTGACGGAGACGATCTTCTCGCCTTCCTTCAGGCCACGATCGGCAGCATCCGAGTCCGGATCGACGGAGGCGATGGTGACGCCCGTGCCGTCTTCCGAAGGGGTGACCGCCAGACCGAGGTCGGCCAGTGCCTCTTCGCCAGCCTGACCCTGGTCCGTCTGTTCGTCGCGGGTATCCGGCGGCGTAGCCTTGGCCTCCTCCGGCAGCGTGCCGATCTCGAATTTGACGCTCTCAGACTTGCCGTTACGCCAGAGTGTGACCTCGGCGGTCGAACCGGGGCGCAGCGTTGCCACCCGGCGGGCCAGGTCGCGTGGATCCTTGACCGGCTCACCGTTGAGGGCGGTCACGATATCACCCTTCTTGATGCCCGCCTTCTCGCCCGGCGAACCCGCCTGCGGCTCGACCACCAACGCACCGCTCGCCTCAGAGAGGCCGAGCGATTCGGCGATATCCTTCGTCACCGGCTGGATTTGAACGCCGAGCCAGCCGCGCGAAACGGAGCCGTCCTTGATCAAGGCATCGACGACGTCCTTGGCGACGGAAGCGGGAATCGCAAAGGCGATGCCGACATTGCCGCCCGACGGCGAGAAGATCGCCGTGTTGATACCGACGACTTCGCCGGAGAGATTGAACGTCGGGCCGCCGGAATTGCCGCGGTTCACCGCCGCATCGACCTGCAGATAGTCGTCATAGGGGCCGGAGCCGATGTCGCGGCCGCGTGCCGAGATGATACCGGCCGTCACGGTGCCGCCGAGGCCGAAGGGGTTGCCGACCGCGACCACCCAGTCGCCGACCCGCACCCGGTTGTCATCGGCGAAGCTTACATAGGTGAACTTGCGGTTGGCTGCGTCGACCTTGAGCACGGCGAGATCGGTGCGGCTGTCCTTGCCGACGAGCTTGGCGTCGAGTTCCGTCCCGTCGTTCAAAATGACAGTGAAGGCGGAGCCATCGGAGACGACGTGGTTGTTGGTGACGAGATAACCATCCTCGGTGATGAAGAAGCCGGAGCCCTGGGCTCGCGGGCGCAGGCGACCTTCGCCACGCGGACCGTGGCGATCACGCCAGCGATCGGCCCGATCGCCATCGCGGGAATCGGGACTGCCGAATTCGCGGAAGAAGCGCTTCAGCGGGTGGTCGTCGGGCAGGTCTTCGAAACCGCGGCCGCCGAAGTCGAAGGTGAAGTTGCTCTCGTCGTTGGATGCCTGTTCACGGGCCTGGACGCGGACGGAAACGACGGCCGGGGAAACGGCGTCGACAACATTGGCGAAGCTCGGAACCGACGGAGCCTGCACCCTGACCGCCTCGGCGAAGGACTGGGTGATCTGCGCCGGCAGACCGGTCGTCAGCATGACTGCGGCAAGACCTGCAACCGTGGAGGTCTTCAGTGCGGTCTTCAGCGAGGGACGCGGAGTTTTGAACGTGGACATTCGTTTTGCCTTCTCTCTTGCGTGAAGCCGCCGCCGACAGACGGACGGCTTCGAAACTTTGATCACGAGCAAGGTATCCGGACCAACCGCCCGGAAGCCGCTCGTATGGCTGTGACTGGAGGAACAGCCGATGACGCAAGGTGTAACGGATGGGACCTTACTGGGTTCTGTCCGGAAGATGAATTTTTGGTAATGTTGCGACAGAGCAGAAATGAGAGGCCGGTACCCGATCCGCGGGTCCTCTCAAGGAACGGCGAAGCATGCCCTTAACGCGTATGATATTGCCGTTGGAACTGCCACCGGCAGTCGGCGGCTCCCTACGGGCCAAGCAGCTTGTCGAGCTCTTCCTTTTCATCCTTGGAAAGCGGCGCACCAGCTGGGCGCGTGCCGCGCCGGTGCGCGGCGACGACCAGCGTGACCGCACCAAGGACGAGCAGCACGACCGGCATGCCCCAGAGGACCAGTGTCTTCGCCTCGAAGCGGGGTTTCAGCAACACGAACTCCCCGTAGCGCGAGACCACATAGGCGATCACCGCCTCGTCACTGTCCCCGTTCTCGAGCCGCTCGCGCACGAGCACTCGCAGATCCTTGGCGAGTTCGGCATTGGAATCGTCGATCGACTGGTTCTGGCAGACCATGCAGCGAAGCTTGGCGGAGATTTCCCGGGCGCGCGCTTCGAGCGCCGGATCGGCAAGCACCTCGTCCGGATTGACGGCGAAGGCCGGCGCAACCGAAACAATACAGAGGAAGAGCGCGGCGAGGACGCGGATCATTCGACGGCTCCTGCGGCAAGCCTCGCCGTCCTGGCGCGCGACGGAGCACCCACCCTCAGGCGACGGTCGCTCAAGGAAACGATTCCGCCCGCCATCATGACGAGAGCGCCGCCCCAGATGCAGAGGATCAGCGGCTTCCACCAGATGCGCACGACGATGCCGCCGCCGGTCATCTCGTCGCCCAGCGAAACATAGAGCTGGCTGAGGCCGAAGGTCCTGATGCCGGCCTCCGTCGTCGGCATGCGGCGCGCCGAATAGAGGCGCTTGGACGACCAGATCTCGGTTACCTTCACGCCGCCGCGGCTGACGGTGAAGTGGCCGGTGTCCTCGGTATAGTTCGGCCCGCGACCCTCGCGCATGCCATCGAAGCGTATGCTATAGCCGCCGGCATCGACGAGCATTCCGGGCTTCATCTCGACGACGGTCTCCGTCTCATAGGCCGTCACGGCGACGATGCCGATCAGCGTGACGCCGAGGCCGATATGGGCAAGCGCCGTGCCATAGGCCGAGCGCGGCAGGCCAAGGAACCGCCGCAAGGCCACGCGGCCCGCCACCATGCCCAGGCCCGAGCGAAGCGCGACATCGGTGATCGAACCGATAATCAGGTAGACCCCAAGCCCGATGCCGAGGACGGCGAGAACGGGACCGCCATTCCTGGCATAGTAGACCGCGGCGGCGAAGAGCAGGCCGGCGCCGACGGCGGCGAAGAGCCGCTGGGCGGCGGCCAAGAGGTCGCCGCGTTTCCAGGCAAGCAGCGGCCCGAAGGGAACCGCAAACAGCAAGGGGAGCATCAACAGGCCGAAGGTCATGTTGAAGAACGGCGCGCCGACCGAAATCTTGTCGCCGGTGAGCGCCTCGAGCACCAGCGGATAGAGCGTGCCGGTGAGAACCGTTGCCGTCGCCGTCGTCAAGATCAGATTGTTGAGGACGAGCGCGCCTTCGCGCGAGATCGGCGCAAACAGTCCGCCGGACTTGAGGTGGGAGGCCCGGAAGGCGAAGAGCGACAGGGCGCCGCCGATGAAGACGATGAGGATCACCAGGATGAAGACGCCGCGCGTCGGATCGGTAGCGAAGGCGTGAACCGAGGTCAGCACGCCCGAGCGCACCAGGAACGTGCCGAGCAGCGACAGCGAGAAGGTGAGGATCGCTAGGAGCACGGTCCAGATCTTCAGCGCCTCACGCTTTTCCATGACCAGCGCCGAGTGCAGGAGCGCCGTTCCGGCCAGCCAAGGCATGAAGGAAGCGTTCTCGACCGGATCCCAGAACCACCAGCCGCCCCAGCCGAGTTCGTAATAGGCCCAGTAGGAGCCCATGGCGATGCCCGCGGTCAGGAACGTCCAGGCGGTCAGCGCCCAAGGCCTGACCCAGCGCGCCCAGGCGGCATCGATCCGCCCCTCGATCAGCGCTGCGATCGCGAAGGAAAAGCAGACGGAAAAGCCGACATAGCCGAGATAGAGCAAGGGCGGATGAATGGCGAGGCCGATGTCCTGCAGCACCGGATTCAAGTCCCGGCCTTCCCCCGGAGCCGGGACGAGGCGGGCGAAGGGATTGGACGTCAGCAGGATGAAGAGCGTGAAGGCGGCGGCGATCCAGGCCTGGACCGCCAACACATTCGCCTTCAGACTTTCGGGCAGGTTGCGGCCGAAGCTTGCCACCAGGGCGGAAAAGAAGACGAGGATCAGCAGCCAGAGGAGCATGGAGCCCTCGTGATTGCCCCAGACGCCGGAGATCTTGTAGATCAGGGGCTTCATCGAATGCGAGTTTTCCCAGACGTTCCTGACGGAGAAGTCGGAGGTCACATAGGCTAAGGTCAGCACCGCAAAGGAGAAGGCGACGAGCAGGAAGGAGACGATGGCGGCACTGCCCGCGAGGTCGACCAGGGCCCGATCGCCGCGCCGCACGCCGAGGAGCGGCAGCACCGACTGGATGAGCGCGGTCGCGAGCGCCAGCACCAGCGCATAATGTCCGAGCTCGATGATCATTGAATGTTTTCCTTCCCGCCGAGCGTGACGCCCTGAGCCTTCAGGCGGTCGGCCACGTCCTTCGGCATGTAGGTCTCGTCATGCTTGGCAAGCACCGTATCGGCAACGAAAACTGAACTTCCAGCGGCGAAGCTCCCCTCCGCCACGACACCCTGGCCCTCGCGAAAGAGGTCCGGAAGTATGCCTGTGTAGGTCACCGGCACCGTCGCGAGCGTGTCGGTGACGCTGAAGGTGACGGTCTTGCCGTCGCCGCGCTTGACCGAGCCCGCTTCCACCAGCCCGCCGAGGCGGATGCGCGTGCCCGGCGCGAGATCCGCCTTGGCAAGGTCGCCGGGGACATAGAAATAAGCCACGGCCTGGCTGAAGGCGAACATGACCAGAAGGACGGCGGCCGTCAGGAAGCCGACCCCGCCGCCGATGATCGCCAGGCGTTTCTGCTTACGCGTCATTCTTTCGCTCCGCCGCCATCGATGCCGAGTTCGCGCCCGAGAGCCAGCAATTGCTGGCCCTCATCGCCGCTGGCCGGAAAGGCCTGCAAGCCGTCGCGTAGAGCATTCTCGGCCTTATCTCTTTGATCGAGGACAACATAGGCCCGGATCAGCCGCATCCAGCCCTCGAAGTTGTCCGGGTCTTCCTTCAGCCGGCCGGCGAGACCGTCGACCATGCCGCGGATCATCTCCTGACGATCGCCGGCGCTCATTCCCTCGGCGGCGGCGATATCCTCGGAGGTCGGGTTTCCCGGCGCTGCACCGCCGGCAACGGGCGTGTCGGCGGAGAGCTCGGCGATATGCTGGTTGACGAGCGGCAACCACGGCGCCCCCGCGGGCGACGTGTCGGCAAGCTTGCGGAAGGCCGCGAGCGCGTCGCCGCGCCTTCCCTCCTGCTTGAGGCCGAGGGCGAGATAGAATTCCGAGCGCGGATCATTGGCATCGAGAGCCAGCGCCTTCTTCAGGGCATCCTGCGCCGCTGCCGTCACAAGGCCGCCGGACTGCACGATGAGGGCCTCTGCATAGCCGCCAAACCTGGCTGCCGTCGGCCCGAGCAGGCGGAGGGCGCGGTCATAGGCGGCAACCGCGTCGTCGACGCGGCCGTTGCGCATGTAGATCGGCGCAAGCAGGTCCCACCCTGCCCCGTCGTCCGGGTTGAGGGCCAGGTGATTTTCCGCCTTGGCGATCAGGATGTTGACGTCTTCACCGGGATTGGCGAGCCGCGCCGCAAGCGGCTGCGCCGGCACGCCGGGATTGCCCGTCGTTAAGTAAAGACAGAGCCCGACGGTCGGCAGACAGAGGAGGATGAACACCTGCGCCAGGCGTTTCGAGCCAAGCCGCCTGGACGCCGCAGTGGAGGTGTCGGCGGCGTGGGCGGCGATCAGGCGGCGGCCGATTTCGGCCCTGGCGAGTTCCGCGTCTTCGTCGCTGATCAGCCCGGCCTCACGGTCCCGCGTCAGTTCCTCGAGTTGGTCGCGGTAGACCTCGATGTCATGGCTGTGAGGAGACGGGAGGGGCGGCGCCGCCCGCATCAGCGGGAGGACAAGTGCGACAGCTACAGCCGCCGTCAAGATGGCGACGAGGATCCAGAACAACATGGATGCGAAATACTATGAGGCTCCCGGCTTTCCAACTCGAAAACCGAGAATGACGGAGATTTGAGGCGTTTCGCCGCAAGCCGTGCCGGTCCTGCAAGGCAGTCCGCCTACGGGCAACGCGCCGCGTCCGGCTCAGGTCAGCGGCGACCAGGTGCCATTGCTGTTGCGGCATGCAGCACCACGGGCCGTCGAGGACTGACCCTTCACGACCACCGTGTGGCTGTACTGACGGCAATTCTGTGAGCCGACCTGATAGGGGGCGGCAGCAACAACCGAGCCGCTGACGCCGCGGCCTTCCCATGCCACCGGCTGGCCGCCGGGAGCCGCCTCGAGCGCACGATACTCCGCCTCGAGTGCGCGCTGCTGGTCGGATTTGCCGAGGTCGATCGTGCCGAGGCGCGCGATGACGCCGCCTTGCAGGGCCTCGATATAGGCGGCCGATGACGCTCCACCCGCACCCAGACTCGCAACGGCCACGCCCCCGCGCTGACCGCCCGAAGTCCCGCAGCCGGCAAGAGCGACGGTCGACGCGACGACCACGATTCTGCCGCTCAAGGCGACGGCTCGCCCCATATCTGCGTTAATCCTCATGATACGCGACAACTTAACCCTCGTTGACCGGTTGCCGCCCCGCGATCCGATCGATCGCGTCAAAGCGGCGGCGCTTTCGATTTTCTTTTTGCACCCCCAGCCTCGCTAGGCAACCGCGCGCCGTGGACGACGGGGTATTTTCGACTGCCGGTGTGACCGTCGGATCACGGCTTGAACGGAGGCACCCCACTCCCGCTAGACGGCCGCCGGCAGAACGAGTTTGGCCCTCAAGCCTCCCTCCTCGCGTCGGCTGAGTTCGACGCTGCCCTGATATTCGCCGACGATTTCGCTGACGATCGACAGTCCCAGGCCGGTGCCGGGCTTGCTTTCGTCGAGCCGCTTGCCGCGCTTCATCGCCAAAGCGATCTGATCCGGATCAAGCCCGGGGCCGTCATCGTCGATCTTGAGCACGATCCATTCGCGGCCGGACTCCTTGCTGCGCTCCTGGTCGGTGGCGGGCTCGACGCTGAGGACGACGTGATCCCGTGCGTAGCGCGCGGCATTTTCGAGCAGGTTGCCGACGGTTTCCTCGACATCCTGCTGTTCCATCGCCAGCACCAGCCCCGGCGGAATGATCGACAGGCTGAACTGTTTTTCCGGATTGAGCCGCCGCATCACCCGGACGATCCTTTCCAGAGCCGGCTGAGCCTCGGTCCTCGCCAGAATGGAACCGCGCTGCGCCGCAATGCGGGCACGGCTGAGATAGGACTGGACCTGCGTCTGCATCGCGTCGGCCTGGGTCCTGATCAGTTCGCCGTGGGGGACCTCGAGAACCCGCGCTTCGTTGAGCAGCACGGCGATGGGGGTCTTCAGAGAGTGGGCGAGATTGCCGACCTGCATGCGCGCGCGTTCGATGATGCGGCGGTTGCTGTCGATCAACGCATTCACCTCGTTGGCAAGCGGCTGAATCTCGCGCGGAAAGGCACCGTCCAGGCGCTCGCTCTGGCCCGTACGGATTTTTTCGAGCGAGCGGCGCACCTGGTCCAGCGGCCTGAGGCCGAAGAGAATGGTCAAGGCGTTCACCCCGAGCCCGCCGAGACCGAATATGGAGAGCGCGATCGTCAGGTTGCGGGTGAAGCGGTCGATGTCCGCCTCCAGGACGTCGCGGTTGCCGGCAACCCGGAAACGCGCCGTATGCCCCTGGATGTCGAGCACGACTTCCGTCTCGGCCACCTCGACCTCGTTTCCGAACGGATCCTCGGTGGTGTAGAAGCGCTCGTAGCGGATGTCGAAGGGAACCTCGTCGACGCTGACGATCGGCAATTTGGCGGATCCGAGAGACGTCGACAGCAAGGGCGGCGTGTCGAATTCGCCGATCGGCTCGACGATCCAGTACCAACCGGTCTGCGGCTGGGAAAAGCGGAGGTCGCCGAGTTGCGGGCTGCCGGTCAGGGCTGCCTTCTCGTCGACCGAGATGGAGTTGATGACGTTATAAAGCTGGGCGCGCAAGAGGTCCTGGAAGCCGCGTTCGGAGCCCTGCCGGTAGAGCGCCGAGATCACCACTCCGATCACGACGAGGGCGACGACGGCCCAGACGGTCGAAACCGCCAGAACGCGCGCCGTAAGGGATCTAATGGCCATTGCCGGGTGCTTGCATCCGATATCCGAGACCACGCACCGTCTCGATCAGGTCGTTGCCGATCTTCTTGCGGAGCCGGCCGATGAAGACCTCGATCGTATTGGAATCGCGGTCGAAGTCCTGATCATACATGTGCTCGACAAGTTCCGTGCGAGAAACTACCTGCCCCATGTGATGCATGAGGTAGGAGAGCAGCCGGAATTCGTGCGAGGTCAGCTTCAGCGCAACACCGCCGACCGTCGCCTTCGAGCCTTTCGTGTCGAGGCGGACCGGGCCGCAGACGATTTCGGAACTCGCATGCCCGGCGGCGCGGCGGATCAGCGCCCGGATGCGGGCGAGCACCTCCTGGACGTGGAAGGGCTTCGCAACATAATCGTCGGCGCCGGCATCGATCCCCGCCACCTTGTCGCTCCAGCGATCGCGAGCGGTCAAGATCAGCACCGGCATCGTCTTGCCGTCCGCCCGCCACTTTTCCAGCACCGTGATGCCGTCCATTTCCGGAAGGCCGATGTCCAGAATGATCGCGTCATAGGGCTCCGCATCGCCGAGATAGTGGCCCTCCTCGCCGTCATAGGCCTGGTCGACGACGTAACCGGCTTCCTTCAGCGCTTCGGCGAGCTGCCTGTTCAGATTGACGTCGTCCTCGACTATCAGGATGCGCATCTTGCTCTTACTTCCCTTCGCTGACGGGCGCTGCCGATGCCTACATCGGCACCTTGACCGTCACCTTCTTCGGCCGCCCGCCATTGCCCGGGATTAGCACGGTCACGACGCACTTGCCATCGGCTGTCGGCTGGGCGGAGAGCAATTCGCCGCCTGTCTCCGCCACGACTTGCGCCGCCGCGGCGCTGCAGTCACCCGCCACGCGAACAACAACCCTAGGCACGTCAACGGCAGGCAGCGAAAAACCTGCGAGGCCTGCGGCGAGCGCGACTATGGTCACTGATGAAGACATGAACGCACTTTCGACTTGGGAAGATCATGGCGACTTGGGAAGATCATGGCAAAATCATTAGCCGATGGAGGCTGAATGGCAAATGAATGTCGGCCGCCGGGTCCCGCGGCATCGCGCAGCAGGCATCGGCACTACAGACCCTAAAATCCACCGGAAATTGCAATGCCCGCGCAGCCGCGGCGCCCCCATCAGCGATCCGTTAAGACCTTTGCGTCACACTCTTGGGAGGACGGCAGGCCGTACTGAAGACGTGCGCCGAACTCCGGCTCGGCAGCGCCGTTTCGCGAGTCGGCCCGAATCCCTTGCGGCGTTTTCTTCAGAATTCGATTCCGGTTCTTCGGACGCCTCGTGAGAGAGCTCGGAAGGCGAATGCGGACAAGCTCGCAAATCTTTGGAGCAGCCTGCCTTTTTGGCTCTCAAATGGTTCTTCGGCCGATAGTTTCAAAAGCCAACGCGATTGTGAAGGCATCCGCGCCGGGAGGACACGAGCGGCTGTGGACGAGCGCGAAGTTAATCGATTTAAAGATTTTTCAATCGTTTAAATAGTTTAAGGCCCTGATTTACAAAGTATTTGCCATATGAAATGGTCCGCCTGACCCAATCGTCTTGCACAGGAGGACCGGATGCAGACACTCGCGAAGAAGCCGCTCGTAGCGCCGCAATCCAGGATTCCGCAATCGCTGCTCGATCGTTTCGAAAGCGAATGGCGCGAAATGCGTGTGGCCAGCGAAACTGCTCAGAAGCCCGTTCCGCCTGCAGAATAGCGCTCGCGCTCGGCGATCATTCGCCTCGATATAGCAGTCCCCACCCCATCCCAGCATCGTATCGCGCCCGCCCCAACGGCGGGCGCGAGTTTTTGTCAATTGGCGATTTCGTGCTACTCTTTTCGGATGCTAACCGAAGAGATCGAAAAGCTGGCGCTCAGCCTCCCCGGGACGCAGGAAAACGCCCATTTCGGCACGCGCGACTTCCGCGTGGGCAAGCGCATATTCATGACCCTGCCGGAAGCGGGGCGTGCCGTCTTCAAGCTGACCCCCGATCAACAGCGCATGCTGCTCGAAATGGAACCCGGCGTCTGTGCCGCCGTGCCCGGCGGATGGGGCGCCCGCGGCTGGACGTCGCTCTATTTCGTCGAGGCCGACGAGGAGCTCATTCGCCAATCGCTGGAGACCGCCTGGAGAAATGCCGCCCCGAAGAGCCTTGTCCGGAGAAACGGCGGCCACTGACGACAACTACTCGGCCGGTTCCAGTCCGACTTCCAGGGGCCAAGTAACCAGATAGTCTTCGTAATCTTCGATGTCGATGCCGTCCTCGGCGATGGTGCGCCCGCGCACCGAGATGCCGGCCGCGTGAACCGTTTCCGGATCGCCCGAGACGAGCGGGTGCCACCAGTACAAATCCCTTCCCTCGGCAACCAGCCGATAGCCGCAGGTCGGCGGCAGCCAGCTGATCTCCCGCACCGCCTTCGGCGTCAGTTGGACACAGTCGGGAACCGTCGCCTGCCGATTGTCGTAGTCCTTGCAGCGGCAGTTCTCGCCATCGAGCAGCGTGCAGCGGATCGAGGTCCAGGCGATCTCGCCCGTGTCCCAATCCTCCAGCTTGTTGAGACAACAGAGTCCGCAGCCGTCGCAGAGGCTTTCCCATTCGGCGTTGGTCATCTCGTCCAGGGTTTTCGTTGTCCAGAAAGGCATTTCGCCCATTGCGTCACACTTTCGTCACTTCCACGCCAACATCGGAAGTTTGCAGAAAATTGCCGGTTTTTTAAGGCCGACGGCGCGATATGCAAGTAGATTGGAACGTCGCGCCGTGCAAATATCATAAGGTGGCAGAAAGCTTCGGGACAGGAAAACCGTGCAGGACCCGCTAAAAGACGAAAACCGGCCGAAGAAGCGACACATCTTTCTGCGGATCGATTCCTGGATCGATTCCACCGTGTGGAATGCCGGGTTTCGCCTGGCGGAGTGGTGGGAGGACACCACCATCTTCTTTCGCCGCTTTCGTATGCGCGGCTGGAAAAGAGCGGTTTTCGAAGTCCTCGGCGAAGGGATGACCTGGGGCACGGCCGGCTCCGTGCTGATGCTTGCGCTGGCGCTCCCGGCCTTCGAGGAGACCAAGGGCAACTGGCGGGCGCAAAGCGATTTCGCCGTGACCTTTCTCGACCGCTATGGCAACGAAATCGGCCATCGCGGCATCATCCATGAGGATTCGGTTCCGATCGACGAGCTGCCGGATCACCTGATCAAGGCGGTCCTGGCGACGGAGGACCGTCGTTTCTTCGACCACTGGGGGATCGACTTCCTCGGCCTCTCGCGGGCCATGACGGAGAACGCCCGCGCCGGCGGCGTGGTCCAGGGCGGCTCGACGCTGACGCAGCAGCTTGCCAAGAACCTGTTCCTCACCAACGAGCGGACGATCGAGCGCAAGATCAAGGAAGCATTCCTCGCCGTCTGGCTCGAGTCCAATCTGTCGAAGAAGGAAATCCTCCGCCTCTACCTCGACCGCGCCTATATGGGCGGCGGCACCTTCGGCGCTGCGGCGGCGGCTCAGTTCTATTTTGGCAAGTCGATCACCGACATCGATCTCGCCGAGTCCGCCATGCTGGCCGGGCTGTTCAAGGCGCCGGCGCGATACGCGCCGCATGTCAACCTGCCGGCGGCACGCGCCCGCGCCAACGAGGTGCTGTCCAATCTCGTCCAGGGCGGGCTGATGACGGAGGGCCAGGTGCTCGCCGCCCGCCTCAATCCGGCGACCGTCATCGATCGCGCCCAGGTCAAGGCACCGGACTTCTTCCTCGACTGGGCCTTCGAGGAGGTCCAGCGCATCGCCGCCCCCTTCGCACAGCATTCGCTGATCGTCAGGACGACGATCGACATGGGGCTGCAGCAGGCGGCCGAAGATTCGGTCGAATCGAGCCTCCGGCAATATGGCGAGAGCTACAAGGTGAAGCAGGGCGCCCTGGTCATGATCGAAAACGGCGGTGCGTTGCGCGCCATGGTCGGCGGCCGCGACTACGGCGAGAGCCAGTTCAATCGCGCCACCCGGGCGCTTCGCCAGCCCGGCTCGTCCTTCAAGGTCTATACCTATGCGGCAGCGATGGAGAAGGGCATGACGCCCGAGACGGTGGTCGTCGACGCGCCGATCACCTGGCGCGGCTGGTCGCCGCAGAACTACGCCCGAAAATATGCGGGCCGGGTCACGCTGATGAATGCGCTGGCGAGATCGATCAATACCGTTCCGGTGCGCCTCGCCAAGGACAAGCTCGGCACGGAGATCATCGCCCAAACAGCCAAGAGAATGGGCGTCGAAACGCCGATCCGCACAGACAAGACCATGCCGCTTGGGACGTCGGAGGTGACCGTGCTCGACCAGGCAACCGCCTATGCCGTGTTTCCCGCCGGCGGATTGGAATCCCGCCGCCACGGCATCAGCCAGATTCTGAATTACGACGGCGATATCCTCTACGACTTCGGCCGCGACGCGCCGCCGGCTCGACGGGTCCTGAGCGAGCAGGCCACCTTGTCGATGAACAGAATACTCACCCAGATCCCGGTCATCGGCACCGGCCGCAGGGCCGCGTTGAGCAACGGGCTCGTGACAGGCGGCAAGACGGGAACGACGCAAGCCTATCGCGATGCCTGGTTCGTAGGCTTCACCGGCGATTACACGACGGCGGTCTGGTTCGGCAATGACGACTACACCTCCACCGAGGAAATGACCGGCGGCTCCCTGCCGGCGATGACCTTCAAGCGGCTGATGGATTACGCCGAACAGGGCATCGAACATCGCGCAATCCCGGGCATCGATGCTCCGCCGGCCGAAACGCCGAAGGAGCCGGAGGCCGCCGCTGAGCCGGATGAGAACGCCTTGCCGCCGCTTGTCCGGCCGCGCTCCCTGTCTGCCGACGTGACCCGGCTCTTGAAGTCGATCGGCAATACGTTCGAGCAGGCGCCACCGCTTAAGCCCAAGGAAAAAGACGGCGGCCGGGTTGCAGCGCTCGAGGGGCCTGAGGGAACGCCAGCCACGCCTCGGGTGACAAATGCCGCGAAGAATTGACTTCGCCACGACAAGTCCGTTTTCTGGCGGCCTGCAGCGCCGCACAATCGACTCACTGCCGGCAGGATAAACAAGACATCATTCGATAGAGCCCCCCTTGTTCCGCGTTCCCCTCCTCGTCGCCCTTGCACTTCTCGTCGCCTTCGGCGGCGGCATTACCTCAGCCATATGGGCGCTGAAGGCGACCGTCGGCTTCGGATCGATCGCAATCGGCCCTTGGGTGGCCTTCCCCGAGGCGCAGACCGTCGCGGCCGACCCTTATGCAAAGGCGCACCGCGCCCGGGTCGGGGAACTGCTCTATGGCGGTGCGGAAGGCTTGAAGTTCACGGCTGCCACCGACGATAGCGGTGCGCGCCTATCGGCCGCATGCTCCTATGACATTTCCGGGATCACACCGCCCGCCCGGTTCTGGACGCTCCACACGGCGAACACCGACGGTGCGACGCTGCGACCGGGCTCCGATCTACCTTCGGCGATCAATTCGTGGACGGTGCTGCGCGCCAAGGACAGCAGTTTCGTCATTCACGTCTCGCCGGTCGCCCAGCCGGACAATTGGCTCGCCATCCGCCACACGGGAAATTTTCAGCTCGTGCTGACGTTGCTCGATACACCGACGGCCGGCTCCTCCGGACTGATCGACCTCGCAATGCCGAAGATCGTCAAGACGGGGTGCGGAAATGCGTAGGGCCCTGTTCGCGTTTCTCGTCGGGCTGGTCGGTGCCGCGCTCCTGCATATCGTCCTCGTCCTCGCCCTGCCGCGGTTCACCGGCCGCGACGCCTATACGCGCGTCCTCGGTCTTCTCGAGATGGACAGTTTCTTTCCGCTCACCGCCGAGCCGGGCCCGACCGGACTGGACAATAGCGACCCGTTTCTGCGCACCGCCGTCTGCAGCTTCTCGATCGCGGACGCGCCGGCGCGTTTCATTGCGCGCGGTGCCGTGCCGTTCTGGTCGCTGTCGATCTTCGACAGCGGCTCGAACGAAGTCTTCAGCATGAACGACCAGACCGCCGTCAATGGGGATCTCGATCTCGTCGTCGCCACACCGATCCAGCTCGTGGAGCTTCGCAAGACGCCCCCGGAGGCGCTCGCCCAGTCGATCATGATCGAGATGAAGGATGAGGAGGGCTACGCGGTCCTGCGCGCCCTGGCGCCGCTCGACAGTTTCGAGGAGCAGGTCCGCGAATTCCTCACCGATTCGAGTTGCGCGCCGTTCCGACGCCAGTGACGAGTGTATAGGGGGAATTAGAGAGGCGAACGAGCCACGCAGCGATGTCAGCGGACCCGCGGCATCAGAGCCGATCACGCCGGACCGGCTACTGCTTCTTGACCTGCCGTCCTGTCGGAGCGCTTGGCTGCGGGCCGCGCCCGTCGAGCCGCTCGTAACGGATGCCCGTGAAGAACAGCACTTTGGCACTGCCCGCGGTGACGGGACGCCTCCGCGGCATCTTTACCTTGCGGTCCTGCAATCTGATTACGTCTGCCATGCTCGTCTCCATACTTGCATGAGACGGATGAACACAGATTTCACCCTGCCCGATGGCGGGCTGGCGCATTCCCGGCATCCCCGGGCAGACGCGCCGTTCTCAACTCACTCCTTCTTCCGGTCACCCGGATCTCGTCCGTTTCAATGCAAATCAGATGCGAACCAATAATAGCCCGCCTCCTCGGATTGAGCCATAGCCCGGTTAACCATATCTTAATCCAGACCACGTCGCCTTAACCAAGTGCAATTGCCATTTCTGGTGGTATTTTAGTTCGCGCCGAAATGCCTTCAGCGTCTCGCGAAGAGGCCGACCAGGAAGGCTACTCCCGCAACGGTCAGCAGCGTCGAGATCGGATCGTCGCGGACACGCTCCCTGAGCCGTTCCGTCATCAGTTCCGCTTCCCCCTGCACGACCGCCTTGGCACCGCTGCCGATGGCCGAAACCGTTTCCGTCAGGCGCACGATCTCCGCTCTCAACTCAGCGACCTGGGCCTGCAATTCCATCTGTGTGTCGGCCGCGGTCTTTTCCGTTTCCATATCGGCGCCCACCGCTGCCAGCTTCTTTTCCGCCATTGTCTCCGCTCCTTACCTTTCGCGCGAAATCAACGCGTCGAATAGGGATTGGTTCCCGCAAAGCGCCGCCAAATGCGGACAAGAAAAAAGCGGGCGGATGGTCGCCGCCCGCCTTCGCCACCATGATCGGAGCGGAACGTGCGGCTCAGTCAGTCGTTCTCACAGGCGAAATCGTTGAACACGCACTTCGGAACCGTTCTGACTTCGCCATCCCGGCGCAGTTCGCGGAGCTGACGCGCCCGCTCTTCCTTGCGAGCTCCTTGGTAGTTTTCGGCGGAACCGTTTTCCCGTCGCTCTTCGTCGCGGCCACGGTCCCGCCACTCGCGACGCTCGCGTTCCCGCTCGCGCTGCCACTGTTGGCGCTCTCTCGCCTCCTGCCGATCTCTCGCCTGCTCACGCTCCCTGGTCCGTTGGCGCTCCCAGTCGCGCCGATCCTGCTCACGCTCCCATTCGCGCCGTTCCGCCTGCTGCCGGCGCTGCCGATCCCGGCGCTCCTCTTCGCGCCGCCACTGCCAGTCGCCTTCTTCGATCCAGTCGGGCCCGCGGCGCCAGCGATCCCGGTCGCGATAGAAATCGCGTCCTCGATAGTTGCGATCCCAGTAGCGATCGAATTCGAAGACGACCGTCGGGATCCCGAGTGGCCGATAGTATTCCGGCTCCACATAGACCCGATTGCTGCGATAGAGCGCCTGGACGTATTGGCCGGCCACCCATCCGCGGCCGCCATAGAAGGAAACGTCGCACCAGGGGCGATCGGCCAGACAGCCATGGATTTCCACGGATTCGCCCGAGGGAATAACGGTGACGGCGGGATAGCGAGTACTCGGACCCGATCGCATGTTGACATTGGCGGTGGCAAAGCCTTCTGCGGCCTCGGCTACGACTGGCATGAGCGAAAGCGCACAGAGTGCCGCCGCCCCCAAGAACGTACTCTTCACAGATACTACTCCCATAAGGAGGCCATATGGCCTTCTGCTTCGGCGGGCGAAAACCGCCCTTCCGTCCAGGCAAGGAAATAGGCCTGCATGTGGAGTTTTTATGGCTGGGCTCGACGCTTCGGCGGTGGCCGCCCCGGCGGCCGCCGACACGCGGATGCCGCAAGCCTGAATAAAGCCTCAAGGTCCATAGTTAATTCTACGCTAACGATTTCGATCTATTTTTTGAGACGTGTGCCGTTCCGAGCCATCGGCAATGGTGTCATGCTTTTGCATCTGGGATTTGTCGTGACGAACCGGTTTCGTGAGTTGGAAAGGCCGCAGACGGGCCGGCTGAAGGACGTCGTGCTGATGGCGACCGTCACCGGCTTCGAAAGCCTTCGCATCCCGCGCAAGTCCGACCTGAAGCAGTTTGCCGAACTCTTCGAACCGCTCTTCCTCGGTTCCAGCAACGAAGCGCGCCGGCAGGCGGCAGCGGCGTTGTCGCAGTGCCCGCACGTGCCCGAATCGGTCGCACTGCTCATCGGCAGCATGCCGATCTCGATCGCCGCGATCTTTCTCACCCGCTCGAAAGCGATCCCCGACCGGACGCTGATCTCGATCATCCGCCAGCAGGGCTCAGCCCATGCGAACGCGATCGCGCACCGGGAGGATATCTCGCCGTCGATCGTCGACGCGCTGGTCGAACACCATCAGTTCAGCGCCGCCGCACCCCGCGCCGCCGATATGCCTCCAGCCGCAACGGCTGCGCCGCCTGCAGCTGCAGGAGAGGATCGCCTTTCCTCCGACCGCGTAACCCGCGAAGAAGAGCTGCGCGACGCAATCCGGGCGCTGGCGCGCGCCGGATCCAGGTCTCTCCAAGAAGTCGGCCGTCTTCAGCCCATCGACGAGCTGCATCAGGCGCTGCTCATGCGGTTTGCCCGCAGCGGCGAGGCAGTCCTTTTCGCGACGGCGCTTGCCGCCACCCTTTCCGCGAGCCGCGCGCTCGCCGAGAGAATCCTGCTGGATGTTTCCGGTCAGCAGCTTGCCGTCACGCTCATGGCGCTCGACTTCCCGGACGGGGAACTGCCCCCCCTGCTTCTGGCGCTCTATCCACATCTCTCCGAAAGGCTCGGCTCATGCAACCGTGCGGAGGCTCTGATCAGGAGCATCGACCGGAAGGCCGGCCTCGAACGGGTCGAATCTTGGCTGCGCGCCGACCGCGATGGAGCTGCCAAGCCGGCGCGCCACGAAAGCCACCTCGCCGAGAATCGCGCCGCCGATCCGCGTCGGCAGGAGAGCCGGACGGCGTCCGCCCCGCCGGCCGCGGCACAGCCGAAGCGCACCGTCGGGCGAAAATAGGGCACCGCCTAATCTTCGCGGGCTCAGCGGCCGGCCTCGACAACCTGTAAAAGATCGCCGACGTCGTCGAGTTCGATCTCGACGATCCAGCAATCTGGGTCGAAGCGGACTTCAGACGACAGCGCGCCGTCGATATTTTCCCCATCCATGTTCCGCAGGCGGACTTCGAACTTGCGGAGATCATCGCCTTCGTCTTCGAAAAAGCTCTGCGGCGCCGGCGCATAGAGCGTTTCGGTGCCGAGGCGGGTGCGGTGGCGGATGAAAATCGCGCCGGCCTCTTCCGCTCCCTTGCGTAGCACCGCCGCATAGCCGCCGCTCGCGAACACGCGGCGCAGGAGCGAAGTGACGAAGATATGGGTTTTCACGCGCATTTGCGGCAGATACACGCGTGATGGTGTATATGCAATGACCTTCCGCGGCGCCGCTTTTCGGTCCGCAGTTCAGAGCGCGCCGATTTCCTTGAGCTTCTCAAGAACCTTGCCGTTCGGTTCGCCGGTCTGCGGGAGCCGGTAGTGCTTCTCGAAATGGCGGATCGCCGCCCGCGTCTGATCGCCGGCGACGCCGTCGACGACGATATCGGCGTAAGCGAGATTGCTCAGCCCCTTCTGGATATTCATGACCAGTTCGTTCGATACCGGTATTTCGGCGGGCGGCATAAGCGTCGCGTCCCCTTCCGCGGTGCGGATCGCAGCGGCGACGGGATCGACTTCGGCGGCAGTCGATTTGGAATCGGCGTAGGGGCGGTTGCCAGGCGCTGCAACGGCCACTTCGGAACGCTGGGTTGCCAGGAGCGCCTGAAGGAGATCGGGGCTCGCCACACCCGATTCCGCGCGCCCGGCTCCTTTTTCGAAGCGAAGGATGGCCGATACGGTCTTTGGACCGCTGCGGCCGTCCGGCGTGCCGTCGTAAAGGCCGAGCCGGGCAAGTTCCTTCTGGACATCGGCGACAAGGGCCGACGGCAAGGCGTTGTCCGGATCCAGCACGGATTCCGCCGGCCGCGGCAAGCGTTGCGTGGAGGAATCGTCTTGCGCGGCGACCGCGTCGTCGTCGGCCTTTACCGGAGCCGCTTCACCTTCGCGCTCGATGACGAAGGTCGTTACCTTGCGCGGCTCGACGGGCTCGCCGTTGGCGGCCGCCAAACGCTCGGCAACCTCGGACCCGACCAGCGGAACTCGGGTGCGCAACAGCGGCGAAGGATGGCTGCCGTGCTGATACCACATGGCGTTCGCCGCCACGAAGCTGAATACAACGGCGAAGGTCGCCAACCCGCCGGCTCCCACCGGATGGTGCGCGATCACTCGCCCGGCAAGGACGGCACAGCGTCCGACGCCCAGGCCCGCCAGCGCCA
Source organism: Sinorhizobium fredii (assembly GCF_002944405.1). Lineage (NCBI taxonomy): Bacteria > Pseudomonadati > Pseudomonadota > Alphaproteobacteria > Hyphomicrobiales > Rhizobiaceae > Ensifer > Ensifer fredii. The sequence goes on along the minus strand of NZ_CP024307.1, from coordinate 1,081,589 downwards.
GTCCGCGCAACGCGATGCCCTGCCGCGGCCGTCCGCCACGTTTCCGCTCAGGCTGTTTTCGCTTGCGCGGCGCCATGTCGCCTTTCCTTGACTGTTCCTTCGGAAGCCTCTGCCTGCAATCGCAACTCGCTCGCCTTTTCGTCGCGCAGTTTCAGTCGCGGCGGAAACTCCACAGTCCCGCCTATGCTCACCTGCTGACGCTCGCAAATTCCGGTACCGTCCCGCGGTATGGTGACCACGACCACTGTCCCCTCGCCTTCCGAACTGCGGATCGAAATCCTGCCGCCATGCAATTCGACGAGCCCCCTGACCAGCGACAGGCCGAGACCGGTGCCCTCGTAGCGGCGGGTATAGTCATTCTGAATCTGGACGAAAGGTTGGCCGAGCATGTCCAGCTTATCTTCAGCAATACCGATGCCGGTATCGCTGACAGTCAGCTTCAGCATCACGCCTTCGACCTCCGCATCGACGGTGACGAGCCCGCCCTTCTCCGTGAACTTCACGGCGTTGCCGACGAGATTGATGAGGATCTGCTGGACGGCGCGCTGATCCGCGTTGATTTCGCCCACCGACCGCATCACGCGGCTTGTCAGCCTCACACCCTTTTCGCGCGCCTGATGCGACAGCATCGCTTCACAGGCGTCAATCGCGTCGGCGACCCGGAAAGGCTCCGGCACCAGTTCGTAGCGGCCGGCCTCGATCTTGCTCACGTCGAGCATGGTATTGACGACGGAAAGCAGATGCGTGCCGGACCGGTGAATCAGGGAAACATACTCGCGCTGACGGTCGTTCTCCAGCCTGCCGAAATACTCCCCGGAAAGAACGTCCGAAAAGCCGAGAATGGCATTGAGCGGGGTGCGCAATTCATGACTGACGGCCGCAAGGAAACGCGTCTTGGCATCGTTGGCCGATTCGGCATGCGCCGCCTTGGCGGCAACTTCCGCCCGCAGGCGGGCCTCGTTCGAAACGTCTCGGGATTGCGCGATGATCGCCATCAGATGCCCTTCGGCATCGCGAAGGGGCGTCAACTCGCAGCGCATATGCACGAATTGCGCTCCATCGGCAGGGGCCGACGGACGCTCGAGGCGGATATCGACCGCCGAGCATTCGCCGTCCTGGCGCAGAGCATCGACCGCCTTCAGGAAGCTGATGCGGTCGGATACGTGGATCTGCTCGATGAAGCCGCGTCCGTGCGGATCGCGCATCGACTTCAAATAGTCGGCGGCATCGCGGCCGTGAACGGACAGCACCTGCCCACGCGGATCGTGAACGGTGACGAGACCGGCAAAGAGATCGTAGGCGGCAGCGAGATCGGGCAGGTCGGTCACGCCGGGCGGCTGCGCCGCCGGCACTAGGCGGCGCGCTGCGAGACTTGCGGCGGCGGCCAGCAAAGAGGCCGACGCCCAGAGCGCCGTCCCCGCCGGCAGGGCCACGGAAATGGGCAGGACCGTCGACAGGGCGAGCGGCACGATCGGCAGCACCGCCAGCGAAACGGCAGCCATGGCGCGCAGTCGTTTGAAATCATGGCGTCCTGCAACGGGCCCATCCGGACGGCGCGGCAACCATGCTGCGGCGGCTTCATCCACACGGGATGCCCATTTGCCAGCCATGTTACGCAATACACTCACGCCTTGCCCTGCCACCATTATTGTTTTTGCGAGGCGGGCGCAGCCCTCCTGCCGGCGTAAACCGAGCCACCTCGTAGTGGTTCGAATCTCGCATTCCCGACTTAATGAAAGAATAAGCGCGGTCCCTCCGCGGGCTGGCGAAACGGGCGAAAATTCCCATTTCGAAGCAAATCCGGCGGGCTTCGTCTCTTGTGGTTAACGGGGCGTAAGCAGCGGATTTTGGTGGATTTTCTGCTTTCCATTAACGATTTGGGCAGCGCCCGCCGGCGGCGGTGTCGAGCCGCTCGGGCGTGGCGGCGGCAGGGCTGCCACGATCCTTAACGCCGATCGTTAAAATGCCGGATAGTCGCCCTCCGGCAATGCCACAATCGGCCAGTTCGCTAAGATTTGAAGCAAATCCCCGCATTTCTGGAAAAGCAGTCTTGTGATTCCCGCTCTAGCGTTGCTCACGTCAAATGGCCCGAGGCGCAACAATTCGGCCACTGGGCAAAGCGTAACTAAAGGCGTAGGCAGTAGAGGGCTGAAGATCCATCCGGCGAAAACCGGGGCGGCGGCCTGACAGAGGATGGCAGACCATGTGGTTTCTCGTAAAGGCGGCGTTCTGGTTCTCGCTCGTGCTCGTGCTGCTGCCCTTCCTTGATCCGTCGAGCGGCGCCAAGCTGGAAAACGGACCGAAGGTGGAGATCGGCGACACCTTCTCCGCCGCCAATGAGGCCTTCCAGTACATCAGTGCGATCTGCATCCAGAAGCCGGACGTCTGCACGAAAGGTGCCGAAACCTTTGTCGCTCTCGGCCATCGCGCCCGTGAGGGTGCGCGCATCGCCTATGAATTCCTCGACAGCCAGTTCGCGGAGGCCGAGGCGCCCGACGCCAAGGTCATGACCGGCACTGTGGCGCCTGCCGAAAGCCTCTTGGCCGTGGAGCCGGCGAACGAAGCCATGCCGGTTTTCAAGCGCACGCCCGTCCCGGAAAAGCGCCTCGACCCCAAGGCGACGTCTGCCAAGTAAAGTCGGTCCCAAGGAACGAAATCGTCCCGGAAGCCATAGGGCTGTTCTCTTTGCAGCCCGTATCCCCTATATGAATGGGTGTACGGGACCCCGCCCTTGGGCACGGGACGGAAGCAGAGCGCAGGCGAGCGGCAGTCGATCGCAAGGCGCCACATTCGGATCAGCCATGGTTTCACTTGACCAGATCATCGACGACTTCGCCTTTCTCGACGAGTGGGAAGATCGCTACCGCTATGTCATCGAATTGGGCAAGAGCCTGCCGGAGATGCCGGAAGCCTGGAGGACCAGCGAGAACAAGGTTCAGGGCTGTGCCAGTCAGGTGTGGCTGGTAACGCATACGTCCGGCGATCCCGATGATCCGGTCCTGACCTTCGAGGGCGAGTCGGACGCGCACATCGTCCGCGGCCTGGTGGCAATCGCGCTTGCGATCTTTTCGGGCAAGCGCGCCTCGGAGATCGCCAGAACCGATGCTCTCGATATCTTCGGCAAGATCGGCCTTATCGAGCACCTCTCGTCGCAGCGTGCCAACGGTCTGCGGTCGATGATCCGGAGAATCAAGGGCGAGGCCGAGACGCGCCTGCCCGCGTAAGACCGCTCTGCAGCGGCGACCCGTCGGTCGGAGAGAGGCGGCGGCACCAAAAAGCCGGACTGAGACAGCCCGGCTTCCACCAAACACCAGATATTCTGCTGCCGTTCAGGCATCGGACTTCCGTACCTGAGACTTGCCCGGACGGTTGCCGGGCGAACCCGCTTATTTGCCGCGGCGCTTGCGACGCTGACCCAGCCCCATCTCCTTGGCAAGACGCGATCGGGCTTCCGCATAAGCCGGCGCCACCATCGGATAATCCGCAGGCAAATCCCACTTCTCGCGATACTCTTCCGGAGAGAGATTGTGGTGGGTCATCAAATGGCGCTTCAGCGACTTGAACGTGCCGCCGCATTCGAGGCAGGTGATCTGGTCATCCTGCACGGACTTGCGCACGGAGACCGCCGGCTTCGGCTTCTCGACCGGCACGATGACCGGCGCGGGAGCGGTCGTATTGTTGAGCGCCGAATGAACGTCGGCTATCAGCGTCGGCAGCTCGGCAACCGGAACGACGTGGTTGCTCACATAGGCGGCAACGATTTCCGCCGTCAGTTCAACCAGGAGTTCGTTGCTCGCACCGAGCGTATTTTCACTCATTTTTTTCTCCTATGGGAATCCAGCAACAAGTCCTGAAACGGTGTTTCAGGAGGGAGGAAATGCCAAAATGCCGCCGAACAGCGCTTTCCGCCTTGGAACTGAGCGATAACCGCGCAACGGGGGCATCGCCCCGCCGCAACATTAAGGCTCGATTCGCGACAGCGAAATCCGTTACCAAGGTGCCGCACCGTTTGGCACCTCAAAGCAACGGATAAGAATCACAACTCAAGCTGGAATTCCAGTTCAAAGTATTGATCACAACGACACTTTGCGGATACTGGCTTAACACTGATCCGCAAAATGTCAAAACATAATTTTTGGCAAAGAGCAGCATATCTATTTCAGGTCACTAAAACTGTCCGGAGTGGCGGAATTGTCCCGAAATAGAGAGTCAGATATGACGCCATCAATGCCGCCGTGGCTCTTCCTTTTGTGGGAGCTGATCTATAACCGATTGTTTCGTCATCCTGTAACCCGCCTGATGAGCGGCTTTCGCCAGCAAATGGGCCGAGATCGGCGCCGTCAGCACCAGGAATACGAAACCGGCAAGCGCGCGAACGAAAATGGCGGGATCGAGCGAGTGCAACCCGGAGGCGACGAGCAGCAGGCCGGAACCGACGGTACCCGCTTTGGAAGCTGCGTGCATGCGCGTGTAGAGATCCGGGAAGCGCAGGAGGCCAAGCGCCGCGAGCAGCGAAAAGCCTGCGCCTGCGACGATGAGGATGGCGACCAGAATTGTGATCCCAGCGACGAAAAACGTGTCCATCAGCGCCCTCCCCGGCGTTTGCGACGGGCCGTCTCGGGAGCCCGGCCCCTCTTCAAGACTGGTTTCGCGAAGGCGGCGCCTTGTTCCGCTTCCGGCGCGAGGCCACGTGTCAGGATGAAGCGCGCGAAGGCGACGGTTGCCAGGAAGCCGACCAGGCCGAGGGCGATCCCTATGTCGATATAGAGATTGAAGCGGGTCTTGATTGCTAGGACCGCAATGAACCCGATCGCGATCGCGACCAGCATGTCGAGGCCGAGCACCCGATCCGGCAATGTCGGACCGCGGATGATGCGCAGCATGGTCATCAGCAGCGCGAGCGAGAGGAGCAGAAGCGCAAGGCTGGTCGCCCCCGCCAGGATCGCGGAAATCATCGTTCGAAAGCCTCCCGAATGCGCCGCTCGAAGCCGCGTGCAATATCCTGGCGCAACGCACCCGGATCGGCACAATCGAGCGCGTGCACATAAAGGGTCTTGCGGTCCTCGGATATGTCGACGGAAAGCGTGCCGGGCGTCAGCGTGATGAGATTGGCAAGCAGAGTAATCTCGAAATCGCTCTTGGCGGTCAGCGGATAGGCGAGGATCCCGGGCTTCAGGCCCATCCGGGAGCGCAGGACGAGAATGGCCACCTTGACCGCCGATACGGCCAGCTCCTTGAAGAACAGAGCCGCCAACAGCGTCAGCCGCAATGGTCTCAGCGGATAGGTGACGGGCTGCAGCTCGCGGCGGATCAGCCACAGGGACACAGCGCCGACAGCAAAGCCGAGCGCGAGGTTCGCTGGCGTGAAACTGGCGCTGATGGCACCCCAAATAACGGTGAAAATCAGGTTGATCTGCAGGAATTTCATTGCGGCCCACCTTCCGGGAAGACCGAGTTCACATAGGCCGACGGCTCTGCGAGCCCCGCCGCCGCGTCCTGGATTACCGCCAGCAGCGGCTCGGGATAAAGGCCGATCAACAAAGTGAGCCCGGTGAGCACGGCTAGCGGGCCGAATGCCGCGGGCGACAGCGATACCGCCTCGCCGTCCGCAGGTGGAGCCTCGCGCCAAAACGCCAGAAGGAAAAGGCGGCCGGTGACGATCATTGTCAGGAACCCGGCAAGGAGAAGCGCGGCGGCGAGCCACCAGGCGCCGATATCGAGAGCTGCCTTTACGAGCATGACCTTCGGCCAAAAACCGGAAAAGGGAGGCAGGCCAGAGACGGCGAAACACAGCATCAGGGTAAGAGCGGCAAATCCGACATGCCGGCGATAGAGACCGGCGAGCGCCGCAATCGAGGAACTCGCGCCGAGGCGCATGGCGATCCCCGAGGCGAAGTAAAGGCCGGTCATCACGAGCATGGAATGCAGCGCATAAAAGATGACACCCCCAATGCCGCCCGGTCCGCCGACGGCGATACCGGCGAGCATCGAGCCGATGCCGGAGACAATGAGGTAGCCGAGAATGCGGCGGAAATCCGTCTGCGCCAAAGCGCCGAGCACGCCGACGATCATCGTCAGCGCCCCGGCGACCGCGAGGATGAAGCTCAGCTCCTCCCTTTCGACCGGGAAAAGCATGACCATCACCCGCACCAGCGCATAGATCCCGACCTTCGTCAGCAGGCCTGCAAAGAGCGCGGAGACGGCGACGCGGGGGGTATGGTAGGAAGCCGGCAGCCAGAAATTCACCGGGAAGGCGGCCGCTTTCATGGCAAAGGCGAGCATGAACAGCCCGGTGAGCGTCATCAGCGGCGCGCGGTCGCGCAATGCCTCGGCCTTCGTAGCGACGTCAGCCATGTTGAGCGTGCCGAAAACGGCGTAGAGATAGCCGGTCGCTATCAGGAACAGCGTCGTGGCGACGAGATTGAGGAAGCCGTATTTCACCGTGCCGTCTATCTGCTCAGGCTCGGAGCCCAGGACGAGAAGGCCGAAGGACGAGATCAGCAGCACCTCGAACCAGACGTAAAGATTGAAGATGTCGCCGGTCAGAAAGGCGCCCGAGACGCCGGCCATCAGCAACATCAGCAACGGATAAAAGCCGTAGCGGCGGCCGCTGTCGTTGATATCGGCAAGCGAGAAGACGCCGGCGACCAGCGCTACAAGCGCCGCGGCAAAGGCGAACAAGGCCCCGGTCAGGTCGGCAGTGAAGGCGATGCCGAAGGGAGGCAGCCAGCGCCCCATAACCATGGTCAGCGGACCGTTCTCGGCGATCTCCCTGAGCAGCAGCCCATCGATCAGCAAGAGCCCGGCGAGACCGCTCATGGCAATGGTCGGATGGAGGCCGATCGGGCGGCGCAGCATGACCAGCAGCGCACCGATCGCGAGGCACCAGGCGACCGGCAGGATCACCAACCATTCGGCAAGCGTGGGCGGCGCGGCAACGAGCGCAGCGGAAAGATCGACGGAAGGGGAGATCGTAGCGGCCATGCGGGTCAGTATCCAAGCGGAGGGAGCGGCTCGTCCGCCGGTTCGGCAACGCGCATTTCGTCCGTGTTGTCGGTCGCAAGGTCGCTATAGGCGCGCCAGGAGAGGACGAGCAGGAAGGCGAAGAAGGAAAAGGAAATGACGATCGCCGTCAGGATCAACGCCTGGGGAAGCGCGTTGGCCGCCGGCGCAGCCAGCGACTTGGCCCCTTCGGGTATGATCGGCGGCACCTCCCGCGTCAGCCGACCTCCGGTGAAGATCAGCAAATTCACCGCATTGCCGAGCACTGCGACACCCAAGAGCACGCGGATGATGAATTTCGAGAGCATCAGGTAGACGGCAACAGTGAAGAAGACGCCGACCAGTAAGGCAAACCAAGCCTCCATCACTCCCCTCCCCGCTCTTCGAGCGACAGCGCGATCGAACTGATGGCGCCCACGACGACCAGGTAAACGCCGCTGTCGAAGAGCAGCACGGTCGAAAGCGGGACCTCGAGGCCGAAAACGGCCGGATAGATCCAAAGTCCGGTCATGAACGGGACGCCTGCGAAGATCGCGATCAGGCCGGCAGAGGTGGCAGCGAGGAGCCCGGCCCCGGCGATTGCCATCGGGTGGAAGAAGATGGCCCGCCTGACCGTCTCGACACCGTGCGCCATGCCATAGATCGCCAAGGCCGAAACGGCGATTAAACCGCCGATGAAACCGCCGCCCGGCTCGTTGTGGCCGCGCAGCAGCACGAAGATGGAAAAGAGCATCATCAAGCTCGTCAGGACCGGGGCGAGCGTGCGGAAGATCACCGACTTCATGCCCGTTCCTCCACCGCCGTCTCATCGGCCTCCGCGACGACGGCGCGCTTCAGCGAACCGGCCCTCAGCCGCACGAGCGCCAGGATCGCAAGGCCGGTAATCATCACCACGGCAATTTCCCCGAGCGTGTCGGTGCCGCGGAAATCGACGATAATGACGTTGACGACATTCGCCCCGTGCGCAACCGACTTCGAATAGAGGTTGAAGAAGTCCGTGAGCGACCGGTCGAAGGGTACGGCCGTGGCCCGCAGCAGAAACAGGGCGAAGCCGAGGCCGCAGGCAAGCGCGATCGTCGCGTCGCGCGCTTTCTCGGGGAGTGGCCGATGGTCGGCAGGCGAGAGCCGCAGCCGGGTCATCACCAGCGCCAACACGACGACCGACAGCGTTTCGACCATGAATTGGGTGAAAGACAGGTCCGGCGCCCCATAGAGCAGGTAGATGACGGCGACTGCGAAGCCTTGAATGCCGAGCGAGACGATCGCGGTGAGGCGGTCGGAAGCAACCACGACGGCGAAGAGACCGCCGACGGCGATCGCGATGATCGCAAGCTCGTGCAGCGGAACGTCCGCGGAGAAGAACGGGGCGCGCGGGAACTCACCGTATCGCAGCGGCATTGCCAAGAGAATGACCGCAACCAGCGAGAAGGTGGCGGTCATATAGACGTCGAGGCGGCCGCCCTGCAGGCGCCGAGTGACGGCGACGGCAAGGCGCACGAGACCACGCATGAATTGGTCGAAGCCCCGATCGGGCCCCCAGCCGATGTCGACGAGGATCGCCGCCATCGCGGCGCGCAAGCGGGCGAGATTGAGGTAGAAGGCGACGCCGAGCGCCACCGTCAAGGCCGAAAGCACGAGCGGCAGACCAAGATGCGGCACGAGCGATATGTCGACCGTCCTTGGCTCGCCGGCGATCGCCGAGGCGGTGGGCGATGAGACGAACCGATGGGCGAGACCCGACAGGAGCGCGATGGAGAGCCCCTTGAGTGCGAGAACGGCCGGGCCTATCCATAGTAGCGGCGGCGCCTCATGGGCATGCTTCGGCGTGTTCACGCGCGGTCCCAGGAAAGGCTTCAGGACGACAGCGAAGGCTACGGCAAACATCAGGGCGTTGCCGAGGACAGCCAGTATCGCAAAGAGCGCGGAGCGCAAATTCGGCGCGGAGAAGGCGGAATAGAGCTCCTCCTTGGCGAGGAATCCGAAAAAGGGCGGCAGGCCACCCATGGAGAGCGCAGCGGCAAGGGCAATGGCAAAGGTGAGCGGCATGACCGAACGCAGGCCGCCGAGCTTCGTGAAGTCGCGCAATCCGGTTTCATGATCGAGGATGCCGGCCACCATGAACAGGGCGCCCTTGAAGAGCGCGTGTGCCACGAGATAGAGCGCGGCCGCCTCGATCGCGCGGGGCGAGCCGAGCCCGATCGACATCACCAGCAGACCGAGCGAGGCCACCGTGGTATAGGCCAGCATCAGCTTCATATCGGTCTGGCGCACCGCGAGCGCCGCGCCGATCACCAGCGTCGTCACACCGAAGAGCGGCAGAAGGAGCTGCCATTCCGGTGTTCCGCCGAGGACTGGATTGAGACGCATCAACAGATAGACGCCTGCCTTCACCATCGTCGCCGAATGCAAATAGGCGGAAACCGGTGTCGGCGCCTCCATCGCATTCGGCAGCCAGAAGTGAAATGGAAACTGGGCCGATTTGGTGAAGGCACCGCCGAGGACCAACAGCAGTGCAGCGAGATAAAAGGGGCTCTCCTTCACCTCGGAGCCGAAGGAAAGCAGCAGCGAAAGCTGCGCAACGCCGCTGACGTTCCAAAGGATCAGCAGCCCGGCGAGCAGCAGAAGACCGCCTCCGCCGGTGACGACCAGCGCCTGCAGCGCGGCGCGGCGCGTGGCCTCGCGGGCGTGGTCGAAGCCGATCAGCAGGAAGGAGGTAATCGACGTCAATTCCCAGAAGACGAACAGCATCAGGAAACTGTCGGAGACGACGAGTCCCTGCATCGATCCCATGAACAGGAGGATGAAGGCGAAGAAACGGCCCTGTTGCGGGTGCCCTTTCAAATAGCCGCCCGAATAGAGAACGATGAGCGCTCCGATACCGGAAATCAGCAGCATGAAGGTCAGCGACAAACCGTCGATCAGCCAGGAAAAGCTGACATTGAAAGACGGTATCCACGCATAGCCGCCTGTCACGATTTCGCCGCTCGCGACGTCCGGAAGGAAGCGCAGGAAATGCAAAAAGATTGCCGCGGGAGCAAGGGCCAGGACCCAGGCGGCATTGTGCCCGAGGAGCCTGGTCAGGCCGGGTGCGACAAGGGCCGCAGCGAAGGGAAGGCCGAGCGCCAGAAATGTTAGTGCCGTGACTTCCATCGCTTGGCGTGCTCCTTCGCCGTTGATCATCTGGTCAATTGATACCGGACATAGAAGAAGGGCTGGCTCGTCTCAAGAGAAATCGGTTGGAAGCTCAGTCAAGTGGACGGTTATACTGTGCAAAGGCAGCAAAGCCTCTGCCAAGCACCGCGCATCTACGCCGGCCGACAGCACGCGGCTGCGGTTCACTGTTCCCACAGGGGCTGCGTGGTCATGTTCCGCGGGGAACAGATAAGGAGTGGCGGCGGGACTATCGAATACGTGGTAATCCGGAGCGGCCGGGAAAGGCCAATGCGGCTGCCTCCGACCCGCAAGAGCCCTTTACGCGTCCAGCGAAAAGCGCCACTCTCCTACAGCGCCGCGCGTCTTATGAGACGCGCAATGTCGCTATAGGATTTTGAAATGCCGCATGTTTTGTCCTAAATCGGCTACGATTTAACGACACGTGCAGAAGGCAAAGCGGCAGGTAAATAACCGAAGGAATGCTCTGCGCATGCGCCGCGTCATATATGCATTCGCTCTCCTCTTTGGGCCCGCCCTGCCCGCTGCCGCGCAGGACGATTGGCATCCCTATTCCAACCCCCGTTTTGGCTACACGGTGGAGATTCCGCCGGGTTTCGAGATGCACCAGCAGGCCGACAACAACGACGGCGCGAGTTTTCATGCCGACGACAATGGCGCGACGCTGATCGTGTTCGGCACGCACCCGCCGGCCGGCGATTTCGAGACCGACGTCACCGACCGGATCGGCTACGAGAAAGACGACGATTGGAGAATCCTCTACTCGCGCGTCACGCCCGCCTGGGCGAGCTTCTCCGGCGCTCGAGGCCGAGAGGTCTTTTACACACGGGCGATCGCGCTCTGCGACGGCAGCGCCGCCTATTTCCGGCTGCAATATCGCAAATCGAAGCTGACAAGCTTCGATGGCGTCATCTCGCGGATGGCGTCGGCATTGCGTCCCTCGGACGATTGCCGGCCTCCGGAGTGATCAGGCGACGGCTGAAGCGCTGATGCAGTTGAGGACGGCGGAATAGTGAACGGCCGATCCGGCGACCACGAAGCCGTGCCAGATGGCGTTCTGAAAGCGAAGCCGCTCCCAGACATGGAAGATGATACCGATCGAATAGATGATGCCGCCAATTAGGACCAGAACTAGCGTCGTCGCAGTGAGGGCTGCGAAAAGCGACTTGGCGGCAAGAACGCCGCCCCAGCCCATGGCGAGATAGAGAAAGATCGCCAGCCGATCGAACCGTCCCGGCAGCAGGCATTTGATCGAGATGCCGAGAAGTGCGACGGCCCATATGCCGATGAGCATCCAAAACAGGAACGGATCATCCCAACCGCGCTGGAGAAAGGGCGTATAGGTTGCGGCGATCAGCACGAAAATGGCCGAATGGTCCAGGCGGCGCAGCAACCACTTCGTCCGGCAAATGGGATAGAGATTGTAAAGAAACGACACCGACAGGGTGAGGATCAGGCCCGCACCGTAGATCCACGCAGCGGCAAGCTGTCCTGAGGTGCTCCAGACCGTCGCATAGAATATGAGGGCTGTGACGCCGACGAGCGCGGCACAAAGGCCGATGCCGTGAACAATTCCGTCGGCAATCAGCTCCGACCGGTCATAGGTCCATTTAAACTCGCTGATATCCACGCGGCCCCTCCAGATCCCGCATCGATTCCGACATCGGCACCGTGTCCCCGAACCGCAGTGATCTGGTCGAACAGACTCGCCCCAACACCGTGGCCCCTTCCGACGGATCGATTTATCGTGCCACAGAGTTCTTTGACGGCAAAGCGCCTGTTTGGGGCGAAAGGATCAAATTCCGCAACGCATTACAACAGTCGAAAGGCGCCCCGCGACCGCGTCGCGTGGCAAGGCTGATCGCGACACTGCATGTTGGATTGGATCCGCGCCGAGGCCACGGCGCGCCCTGTTCGTCGGGTAGGTCCGGGGGCACGGGAGTATCAAAGCCCGCTCGGGCGGCGGCAATGCGCCGCCCTCATCGCGTGCGCGAGGCGACTTCGGCGGCGCAAGTCTGGCAGAGCGGAGCGTGGGGCACCGCATGCAATCTCTCCTGAGAAATCGGGTCTCCGCAGCGGGTGCAGATTCCGTAGGTTCCGGCCGCGATCCGGTCGAGCGCCGCATCGATGGCGCGGATCTCGCCCTGGCCGGCGAGCCCCAGCCCTTCGAGCACTTCATCGTTTTCCCGTTCTGTGACGCGATCCGGCACGTCGGCATTCATCGGCTGGTCCAGATCTTCCTCGATCTTCACCAGACGGCCGTAGAGCTCGTCCTTGCGGCGCAGAAGCTTGTCGCGGAAATCATCAAGCGCGTATTTGTCCATCATGGGGCTCCCTTGGGTCGCGGCGCGGCATGGCCGCACCGCATTCTTCTTGTTGATTAGCGGTCGACGAGAACGGCGCAGGGGCAGTGGCTGACGACGCGGCTGGCGGTCGATCCGATGAAATAGTCGATCAGCCCCGGACGGTGCGACGCAATGATCACCAGGTCCGCGTTCTCTTCCTTGGCGAGCGCATTGATGGTGCCGGCCGCCCCGCCGGTGCGGATCTCGATCCGTCCCTTGATGCCATGCTTGGTCTTCAGCGCGTCGAGCGTCTTGACCGCATGCTTGCGCGATTCCTCGATCATCTCGAGCGGGAAATCGACGATCATGTAGCCTTGAGCGTAGGCGTTGAGGTCCTCGACGACGTTGAGGAGGATGATCTCTCCACCCTCATCGATCAGCTTTTCGGCGATGCCGAGAACGGATTCACCGTGTTCGAGCTGATCCATCGCGATCGGGACGATAATCTTCCTGTACATACAGATACGCTCCTTCTGTTGCGTTCCGGTCGCCGGCTGGAAATCGGGCGATTCTTCGGATCCGAGGGCGGCACTCCGGCGTAACTTTCTTCCGCCTTTTCCCGCCATGCAGATCGAATTGAGCGGAGGCGGCGACTCCGACCATGATCGAGATCAATCGGCCACCGCTCCCGCGCTCGCACCATCTATGATGAGGTAGCGCGACAGCCGCGACCGTCAACGTTCGTCGAACACAACATCAAGTAATATAATGGCTTTCCCGAACGCCTTCACGTGCTCATATTGGGCTACGGTTCCGGCGCCCCGGCAGCCCGGAGCGCCTCCCGAAAGGCGTAGCTCAAGGAAAAGACGATGAAATCGCAGCTCGTGACCAACCTTCCCGCCGACCACGCGGTGGCGATGCCCGCCTATGTCGACCGGGCGCATCTCGTCGTTCAGGACCTGCCAATGGTGTCGAGCTGGTATCAAAAAGTGCTCGGTCTCGCTTCGATCGAAGCGAGCGCCAGCGGCGAGACGCTCGGGGTCGCCGGAAGGCCTCTGTTGACGCTGACAACCGATGCGCAAGCGACAAGGGCACCGCGCAGCGCGCCCGGTCTGTTCCACACGGCGTTCCTGGTGCCCGATCGCCGGGAGCTGGGACGCTGGCTTGCCCACGCGGCGAACAACGGCGTTCGCCTCCAGGGCGCCTCCGACCACCTCGTCAGCGAAGCGATCTATCTCGCCGACCCGGAGGGCAACGGCATCGAGGTTTATCGCGATCGGGCGCGCAGCGAATGGCGCTACGAGGTGGACGGTACGGTGGCGATGAACACCTTGCCGCTCGACCTGCAGTCGCTCTATGACGAGACGCCGGAGGAAGCTTGGAGCGGCCTTGCCGACGGCACCGTGATCGGCCACATTCATCTGCAGGTCTCCGCCATTCCACAGGCGGATGCCTTCTTCCGCGACGTCCTCGGCCTCGATCTGATGGCGCGCTATCCGGGAGCAAGCTTTTTCGCTACTGGCAAATATCATCATCACGTGGCCGCGAATATCTGGAATTCGCGAGGAGCGGCGAAACGCCAGGCCAAGATGACCGGTCTCTCAGACTACACGATCCGCTTTCGGGACACCGACAGGCTCGCGACGGCAATTCGCAAGCTCGACGAGCTCCAGATCCCCGTGCGCGAGGAAGGCGGCATCCATCATCTCACCGATCCGTGGGGCATCGGCCTCAATCTCGCGGCTTCGGCAGCCTGAGCTTAGCTGGCAATCCGTCGCTCTGTCCGCCGGCGCCCGGTGGCGCTTTCCGCTTGATCGCCGCCCGGACGCTCTCTATCTCATGATCTCCCACCGAAGAGATCCCGGAGAGACCCTTGTCCGTTTTCAGAAACCTGCCCGCCGCGCCCGTCGCTCGTAAGAAGCCGCTCACGGATACGCGCCACGGCATCAGCCGGACCGATGACTACGCCTGGCTGAGGGCCGACAACTGGCAGGCTATGTTCAAGAACCCGTCGACCCTCGATCCGGAAATTCGCCGGCACCTCGAGGCGGAAAATGACTACATGAACGCCGCGATGGCGGACACCAAGGATCTGCAGAAGGCGCTGTTTGCCGAAATGCGCGGCCGCATCAAGGAGGACGATTCCTCCGTACCGATGAAGGACGGCGCCTTTGCCTATGGCACGTTCTATGTGAAGGGCGGCGAGCATCCGCGCTATTTTCGCATCCCGCGCGACGGAGCGGCGGGCGACGAGACGATCCGCCAGGTGCTGCTCGACGGCGACAAGGAAGCTGAGGGCAAGGCTTACTTCCGCATCGCCGGCCTCGACCATTCGAGCGATCATGCCCGCGGCATCTGGGGTTACGACGACAAGGGATCGGAATATTTCACGCTGAAGGTGCGCGATCTTTCGAGCGGCGAGGACCTGGCCGACATAGTCGAGAATACCGGCGGCGGCGGTGCCTGGGCACCGGACGGCCAGAGCTTCTTCTACACCGTGCTTGACGAGAACCACCGGCCGTCGCGAATCTACCACCACGTCGTCGGCACGCCGCAGTCCGAGGATCGGCTCGTCTACGAGGAAACGGACCCCGGCTTCTTCATGTCTGTCGGAGGATCGCTGCTCGACGACTTCATCTATATCGACATCCATGATCATGAGACGAGCGAATACCGGCTGCTTTCGACCAAGAACCTGACGGCCGAGCCGCAGATCGTGGCGAAACGCGTCATCGGTCTCGAATATTCCATGACCGAGGGCGGCGAGGTCTTCTACATCCTCACCAATGCCGACGGTGCCAAGGATTTCAAGATCATGGAAGCGCCGGTGGAAGCGCCGCAGAAGGAAAACTGGCGTGAGGTGGTGGCGCACCGCCCGGGTACGCTGATCCTCAGCCACATGGCCTATGCCCGTCACCTCGTTTGGCTGCAGCGCCGCGAGGGGCTGCCGGAGATCGTCATCCGCGACCGGAAGACAGGTGAAGAACATGCGATCGCCTTTGCCGAGGAAGCCTATTCATTGGGGCTCTCGGGGGCGGCCGAATACGACACCGACGTCATCCGCTTCTCCTATTCGTCGATGACGACGCCCTCGCAGCTCTTCGACTACAACATGGCGACGCGCGAGCGCACGCTCCTGAAGACCCAGGAAGTGCCCTCCGGCCACGATCCGGACGATTACGTCACGCGCCGCGTCTTCGCCCCGGCTGAGGATGGTGCGTCGGTTCCGCTGACGCTCCTCTATCGCAAGGACACACCGCTCGACGGTTCGGCGCCGTGCCTGCTCTACGGTTATGGTGCTTACGGCATCACCATCCCGGCCGGCTTCAACACCAATTGCCTGTCGCTCGTCGACCGCGGCTTCGTCTATGCCATTGCCCATATCCGCGGCGGCAAGGACAAGGGCTTTCAATGGTACGAAGACGGAAAAATGGCGAAGAAGTCCAACACTTTCAAGGACTTCATCGCCGCGGCTGACCATCTGAATCAGCAGAAGTTCACATCCTACGCAAACATCGTCGCCGAGGGCGGCTCGGCGGGCGGTATGCTGATGGGCGCAATCGCCAATATGGCACCGGAGAAATTCCGGGGCATCATCGCGGCAGTCCCCTTCGTCGACGTCCTGAATACCATGCTGGACGACACGCTGCCGCTGACGCCGCCGGAATGGCCGGAGTGGGGCAATCCGATCGAGAGCGCCGAGTTCTACAACATCATTGCCGGCTACTCGCCCTACGACAATGTGGAAGCTAAGCCTTACCCGGCAATCCTGGCGCTCGGCGGCCTGACCGATCCGCGCGTCACCTATTGGGAGCCGGCGAAATGGGTCGCCAGGCTCCGCGAGAAGACGACCGGCAGCGAGCCGATCCTGTTGAAGACCAACATGGATGCCGGGCATGGCGGCGCCTCGGGCCGTTTTCAGCGGCTGGAGGAAATCGCGTTCGAATACGCTTTCGCCATCAAGGTCGCCGGCAGGATGTAGGAGGACCGCCTGTGCCGGTCTATGTCGCACTGCTGAGGGCGGTCAATGTCGGCGGCACCGCTACGCTTCCCATGGCGGAGCTGAAGGCCCTCTGCGAGGGCCTCGGCTTTGCCGATGTCAAGACCTACATCCAGAGCGGCAACGTGCTCTTCCGCTCCGAGCTTGCCGAAGGCGAGGTTCAAACGAGACTCGAGGAAGCGCTGACGGTAAAGATGGGCAAGACGCCGGGCGTCATTCTGCGCAGCCGCGGTGACCTGGAGGCGATTGTCGCAAAGGCGCCGTTTCCAGACGCGAAGCCGAATTTCCTGCTCGTCACATTCCTGCCGGAAGCACCCGCCGCGGACGCGTTCGACAAGCTCGTCGCACCGGACGGAGAAGAAGTGAAGATCGACGGGCGGGAGATCTATATCCACTATCCGAATGGATCGGGTCGGTCGAAGCTCAAACTGCCGGCGCTAAAATCGGGTACGGCACGCAACCTCAACACCGTATGCAAGCTGGCGGAACTCGCCGCGGTTCTCGAGGATGAAGGCGCGTGACCCGCCCCGCGGCCTTACGCGGCGGGCTGGAACAGCAAGCGCACGAAACTGCGGAAGACAAGGAGCTGGTCGGGCAGGCTTTTCGGCTCCTTCAAGGCTTTTGAGAGTACGATACCGCCTTCGAGGACGGTCGAGACCATGTCGGCGAGCTGATCCGCATCCAGCGCTTCCCGCGGCCGATAGACCTGCATGATGTCCCGGAACATGGCGGCGAAGCGCCGGCGCCACATCAGCGCCGCCTGGCGGTTCATCTCCTGGATCTCGCGGTCGAAGGCGCGCTCCTGGGTGCACATCGTGGCGACCAGGCAGCCCGGATGGCCGTTCGGCAAGTCGGAGAGCAATTCTGCAAGCAGCTTCAATCCGATCAGGAACGCCTGCAGCGGGTCGTCGGCAAGTTCGCGCGCCCGGCCGAAAATCTCGTCGTAGATGCGCTCGTCATTGTCGATGTAGCGCTCGAGCAGCGCCTTGGCGAGCTCGTTCTTGTCGCGAAAATGATAGAAGAACCCGCTCTTGGTGATGCCTGTCTCGACGATCAGTTCGTCGATCGAGGTGCCACCGAAACCCTTTGCCAGCACTGCGGCTTCGGCAGCATCCAGGATCTTGGCACGCGTTTCCTCGCCCTTTCGCATGGTGCACTCCTGTACCGCCGGTAAAGTTTTCTCTCTGGAAAGGACGGCGAGCCATTCGCCTGTCGCCTCGAATCTTACGGCAAGTTCCTGATGTAACATCGCTATGCGGCTTATTGGGTCATAGTGTACCGCAAGCCGGCTAGTTTAGCAGATGATAAAACGGCAGAAATTCCTCAGACCTCGCGCCGGAGCGTCCGCAAAAGGGAGGGAACGATGCAATACGAAATCGCCAAGTATCGACATGACCTGCCGCTTTTACGGGGTGGCACATTCCTCAGCGACGGCGGCATGGAGACGGCGCTGATCTTTCATGAAGGAGCCGAGCTGCCGCACTTCGCCTCTTTCGTCCTGCTGTCGACCCCGGAGGGCCGCCGGCAGCTGTTGCGCTATTACACGCGCTATCTCGAGATCGCGCGGCTCCACGACACCGGTTTCGTGCTCGACACGGCTACGTGGCGCGCCAATGCCGACTGGGGCGCGAAACTTGGCTACGACGCCGAGGCGCTCAGGCAGGTCAACCAGGACGCCGCCCACCTGCTTGCCGAACTGCGGGCGCAGTACGAGCGGCCGCAGGTCCCGATCGTGTTCAACGGCGTTATCGGTCCGCGCGGCGACGGCTACAAGGCCGGCCTGATGAATGCGAAGGAAGCTGAGGAATATCACAGCGCCCAGGTCGCGGCCTTTGCCGGCAGCGAAGCCGACATAGTATCGGCGGTGACCATGACGAATGTCGACGAGGCGATCGGCGTCGCAAGAGCGGCCAGGAAACACGGCATGCCCTGCGCCATCTCCTTCACCGTCGAGACCGACGGTCGTCTGGTAACGGGCGGCTCTCTCCAGGAAGCCGTCGAAACGGTGGACGCAGAGACGGAAGGCTATCCGCATTACTACATGGTCAATTGCGCCCATCCGAGCCATTTCGAAAGCAGCCTCGATCAGCGCCAGCCATGGGTGCGGCGGATCGGCGGCATTCGCGCCAACGCCTCGACCAAGAGCCATGCCGAACTCGACGAAAGCGAGACCTTGGACATAGGAGACATCGGCGATCTCGCCCGGCGCTATCGTTCGCTCACAGGCCGCATGCCGCATTTGCGTGTGCTGGGCGGCTGCTGCGGCACCGACCATCGCCACATCGCGGCGATCTGCGAGGTCTGCCTGCCCGCGACCGCACTGAGCGCTTGACCACCGGAAGAGCTCCTTCCGCCGTAGTGGCAGCAGGAGCTCCCAGTATTCCCGACGCTCGCGAAAACCGGATCGCTCGTGTAGACTTGTCGGGAAAGGGCGGCCGGTATTTGCTAGGCAGGGCCGCTGGAGTGTGATGAATTCCATACCGCCGCAACCGGGCTCGGCGACAGCCCCGTTTCCCTTCGACAACAGCTATGCGCGACTGCCTGGGAATTTCTACGCCCGGGTCGAGCCGACACCTGTTGCCGAGCCCTGGCTGATCAAGTTCAATCGGCCGCTCGCGGAAGAGCTGTGTCTCGATCTCGAAGCGCTCGAGCGCGACGGCGCCGCGATCTTCTCCGGCAGCATGGTCCCGGCGGGCGCGGAGCCGCTCGCCATGGCCTATGCCGGGCACCAGTTCGGCACCTTCGTCCCGCAACTCGGCGACGGCCGCGCCATCCTGCTGGGCGAAGTCGTCGACCGTGATGGAAAACGCCGCGACATCCAGCTCAAGGGACCCGGCCAGACCCCATATTCGCGCCGCGGCGACGGCCGGGCAGCGCTCGGGCCTGTGCTGCGCGAATATATCGTCAGCGAGGCGATGCATGCGCTCGGCGTGCCGACCACCCGCGCGCTTGCCGCGACGGTGACCGGCCAGCCGGTCTATCGCGAGCAGATCCTCCCCGGCGCCGTCTTTACCCGGGTGGCGGCGAGCCATATCCGGGTCGGTACGTTCCAGTTCTTCGCCGCACGCGGCGACATGGACTCGGTCAAGGCACTGGCCGACTACGTGATCGACCGCCACTACCCCGAACTGAAGGCAGACGAGAACCCTTATCTGGGCCTTCTCAGGGCAGTCTCGGAGCGGCAGGCAGCGTTGATCGCGCGCTGGCTGCACATCGGCTTCATTCACGGCGTGATGAACACCGACAACATGACGATTTCCGGCGAAACGATCGACTTCGGTCCCTGCGCCTTCATGGATGCCTACGATCCGAAAAAGGTCTTCAGTTCAATCGACCAGTTCGGCCGCTACGCCTATGCCAACCAGCCGGCCATCGGCCAGTGGAATCTCGCCCGGCTCGCCGAAACACTCGTGACGCTCTTCGATCCGACGGCAGACGTGGCGGTGAACCTCGCCAATGACGCCCTCGGCGAGTATGGCGCTATCTTCCAGAACCAATGGCTCGACGGCATGCGCCGCAAGATCGGGCTCTCAACGGCGGAAGAGGGTGACCTGGAGCTGGTGCAGGCTTTGCTGGCGCTGATGCACAAAGGGGGCGCGGATTTCACCCTCACCTTCAGAAGGCTCGCTGCGTCGGCGGAAGACGCAGGCGCCGATGCCGAGCTTGCCAAGCTCTTCCAGGCGCCCGAGGCACTGTCGCCATGGCTTGGGGACTGGCGCCGCCGTCTCGAGCGCGAAGCTCCCGGGCCGGTCGAAAGAGCGGCAGCGATGCGCGCCGTCAATCCGGCCTTCATTCCGCGCAACCACCGCATCGAGCAGGCGATCGAAGCGGCGACCGAACATGCGGATTTCTCGCTTTTCGAAGCGATTCTCGAGGTGACCTCCAAACCTTACGATGATCAGCCGGCACATGCCGCCTTTGCCGAGCCGCCGCAACCTGGCGAAGAAGTGCTGCAAACCTTCTGCGGCACCTGACAAGCCGCAGCCCCGCCTCGGCCTCCGCGGCCCAATGGGCCGCCAATTTGAAATACTCCCGGGGAATCAAAGTCCTGCCGCGACGTCTGGCGTATGCAAAAGGCGCTTGCGCCGAAGGCGGCAACATTGAAAGGCACCTGCGTCGCGTTACCTTCGCAAATGATGCTGTGGATGAGGCGCACAATTTGCGAGGGAGAATTGTCGCGAAATCCGCGCTCGTTCTTCGTCTGCCGTTCCGTGCGGCCCGGCGGGCCGAAGGTGCCGCCGTATCGTTCTTCAATTTGGGAGTTCGAATTCATGCCGATTGTCCTGACCGCCCTTTTCTTCGCACTGATAGGTCTCGTGCTCGGTGCGGGAGGGACAAGGCTCGTCCTGCTCGGCGGCAGTCCATACTACATCATCACCGGCTTGGCGTTCCTGCTCACCGCATTGCTGCTCTACCGCAAGAGCGCGGCGGCGATCTGGGTCTATACGCTGATGGTCCTCGGCTCGCTTACCTGGGCCGTCTGGGAGGTCGGGCTTGACTGGTGGCAGCTTGGTCCGCGCGGCGGTGTGATCATCCTGCTGGGCCTCTGGCTGCTTACGCCATGGATCCGGCGGCCGCTCGGTTTCATCAGCCCGTCGGGCGAACACTACAGCGCAGCCGCCTGGCCACTTGCGCTCGCCAGCCTCGTCGCGATCGGCGTCGCGCTCTATTCGATGACGCAGGACGTCCATGACATTCGCGGCGACCTGCCGGCTGACGTCGCGGCGGGCAACCCCAACCTCGGCGGCAATGTGCCGGCCGGCGAGTGGCATCACTACGGCCGCACGCTGTTCGGCCAGCGCTATTCGCCGCTCGCCCAGATCCACCGGGAGAACGTCGCGACTCTGAAGGTCGCGTGGCAGTACCAGACAGGAGACGTCAAGCTGCCGGAGGATATCGGCGAAACCACCTATCAGGTGACGCCGCTGAAGGTGAAGGACACGCTCTATCTCTGCACGCCGCATAATTGGGCGATCGCGGTCGATGCTGCGACCGGCCGGCAGAAATGGAAATATGATTCGAACTCGGGTCTGAACCCGGACCGCCAGCACCAGACCTGCCGCGGCGTCACCTATTGGGCCGATCCGGCGGCGGCCGCCGGCAGCGCCTGTGCCGAACGCGTCTATCTGCCGACATCGGACGCCCGCCTGATCGCGCTCGATGCCGCGAACGGCACGGTCTGCACCGGTTTTGCCGACCAGGGCGTTCTGCACCTCGAACAGGGCATGCGCTACAATCCCGCCGGCTATTACTATTCGACATCGCCCCCGGTCGCCGTCGCCGGTAAGCTTATCGTCGGCGGCGCCGTCAACGACAATTACTCGACCCAGGAACAGTCCGGCGTCATCCGCGCCTTCGACATCAAGACCGGGGCGCTTATCTGGAACTGGGACAGCGGCAACCCCGATCAGACGGCGCCGCTGCCGCCCGGCCAGTTCTACACGACCAATTCGCCGAACAGCTGGTCGGTCTCCTCCGTCGACGAGGCTCTCGGGCTGATCTATGTCCCGCTCGGCAATCAGGTTCCCGATCAACTCGGCATGGGGCGGAGCGAGCATGTGGAGAAATACTCCTCCTCGATCGTCGCGCTGGACATCAACACGGGCGCGGTGCGCTGGGTCAGGCAGACGGTGCATCACGACCTCTGGGACATGGACGTGCCGGCGCAACCGGCCCTCCTCGACATCACCAGGGAAGACGGGAGCGTCGTGCCGGCGCTTGTCGGGCCGACCAAGCAGGGCGACATCTATGTGCTCGACCGGCGCAGCGGAGAACCGATCATTCCGGTGGAGGAGGTGCCCGCCCCCGGCGGCGCGATCGCGGAGGATTTCACCGCGCCGACCCAGCCGGTCTCCGGACTCACCTTTATGCCGCCGCCGCTTCAGGAGCGCGACATGTGGGGAATTACCATGTTCGACCAGCTCGCCTGCCGGATCGAGTTCCTCTCGTTGAAATACGAGGGCCGCTACACGCCCCCCTCGCTCGAAGGAACGCTCGTCTATCCGGGCAATTTCGGCACCTTCAACTGGGGCTCGGTCGCCGTCGACCCGGAGCGCCAGGTGATGTTCGGAATGCCAACCTATCTCGCATTCACCTCGCGGCTCGTGCCGCGCGAGGAAATCCCGCCGAAGGGCGAAGGCGAAAAGGGCAGCGAGCAAGGGCTGAACCGCAACGAGGGAGCACCCTACGGCGTCTATATGGGTCCGTTCCTCGGTCCCTTGCGGATTCCCTGCCAGGCGCCGCCCTGGGGCTATGTCGCGGGTGCCGACCTCCGGACCGGCAAGATCGCCTACAAGCACAAGAACGGCACGGTCTACGACATGACGCCGCTGCCGCTTCCCTTCAGGCTCGGCGTGCCGGGCATCGGCGGACCGATCATCACCAAGGGCGGCGTCGCCTTTCTCGGCGCCACGGTCGACAATTTCCTGAGAGCCTATGACGTCACCACCGGCGACCAGCTCTGGGAGGCGCGGCTGCCGGCCGGCGGCCAGGCGACGCCGATGACCTATATGGTCGGCGACAAGCAGTATCTGCTGATGGTCGCAGGCGGGCACGGCTCGGTCGGGACCAAGCCGGGCGACTATGTGATCGCCTATACGCTGCCCTGATGGTCATCGGCGGCCCGCCTGCTGAAGCGCTCAGACCATGCCGGCGACAATTTTGCCGACTTCGGCGAACAACGGATTGAGCTCTGCCGGCTCCACCTTCGCTTCGCCGGTATAGACGGTGATGAGGATCGGGCCGCGCCCCTTGGGCACCGCAAAGCCGATATCGGAGACTGCGCCGGTCGAACTCGTGCCGGTCTTGTCACCGATCTGCCAATCCTTCGGCAGTCCGGCACGAAGCCGCGCGTCGCCGGTCGTGTTGGCGACCATCCATTCGACGAGTTGTCGACGCGAGCTCTCCGCCAGGACCGATCCGAAGGCAAGCTTTCCGATGGTCTCGAGCATCGCGACCGGCGTCGTTGTATCGCGCGGATCGCCGAATTTGGCTTCGTTGAGATCCGGCTCGGTTCGGTCGAGGCGCGTCGTCCCGTCGCCGATCGACCGCAGCCAGGAGGTCAGCCCGGCCGGGCCGCCGAAGCTTTCGAGCATCAGGTTGGCGGCCGCATTATCGCTGATGGTGACCGCGGCGTCGCAGAGTTCGGCGACCGTCATGCCATTGCCGCCGACATGCTTTTCGGCGACCGGCGAATGGGGCAGCAGGACATCCTTGCCGAAGGTGATCCGCCGGTCGAGTTTTTCTTCGCCCCGATCGACGCGCGCGAGCACGCATGCGGCGGCGAGCGCCTTGAAGGTCGAGCACATGGCGAAGCGCTCGGTCTCACGGTGACCGAAGGAGATGTTGGTTTCGGTATCGAGCACGGCCACGCCGAGGCGCCCGCCGGTCCGCTTTTCGAGCTCCGCGAGCAGTTTCGTCACATCGTCACCGGTCGCAGTGGCGGCACGCGCCGCACCGGCAAGCGCCAGTGCCGGATAAAGCATTGCGGTGCCGATCAGCATGTTGCGGCGATTGATGAGCAGGGACATGTCTTTCCTCCTTTTGGCGAGCGAGCAGCCGCTGAGGTTAAATTACTGATCTCGAATATTAATTTCGTCCATGCGACGCTCTGACTCGCTAGGCAGGGAATGTGGCGGCCTTGTGCCCTGAGGGAGCGGTATCTATATAGCTCCAGAGACTATAGCTATGGAGCGCGCCTATGTACTCGATCGGAGACCTCTCCCGGCGGACCGGCGTGAAAATTCCGACGATCCGCTATTACGAGCAAATGGGTCTCATTGCGGCGCCGGAACGTTCGGAGGGCAACCAGCGGCGCTACGAGCGGCGCCAGCTCGAGCGGCTTGCCTTCATCCGTCACGCGCGCGATCTCGGGCTTTCGATCGAAGCGATCCGGGAATTGCTGGCGCTCAGCGAACATCCGGAACGGCCCTGCGGCGAGGCGGACCGCATTGCCAACGAACATCTCGCTTCGGTGCGGGAGAAGATCGCCCGCCTCACTAAGCTCGAGCAGGAACTGGAGCGGATCGTCGCCTGCCACGGCGATCACACGATCGGCGACTGCTATGTCATCCGGGCCCTTGCCGACCATTCGCTGTGCGACAGCGAGCACTGAGGCATGTTTGTACCAAGTATCCCCGTTGACAAATTCGCGGAAATGAACAATCTACGCGCATGATCAAAAACGCACCCATCTGCCGCGCGTATTTTTGGCTGTTCCGATAGGAGCGGCCTGCTGATCATTTTCAACAAGGCCGCCATCAGGCGGCTTTTGTTTTTCACGGCACCTGATGGCGGGAAACCCATAGGAGCCGAGAATGCTGCAGACTGCCACCCCCTCCCTTCATCCTATTCCGTCGGTCCGCGCTCCGATGGTGACGATCCGCTGCGCCAAGTTGCGCGACCTCGCCGAACTGCGTGAGATGATCGCGGAGCTTTCCGCCCATCACGGCGATGCCGCCCCGCTTACCTCGGAGCAGCTCGAACGCGACCTCTTCGGCCGCACCCCCTGGATCACCGCCCTTGTCGCCGAGGCCGGCGGCCAGCTGATCGGCTACGCAATTCTCGTTCCCCAATACCGGGCAGCCGAAGGCGCGCGTGGCATGGAGCTGCATCACCTCTTCGTGCGCCCCGGCCATCGCGGCACAGGCATCGGCCGCCATCTCGTCGCCAAGGCGCGGGAACAGGCGAAGATGGCCGGCTGCGATTACCTTGCCGTCAGCGCTGCAACCGGCAATTTCCAGGCGCATCGTTTCTACGAGTCGGAGCGCTTCGTGCCGCGGCCGGTGACCGGCATGCGCTATATGCAGAAGCTAGGCTGAGCGAAGGAGGCGATAGCCTATGACGGGGGCAGCGCCTTCAGGTAGGCGGCAATCGCCTCGCGCTCGGAGGCCGGAAGCTTTGCCATGTTCTTCTGCACCTCGACCATAGAACCGCCGACTGAATCGAATTCGGGCGTGAAACCCGTCTCCAGATAGGAGGCGATGTCCGATGCGCTCCAGCTGCCGATGCTCCTGGAGCCCGGGGTGATGTCGGGAATCCGACCCTCGCCTTCCGGGTTCGGGGCGCCGGCTAGCCAGCGGCCCGCTTCGAAGCCGCCGAGTGCGTCGCGCGGCGTGTGACACTCGCCGCAATGGCCCGGGCCTTCCACGAGATACTGTCCGCGGGCGAGCTTCGGGTCGGCGCTGTCGACCTGAACCCGCGGCTCGTCAGTGAGATACATCAATTTCCAACCGCCGAGCGCCAGACGGACATTATAGGGAAAAGACAGATCATGCGGCGGCACCACATTGGCGCTCTTCGGCAAGGTCCGCATATAGCCATAAAGGTCGTTGATGTCCTTGGCGGTCATCCGCGCATAGGAACCGAAGGGAAAGGACGGGTAGAGATGCTCGCCATTCCTCCCCACCCCGCGCGTCATGGCGTTGCCGAACTCGGCGAGCGTCCAGCCCCCGATGCCGGCTGTCTCGTCCGGCGAGATATTCGGGGGAAAGAAGGTGCCGAAGGGGCTCTTCAGCGGCCGGCCCCCCGACAGCACCAGTCGGGCATCATCCTCGGCACGGGGTGCTGCATGGCAGCTGGTGCAGCCGCCCGCCCAGAAGACCCGCTCGCCATTGGCGAGATCCGGCTCGCCCAGGCCCTCCCAATGGGCGGCATCCCAGGGGGCGGGCTTCGTCAGCCACCAGAAGGCGCCGGCGCCGACCGCTGCAAGTAGAACCAGACCGGACAAAAGCCGCCCCGCGCGCGCCCTCATCATCTCTCCTTCGTCTTCAACACAGAAATAAATGCGCCGGTAGACCGGCGCATTGAACTGACCAAGTAGTGGCGTCCGCTACTCTTTCTTCAGACGATAGCTCTCATGACAGCTGGCGCAATCCTTGCCGAGGACGCCGAGTGCGGCGCCGACGCCGGCCTGGTCGGCGGGCAGCTCGGCAAGAATCTTCTCGGCATCGCCACCGAGCTTGGCGGCCTTCGCCTTGAAGTCATCCATGTTCTGCCAGATCTTCGGGCTCGCCTCCGTTTCCATACCGGTCTCGGAGCCGGCCGGGAAATGATTCGGGAAGACTTTCACCGTCTCGCTGATCGTCGACAGCGACGCTTTGACGATTTCGGCATCATAAGGCTTTTCGCCCTTGGCGATCCCGCTCAGCGCGCCGGCAGCCTGGCCCACCTTCTTCATCAGTTGCTGGCGGACCGCCTGAGGTTCACCGGCGGCGGTGACGGCGGTCACACCCAAGCCTGCGAGGACGGCTGCAAGCATAAGAGCTCGTATCTTCATCATGTTCTCCGGTCGTTCGAACCCGCTCGCGCGGCTTCCTGTTGAAGGCGCCGGCATGATGGCATCTTGGCTTTTCGACGGAAGTAACATTTTCTTGATGTGCTTGTCATTTCAGCACAATTCGCCGCGCTATACCTGAAGGCGCGGCAGAACTTGTGCGAACAATAACATGAATTCCTTGTTCATGTTTAATACTTGAAGGGAGCACAGCAAATCACCGGGCGGCGCTCCAACCCTGCCATACGGTGAAGACGGCGATTGCGACAAGCAGCAGGCCGGCACCGCGGCCGATGGCAACTGTCGCTACCGGACTGCCGACCAGCAGGTCGCGGCCGCGGCCGGCGGCGAGCGCCAGCCCGCCATAGACGGCAAGCTGCGTCACGGCGATCATCAGCGCCATGACCGCGGCCTGCGACCAGACTGGACCGAATTGCGGCTTCAGGAACTGCGGATAGACGGCGAGCATGAAGAGATAGGCCTTGGGATTCATCAGGCTCGTCAGTGCCCCCTGCCGGAAGCTTGCCCAGCGCGACAGCCGCCTGCCCTCCTCGACACCGCCGATGGTGATCGAACTGCGCAACAGCGCGACGCCGATCCAGGCGATATAGGCGGCGCCGGCGACAAGGAGCACATTGAAGAGCTCCGGCACGAGATGCAGCACGACGCTGACGCCGAGCGCGGCATAGAGCGTATGCAGCACGCCGCCCGCCATGATGCCCGCCGTCGCGGCCAGCCCGGACGTCCGGCCGCCGGTTATCGCATTGGCCAGCACGAAGACCATGTCCATGCCCGGGACGATGATGATGCCGAACAGAAGGGTGAAGAAAAGCCAGAGATTTTCAGCGTAGGTCATGTCAGTTGCTCATTGTCGTTGTATGGGAGTTCAGGTCCGAATTGCCGATTTATCAATCCGTTGACGCTTGCTATAGCGCCGCGCAACTGACAAGGTTCTGTCAGGAGCGTTCGGACTTCCGGAGTTTTCGCCATGCGCAAGGCGGCGCGTCTTTTCGAGATCATCCAGATATTGCGGCTTGCCCGTAAGCCGATCACGGCCGCCGAGATTGCCGAGAAACTCGAGGTCACGCCGCGCTCGATCTATCGCGATATCGTCGCCTTGCAGGCGATGCGCGTGCCGGTCGAAGGGGAGCGCGGTCTCGGCTATATCTTGAGGCCCGGCTTCGATCTGCCGCCGCTGATGTTTTCGATCGAGGAGACGGAAGCGATCGTCCTGGCGCTGGCGCTGCTGGCGCGTACCGGCGACGAGGAATTGAAGACCGCAGCCCAGCGCGTCAACCGCAAGATCACCGGCGCCGTGCCCCAACCGCTGCGCCAGGCGTTCCACTCGCAAGCGCTGCATGCCTGGGGCACGATCGCCGCCCCGCCGCCTGCGGTCGACCTCGCCATGATCCGCCGCGCGATCCGCGACGAGCAAAAACTCGCGCTCGACTACCGCGACGAACTCGGGCGGACAACGGAACGCACGGTGCGGCCGCTGGCGCTGATCTACTATTCGGAGCATGCGATGATGGTCGCCTGGTGCGAATTGCGCCAGGACATCCGCAACTTCCGCGCCGACCGGGTGGAGCATTGCGAGCCGATCGGCGCCTTCTTCCGCGGTGAAGGCGAGAAGCTTCGGCAAGCGTGGATCGCCGGCTGGAAGATAAATGCCGTTCGATCTTTCGCTTCTTCGGGCACAGTGTAAATGATCGCGAAGCAAATATCAGTCTCGCCGGCGGACCGACAACGAAAAGGCCCGACGCAAGCGCCGGGCCTAATTTCGTGCATAAGAACCAAATGGTTACTTCGCCGCTGCCTCGTACATTTCGAGGACGTAATCCCAGTTGATGAGGTTGTCGACGAAAGCCTCGAGGTATTTCGGACGGGCATTGCGGTAATCGATGTAATAGGAATGCTCCCAGACGTCGACGCCGAGGATTGGCGAGGCGCCGTGCACGAGCGGGTTTTCGCCGTTCGGGGTCTTGGAGATTTCGAGCTTGCCGTTCTTGACCGAGAGCCAGGCCCAACCGGAACCGAATTGGGCGGTGCCGGCGGCGATGAAGTCGGCGCGGAACTTGTCGTAGCCGCCGAGATCGGACTTGATGGCCGCGTCGAGCTTGCCCGGCAGGCTGGTGCCGCCGCCGCCCTTCTTCATCCACTTCCAGAAGTGGACGTGGTTGTAGTGCTGGCCGGCATTGTTGAACAGCGGCTGATTGGTGCCGTAGGACTTCTTGACGATTTCCTCCACCGAAAGGTTCGACAGACCGGCTTCCTCGGCGAGCTTGTTGCCGTTCGTCACATAGGCGAGGTGATGCTTGTCGTGGTGGTATTCGAGCGTCTCGCGCGACATGTAGGGCGCGAGCGCATCGTAGTCATAGGGAAGGTTCGGCAATTCGAAAGCCATTGTGGCATCTCCTCTTGGCATTAGATTTCGTGACGGAAATCAGTGAGCGGGAACATAGGCACCGCCTTGGCGGGAGGCAACCGATGCGGTGCCAAAAATTCCCTGAGCCGCGCAAAATACTTTCATTCGGCGCTGGGTGCGCGTTTGACGCGAATGTCGACGCTGAGGATTCCTGTCCTACCTTACGGAGACGAGCCAACTGACTTCGCCATCGGCACAGGAGGAAAGAATGGAGTTCCATCAGGGCCGTCTCATTGACCACGTACATCTGCGCGTCGAGGATCTCGCCGTCAGCAAGCGCTTCTATCAGGCAGTGCTTGGCGCCCTCGGCCATCGACCAACCCACGAGACCGACGCGTTTTTCGCCTTCGACGAGTTCTTCGTCGACCAGGCGGACGACTATCGTACCCGCGTCCATATCGCCTTCCAGGCCTCCGGGCCGGACGCGGTGCAGCGCTTTTACGATGTCGGTCTCGCCAATGGCGGCACGGACAATGGCGCACCCGGCGAGCGTCCCTATCACCCGGGCTACTTCGCCGCCTTTCTGCTGGATCCCGACGGCAACAATATCGAGGCGGTTCATCATGGGCCGACGACGCGATCGGCCGCCGATGTCGTCGTCCGGCCGGTCGAGACTTGAGGTCGGAGTGCGGTTCATAGTCGGGAGACCGTTCGATCCGGCTAGCGCCGGGCATCGCTGCGGCCTCCCGATCAGATAGGCGGCCGACCTATCCCTCCTTCAGCTCCATGAAGCGGATGCGGTTGTTGAACGGGTCGATGACTGTCACCTCGAGCCGCGTTCCTTCATCCTCGAGACCCGGCCGCATGTAGCGGTAGTTCTTGGCGATGAGTTCCTTGTGGAACGCGCGGATGCCCGTCATGTAGACGCACATGTTGCCGCCGGGCGTCGCGTCTCCCGCATGCTCGGATAGATGCAGCTTCAGTCCGCCTCGCGAGATCTGCGTGTAAAGCGGGAAATCGTCGCCATAGCGGTGTTCCCAGTCGACCGTGAAGCCCAGGAACCCAAGATAGAATTCGTGGGCCTTTGCCACGTCGAAGATCCGAACGATCGGCACGGCCTGCTCGAACGCGATCTCGGCGCTCTCTCGAGCGGCTGCCGCGGCTTCGAGTTTCGCCGACAGGATGTTCCAGGTGGCAAGCCCGAACTGGCGGGCGACGATCTCAAGCGCCTCGCTGTGGGCGATCGTCATTTGATGGTCGGCAAGGGCCTCACGCAGGGCCTTCGCCATGGCCTTGGCATCGCGATAGTCGCGCATTTCCGTTCCTCGTCACGGCGAAGCCTTCGTCAGCGCCCGCATTACCAACGTCTTCGCCCGACTGTCGAACGGGTGAGCAAGGATCAGTGGAGGCGTTCGCCATGCCCTTGTCGGACGCGGGCTGCCGGCCGCCTCCGGCCGAGCATCAACCTATCCGGTTCACACCGCCTTTGTCAGTCGGAATATCCCGTCTTGAACCCTCCTAGACGTCGCCGCTCGAATGCGCCCAGTCCATGTAGAGATCGCGCGCCTTGGCGGTGATCGGACCGGCCTGCAGATCGCGGTCGTCAAGGCGGGTCACCGGCAGCACCTTCGAATAGTTGCCGGTGGTGAAAATCTCGTCGGCAGCCTCGAAATCGGTCATCGTCAGCGTCGTTTCGATCACCTCGAAGCCAGCTTCGCGCAACAGGCTCATGACGCGCGAGCGGGTGATGCCGGCGAGGAAGGTGCGGTTGGCGGCCGGGGTGAAGACGACGCCGTCCCGGACCATGAAGATATTGGAAGAGCCGGTCTCGGCGATGTTGCCGAGCATGTCGCGCACCAGCGCATTGTCGAAACCGCGCGAGCGCGCTTCCTGGAGGATGCGGGCGTTGTTGGGATAGAGACAGCCGGCCTTGGCGTCCGTCGGCATGCATTCGAGCGTCGGGCGGCGGAAGGGCGAGAGCGTCAGCGCCGAACCGGCATGGGCGTTGCCCATCGGCGCCTCGAACAGGCACAGCGCAAAGCGGGTCGATTCCGGATCGACCGCCACGACGCTCCAGGACCCATGCTCGCCCCAATACATCGGCTTCACGTAGATAGCCGTCTTGCCGTCGAATTTCTTCACGCCCTCGAAGGTCAAAGCCTCGATCTCCTCGGCGGCCATGGTGGGCTTCAGGCCGAGCGCCTCCGCGGAACGATTGACGCGCTGGCAATGGAGGTCGAGGTCCGGGGCGATGCCGTCGAACCAGCGGGCGCCGTCGAACACCGTCGAGCCAAGCCACATCGCGTGCGACGTCGGGCCGATCAGCGGCGGGTTGCCGGAAAGCCATTCGCCGTCGACATAGGTCCAGGTCGTGGATCGGGGGGATGTATCGACGGCCATCGGACTCTCCTCTCGTCTCGCTGTGCGCTCCTCCTGCTCTAGCCGGAAAAAGCAGCATCAGGGTGAATGGGTACATCAAAAAATGTCATGGCGTCCATTCTGGAGCCTCCCCGAACTGCGTGCCAGAATGGCGAAAATAGAAAATGGAGACCGATCGCCGATGAAAGCGATGTATTACGATGCCTTCGAGAAGACGCCGGAAATCCGGACGCTGCCCGATCCGACGCCCAGCGAATACGGCGTCGTCGTCGAGGTCGAGGCGACCGGGCTCTGCCGCAGCGACTGGCACGGCTGGATGGGGCACGACCCGGACATCCGCCTGCCGCATGTGCCCGGCCACGAACTGGCCGGAACGATCGCCGCCGCCGGGCGCGGCGTCCTCAACTACAAGATCGGCGACCGGGTGACCGTGCCCTTCGTTTCCGGCTGCGGCCGCTGCGGCGAATGCCGCTCCGGCAACCAGCAGGTCTGCGAGGCGCAGTTCCAGCCGGGCTTCACCCATTGGGGTTCCTTCGCCGAATATGTCGCACTCGACTTCGCCGACCAGAACCTCGTGCACCTGCCGGAGAGCATGGATTTTGCGACCGCCGCCAGCCTCGGCTGCCGCTTCGCCACATCCTTCCGGGCGATCGCCGACCAGGCCCGCGTCCGAGGCGGTGAATGGGTGGCGGTGCACGGCTGCGGCGGCGTCGGTCTTTCGGCGATCATGATCGCCGCGGCGCTCGGCGCCAATCCCATCGCCATCGACATTTCCGAGGAGAAGCTCGCATTCGCGCGGACGCTCGGCGCCGTCGCCGCGATCAATGCGCGGGGGACGGAGAATGTCGCCGACGCGGTCAAGGAGATCACCGGAGGCGGCGCGCATGTCTCGATCGACGCGCTCGGCTCGCCCGTCACCTGCTTCAACTCGATCAGGAACCTCCGCCGCCGCGGCCGCCATGTCCAGGTCGGGCTGATGCTGGCGGAACAGGCAACACCGCAGATCCCGATGGCGCAGGTGATCGGCCACGAGCTCGAAATCTACGGCAGCCACGGCATGCAGGCCTGGCGCTACGACGCAATGCTGTCGATGATCACCAGCGGCAAGCTCGTTCCGAAGCGGCTGATCGGCCGCGAGATATCGCTGGAGGAGGCGGTGCCGGCGCTTACGACGATGGACCGGGCGACGGACCTCGGCATCAGCGTGATCACGGGGTTCTGATCGGGGATTCCGATCGTTGCGGCGCGCTGTTATTCTCAGCCTAGCAAGACGAATCAGGGAGGTGTCGTCATGGCGCTTGCGGCTCGGGCCACGGAAGACGAACTCTATCGGCCGGTTCTTAACACGAACCCGGCCCATCCGAGCGGCTGGCCGGTGCGGGTGATCGTGAGCTCGCAGACGGAGGCGCGGCACAACCGCCAGCACTGGGCGCCGACGCATCTCGTCTCGATCCGGGCGCCCGCAACCCGTCTGCTTTCGATGATCGACCTGCCGCCGGAGCGGCATCTGGAGCTCTATTTCGGCGATACGACCGACCCGGATGCGCCGGATGCGGCGCGCGCCGAGGCGATCCAGGCGACCTTCGCCTTCATCGACGGGCTGCCAAAGGACGCGCATCTGCTGGTCCACTGTCTGAGGGGCATCGGCCGCTCGACGGCGCTGACGCTCGGCATATTGGCGCGCTACATGGAACCAGAAAGGGCGGCGGCAGCCCTGCACGCGCTTCGCCCCGAGGCCAAGCCGAACCGTCATGTGGTCGGCCTCTGCGACGCGACGCTGGGGCTCAAGGGGAAGCTTGCCAAGCAGGCACTGCGGTTTCCTGCAAAGCTCTGGAAAGGCTGAACAATCACGGCGAGGATGAGACGCATTGTGCGGCGCACAAAAATTTGACATGATCCCCTAAAAACAAATGGAGAAGCGGCGCGTTCTTCGTCGCAAGAAGCCTTCGCTGCGGGCACCGATCGGAAAGCGCCGCAGACGAGGTAAAGACGGGAGAGTTCGATGTCTCATGCGGCCTATGTCTTCGATGCCTATGGCACTCTTTTCGATGTCCATGCGGCCGTGCGCCGGCATGCCGAGGCGATCGGTCCGGACGGCCAGGCCTTCTCCGAACTCTGGCGCGCCAAGCAGCTCGAATATTCCTGGGTGCGCTCGCTGATGGGCGCCTATGTCGATTTCTGGCAACTGACCGAGCAATCGCTGGACTACGCCTTTGCCCGCTTTCCCTCCGCCGATCCCAAGCTCAGGAAGCAGTTGCTCGACGCCTATTGGGCGCTCGATTGCTACCCCGAGGTTCCGGCCGTGCTCAAGGGGCTGAAGGAGCGCGGCGCCCGTATCGCCATTCTCTCGAACGGCTCGCCGGCGATGCTTGCATCGGCCGTCAAGAATGCCGCGCTCGACATCATCATCGATGACGTCTTCTCGGTCGATGCGGTCAAGGCCTTCAAGACGGCACCAGCCGTCTACGACCTGGTGACGACGCAATACCGGCTCTATCCGCATGCGGTTTCGTTCCAGTCGTCCAACCGCTTCGACATTGCCGGCGCCACCAAGTTCGGCTTCCGCACGGTGTGGATCAACCGCGCCGACATGCCGGACGAATACCAGGACTATGGCCCGGCACTCATTCTCCCTTCGCTGGAAAGCCTGCAAGTCGGCATATGAAGGAGCGGCCCGATGGCCTGGTCGGCAGCGCAATATGTAAAGTTCGAGGATGAGCGAACCCGGCCGGCGCGCGATCTCCTGGCGCAGGTCCCCGATCTGCCGCCCGGCCCCGCCTTCGACCTCGGCTGCGGACCGGGCAATTCGACGCAACTTATCCTCGAACGCTTCCCCAACAATCCGCTCGTCGGCATCGACAGCGACGAGGACATGCTGGAGGCCGCTCGCAAACGGCTGCTCGGCCTGCGCTTCGAGAGGGTCGATCTTGCCGGCTGGACGCCGCCGCCAGGGGCCGCGCTTTTCTTCGCCAACGCCGTCTTCCAATGGCTGCCGAAGCACATCGATATCCTCGAGCGTCTCGTCGAGGCGCTGCTGCCGGGCGGAACGCTTGCGGTGCAGATGCCCGACAACCTCGACGAGCCTTCGCATCTCCTGATGCAGGAGACGGCCGAGGAACGGACTTTCGCAGCGGCTTTTGCCGGCCGGACGATCCGGCGAATGCCGCTTCCCTCCCCGAGGACCTATGTCGAAAGGCTGGCCCCGAAGGCGGCGCGGGTCGAGGTCTGGCACACGGTCTATTATCACCCGCTGGCCAACGCGAATGCCATCGTCGAGTGGGTGAAGGGCACGGGCTTGCGCCCCTATCTCGATGCACTGCCTGCCAACCGGCGTAAGGACTACCTCGCCGCCTATGCTGAGAAGATCCGCAGGGAATATCCGGCCATGGCCGACGGGCGGGTGCTCCTGCGCTTTCCCCGCCTGTTCCTCGTCGCCGTAAAGGCGCCCTGAATCGACGGCGAAGGACGTGCTGGCCGGCTTGAAGCCGCGACCGGCAGCGACAAGTATAGGGGCATGTCCGTTATTTCTCCGCCGCGACCAAGGAGCCACCAATGCATGCAGTCATTTCGAACGGCGCCAACATCCCCGCCCTCGGCTTCGGCACTTTCCGCATGTCCGGCGCCGAGGTGTTTCGGATCTTGCCGAAAGCCCTGAAGATCGGCTTCCGCCACGTGGACACCGCGCAGGCCTATGGCAACGAGGCGGAGGTGGGGGAAGCGATCCACCGTTCAGGCATTCCGCGCGCCGACATCTTCCTGACGACCAAGGTCTGGGTCGATCGGTACCGCCATGACGACTTCCTCGCCTCAGTCGACGAGAGCCTCAGAAAGCTGAAGACGGACCACGTCGATCTGCTGCTCCTGCACTGGCCGGGCGGCAGCGAGGTGCCGATGGCCGAGCGCATCGGGGCGTTGAACGAGGTCCGGAAGGCGGGCAAGGTCCGCCATATCGGCGTCAGCAATTTCAACACGGCGCAGATGGAGGAGGCGGTCCGCCTCAGCGACGCGCCGATTGCGACCAACCAGGTCGAGTACCACCCCTATCTCGACCAGACGAAGGTGCTGCAGGCGGCGCGGCAACACGGCATGTCGCTCACCGCCTATTATGCCATGGCGAATGGCAAGGTGCCTTCCGACCAACTGCTGAACGACATCGGCGATCGCCACGGCAAGACAGCCGCGCAAGTGGTGCTCAGATGGCTGGTGCAGCAGCAGGATGTGATCGCACTGTCGAAAACCGCCACGGAGGCGCGGCTTGAAGAAAATTTCGCGATCTTCGATTTTGCGCTGACACGAGAAGAAATGGCGGCGATCCGCGGCCTCGCCCGCCCGGACGGGCGAATCGTCAACCCGGCGGACCTTGCGCCCGAGTGGGACGGATGAGAGGGATTGCTGCCCCTCTGGCCTGCCGGTCAGAGGGGATTGATCGCAGAATCAGACGAACTGGCTGAGACCCGGAACGGAGGCGACGACCTCGTCCACGACCTCGTCGCCGGCCTTTTCCTTGGCATAGGCAATGGTTTCCCTGGCGAGCGCGGTGATTTCGCCCATGCCCAATCCCTGGCTCATCAGCTGCTGGCCGAGCGCCATGACGCCGCCGCCGCCGATGGCCGACAGGAGGCCGCCGAGCAGGCCGCCGCCATTGCCGCCCTCGCCATTGTACTGAGCGACCAATTCCGGCGCACCGGGGATAGCCTCGATCATCCGGGCGACCGGGCCTTCGGCCGCTTCGCGCTGGAGAAAGCCGAGGATCATGCCCACTGCCTTCTCGGCCGTCGCGGGCTCGAGACCGACATTTTCCGCCACCCGCGTAACCAGTTCACTCATGGAAATCTCCTCGTGCAATTTTGACGTTGACGTCAAGGTAAAATATCGCTTCCGAAATGACAATAGCACCGGAACACATATCCGTCCTGCGTCAACATATGCGGCGTTGCAGCCCGGCGAGGCCTTGCCTCGCCTACAACCCGTGTTGCCGGGCCGCAGTGCACAGCCTATAACAGAACCGAGCAATATTTCGATGACGGACTTCGTACGACATCCGGCAAATGCCCGGTTCCATTGACAAAATCGATTCGGAGAAGAATGCCATGCAACAGGAAGGCAAGCTCTATATCGGGACCAGCCGCAAGCCGGACGATGCGATCAACAAGCCCGAGTATCTCGAACTGAAGTTCGGCAACCGCCATGGCCTGATCACCGGCGCCACCGGTACCGGCAAGACCGTAACGCTGCAAATCCTGGCGGAGGGTTTCTCGAACGCCGGCGTTCCGGTCTTCTGCGCCGACGTCAAGGGCGATCTTTCCGGCATCGGCGCCATCGGTGAGGCCAAGGACTTCCTCCTCAAGCGCGCCGAGCAGATCGGCCTCTCGCCCTATGACTTCCAGGAATTTCCGGTGATCTTCTGGGATCTGTACGGAGAGAAGGGCCACCGCGTCCGCACGACGCTGTCGGAAATGGGGCCGCTTCTCCTGTCGCGGCTGATGAACGCCAGCGATGCCCAGGAAGGAGTCTTGAACATCGCCTTCAAGATCGCCGACGAGGGCGGCCTGCCGCTCCTCGACCTCAAGGACCTGCAGTCGCTGCTGAATTACATGGGCGAGAATGCGAGCGAACTCTCCAATCAGTTCGGCTTCATCTCGAAATCCTCCGTCGGCTCCATCCAGCGCGAACTCCTGATCCTCGAACAACAGGGTGCCGAGCACTTCTTCGGCGAGCCGGCGCTGAAGATCACCGACATCATGCGCACGACGAATGACGGGCGCGGCGCAATCTCGGTGCTTGCCGCCGACAAGCTGATGATGAACCCGCGGCTCTATGCCACCTTCCTGCTCTGGCTTCTGTCGGAGCTTTTCGAGGAGCTGCCTGAGGTCGGCGATCCGGACAAGCCGAAACTGGTGTTCTTTTTCGACGAGGCGCACCTGCTCTTCAACGACGCGCCGAAGGTCCTCGTCGAGCGCGTCGAACAGGTGGTCCGGCTGATCCGTTCGAAGGGCGTCGGCGTCTATTTCGTCACCCAGAACCCGCTCGACGTGCCCGAAACCGTGCTC
The DNA here is from genome assembly GCF_002944405.1 of Sinorhizobium fredii. Taxonomy (NCBI): domain Bacteria; kingdom Pseudomonadati; phylum Pseudomonadota; class Alphaproteobacteria; order Hyphomicrobiales; family Rhizobiaceae; genus Ensifer; species Ensifer fredii. The sequence goes on along the minus strand of NZ_CP024307.1, from coordinate 1,044,064 downwards.
GCTCAGCTCGGCAATCGCGTCCAGCATGCGCTGCGCGCCTATTCGCCGCGCGAGCAGAAGGCGGTGAAGACCGCGGCCGACACGTTCCGCCCCAATCCGAATTTCGACTGCGCCGAGGTGATCACCAATCTCGGCACCGGCGAGGCGCTGGTCTCGACGCTCGAGGGCAAGGGGTCGCCGTCCATGGTCGAGCGGACCTTGATCCGGCCGCCGGCCTCGCGGCTCGGTCCGCTGACGGAGGCCGAGCGCCAGAATGTCATGAATGTCAGCCCGGTGCGTGGGCTCTATGACGAGGACTTCGATCGGGAATCCGCCTATGAGCTCCTCGCCAAACGGGCTGAAAAGGCCGCTGAGGCCGCCGAACGGGCCGAAGCGCAGGCCGCCGAAGACGAGGCCGGCCGCAGCCGCTGGACCCTCCCCGGCTTCGGGGACGACGACAAGGAGGCAGCGTCCGGCCGCCAGGCCCGGCCGCGCTCCACAGGCTATCAGCGCGAAACGATCATGGAGGCGGCGATGAAGTCTGTCGCCCGTACGGTCGCAACCCAGGTGGGACGGGCACTGGTCCGCGGCATTCTCGGCAGCCTGAAGCGATAGGTGAGCGGCAAAAGGCCGTAGCCTGAACTGAAGCCCGCAGCCGCGGACTTCAGTTCACAATGACGTTTCCTATCAGGCCACCGACAGTTTCACGTCGACATTGCCCCGCGTCGCATGGCTGTAGGGGCAAACGATATGCGCCTTCTGGACCAGGTCCTCGAGCACGGCCTTGTCGACGCCGGGTGAAGAGATCTCAAGCGCCGCATCGATGTAGAAGCCGGTGCCGTCGTCGCGCGGACCGATGCCGACCGTTCCTGTCACTTTCGTGTCTTCGGCAAGCTTTACCTTCTCCTTGCCGGCCACGAACTTGAGCGCGCCGAGGAAGCAGGCGGAATAACCGGCGGCAAAAAGCTGCTCCGGATTCGTGCCGCGTGCCCCATCGCCGCCCAGTTCCTTCGGCACGGTGAGGGTGACGTCGAGAACGCCGTCGGCGCTCTTGGCCTCGCCGGCGCGGCCCCCGGAGGCAGATGCGGTGGTGCGATAAAGAATGGGCATGGCAGTTCTCCTTGCTGGCTTCGTTGTGGATCGCATTTCAATAGCGCAATATTAAATTGGACGCAAATTAATTTTGCAAATTGCATTTGGGGCGTGAATTTGCGACAATCCGGGAATGACGACCAAAGCGGTGAAGACTGGAAACCCATTCCCCGACGAGGCGCTGGCGCTCGGCCAGCAACTTTGCTTTGCCGTCTATTCCGCGACGCACGCCTTCAACCGGGCCTACAAGCCGCTCCTCGACCGCTTCGGGCTCACCTATCCGCAGTATCTCGTGCTGCTGGCGTTGTGGCAACGGGACGGCATGACGGTGAAACGGATCGGCGAGGAACTGGGTCTCGATTCCGGCACTCTCTCGCCCCTGCTCAAGCGGCTGGAGGCAGCCGGCTATGTCGGGCGAATGCGCGACCCGGCCGACGAAAGGCAGGTCATCGTCAGCCTCACGGAAAGCGGCCGGCGCCTGAAGACCGAGGCCTTCAAGATTCTTGCGGAGATCGGCAATGCGACGGGTTGCAGCCTTGAGGAGGTCGGCGAACTGCGCGAGGCGCTGCATCGGCTGACGCAACGCCTGGCCGACAGTCAGGACGAGGGAACGCAGACCGCTTGATCCGTGCAGACGCGCGGCTCGCCGTCGTCAGACGACGAGAATCGGCGCCTTTCCGCGCACGCGATCATAGAGGTCGATCACGTCCTGGTTGATCATGCGGACGCAACCAGAAGAAACGGCCTTGCCGATCGACTGCCATTCCGGCGTTCCGTGGACGCGATAGAGCGTGTCCTGGCCGTTCTGGAAAATATAGAGGGCGCGCGAGCCGAGCGGATTGTCGAGGCCCGGCGGCATGCCGCCATTGTCCGCCGAATATTTGGCGAGCACCGGCTGGCGGACGATCATCGAATCCGGCGGCGTCCATTTCGGCCATTTCTGCTTCCACTGAATGACGCCGCGGCCCGACCAGGCGAAGCCTTCGCGGCCGAGGCCAACGCCATAGCGCGTGGCGCTGCCGCCGGATCCGATCAGGTAGAGATAGCGGTCCGCCGTATCGACAACGATCGTCCCCGGCGCCTCGCCGAACGGGTCACTGACCTCCTGACGATAGAAGCGCGGGTCGATCTGGTGGTAGGGCACCGCCGGAATGAGAAAGCCGCCATCCTCCCGCTGCGCGTAAATATCGGCGTAGTAGGCGTCCTGCGGCGGCAGGCCGGTCAGCGGCTCTTCGAGCATAGCCGGATCGACCCAACGGTTTTCGAGCGCCGGATTGCGATAGACCGGCATCGTTTCCTGGCGAAAGCGGTCGGTGTTCATCGACGATGTACAGCCCGCAAGACCGGCAGAGGCGATCGCAACCGCGGACGTGCGAAGAAACTGGCGGCGGGAAAAGACAGGCAGTGATGACATCGAACTCTGACGGGTTTGAGTGCGGCGAGAAAGGAGAGCGGCGCGACGCGCAACGTGCATCGTCCCGCTCCTGCAGCGAAATCGCGATGGCCTTGTCGACGAAAGCCATCCGGGTGATCGATATCGACAAGTCGGAGGAGGACGCAAGCCAAAAACATTCTTGCCCCCTCACTCCAAGCTTGCATTTACGGCTGAAGCCGAACTTGCGCCAGTAAATACCCGATCACGATTGTGGTACCGCACTTTGCAACCGTTAACAGGCGCTGCCTCGGTGCGACCGGGCCGCAGAGCGGTTCGCATCAAAAGATTTCATGCGCACATCAACATGGACGGCTTCGCCAGGCATCGGCAATTGCGTATGCAATCGCGGCATTGCCAACCAAGGAGGCCGAGATGCTGACGATTTATGGTGTTTACCGCTCGCGCGCATCGCGCAACTACTGGATGGCCCGCGAACTCGGCGTTCCGTTCCAATCGGTGCCGGTTATCCAGGCGCGTCGCCTTGCCGATCCGCTGGCAGCGGACGCGCCGATCAACACGCGCTCGCCGAGCTTTCTCGCCGTCAACCCGACGGGGCTTATTCCGGCGATCGACGACGACGGGCTGGTGCTGACGGAATCGCTTGCCAACAATCTCTATCTCGCCCGCAAGCATGGCGGGCCGCTGGCGCCGGCCGACCTTGCCGAGGAAGGACAGATCGGCAATTGGACCATGTGGGCGGCGACCGAAGTCGAGCCGCACGCGGTCAAGATCGTCCTCGCCTATGACGCAGGCATCGAGAACACACCGGACGGGCAGGCCGTGATCGCCGCCTGCGCGCGGTCGCTCGAGAAATCCTTCGCCAGGCTCGAGGCGCATCTCGACGGCGGCGATTACCTGGTCGGGGGCCGCTTTACGGTCGCCGATCTCAACCTCGCCGAGGTGTTCCGTTATACGATGAGCCAAGCGGCGCTTTTCGAGCAGCACCCGGGCGTCAAGGCATGGCTGGCGCGCTGCCAGTCGCGCCCGGCCTTCAAGGCGATGATGGAAGAACGGCTGAAGGAGAAGGAATAGCGGAGAGCTGCCGCATCCCCTCCTCCACTTCCTCGCGCACCCAGCGCTTGAATGCAGTGACGGCCTTGCTTTCACGCCTCGAGGCCGAGGTGACGAAATAGTGCCCGAAGCCGGTCTTGGCGCGGATGCCGAACGGCGCCACCAGACTGCCCTTCATCACCGCATAGCCGGCGAGCGTCTGCCAGGCAATCATCACGCCCTGGCCGGCAATGGCCGCGTCGAGCGCCAGCGACGCATCGTTGAAGGTGTGGCGCACGGTCATCTGGGCGCCGGAAAGACAGGCCGCCTTCAGCCACACCTCCCAGGAGAACATGGCGTGCTCATCGATGACGGCCGGCAGATTCAGGATATCCACGGGTTCGCCCAGTCCCGCGGCCAGGGCCGGCGAGCAGACGGGAAAGACCTCCTGCTCCAACAGCAGCTCGGCCCGCACACCCGGCCAGCCGCCCGCACCGACGCGGATGGCGAGATCGACGTCGGACGTTTCTAGATTGGCGAGTCTCGTGGTCGCGTCGATTCTCAGCCGGATCTCCGGATGGCGCTCGGCGAAGCGGTTCAGCCGATATACCAGCCAGCGGGCCGCAAAGACCGGCGCCACAGACACCGTCAATACCGACTCGTCGCGACGACGCACCTGCGCCACGGCTTCGGCGAGTTCCGCAAAAGCATTCGAGAGCCGCATCATGAGCGGGCGGGCGCTATCCGTTACCACAAGTCCGCGCGGCGAGCGCTCGAAGAGCGTACGCCCAAGCTGCGCCTCAATCTTGGCAATCTGCTGACTGACGGCGCCGGGGGTCACGCCGAGTTCGTTGGCCGCGGCGGCGAGCGAACCCAGGCGACCCACTGCCTCCGCCGCACGTAGCCCATTCAAATGGATCGTGTTCAGTTCCTTCATATAGTTTTTCTAAACATACGATCTGGCAATCTCAATTGTAAATTTCGCCGAACAAGCCGATTCTGCTGCAAGGCTCCCCGGAAGGAGAGCGAATGGCTGCAAAGGTTTTAACCGCATTCGACCGCAGATGCGGGACTACGGCGGCCTCGAAGAAGGATAGCGCCATGCTGAAGGTTTTCTCTATACTGAAACGTATCGGGATCGCCTCTGACGATCTTACCGAAGCGGCTCCCGCCTGGTCGCGAGATCCTCTCCAGCATCCCGATCTCGCCCGCATGGATGAACGCGCGCTGGCGGACCTGCCGTTTCCCGGATGGCCATGGCCGCGCGCTGCGGCGAGCGGGGCTTGCGACCACAGTGATCGGCGACGGCGGCTGAGCTATGATCCGCAACGTCCTTCCGTTTGCCGAGGAAATCCATGACGGACGAGATGAAGCGTTCCTTCGAGCGCGTGTGGCGGCTGGCAGAAGCCGCGGCGTTGCCGGAAATGACCGTCGGCACGTCCTATGGGACGCCGGCGCTACTCGTCAAAGGCAAGAGCTTCCTACGGATGAAGGACGCCGAAACGCTGGTGGTGATGTGTGCGCTCGAAGAAAAGGAGATGCTGATGGAACTCGATCCGTCGCTTTTTTTCGAGACCGACCATTACAAGGGATGGCCGGCGATGTTGGTAAGGCTCTCGGTCATCGACGACGATGTGCTGACGCAACGGCTGATCGCCGCCTGGCGCGAAAAAGCGCCGAAACGGCTGGCAGATCGCTTCGCCACCTGCAACCCGACGTGACCCGCGGTATCATGACTGCACGACTGCCTGCACCTTGGCGACGGCGGGCCGTGCGGCCATTCGGTTGCGATGATCGAGAACCTTCGGGAAGCGCGCCGGATCGACGCCGTCCGCTTCAAGCCAACTGGCAATTGTGAAGAGATAGGGATCGGCGATCGTGTAGTTCCGGCCCATCACGAAGGGGCCGGCGAACATGGAGCTTTCTATCAAGGCGAAGCAATTGGCCATATTCTGCGGCACCTTCGCCATCATCGCCTCGTGCGCAGCCGGGTCGTCGGCCCAGCGTGCCGCTCGCCGCGCATGAGCGTGAGCGACATGCACCGTCGAGCAGAGATAGCTCAGGAACGACTGCAGCCGCGCAAACTCGAATGCGTCCTCGATCGGTGCAAGCCGCGCCGCAGGAAAGCTCTGGGCTATATAGGCGAGGATGGCTGGCGTCTCGGTCAAGATGCCACGATCGGTCACGAGCGCAGGTACCCTTCCCTTCGGATTGATGACGAGATATTCGGGCTTCGTCTGCTCGGCCTTGGAAAAATTGATACGATGCGCTTCATAGGCAGCTCCGGTCTCCTCGAGCGCGATATGCGAGGCAAGCGAACAGGTCCCGGGCGTATAAAACAGTTTCAGCATCTTTCTGCCTCTCAAGGTGGCGGCGCGGAAGCGCGAATTGCCTTTGCAGAAGAGATGAAAACGCGGCGATTGACAAGGGCGGAAGGTCCGGCGGCGATCCGCCGGACCCGGTGCTCAGGCGACCAGCGTACCGGCGCAGCCCGGCACGTCTTCAAGACGATAGTAGACCGGAATGCCGCGCTCGCGCGCTATGCGCACGTCATTGTCCGCTCCCTTCGAGTCGCCGGGCAACCGCAGTACGGCGTCGCAAAGGGCTAGCAAGCGGCCGGCCACCGGGTGAAAGATCTCCTCATAGAGATCATCGCCCACGTAGCGACCGTCCGCTGCATGCCATACCGGCAAGGCCACCCATTCGCCGATCATCGGTACGTGCCCAGCCTTGAAGAGCGCGTAGGACGGCTCCTCCAGACGCTTCAAGTTGGCCGCCATTTTGGCCGCATCGTCGCCCGTACCCGAGCGATAGGGTCCAGCAATCAGAATAAGCATCAACTTTCTCCACGGTTTTTGCACGAAAATTCCAGATATTTCTGGAAATTTCAGGAGATTTCATGCAATTTCGTGGATAGTCAAGGAGGAATCGATGCTGACGACACAGAGACGAGCGATGATCTCGGCAAGACTTGCGCGCGACGGGCAGATTGTTGCAAAGGCGATTGCCGACGAGCTCGGGCTTTCGGAAGACACGATCCGCCGCGACCTCAGGGAAATGGCGGCCGAGGGCCTGTTGAAGCGGGTTCATGGAGGAGCCCTGCCGCTGACGCCGCCGCTTCCGGATTTTGCCGCCCGCGGGGCTATCGCCAGCAACGTCAAGCGCCGACTCGGCCGCCGCGCGACAGGCCTCGTTAAGGCCGGCCAGGTCGTCTTTCTCGACGGCGGCACAACCAATGCAGAGATCGCCCGAGCTCTGCCGTACGACCTCCGCGTGACCATCGTCACGCATAGCCCGACGATCGCCGCAGAGCTCGAGCGTCACGACGCGGAAGTGGTCCTGGTCGGCGGCAGGCTCTACAAGCACTCGATGGTGACAACCGGCTCCGCCACGCTCGCGGCGATCGAGCAAATCCGGGCCGACATTTTCTTTCTCGGGGTCACCGCCATTCATCCGGCCCATGGGCTCTCGACCGGAGACTACGAGGAGGCGGCGATAAAGCGGGCGATCGCCCGGCGCGCGGCTGAAACCTACGTGCTCGCCACGCCGGAGAAATTCGGCTCCGCCTCTCCGCACAGCATCATGAGCGTCAGCGACCTTGCCGGCCTCGTCGTGCCCGCGGACATGGAAGCCGACCTTCTATCGCCCTATCAGCACGGCACCACCGCGCTGATCACGGCATAGAGAGACTTCCGAACGCTGCCGCAGGCTTCCTTAAGACGCGCGGCGTAGTAGGTCACGCGATAAAGGCCTCGGTCACGCGCACGTTGCCGACATGGATACGATTCCAATTGTGCATCGAGTGGTTGGCCTGAGCCATCAGCGCTGCGTGAACCTGCGGCTCGTCCGCGAAGAAGCGTGCGAGCGTCGCCGCGACCATAGACTCGGCGGCGCGCGTCGTGCCGTCCTCGCACTTGACTGCGATGCCGATGCCTTTTTCCGGGATCGCGGCGCAGAACACCCCTTCGGCACCGGTCTTGGCGAAGATGCGCCCGGGTGCCGCCTTCATCAGCCGCGTGCAGGTGCGATCGGTGCCGGCAACATAGAAGGGCTCGGCCATGCAGGCCTCGATCAGGCGCTTGGAGGCGCGTGCCCGCACCGCGTCCAAGCCCGCGCCCGTCGCCATGCGGGCGAAGCCCTGGGCGAGGCCCTTCATCGGCACCGCATAGGTCGGAATCGAGCAGCCATCGACGCCGCAGTTATCCTGGGTGAGAAGCGCGCCTGTCAGGCTTTCCATGGTCCCGCGGATTTCCTGCTGGATCGGATGGCCGTAGCCGGCATAGCCCTCGACCTCGGTGCCGGAATGGCAGCAGGCGCAGATAAAACCGGCGTGCTTGCCGGAGCAATTGTTGTGCAGCGCGCTCGGCCTTTCGAGGGTGCGCGCCTGCGCAATCAGGTTCTTCTGGTAGAAGGACCAATGGGCGCCGCATTCAAGCGCGCCGACATCGCGGCCGGCGGCGGAAAGCATCCTGGCGGCCAACGCCACATGTTCCGGCTCGCCGGAATGCGATGAGCAGGCAAGCGCCAGTGCCTTGTCGTCGAAGCCATAGGCATCCGCGGCGCCGCTTTCTATAAGCGGCAGGGCCTGCATCGCCTTGCAGGCCGAACGGGGGAACACGGCCGCTTCCGTGTCGCCGAGCGCGAACAGCGTCTTGCCGTCGCCGTCGACGGCGATGACCGCCCCGCGGTGGCGGCTTTCGACTAGATTTCCGCGCGTCACTTCGACCAGGACCGGATTCGACATGTCTTGCCCTCAATTTTCCAAGTTTGGGCTATGCATCTATCAGGAATCCATCCGCAGAAAAGACATCGTCGATGAAAATCCTCCGCCGGCTGCTGATCGTCTTCGCCATCATCTACCTGCTGCCGGCGCTGGCGTCGGCAGGGCTGTGGTACTTCAAGGAAAGGCCGCAGAGCTGGCGTGACGCGGACTGGTCATCGGCAGGCATCCTCCCCGAGGCATCCATCAGTCCGCAGGCAGCGATCTATGTCTTCTCGGCAACGACCGGAGGCATGAAGGGCGCCGTGGCCAGCCACGCCTGGATCGTCACGAAGGACGAAGGCGCTTCCACATACAACCGCTATGAAAAGGTCGGCTGGGGGCGGCCGATCCGCAAGAACGCCTATCGGGCCGACGGCCGCTGGTATTCGAACGAGCCGCGCATCGTTGCCGCCGTGACCGGCGAGGAAGCGAAGCGGCTGATCCCGAAGGTCGAACAGGCGATTGCCGCCTATCCCTACTCCTCGCCCGGCACCTACCGCCTCTGGCCGGGGCCGAACTCCAACACCTTCGTCGCCCATGTGCTGCGCTCGGTGCCCGAACTCGACACCGTGCTGCCGCCCGATGCGGTCGGCCGCGACTATCTGCCGGAAGGCAAACTGTTCCACATCGACGCGGACGGCCGCGACCTGCATGCGACGCTCTATGGCATCGCCGGGATTTCGGCCGGCTGGCGCAGCGGCCTGGAACTGCATTTCATGGGGCTGGTGGCCGGCATCGATCTTGCCCGGCCAGGCATCAAGATACCGGCGATCGGCCGGGTCGGGATTTGACCTGAAAATGGAAAAGGGCCGCGCTAGCGACCCTTCCATGAGTTTTGGCCTTGTGAATGGCTGGGCCTGGCGGGCCCGAGGAAGGCGGGGATCAAGTCGAGGGCTGCCTCGACTCCTTCACCTCTCCGATGCCTGTCACGAGGTCCGAAATCTCATTAGACATTGGATCACCTTCCTTTCTGTTGTTGCCGATATAGCCAAGGTAGTTCATGTCCGCGGCAATACAAGGGCAACCATCGTCTAATCCCTGGTAATCGTCATCATGATCTTGCCGATATGGTCGCCCTCTTCCATCAGGCGGTGGGCGTCCGCAATCTCTTCAAAGGGCAAGACCGCGTGTATGACCGGCGCGACGTCGCCTGCTTCCAAGAGCGGCCAGACCCGGCCCGCAAGTCCGTCGCGGATCGCTCGTTTCTCCTCCGCCGTACGCGGTCTCAATGCGGACCCCATCACATGCAGCCGTTTGGTCAGGATCGCGGCGATATTGGCGTCCTCGACGCGCGCCCCGCCGAGAAAGCCGATGATCGACAGGCGTCCGTCCTTGGCCAGCGAGGCGAGGTTGCGGCCGAAATAGCGGCCGCCGACCATATCGAGGATGACATCGACGCCGCGGCCGCCCGTCGCCTCGAGCACGGCGGCCTTGAAATCCTCCTCGCGGTAGTTGATCGCCCGCTTCGCGCCGAGCGTCTCGCAGGCGGTACACTTCGCCGCACTGCCGGCCGTCGCGAAGACCTGGGCGCCCAAGGCGTTGGCAAGCTGGATCGCCGTCGTGCCGATGCCGCTCGAACCGCCGTGCACGAGGATGGTCTCGCCAGGCTTCAGGCCCGCCATGTCGAAGACATTGGCCCAGACCGTGAAGAAGGTCTCCGGCAGGGCCGCGGCCTTGACCGCATCAAAGTCCTTCGGCCAGGCAAGCGCCTGCGTCGCCGGCACCGCGCAAAATTCGGCATAGCCGCCGCCATTGGCGAGCGCGCAGACCTTGTCGCCGACCGAAAAACCCGCCGCCCCCTCGCCAAGCTCGACGACCTCGCCGGCGATCTCGAGGCCGAGAACGGGGCTCGCGCCGGGCGGCGGCGGATAGTCGCCCTTGCGCTGCAGCACGTCCGGCCGGTTGACGCCGAAGGCCTCGACGCGGATCAAAATCTCGCCGGACCTAAGCTCCGGCAGCGGTCCGCGCGTAAGAACCATGTTTTCCGCGCCACCCGGGCTCGGCAAATCGACATAGGTCATTTCGGTCGGGATAGTCATGGCAGTATCCTCGCGAAGCGCTCGAAGCGCCTATACCTATAGCCGGCCCGCGGCTCAGGAAAGGCCATGCCTCGCCAAGGTTCATTCGCGGGTGATCAGTTCCAGCACCAGGCCTGTCTCACTTGCCTTGGCCCGCGCCTTGATCTCGGCGATCCTCGTGCTCACCGTCTGGCTGTCGGAGAGTATGAAACCGGCCGGCAGGACGAGCACCGCGATCGAACAGCGCATCAGCGGGAAGTCCTTCGCTCCGCCGTCACGGCCATATCCACTGATGCAACCCGCCGCCTGATGCTCCGGCGAATAGAGCTGGCGGACATCCGAACGAAAATCGTCGATGAGGCGCATCAGCTGGGCGCGAAGCTCCGCTTCGGCGAGCCCGCTCACACCGACGAAGAAGTCGTCGCCGCCGACATGGCCGAGGAACTTTTCCTCGCCGATGAAATGGCGCCGCAAAAGCGCGGCAAACAGGGTAATCGCCAGGTCACCCTTCTGGAAGCCGTAGCTGTCGTTGAAGGGCTTGAAGTCGTCGAAATCGCAATAGCAGAAATAGCGCGTCTCATCGCCGTCGAGAATGGCCTGCTGGACGTGGTCGCGGATTGCACGGTTGCCGGGCAGGCCGGTCAGCGGGTTCTGCTCCTGCGCCAGTTTCAACTGTTTCTCGTTGATGATCTTCAGGAGTGACGAGGCTGAGAGAATGCCGGCATACCGCATGTTCTCCGTCAGGATGACGCAGTCGCTGCCGTCCATGCCGGCAAAGATCTTCAGCATCTCGTCGGCCGGCGTATCGAGATCGGCGATTGGCGCCGGCGTGACGAAGTGCGAAATGCGCCGCTGGTAGATGCGGTTTTTCAGAAGATCGCGGCCGAAGGGATGATAAATCATCTCCTTCACGTGGTACTCGTGCAGGATGCCGCGCGGCTCGCCGTTGGCGTTCAGCACCGGGAAGAACGCCTGGCGCGGGTTGCGCCGGAAAAGATCGAAGACGGAATCGAGGTCATCGCTTTCCCTGACGGTCGGCAGTTGCTCGATCTCCTTGCGGATCAGGATGCTGTCCAGCGTCGACGAAAGCCGGCGGACGCCCGGCTCGAGATGCGGATAGACCGGCTGAAGCTCATTCAAGTGTGTCGTCGGGCGCGCGACGAAATAGCCCTGTATCAGGTCGCAGCCGAGATCGCGGCAGACCAAAAACTCGTCTTCCGTCTCGACCCCTTCGGCAATCACCCGGGTACCGAGCACATGCGCCATGTTGACGGTGTGGCGCAGGAGGTGCCGCTTGCGCGGGTCCCTCTCTATGCCGGAGACGAAGTGCCGGTCGATCTTCACATAGTCGACGGGCTGGTCGCAGAGCAGTTTCAGCCCGTTGAAGCCGGCACCGAAATCGTCGATCGCCAGCTTGAAGCCGCCAAGCCGCAATTGCCGGACGAGGGCCGAGAAGTCCGGGATCTTGCCGCTGTCGAAGCGCTCCGAGATCTCGAAGCAGAGCGACGACGGGGCGATATTGGCGCGCTTCAGGTGATTAACGAGGCGCTCGACGATGTCGCCCTCGCCGCCGACCAGCCGCGAGTCGAAATTCAGGAAGAGCGTACGCGACGCAAAATCCGGCAGCGTCGCGAAGGCGGCGACGGCGCGGCTGTTGATCAGATGTTCGAGGGCCAGCAATTGCCCGGCGCCCTCCGCCCTGTCGAGCAGTTCGAGCGGCGAGGCGAAGCCCAGCCGATCGAAACCGCGTAGGAGCGACTCATAGCCGAATACGGCGCCGGTGGTCGCTTCGACGATCGGCTGGAAGGCGTTTTCAATGACGAGCTTGGCAAGCGTTACGATCTGATCGTCGCCGAAGCGGCGAAACGACAGAAGTTCTGCGGCGGCGGGCATGCCGGACTCCAGGATATGACGGACGGACCGGCCGCCAGCATCGGCGGCAAGCGTCAATGAAAGCTTTCGCCAATGTGAAAGTTTTGTGAAGGCCGCTTGCGGACGGGTCTTCCTTCACGCGCGCAGCCGACTAACTCTTCACGAGAACACCGAAGGCGATCAGCGCCAAACCCTGCATGACGAGGTCTACCGCCAGAAACAGGCCGAGGATCCAGAGGCTGTCGACCGGCCAGCCGGCAGCGATGACGAGACCGGCAATCAGCGTCACAAGGCCGCCAATGACGATCCAGCCCCAGCCGCTTAGCGGACTGAGCCTGAAGCCGACCCAGATCCGGAAGGCGCCGGCGACGATCAGGGCCATCGCCATGAGGATGGTCAGGATCGACGAAGCGAGCAGCGGATTGACGAAAGCGAAAAGGCCCGCTGCCGCATAGAGACCACCGCTCAGCACCCAGAAGAGAAAGCCTCCCCAATCCTTGACCTGATAGGCCTGAGCGAGGTTGAGCAGACCGCCGATCAGCATGATGAGACCGACGTAATAGACGGAGGCGACGGTCGCCATCAGCAGATTGCCGAAGGCAATGCCGCCGGCCATGATCAGCAGCACGCCGAGCGCGACGAACCATCCCCACTTTCCCGCCACGGTCTGTCTTCCGCTGGGATCGAACGTGTTGGTCATATTCAACCTCAGTCCAGGCGACGAGCACGAGCGCTACCTCGTGATTGAGCCGGATTTCCAAGCAAAAAGAAAGGGAAAAAGCATGTGGATTTTTATTGATTGATGCATCAATCAAAAATAGACTGCCTCACGAAGGAGCTCGGGAGATGCCGAAAATCGGAATGGAGCCGGTGCGCCGCAAGGCGCTGGTGGACGCGGCGCTGCGCGTGATCGGCGATCAGGGAACGCTTGCCGTCACCATGTCCGACATCGCCCGCACGGCCGGCGTCTCGCCGGCGCTGGCGCATCACTATTTCGGCAGCAAGGATCAGTTGCTGATCGCCACCATTCGCAGCCTGCTCGGGCAGTTGCGCCGCGACGCCGTAGCCGCGATCCGGGCAGCACGGACACCGCGGGAAAAGCTGAGCGCGCTGATCCGTGTCAGCTTCCGGGCCGACCAGTTCGCCCCCGAGACGGTCGCCGCCTGGCTCGCCTTCTATTCCGAGGCGCAGCGCTCCGAGGACGTGCGGCGCCTTCTCGTCATCTATGCGCGGCGGCTGCGCTCCAATCTGCTCGCCAGCCTCAAGGCGCTCTGCCCGGCTGATGACGCGGAGCGTATTGCCGAGGGCGCGGCTGCGATGATCGACGGACTTTACATTCGGCAAAGTCTGAAATCGGCGCCGATCAGCATCGAGGCTTCGATCGCGCTGACGGAAGATTATGTGAATGCGCATTTGCGGGCGCGTGGTGGGTGAGCTTGTGGCCCCTCAACTCCGTTCTCGCGAATTGGTCGCCCCTCATCCGGCTGCCGCCACCTTCTCCCCGCTCGCAGGGAGAAGGGATATGCCGCACCGCCCTGTCCCCTCTCCCCGCCTGCGGGGAGAGGGCTAGTCCTCGGGTTTAACCCGAGCAGAGGGGCAAAACTCAGAGCAAGATGTGGAACTGAACCATCAAGGAACCGACAACGTGACCGCCAGGAAGCCGAATATCCTGATCATCATGGTGGACCAGCTGAATGGGACGTTCTTCCCGGACGGTCCCGCCGACTTCCTGCATGCGCCCAATCTGAAGGCGCTCGCCGACCGCTCGGCGCGCTTCCGCAACAACTACACGTCCTCGCCGCTCTGTGCCCCGGCGCGTGCGTCTTTCATGGCCGGGCAGTTGCCGAGCCGCACGCGCGTCTACGATAATGCCGCGGAGTACCAGTCGTCGATCCCGACCTATGCGCACCATCTGCGGCGGGCGGGATACTACACCGCGCTTTCCGGCAAAATGCACTTCGTCGGTCCGGACCAGCTGCACGGCTTCGAGGAACGGCTGACGACCGATATCTATCCGGCCGATTTCGGCTGGACGCCGGACTATCGCAAGCCCGGCGAGCGCATCGACTGGTGGTATCACAATCTCGGCTCGGTCACCGGCGCCGGCGTCGCCGAGATCACCAACCAGATGGAGTACGACGACGAGGTGGCGTTTCTGGCGAACCAGAAGCTCTACCAGCTTTCGCGGGAGAACGACGACAAGGACCGCCGACCCTGGTGCCTCACCGTCTCCTTCACCCACCCGCACGACCCCTATGTCGCGCGCCGAAAATTCTGGGACCTCTACGAAGATTGCGAGCACCTTCGGCCGAAAGTGGACGCCATCCCCTTCGAGGAGCAGGATCCTCATTCGCAGCGCATCATGCTGTCCTGCGACTACGAGAACTTTGAGCTGACCGAGGAAAACATCCGCCAGTCGCGCCGCGCCTATTTCGCCAATATCTCCTATCTCGACGAGAAAGTCAGGGAGCTCGTCGATACGCTGGCGCGGACGAGGATGCTCGACAACACGCTGATCCTCTTCTGCTCCGATCACGGCGACATGCTCGGCGAGCGCGGCCTGTGGTTCAAGATGAACTTCTTCGAAGGCTCGGCGCGCGTGCCGCTGATGGTGACCGGACCGGGCGTCACGCCGGGTCTGCATCTGACGCCGACATCGAATCTCGACGTGACGCCGACGCTGGCCGATCTGGCCGGTATTTCGATGGATGAAATACAGCCCTGGACCGATGGGGTCAGCCTCGTGCCGATGATCAACGGCGCGGAGCGCACCGAGCCGGTGCTTATGGAATATGCGGCAGAGGCTTCCTACGCGCCGCTCGTCGCGATTCGCGAGGGCAAGTGGAAATACGTCCACTGCACGCTCGATCCGGACCAGCTCTACGACGTCGATGCCGACCCGCTGGAACTCACCAATCTTGCGGAAAAGCCGCGCGGCCCCGTCGATCAGGCGACGCTCGCCGCATTTCGCGACATGCGCGCCGCCCATTGGGACATGGAGGCTTTCGACGCCGCCGTGCGCGAAAGCCAGGCGCGTCGCTGGGTGGTCTACGAGGCGCTCCGCAACGGCGCCTATTACCCCTGGGATCACCAGCCGCTGCAGAAGGCATCCGAGCGCTACATGCGCAACCACATGAACCTCGACAATCTCGAGGAATCCAAACGCTATCCGCGGGGAGAATGAGATGAAAGCCCAACCGAAAGCCTCGCACTTCATCGATGGCGAATATGTCGAGGATGCGGCCGGCACGACGATCGAGAGCATCTATCCGGCGACCGGCGAGGTGATCGCCCGGCTGCATGCGGCAACGCCGGCAATCGTCGAGAAGGCAATAGCGGCGGCGAAGCGGGCACAGCCGGAATGGGCGGCGATGAGCCCGACGGCGCGCGGCCGCATCCTCAAGCGCGCCGCCGAGATCATGCGCGAGCGCAATCGCGAGCTCTCCGAGCTTGAGACGCTCGACACCGGCAAGCCGATCCAGGAGACGATTGTCGCCGACCCGACCTCGGGCGCCGACAGCTTCGAGTTCTTCGGCGGCGTCGCGGCCGCCGCGCTCAACGGCGACTATATCCCGCTTGGGCAGGACTTCGCCTATACCAAGCGGGTGCCGCTCGGCGTCTGCGTCGGCATCGGCGCCTGGAATTACCCACAGCAGATCGCCTGCTGGAAGGGTGCGCCGGCGCTCGCTGCCGGCAATGCGATGGTGTTCAAGCCGTCGGAGAACACGCCGCTCGGAGCGCTGAAGATCGCCGAGATCCTCACAGAGGCGGGGCTGCCGAAAGGGCTCTACAATGTCATCCAGGGCGACCGCTCGACCGGCCCGCTGCTCGTCAACCATCCCGACGTCGCCAAGGTGTCGCTGACCGGCTCGGTGCCGACCGGAAAGAAGGTGGCAGCGGCCGCAGCGGCCGAACTGAAGCACGTCACCATGGAGCTCGGCGGCAAGTCGCCGCTGATCGTCTTCGACGACGCCGACCTCGAAAGCGCCATCGGCGGCGCCATGCTCGGCAATTTCTATTCGACCGGCCAGGTCTGCTCCAACGGCACCCGCGTCTTCGTGCAGCGGAAGATCAAGGAAGCGTTCCTGACGCGACTCAAGGAGCGCACCGAGGCGATCGTCATCGGCGACCCCATGGACGAGGGGACGCAACTCGGGCCGATGGTGTCGAGGGCGCAGCGCGACAAGGTGCTCTCCTATATCGACAAAGGCAAGGAGGAAGGTGCGCGGCTCCTCACCGGCGGCGGCATCCCGAACGATGTGAACAGCGAAGGCACCTATATCCAGCCGACCGTCTTTGCCGACGTCACCGATGAGATGACGATCGCCCGCGAAGAAATCTTCGGGCCGGTGATGTGCGTGCTCGACTTCGACGACGAGGCCGAGGTCGTCGCCCGGGCGAACGCGACCGAGTTTGGTCTCTCCGCCGGCATCTTCACCGCCGACCTCACCCGCGCCCACCGGGTGATCGACCAGCTCGAAGCCGGCACGCTGTGGATCAACGCCTACAACCTCGCACCGGTGGAAATACCCTTCGGCGGCTCGAAGCAGTCCGGCTTTGGGCGGGAGAACTCGATCGCGGCGCTCGATCACTATACCGAGCTCAAGACCGTCTATGTCGGCATGGGGAAGGTAGAGGCGCCGTACTGAGAGTTTGCAATAGCCCCTCACCCTAGCCCTCTCCCCGCTCGCGGGGAGAGGGAATACCGCGCCGCATACGCTCGCCTCGTGGAGGAGACAGGGTTTTGGGCGGGGTCAGAGGGGAGCGAAGTCGGCAACCGCAAGTCCCTTCTCCCCGCAAGCGGGGAGAAGGTGGCGGCAGCCGGATGAGGGGCGTCCTCGACACACAAGAAAGACACTAGAATGCAGGCAGATTTCGTCATCATCGGTTCCGGTTCGGCAGGCTCGGCGCTCGCCTATCGCCTGTCGGAGGACGGCAAGAATTCGGTCATCGTGCTGGAATTCGGCGGATCGGACTTCGGTCCGTTCATCCAGATGCCGGCCGCGCTCGCCTGGCCGATGAGCATGAACCGCTACAATTGGGGCTATCTCTCCGAACCGGAGCCGCACCTCAACAACCGGCGCATCACCGCGCCGCGAGGCAAGGTGATCGGCGGCTCCTCCTCGATCAACGGCATGGTCTATGTGCGCGGCCACGCGGAGGACTTCAACCGCTGGGAAGAACTCGGCGCGCAGGGCTGGGCCTATGCCGACGTGCTTCCCTATTTCAAGCGGATGGAGCATTCGCACGGCGGCGAGGACGGCTGGCGCGGCACCGATGGACCCCTGCACGTACAGCGCGGCCCGGTCAGGAACCCGCTGTTCCACGCTTTCGTCGAAGCCGGGAAACAGGCCGGTTTCGAGATGACCGACGACTACAACGGCTCCAAGCAGGAAGGCTTCGGGCTGATGGAGCAGACGACCTGGCGCGGCCGGCGCTGGTCGGCCGCGTCCGCCTATCTGAAGCCGGCGCTGAAGCGCCCAAATGTCGAGCTGATCCGCTGCTTCGCCCGCAAGGTCGTCATCGAGAACGGCCGTGCCACCGGCGTCGAGATCGAACGCGGCGGCCGCATCGAGATGGTCAAGGCCAACCGCGAAGTGATCGTCTCGGCCTCCTCGTTCAACTCGCCGAAACTCCTGATGCTCTCCGGCATCGGACCGGCCGCGCATCTGAAGGACATGGGCGTCGAGGTCAAGGTCGACCGCCCCGGCGTCGGCCAGAACCTGCAGGACCACATGGAGTTCTATTTCCAGCAGGTCAGCACCAAGCCCGTCTCGCTCTATTCCTGGCTGCCCTGGTTCTGGCAGGGCGTCGCCGGGGCCCAATGGCTGTTCTTCAAGTCCGGCCTCGGCATTTCCAACCAGTTCGAGGCCTGCGCCTTCCTGCGTTCGGCGGCCGGCGTCAAGCAGCCCGACATCCAGTACCACTTCCTGCCGGTCGCGATCCGCTATGACGGCAAGGCGGCGGCGAACACGCACGGCTTCCAGGTGCATGTCGGCTACAACCTGTCGAAGTCGCGCGGCAGCGTCACGCTGCGCGCCTCCGACCCAAAAGCCGATCCGGTGATCCGCTTCAACTATATGAGCCATCCCGAGGATTGGGAGAAGTTCCGCCACTGCGTGCGCCTGACGCGCGAGATCTTCGGCCAGAAGGCCTTCGACCAATATCGCGGGCCGGAAATACAACCCGGCGAAAAGGTCCAGACGGACGAGGAGATCGACGCCTTCCTGCGCGAGCACCTGGAAAGCGCCTACCACCCCTGCGGCACCTGCAAAATGGGTTCGAAGGACGATCCGATGGCGGTGGTCGATCCGGAAACACGGGTGATCGGCGTCGACGGCCTGCGGGTCGCCGACTCCTCGATCTTCCCGCATGTCACCTATGGCAATCTCAACGGCCCGTCGATCATGACCGGCGAGAAGGCCGCCGACCATATCCTCGGCAAACAGCCGCTCGCCCGCTCGAACCAGGAGCCCTGGATCAACCCGCGCTGGGCGATCAGCGATCGCTAGAGCAGTTGCCGGAAAAGTGCATAGCGGTTTTCCGCCCGAAATTGCGGAATTTCAAAGCACTACTCCAGCAGGAAGCCGATCCAGCGGCCGGCGATGACGGCGCCCGTCCAGACGCTGATGGACAGCAGCGCCGAGAGGCAGATCCTGAGCGAAATCGGTCCCCCCTTGACCGCAGCGCGCCACTGCGGCGCCAAGTGCAACAAGGCCGCATTGGCGACGCCTAGGGCGAGCAGCGTCATCTTGATTAGAAAGGCGGCATTGCCGGCATATTCGAGCGGATTGACACTGAAGAGGCAGAAGCCGGTGACAATCGCCAGCGTCACGCCAACGGCCGCGGCGTGCGAGAGGAAGGGTCCGACCACCTCGATCGGCACCTTCCTGAAGAGGCCGAGAAGCCTGAGGTCCAGCGGCAGAATTGCGCCGACAATGATCCCGATCGACAGGATATGGGCGGCATTGACGAAGATGTAGATGATCGCAGAGCGCCGTATCGCCAAGGCGAAGGGCAGCGCCCCGATCCCCTCAAGCAATTCGACGCCGGTCATCAATTCGTCTGAATTCGGTCCGGATAGATGTCATAGACCTTTCCGGCCACCGTGATCCGAACCGCCTTCATTCTCTTCTCGTTGCGGTCAAGCGAGCGGTTGCCAAGCGCGACGATCTGATCGCCGACCTTCGCAACGCCCTCGACGAAGCCGGAGCGCTCGGTCAGCCGGGGATTGCCGAGTTCGACCAGCCAGATGCCGTCATTCTTCGTCTCGACCCGAAGCGTCGGATGCGGCGGCGCCATCGATATCTCGCGGATCGTTCCGGAGAGCTCGACCTGGTCGGCCTCCGCCCAGGACCAGCCGTGGTGAGCATAGGCGCCGGTCACCAGAAGCAATCCTAGGACGCTTCCCAAGGCGGCTCCAAGGGCGGCGCGCCTGGACAAGGACTGGACCATCTCCGTCTCCTTCATTCTCCCGATCGCTCAAGCACAAAGCTGGAGCAGCCGGTGCGAAAGGACAGAGCCTTCAACAATTCTTGAACGGTCCGCCCTGTCGGCTCCGGCAGAGGAAGGTATCCTCGCCTCCTCTCGCCGCATGAAGATAATCTATTAAATTACTAGGTTTTCTTAGAACTTTCTGGATCAGAGAGATATTTGCTCTGATCCTTGAGCAATAGAAATCCGTTTTTCTGTCCTTTGTCACAAACGGCTGCGATATTCCGTTCAAATTGCAACAGGATGCAGCCATGACGACGCAACCTCTCGAAACCGAAGCCAAGGCCCTGAACGACAAGCTCGAAAGCCTCGATCTTGCCGGGCGCCTGGCGCTCGTCGCCGGTCTTGAAGGCCGGGCGGTCTTCACGACGTCGCTCGGCATCGAGGATCAGGTCATCACCGCTGCGATCGGCACCAACCGGCTCGACATCGAGGTCACCACGCTGAAGACCGGCAGGCTCTTCAACGAAACGGTCGCCCTGATCGAGGAGACCGAGGAAACCTACGACATTCTGATCAAACGCTACCATCCCGAAAAGGCCGATATCGACGCCTATGTGGCGCAATACGGCATGAATGGCTTCTACGAGAGCGTCGAAGCCAGGCATGCCTGTTGTGGCGTTCGCAAGCTGAAGCCGCTTGCGCGTGCGCTCGAAGGGGCAAGCTACTGGATCACCGGGCTGCGCCGCGGCCAGTCCGGCAACCGTGCCACCACGCCCTTTGCCGAGGCCGACCTCGAGCGCGGCCTCATCAAGATCAATCCGCTGGCGGATTGGGATATCGAGACGATCCGCGCACATGTCGCCGCAGAGGCCATTCCCGTCAACCCGCTGCACGGCCGCGGCTATCCGTCGATCGGCTGCGAGCCCTGCACGCGCGCCATCAAGCCGGGCGAGCCCGAGCGGGCCGGCCGCTGGTGGTGGGAGAACGACGAGAAGCGCGAATGCGGCCTGCACGTAGCGGAAGCGGCTTCCTCCATCATCCCCAATGCCAGCAGCGCCGCCTGAGACAGCGCCGCCGCCAAGAGACAAGTATCCTCCCCGGAGTTCGAAATGCCCCACACCCATCCGGAAACGGAATTGCATAACCCGCAGAGCACGAAACCGCCGCTTGATCCGCATCTGAAGGCCCTCGAAAACGAAGCGATCCACATCTTCCGTGAGGTCGCTGCCGAATTCGAGCGCCCGGTGATGCTCTATTCGATCGGCAAGGATTCGTCTGTCCTGCTGCACCTGGCGCGCAAGGCCTTTTATCCCGGCCGCGTCCCCTTCCCGCTCCTGCATGTCGATACCGGCTGGAAGTTCCGCGAGATGATCGCCTTCCGCGACGAGATGGTCGAAAAATACGACCTCGATCTCGTCGCCCACACCAATCCGCGCGGTGCGGCCGAGAACGTCACGCCCTTCACGCACGGCTCGGCGCTCTATACCGACATCATGAAGACGGAAGCGCTGCGTCAGGCGCTCGACGCCGGCCAATACGATGCCGCCTTCGGCGGCGCGCGTCGCGACGAGGAAGCGAGCCGCGCCAAGGAGCGCATCTATTCCTTCCGCACGCCGGACCATCGCTGGGACCCGCGCAACCAGCGCCCCGAGCTCTGGAACGTCTATAACGGCATGATCCGCAAGGGCGAGAGCGTGCGCGCCTTCCCGCTCTCCAACTGGACCGAGGTCGACATCTGGCGCTACATCCAGGCGGAAGAGATCCCGATCGTGCCGCTTTACTTTGCCAAGAAGCGCCCGATCGTCGAGCGCGACGGCATGATGATCCTCGCCGAGGACCCGCGCCTCGAGCTGCTTCCGGGCGAGACGAAGCGCGAGGAGGTCATCCGCTTCCGCACGCTCGGCTGCTTCCCGCTGACGGGCGCGATCCGCTCCAACGCGACGACGCTCGACGACATCATTTCCGAACTTGAAACCGCGACCGTCTCCGAACGCCAGGGCCGCGCCATCGACCGCGACCAGGCGGGCTCGATGGAAAAGAAAAAACGCGAAGGATATTTTTGATGACCGCACCGGCACTAGCGAATGCAGCCCTGGACGAAACGGCCGTTGCCCTCCCGTCGCAGGAACCGGCTCGGGTCGCGCGCGATTCCCGCCCGCTTCGCCTCATCACCTGCGGCAGCGTCGATGACGGCAAGTCGACGCTGATCGGCCGGCTGCTCTGGGACACCAAGGCGGTCAAGGAAGACCAGGCCGCGAGCCTTCAGCGCGATTCCAAGGGCAAACAGAACGATCTCGGCCTGCCCGATTTCGCGCTGCTGCTCGACGGCCTGCAGGCCGAGCGCGAACAGGGCATCACCATCGATGTCGCCTATCGCTATTTCTCGACCGACAAGCGCTCCTTCATCGTCGCCGACACGCCCGGCCACGAGCAATATACCCGCAACATGGCGACCGGCGCCTCGACCGCCGATCTCGCCGTGCTGCTCGTCGATGCACGCGTCGGCCTTCTGGAGCAGACCCGCCGCCACGCGACGATCGCGACGCTGATGGGCATCAAGCAGTTCGTGCTGGCCGTCAACAAGATCGACCTGACCAACTACGACCGCAGCCGCTTCGAGCAGATCTCGCACGAGTTCAAGGAACTCGCCCTGTCGCTCGGCGTCCGTCAGGTCACCGCGATCCCGGTCTCGGCGCTGAAGGGCGAAAACGTCGTCTATGACGGCCGCGCGTCGATGCCGTGGTACGAGGGGCCGACGCTGATCGAGGTACTGGAACTCGCCACCACCCGCTCGGCGCAGACCGTCGGCTTCCGCCTACCGGTGCAGCGCGTCTCGCGCCCGGGCGAAAGCTTCCGCGGCTATCAGGGCACCGTTGCCGGCGGTTCGGTGAAGCCCGGCGATTCCGTCGTGATCCTGCCGTCCGGCATGGTCGCCAACGTCACCAAGATCGTTACCTTCGACCTGGTGCGCAATGCGGCCGTCGCCGGCGACGCGATCACACTGGTGCTCGACCGCCAGGTGGACGTGTCGCGCGGCGACATGATCGCGGCGATCGACAGCCAGCCGATGACCGGGCTCGCCTTCGACGCCCAGCTCGTGGCACTTCAGGCCGAAGGCATCCAGCCGGGCAAGCGCTATTGGCTGAAGTCCGGCAGCCGCCGCCAGCGCGTGCAGGTGCAGCCGATCAGTCAGCTCGACCTGAAATCCGGCAAGTGGAACCATGCGGACGAGCTGCCGATGAACGCCATCGGCAAGGTGCACCTCGCCTTCGACGAGCAGGCGATCTTCGACGCCTATGAGCAGAACCGCACCACCGGCGCCTTCATCCTGATCGACCCGGACACCAACAACACGGTGGCCGGCGGCATGATCACTGCTAAGCGAGCGGCCATCGGCGGCATCCATACCGAGGACAGCCGCGTGATCCTGTCGCTGCCGGCCGACCTTGCCGACCAGCTGATGGCCACGGAAATCTTCGCCGGCCGCCGCGAGGATGCGGAAGTCCGCCGCCTCACCGCCGCCAGGGCGATCGAGATCATCGACACGATCGACGAGTGAGCGGGAATATCCAAGACGTGAAAAGGGGCCTTCGTGGCCCCTTTTTCATGCGTCGTTCGTGCCGGCAGAATTTTGATTGCGGTCCTTTCAGACTGTCTGTCCCGATAGAGGCATTGGCCAGAACCGCGCCCGAACCGGACCTGCTGCGGGCCGCGAGGCGCAACGGACGTCCAGACGGGTGACACGTCAAACGCTATCGCTCCCGAGATGTCGGAATCGAAGAAACACTGCGCGTAACTGATTGATTTAGCTGGTCGGAGTGGTGTGATTCGAACACACGACCCCCACGTCCCGAACGTGGTGCGCTACCAGACTGCGCTACACTCCGTGACCAGCGGCGCCTCTATAGAACAGCATTTTCGTTTTCACAAGCGCCAAACTCAAAAAAGAAGGTGGGCTCATCCAAAAAATTCCGGGCGGCGACATGCCCATCAACTCCTCGCCCATGCGTGGCAATAGGGCGTTTCTGCAACGCTTCGGATTTTCCTCGTTCGCAGGGTCCCACGGCGATTTTCTTTCGTCGTTTTTGGCGCTAGAGCCACGCCGGAACGCAAGGAAATCCGGGCGTCCGGCCTTTCCGCGCCGCAGAATTTAAGCACAGACAAAGGGACAGAGACATGAATTTCCGCATGATGACGGCGGCCGGCCTTGCGCTGGTGCTCGCCGGCTGCACGACGACGACCGGAGTGGCGCGCAACGAGGTCGAGAAACGCTGGCTCGGCCAGCCGGCCGGCGCCTTCTTCGCCCAGTTCGGCCCGCCAATTTCCGACGTCGAAGCCGGTAGCGACACCGTCTATAGCTGGAAGGGCGGCTACAAGACCCGCAGGATCCCGGCCGAATACGAAAAGACCGCCGACGGCAAGCGCGGCAAGCGCATCGCGGCCGCCCGCACCGAATATCTGAGCTGCGCCGTCCAGCTCACCGTCTCCTCCGACTACGTCATCCGCTCGATCCGCATCGCCGGCGACCGCAAGCGCGCGAACGGCCCGAGCTGGTGCGAGGAGTTTTTGGGCGGCGCCAAGGCGGAGTGAAGACGCGCACACCGTTCATCCGCGTGACCCGCTGACGAAAGTCGGCGGGTTTTGTTTTTGACATCTGGAGAGCGTTCGGCGGTGGCTGGGGCGCCTGGATTCGAACCAGGGAATGGCGGTACCAAAAACCGCTGCCTTACCGCTTGGCTACGCCCCAACGGATTGGCGGCAGTGCGCTCGCCAAATCGAGCGCCTGATTAGCAAAGCTCGTGCGTGCTCACAATGCTTAACTTCGCTTTGCCTGCATTTTGTTGGCCCATTTCCGCTAACCCCGACCGTTCAATCCAGCGGTCGCTGCTCGCGACAATCCGAACCGGTGTACCGTTTCTTCCTTCCACGCTTTGGCCTATTGTCACTCGCGAGTGAAACTCGAACCAATGTTGCTCATCGCGATCGACTCGCCCCTCATCCACCTGCCGGCACCTAATCCCCGCGAGCGGGGCGAAGGCGACCGCGGCGCGCCCTCAGTCTCCTCTTCCCGTGACCGGGGGCTAGCCCTCGGGGCCGAGGAGAGGGCATGAGGTCGTTGGTCGAAGATGGAGCGCAGGAACAGACGCATGCAGGGACCGGAATTCGACCTCGATTTCAAGCCAGCCCATGGCGAGGCAGTGACGGTGGCAGACGGCGTTCAGCGCATCACCGTCAACAATCCCGGGCCCTTTACCTTTCATGGCACCAACACCTACATCGTCGGCCGCCTCTCGGTCGCGGTGATCGATCCGGGCCCGGAAGATGAGGCGCATTTTCAGGCGCTGATGGCGGCACTCGAAGGGCGCGAGGTAACGCACATCGCCGTCAGCCATACGCATCGCGACCACTCGCCCCTCGTCCGCCGGCTCAGCCAAGCGACCGGGGCCATTGTCGTCGGCGAGGGGCCGCACCGGGCCGCCCGCCCCTTGCACGCCGGCGAGACCAACCCCTTCGCCGAAAGCTCGGACATGGATTTCGCGCCCGACATTGCACTTCAAGACGGCGTACGGATCGAGGGCGACGGCTGGAGCCTGACGGCGATCGCCACGCCGGGACACACCGCCAACCACATGGCCTTCGGGCTCGACGGCACCGGCATTCTGTTTTCCGCCGATCACGTGATGGCCTGGGCAACGACCATCGTCGCACCGCCGGACGGCGCCATGGCCGACTATATGGCCTCGCTCGACAAGCTGCTCTTGCGCGACGACCGGCTCTATTTGCCCGGCCATGGCGGCCCGGTGAGCGAGCCCGCCTCCTTCCTGCGGGCCCTCAAGGCGCACCGTAAGATGCGCGAACGCGCCGTGCTGGAGCGGCTGCGCGCCGGCGACCGGAATATTCCCGACATGGTGAAGGTGATCTACGCCTCGACCGATCCGCGTCTGCACGGCGCAGCGGCGCTTTCGGTGCTCGCCCATATCGAGGACCTGATCGAACAGGGCCGCATCGAGACCAACGGCCCGCCATCGCTTCTTGGCGAATACCGGCTGGTCGCCTGAGCGAGATTAATCGCCAGCAATCCCAAGAAGCTCGGCATCGAGCGCGCGCAAGAACTCTTCCGCGAAACTGGCGCCCATGCCGAGATCGTGCTGGCCGTAGCGCGAGGAGACGCGCAGGTCGACGAGCGTGGTTTCCGCCTCTTCACGCAGCCGGATCAGCACGTCGAAACGGAAGCCGACGATCAGCGTGAGCCATTCCCCCTGTAGAACGATATCGCTGGCTTGGCGCCCCGGTATGCCGACATCGATATCGGGCGCCGGGCGCGTAGCCGGAACCGGAATGGCCTCCGGTCCCCGGCTCGTGTCCGCCCCCTCGCTGGGGCCAACGGCAAGATCCTCGAGATCGGCACGTGCGTTCTCGACGCCGAGTTCCGCGGTGATGCCGACCCGAGTTGCCTCGACGACCTTGCGGACGCCCTGGAAAACGCGGTCAAGCGCGCCGTCGTAACGCCGTCCCGTGAGCCCCGGATAGGCCGCGATCTGCGCTTCGCGATCCTCGGGCGTCACGATCGGCCGGCGTTTGATCCAGCTCTCCTCGACGACGGGCGCCTTGATCCAGGGCGGCGGCGTCGCCGTATCGGTGCTCACATCGTAGATCGCCGGGCGCGTCAGATATTGCGCCGCCCCATAGAAGAAAAAGCCGAGCGGGAGCGCCGCATAGAAGAGCGCCGAGACCGAAGCGGTCCCGCCGATTGCCGCAACCCGCCAAAGGCGCGTCAGACCGATTGCCGCAAGCAGGACGGCCACTAGGGCGAAAGTCACGGCAAAGCCTGCCAGCGCCAGAAAATGCGGGGTGGTCAAGGGGCCGAAGCGGTGCGCGGCAAGCGACAGCACGAAAATGACGAAGCCTATGCGGGCGCACAATCGCGCCCAGTGGGCGGCATGGGAATAGGGACGCTCGTAGCGGACCATCATGAAACGGAATCGATCCCCGCGGAAAAGTCTTTGCCCTTCTTAATGCAAGATCCCCCAAATCGGAATCGATTTAGGGACAGAATCATGCAGCAATTCAAAGTGCTACGTTTGCGCGTCTCATTAGGCGCGCGGCGCTGTAGACCATGGCGCTTTCCGTGGGAACCACGCGCTTTTGCACGCCTTGAATTCGCCCGAAAAGAGTATGAGCGCATCGGTTGTATTTCTGCCGCAAATTCGCCATTCTCGTTAACCAGTTATTTCAGTTGAACATTCGGCAGCCTTGCCGGTTGCCGCGCCGACCAGCGCCCAGGGAAACTGGCAGCAGATCAAAGTAGGCCAACGGCCTCCGCCTGCCTGAAAAGACACACGGCGGCATAGAGGCGCCGTGACAACGGAGAGAGATCATGACCGCATCGGAGACACGTTCGGAAATCGCCGTTGCCGCCCCTCCGCCGCCCGGCGGAGACGCTGCCCTTCCGATGGCGCTGCTCGAACTCGAGCTCTCCCTCGACCGCTTCTCCGGCAACAAGGATGATTTCTCGTCCTTTGTCCGCACGGTTGCCGCCGAGATCGGCGGCGAGTTCCTCTTCGTCCTGCCTGCCTCCGGCCTTGTCGACAATTGCCTGACCATTGCCGTCCTCCGCCACGGCACGGCCGGCGATCAGGCGGAAACGATCCTCTTCGTCTGCCTGAATGAGGATGGAAGTTCGATCCGCGTCGAGCAGCCGAGCGAGCGCACCGCCGGTCTCACCAGCTTCGCCGAGGCTTTCGTCGGCGTGCTCGAGCGGATCTGAAGCAGCCGAGATTAATCGCCACTATCCAGCGGCGCATGATATTCTTGTTGCCGTTGAATCGCGCCCGCAGACCCGCAACCATGCGTCCTTCCTGCCTACAGCGTCGCGCGTCTTGTCACGCGCAAAGGCCGCTGTAGCACTTTGAATTGCTGCATGCCTTTGTCCTTAAATCGAGGACGATTTAAGGACAAAGACATGCAGTAGCAATTTCATCGCGCGGAGGACGAGCCGACATGCCGCCGATCTCAGTTGCGCGAGCGAGCGCCGATCAGGAGGCAGGAATGAATACGACGACAGTCAGACTGCTGACACTCGCTGCAACAGGAATAGTGCTTGCCGGCTGCCAGACGGTGTCCCCGCAGGAGCGGCGCGCAAGGGACGAAACGACCTGCGCCTCCTATGGCTTTCGCCGCGGCACGGATGCGTTCGCGACCTGCCTGCAACGCATAGAACTCGACCGCCGCGCCGAAGCGCGCGCCTTCCGCTACGAAAGCGACATACTGTTGCGAAGACCGTATTGGTATTAAGGCGGACGCAGGCCAGCCGTCAACTTGCCGCCAGCGCCTCGGTCTTGCCGTTGCCCTTGATCGCCGCCTGTGCGGCCGCCAGCCGGGCGATCGGCACGCGGAAGGGCGAGCAGGAAACATAGTCGAGCCCGGCCTCCTCGCAGAAGCGGATTGACGCCGGATCGCCGCCATGCTCGCCGCAAATGCCGAGCTTCAGGCCGTTCTTGGTGCGGCGGCCGCGCTCGGCGGCAAGCTGGATCAGTTCGCCTACGCCGTCGAAGTCGAGCGAGACGAACGGATCCTGCTCGATGATGCCCTTCTGCTGATAGGTGGCCAGAAACTGGGCCGCATCGTCGCGCGAAATACCGAAGGTCGTCTGCGTCAGGTCATTGGTGCCGAAGGAGAAGAAATCGGCCGCTTCGGCAATCACGTCGGCGCGCAAGGCGGCGCGCGGCAGTTCGATCATCGTGCCGACCAGATAATCGATGCCGATGCCTGCCTCGCCGATCACTTCCTTGGCGACCGCATCGATCCGTTCCTTGACATAGTCGAGTTCCGCGCGCAGCCCGACGAGCGGGACCATGATCTCGGGAACCACCGGCGCACCTGTGCTGCGCGCCGCCTCGACGGCCGCCTCAAAAATGGCGCGGGCCTGCATTTCGGCGATTTCCGGATGGGAGATCGCGAGCCGGCAGCCGCGATGGCCGAGCATCGGATTGAACTCGTGCAGCGCATCGACCCGCTGACGCAGATGCGCCGGGTCGAGCGCCAGAACGCCGGCGACTTCGGCAATTTCCTCATCGGTCTTCGGCAGGAATTCGTGCAGCGGCGGATCGAGAAGGCGGATCGTCACCGGCAGGCCGTGCATGATCGAGAAGAGCTCCACGAAGTCGGAGCGCTGCATCGGCAAGAGCTTCGCAAGTGCCGCACGCCGGCCCTCCTCGTCCTCGGCGAGGATCATCTCGCGCATCACATTGATGCGGTCGT
Organism: Sinorhizobium fredii; assembly: GCF_002944405.1. Lineage (NCBI taxonomy): Bacteria > Pseudomonadati > Pseudomonadota > Alphaproteobacteria > Hyphomicrobiales > Rhizobiaceae > Ensifer > Ensifer fredii. The sequence continues at coordinate 1,015,218 of NZ_CP024307.1, read as the reverse complement.
CCTCGAAGAACATGTGCTCTGTGCGGCAGAGGCCAATGCCTTCGGCGCCGAAGGAGCGGGCGGCACGCGCATCGGCGGGCGTCTCGGCATTGGTGCGCACCGTCATCCGGCGGCTCTGGTCGGCCCATTGCATGATCTTGCCGAAATCACCCGAAAGCTCCGGCTGCAGCATGGCGATCTCGCCCTTCAGCACTTGGCCCGACGATCCGTCGATAGTGATCACCTCACCCTTCTTCAGGGTGACGCTCGCGGTGATCAGCAGCTCGCCCCGCTGATCGACGCGGATGCTGCCGGCGCCGGAGACGCAAGGCGTGCCCATGCCGCGGGCGACGACGGCGGCGTGGCTCGTCATGCCGCCGCGTGTCGTCAGGATGCCCTGAGCCGCATGCATGCCGTGGATGTCCTCCGGGCTCGTCTCGACTCGGACCAGGATGACCTTGCGGCCTTCCTTGACGGCCTGCACCGCCTCCTCGGAGGTGAAGACGATCTCGCCCGTCGCCGCCCCCGGCGAGGCCGGCAGCCCCGAGCCGATGATGTCGCGGCGGGCATGCGGATCGATGGTCGGATGCAGGAGCTGGTCGAGCGAAGCCGGATCGATGCGCGCCACGGCCTCTTCCTTGGAAATCAGGCCCTCCTCGGCCATGTCGACGGCGATCTTCAGCGCCGCCTTGGCGGTGCGCTTGCCGGAGCGGGTCTGCAGCATCCAGAGCTTGCCGCGCTCGATGGTGAATTCGAGGTCCTGCATGTCGCGGTAGTGGCGCTCAAGCGTCTGACAGATCGCCTCGAACTCGGCGAAGCCCTCCGGCATCAGCTTTTCCAGCGACGGCTTATCGGAGCCGGACGCGATCCGGGCGGCCTCGGTGATGTTCTGGGGCGTGCGGATGCCGGCGACCACGTCCTCCCCTTGCGCATTGACCAGGAATTCGCCGTAGAGTTCCTTTGCGCCGGTCGACGGGTTGCGGGTGAAGGCGACGCCGGTTGCCGACGAATTGCCGAGATTGCCGAACACCATCGCCTGAACGTTGACGGCGGTGCCCCAGGCGGCCGGAATGGCGTGCAGATGCCGGTAGGTGATGGCACGCGGGTTCATCCAGCTCGAGAAGACCGCGCCGATCGCACCCCAGAGCTGGACTTCCGGATCCTGCGGAAAGGGCTCGCCGAGCACCTCCTCGATCGCTTCCTTGTAGCGGGAGATGACATGCTGCCACTCGACGGCCGAAAGCTCCGGATCCTGCTCGTGGCCGAGCCGCGCCTTCTCTTCCTCGAGGATTTCTTCGAAGATCTCGTGATCCACGCCCATCACGACGTCGCCATACATCTGGATGAAGCGGCGGTAGCTGTCCCAGGCGAAGCGCGCGTCGCCGGCATCGTGTCCGAGCGCGTGCACCGACTGATCGTTGAGACCGAGATTGAGGACCGTATCCATCATGCCGGGCATCGAGGCGCGGGCGCCGGAACGGACCGAGAGAAGCAGCGGATGGTCCGTATCGCCGAAAACGCGCCCGGTGATCTCTTCCATCCGGGCAATGCCCTCGCGGACCTGCTCGCGCAGGCCTTCGGGCATTTCCCGGCCGTTGTCGAAATAGCTGTTGCAGGCATCCGTGACGATGGTCAGGCCGGGGGGCACCGGCAGGCCGAGATTGCACATTTCGGCAAGGTTCGCGCCCTTGCCGCCCAGCCTGTTGCGATCCCCCGCACTCCCTTCGGCCTTGCCTCCGCCGAAGGTGTAGACCCATTTCGTCATGCCTGTTCTCCACCCAGAAACAGTTCGATGGACGATCTACAGTATATGGTTCGGCCTGAAAATGCACTCGGCGAAGATTTTTGCTGCAGTGCATCAAAAATGCAGCAGCGCCTGTCGCCTCTCTCGTCTGCGGATGGCCCGCCGGTTCAGACCGCTTCGCGCATGCGCTCGGCCGTCTGCAGGTCGACGGAGACAAGCTGCGAAACACCCTGCTCGGCCATGGTGACGCCGAACAGGCGGTTCATGCGGGCCATGGTGATCGGGTTATGGGTGATGATGATGAAGCGCGTCTCGGTCGAGGCGGCCATTTCATCCATCAGGTTACAGTAGCGCTCGACATTGTGGTCGTCGAGCGGTGCGTCGACTTCGTCGAGCACGCAGATCGGCGCGGGATTGGTGAGGAAGACGGCGAAGATCAGCGCCATCGCCGTCAGCGCCTGCTCGCCGCCGGAAAGCAAGGTCATGGTCTGCGGTTTCTTGCCCGGCGGCCGGGCGAGGATTTCGAGGCCGGCCTCCAGCGGATCGTCGCTCTCGATCAGTTGCAGTTCCGCGGTGCCGCCGCCGAAGAGATGGGTGAAGAGCCGCTGGAACTGGACATTGACCACGTCGAAGGCGGCAATCAGCCGTTCGCGTCCCTCGCGATTGAGGTTCTGGATGGCGCTCCGGAGCTTGCGGATCGCCTCGATGACGTCATCGCGCTCCTTGAGGAGTGCTGCCAGCCGTTCAGAAAGCTCCTTCTGCTCCTCGTCGGCACGCAGGTTGACGGCGCCGAGGCGCTCCCGCTCGATCTTCAGCCGCTCAAGCTCACGCTCGACGGCTCGCATGTCGGGCAACGCCGCATCGGCGGCCAGCCCAGTCAGGCGCATCGCCTCGTGCGGTGCGCAGGAAAGCGCCTCCAGTATCCGCGCCTCGACCTCGACGCGCCGCTCGCGGGCCGAGACGAGCCGTTCCTCGGCTCGGCCGCGCTTTTCGCGCGCTTCCGCGAGTTCCGAGAGCGCCGCCGCGGCAAGGCGATCGGCTTCACGCTGGCGGGTCTCCGCCTCGGCGAGGATGTCGGCCGCCTGGCGGCGCGCCGTCTCCGCCTTCTGCAACTCGTTTGCCAGGGCGCGGCGCTTGTCGTCGAACTCGTCGGGTGCGTCGACGAGCTCCTCGACCTCCTCGCGCGCTTCCGCCTCGCGGTCGCGCAGTGTCGCGATGTGCTCCTCGGCGCTCGCCGCCCTCGCCCGCCAGGTCTCGCGTTCCGCAGCGATCGCCGTCAGCCGGCGCAGGCGCGCCTCGTTTTCGCGGGCAAGTCCGTCATGCGCGGCGCGCGCTTCGGCGACCGCGGCGCGGTCCGTCGCAACCTCCGCCGTCCGGGTGCGCAGCCGCAGCTCGAGTTCCGAGGGGTCGGACGCCTCGGCCAGTGCGTCGTTCGCCGCCTCGATCTGCTCGGCCGCCTCTTCGACCTGAGCCTCGAGCTGAAGCTTCGTCTCGGCAAGCACCGCCCGGCGGCGAACGAGATCACCGGAGGCACGTTCGGCCGCAGCTAGAGCGTCGCGCGCCTCGGCGAGCTGCCTGGAGATCATCCGCTGGGCATCGCGCGACAGCCGCAGCCGCTCGTCCTCGGCACGAATGCGCGCGCCGGCGGCGGCGAGATCCGCCTCCGCCCGGCGCAGCACCTCAGCCGCATCCTCGGCCTCCGCCTCGAGCTCGGAAAGGCGGTTCTTCTGCGCGAGCCTCAAGGCGGCAGCACTCGGCGCTTCCGAGCCGGTGACGTGCCCATCCCAACGCCAGACAGCGCCTTCCTTCGTCACCAGCCGCTGGCCGGACTTCAGGAGCGGCAACAGGCGCTCAGCCTCGGATTCGTTTCCGACGATGCCGATCTGGCGGAGCGTGCGGCCCAGCGCCTCCGGGGCGCTGACATAGTCGCTGAGCGGCAAGGCACCGCCGGGCAAGGCGGGGTCGTCGGCGTGGTCGCCGGGCATGCGCCAATGGGCGGCAGCCGCCTGCTCCAGCGGCGAATCGAGGTCGTCGCCCAATGCTGCGCCGAGCGCCGTCTCGAAGCCGCGCTCCACCTTCATATCCTCGACGACCGCCGGATAGGCGCTGGCGCCGGCCGCTTCCAGCATCCGGCGGATCGTGCGCGCCTCGGTTTCAATGCCGTTCAGCCGCGCCCGCGCCTGGTCGACGGGCTGGCGGGCCGCCGCTTCTTCCGCCCGCGCTTCGGCAAGGTTTTCCTCCACGGCGACGACCACCGCCTCGGCCTCTTCCAGCGCCGCTTCCGCGGCCTCCACCTGCCCCTGCTTCTCGTGAGGGTCCGGGAGGGCCGCCATCTGCCGGTCGAGGCTTTCGAGGTCGCGCCCCTGATCGGCGAGCTGACGGGCAAGGCGCGCCTGCCGCTCGGCGAGGTCGCGCAGCGTCCTGTCGAGCTGGTTGCGCGCCGCTTGCGCTTCGGCGCGCTCGGCGGTAAGCCCGGCGAGATCGGCTTCGCTGCCGGAAAGCCTTTCGTTGGCGTCCTCCAGCCTTTCTCGCGCCTCCGCGGCACGCTCGTCCGCCTCGGCGAGCGCGTCGCGCAGCTCTTCCTCCTCCAGGTCGAGGCGGGCAAGGATGCCGGCATTGTCGGCGATGAGCCGCTCCTCGCGGGCGATATCCTCGGCAAGCTGCGAGAGCCGCCGCTGCAATTCGTCGCGCCGGCGCAGAATGCGCCCGGCATCTTCTTCGAGCTGCGCGCGGGCGATCTGCAGGCGCTGCAGCGCTGCTGCAAGCTTCGCCTCGTTCTCGCGCAGCTCCGGCAGCTTGAGGCTCGAGATCGCCTGATGCTTGGCCGCTTCCATCTGCGCCTGTGCCTTTTCGGCGACGAGCGCGGTGATCTGGTTCAACTGGCTGGTCGCCTCGGCTTCGGCCTCCTTCGCCTGTACCCAGCGGATGTGGAGCAGGATCGCGTCGTGACGGCGGATTTCCGCCGACAGCATCTTGAAGCGGTTGGCTTGACGCGACTGGCGCTTCAGGCTCTCGATCTGGCTTTCGAGCTGCGAGGTGACGTCATCGAGCCGTTCGAGATTGGTCTCCGCCGCCTTCAGCCGCAGCTCGGCCTCGTGACGGCGCGAGTGCAGGCCGGAAATGCCGGCTGCCTCTTCGAGCAATTGCCGGCGGGCTTGCGGCTTTGCGGCGATCAGCTCGCCGATCCTGCCCTGCCCGACCATCGACGGCGAGCGGGCGCCAGTCGAGGCGTCGGCGAAGAGCAGCTGGACGTCCTTTGCCCGCGCCTCCTTGCCGTTGATCCGGTAGACCGATCCCTGCTCGCGCTCGATCCGGCGCGTCACCTGGATCTCGTCGCTGTCGTTGAACGCGGCGGGCGCCGTGCGGTCGCCATTGTCGAGGTAAAGACCGACCTCGGCGGTATTGCGCGCCGGCCGGTTGCCCGAACCGGAAAAGATCACGTCGTCCATGCCGGAGGCGCGCATGTTCTTGTAGGAGTTCTCTCCCATCACCCAGCGCAGCGCCTCGACGAGGTTGGACTTGCCGCAGCCATTCGGCCCGACGACGCCGGTCAAGCCCCGTTCGATGATGAATTCGGTCGGTTCGACGAAGGATTTGAAGCCGAGCAGGCGCAGCTTGTTGAATTTCATGGGGCGCGATACCCCCCTTTGCGATGTGCGGCGACCGCGCTGCACCCCCCTCTGCCCTGCCGGGCATCTCCCCCGCAAGGGGGGAGGTCGGCTAGACGCATGGGCTTCCGCGACATCAAAGCCGAATGTGCCGAAAGCCCCACTAAAAATGACCCAAGCGACAGGTATTTGGTCGAGCGGGACATCGCCACTTGCCGATCGCCCCCCTTGTGGGGGAGATGCCCGGCAGGGCAGAGGGGGGTGAGCCACGAGCGCATCACTCGAATGTCCCCTTCCCGATAACCCGAACGATATGCTCGCACACATTTGTCAATGTCGCGCAGCACGTCGTCATTCCAGAAACGCAAGACAGTCCAGCCAGCGGTCTCCAGTCGGAGCGTACGCTGCCGATCGTAGTCGGCATCACCCGGTTTCGCATGCTGCGCACCATCGACTTCGATGATCAGTCGATGTGCGGGGCAAGCGAAATCGACGATATAACCCGCGACCGGAACCTGTCGGCGAAAGCCGAGGCCCATCAGTCGATGTGCGCGCAACTCGTTCCACAGCTTGACCTCGGCGTCGGTCATCACACTCCGCATGCGGCGCGCATTGGAGCGAGTTTTCGGCGGAACGTCAGTGTGAGGCATGGCCAAACCTCACGGGTTCCCGAACATAAGAAACGGGCGCACGGCCGCAGCCGTCGCCCGTTGTCAGGAAGAGCGAAGGATCAGAGCTTGCTGTCGATGAGGGCCGACATAACGTCAACCGACATGTCCCCCGAATAGTGCTCGCCATTCACGAAAAAGGTCGGCGTCGATTTCACTCCGAACTCCTTGGCGCCGCGCTGCATGACTGCGTTCACATCATCCAGAAGTTTTTGGTTCGTCAAGCAGGCCTCGAAGCTCTCCTGTGTAAAACCGGCGAGTTTCGACATCTGCAGCAGTGCATCGCGGCCGTTTTCCGCGGCGGCCCATTGTTCCTGCTGCTTGAACAGCATGGAGATCATCGGGAAATACTGTCCCTCCGGAGCGCAGCGCGCCAGCATGAAGGCGGCCGCGGCGCGCGGGTCGAAGGGGAATTCGCGGATGACAAAGCGCACCTTGCCGCTGTCGACATATTTCGTCTTGATGGCGTCGAAGGTCTTGTTGTGAAAGTTGGCGCAGTGCGGGCAGGTCATCGACATGTATTCGACGATCGTTACCGGCGCATTGGCCTCGCCGAGCGCCATTTCCGGAAGCGCGCCGGGCTCCATCAGCTTCTGCACGTCGACGCTGCCTTCCGACTGCGGCAACTCGGCCTTGGCGGTCGGGGCGGAAGACTGCGCGACCTCGGTGGCGGCGGGCTTCGCCTGGCCGGAAGCGGCCGGCGTCGCGGCGGTGGAGCCGGTGGTCGTCGCGTCCGCGCTGGCCGTTGTTTCAGCCGGCGCCTTGGAAGCCGCCTCCTTCTTTTCTTCGCTGCAGGCTGCAAGCACCAGGGCAATCGCCGCGACGGCGACACCGCTCAGCAGGCGTTTCGGAAGGCTCGTTTCGGAAGCGGACATGGAAGGACCCGTGTTCTAGGAGGGGAAAATTGAGTTGTGATTTCGATAACTTGCTCAGTGCAAGGCGACAAGGGGCACTGTTTCAACTGAATTCAAAGAATTGTGACCCCTTGATGGTGAACTACTTGCGGCGCTGAGACAGGACCGCCGTGCCGAGCCGCTTCAGTGCGGCCTTCAGCGCCTCGCTCTCGATGCCTTCAACCATGGTGTCGAGCCGGCGTGCCGGTTCGCCGGTCAGCGGCCGCGGCCGCCGGTAGGGCTTGGGCGGCGGTGCGACAGGCTTCTGGACGATTCGAAGCTGACCGATCGCATGGAAGCCGAAAAAGCCGTTGATGCGCTGGATCAGTTCGCCCTGGGCGTGGGTCAGGAAAAGCGCCCTTGCGCCTTCACAGGCAACCGTCAGCACGCCGGGCTGGTAGCCGCCATCGCTGCCGATCTCCGAGGCGCGCCGCGGCCAGGCGATCTTTTCCGGCCGCGTGCAGTCGGCGAACTCCGCGCCGGCGATCTCGTCCCAGGAGCCGAGCAGCATCGTGTTGATGCCGGCGCGCTTGGCCAGCACCGGATCGATCAGCCCGTTCGCAACCTCGCTGATCTGCACAACGCCCTTGCGGGACTTCGCTTCACTCACCGGAACGACTTTCTGTTCGCAACTTCGATCGAGCCTTGAAGCCCAAGCGGGCGTCGGCCAAGTATAGGCCGGAAAGGGACTCTCCGGCAAATGACGCTCGACACGCTAAAGGCGGCCGAAGCCGCCACCGTGCTGCTCAACTGGTACGATCGCCACCATCGCGATCTGCCGTGGCGTGTCTCGCCGCCGATGGCAGCGCGCGGCGCCGTCGCCGATCCCTACCATGTCTGGCTGTCCGAAGTCATGCTGCAACAGACCACCGTGCAGGCGGTCAAGGCCTATTTCGACAAGTTTCTAAGGCACTGGCCGACGGTTGAAGACCTGGCCGCCGCCGAAACCGAAGAGGTGATGAAGGCCTGGGCCGGCCTCGGCTACTATGCCAGGGCGCGCAATCTGAAGAAATGCGCCGAGGCGGTGGCGCGCGACCATGGCGGCCGCTTCCCGGAGACGGAGGAAGGACTGAAAGCCCTTCCCGGCATCGGCGACTATACAGCGGCCGCGGTTGCGGCGATCGCCTTCAACCGCAGGAGCGCCGTGCTCGACGGCAATGTCGAGCGGGTGATTTCCCGCCTCTATGCGATCGAGACGCCGCTTCCCGCCGCCAAGCCGGAAATGCGCCGGCTCGTCTCGGAACTGACGCCGTCCGACCGGCCGGGTGATTTCGCCCAGGCGATGATGGATCTCGGTGCCACGATCTGTACGCCGAAGCGCCCCGCCTGCGCGCTCTGTCCCTTCCGCTCGAACTGTCGGGCGCTCGCCGTCGCCGATCCCGAGACGTTTCCGCGCAAGGGGGCGAAGAAGGAAAAGCCGCTGCGCCTCGGCGCCGCCTTCGTGGCGATCGATGGTGCTAATGCCGTCTATCTGCGCAAGCGCGCCGAGACGGGCCTCCTTGGCGGCATGACGGAAGTGCCGGGCACGGGCTGGACCGCGCGCCGCGACGGCGAGACCTCGGTAGAGGCGCAGCCTTTCGCGGCCGCCTGGGAAGCCTGCGGCACTGTCACGCATGTCTTCACGCATTTCGAACTGCGCCTCTCGGTCTACCGTGCCAAAGTCGCGAAGGCCGTGGCCTGCGCCGAGGGCTGGTGGGAGCCGATCGCGTCGTTGAAGGGGCAGGCATTGCCGACCGTCATGAAAAAAGCGATCACGCAGGCTATACCGCACGCATTCAAAGCCGTGTAAGGCAAGGCCGCAACCTCGTTCAACCCGCCGCAGGATTACCAATGAGCAGCGTCGACATCCGCCACATCGTTTTCGACATCGGCAAGGTGCTGATCCATTACGATCCGCAGATCCCCTACGCGCGGATCATCCCGGACGAGGCGGAACGCAGCTGGTTCTTCGCCAATGTCTGTACCCACGACTGGAACATCGAACAGGACCGGGGCCGTTCCTGGGAGGAGGCCGAGGCGCTGTTGATCGAGGAGCATCCGGAACGGCAAGAGCATATCCGCGCCTTCCGCCGGCATTGGCACGAGATGGTGCCGCACGCCTATGAAGATACGGTCGCGCTGATGGAAAGCCTGATCGCCGAAGGCCGCGACGTGACGATGCTGACCAACTTCGCCTCCGACACGTTCCGCGAGGCGCAGAAGCGCTTTCCCTTCCTGACGCTGCCGCGCGGCGTCACGGTTTCGGGCGACGTCGGGCTGATCAAGCCGGATGTCGAAATCTACTGGACCCATGCCCGTACCTTCGGTCTCGACCCCGCGGCGACGATCTTCATCGACGACAGCCTGGCCAATGTTGAAGGCGCCCGGGCGGCGGGCTGGCAGGCCGTGCACTTCGTCGATGCCCAAAGGCTGAGGGCCGATCTGGCAGCCTATGGCGTGCAACCGTTGGACGTGCTTGACGGTGTCGGTCCGGCAGTGGCGACCCAGGCCTGACAGCGCGTTCCTGACCGCCGAACCGGCCAGCGAATTCACGAAAACGCCGCATTCGGTTCACCCGCCATTCAGCTTTGTTCCTCCATGATCCGCGTTAGATTTCAACGCCTTCGCTGAAAAGGTCGAGCTAATGGTCACGCGCATCTACGGTACGAATTACGCCGATATCCTCAAGCAGAACAGCTATATCGAGGTCGAAATCTATGGCTATGACGGCGACGACGACATCTACCTGAACAGGACCGACAGCTACGGCGGATACAACTACGTCGATGCGGGCTACGGCAATGATCTCGTGGTGAATTCCTACGAGGGCGGCAACGACATTTATATGGGTGCCGGAAACGACATCTATGTTGCCGACATCCGGGCACGCGACACGAGCTCCTACGATGTCGTCTATGCCGGCAGCGGCAATGACCGCTTCGAAATCGACGGCTATGCCAGCGACTATTACGGCGAAAGTGGCAACGACACCTTCCTCTCGGCCGGATTCAACAACTACTTCAACGGCGGCACCGGCATCGACACCGTCAGCTACCAGTTCCAGGACGACTGGAGCTCGGAGCGCGGCAAGGGCGTGACGATCGACCTCGGCAACAAATACGCGACCACCGGCAGCGGCCGGCGCGAGGACCTCATTAGCATCGAGAACGCCACCGGCACGAATTACGGCCATGACGATATCACCGGCAGTTCTGTTGCCAACACGCTGCGCGGGCTGGGCGGCCACGACATTATCGAGGGCCTCGCCGGCGACGACTTCCTTGACGGCGGCAGCGGTGACGACGATCTCTATGGCGGCTCCGGCGCCGATATCATGCGCGGCGGCAGTGGCTTCGACTATCTGGTCGGCGGGACCGGCACCGACAGCTTCGATTTCAACGCGATCTCCGAATCGGTGGTCGGCTCCCGCCGCGACGTGATCGCCGATTTCCGCCGCTCCGAGTTCGACGTCATCGACCTTTCGACGATCGATGCCGACACGACCTGGAGCGGCAATCAGAAATTCACCTTCATCGGCGGCAGCGCGTTTTCGGGAGACGCCGGCGAACTGAACTTCCGCTCCGGCGTCCTGTCCGGCGACGTCAACGGCGACGGCTATGCCGACTTCCAGATCAAGGTGAACGGCGTCACCAGCCTGCGGGTCGACGATTTCTTCCTCTGAGGCGGCGCGGCGTGCCCCTTCTCCCCGTCAAGGGAGAAGGTCGCGGCAGCGGGAGGGCATCCCACCTCATACAAACGCCCGGAATCCCTTACGGATTCCGGGCGTTTAAAGCTCTCCTCCCGGGACTGAAGGTACAAAACCGGGCAGAGCGCTTTTTCGAAGACCCAAGCGGAACTGGTTGATCAGTTCAGTTTTGCCAGGTCATTTCGAATGACGGATCTGAGTTCGTCGATCGGCTTCAGAGTATTCCCTTCTTCGAAATGCCAGAACGTCCACCCGTTGCAGGCGTCGAGGCCCTGAACCTTGGCGCCGAGGCGGTGGATCGAGCCGGCCTCGCCGCCAGAGGCAAGCGTGCCGTCGGCGCGCACGATGGCGCTGTAGCGGCGCTTAGCATCGGTCAGCACCGTGCCGGGCTTGATCAAGCCGCTCTCGACGAGCGTATTGAAAGCGACGCGCGGTTCGGCCTTCTTACCGGTCATCACGGACAGAGTCGCCTTGCCGAGCGGCTCGACTGCGGCGATGCGTTCGGCTGCGGCGTCGATATAGTCCTGTTCGCGCTCGATGCCGACGAAATGGCGGCCGAGGCGCTTTGCAACCGCGCCGGTGGTGCCGGAGCCGAAGAAGGGATCGAGCACCACGTCGCCGGGCTTGGTCGAAGCCATCAGGATGCGGGCGAGCAACGCTTCCGGCTTCTGCGTCGGATGCACCTTCTTGCCGTCGTCGCCCTTCAGCCGCTCCGAACCGGAGCAGATCGGGAACAGCCAGTCGGAGCGCATCTGCACGTCGTCGTTCGCGGCCTTCATCGCCTCGTAATTGAAGGTGTAGCCCTTGGCCTTGGCGTTCGGCGTCGCCCAGATCAGCGTTTCGTGGGCGTTCTGGAAGCGGCGACCCTTGAAGTTCGGCATCGGATTGGTCTTGCGCCAGATGATGTCGTTCAGGATCCAGAAATGCAAGTCCTGCAGGATCGCGCCGACCCGGAAGATATTGTGGTAGGAGCCGATTACCCAGAGTGTGCCGGTCGGCTTCAACACGCGGCGGCAGGCAAGCAGCCAGGCGCGGGTGAAGGCATCATAGGCCTCGAAGGAAGCGAACTGGTCCCATTCGTCGTCGACAGCGTCGACCAGCGACTGGTCCGGCCGGTGCAGCATGCCGCCCAGCTGCAGATTATAGGGCGGATCGGCGAAGACGACGTCGACCGAATTGTCGGGGAGCGCGTTCAGCGCAGCCACGCAATCTCCTTTGATGATGCTGTCCAGCCAGCTCAGCGGACGGGCGGCTCGGGAGATTTCGGCAAGCGAAACAACTGAAGACATGGGCAACTCGCAAATACGCTTACTCGGGACTGACTATAGCACTTATGGTTACCGAAGATGGTTACCAAAGCTTGAAGGCCGCCCGGGAAATTTGCGTCGCTGCCATGCCCCTCTCGGTCAGTTCGTATCGTGCTCGTGCCACTCCCGGCTGTCCGCTGGCGCCTCATGCCGTTCGTTGAGGCCGTAGTCGCGAACGACCGCCGCGATCCGCAGGCGATAGTCGGCGAAGACGCCATTCCTCCCCGCGGCCTGTGCCGCGCGATGTTCCGCACCATTGCGCCAGGCCTTCACCGCCGCTTCGTCGCGCCAGAAGGAGAGCGACAGCAGCTTGTTCGGATCGGTAAGGCTCTGGAATCGCTCGATCGAGATGAAGCCGTCTATCCCGTCGAGCAGCGACCGCAGGTCGGCGGCAAGGGCGAGATAGGCTTCGCGCTTGCCCTCGGCCGGCAGAACCTCAAAAATCACCGCGATCATCGCATCACTCCTTCCCATGTGGCAGCGAGACGTTCTTCAGGAAGATGCGATCTTCCTTGAGGATGAAACGCTCGCGCCGCGCGAATTCGTAATTCTCGCGGCCGAGCGGATCGGCGGCAAGACGCGCCCGGTACGCCTCGTAGGCGGCGAGGCTTTCGATGTTGTAGACGCCATAGGCGGTCGTCGCCGAGCCTTCGTGCGGACCGAAATAGCCGATGAGGTCAGCACCGCAGCGTGGAATGGCCTCGCCCCAATTGCGGGAATAGGTAGCGAAATCCTCCTTGCGGAAGGGATCGATCTCGTAGCGAATGAAGCAGGTGATCATGATCTTCTCCTTGTTGATGATTTGCATCATGCCCGCTTGTTCGGCCGGAATGCTTCGACTACGATCGAAGTAGGAAGGAAGGTCCCGATATCGCCCTCATCGGATCGCTGATCGGCGATCCGGCCCGCGCCAACATGCTGACCGCGCTGATGGGCGGACAGGCGCTGACGCCAACGGAGCTTGCGGCGCACGCCGGCATCACGCTGCAGACCGCGAGCTCGCATCTCGCCAAGCTCGAGGCCGGCGGATTGCTGACGCAGCGCAAGCAGGGTCGGTATCGCTACTATGCCTTGGCCGAAGACGAGGTTGGGCTGATGCTCGAAAGCCTCATGGGTTTCGCCGCCAGCCGCGGCCTGACGAGGCATCGGCCGGGGCCGAAGGATCCGGCGCTCAGAAAGGCGCGCATCTGCTACAACCACCTCGCCGGCGACTATGGCGTGCGCCTGCTGGACAGTCTGGTCGCGGACCGCCAGATCGAAGTGACTGGAGAGGACCTCGCCTTGACCGATGCAGGACGGCATCGCATCGAGGCGCTCGGCATCGACTACCCCGCGCTTCAAAAATCCCGACGGCCGATCTGCCGAACCTGCCTCGACTGGAGCGAACGCCGTTCGCATCTCGCCGGCTCGCTCGGCGAGGCGCTGCTCAGGCTGTTCATCGACAACGGCTGGGCGAAACGCGAGAAGGACAGCCGCGTGATTTGTTTCACCGACAGGGGCGAAAAAGCCTTCCTGGAGCTCTTTCCGCTATAGGCGCTTGGCCTTGACGAGCGCGTCGGCAAAACCGTCGCCCGCGATCCGTGTGCAAAACTGCGCCCATTCGCACGCCTCGCAGGCTGCCCGTATCGAGTCTGCCGCAAACGCGGCACGCAGCCGCTCCAGGCGCTCGCCGTCCAGTTGGAGGACCGAGCCGGCCGTCAGCGACATGCCCAGCAGATCGGCGACGGCGGTCAAGGCTTTGTCGTCACGGTCAAGAACACTGTCGTTCCGGCAATGGGCGTCGGGATCATCCAGCATGGGAGCGCAGATATCGTCCGGGCCTTGGACGATTTCGATCGCCTCGCCGGAGGAAAGGCGGGCGGCGATCCCGAGATAGTTGCGGGTGAAGGCGGCCGTGTAGCCCTTGCCGACATAGGTCAGCAGACACAGGAGATGGTGGCCGCGCAGGCGAACCATGGAATGTCACCTCGTCCCGGTTTCCGAAGTCGCAGTTTACGGCAGATCGCCGCTATCCGACGATAGAAAAGGCGTCGCGGACTTCCCCGCCGGCGGTCTTTACCGGCGTCTTGCCGATCCAGCCGACATGGCGCTCGAGGATCGAGGCAGCCTCCTCGCCTCTCCCCTGGCGCAGCGCTGCAAGAATGGCGCGGTGGTCGTGGTCGGTGCGTGCCTCCCAGCTGGATCGCCAGGCGGAGAAGAGAAACCGGGCGCTTGCCGCATGAAGGTCGTCAATCGCGGCGAGCAGGCGCGGCATGGCACAGGGCTCGAGGATCAAACGGTGGAACGCTCGGTTTGCCGCCTCCCAGCTACGCACGTCGCGGGATCTGTCCGCCGCGGCCGTGGCCGCCTCGGCGCGATCGAGAATGGCGGGTGCCAGGTGGGGTATGGCATGGCGGAGCGCCAGCACCTCGAGTGCCGCGCGCATCTCCGCCACCTCGCGCACCTCTTTGAGATCGAAGGAGGCGACCCGCACGCCCCGGCGCGGCTCGCTAACGGCAAGGCCTTGCGCCTCGAGCCGTCGGAAAGCCTCACGCACCGGCACGTGGCTCGCGCCGAACTCCTCGGCAACATGGTCCTGACGCAACCGCTCGCCCGGAGGGAGCGCCCCGGAGATGATCCTTTCGGCGAGCGCCCGGCTGATCCGGCTTGCAATCGTGTCATCGCGTTCGTTTGTCATGCGCTACAGATAGAGGTGCAGCCCGAGCCTGTCGAGCAAGGCACAACTTCCGCAAGACGATTTCCAAAGGTTGAGCTTTGATCCACCATCGTATAAATCTGCCCGGACCTGTTTTCGCGCCGCATCGAGCCTCCTCCCCGCCAGCGGCGCGCCTCTCCCAAGGACGCAAAATGACCGGTTTCGATCTCATCATCTTTGACTGCGACGGCGTGCTCGTCGATTCGGAAATCATCGCCTCGGAAGTCGAGGCCGGACTTCTGACGGAAGCCGGCTACCCGATCAGTGTCGAGGAAATGAGCGAGCGCTTTGCCGGCATGACCTGGCGCGACACGCTGCTGGCGATCGAGAAGGAAGCCAGCATTCCGCTCTCGGCTTCTTTGATCGATCGCGTCGACACCATTCTCGACAAGCGGCTCGCCCGCGACGTCAAGATCATCGACGGCGTCAAGCCCGTACTGCTGCAGCTGACGCTGCCGCACTGCATCTGCTCGAACTCGACCTCAGCGCGGCTCGCAACGATGCTCGGCAAGGTCGGCATTCAGGACCATTTCGGCAAGCATATCTATTCGGCGCGCGATCTTGGCCCGGACCGGGTCAAGCCGAAGCCGGACATCTTCCTGCATGGCGCCGCCCAGTTCGGCGTCGACCCGGCACGCGTCCTCGTCATCGAGGACTCGGTGCACGGCGTCCACGGGGCGCGCGCCGCCGGCATGCGCGTCGTCGGCTTCACGGGGGGCTCGCATAGCTATGCCTCGCATGCTGACAAGCTGACGGAGGCCGGCGCCGAGACCGTTATCTCGCGGATGGCCGTCCTGCCCGGCGTCGTCGCCGCGCTTGCCGAATGGTCCGAGTCCCTGACGGCCTGACCCTCACCCTCTCTAATTCCGACGGCCCTTCGCGCCGCTCATCATCGGCGCCCTCGAAAGGCGGCATGCGGTGGAAGACCCATGGTTTCCTGCGAGAAACCGCGGGTTTTCGAACGGCGCACGAGAGCTATATCAAGATCGACCACTGCATGGTTCCGGGTAGGGCCGCGCAGCAGTTCAAAGCGCTATGGCGGCCTCCGTATGTCCGGGCGCTGTAGAGGTTATTTCCAAGGAGGAACCACGATGCGTCTTTCACTATTGACCGGACTAACCCTGGCTGCCGGCGTGGCTTTCGCGCCGCTCGCCCATGCCGATATCACGATCGGCGTGATCACGCCGCTCACCGGCCCGGTCGCGGCCTTTGGCGAGCAGGTGAAGAACGGCGCCGAGGCAGCGGCCGAAGCAATCAACAATGCCGGCGGCATCAAGGGCGAGAAGATCGTCATCAAGATCGTCGACGATGCTGGCGAGCCGAAGCAGGCTGTTTCCGTTTCCAACCAGCTCGCCGGAGAGAGCGTGCGCTATGTCGTAGGGCCGGTGCTTTCCGGCACGGCGATGCCGGCATCCGACGTGCTCGCCGAGAACGGCATCCTCATGGTCACGCCGACGGCAACCACGCCCGACCTTACCACCCGCGGGCTTTGGAACGTGCTGCGCACCTGCGGCCGCGACGACCAGCAGGCCGTGGTCGCGGCCGACTATGTCGTCAAGAATCTCAAGGACAAGCGCGTCGCCGTCCTGCACGACAAGGGTGCTTACGGCAAGGGCCTCGCCGATGGCTTCAAGGCGGCGATCAACGCAGGCGGCATCACGGAAGTCGTCTACGAGGGCTTGAACCCCGGTGAAAAGGACTTCAGCGCCATCGTCACACGCCTCAAGGCCGAGAATGTCGAGGTCGTCTATTTCGGCGGCTACCACGCCGAGGCCGGCCTGATGATCCGGCAGATGCGCGACCAGGGTGTCAATGCGCAGCTGATCGGCGGCGACGGTCTCTCCAACACCGAGTTTTGGGCGATCGGCGGCAACGCTGCCGAGGGAACGATCTACACGAATGCGAGCGACGCCACCCGCCACCCGGCCGCCGCCCCGGTGATCGAGGCGCTCAATGTCAAGAACATCCCGGCGGAAGCCTTCACGCTCAACGCCTATGCCGCCGTCCAGGTGCTCAAGGCCGGCATCGAGAAGGCAGGCTCGGCCGAGGATGCGACCGCGGTTGCGACCGCGATCAAATCCGGCGAGGCGATCGACACGGTCATCGGCAAGCTGACCTATGGCGAGAGCGGCGATCTCACCTCGCCGAGCTTCTCGCTCTACAAATGGGAAGCGGGCAAGAGCGTGGCGGCCGAATAACCCGGCCGCGGACGCGTGGAAACGCCGGGCATTGCCTCGGCGTTTTTATAAGTGGCTGCAAAGAGTTGTTTTTCTTGGAGTCTGCCCCTCATCCGGCCTGCCGGCCACCTTCTCCCCGCAGGCGGGGCGAAGGGGACTCGCGGCACCGTATCGGGTCAGCGTAAGGGGCAACTCCCCCGCACCTGTGCGGCCTGCTACTGCTTCGCCTTCTGCGGTCCCTCGTCGAAGCCGACGAAGATCTTGGCATCGGCTCCGGCTCCGGCCGGCAGGGTGACGTTGGCCCTGGTGAAGACGAATTGCGTGTTGGTGCTGCCCGGCGGGACTTCGACCGGATATTGCGTCAGTTCGGAATAGAGCGTCTTTTCCCCGTCGGTCGCCGCCACGCGGATAGGCATGGTAATCTTGCCCGGACCGCCGGCGGGGCCGGCGACGACACGGCCCTGGGCGACCACGGTCACCGTCAGTGTGTCCGCGCTCTGCACGCATTGCCGCGTGGTATCGGCTAGCGAGGCCTGGTAGACCACCTTGGTCGGATCGTCCTTGCCGCCCTTCGCATAGGTGCGATAGGAGGCGGTGCCGTCCCGCAGCGTCACCGGCGGGCAAGCCGCCTGGATCACCGCCGGCGTCAGTGCGTTCGCGGTGCCGCCGGCCTCGATGGCGCCGCCGTCTTGCGTTTTGTTACAGCCTGCGGCGACCAAAAGGACAGACATTGCGATAAGATGGCGAGACACTTTGCCAGACACGTTGCACGACCCCTACTGAACCGGTGAGACTTTGAGATCACGGCAACCGCGGCGAATTCGGCCGAAGCTGGCGCAATCCTTTTGATGGCCGGAGCAGGAACCCATCTGCAATCCCCTCCTCCTCCGGACCGACGATCTTCGAGGGCCTTTCTCGACCCTCGGGCATCGTCTATAGCAGCGGCAAATCGAAAAATCGACCGGCGGGCCATCGCAAGCCTCACTTTCCGAAGCATTCGGAAATTTGCCATGGTGACAAAAATGTCCGCGCGATTTACGGCGAACTGGAACAAATAGGGGGCCGGGCGGCGGTTCTTCCTTGAAGGGTTATGCAATATCGGCGTGATAGCGCGGCGAGAGGGGCGGTCCTCCGCCAGACTGTCTGCTGTAACTTTGAGATGCGGTAACGAAGGATGAAGAAGGTGAAGTATATTTCGACGCGCGGGGAAGCAGCACCCCTCGGTTTCTGCGACGCTCTTCTGGCAGGGCTTGCTCGTGACGGCGGCCTCTACCTGCCGAAAGAATGGCCGGCCTTCTCGAAAAAGGAAATCCGTGCGCTGCGCGGCAAGTCCTATCAGGAAATCGCTTTCGCTGTTCTCGAGCCCTTCACGAACGGTGAAATTCCGGCCGCGAAGTTCCGCGAGATGATCGACGAGGCCTATGCGACCTTCCGCCATCCGGCCATCGCCCCGCTTGTCCAGACCGGCCCCAACTCCTTCGTCATGGAGCTCTTCCACGGTTCGACGCTCGCCTTCAAGGACGTCGCCATGCAATTGCTGGCGCGCCTCATGGATCATGTGCTCGCCGAGCGCGGCGAACGGGCGACGATCGTCGGGGCAACCTCCGGCGATACCGGCGGTGCCGCGATCGACGCCTTTGCCGGCCGGGAAAGGACGGACATCTTCATCCTCTTCCCGCACGGCAAGGTCTCGCCGGTGCAGCAGCGGCAGATGACGACCGCGGGGGCGTCGAACGTCCATGCGATCGCTATCAAGGGCAATTTCGACGATTGCCAGAACCTCGTCAAAGCCATGTTCAACGACACGGCGTTTCGCGACCGGGTTAAGCTGTCGGGGGTCAATTCGATCAACTGGGCGCGCATCATGGCTCAGATCGTCTATTACTTCACCACGGCGATCGCGCTCGGCGGCCCGGACCGGAGGATCTCCTTCACGGTGCCGACCGGCAATTTCGGCGATATCTTCGCCGGCTATGTCGCCAAGCGCATGGGCTTGCCGATCGACAGGCTGATCATCGCCACCAATGAAAACGACATTCTGGCGCGCACGCTGAAGACCGGCCGCTACGAGATGCGCGAGGTCAAGGCGACGACCTCGCCCTCGATGGACATTCAGATCTCGTCCAACTTCGAGCGCTTGTTGTTCGAGGCCTATGGCCGCGAGGCGGCAGGGGTGCGCGCCGCCATGGAAAGCCTCAAGCAATCCGGTTCCTTTGCCATCGAAGAGGGCGCACTGAAAAAAATTCGCAAGGAATTTCGCGCCGGCCGCGCCTCGGAGAAGCAGGTGGCGGCGACGATCCGCGAAACCTTCGAGAAATCCGGCTATCTCCTTGATCCGCATACGGCAATCGGCGTCTCGGTCGCCGCCAAGCACGAGAAGCCGTCGGCGCCAATGGTGGCGCTCGGGACCGCTCACCCCGCGAAATTTCCCGACGCGGTAAAATCGGCGAGTGGTATTGACCCCACGCTTCCGACGTGGCTTGCTGATCTCATGACTAGGGCGGAGCGTTTCGATATCCTGGATGCGGAGCTGAAGAACGTCGAAACCTTCATCGGCGAGCGTACCCGCGTTCGGGAATAGAACGAAAGATACGGATGATGAAAGTTGAGTGCACCCGGCTCCCTTCCGGGCTGACGGTGGTAAGCGAGCGAATGCCGCATTTGGAAAGCGTGGCGCTCGGGGTCTGGATCAAATCCGGTTCGCGCAACGAGACCGTGGATGAACACGGAATTGCGCATCTGCTGGAGCACATGGCTTTCAAAGGGACAAGACGGCGCAGCGCCCGCCAGATCGCCGAAGAGATCGAAAACGTCGGCGGCGAGGTCAACGCCGCCACCTCCACCGAGACCACCTCCTATTACGCGCGGGTGCTGAAGGACCACGTGCCGCTGGCGGTCGACATCCTTGCGGACATTCTGACGGAATCAACCTTCGACGAGGAGGAGCTGCGGCGCGAGAAGCACGTCATCCTGCAGGAGATCGGCGCGGCCGACGACACGCCGGACGATGTGGTCTTCGACCGCTTCGCCGAGACCGCCTACCGCGACCAGACGGTCGGGCGGCCCATTCTCGGCACGCCCGAAACGGTGATGTCGTTCACCCCCGGTCAGATCCGCCAATATCTCGGCCGCAATTATACGACCGACAGGATGTTCATCGTTGCCGCCGGCGCCGTCGACCACGACACGATCGTGCGCCAGGTCGAGGAGCGCTTTTCCACGCTGCCCGTCACGCCGCTGTCGACTCCGGTCCTCGATACAGCGCGCTACACGGGCGGCGACAGCCGCGAGAGCCGTGACCTGATGGACGCGCAGGTGCTGCTCGGCTTCGAAGGCCGGGCCTATCACGCCCGCGACTTCTACTGTTCGCAGATCCTTGCCAATATCCTCGGCGGCGGCATGTCGTCCCGCCTCTTTCAGGAGGTGCGCGAACATCGCGGCCTCTGTTATTCGGTCTACGCCTTCCATTGGGGCTTTTCCGATACCGGCATCTTCGGCATCCACGCCGCTACCGGCGGGGAAAATCTCCCCGAGCTGATGCCGGTCATCATCGAGGAGCTGCGCAAATCGTCGGCGAGCATCGACCAGCAGGAGATCGAGCGTGCCCGTGCGCAGATCCGGGCGCAACTGCTGATGGGACAGGAAAGCCCGGCGGCGCGCGCCGGCCAGATCGCCCGCCAGATGATGCTCTATGGGCGCCCCATTCCAAACGAAGAGCTGATGGAGCGGCTGTCCGGCATCACCATAGAGCGGCTGACCGATCTCGCCGGCCGGCTCTTCTTCGATACGACCCCTACCCTTTCGGCGATCGGCCCGCTCGAACAGCTCGCCCCGGTGAGCGACATTCTGTCGTCTTTGAATATCAAACCCGCTGCCGTCCAGGCGCTCGCCGGCTAGCGGGCGCAATCCCCGATCTTCAGAGTGCGGGCAGCACCTGCGGGGCCCGTGCCTTTCTTGCACAATTTCTAAAATCGGATTCGATTTAGGCGTTAACTTGTGCAACGCTTCGCAATGACACGGCGCCTTCGAACTCTTGCATGATGGCGCGGTCCGGGCTGGGATTTCGGTCCGGCTGTGTAGATTGACCTGAGCGGGATGAGGAAGAGCATGAAGCCGATCTCCGCCCGCCGGCATGCGAGTTTGGGGCCGGAGGCATATATGGCACGATCGGTATTTCGGTTCCTGTCGAGGCAGCCCGAATCGGTCGAAATCGCCAATCAGGATTACCTTCTCCGCCTGCCGCGCTACGCCGATTATCGGCAATGGTATCAATTGCGCAGCGCGAGCCGCGGCTTCCTCGAACCGTGGGAGCCCACCTGGCGGGCTGACGAGATGACCGAGAGCGCGTTTCGCAGCCGCGTCATCCGCAACGAACAGGAATATGCTTCCGGCCAGGCGGTGCCGTTGTTCCTGTTCCGCAGACCGGACGAGGTTCTCCTCGGCGGCCTGACGATCGGCCATATCCGCAGGGGTGCGGCGCAGAATTGCATGATCGGCTACTGGATGGGGCAGAAACATGCCGGCCAGGGCCACATGTACGAGGCGCTGAAGCTGACCATCCCCTACATCTTTTCGACCCTCGAGTTGCACCGTATTGAAGCAGCCTGTATTCCAGAGAACGCAAGGAGCATCCGGCTCCTTGAAAAGGCCGGCTTTGAACGCGAAGGCTACTTGAGACAGTACTTGAAGATAAACGGCCAGTGGCGCGATCACCTGATGTTCTCGCTTCTGTCCGGGGATGCCGTACCGAACAGGAATATGCCCCTTTGATGCCCGTGATCCGCAAGCCGACCGCATGGCCAGCCGCAAGGGTGGCGGCGTTTCTGGCGGCATTCGCCGTTTTCATCTTCGGCACCGCCGGCGGTGTCGCCCATGCTCTCGAACCGGTCAAGATCTCGCGCGAGGACACGGCACTCGACCTGACGGCCACGACGGAAATTTATTCCGGCCGGGGCGAGGCTTTCCAAGTGTCCACCGCGCCCGGCACGGACGGCATCGTGCGGCGCATCGAGGTCCGATCGAGCACGGAGCATCATCAGGGCGACTGGGCCGTCTTCGCGCTTG
Source organism: Sinorhizobium fredii (assembly GCF_002944405.1). Lineage (NCBI taxonomy): Bacteria > Pseudomonadati > Pseudomonadota > Alphaproteobacteria > Hyphomicrobiales > Rhizobiaceae > Ensifer > Ensifer fredii. The sequence continues at coordinate 993,398 of NZ_CP024307.1, read as the reverse complement.
CAAATGTCTCCGAGGAGCAGCTCGAGCGGGTGATCGTCGCGCCGCATTTCCGGCTGGTCAATTCGAAACTGTTCTGGCCGGACCTCGGCTCGCAACGCATCCTGTCGATCACGCCGAGCGAGGGCTTCGCGCTCGACCGACAGCCGAGCGACGAGGCGGACGTGTTCCGCATCACCCTCAACCCCGGCGCCGTCATCACCTTCGTCGCCGAGCTTGCGACGCCGGAACTGCCGCAGATCTATCTGTGGCAGCCCGACGCCTACAAGGACACGGTCAACGCCTTTACGCTCTATCGCGGCATCGTGCTCGGGATTGCCGGGCTGCTCGCGGTCTTCCTGACCATTCTCTTCGTCGTCAAGGGCACCTCGATGCTGCCGGCGACGGCGGCGCTTGCCTGGGCGGTTCTCGCCTATATCTGTGTCGACTTCGGCTTTCTGTCGAAGCTGATCAGCGTGACGGCTGGCGACGAACGCATATGGCGAGCAGGAACGGAAGTCTTTCTGGCGGCGGGGCTGGTAATCTTCCTTTTCACCTATCTGAACCTCAACCGCTGGCATCAGCATCTCGGCTACGCGACGCTCGCCTGGATTCTCGGCCTGGCACTGCTCTTCGGCGTCGCCGTCTACGATCCCGCGATCGCATCGGGCATCGCCCGTCTCTCCTTTGCGCTGACGGCGACGGTCGGCATCGTGCTGATCGCCTATCTCGGCTTTAACCGCTACGACCGCGCCATCCTTCTCGTTCCGGCCTGGCTCCTGATCCTCGTCTGGCTGTTCGGCGCGTGGCTGGCGGTCACCGGTCAGCTCGCCAATGACATCGTCCAGCCGGCCCTCGGCGGCGGCCTCGTGTTGATCGTCCTCTTGATCGGCTTCACGGTGATGCAGCATGCCTTTGCCGGCGGCGCATACCAGCAGGGTCTCTTCTCGGACCTCGAGCGGCAGGCGCTGGCGCTGACCGGCTCCGGCGACACCGTCTGGGACTGGGACGTGGCGCGCGACCGCGTCGTGACGATCCCGGATATTTCGCACCAGCTCGGCCTTTCGCTCGGCACGATGAACGGACCGGTCCGCAATTGGGTGCCGCGGCTGCATCCGGACGATCGCGACCGGTTCAGGGCGACCCTGGATGTGCTTCTCGAACACAGACGCGGCCGCTTGAACCACGAATTTCGCGTGCGCGCCGAGGATGGGCACTATCACTGGCTGTCGATCCGGGCGCGGCCCGTGCTGGGCGCCAATGGCGAGATCATCCGCTGCGTCGGCACCATCGTCGACATCACCGAACAGCGCAATTCGGTCGAGCGGCTGCTGCAGAACGCGCTCCTCGACAACCTCACCGGCCTGCCGAACCGGCAGGTTTTCCTCGATCGCCTGCAGGCCATCCTTCTGATGTCCGACGGCATCGCTTCGACGCGGCCGACCGTTCTCGCCATAGACATCGACCGCTACAAGCAGGTCAACGACCTGCTCGGGATCGCCGCCGGCGACAACATTCTGATCGCGTTGACGCGGCGGCTGCGCCGGCTGCTGCGGCCGCAGGACACGCTTGCCCGCCTCGGCGGCGACCAGTTCGGGCTGATCCTGATGTCCGAGCGCGATCCGGCGAAGATCGCCGATTTCGCCGATGCGGTCAGCAAGGCGATCATGGTGCCGCTCAACTACGGCAACCGCGAGATTAATCTCACCGCCTCGATCGGTCTCGTTTCCTGGCTCGACCAGGAGCAGAGCGCCGCAAGCCTGCTCGACGATGCGGAGCTTGCGATGTTTCGCGCCAAGAAGGAGGGCGGCAACCGCGTCGAGCCCTTCCGGCCGGCCTTCCGAACATCCGGATCGGATCGCCTGCAGCTCGAAGCGGACCTGAAGCGGGCGATCGAACGCAAGGAACTGTCGCTCGTCTACCAGCCGATCGTGCGTCTCAGCGATGCCGAGGTCGCCGGTTTCGAAGCGCTGATGCGCTGGGACCATCCGAAGCGCGGCAGTATCTCGCCGACCGAATTCATCCCGATCGCGGAGAATTCCGACGTCATAAACCAGCTCGGCATGTTCGCCTTCGACCAGGCGACGAGCGACCTTTCCGAATGGCAGATCCAGACGGGCGATCTGCCGATCTTCGTCGCGATCAATCTTTCGAGTGCGCAGCTGCTCAACAGCGGGCTCTATGACGACGTCCGGACCATCCTCAACAAGAACCGCTGCGATCCGGCGAAGGTGAAGATGGAGCTGACCGAATCGCTGGTGATGGAGAATCCGGAACAGGCCCGGCTCGTGCTCGAAAAGCTCCGGGAAGCCGGATTGCGGCTCGCCCTCGACGACTTCGGCACCGGCCATTCTTCGCTTTCCTATCTGACCCGCTTCCCCTTCGACACGATCAAGATCGACAAGGCGCTGGTGCGCGATCCGAGCGACAAGCGCGGCGTCGTGCTGCGCTCGGTGATCGCCATGGCGCGCGAACTCGACATGCGGGTCGTCGCCGAAGGCATAGAATCGGAGGAGGATGCGATCCAGCTCGCGCAGATGGGCTGCGATTATGGCCAGAGCTTCCTGTTCGGCCCGCCCGTCGGCTCGGAATCGATCCTGCGGCTCCTGAAGGAGCGCTTTCCGCTCATGAAGAGAGCGTAATCGGGGAAAGAAGCAGGAAACCGAGCCTTCGATTAGGCGTGGCCGGCATCGGGGGAAAGCATCGCCGAAGAGACGCCGATCAGCGCAAGCGCCTGATCGTATTTCTCGTCGAGGTCACGGCTGAAGATCAGCTCTTCACGCGCCGGGCATGTCAGCCAGCCGTTGTTGGCGATTTCGCTTTCGAGCTGCCCCGGTCCCCAGCCGGCATAGCCGAGCAGCATGGTGGCCTTGACGGGCCCCTCGCCGCGCGAAATGGCCTTGACGATGTCGAGCGTCGCCGTCAGGCAGATATCGTCGCTGACCGGAATGCTCGAGTCGCTCAGGTAATCGTCCGAATGCAGGACGAAACCACGACCGGTCTCGACCGGCCCGCCAGCCTGGATCTGGAACTCACGTGCCGCCGAAGGCAGCCGGATCGCTTCTTCCGGGTCGAGCAGTTGCAGATGCAGGAGCACGTCCGGGAAGGTCAGCCGCTGGGGCCGGTTCAACACGAAGCCCATCGCGCCGTCTTCCGAATGGGCGCAGACGAAGATCACCGTGCGGGCGAAATTGGCATCGAACATGCTGGGCATGGCGATCAGGAACTGACCGTCAAGGAAACCACGTTCGCGTATCTTTGGCTGCGCCGTTGTTGCCATAATGAAAGATAGCCTATCAATTCGGCACGAAATGAAAAGCGCCTCTACGTGGCGCGGGCCGAAATTTGCACGCACGACGCTCCTTCGCGTCGATCTCCAGCTCCAACGATGCAAAGACAAGCGAATTCCACAGTTGGAGCCCAGTACGGGCGAACCATTTACCCGGCATCGTCGATCAAGCAGATATGATCGGCGGCCTTTCGCGGCGGCTGGAGACGAATGCGGAAACGCGCTAGTGCTAGGTCATGACCAGATGCCGAACCAGGAAGAAGATGGCTCAGCGCCTCGCGAAGGCAAGTCTGCTCGTCGCTCTTTTTTTGCCGTACCAGTCCGAGGCCGCCAGCAGCGACTGGTTGGCCTCCCCCGGCGGGGCGATCCGCCTTGTCGCCTCGCAGCCAAGACCGGACGGCTCCATTCCAGCGGTGCTCGAAATCAAGCTCGAGCCCGGCTGGAAAACCTACTGGCGCGACCCCGGCGCGAGCGGAATACCGCCGCAGATCACCCTCGATCCGGAAGGCGGCGTCGCTCTGGAGGCGATCCGGTTTCCCGCACCGAAGACCTTCGGCGAGGGACCGGGACGCTATGTCGGTTACGACAGCTCGGTTGCCTTCCCGCTCACGCTGAAACGGGTAAGCGGCGAAAAGGACCTGACCGTCCGGGCTTCCGTTTTCCTGGGCGTTTGCGAAGACATCTGCATCCCGGTCCAAGGCACACTGGATCTGGCGCTGAAGGCCGGTGTCTTCGACAATCCACTGGACGGCGCGCGCATCGAGGAGGCCGTGGCGGCACTTCCGAAGCCGCCATCCGATCACTTCAGGGTCACGATGACAGACTTCGAAGAGGATGCCGGCATCATGCACCTCGATCTCCGGCTTCCGCAAGACGCGGGCGAACCGGAGATTTTCCTCGCTGGGCCGGCGGGTCTCTCCTTCGGAGCACCGGTCGTGGGCGACCTCTCCGGCGCCGAGCGCCGCGTGGACATTCCCGTGAAGTTCTCCGGCAAGGACCGAAAGATGGGCGGCAAGGCGATTGCGATTACCGTGCGTGCCGGCGATCTGAGCATGGAAACCACGCTTGCCTTTGACTGACGCGTTCCTATAGTCGCTCGCAGGCTCGGCAACCCCTTTGCCGGACCGCGAGTTGAATTCGAGGAGAGAACCGTGACCATTGCTGTCGGAGACAAGCTGCCCAACGCAACCTTCAAGGAAAAGACCGCCGACGGCCCGGTCGAGATCACCACCGACCAGCTCTTCAAGGGCAAGCGCGTCGTCCTTTTCGCCGTCCCGGGGGCGTTCACCCCGACCTGCTCGCTCAATCATCTTCCCGGCTATCTGGAGAACCGCGACGCGATCCTCGCGCGTGGCATCGACGATATCGCCGTCGTCGCCGTCAATGACCTGCATGTGATGAGCGCCTGGGCAACGGCATCCGGCGGCATGGGCAAGATCCATTTCCTATCCGACTGGAACGCTGCCTTCACCAAGGCGCTCGGCCTCGATATCGATCTGTCGGCCGGCACACTCGGCATCCGCTCGAAGCGCTACTCGATGCTCGTCGACGACGGCGTGGTCAAGTCGCTGAACGTCGAAGACTCCCCGGGCCAGGCGACCGTTTCCGGCGCGGCGGCAATGCTGGAACAGCTTTGATCGATAGGGATTGGCGTTAGTCTCAGCCCCTCATCCGCCTGCCGGCACCTTCTCCCCGCAAGCGGGGCGGGGGGACTCGCGGCGCACTCTGAAGTCCCCTCTCCCCGCGGGCGGGGAGAGGGCTAGGGTGAGGGGCAATTGCCCGTCAATCAGGTATTCGAAAAGTGATACTGGGCGTGTGGCGCTACTTCGCCGCAGCCAGGCGGCCCGGCTTCTTAAACGGCTCCATTCCCTTGCGTGCCAGCTCGTCGGCGCGCTCGTTTTCCGGATGGCCGGCGTGGCCCTTGACCCAGTGCCAGGTCACTTGATGCCGGCCCCGCGCCTCATCGAGCGCCTGCCAGAGTTCGCCGTTCTTCACCGGTTTCCTGTCACCGGTCTTCCAGCCGTTGCGTTTCCAGCCGTGGATCCACTTCGAAATGCCGTCCATGACATATTTGCTGTCGGTGTGCAGATCGACCTCGCAGGGCTGCTTCAGGGCGTTGAGCGCCGAGATAGCGGCCGTAAGTTCCATGCGATTGTTGGTCGTCTCCGCCTCGCCCCCGCACATCTCCTTTTCCACTTCGCCATAGCGCAGCACCGCTCCCCAGCCGCCCGGCCCCGGATTGCCCGAGCAAGCGCCGTCGGTAAAGATGTCGACATGCTTCATTGCAAAGCCTCGGCGCGCCGCAGGCCATATTCGGCGCTCGATACGACGGCGCGGTGGAAGCGGAGTTTCGTCAGATATTCGAGCGGGTCCTTCTTGACCACGAGGGCGCCGGCCGGCGTCGTCAGCCAGTCGTAGAGGCGCGTCAGGAAGAAGCGCAGCGCCGAGCCTCGGGCCAACAACGGCAGCGCCGCTACCTCCTCCGCGGTCAGACTCCGTACGCTTTCGTAACCGGAGAGCAAGGCCATTCCCTTGGTGATGTTATAGGAGCCGTTCTTCTCGAAGCACCAGGAGTTCAGACAAACGGCGATGTCATAGGCGAGGAAGTCGTTGCAGGCGAAATAGAAATCGATCAATCCGGAAAGGCGATCGCCTAGGAAGAAGACGTTGTCGGGGAAGAGGTCGGCATGGATCACGCCGTCCGGCAGGCCCTTCGGCCAGTGCTCTTCGAGAAACGCGAGTTCCGCCGCGATCTCGTCCTTCAAGCCGTCCTGCACCTCGTCGGCGCGCGCCTCGGAATTCCGCCAGAGCGGCCGCCAGCCACCGACCGAGAGCGCATTGGTTCGTTTCAACGGGAACCCTTCGCCCGCTTCGTGCATCGATGCCAGCGCCCGGCCGACTTCGCGGCAATGCTGCGCCTCGGGCTTCCTCAGCCACATGCCTTCGAGGAAGGAGATGACGGCGGCCGGCCGGCCGGACAGCGTGCCGAGCAGTTCGCCATCGGCACGCGGCAAGGGGAGCGGGCAGGAAAGCCCCCTTTCCGCGAGATGGTGCATCAGCCCCAGGAAGAACGGCAGGTCATCGGCATTCACCCGCTTTTCGTAGAGCGTGAGGATATAGGAGCCCTTGGTCGTATGGAGAAGGAAGTTCGAATTCTCGACGCCTTCGGCGATGCCCTTGTAGGAGGTCAGAACGCCCACGTCATAGGCGGCCAGAAAGCGGATCAGGTCGTCTTCCGTGATATCGGTGTAAACTGCCAAGGGTCGCTACTTTCGGAAAAGAATTCCAGGGGATCGAAGCGGAAGCTTTATCGTCCCGCACCTATTCTCCATTGACGAAGGCCATGTCGGCGGCGGTCAACTCGACATGGCGGAGTTCGCGATTGACGAGGAAGTTCTCGTTCTCCTCGACCGTGTCGGCAAGTTCGACCGTAGCATCATAGCGCTCACGGAACGCCTCGATGATCTCGTTGACGATCACCTCCGGCGCCGAGGCGCCGGCCGAGAGGCCGACGGTCGAGATGTCGCCGATCGTTTCCCAGTCGATCTCCGAGGCACGCTGGACAAGCACAGATTTCTTTGCCCCCGCTCTCAGCGCCACTTCGACGAGCCGCTTGGAATTGGACGAGTTGGGGGCGCCGACGATCAGGAAGAGGTCGCAGCCGGGCGCCGCCTGCTTGACTGCCTCCTGCCGGTTGGTCGTAGCGTAGCAGATCGAATCGGCGGCCGGTGCCGTCAGGTTCGGGAAGCGCTCGTGCAGGCGCTTGATGACCCCCGCGGTGTCGTCGACCGACAACGTCGTCTGCGTCACGAAGCCGAGATTGTCGGGATGGGGCGGCACATACAAATCTGCGTCCTCCACCGTCTCTATGAGCGAGACGGACCCTTCCGGCAATTGCCCCATCGTGCCGATGACCTCCGGATGCCCCGCATGGCCGATCAGCACCACATGCCGCCCCAGCCGGTGGTGCCGCATCGCCTGCTTGTGCACCTTCGAGACCAGCGGACAGGTGGCGTCGAGATAAAAGAGGTTGCGTTGATCGGCATCGGCGGGCACCGATTTCGGCACACCATGGGCGGAGAAGACCACAGGCTGCTTGCGATGCTCCGGCGGAATTTCGTCGAGCTCCTCGACGAAGATCGCGCCCTTGGCCTCCAGCCCTTCGACGACATAGCGGTTATGCACGATCTCGTGGCGGACATAGACCGGAGCGCCGAACTCCTTGAGCGCCAGTACGACGATCTGGATCGCCCTGTCGACGCCGGCGCAGAAGCCGCGCGGTCCGCAAAGACGTATGGTGATCTGGGATTTTGCCGCCGTGGATGAGGCCATGAATCAGGACGCCAGTAGAACGAACAGGAGCGCGAGCATGGCCGGGCCGCCCTGCACGAGAAGAATGCGGGGCTTGACCGACCATGCGCCATATATAGCGGCAACGATCACGCACACAAGAAAGAACACCTTCAGCTCAAAGGCAAAGGTCAGTTCGGGCTGGAGCAGCGACCAGAGGAGACCTGCGGCCAGGAAGCCGTTGTAGAGCCCCTGGTTGGCCGCCAGCACCCGCGTCGTCTCGGCCCGCTCCGCCGTCATGTGGAAGACCGCCCGCCCCTGCGGCTTCGTCCATAGAAACATCTCGAGCACCAGGAAGCCGACATGCAGCAATGCGGTGAGCGCAATCAGGATGGCGGCGAGAATAGCCATTCGTTTCCCCGTTTCATTCGCCGGAATGATCTCTGCGTCGCTGACGATAGAGGTAAGCGCCGCTCACCACGACCAGCGCCCCCGCAAGACCGTACCAGGTGAGCGCATATTGAAGATGGTTGTTCGGCAGGTCGAACCGGGTGACGCCGCCGACCGGCAAGCCGCCCGGGTTTTTTGCGGCATCCGCGTCGACGAAGAAGGGAACGACACGATCAGCGGCGATGCCGGCTGTCTGTGTCATCGCGCCAAGATCCTTCCAGTAGAAGATGTTCTTGGCGATATCGTTGTCAGGCACCAGCGACGAAGGCTTTTCGGAAAGCCGCGACCGTGCCAGACCATTGATGGTCACGTTGCCGCCAACCTGCCCCTCGGCCCGCGTTGCGGCGTCCTTCTTCTCGAAGGGCACGAAGCCGCGGTTGACGAAAAGAGCGCGACCGTCCGCGAGCATGAGCGGCGTGAAGACGTAGTAACCGGTGCGGCCATCGTACGTGGCAAAGAAATGCCGCTCCTTGCCGTGGTCGTACACGCCGGACACGCTGATGGATCGATAGTCGATGTCCTCGCCGGCCGCAGCCAGCGCCTCTATCTCTCCGAGCGGCGCCGGCGGCGCCGAACGGCGCTCGGAGATCGCGGCGATCAGCGCCTCCTTCCAGTGCAGCCGCTCCAGCTGCCATGTACCGAGCGAGAGGAGCACGGCGAAGGCGATCGCGACGAGCACGATACCGCCAATCCGGCCGAGGCGCCCATGCGAGGCCGCCTTATGCATCTCGGCCACGGTCGATTTCACCCGGACGTGCATTGTTGCGGTACTGGATATTGATCAGCACGCCTTTCAACGTCCTCGTCAGCGCGAGGCTGAAAACCGTTGCCAGGGGTATCCACATCAGGAAATGCAGCCATAGCGGCGGATTGACATTGACCTCGATCCAGAGCGCCGCCCCAAGCACGACGAAGCCGACGATGAGGATGACGAAAACGACGGGACCGTCGCCGGAATCGGCAAAGCGATAGTCGAGCTCGCAGCTCTCGCAGGCCGGTCGAACTTTCAGGAAGCCGTCGAACAACCGGCCCTGGCCGCAGCGCGGGCAAAGCCCCTTGACGCCTGTCATGATGGGGTCAACCGGCGGGTACAACGCCTTGTCGTCGTTCATGGATTGATCTCGATCGCCGTGTTGTTCGGGACCATGTCCCAGATTTCGTCCATCTCGGCATTGGTAACGGCTATGCAGCCATCCGTCCAATCGAACATCTGCGTCAAAAAGGCCGCCAGCCGAAATAGTTGGGCTGACCATGGATCATGATCATGCCGCCGGGATGGAGGCCCTTGGCAGCCGCGGCCCGCACATCCTCGGGTGCCGGATAGGAGATGTGGATGGAACGGTAGAAGCTGCTCGCGTCGTTGCGCCAGTCGAGTACGTAGCGCCCCTCCGGCGTCCGCCGGTCGCCTTCCTGCATCTTGTCTCCCACGGGATTGCCGCCGAGCGCGACCGAATATTCGCGCAGGAGGCGCTCGCCGGCAAACAATTGCAGCACGCGTCGTTCCTTGTAGACGACCACCTTGTCCGCAGTTCGGCGGCGGTGACAGGTGGCGTCACGAAAACAGCTGCAGCCAGCAGCCACAAATACGCGTATTTCATCGCCCGCCCATTGCTCTCAAACGAAATAGGGCGGCTGCATCGCCGCAGCCGCCCTTTGTCCTTCGTACCGCCCCAGCCTCAGCCGTGAGCGATCGGCGCACCCCATCCGCCCCAAATATAGATGGAGAAGAACAGGAACAGCCAGACCACGTCAACGAAGTGCCAGTACCAGGCTGCCGCTTCGAAGCCGAAATGATGCTGCTGGCTGAAGCCGCCACCGAGCGCCCGGAAAAGGCAGACCAGCAGGAAGATGGTGCCGACGAGAACATGGAAGCCGTGGAAGCCGGTCGCCATGAAGAAGGTGGCGCCATAGATCGAATCGCGGAAGGCGAACGGCGCGTGCGCATATTCATAGCCCTGGACGAAGGAGAACAGAACGCCGAGCAGCACGGTAAGCGTCAGGCCGTAGATCAGGCCCTTGCGGTCGTCGTGCAGCAGCGCGTGGTGCGCCCAGGTGACGGTCGTGCCGGAGAGCAGCAGGATCACCGTGTTGTAGAGCGGCAGGTGCCAGGGGTCGAGGACCTCGATGCCCTTGGGCGGCCAGACGCCGCCGGTATAGGCGGCGCGAGCGGCCTGAATGGGCTCGCCGGCAAACAGGCTGGCATCGAAGAAGGCCCAGAACCAGGCGGCGAAGAACATCACCTCGGAAGCGATGAACATGATCATGCCGTAGCGCAGGTGCAGCGACACGACGCGTGTGTGGTGTCCCTCGCGGCCTTCCTTGATCGTATCCGACCACCAGCCGAACATCGTGTAGAAAACGATCGCCAGGCCGATCAGGAAGAGCCACGGGTTGGCAAGTTCCAGGCCGAACAGCTTGAACGAGCCGCCGGCGGCATAGCGCATGAGACCGACGCCGCCGAACGCCATGACGAAGGCGCCAATGGAGGCGAGCAAAGGCCACGGGCTCGGATCGATGATGTGGTAGTCGTGATTCTTCTGATGCGCTCCGGCCATGTCAGTAATCCCCGATAGTCCTCTCTTGTCGCCCGCACGGCATAGCCGAAACGGGCGTCCTGTCAAAGTCTGTTCTCAGTTTGCCCGTCCCTTGCCGCGGCGACCGGCTTGGACGGCTCGCGCGGATAGAAGGTGTAGGACAGCGTCAAGGTCTTGATGTCCTTGGTCTCGACCGGCCTGACGATCTCCGGATCGACGAAGAAGACGACGGGCATCTCCATTTCCTCGCCGGGCTTGAGCGTCGTTTCGGTGAAGCAGAAGCATTGCACCTTGTTGAAATAGGCGCCCGCCGCCATCGGCGTCACATTGAACGTCGCCTGGCCGGTCGTCGGCTTCGACGAGAGGTTCTTCGCGCGGTACATCACCTGCACCGTCTCGCCGATCCTGACGTCGATGTCCCGGTGAACCGGCTTGAAATCCCATGGCAGGCCGGGGCCGACATTGGCGTCGAAGGTCACCTTGACCGTCTCGTCGAGAATGACGTCGGACGCCTGCTCGACGCGCTGCGTCGTGCCGTTATAGCCCGTCACCCGGCAGAACATGTCGTAGAGCGGAACGGCCGCATAGGCCATACCGACCATCCCCGCCACGAAGGCGAGGCAGGCGCCGACGATGACACCGTTGGCGCGTTCCTTCCCGGGTGTTTGCGGCGTATCCGTCATCGCATCACCTTCAATGGGCCATGCCGCCGCCGAACTTGATCAGCGTGACGACATAGAACAGCCCGACAAGACCGGCGAGCACGAGGCCAAGTGCGATATTGCGGCCGCGGCGGGATTTCTTCTGGGCTTCGCTGAGCTTCACGGTTTCCATCAGATGACACCCCCGGCCTTGAGCCAGACATTCACGATCACATAGTCCACAAGCAGGGCCGAGAAGATCGCGAAGAGATAGGCGATCGAAAAGGCGAAGAGCTTCTTGGCCGGCAGCATCCTGAGGTCGCTTTCCGGCATGCGCAGCACGGCGAGCGAATACCAGACGAAGCCCAAGCCAAGAGCAGTCGCGAAGGCTCCGTATCCAAGGCTCGCAAAACCGAGCAGCGTGGGACAGATGCCGCTCAGCGCGGTCAGGAGCGCGTACACCACGATCTGCCGCTTGGTCGTCGCCTGGCCGCAGACATTCGGCATCATCGGCACGCCGACGGCGCCGTAGTCGCCCATCTTGAAGAGCGCCAGCGCCCAGAAATGCGCCGGTGTCCAAAGGAAGATGATGAGGAAGAGCACGATGCTCTCGACCGACACGCCCCCGGTTACGCAGGCCCAGCCGATCATCGGCGGGAAGGCCCCGGCGGCACCACCGATCACGATGTTCTGCGGCGTCGAGCGCTTCAGCCACATCGTGTAGATCACTACATAGAAGAAGATCGTAAAGGCGAGCAACCCGGCTGCGAGCCAGTGAACGGCGAGCCCAAGGATGATCACGGAAAATGCCGACAGGGTGAGGCCGAAGGCGAGCGCTTCCTGCGGCAGGATCTTGCCGGCGGGGATGGGGCGCTTGGCGGTGCGGCTCATCACCGCATCGATATCGGCGTCGTACCACATGTTCAGCGCACCGGAGGCGCCGGCGCCGATGGCGATGCAGAGAATGGCGATGAAGCCGATGACCGGATTGATTTGTCCCGGCGCAAGGACAAGCCCGGCAAAGGCAGTAAAGACGACAAGCGACATGACGCGCGGCTTCAAGAGCTCGAAGTAATCGCGCGCAGAGGCTTCGGACAGGCGCGGTGCGCCTTCCATGCCGACTGCCTCGTGATTGTCGATGAGCGTCATGTCTCTTTCCTGAACTAGCTGCGGCCGGATAGGCCGCATCATGCCGGAAGGCCGGCGGGGAGAAGCCGCCGTCACCGGCGGCTTCTGTTCGTTGTCCGTCACTTGATCCGCGGGAGCTGCTCCCACTGGTGGAACGGCGGCGGAGAGGACAGCTGCCATTCGAGCGTGTTGGCGCCCTCGCCCCACGGATTGTCGCCCGCGACGCGCTTCTTCGAGAAAGCTTCGGCGACGCCGAAGAGGAAGATCAGCACACCGACGGCGGCGACATAGGAGCCGTAGGACGATACCATGTTCCAGCCGGCGAAGGCATCCGGATAGTCGATATAGCGGCGCGGCATGCCGGCGAGACCCAGGAAGTGCTGCGGGAAGAAGATGAGGTTCACGCCGACGAACATCACCCAGAAATGCAGCTTGCCGAGGAACTCGGAGTACATGTAGCCGCTCATCTTCGGGAACCAGTAGTACCAGGCCGCAAAGATCGCGAAGACGGCGCCGAGCGACAGAACGTAGTGGAAGTGAGCAACCACATAGTAGGTGTCGTGAAGCGCCCGGTCGAGGCCGGCATTAGCGAGCTGAACGCCCGTGACGCCGCCGACGGTGAAGAGGAAGATGAAGCCGATCGCCCAGACCATCGGCGTGGTGAAGCGGATCGAGCCGCCCCACATCGTGGCGATCCAGGAAAAGATCTTCACGCCCGTCGGAACCGCGATGACCATCGTCGCGAAGACGAAGTAACGCTGCGTCTCGAGCGACATGCCGACAGTATACATGTGGTGCGCCCACACGATGAAGCCGACAGCGCCGATCGCGACCATGGCATAGGCCATGCCGAGATAGCCGAAGATCGGCTTGCGCGAGAAGGTTGAGATGATGTGGCTGACGATGCCGAAGCCCGGCAGGATCAGGATGTACACTTCCGGATGGCCGAAGAACCAGAACAGGTGCTGGAACAGGATCGGATCGCCGCCGCCGTCAGGCGCGAAGAAGGTCGTACCGAAGTTGCGGTCGGTGAGCAGCATGGTGATGGCGCCCGCCAGAACCGGCAGCGACAGCAACAGCAGGAAGGCGGTGATCAGCACCGACCACGCGAAGAGCGGCATCTTGTGCAGCGTCATGCCCGGCGCGCGCATGTTGAGGATCGTCGTGATGAAGTTGATGGCGCCGAGGATCGACGAGGCACCGGCAATGTGCAGGCCGAGGATCGCCAGATCCATGGCCGGCCCCGGCATGCCGGAGGTCGAGAACGGCGGATAGATCGTCCAGCCGCCGCCGGCCCCGTAGGCGCCCGCCGGGCCTTCGACGAACATCGAAAGCAGCACCAGCAGGAAGGCCGGCACGATCAGCCAGAACGAGATGTTGTTCATGCGCGGGAAGGCCATGTCCGGCGCGCCGATCATGATCGGCACCATCCAGTTGGCGAAGCCGCCGATCAGGGCCGGCATGACCATGAAGAAGATCATGATCAGCGCGTGGGCGGTGGTGAAGACGTTGAACATGTGCTTGCCGCCGTCGATGGCAGCATCGCCTTCGAAGCCGTAGACCATCTGCGCCAGACCGTGGAAGATCTGGATGCCGGGCTCCTGCAGTTCGGCGCGCATGAAGACCGACAGCGTACCGCCGATGATGCCGGCAATGATCGCGAAGATCAGGTAGAGCGTGCCGATATCCTTGTGGTTGGTCGACAGGAACCAGCGCTGAAAGAAGGTCAGCGGCTGGTGAGCGTGGTCTGCATCATGGGCATGATCGGAATGATCATGACGGTGATCGTGGTGAACGGCTGTTCCAGCCATGGGTCGAGCTCCCCTTCCGATTACTGTGCGGCGTTTGCGGCGACGTCAACGGTCTTGACCGCGCCGTCGGTGGACGCCATGAGCGCCTTGTTCGCTTCGCCGAGATTGGTTGAGGCGGCGGCGAGCCAGGCGTCGTATTTCTCCTGCGCAACCACGCGGAAGGCGATCGGCATATAGGCGTGATCCTTGCCGCAGAGCTCGGAACACTGGCCATAATAGAGACCTTCGCGGTCGGCCTTGAACCAGGTCTCGTTGAGGCGGCCCGGAACGGCGTCGATCTTCACGCCGAAGGCCGGCATGGCGAAGGCATGAATGACGTCGGCAGCCGTGACCAGAAGGCGGACGGTCTTGCCGACCGGCACGACGACTTCGTTGTCGACGGCGAGCAGACGCGGATAAGCGGCCTTGTCTTCCTTGCCGAGACCCGCGCGGTCTTCGTCCTTCAAAAGCAGGCTGTCGAAGGAGAGCGGATTCTCGCCGACCTCATATTCATAGGACCAGTACCACTGATTGCCGGTTGCCTTGACAGTCAGGTCCGGGTTCTGCGGCGGCGTGAGCTGCGCGGTGAGAAGCTGGAAGGACGGAACGGCCAGGAACAGCAGAATGATCACCGGACCGACGGTCCAGATCACTTCGATCGCGGTGTTGTGGCTGGTCCGCGACGGAACGGGATTGGCGCCCTCGCGGAATTTCACGACGACGATGATCAGCAGCAGGAGGACCAGGAGGGTAATCGGAATGATGAACCACAGGGTATATTGTTCAAACCACGTGATTTCTTCCATGATGCCCGTTGCGGCCGGCTGAAAGGTGGTCTGCCAGTCGACAGGCTTGTCAGCAAAGGCGCTCGAAGCAAAGAGCAGACAGGCAAGCGCTGCCAGAACTGCATAGGCCTTGTTTTTCACAATTACGTCTCCCCAATGCGCTTGATCAGGATCAAACCCGGAACGCAGAATCCCTGCGATACTGGAAGCGCTTCAAACCACAGTTTGACCAGCGCCGCAACATCTGTGCAATGAACCTCATGCGGCATTTTTGCACAAAGCCAAGATTTCCCGCCGCCGCCCTTCGCGCCGGATCAGAGATTGCGTCAGGGCGGCGATCCTCGCCTTGCCTACGCGCGCCCGTCACGGCGAAAACGTCCGGCGCGCCCGATGCGCTCGATATAGGCCCAATTTCGGCCATATGCCGCTGGAATGTAAGTGGCGGGGCTTTTCATTTATATCTCTGCGCATCAAGAATAGCCCGAATGATTCGACGTTTTGAGGTTTACATGGGCCTGTCCCTCTTCTCCCGGCTGCCCGCTTTGATCGCGCTCGGAATTGCCGCCTTCGTCTTTCCCGCCGCAAGCTTGGCCCAGCAGTCTGCTGCCACACCCGGGACCGTCAAGTCGAACCACGGCGCCTGGTCGATCGTCTGCGATCAGCCGGCCGGCGCCTCTGCCGAACAATGCGCGCTGATGCAGAACGTCATCGCCGAGGACCGGCCTGAAGTCGGGCTCTCGGTCGTCGTTCTCAAAACCGCCGACCGCAAGGCGAAGATCCTTCGCGTTCTGGCACCGCTCGGCGTGCTTCTGCCCAACGGCCTTGGCCTCAATGTCGACGGCAAGGACATTGGCCGCGCCTATTTCGTCCGCTGCTTTTCGGACGGCTGCTATGCCGAGGTGGTGCTCGAGGACGAGCTCCTGAAGACGATGCGCGCCGGCGGGACGGCAACCTTCATCGTCTTCCAGTCGCCGGAGGAAGGAATCGGCATTCCGGTCGACCTGAAGGGCTTCGGCGAAGGCTACGACGCGCTTCCGTAAAATCGCGAGTGCTTATCGAAATGAAAAGCCGCGCTCTTCCCGAGGCACGGCTTTCTTGTGAACTTGGCCGTCCGCCTGTGCGCGCTACAGGATCTCTGTCGCTGCGATCTTGATGCCGAAGCCTTCGAGGCCGACATAGTGGCGCTCGCGGGAGGACAGCAGTCGGATCGACGTGATGCCGAGATCCTTGAGGATCTGGGCGCCAAGGCCGATTTCCAGCCATTCGCTTTCGCGCGCCTGCGCTTCGGAATGGCCCTCGCGGTCATGCTTGCCCTTGCGCGCGGTCTGGGAGGCGCCGACGCCGACCGAGCCCTCGCGCAGGTAGACGATAACGCCCCTCCCCTCGCCCGCGATGCGCTTCATGACCTCGTCGATCTGGCGGCCATTGCCGAAGACGTCCGCGCCGACATTTTCGAGGTGAAGACGGACGGGAATGTCGACGCCGTCGCGAACGTCGCCGAAAACGACGGCAAGATGCTGCATCGGATCCCATGGCAGCGCATAGGTGTGCGCCTTCGCCTTGCCGTAGGCCGTCTCGATCTCGAAGCTATGGGCCTTTTCGATCAAGGTCTCCTTGCGCTGGCGGTAGGCGATGAGATCCGCAACGGAGACCTGCTTCAGGCCGTGCGTTTCGGCGAAGGTCTCCACCTGCGGGCCGCGCATCACCGTGCCGTCGTCGTTGACCAGTTCGCAAATGACGCCGATCGGCGGCAAACTGGCGAGCTTGCAGAGGTCGACTGCCGCCTCGGTATGGCCGGAGCGCATCAACACGCCGCCCTCACGCGCCACCAGCGGGAAGATATGGCCGGGCCGCACGAAATCCGTCGCTCCGACATTCGGATTGGCAAGGTTCCTGACCGTCAGGGTGCGGTCGTCGGCCGAAATGCCAGTCGTTGTCCCGTGCTTGAAGTCGACGGAAACCGTAAAGGCGGTGGTGTGGGCGGAGTCGTTCTCGGCGACCATCGCATTCAGGTTGAGGCGTTTCGCCTCGTCGCGCGGCATGGGCGCACAGACGATGCCCGAGGTGTGCCTGACGATGAAGGCCATCTTTTCAGGGGTGCAGTGCACGGCCGCGACGATCAGATCGCCTTCGTTTTCGCGCCCGCCGTCATCGGTAACGACGACGATCTCGCCGGCCTCGAAGGCGCGAATGGCCTCGACGACGCGCCTCTGGTCATAGGACATCTTTATTCTCTCCAGCAGATTATTTCAGCCGGCCGGTCTGGCCCCGGTCGCGCAGATAGTGATCGGCGATCGTGCAGGCAAGCATGGCCTCGCCGATCGGCACCGCCCTGATCCCGACACAAGGATCGTGCCGGCCCTTGGTGCGCACGTCCACCTCGTTGCCGTCGCTGTCGATCGAGCGGCGTTCGGTCAGGATGGAGGAGGTCGGCTTGATCGCGAAGCGAGCGACGATCGGCTGGCCGGTCGCGATACCGCCCAGAATGCCGCCGGCATGGTTGGAGAGATAGACGGGCTTGCCGTCGGAGCCGATGCGCATCTCGTCGGCGTTCTCCTCGCCGCTGAGCTCGGCGGTGGCAAAACCATCGCCGATCTCGACGGCCTTGACGGCGTTGATCGACATCAGGTTCGAGGCGATGTCCTGGTCCAGCTTGCCATAGATCGGCGCACCGATGCCGGACGGCACGCCTTCGGCGACGACCTCGACGACCGCGCCGATCGACGAGCCAGCCTTGCGGATGCCGTCGAGATATTCCTCCCAGACGGGAACGATGGCCGGATCCGGCGCAAAGAACGGATTGTTGTTGACCTCGGCCCAGTCCCAATTGGCCCGGTCGATCCGGTGCTTGCCGATCTGCACGAGCGCAGCGCGCACGACGAGGCCGGGCACGACCTTGCGGGCGATGCCGCCGGCCGCCACGCGCGCCGCCGTCTCGCGCGCCGAGGACCGGCCGCCGCCCCGATAGTCGCGAATGCCGTATTTGACGTCGTAGGTGTAATCGGCATGGCCGGGGCGGTAGCGCTTGGCGATCTCCGAGTAATCCTTCGAGCGCTGATCGGTGTTCTCGATCATCATCGAGATCGGCGTACCCGTCGAGATCATCGTCTCGCCGTCCTCGTCGAGCATCACGCCGGACAGGACCTTAACCAGATCATCTTCGCGGCGCTGGGTCACGAACCGGGACTGGCCGGGTTTCCGCTTGTCAAGCCAGGCCTGAATTTCGGCGAGCGTGAAGCGAATGCCGGGCGGGCATCCGTCGACGACGCAGCCGAGCGCCGCTCCGTGGCTCTCGCCCCAGGTGGTGACGCGGAAGAGATGACCGAAGGTATTGTGCGACATGACGGCTACCGTGCTCAGGACCCGAGAGATCGGACCGACCGACCCAATCCCTCCGGATCGATTCTAATCGAGTGAGAGCAGAACGCGAAAGACTTCGTATTTCCGTCCTGCTCAGACCGCGCGAAAGCGCGCGCCCTCTCTTAGTGTAAAGCACTCATTGGGGAAAGGGCTTCCGCTGTTGCGGGAGGACTTGCCGCAAGCCCGGATTTTCGGCTCCGATTCGCTTGGATTACGGTCTACGGTTGTCGCGGCCTGCCTGCCGCCCTGGAGTTCTCCGCGATCTTTCTTTGGAAAACCCGCTGCGACATCCTTCGGCAGGGCGTACAGCACCCGCGTTCCGGCCTTAGCGGCTTGAAATTCCCGTGGCCGGCGTTCACTCTTCCAGCCGCCGAAAACACTGTTCGGAATCAGCAGCTAAATCCTAAAAAACCATGGCAAAAAGAACTTTTGCCACAATCGGGGATCAAAGGGTGATGACGAGGAAATTCGCAGTTTCATGGAAGAGGGCAGGAAAGATGCGATTTGTCATTGCGACGCTCATGGCTACCGCAAGCTTGCTATCGCCGCTCTCGGTCCACGCGGAAAGCGCCGACGTCGAAGCCGTGATCACCAATATCGACACCGAGCAGCTGAGCCTCTCGCTCGACGACGGCAAGAGCTACCAGGCGCCCGAGGAATTCAACTTCGAGGGACTTGAGGCCGGCGTCAAGGTTCTCGTCTTCTACACCGAAGTGGACGGCAAACGCGTCATCAACGATCTGGAAATCGTTCAGTAGGCTGGCCCCAAGGGTCCGGCACGAACATTTGTGCGCGCATCCCGCCTAAAGCCAGTTGATCGAGCCGTCGACGATCTTCAGCAGCCGGTCCTGTGGAATCGCTGCTGCCGCTGCTTCATCCGGCTCCATTTCTCCGAGCAGCTTGAACAGGGTACGGATCACGCCTCCGTGGCTGACGCAGACGGTGGGCTTCCTCACATCCTTCAGCCAGGCACCGACGCGCCAGGAGAGGATTTCATAGCTTTCGGCATCCGCGCCGGGCGGGATAAAGTCCCATTTCGCCACCCGGCGTGCGGCAATGCGCTCCGGCACCCGGCGTTTCAATTCCGAAAGCGTGAAGCCCTCCCAGGCTCCGAAGGAGACCTCCTTCAGCCGCTCGTCGGTGCGGTAGATGAAAGGGTCGAGCCCCATGGCCCGCCTGAGGCGCTCCATGGTCTCACGCGTCCGGCCAAGCGGGCTGCTGACGAAATCGAAGCTGGCGGCATTCCGCCCGAGGATCTCTCCGAGGGCCACGCCATTGCCGGTCGCCTGCTGGCGGCCGGTCTCGTTGAGGGGAATATCCTTCTGCCCCTGTAGACGACTCTCGGCGTTCCAGTCCGTCTGGCCGTGGCGAACCATGTAGATCAGCACAGTGTTCACTCCGGATGAGGCCGCCGCCCGCCGCGTTGCGTGTCTTGCCAGGCGCGCGAAGGCCGCTCGCGCAACCGGACAGCTGCTCAAATCTTAGACCGAACTCGGTCCGAGGATTCAAGCAGTTGCACGCAAGAAGCGATCAGTCCTTCAGGACGGAAATGTCCGGAGCGTCGACCGCTTTCATGCCGACCGTATGATAACCGGAATCGACATGGTGCACCTCGCCGGTGACGCCGGTAGACAGGTTGGACAGGAGGTAGAGTGCCGAATTGCCAACCTCCTCGATTGAAACGGTGCGCTTCAGCGGCGCGTTGTATTCGTTCCACTTGAGGATATAGCGGAAGTCGCCGATGCCGGAGGCGGCGAGCGTCTTGATCGGGCCGGCCGAGATCGCATTGACGCGGATGCCGCGGTTGCCGAGATCGACGGCGAGATAACGCACGCTTGCCTCGAGCGCCGCCTTGGCGACGCCCATGACGTTGTAATGCGGCATCACCTTTTCGGCGCCGTAATAGGTCAGCGTCAGCATCGAGCCGCCATCGTTCATGATGCGCTCGGCACGCGCCGCAACGGCCGTGAAGGAGTAGACGGAAATATCCATCGTGCGGGCGAAGTTGTCGCGGCTCGTATCGAGGTAGCGGCCCGTCAGCTCGTCCTTGTCGGAGAAGGCGATCGCGTGCACGACGAAATCGATCTTGCCCCATTTCTCCTCAAGCGCCGAGAATACGCCGTCGATCGTGGCAAGGTCCGTCACGTCGCAATGACCGGCCATGAAGGCGCCGAGTTCCTGCGCCAGCGGCTCGACGCGCTTCTTCAGCGCGTCGCCCTGCCAGGTCAGCGCGATGTCAGCGCCCGCTTCCGACAGAGCCTTGGCGATGCCCCACGCAATCGAGCGATTGTTTGCGACGCCCATGATGACGCCGCGCTTGCCATTCATCAGACCCGATGCCTGAGCCATGGAATGTCCCCAATACTGTCTGCCTGGACCGGCCGGAGCCGATGCCAGATTCCCGAATGTCGATGGCGCCGTACTATGCCACCAATGGTGGATGCGGCAAAATGTCGAGAATTGCCTATGGCATAGCCGCCAGACCGGTTCAAGCGCGGTGCGGATCAGGAACTGTTAGTCCCCGTAATATTGGTTCAGCTTGTCATTGAACCGTTACAAATAGAGGCCGTCGCGCTGCGCCCGCATCAGGTCGGTGACCTTGTCGTCGGGCTTTTCATGCAGCACCAGCCGCAACTCGACAAGGAGGTCGCCGCTTTCGCCGTCGGCTCCCTTCAAACCCCTACCGGCTATCCGGATGACGCGGTCGGATCCCGACCATGCCGGAACCGTGACGGTCACGGCTCCGCTCGGCGTTTCGATTGCGGCCTCGCAGCCGAGGACCGCATCCTGGAGGTCGACCGGCAGGGTGGTCACGAGATCGAGGCCCTGGGTGCGGAAGGCGCCGTCCTGACGGATGCGCAGGGTCACGACGACGTCGCCACGGGTCATGCCGGCGACCCGGTAGCCCTGCTCCTTCAGGCGAACCACCTGGCCGTCGACCGCGCCAGGCGGAACTGCCAGCTTCACCGTTTCGCCGTCGGGAAGCTCCAGGGAGACACGCGCCCGGTTGATCACCTCGTCGATGCTGACCGGCAATTCGACAGCCAGATCCGGCACTTTCTCGGCCGTCTTCGTGATGCGGTCGCGGATGCGCCGGACGATCGCCGCAACCAGTTCCGTCCCGGGCGCCGCAAGCCGCCGGACCGCTGTATCCGTCCTTACCGGCTCCTGTGTCGTTTCGACGGGCGGCTCCGGCTTTGCCTCGGCGGCGGGAGCGACCTTCTCGGCGGGGCGCTGCGCCGAGGCCCTCGGCCTGTTGCCGGATGCCGGTTGTGGATCGACGCCGAAAATGCGCGATACCGCCTCCTCGGCGCTCTCCGCGCCGACCGGTTCCTCGACCTGCTCCGGACCGCGCATCTTCTCCTTCATCGCTTCCATGCGACGCAGTTCCGCCTCCCGCCGCGCGTGGTCGTAGCGGCTCCTGCGCGCCGGGTCCCGCAGCAGTTCGTAAGCCCGGCCGGCTTCGGCAAAGCGTTCGGTCGCCAGCGGATCGTCCTGGTTGTGATCCGGATGGATCGCTTTCGCGACCGACCGCCAGGCGGCCTTGATTTCGTCCTGTCCAGCGCCGCGACGCACGCCGAGGATTGCATAGGGATCACGCATGGCTTGTCACCACATTCTTTGAACGGCCAGCCCTTGGCGGCGGCGCGTCTACGCACTACGACGGCAGCTCAAGATGGGCCGCTCTTCTCGGAAGCGATGATCCGGGGAAGTTGCTAAATATCGGTTAGCCGACCTATCGCCCCGCAGGCGGTTGCGGGCCGCTCGGGCCGCAGTCCCGCGTCTTTGCGGGGATGTGGTTAACCGAGGATTTCAGCCCTGCGGGCCGAAGCTCGTCAGATACCACTCGCCATTGTCGAGCTGGCAGGTCCGCCCATCGAACTTGGCAATGCCTTCGAAGGAGTGGCGCGTGGTGGTGAAGCGGCGGCAGAGCACGCCGGAGGCGCGGTCTTCCTCGATGCTGCTGATGACCCCGGCGCTGCCCGACGAGGCATTCGCCCAGGGAATGGCGTTGCTGCTCGCAGTAATATCGGCCGAGGAAACCGCATTGCGCACGGCGACCGCGTCCGAGAGACCGTCGGACGTCTTGGCGACCGGCACGGTCCCGGTCGCGACCGAACGATCGACGCTCGAACTTCCGAAGAGATCAAGACCACCGCCCATGCAGCCCGGAAGCGCCAAGACGGTCAGGCACAAAGCCGCACTGCGCAGCAGCGCAATGGAAAAACCCTTCTTGCCATCGATCCACTTTGCTATGTCTTGCACGGCAATCCTGTCTGACTCGCCAGAGCCGAGCGCAGCCCGAGGAAGCGCTGGCGGGCTCCGACATTTTTCGATGCGGAAACGACAATCGGGCTCATCCCGACGCGCTCCCGCGCCAGATACACGGCATAGGAAGGCAATATGACGGCGAATGAGTTAACAACCGGTGACTTCACGGAGGCAGACGAGCCCTTTTCCCTCTTTGGCACATGGCTGAAGGACGCCGAGAAGAGCGAGGTGAATGACCCCAACGCGGTCGCCCTTGCGACCGTCGATCCCGATGGACTGCCCAATGTCCGCATGGTGCTGCTCAAGGGGTTCGACGAACGCGGCTTTGTCTTTTACACGAATTTCGAGAGTCAGAAAGGCCGCGAATTGCTGGCGACCCGCAAGGCCGCCATGTGTTTCCACTGGAAATCGCTGCGCCGCCAGGTGCGCCTGCGCGGGCCGGTGGAAATCGTCACCGATGAAGAGGCGGACGAATATTTCAGGAGTCGGCCGCGCGGCAGCCGCATCGGCGCCTGGGCCTCGAAGCAGTCCCGACCGCTCGAGAGCCGCTTCGCGCTCGAGAAGGCCGTCGCCGAATTCACCGCCCGTCACGCCATCGGCGAAATCCCGCGTCCGGATTACTGGTCGGGTTTCCGCATCCGGCCGACCTCGATCGAGTTCTGGCATGACCGTCCATTCCGACTGCACGACCGCATGGAGTTCCGCCGCCCCCTCCCGGAAGGAGGGTGGGAAAAGCTTCGGATGTATCCCTGACGGGAAGCCGCGACCTGTCGCCAGGCTACAGCGCCGCGCGTCCAAGTGGACGCGCCAAGATCGCTGTAGCACTTTGAACTGCTGCATGAGTCCTGAAATCGATTCCGATTTCAGGACTCATGCAGCAGCCGGAACAGAATGCCGGAGGCGAGCGCAGCGACATAGCGTTCGCTCTGGAAGTGACCGTTCAGCGAGATCCGCGGCATTGCATGAAGATTGACGCCGGCAAAGAGCGTGCCCGGTTCGGTCGTCACGCCAACGGTGAAGCCTAGATCCGCGGCCAGCCGGTGATCCCGCTTCGAAACCGTCGGCCCGTAGCCATAGGGATAGGCGACGGTCAGCGGCGGCCTGCCGGTGATCGCCTCGACCCGTGCGGCGGATGTGGCGATTTCCCGGCGGGCCTCCTCGTCATCGAGCCGCGCCAGCGCGCGATGGCTGACCGTATGCGCGCCGAGGCTGGCGAGCGGGCTTGCGACCAAGGCGCGAAGACCGCTCTCGTCGAGCGTCAGTCGCTCGGTGATGGCGAGGGGATCGATGCCCTGCGCCAGCGCAGCTCGGTTCAGCGCCGCCACGGCGCTCGCCTCGTCGGTTCTATGGATAAAGGCGGCGATGCGATCGAAAGCCGCTTGCTTCTGCACAAGCGTGCCGCTCGAGAGCGGCACCGCACCATCGCCGAAGTCGAAGCGGAACTCGCGGCTGGGCGACAGCAGCTCGGCGAGCGTTTCCCACCACAGCGTGTGGCTGCGATCGACATAGCCTGCCGTGACGAAGACGGTGAAGGGAACGGCGTGCCGTTCGAATACGGGCAGCGCCCATTCGAGATTGTTGCGGTAGCCGTCGTCGAGCGTGAAGCAAGCGAAGGGCCGATCGCCGGTCGAGGCGAGACATGCCGGCAGATCTTCGAGAGCGACGAAACGGTAACCGCCGCGCTTCAATGTCACGATCGTCTTTTCGAGGAACGCCGGGGTGATTTCCAGATGCGCGTTGGGATCAAAGTTTCGATGTTCCCTGGGGCGGACATGATGCAAGGTAAAGACGGCACCGCGGCCGCGGGCCTCGCCCATCAGACCGGCGCGCGCAAGGAGATGTGCGGCCTCGAGCCCGCCGGCAATTGCGGCCCGCCGCAAATGGTTGCGGACGATCTTCGCGACCAACTGTCTCATCCTTCTCCGCTGTGCCGCACCGGCTTCGCGAGACGCCGCTGAACCCGCCCCGCAGCACTTTGCCGAAGCTTTACGCCACCTCTGTTAAGCCTTGCTGAATCGGCCGGCGCTGCCATTGAAAGTCGGGGCAAACCTTAAAAAGGGGCTGCGCTTATCGATTTTCGGCCTTAATGTTACGACAAATCCACGTCGGCCACGTCCTGACACTTCGCGCGCCAGAAGCCACGCGGTTCAAGGGGGAATCATGAAGAACTTGCAATTTGCCTTGGCGGCGATCGTTGCATTCGTCGCTGCCACCGGATCGGCTTTCGCGGGTAGCGCGTCCCTCGTCATCGACGCCCGCAGCGGCAGGGTTCTTTCCGCCGAAAATGCGGATGAGTTGAACTATCCGGCATCGCTGACGAAGATGATGACGCTGTACATGACCTTCGAGGCCTTGCATCGGGGGGAGATCGGTTGGCAGACCCCGGTACCGATGTCGAAGGAAGCGGCGCGCAAGCCGCCGACCAAGCTTGGCCTCAAGCCCGGCGACGCCATCACCGTCGAGCAGGCCGTCTACGGCATGATCGTCCATTCCGCCAATGATGCCGCTGCGGCGATGGCGGAGAAACTCGGCGGCTCCGAAGCCGCCTTTGCCCAGATGATGACGGCGAAGGCGCGCCGGCTCGGCATGACGCGCACCGTCTTCGTCAACGCATCCGGCCTGCCTGCGAGCCAGCAGGTGACGACGGCGCGCGACATGGCAAGACTCGGCATGGCGCTGATCCGGGACTTTCCGCAGGAGTATCGGCTCTTCTCGGCGCAGAGCTTCAATTTCCGCGGCCGGGTGATCCGGGGCCACAACAGGCTGATGTATCGTTACGACGGCATGGACGGAATCAAGACCGGCTATACCAACGCTTCCGGATTCAATCTGGTCAGCGCCGTCAGAGACGGCAACCGCCGTGTCATCGGCGTCGTGCTCGGCGGACGCACGGCGAAAAGCCGCGACAACAAGATGGCGGCGCTGCTCGATCAACACCTGGGCAGGGCGTCCCAGTCTGGCAGCGGATCGGCGATGGCCGCGGCTAAGCCGCTCGACACGGTCGAGGTCGCGACCTTGCCCGGCGTGTCTCTCTATTCCGAACCCACTCGGGCCGGAAAGAAAGCGAGCGCAGCTCTCATGGCGGCCTCGCCCGCAGCTGTGGTTCCGGCTGATCGGCCAACCGAAATCGAGGTGGTCGCGCGCAGCGAGGCGAAGGCGGCTGCCTACTGGCAGATCCAGATTTCGACGTCACCCACGGCAGAAGCCGCGCGCAGAATTCTCGTCGAGGCACAGTCGGCCGGCGGTGCGGCCCTGCTCGGCGCCTCGCCGCATACGGATGTGGACGGCAGCGGCTCCGGGAAGCGCTACCGCTCCCGCTTCATCGGCTTCCCCAGCCGGGAGGCGGCCGACTCGGCCTGCACCATCCTCAAGAAACGGTCCTACGACTGCCTGCTGCTTCCCGGCCGCAGCTAAGATCGGGACGCGTTTTCCAGGCGATGCGCACAGCCATCGGCAGCGCTCGAGGGCTGCAAAAGCAGCCCCGCCGCAAGGGAACGGAAAGCCTCCACGGCTTTCGGCAGCACATCCGGTGGGTTGTCGCTTGCCGCGACCCAGAGAGCAGCATTGAGCGCGGCACCACTGAGAAGCCGGGCTGATGCTTCCGCGTCAAGCGGCTTGACGATGCCCCGCGCAATGAGGAGTTCCACAGCTCTTTTCGTTACTTGCAGGCAACTGTTCTGGCTGGGCCATTGCGAGGGATCACCCAACACCGCGGGTCCATCGAGAAGAACAATGCGTTGCACTTCTGGATCAAGCGCCATCTCTATATAGGCCGCGCCCTCGGCCAATAGTCTCAGCCAATCGTTGCCCTCGCGTGCGCCGATCTCCTGCGCGCGCGACGCCATCTCCGAGTCGATTTGCTCGACAACCGCCGCAAGCAGCCCTCGCTTGTCCCCGAAGTTGTGGTAGAGCGCACCGCGCGTCAAACCTGCCTCGGCGGTCAAATCGTCCATCGATGCCGCGGAATATCCCTTTTCCGCGAAGGCCTTTCTTGCAGCCCCGATCAACTTGACCCGGTTCTCCTCCATCGTTTCGCTGCGTCGTTTCGCCATTTCAAACTCACAATTTCACATACGACTCGTACATAGACTTGACATACGGTGCGTATTTGGATATTTCACATACGTACCGTATACCAATGTGGCGCCGGCTTGTGAAGCATGAACGCGCTCATCGGTTCTCTCTAGATCATCCCAAAGGAAATCAGAATGACCCAGCGCGAAGCAATCTTTCCTGCAGACAGGCACGCACTCTATGAGGAGCACGGCTATTCCGCCGCCATTCGATCCGGCGATCTCGTGTTCGTTTCCGGGCAGGTCGGCAGCCGTCCTGATGGAACTCCCGAACCCGACTTCAGGCGCCAGGTCCAACTGGCATTCGAAAATCTCAAGGCAACACTGAGCGCAGCGGGTTGCACGATGGATGATATCGTCGACGTGACGACCTTCCACACCGATCCCGAAAACCAGTTCGGAACCATCATGGAGGTCAAGCAACAGGTTTTCAGCAAGCCGCCGTACCCAAATTGGACTGCGCTCGGGGTGACCTGGCTCGCAGGCTTCGACTTCGAGATAAAGGTCATCGCCCGTATTCCCGCAAATACCTGACAGGATATCCGCGCTCTTCTGTCGGGCCCTCAAAATCGGCGAACGTAGAATATCGTATCGACGCCCATCACCGGAAAGCTCGCCGGCAGATCTTGCCTGGCGATTTCGACAAAGCCGTTCCTTTCGTAGAACCGATGGGCGGCGAGGAACTTCTCGGTCGTGCCGAGATAGATCGCCGTTAACTGCCGCCGTTCGGCATGGGCGAGGAGGGTATCGAGCAGGCGAGTGGCGGTGCCGTATTCGCGCCCGCGAAAGTCGGACGCGACGAACATCTTGCGCAGGGCCGCCTCGGCGCCTCCGATATCCTTGAGCGCAATCGTGCCGACGATCCGCTCGCCGACGGCTGCAACCCAGAAGTCTCCGTCGCCGCTCTGGTAGAATGCGGGAATTGCCCGAAGATCGGGCTGATCTTCGGCGGTGATGGGAATGCCGAATTCCTCGCGCTGGATCGGTAGGATGACGTCGATGACGCCCTGCTCGTCTGCCGCCAAAAAACGCCGGACTTCCAGAGCATCTCCCGACTGACCCGCCATCTCGACTTGCCTATGCCTGAGTGCCGCCGACGGTGATCTGATCCATCCTGAGATGCGGCTGGCCGACGCCGACGGGCACCCATTGGCCCGCCTTGCCGCAGTTGCCGATACCGGTGTCGAGCTTCGTGTCGTTGCCGACCATTGTTACCCGCTTCATCGCATCCGGTCCATTACCGATCAGCATGGCGCCCTTGACCGGCGCGCCGACCTTGCCGTTCTCGATCAAATAGGCCTCGGTGCAGCCGAACACGAACTTGCCCGAGGTGATGTCCACCTGGCCGCCGCCGAAGGAAACGGCATAGATACCCTTCTTCACCGAGGCGATGATTTCAGCGGGCGTGCGATCGCCGGCAAGCATATAGGTGTTGGTCATGCGCGGCATCGGCACATGGGCGTAGCCCTGGCGGCGGCCGTTGCCGGTCGGTTTCATGCCCATCAGCCGGGCATTCTGCCGGTCCTGCATGTAGCCGACCAGCTTGCCGTCCTCGATCAGCACGTTGTAGCCGGAGGGCGTGCCCTCGTCGTCGATCGAGATCGAGCCGCGCCGCGCCTCGATCGTGCCGTCATCGACGACGGTGACGCCCTTGGCCGCCACCTGCTCGCCGAGCAGCCCGGCGAAGGCGGAGGTCTTCTTCCGGTTGAAATCGCCTTCCAGGCCGTGGCCGACCGCTTCGTGCAGCATCACGCCCGGCCAGCCGGAAGCGAGCACCACGTCCATAGTTCCTGCCGGCGCATCGATTGCCTCGAGGTTGACGAGCGCCTGCCGCAACGCCTCGTCGGCACCCTTTTTCCAGTTCTCTTCGGTGATGAAGTCGCCGAAGCCGCGCCTGCCGCCGATGCCGAAGCTACCGGATTCCTGCCTTTCGCCCTCGCCGACCACGACCGAGATGTTGATGCGGGTCATCGGCCGCACGTCGTGAACACGATGCCCGTCCGACCTCAAGATGTCCACCACTTGCCAGCTTGCGGCGACCGTCGCCGTCACCTGCCTGACCTTGGGGTCCTTGGCTCGCAGATAGGCGTCGATGTCCTGGAGCAGGCTCACCTTCGTCTCGAAACTCGGTTCGCCGATCGGATTTTCATCGCCATAGAGCTTCTTGTTGGTGCGCTGCGGGGCAGCGGCGTAGGAGCCGGAATAGCCGCGGGTCACCTGCCCGACCGCGTCCGCGGCCCTTTTCAACGCGGCAAGCGACAATTCCCCGGCATGGGCGTAACCGACCGCTTCGCCGGCGACGGCGCGCAGGCCGAAACCCTGGTCGGTGTTGAAGCTGCCACCCTTCAGGCGGCCATTGTCGAAGGAGAGCACCTCCGCCTGCGCATGCTCGAGGAAGAGTTCGCCGTCGTCGGCGCCGGCAAGCGTCTCGGAGAGAACCTTGCGGACCGCCGCCTCGTCCGCATCGAAGAGGCTTATGAGGTTGGTGTCCATCGTTCTGCTCCGCGTCGTGAAGGGTTCCTTCCATTTAGGAAGCCCGGCGCCGCAAGCCAAGAAAAATCGGTCAGGAGAGATCGGCGTTCCAGCCTTCCAGCAGATTGACCTCTGCCACGCCAGTGAAACGGGCGATCCGGTCGAGTTCGGCCATCAGCTTGTCAATGCGGCCCGACGCCGGCTTGACGCCTTGTTCGAGCCACAGGCGCTTGACGTCGAGGCTGCCGCGCTTGCGGTCGGCCTTCATGTCGATCCGGCCGATCAGCCGATCGCCTTCGAGAAGCGGAAAGACATAATAGCCATATTCGCGCTTCGCCTCGGGAACGAAGACTTCGATGCGGTAGAAGAAACCGAAAAGTCGCTCGGTGCGGTTCCGGTCGCGCAGCAAGGGGTCGAAGGGGCTCAACACGCGAATGCGCGCCGGCGGATCGGGCACATCGGCGAGAATGTCCGGAAAGCCGGCAAAGGCATAGGACAGCCGTGGCTTGCCGCCATTGGCAGGCTCGATGACGATTTCGTCAAGCTCGCCGCGATGTTCGGCGACCCAGGCCTTCGCTTCCTCGGGCGAGACGAGATCCCAAAAGGCGGCAATCTCCCCGTGCGTGGCAAAACCGAGGCGTTCGAGGGCGCTGCGGCAGGCCCAGTCGACGAACTCCGGATGGCTCACATCGCCGTCGTAGTGATGCGCCGGGATCACCCGCTCGGTGAGATCATAGACCTTCTGGAAATTGACGCGGCGGGCGATCGCCAGCCGGCCCTGGCGCCAGAGCACCTCGAGCGCTGTCTTCGACGGGTGCCAGTTCCACCAGCCGCCCGATTCGTGATGATCCTCCTTCAGCTCGCGCGCCATGACGGCGCCGCCGCTGGCGATCCGCTCATAGGTTTCGTCGCAACCCGCATCGAAGCCGTCGCCGCGCCATTTGCGCCAACGCTCGCTGAGCGTTTCGCTCTCCCATTTGAAGCGATGCTTCCAATAGACAAAGAAGGCGCTCGGAATGATCGAAGCATCATGAGTCCAGTGCTCAAAGAGCTCGCCATCCTCTTCCAGCAATTCGCTCAGATGCTCGCGGCGATAGGTCTGGTTGCGTGAAAACAGGATCTGATGATGGGCGCGCTCGACGGTGCCGATGCTATCAACCTGCACGAAGCCGATATCGCGGATCAGCCGCAGGAGACCGTCCTTGCCGAGCGCGCGATGCGGCGCGGCAGAGAGGCGCTGCTTGAAAAGGAAGATGCGCCGGGCATCGCGGTTGGAGAGGCGAATCGTCATGGGCAAGAGGATAGGCTTTTATTCCCATAATTCAAATACAGTTCCACCATAAAGCAATCGGGCAAAGGCTGCATTGCCCTTGCCGATCGAGTTGCCCTATACAGCGCCGCACGTCTTTTCAGACGCGCAAAGGACGCTGTAACACTTTAAACCTACGCATCGTGCTTCCCGAAAAATCGATGCCGATTTTCGGGCGATGCGCTAGAGCCACCACGACAACTGGACGAGGATCAAGATTGGACATCCGCTTCACCGATTGCTCGGTCCGGTTCGGCGAGCGGGTAGCGCTTCACCCGCTGACGCTTGCCCTCGACGAACGGCGGATCGGCATCATCGGCCTCAACGGTTCCGGCAAGACGACCTTCGCGCGACTGATCAACGGGCTCGTCAAGCCGACGACGGGTCACGTTTTGGTCAATGGCCTCGATACGGTGAAGGATGACAGGGACGTGCTTGCCGAGGCGGGCTTCATTTTCCAGAACCCACAGCACCAGCTGATCATGCCGATCGTTTCGGACGACATCGCCTTCGGGCTCAAGAATCGCGGACTGCCAACGCACGAGATTTCCTCGCGAACGGAGGCGGTGCTGGCCCGCTTCGGCGTCAGCCATCTTGCGAGACGGCGCGTGCATGAGCTTTCGGGCGGGGAAACGCAGCTTGTCGCCATGGCGAGCGTCGTCGTCACCGGACCGAAAATCCTGATCCTTGACGAGCCGACCAACCAGCTCGACCTGCGCAACCGCCGCATGGTCGCGGCAACGATCGATGCGCTCGACGAGGACACGATCGTCATCACCCATGATCTCGGGCTTGTCGAAGGGGTCGAGCGCCTGCTGCTCTTTCACGAAGGTCGCCTCGTTGCCGACGGAACCCCCGAGGAGACAATCGGGCGCTATCACGAGGTGGCCGGATGCTGACGAGCCTCTATGTGGAAGGACAGAGCTGGTTCCACCGGGTGCCGGTGCGCCTGAAGCTCGCCGCTCTCATCGTCCTGAGCGTGGCGCTTTTTGCGACGAACGCGCCGCTCCTGCTGCTGCCGGCCTTTCTCCTCTGCGGTGCGCTCTATCTTTCCCTCGGCATGTCGGCGCGCCAGGCCTTTTCGCGGGTCGGCTTCGTCCTGTTCACCATCCTCGTGCTGGCGGGGATCAACCTCTTCCTCGTTCCACTCCCCCAGGTGGTCGCACTCATATTGCGGCTGACGACCCTCGTGCTCTTCGCCGCCGCGGTCACGGCGACGACGACAATCGGCGCCTTCATGGATGAGATCACCATCCTCCTGAAGCCGCTGGAGCGCGTCGGGCTCCTGCGGGCGGCCGATGTCAGCCTGGCGCTTGGCCTCGTGCTACGCTTCGTCCCGGATATCTTCGCCAGATATCAGGCAATCAGCGAGGCGCACCGTGCACGAGGACTGCCGATCCGGCCGATGACGATCATCGGCCCGCTGATCATCCTGACGCTGAAAGATGCGGATACGATCGCGGCGGCCATTGACGCGCGCGGATTCCGCCGCCAATAAATTCGCGCCTTCTAATAAAGGATAGGACCACATGAACACCAGAGACCTCGTCCTCATCGCGCTCTTCGCCGCAATCGTCGTCGTGCTCGGCCTCATCCCGCCGATCACGCTCGGCTTCATCCCCGTTCCGATTACGGCGCAATCGATGGGCGTCATGCTCGCCGGCTGCATCATCGGCGCCAAGCGCGGCGCGCTTTCCTTCCTGCTGTTCATCCTGCTGGTCGCGATCGGCCTCCCGGTGCTGTCGGGCGGTCGCGGCGGACTTGCCGTCTTCGCCGGCCCCTCGGGCGGTTTCATTCTTGGGTGGGCGGTTGCCGCTTATGTCACCGGTCTCATTGCCGAACGCTTCGTGCATCCGGGAAATTCGGAAGCGCGTCAGTTCGTCGGATTCTTCCTCGCCTCCTTGATCGGCGGCATCGTCGTCCTCTATGCGATCGGCGTTCCGTGGCTCTCGGCAGTCACCGGCACGCCGCTGATGACCGCCGCGACCGGTTCGCTGGTGTTCATTCCGGGCGATCTCCTCAAGGTGGCGATCGCCACGCTCGCGGCCCGCGCCGTCTACGCCGGCTATCCGCTGCTGCCGGCCCGCGCCTGACGCAATGCCGCTTGCAGGCGCCATAGCGCGACATGCGGGCGAGCGCCCGCACGCCCGGGCCTTCCACATGGAGGGCGGGGTTTTCACCTATGGCGAGCTTGCCGCGGACGCGTACTGGATTCTCCACGCGATCGAACAAGCGGCCCTGCAGGCGACGGAGCAAAGTGTCCTTTCCGGCCGCGTCCGGCTGATTGCCCTTGAAACCGGCAATCACCCGCTCTTTGCCGCAGCCTTCATCGCCGCGACATCGGGCGGCAATTGTGCCGCGCTCATCGATCCGCACCTCCCCGACTCGACCCGCCAGCGAATGAAGGAAAAGCTGAAACCGGAGATCGTCATCCGCGCCGCCGGCGATCTCCTGCATCTGGAGGTTCCGTCAGCGGGACAAACGCATTCGCTCGATACGTTCGACGGCTCCTCCCCGATCCGCGTCGGCGACGAGGCGGAACCGTTCCTCGTGGTCTTCACTTCGGGTACCACCGGGGAACCGAAAGCGATCATCCGCGACCGCCGATCCTGGCGCCTCAGCCTCGAAATTGGCCAGGATTTCTTCGGCCTAAGACCGGAAACGACGACCTATGCCCCCGGACCGTTGGCGCACGGGCTGGCCCTTTATGCCCTCGTCGAAAGCCTTGCGGCCGGAGCCGAATTCATCGGCGCCCGCCACTTCGAGGCGCGCCAGGCACTCGACATCATCGGCGCCGCCAGGGCGAAACGCCTGGTGCTGGTGCCGACAATGCTGCGGCGGCTTTGCGATGAGGCGGAAGGTGCTCATTTGCGCTGCGTCGAAAAGATCACCGTCGCCGGTGCCAAGCTGACGCCGGCGGACCGCAGCGCTGCAGCGCGCACCTTCCCCGCGGCAGAGGTGATCGAATATTTCGGCGCGTCGGAACTCGGCTTCATCACAGTTGCCGGCGCGGACGAGCATCACGCAGCGACTGCCGTGGGCAAGGCATTTCCGGGCGTCCGGCTGGCCATCCTGGACGATCGCGGAAATCGCCTGCCGCCGGGGGAAGCCGGGACGATCTTCGTCGACAGCGCACTGATATCAGATGGCTACATAGCCGGCGGCGACAATGTCGGATTTCGACGCCATGGGCGGCTCGCCACCGTCGGCGACCTCGGATCTCTCGACGAGGACGGCACCTTGCATCTCATCGGCCGCGCCGGCGGCATGGTGCTTTCCGGCGGCAACAATATCTATCCCTCGGAAGTCGAGAGCGCGATCATGGCTGCGGCCAGCGTCCAGTCGGTGCTGGCCTTCGGCCTGGATCATCCGGATCTCGGCAGCGAGCTTGTCGCGGTCGTCCAGCCGAGCGATGATAGGTTCGAGCGTGAAGCGCTGGAGCGTCATCTTGCTGATGCCCTGCCGCGCTATAAGCATCCACGCAAGGTCTGGCTGTGCCGGGAAATGCCGATGACCGCCTCCGGCAAGATCGCGGCCGGACAATTGCGGCAATGGATCGCGGAGGAGAACGGTGCCCTTGAACGCCTCTTCTGATCCCACCCGCACACCGGTCGTCATCGCGGCGCTACGCACGCCGATCGGTCGCGTCAACGGCAGTCTCGCCGCGATCGAGCCCGCAAACCTTGCCGCCCTGCTGATCGATCGCATCGTCTCGGACGTTGGTATCAATCGGAACGAGATCGACGACGTGCTTGTCGGCAATGCCGCAAACAGCGCCGGCAATCTCGCGCGTCTCGCCGCACTCGAGGCCGGCCTGCCCGTTTCCATCCCCGGCGTCACCATCGACCGCCAATGCGGCTCCGGGCTCGAGGCGATCGTCCTGGCGGCGCGGCAGATCCAGGCCGGCGCCGGGCAATATTATCTTGCCGGAGGCACCGAAAGCGCCAGCCGCGCCCATATCCGACTTCGCCCGCCGCTGGCGCGTGGCGAGGAACTGCAGCCGGTGAAGCGCGCGCGGATGGCGCCCGATGCCATCGGCGACCCGGATATGGGCGTTGCGGCGGAGAACGTCGCCGCGGCCTGCGGGATTTCGCGCGAGCGCCAGGACCAGTTTGCGCTCGAAAGTCATTGCCGTGCCGTGGCTGCCCAGACTGCGGGCCGCTTCGGTCGCGAGATCGTGCCCGTCGAGACGCCGGCCGGCCTCGTTGCCAGCGACGAGTGCCCCCGCGCCAACGCCTCGGCCGAGACGCTCGCCCGGCTGAAGCCCGTCTTCGTCAGGGACGGCACCGTCACCGCCGGCAATGCCTGTCCGATCAATGACGGCGCGGCGATCGTTCTGATGACGTCGCTCGCCGAGGCTAGGCGGCTTGGCGTGTCCTTTGCCCTCGAGTTCATCGACGCGGCGACGGCGGGCGTCGACCCCAACCTCCTGGGCCTCGGCCCGGTGCCGGCAATGGCGAGGCTTCGTGCCCGCAATCCGGCGCTCGACGTCGCCAAGGTCGATTTCATCGAGTTCAACGAGGCTTTTGCCTCTCAGGTTCTCGGAAGTCTCGATCCCCTCGGCATTTCGCCGGAGCGCGTCAATCGCGATGGCGGTGCGATCGCGCTCGGCCATCCCTATGGCGCCTCCGGCGCGATTCTCGTCGTCAGGCTGTTTTCCCAGATGCTCGCCGCAGCGAGCGACAGCGAGGGTCTGGCAATGATGGGGGTCGGCGGCGGCATGGGCGTCGTCGCCCATTTTCGCTCGCTGAGACCGGGTCACACCGCATAGCCGGCGAGCCAGTCGCGCGTCGCGGCCGGCAGCGGCACCGGCTGATGCCGAGTCGGATCGACGGCGACCCACACGATTTCCACCTCCGCCGCCAGATGGGCGCCAGCCTCGATGCGCACCGCAAAGGTCACCGAACTGCCACCGATCTTCGCCACGGTGACGGTGAAGCGGGCCGGCTCATCGAAACGCAAGCCGCGATGAAAGAGGCAGGCAGAGCGGCGCACCAGATAGGCCGGCTCGTTCTTCGTCGGCGGGCGATGCCGCCAGAGATTGGCCAGTGCCGCCTCGGCATGCGCATAGTAGGCCGCATTGTGCATGTGGCCATGCATGTCTATATCGCGAAACGGAATACGGATTTCCGTGACATTTTCCCGCTCTGTGCCGTCCATGCGAGGCCCCTTACATGCGCTCCACTCTCGTTAGACAGTTTGGCGATCCCGAACAAGTCATCGAGATCGTCGACGCCGCCCGCGTCGAGCCGGGGTCCGGCGAGGTCGAGGTCGAGATCTCGCTTGCGGCGATCAACCCATCGGACCTGATCCCGGTGACCGGCGCCTATCGCGCCCGCACCGAACTGCCCTTCGTGCCCGGCTTCGAGGGCGTCGGCATCGTCCGTCGCGTCGGAACGGGCGTGCACCAGCTGAAACCCGGAGACCGGGTGGTTCCGATCGGCGCCAGCGGGCTGTGGCAGCAATTCCTCGTCCGCCCGGCCGAATGGTGCTTTGCCGTGCCGGACGATGTGAGCGACACGCAAGCGGCAATGAGCTACGTCAACCCGTTGACGGCGCTGCGGCTCGTCGAGGCGCTGCGCCTGCATTTCGGCTCTCTCCAGGGCCGCAGCGTCGGCGTGACGGCCGCGGGTTCGGCGATCGGCGGCATGCTGATGAAGTTGCTGACGTTGGAAGGCGTTGTGCCAACAGCGGTCCTTCGCAGCGACAAGAGCCGCACCTGTGTCGGCGAGGGATATTCGATTGTCGTGACCGACGGCAGCGACCTTCCGGCAGGGGCAAGGTTTGACGCGGTGCTCGATGCGGTTGGCGGGACGTTGGCCGCCGAGCTGATCAGCCGGACCATCCATCGAGGCGGGGCCTTCATCCAGTATGGCGCGCTCAGCGGCATTCCGGTCCCGCAGGCAGCGATCGCCGGCCGCCCCGACTTTCGCTTCGCCTTCCTCTGGCTGCGAACCTGGGTCCACTCCGCCGGGCGCGACGCCCTCGAGGCAGCCTTTGCCCGAAGCTTTGCGGGCCTTCGCGACGGGCTGTTCGCGAGCCCGGTCGCCGCAACCTATCCGTTGAGCCGGCATCGCGAAGCCTTGGCACACCAGTCCGATCCGCTCCGCAACGGCAAGATCCTGCTCGATCCGCGCTGTTGAAAATTCGGACTTTTGCTGTCGCGGCCATGGATTTTGACAGGCACGCGCACTAGCTTTGCGCGGATGACCACGCATCTCTATGAAAATGCCCTCTTCCAGGAACACAAAGTTCCGGAGGGGCACCCGGAGCGACCGGATCGGCTGAGGGCGCTGAACCTCGCGCTGGAGCATCCGAATTTCGCGCCGCTCACGCGTATCGAGGCGTCGAAGGGCAGCGAGGACCTGGTGCTGCTTGCCCATTCCGAGGAGCACCTCAGGTCGATCACCCGGGCGATGCCGGACGAGGACATCAACCAGATCGAAGCCGATACCTATGCGAGCCCGTCAAGCTTCGTGGCGGCGCTGACCGGCATCGGCGGCGCCGTCGCCGCCATCGACGCGGTATTCGCCGGCGAGGCCGACAACGCCTTCGTCGCGGCCCGCCCGCCGGGCCACCATGCCGAGAAGAACAAGGCGATGGGCTTCTGCTTCTTCAACACGATCGCGATTGCCGCGCGCCATGCACAGAAGGCGCACGGCGTCGAGCGGGTCGCCATCGTCGACTGGGACGTGCACCATGGCAACGGCACGCAGGACATTTTCTGGAACGACCCGTCGGTGTTGTTCTGCTCTACCCACCAGATGCCGCTCTATCCGGGCACCGGCGCCAAAGAAGAAACCGGCGTCAAGCACAATATCGTCAATGCGCCGCTCTCCCCCAATAGCGGCAGCGAGCACTTCCGCGATGCGTTCCGAAGCCGCGTTCTTGCTGCTCTCGACAATTTCCGGCCGGACCTCGTCTTGATCTCCGCCGGTTTCGACGCGCACTACCGCGATCCTCTGGCGCAGATCAATCTTGTGGCGGAGGACTTCGACTGGGCGACCGGACGCCTCATGGAGGCCGCCGGCAGGAGCGCCGGCAACCGAGTGGTGAGCATGCTCGAGGGCGGCTATGACCTGCAGGGGCTCGCCGAATCGGCCGGCATGCACATACTGAGACTGATGAGAGGGTAATTGATGAACAACGACAATACGCAGGCGGACGTCTCCGCCCTCTCCTTCGAGCAGGCCGTCGAGGAGCTGGAGCGGATCGTCTCCGCGCTCGAACGCGGCGATGTGGCGCTCGACAAATCGATCGAAATCTATGAGCGCGGCGAGGCGCTGAAGAAGCATTGCGAGACGCTGCTGAAGGCGGCCGAGGACCGCATCGAGAAAATCCGCCTCGATCGCAACGGCAAGCCGCAAGCTGTGGAGCCGCTCGACGCGGAATAGCCATCGGCTTTCGTCCGAGAATTTGCCCCTCATCCGCCTACCGGCACCTTCTCCCCGCAGGCCGGGCGAAGGGACTTGTGGCGCCAACTCGGTCCCCTCTTCCCGTCAGAACGGAGGGGAGGGGTGAGGGGCCAGGCCTGTCGTCACCATTGTAGCTTGGGAAACACTTCGTTCGCCGACATCCGCTATCGAGCGAGAAGGATCGGCGCTAGTTTCAAGCTGAAACGCCACCAACCGGAGCAAGCGCCATGTCCTTTTTTCCCGGTCCCGATCCGCTCGCCGGCGACAAGCCGGCCTGCGACGCCATAGAACATCTGATCATCCCGCGCACCAGCGACATCGGCGGCCTAGAAGTGCGTCGGGCGCTTCCGACGGCGCGGCGGCGGCTCGTCGGCCCGTTCATCTTCTTCGACCGCATGGGACCGGCGCTGCTGCGGGCCGGCCAGGCGATCGACGTGCGTCCGCATCCGCATATCGGCCTGTCGACGGTCACCTATCTCTTCGACGGCGAGATCAAGCACCGCGACAGCCTCGGCACCGAAATGGTCATTCGCCCCGGCGACGTGAACCTGATGACTGCAGGGCGCGGCATTGTCCATTCGGAACGCTCGCCGGAAAGCCAGCGCGGCCGTGAGCGCTCGCTTTCCGGTTTGCAGACCTGGCTGGCGCTGCCCGATGACAAGGAAGAAGTCGATCCAGTCTTCGCCCATACCGAGGAACACATGCTGCCGCATCTTGCCGACGGAGGCGTTCGCGCGCGCGTGGTCATCGGCAATTTCGAAGGGGCTGCTTCGCCCGTCTCGACCTTCACGCACACTATTTATGTGGATCTGTCGATCGAGGCCGGCCGCAGCGCTCCCTTTGCCGCCCAATGGGAGGAACGCGCCATCTATATTCTCTCGGGCGAAGCGATAATTGCGGGCGACCATTTCGCCGACAACCAGCTTCTCGTCTTCCGGCCCGGCGACGAGATCACCATCACGGCGGGGCCGTCCGGCTGTCACGTGATGCTCTTCGGCGGAGCTGCACTCGGCTCGCCACGGCATATCTGGTGGAACTTCGTGTCCTCATCGAAGGAGCGCATCGACAAGGCGAAGGAAGAATGGGCGAGCGGCCGCTTCGACATCGTGCCGGGCGACGAGGAGGAGTTCATTCCCCTGCCGGCAAGCTAATTTTTCGTCGAGCCCTTGGTTGGCGACGCAGGAATGCCTAATTTTTGCATTCAACGACGATTGCGTCTAAACAGCCGATAAGACGGAAATCACCAACAGTTCGCGCGTCGCCCGGCGGCGCGCACGAGGCACGCAGCGTGACACAACTGCCCACCAATCCGATGCCGGCGACCCCGCTGCTCGACAAGGTCAATGTCCCCGACGATCTGAAGAGGATCGACGACAAGGACCTGCCGCAGCTGGCGAGCGAACTGCGTGCGGAAATGATCGATGCGGTGTCGCGCACCGGCGGCCATCTCGGCGCCGGCCTCGGCGTCGTCGAACTGACGATCGCCATCCACAAGGTCTTCGACACGCCGCACGACCGGCTGATCTTCGACGTCGGCCACCAGTGCTACCCCCACAAGATCCTGACCGGGCGGCGCGACCGCATCCGCACGCTGCGTCAAGAAGGCGGTCTTTCCGGCTTCACCCGGCGCGCCGAGAGCGAATACGACCCGTTCGGCGCGGCGCATTCGTCGACCTCGATCTCCGCCGGCCTCGGCATGGCGGTCGCTGCCGATCTCGACGGCAAGAGCCGCAATGTCATCGCCGTCATCGGCGACGGCGCGCTGTCGGCCGGGATGGCCTATGAGGCGCTCAACAATGCCGGCGCGCTCGATGCCCGGCTGATCGTCATCCTCAACGACAACGACATGTCGATCGCCCCGCCGACCGGCGCCATGAGCGCCTATCTGGCACGGCTTGCCTCCGGTCGGACCTATATGGGCATCCGCGAGGTCGGCAAGAAGCTGACCGCCTATCTCGGCAAGACGGTCGACCGGGCGATCACCCGCGCCGTCGAGCATGCGCGCGGCTATGTCACCGGCGGCACCCTCTTCGAGGAGATGGGCTTCTACCATATCGGCCCGATCGACGGTCACTCCTTCGACCATCTGCTGCCGGTCTTGCGCAACGTCCGCGACAATGCGCGCGGACCGGTGCTGATTCATGTGGTAACGCAGAAGGGCAAGGGCTATCCGCCGGCCGAGGCCGCCGCCGACAAATATCATGGCGTCAACAAGTTCGACGTGATCACCGGCGCCCAGGCGAAGGCCAAGCCGAACGCGCCGGCCTACACGTCCGTCTTCGCCGATGCGCTGGTGCAGGAGGCTAGCCTCGACGACAAGATCGTGGCGATCACCGCCGCCATGCCGTCCGGCACCGGGCTCGACCGGTTTGCGGCCGTGCATCCGTCGCGCTGCTTCGACGTCGGCATCGCCGAGCAGCACGCGGTGACCTTCGCCGCCGGCCTTGCCGCGGAAGGATACAAGCCCTTTGCGGCGCTCTATTCGACCTTCCTGCAGCGCGCCTACGACCAAGTCGTGCACGACGTGGCGATCCAGGGCCTGCCGGTGCGCTTCCCGATCGACCGGGCCGGTTTCGTCGGCGCCGACGGGCCGACCCATGCCGGCTCTTTCGACACGACCTATCTCGCCTCGCTGCCGGGCTTCGTGGTGATGGCGGCCGCCGACGAGGCGGAACTGAAGCACATGGTACGCACCGCCGCGGGCTATGACGACGGCCCGATCTCGTTCCGCTATCCGCGCGGCGAAGGCGTCGGCGTCGAGCTTCCTGAACGGGGTGAGATTCTTCAGATCGGCAAGGGGCGGATCATCAAAGAGGGCACCAAGGTGGCGCTGCTTTCCTTCGGAACGCGGCTCGCGGACAGTCTGCTGGCGGCCGAGGACCTGGATGCCGCCGGCCTTTCGACAACGGTTGCCGATGCGCGCTTCGCCAAGCCGCTCGACCAGGAACTGATCCGCCAGCTTGCACGTCACCACGAGGTGCTGATCACCATCGAGGAAGGCGCCATCGGCGGCTTCGCCAGCCATGTGCTGCACTTCCTGGCGGAGGAAGGCCTGCTCGACGGCGGCCTCAAAGTCCGGCCGATGGTGCTGCCGGACATCTGGATGGAGCAGGCAAAGCCCGAATCCATGTATGCCCAGGCCGGCCTCGACCGGGCCGGCATCGTATCGACCGTTTTCAAGGCGCTCGGCCAGAAGCAGTCGGTGGATCTCGGCGCGGCCGGCTAGAAATCTTAGAACCGCGCGGCTCAACGGAACACGCTTGCAATATACCTCTCGACGGGCGATGACGGCCCATGTCCGATAGCAAGCAAAGCATCCTCCGCCTCGACCAGTTGCTCCTGAACAAGGGCCTGGTCGCCAGCCGCGCCCGCGCGCGGGACGCGATCCAGCGCGGCACCGTCAAGGTCGACGGGCGCACCGTGACCAA
Organism: Sinorhizobium fredii; assembly: GCF_002944405.1. Taxonomy (NCBI): domain Bacteria; kingdom Pseudomonadati; phylum Pseudomonadota; class Alphaproteobacteria; order Hyphomicrobiales; family Rhizobiaceae; genus Ensifer; species Ensifer fredii. The sequence continues at coordinate 952,186 of NZ_CP024307.1, read as the reverse complement.
GCCCGCCGCCGCCTTTACGGAAAACGCAGCGATCACCATCGATGACCCGGCGCAGGCCTATGTCTCCCGGGCCGCATTGAAGCTCGTTGCCGCGCTCGCCCATTTCGGCTTCGATCCGGCAGGTCGGACCTGCCTCGATGTCGGCGCCTCGACGGGCGGCTTTACCGAGGTGCTGTTGAAGCACGGCGCCGCGCATGTGGTAGCGGTCGATGTCGGCCACGGGCAGATGCACCCGCGTATCGCGGAAGATCCGCGCGTCACCAATATCGAAGGGCTGAATGCCCGCGCGATGACAGCGGACGACATCGGTAACCGGGCGATTGGCTTCGTCGTCTCCGACGTCTCATTCATTTCGATCAAGCTGGCACTGCCGCCGGCGCTGTCTTTGGCCGAGCCGGGCTCCAATTGTATCCTGCTCGTGAAGCCGCAATTCGAGGCCGGACGCGACGCAATCAGCAAGGCCGGGCTCCTCAAGGCCCCGGAGAGCGCCCCGGCCGTGGCGGCCGAACTCGAACGCTGGCTCGTGGAGGACATGGGCTGGCAAAGCCTTGGCCTCGTCCCCTCGCCCATTGCCGGCGGCGACGGCAACAGGGAGTTTCTGCTTGCGGGGCTGAAGCGATGAGCACAGAGATCGTCACCATCAGCCGTCTCGGGGCCCAGGGCGACGGCATTGCGCAGACCGAAGCGGGCCCCGTCTACGCGCCCTTCACCCTGCCCGGCGAAACCGTCGCGCTGGCCGTCAACAAGGCACATGGCACGCTGATTTCGCTGAAAGAGGCTTCCCCGGAGCGGACCGAACCGAAGTGTCGGCATTTCGGCCCGGACGGCATCAACGGCACCTGCGGCGGCTGCACCCTGCAGCACGCCTCCGACCCGCTCTACCACGCCTTCAAGCGCAATCTCGTCATCGACGCCTTGAAGTCGAAAGGCCTGACGCCCGAGGTCGCTCCATTGATCGTCGCCCGGCCCGGCGAGCGCCGGCGCGCCGTGTTCACGGCCCGGCGGACCGAAAAGGAACTGCTGCTCGGCTTCAACCAGGCGCAAAGCCATCATATCGTCGCGATCGGCGAATGTCCCATCACCAGCCCGGGCATCGTCTCGCGGCTCGCGACCATCCGCAAGATCGCGGCGGCTATGGCGTCGAGCACCGAACCGTTCCGGATCACCGTGCTCGAGACCGATACCGGCCTCGACCTCGCCTTCGAAGACATCAAGCTCGGCGACCGTCAGCGACGTTCGACCGTGGAAGCCGTTCTCGGCGAGCGGGGCATCGCGCGCGTCAGCCTGAACGGCGAGATCATCATCGAACCGGTCAAGCCACTGATCGATTTCGGCGGCGTATCGGTTTCGCCGCCGCCCGGCGCCTTCACCCAGGCCACACGGCCGGCGGAGGAGGCGATGGCGAAGCTCGTGCTCGGGCATGTCGGCAAGGCGAAGCGCGTGGCCGATCTCTTCGCCGGCATCGGCACCTTTGCGCTTCGGATCGCCCGGACCAGCCGAGTGCATGCCGTCGAGGGTGAGGACAAGGCGCTGAAGGCGCTCGACTTCGCCGCACGCAACACACAAGGGCTGAAGCCGGTGACGGTCGAGAAGCGCGACCTTTTCCGCCGGCCGATGATGGCGCAGGAACTGAAGGTCTTCGACGCCGTCGTCTTCGACCCGCCCCGGGCCGGCGGCGAGGCGCAATGCCACGAACTCGCCCGCTCGGGCGTGAAGAAAATCGCCGCGGTCTCCTGCAACCCGGTGACGCTTGCGCGGGATCTCTCGATCCTCGTTGCCGCCGGCTACCGCATTACATCGGTGACCCCCATCGACCAATTCCTCTGGTCGGCGCATGTCGAAACGGTTGCGACTCTGGAGAAGTGATCTCTTATGGGCCGCTGTTCATCCGGCCAGATGCGACTCGTGGCGTGAGGAGGCTCACCTCAAATTGCTCTTCGGAAACAGCACGCGATCAGGTTTCGCATTCATTCGTGCCAGCATTTCCTTGATCAAGCGTGTTTTGGTACGCCCCGCTTCCTTCGGCGGCACCAGGTAACGTACGATGGCCTCCAGCCAGGTGTTTTCGCTGACGCGAAAATGAACCACGGGATGCTCCTTCACGTCGAGTTCGTCCACCGGCGTTTCCGACAGGATATGCTTATAGACCTTCACCTTCTGGCTCATGATGTCGCCGATCTGCTCTTCCACGACCTCTCTCATGGTTCGCGCCACAAATTCCAGATCGCTTTCATAGGCGAGCTGGAACTTGATTTCGTTCCAGACATAGGGAAACAGCGGCCAGGAATAGTTGAAGACCGGTGTGTCAAACACGGTGGAATTCGGAAACTTGATAATGCGTCCGCTCGGATGATCGGTCCAAAGATACTCGCCGCCGAATTCCCATAACGTCGTGTCGAGATAGCTGACATCGATGACATCGCCGTGGGCATCGCCGATGCGAATTCGGTCGCCGACGCGATAAGGCGCCCTGGCCAGAATATAGATCCACGCGATGAAACTGGAGATCGGCATTTGCAGCGCAAAACCGAGAATCAGAGAAATCAGGCCCAGCGAAACGACCGCGCCGTACCAGTTCACAAACAAAACTGAAATGGCGACGAATACGATGGCGACGACGACCACCAATCGAAAAATACGTTTCAGATTGAAACGCGCAACACGATTGGGAATTCGGCCAATGAGAAAGACGTCAACGACCTTCGCCGCGGTCAGCATGGTGAAAATGAGAAGGCCGCCCCTGACGTAATTCAGCACGCGAAGGCGCATAGGCGCGTCAAGCCATTCTAAGCGCCAGTTGATCAGCACTTGAATGCCAAAAAGCAGCAAGGCAGCGCCGGCGAAGCCTACCGTCCACCAGATGTCTTCCTTGCGAAGGCTGAAGCGAAATTCTTCCTCGGGCTTCTTCGCCTTCTGTTGCATGGTTCTTGGATCAGCAGTTTGTTGCGCGGCCCGTTCGAGCCGGGAAAGGTTTTCCTGTTCCTTGTCGCTTTCCTTGTCCCGTCTTTCCATGGGTTTACCCCGCGGTGGCCATCCACGCCCAGCCAATACCTTCTCGTTCCTCGACGGCGGCATTCCGGTGATGCCTCGCCATATGGCGAAGTTCAAATGGGCAGTCCGGGCACACCCGTCGTCGTTTCGCAGACCTGTGCTTGATCACATGCGTCTATACGGTAACTCCACCATTAAACACCAAATATGGGCAGTTGCCTCTAGGCATTCCATCCATGTGGAGTATTACCGAGCCGATGGCTGTCGTCCGCGACAGGCCGGGTGCAGACCGATTGATGTGGCATGACGAAGTTGCTGCAGCGGTTCAACATCTCCCGCGAAGCAAGTTCGGGCGCTCGGACCTCACCGCCGCATGAAGGCTTCGAATGCCGCGCGCGCCTCGGCACTCTTCAATTGCGCGGCGAAGTGCTCGGCTTCCTCGTCGATCCGTGCGAGGACGTCATTCCGGTCGCCGCGGATCAGATCGCGGGCGATGCGCAGCGCCTCGGGCGGTTTCTTCGTCAGACGACCTGCAAGCGACAGCGTTTCTTCCTCGACGGCGATCTCGTCGACCACCTTCCAAATCAATCCGGCCTGAAGGGCAGCGGCCGCTTCGAGCGGCTCGCCGGCGGCAAGCAGGGCGAAGGCTCGCTGGTGGCCCATGATGCGCGGGGAGATCAGGCTCGAGGCGGCTTCCGGGACGAGCGCCAGATCGACGAAGGGCGTCCTGAACACCGATCGGGCTGAGGCGACCGTCAGGTCGCAATGGAGATGGATCGTCGTGCCGATGCCGATCGCCAGGCCGTCGACTCCGGAAACGACCGGCTTCGTCGCGCTCGCCAGGGCGCGGAGAAAGTCGAGAACTTCGCCTCCCATGCTGCCGCCCATGGCGAAAGCCATGAAATCATTCATGTCGTTGCCGGCTGAAAAGCACCCTTGCGTGCCGAGAAACGCGGTGGCGCGGATCGCGGGATCCGATCCGGCGACCGTCAGCGCGGTTGTCATCTTCGCGTACATGTCGCGCGTGATGGCGTTCTTCTTATCCGGGCGGTTGAAGCGGATCACCTGTACGCCGGGATAGGCGTCCGGACGTTCGACAAGCACATGATCGGTCATAAGGATTTTCCTGTTTCTGCTTCAGTCGAGAATGAAGCGGGCGGCGGCGAGGCTCTCCGCCCCAGTGACCACACGATCCTTGAGCGCCGCCGTTTCGGCGAGCAGGTTCTCCGCGGCGAAGCGGCAGAGGGCGACGCGCGCCTCCTCTTTCCCGTCACCGGCGCCCGCCAGGCCGCCTTTGGCAAGATAGGCCCCCGTCAGCACGAGGCCGAAGAGGCGCTGATAGGCGGTCGCGCCGGCAAGCGCTTCGGCGGTTCGTCCGTCGCCGAGCGCTGCAAGTAGCCAGTCGGTTGCCTCTTCAAGATCGGCAATCGACGTCTCGAGGCGCGCTGCGGTCTCGCCGAACTCCTGCCTGTTCGAAGCCGCCACCGCCTGGGCGACGTCGCGGAGCTCGCCGATGAAGCCGCGCACCTGGCTACCTTCGGAAAGCGGCAGCTTGCGGGTGACGAGATCGATCGCCTGGATGCCGTTGGTGCCTTCGTAGATCGGCGCAATGCGGGCGTCGCGCAGATAGCGGGCCGCACCGGTTTCCTCGATGAATCCCATGCCGCCATGCACCTGAATGCCCATGGAGGCGACGTCAACGCCGGCGTCGGTGGCGAAGGACTTGGCGATCGGCGTCAAGAGGCTCGAGCGCTCCTGCCACTGGCGGGCCACTTCGCCTTCGCTCGCATGCGCCATGTCGACGGCGTGCGCGCAGGCACAGGCGATGGCGCGCGAGCCCTGCGTCAGCGCCTTCATCGTCAAGAGCGTGCGGGCGACATCCGGATGCTCGATGATCGGGCTCATGCCTTGGCCGCTCCAGCCGGGCGCCCGGCCCTGGGTGCGTTCCTTGGCATAGGCGATGGCCTTTTGCGTCGCTGCCTCGGCAATCGCCACGCCCTGCATACCGACGGCAAGCCGGGCGTTGTTCATCATCGTGAACATGCAGGCAAGGCCGCGGTTTTCCTCGCCGACCAGATAGCCGATCGCGCCCTTCTCGTCGCCGAACTTGCCGTCGCCATAGATCATCGTGCAGGTCGGCGACCCATGGATGCCCAGCTTGTGTTCGAGCGAGTGGCAGAAGAGATCGTTGCGGGCGCCGAGCGAACCGTCCTCATTGACGAGGAACTTCGGCACAAGAAACAGCGAGATGCCCTTCGTACCCGCAGGCGCGTCCGGCAGGCGCGCCAGCACGAGATGGACGATGTTGTCGGTGAAATCGTGCTCGCCCCAGGTGATGAAGATCTTCTGGCCGAAGATGCGGTAGCTGCCGTCGCCGCAGCGCTCGGCACGGGTCTTCAGCACGCCGAGGTCGGAGCCGGCGTGCGGCTCGGTCAGGTTCATCGACCCCATCCACTCGCCGGAGACCATCTTCGACAGGAAGGTCGCCTTCAGGAAATCGGAACCGTGCCTGTCCAGTGCCTCGATCGCGCCCATGGTGAGGGTCGGGCCAAGCGCGAAGGCCATGGAGCCGCTGTTCCACATCTCCATGGCGGCGACATGCAGCATGTGCGGCAGTTCCTGGCCGCCGAAAACCTCTGGCGCCGTCAGGCCGTTCCAGCCTCCTTGAATCCATTTATGGTAGAGGTTGCGCCAACCTTCCGGCGTCTTGACCGCGCCGTCGATAAGCCGCGATCCCTGACGGTCCCCCACTTCGCCGAGCGGCGCCACCTCGTCGGTGGCGAAGCGGCCGGCTTCCGAAAGGATCGCGTCGACGAGATCTTCGCCAAGTTCGCCGAAGACGCCCGCGCTCAGGGCATCGGCCATACCGGCCACGTGCTTCAGGGTGAATGCGATCTCGTCCACCGGTGCCTTGTACATGGTGCTCCTCCCTTGCGGCCGCAGGCGCAGGTTCGCTTCGGCTTCCTACCGGCCGCACCCTATTAGTTTTTACGTAAACGTCAACGTCAATTCTGGACACCGCGGCCGGCGATGGACTGTAACAAAACTGTAATGGCGCGCGAATAGAAGCCACTTCGAACGACGGTCATGGCGCTCCGATGAACCTGATTTCTCCCGAAATACCCGGCCTCGTCTGGCCTACCGGTTCCTGCCCGGAGAAAGCCGTTGCCTGCGAATCGCGACGGATTCACCCGTCGGCAGCCTTCAAGGCGGCGAAGGCTGGGTCTGGCTGCATCTGGCGTTGAGCGATGCGCGCACGCCGGCACTGATCGAGCGCATCGGCACCGTGACACCCAAGCGGCGATCACCGTTGCCGAGGACGTCGTCTATGGCACGCTTGTCGACTTCGAACGGACCTTCGACACGATGACGAAGACGATCGGCTGGCTGCACTTCGCCGTCGGCGACCGGATGATCATCACCAGCCGCCTGCATCCTTTGAGAAGCATCGACCGCGTCAAGGCGGCGGTCGAGAAGAGCGCCAAATGCGGCCGACCGATCGATCTCTTCGAAATGCTCGTCACCGAGTTCCAGCGGACGCTGATCACGCTGGTGCTTGAATTGACCGAGGAACTGAACGTCATCGAGGACCGGGTCTATGGCGAGGCGGGGCACCGGCAGCAGCCGGGGTTGGCGCCCTTGCGCCGAACCGTCGTGCGGCTGCATCGGCATCTGAGAACGATCCTCGCGCTGCTGCGACGCGCCGGCGCGTCCGATGAGGACGAGGTGCCGCCGGGCTTCATCGACGTCACCGAACGGCTATCCGATCGGCTGGAGGCGGTCGATCGCGACGTGTTCGCGCTTCAGGAGCGCGCCAGGCTGCTGCACGAGGAGATCGACAGCAAGATTTCGTCGGAGACCAATCGTCACCTCTACATTCTCTCGCTGATGACCGCTTTCCTGCTGCCGCCGACGCTCGTCACCGGCTTCTTCGGCATGAACACGGGTGCCCTGCCCTTCGCCAACGGCAGCGGCACGCTCTATGCCGGGCTGATCATCGCCGCCTCCATGGGCCTGGCATGGCTGATCCTCAAACGCGTCGGCATCCTTTGACCGGATACGACCAACACGCCGCGTTTCGCGCCACAATCCAGAGCCGAGTCCCGCCGCACTTTACCGCCAAGAGTCAGTGTACAGGAGCGGCGCTCTCGCGCAGATTGGCTGAGGGGCTGAGATTTACGACCCTTTAACGCTAAGTCGGCAATCTCAGAGAATGGAAAAGCGGGGAATCTCGATCTCGGGGATGATCTTGCGCCTGGCGGCCTTGGTAGGCCTGGCCTTTGCGGCGGCGAACGCACGCGCCGCAGACGTCGAACCGTGGAAAGCGCGGCAGAACGCCATCATCGTCGACGCCTACGAGTTGAACAGCATCGACTGGGAAGCGATGCTGAAGGACAAGCGCATCGCCGGCTTCATCGCGAAGGCCTCCGACGGCCTTCCGGAAAGCTACAGCTGCACCGGCGATCACGGCGGAGACACGGTCGCCCATTGCAAGACGATGTGGCGAAAATATGCGGTCAGCCGGGAGCTCTATCAGACGCGCCGAATGATCGCCCGCTCCCATGGACTGCTCTGGGGCGCCTATCACCTGGCGCGCCCGGGCAATCCCGTCGATCAGGCCAACCACTTCCTCGATTATGCGGCGCCGCGCGAGGACGAATTGATGGTTCTCGACCTCGAGGGTATCGATCCCGAGAACTACATGTCACTCGAGGACGCCGCGATCTTTGCCGGCCATATCAAGGCCCGCACCGGGCGATACCCCATTCTCTACACCAACCACATCACCGCGAAGCAGATCGCCGCCAACCGCGCCCAGCATCGGCTGCTTTCCCGCCTGCCGCTCTGGTATGCCCGCTACAAGCCCGACATTCGCGACGTCTTTCCGATGGGCAACTGGGATCGCTATGCGCTGTGGCAGTTCTCGTCGTCGCATAATTGCGGAAAGAAGCGCTGCCCCTATCGCGTGCCCGGGACGCTCAACGACATCGACGTCAACGTCGCCGCAATGACCGTTTCAGAGTTGAAGAAGGTGTGGCCGCAGGGCGCGCTGCTCCCGGAGAAGCCGCCGATCGTCACCGTCATCGCCTCCGCGAAGATTGGCAAGGCGCCGGCGGCGAGCGCCGCGGCCACCGTCCCGCTCGCAAAACCCCTGCTCATCAGCCGCGCCGAGGCCGAGAGCGGCTCGGGCGCCGGCGTCGACGGAACGGTCACCGGTGCGATCAGCGTGAAGGCCGCCGAGGCCCACCTGCCCAACCAGCCCGAGCGCCGCTGAAAAAGCCGGACGGCGCCTGTAGCTGTCTACGCTTCGATCTGAACGTCGCCGATAGGCCGCGAGCAGCAGGCGAGGATGTAGCCCTCGTCGACTTCGTCATCGAGAATACCGCCATTGTGGTTCATCTCGACTTCGCCGGCGATCTTCAAGACGCGGCACGTGCCGCAGATGCCGCCCTCGCAGGCCGCACCGATCCTGACCCCGTTGGCGCGTGCTGTCTGCAGGATCGTCTGGCCGGGGACGGTCGAGACTTCCTTGCCGCTCATGGTGAAGGTTACCCGGGCTGCCTCGCCTTGAGCGCCGGCCGCCGAGCCGGCGCGGATGGCGAGTTCCTCTGCCGCCGGCGCCGCCGCCGGCTGGAAGCTTTCCTGGTGGTAGCGGGCCATATCGAAACCGGCCCCCTCCAGCATCTCCCGAACCCCGCGCATGAAGGGTTCGGGGCCGCAACAGAAGACCGTTCGCTCCAGAAAGTCCGGTGCAAGCAGCGGCAGCTTCGTCGCATCGATACGGCCGCGCAGGCCGTGCCAGCCGTGACGCGCTTCGTGTCCTTCCACCAGGAAGCCGAGATTGAGACGCGGCATCTGGCGGGCGAGGATCTCCAACTCCGGCTTGAACAGCAGATCCTCCGGCTGCCGGGCACAGGAAATGAAGGTCACATCCGTGTCCGGCGCGCAATCCGCCATCCAGCGCGTCATCGACATCATCGGCGTGATGCCGGAGCCGGCCGAGACGAACAGATATTTTTCGCCCGGATGGCGCACGAAGCTGAAATCGCCGAGCGGCCCCAGCGCCTTCAACGTCATGCCAGGCCTGAGATTGTCGAACATCCAGCGCGTGCCGATGCTGTTCGACTGCGCCTTGGCCGTGACCGCAACGGAAAGCGGGCGGGACGGCGAGGACGATAGCGTATAGGTGCGCATCACCGGTTCCTCGCCGACGGGGAGTTCCAGCGTCACGAACTGCCCGGGCAGGTAGCGGAACCAGGCCGGCCTGTCGGACCGGAAGGTGAAGGTCATCACGTCCGCGGTCTCCCCGACCGCGGAGATGCATTCGAGCAGGAACTGGCGATCTTTCCAGGGCTGCAGTTCGTCGAAGTGGTGAAAGGAGCGTGCCATTTCCATCGTCATGCCACCCGCGACAGAGGAGCGGCGCTGCCCTGCAGGCGATCCTGCATGAAGCGCGAATACCAGTCGACGAACTGCATGACCCCGCCCTCGTGTTCGGCCGAATAGGGACCCGGCTCATAGGCCGGCGAGCGGATGCCGAAGGCGTTTTCCTCGACGATCTGCCGGTCCTGGTCGTTGGTCTCGGTCCAGACATGGGTGAGGTCTTCGAGGGTATAGTCGACCCCTTCGACCGCATCCTTGCTGACGAGCCATTTCGTCGTGACCTGCGTCAGTTCCGGCCCGAGCGGCAGCACGCGGAAGGTGATCGCATGGTCGCCGAGGATGTGGTTCCAGGTCGTCGGGTAATGGAAGAGCAGCAGCGTGCCGATGCGGTTCGCGCTTATGTCGCCGGAAAGCTGCTTGCGGACCGCCTTCTCGCCGGACATCGTATAGCTCTCCGCCCCGTTGATCAGCGGCATCCTCGTCATGCGGAACTGGCCGGTCGGCCCGATCTTGAAGGCGCTCGGCAGCCCCGCCGCCTCGCATCTCTCCCAATGGGCACCGATTTCCGGATCGTCCATGGCGCCCTGGACGCCCGTCACAGTCGGAGCCTCGGGATAGGTCCGGCAGAGTTCCGGATGGTTGGCGGCGCAATGGTAGCACTCGCGGTTGTTCTCCCAGACGAGCTTCCAATTGCCCTTCTCGACGATGGTGCTTTCATAGGCGACCTTGGTTTCGCCGAGGCGATGCGGCGCGAGATAGGCTGCAACCGTGTCGCGGAAGGGCTGGAAATCCATGGGCCGCTCGGCAAGGCTGATGAAGATATAGCCGCCGACCGTTTCGCAATTGACCGGCTTCAGGCTGTGCTGGGCCGGATCGAAATCCTCCGGCATCTGCCGGGCGAAGAGCAGCCTGCCATCGAGTTCGTAGGTCCACTGGTGATAGGGACAAACGAGCTTGGCCGAGGATCCCTTGTGCTGGGTGCAAACGCGCGAGCCGCGGTGGCGGCAGGAATTGTGCAGCGCTCGGACCGCCCCCTGGCGATCGCGCACGATGACGATCGGATAGTCGCCGACCTGCAGCGTGAAGTAATTGCCGGGACGCGGGATTTCGCAGTCGTGGCCGACGAATAGCCAGTCTTTGTACCAGATATTCTCCAGGTCCTGACGGTAATAGTCCGGGTCGATGTAGAAGGCCCGATCGAGGCTGTAGCCCTCGCGGCGGGTCTTCAGCTTGCGCAGCATTTCGTTCTGGATGTCCATGCCCATGTCCTCGTTAGCCCTGTTTCGGGCAGGCAGGACGGGAACCGCGCCGGAGAGATGTCGTGCGCCTTGGCTCCGATCCGGCTGCCCGCCGCAACCAGTTACGGTCGTTTTCCTCAAGGCTGGTTTCCGGGCTCTGGAGCGGCCCGAGGGCCCTGCCCGGCGCCTTCCCGGACGATTGTCCAGTGGCCTTATGCCGGGGTTCACTCCACCACCGTTGCGGGGGCAGCGCCGGGATTTGACCGGCTTCCCAATTCTCCGCCCCTCCCTGCGAAGAAGCGGCACCTTGAGCAATTCGAATCTAAGCGGCCAGACAGGCTCGGCAATTGCCGGTGCGCGACATTCCATTCCAGAAAGACGACAAAGATTTTCGATGCGCGCGCGTTGGAAGTCCTGTGACATCTTCTATAATAAACAATGTGATAGATACATTTTTCGGCAAATGGCGCGTTTTTTCGCAGCGGCATCCAAGCCGCGAAGATCACGGGCCATTTTGCGACATAAAGCGATGCGCGGGCGCCCGAAATACTCTATTAACCATAGTGATTTAGCGTTCGCTGACGGTTTAGTCCGTTCAGCGACAGGTGACGCAGAGGTCGATGGCAAAAATCAGATACTACGACGCCTCAGGCAAAGCGCAGGCGCCGGCGCCGAAAACGGCGGGCGGCCATACAGAGTTCCTGCGCACGGGCCGAATCGACCGGCGCCGGCCGTGGTTGCCCGAACAGCGCCGCTACATGACGCATGAGGAAGTGGCAGAGAGAACCGGACAGAGATTACAGGCGGCGGGAGAGACGACACACGGGCGGATCAACGGCTTTCATGCCTCGATCCAGTTCCCGAAGATGATCTTCCACAGGACCCTCGCCGACAGTCCCCACCTCGGCTATTGCCATGTCACCGCGGCGCGGACTCATCTCGCTCGATCGCGAGACGTCACCTGGGCGTTCTACTTTGCCAACTTCTTCTCCGACCTCGGCGACGAGGCGCACTTCTTCGAACGCATACAGACAAGCTACTCGCGCATGTATTTCGCCGTGGCCATTCAACCCGGCACCGAAGAGGGGCGGATGGTCCTCGATCGAAATGTTCGGGGCAACGGCCTGATCTTCCGGACGCAGGACCCGAAGGTGGCGCTCAAGAACGTCCTGATGCTCGGCGCACGCGACGAAGCGCTGCGGCGGATCATTCGCAGCCTCTGACGCCGGTCATCGACAAAGAAAATCGTTCTGTTTTCCCTCCTCCTCCGTTAAGGAAGCGACGGAAAGGACCAGAACCGCCATGGCCGAAATCATCGATACGCGCAGCGAACCGGATCGGGCGATCGAAACGGCCTGCGCGGTGCTTTCCGAAGGTGAGCCCGTGGCGATCCCGACGGAAACCGTCTACGGCCTTGCAGCAGACGCAACGAGTGCCGATGCGATCAGCCGCATCTACGAGATGAAGGGCCGGCCGCGTTTCAATCCGCTGATCTGCCACGTCTCGGACATGGGAATGGCCGAAGCGCATGTGATATTCGACCCCATCTCCCGACGCCTCGCGGAAGCCTTCTGGCCGGGGCCGCTGACGCTGATTCTCACTCAGCGACCCGAAAGCACCGTGCACGCGCTTGCCTCGGCCGGCCTCGACACGCTCGGGATCCGCATGCCTGAAGGTTTTTCCCGGCGGGTGATCTCACATTTTGGGCGACCGCTGGCGGCGCCGAGCGCCAATACGTCGGGCAAGATCAGTCCGACCAGCGCGGCCCATGTGGAGGCGGATCTCGGTGCGAAGCTGAAGCTGATCCTCGATGCCGGCCCGGCGGAAATCGGCCTCGAATCGACGATCATCAAGATCGAAGACGGCCGGCTGCGGCTGCTTCGGCCGGGGGGTCTCGATGCGGCCGAGATCGAGGCGCTCGCCGGCCTTCCCGTTGAGCGGCCGGAAGCGGCCGGCGCGACGATCGAAGCTCCCGGCATGCTCGCCTCGCATTATGCGCCGGGTGCCGCGGTGCGGCTCAATGCGACGGACGTCCACACGGGAGAGGCGCTGATCCGCTTCGGCGGCAAGGCGCTGCCTGGCGAAGGCAGCGCGGCGATCGTCCTCGACCTCAGCCCAACGGGCAATCTCAGGGAAGCGGCCGCCAATCTTTTCGACTATATGAAAAAGGCAGATGCGAGCGGCGCTCGAACCATCGCTTTCGGGCCGATCCCGGGCGAAGGCCTTGGCGAAGCGATCATCGACCGGCTCGAACGGGCCGCCGCCCCGAGGATCTGACCGGAAGCGCGAGACCTGTGTGGTCCGGCTGTTTCGGAAATATAAATCGCAGGCAGGTCATGAGCACAGCAATCCCTTCTCCCGAACTGATCGCCTCGTTCACCGACATCGTCGGCCCCGGCCATGCGCTGACCGGACCGGCGGAGACGGCGCCCTATCTCGTCGAATCGCGCGGGCTTTACCGCGGCACGACACCGCTCGTGCTGAAGCCCGCCTCGGTCGATGAAGTCTCGCGCATCCTGCGGCTCGCCAGCCAGAGCCAGACGGCGATCGTGCCCCAGGGCGGAAACACCGGCCACGTGGCCGGCCAGATCCCGCGCGAGGGAAAGGCCGATGTGGTGCTTTCCCTTGAGCGGCTGAACCGCATCCGCGACATCGACCCGGTCGGCAATGTGATCGTCGCCGACGCCGGCTGCATTCTCGCAGACATTCAGAAGGCGGCGGACGACGTCGACCGGCTGTTTCCGCTGTCGCTTGGCTCCGAAGGATCGGCGCGGATCGGCGGCAATCTTTCCACCAATGCCGGCGGCACCGCCGTGCTTGCCTATGGCAACATGCGACAGCTCTGCATGGGGCTGGAAGTCGTGCTCCCGACCGGCGAAATCTGGGACGGTCTCCGACGCCTCAAGAAGGACAATACCGGCTACGACCTACGCGATCTGTTCATCGGCGCCGAAGGGACGCTCGGGGTCATCACCGGCGCCGTCCTAAGGCTCTTCCCGAAGCCGCGCGGCCATCAGGTCGCCTTTGCCGGGCTCGCAAGCGTCGAAGACGCGCTCGGACTCTTCGAGCGGGCATCGAGCCTCTGCGGTCCCGCCTTGACCGGCTTCGAACTGATGCCGAGGCTCGGCATCGAGTTCACCACCCGCCACATACCGGGCGTTCGCGACCCGATGGAAACAAGTCATCCCTGGTATGCGCTGATCGATATCTCCACCTCCGACTCGGCCGAGAGTTCGGAGCAGATGGTGCAAAGCCTGCTCGAAGCAGGTGCAGAGGAGGGTCTCATCGAGAATGCCGTCATCGCCCAGAGCGAAGCGCAGCGAAAGGCGCTGTGGCACATGCGCGAGAGCATGTCTCCGGCGCAGAAACCCGAGGGCGGCTCGATCAAGCATGACGTGTCGGTACCGGTGTCGAGCATTCCCGCCTTCATGGCGGAAGCGGATGCGGCGGTCATCACGGCAATCCCCAACGCACGCATCTGCGCCTTCGGCCATATGGGCGACGGCAACATCCACTACAACATTACCCAGCCGGTCGGCGCGGACCGCGAGGCCTTTCTGGCCCGCTGGCACGAAGTGAACGCGATCGTTCACGCCATTGTGCTGAAATATAACGGATCGATCTCGGCCGAACACGGCATCGGCCAGTTGAAGCGCGACGAACTTGCGGCCATCCGCGCGCCGATCGAGATCGAGCTAATGCGGCGGATCAAGCATGCCTTCGATCCGGCCGGAATCATGAACCCGGACAAGGTGCTGCGGCAGGATTGATTGAGGCGGCGCTATCCGCCCATCCTGAGCTGCGACAAGGTATAGAGCGTGTCGGCGCTGATGCCGACGCTGCTGCCGCTGCTCGTGAGCACCGAGACGGCCGGATCGACCTCGGTGTTGTTTTCCAGATCGTAAAGCACGGCAAAGCGCGCCAGCAGTTTCTTCAGTTCGACCGGATCGCTGAGTTTCTCGAGATCGAGATTCTTTTCGACGATCTTCGCCTGCTGATCGATGTCCATGGTGCTGAACTCGTCGGGCAGGCTGAAGATCGTGCGGAACACCTCGGCGAGCGCGTCGTCGGCGAGGAGGTCGTAGGCGTCGACAATCGTGCCGGCCTTACGCTCGAAATAGAGTGCCAGGCGAACGCCTTCATTGCTTTCGCCCGCCTGTTCTTCGAGCGTCTGATGCAGATATTGATCAAGCGTTTCGTAAAGCCCGTGGCGTGTGACGATGCTTTCCCTTTCCTCGCGTAGCACGTCACCTTCGCTGTCGAAATTGAAGGAGGTCACGAGCGAGATATAGGCGGCGGAATTTTCCTGTTCGTTGATGAAGCTGCCCGGATCATCGATGTCGGAGGCGAAGATGTTGCGGAGGAAATCGGCCGTCACGCCCTCGGGGTCGATGCCGTTCGCCTCGAGCGCGATGGTGACGAGACGCTCGTCGGCCAGGAACGCGTCGAGGGAGGAAAGTTTGGCGACCCCGGCCGTATAATATTCGCTCTCCTCTTGGGCCTTGGTCTTGTCCTCATCCGACCCAAAACGGGACTTGATGACGATGTAGTTCTTCGCGGTTTCCTGGATTTGCGTTTCCGATTGAGCCAGTGCCGGTGCACCGACCTCGCCCTGTGTCGTAAAGTTGAACAGTTTGGCAAGGGTCACGTATCGCTCGTCCGTGAGCGTGTAGACAAAGCTCTTCGGATCGGTGAGGTCGCTGGTCAGGACGCGCTGGATGGTGCGGGTGCTCTCCGTGTCGGGATCGAGGCCGACGGCCTGCAAGGCGAAATCATATATCGAGGCGGTTACGATGAAATCGTCGACGGAGGTCATGCCGGAGACCGCGGCCTTGTAGGCACTGACCGCCTTCTCGTCCGCTTCGTCGTCCGTGTCATTATAGCGGGTCATGTAACGGTTGGAGGTGAGCGTCGTCTGGGTGGCGGTCTGCGCGCTGTCGCCGTCAGCCAGCGTGCCGTCCTCCTGGAAATTGAAGGCATTGGCGAGCGCCAGGTAGTTCTCGTCGCCGTCGCCGATCGTGTTGACATAGCTCTCCGGATCATCCGGATCACTCGTCAGGATGTTCTTGATGGTTGCGGAAACGATCGTCACCTCGTCGAGGTCGAAAGCGGTCCTGATGTAATTGTAAAGGCGTGTATCCGCGATGAGCTCATCGACGGACGTGATACTCGCGATCGTCTCCTCGAAATAGGCTTTGTTCAGCAGCGCCGCCTGTGAGGTAACGCGGGAATTGCTGGAGACATAGAGGTCGTTGACGGCAAGCTTGTTTTCGTCGGTCTGCGCCGCACCCGCGCTCACCGTGCCATCGGAACCAAAGTCGAAGGCAGCTGCAAGGTCGAGATAGTTGTTCAGCGTGCCAATGGAATTCGTGTAGGTCGTTACCTTGCTCTCGAGCTCCGCCTCTTCCTCGTCGGTGAGGTCTCCCGCGGCCAACTGTGCTTCCGCCGCTGCCTTGGCGGTCTCGAGTTCAGTAAGCTTGGGAGCAATCACCGTATTCTCGTAGCTGCTCGCATCGCCGGAACTGCTGGAGAGGACGCTGCGGATCGTCTGGCGGGAGTAGGTGCTCTCATCGATGCCGAAAGCCGTGAAGATATAGGCTCTCAGCCGATCGTTGTTGAGGAGCTGATCGACGCTGGTGATCTTGTCGATCATGACGTTGTAGTAGCGGGGCTCCTCCTTCTGCGTCTCCGCGAGGTTGAGAATGCTCGTATCGTAGAGGCCGATGATCTCGTCGAGCTGTGCCTCGGTCTGCGACACGGGCGTCCCGCCGCTAAAGCTGTAGGCGAGAGCGAATTCTCGATAGCGATCGTCCGTCAAGCTGTTGGCGAAGCTGCTCGTGTCGGAGAGGTCGCTTTCGAGCACCTTTCGCATGAAGGCCACCGAATCGATCATGTCGCCGAGGCCAAATGCCGTCATCGCGTAGGAATAGAGCCGGTAGTCGTCGAGGAAGTCGTCGACCGAGCTCACATTGCCGATGTTGTCCTTGTAGTATTGCGTGTCGCGCGCGACGACCGTCTGCTCCGAGACGCGGCTCAGGCTGACCTTCATGTCCCGCGCGATGAGATTGTAGTCGAGATAAGTCGAAACCATGCGCGCTGCCCCGCCAGCAAGGATCGGGGACAGCCGGCACGCGACATCCCCGATGGTTATTCCGTCCGAAACTGGATCAAAAGGCTTGTGCGTGGCTTTTCGGCCGACCCGCAAAATCCCGGCGATTTCGTTGACGAAGGAGAAACCTTGCCGCCTCGGCTTTTGCTAACCATCGGGAGACGCAAAGTTTTTTTAACCGCGATTTTTAAGTCGTCCGGAAGAGCGGCCGCCTATCCTCCAGCCCATAGAGGACGAAAACGTCCCGAGAAGAAGACCGGGAACCGGCTCTCAAGGAAAACAAGGGCGAAATGAAAATGCGCAACACACTCTCTCAACCGGCGTGGGTAGGAAATACGCTGCGGCTCGATCCGAAGCGATTTCCGCAGCAGGCGACCTACGTGCTACGCGGCGATGTGGGCAATGTGAGCATCAGCCTCGACCAGCGTGGCGCTGTCCTGCGCAAGGTGCTACCATCCAGCGGCCTGCCCCTTTCGATCGCCTTGCCTGCGCGAGCTTTCAAGGGTGTCGCAGCGCGGGCCATCGACCACGGCGACGGGGAGGTAACTGTGACGCTCGAGCTTCATCACGACGATCCGGATCTTTGCATCCCGCTGCTCGTCGCGCATGATCTTTCTGATATCGCGGCCGACTGGCGTGCCTGGGCGGATGCCTATCGCATCCCAATGCTGATGGTCGAAGCTGATGGTGTCGCCCGGCCGCTGGAAGAACATCTCGGCGAAATCCGCACCGCGCCGGTAAAGCCGCGCCGGCGCCACTCCTTCTTTGCCGAGCGCCGGCCGCGCTTCCTCGTGCGCCGCTCCACCGGCAAGCTCGGCGTGCAGATGAAAATCGACGGCCGCGAGATCATCGCCCGGTCCTGACCGCCTATCTCCATCTCCAGTGCAAAAGCCTGCCAATCCCTGCGGCCGGCTTATGTTATCGCGGGAGAACGTACACGCGGCCGCGGCAAATGTTACGGTGGATACAGCGGTCTCGGCCTTCATCATGCCACAAGCGGCACATAGCCAAGGCAACGAATGAAGGAGATACCGATGCGCAAGCACCTGCTCGCCACCCTCGTCGCCCTTTGGGCCGCTCTTCGTACCCACATCGCGGCCAAGCGGCGCAAGGCGGACGCCGAAGCAAGTTGGGCGTGATCGCCCTATCCGTTGAACAAGATGTCCTCCGGGCCTTCCGGAGGATTTTTCATATCAGACGCAGGAGAAGCGCCAGCATCAGCCCGGCAAAGATGATCAGCCCGACGACGCTGTTGAACTTGAAGAGGGCCAGGCACTGCTCAGGATCGTGAATGTTCAGCACCAGGATCTGGTAGGCGAGCATAACGGCCGCTACGACCAGTCCAGCATAGGCGAAGAATCCCGCGCCGGCCGCCAGGAATGCGAAAACCATCAGGAGAACGGTCAAGGCGTAAAGCCCTATCAGCCAGGGCCGCGGATTGTCGCCGAAGCGGCGTGCGGTCGAGCGGACGCCGATCAGTGCATCATCCTCCCGGTCCTGATAGGCGTAGATCGTGTCATAGCCGATTGTCCAGGCGATTGCCGCGGCGTAGAGCAGGATGGCGGCGAAGGACAGCGAGCCGAATTCCGCCGACCAGCCCATGATGGCGCCCCAGGAAAAAGCCAGGCCGAGGAAGAATTGCGGCCAGTCGGTGAAGCGCTTGGCAAATGGATAGATTGCCACCAGGCCCAGCGAGGCGATGCCGAGAATGATCGTCAAGGCGTTGAACTGCAGCAGGATCACGAGGCCCACCACCGCCTGTAGCACCATGAAGACCTTCGCCTGGGCGCGCGTCACGCGTCCGGACGGCAGCGGCCGCGATCGGGTGCGCGCCACTTCCATATCGATCTCGTGATCAACGATGTCGTTATAGGTGCAGCCGGCGCCGCGCATGGCGATCGCCCCGGCGATGAACAGAAGGACGTGCAAGAGGAAGCGAGCCGTGGAGAAACTGCCGAGCGCGGTTGCGGCGCCGGCCGCGAGTGCCGCTGACCAGAGGCATGGCCACATCAGCAATTGCCAGCCGATCGGCCGGTCCCAGCGGGCGAGCTGCGCATAAGGCCAAAGCACCCGCGGCAGCACGCGGTAGACCCAGTTCTTCGACGGTGCATCGTGCACGCGGCCGGAATCGATGGATGAGCTGTTCATGGTCCCTGTTTGGCCCCGCTGAGCAAGCCGGTCAAGCGCCCGCATGATCCGCTGCAGTCAGGCATTACGGGCGCGCAGGTAAAGGCTCGGCGGTGCACCCAACATGCGGCGAAACATGGTGGTAAAGGCCGCGACGTTCTCATAGCCCGCATCGAGAGCGACGGTGGTGATCGGCTCGCCGTCGGCGATGCGCGGCAGCGAGGCGAAGATGCAGGCCTGCTGGCGCCAGGTAACGAAGCTGATGCCCGTCTCGCGACGGAAGAATCGCGTGAAGGAACGTCGGCTGATGCCGATGCTGTCGGCCCATTGATCGATATTGGCGGCCGCCGAAGGCGCCTCCAGGAATTTCCGACAGAGGCCGGCAAGGGCACGGTCCTGCGGAAAGGGCAGGCCCAGCGGCCGCTCGGCGAGGCGCGGTATTTCCTCGAGCAACAGCTCGACGATCAGCTGCTCCCGCCGTTGGGAGAATGTCTCGTTCTCGATCCGGACCAGTTCGTCGATGAGGCTGCCGGCCAAGGCCGACACCTCCAGCACCAGAGGCCGGCGCGCCCGGCTCATCGCCGCGATATAGATGGAATGCATCCGAACGTCGCTGACCATCTCGGCCGAGTGCTCCATCCCAGAAGGAATGAGCAGGGCATGGCCGGGAGGGATCATCCATCGCCCGTCAGCCGTGTGCACGAGGACCACGCCGGAGCGGGCCCACCAGAGCTGCGTGCGCGTGTGGCTGTGCGGAGGCACGACCAGCCCGCAGCCATAATCCTTGCCGATCGCCACCACCGGGGCATTCGCCATTTCTATCCACTCCAGACTCCTGAAGTGATCCATGTCCGGTAGTTCCGGCAGGTGTCCTCGGTCGTATTTCGGCATTTGGCCCACTCGCGAAAGAATTCGACCAAATCACAAAAGCAGGCCAACAGCAAGACGTCTAGAGATGGAGGAAAGGCTCCCGCAGCGAGCCACGCGGAAGGAACACCTCATGTCTTCGGTCACGGCTGGCAGCATCAATCCGGAAAAGACGGCCTTCTCCGTCATTCTTGCCGTCAGCTTCTGCCACATGCTGAACGACATCATGCAATCGCTGCTGACCGCGCTCTATCCGTTGCTCAAGGCCAACTACGCACTGGATTTCGTCCAGATCGGCCTCCTGACCTTCACGTTCCAGGTGACTGCCTCTATGCTGCAGCCGGCGGTCGGGATCGTCACCGACCGCTGGGCCCTCCCCTACACCTTGCCGGCTGCCATGCTGTCGACCTGTTCGGGCCTTCTCCTCCTCGGCCATGCCGATCACTTCTGGATGCTGCTGCTCGCGGCGAGCCTCATCGGCGTCGGTTCTGCGATCTTCCATCCCGAATCGTCGCGCGTCGCGCGGCTTGCCTCGGGTGGTCGCCACGGGCTGGCGCAATCGCTGTTCCAGGTCGGCGGCAATGCCGGCAGCGCGCTCGGCCCGCTCCTTGCCGCCTTCATCGTCCTGCCCTTCGGCCAGGGCAGCCTCGGCTGGTTCTCGATCGTCGCCATAACAGGCTTCTTCGTGCTGTCCTGGGTCAGCACCTGGTACGTGCGGCATCGCCGCTCGACCATGAGCCGTGCGGCGCCGAGCCGGACCCTGCCGCTGCCCAAGGCCCGGGTCCTCTGGACGGTCGCGATCCTCGTCCTGCTGACGGCGACCAAGAACGTCTATCTCGCCAGCGTCTCCAGCTATTTCACCTTCTTCGTCATCGAAAAGTTCGGCACCAGCGTGCAGCAGGCTCAACTGATGCTGTTCCTTTTCCTCGGATCCGCGGCGGCCGGGACCTTCCTCGGCGGACCGATCGGCGACCGCTACGGTGCCCGTTTCGTCATCTGGCTCTCGATCCTCGGCGTCATTCCCTTCGCGCTCATGCTGCCCTATGCGAACCTGTTCTGGACGGGCGTGCTCAGCGTGGTGATCGGCCTCGTCTTTTCGTCGGCCTTCTCTGCGATCGTCGTCTTCGCGCAGGAACTCGTTCCCGGCCGCGTCGGGCTCATCGCCGGCGTCTTCTTCGGTTTTGCCTTCGGCTTCGGCGGCATGGGTGCGGCGGTGCTCGGCATCTTCGCCGACAGCCATGGCATCGAATTCGTCTACAAGATCTGCTCCTACCTGCCGCTGCTCGGTATCTTCACGGTGTTGCTGCCGAAAATACCGTCTCGATAGGCGCACCGCGAAGAGATGCATGGCTCGCGCTGCCCGTAAGCATTCCTAAATTATTGCCGGTTACCGTCTGCCAGTGGGGGTTGAAGGGCGAGGGGCCAAGGAATGAGAAGGCGCGCGGCTACATCCGTCTTCCTGGCGACGTTGCTTTGCGCGGCCGCAAGCCGCGCCGAAACGCTGAACCTGCTGATCTGGGAAGCCTATATCGACCAGGGTCTGATCGACCGCTGGACGCAGGAGACCGGTGTCGAAATCCGCCAGATCAATTTCGACAGCGACGATGCCCGCGACGAGATCCTCGCGGATCCCAGCAACAATGTCGATCTTGTCGTCGTCGATGAGAACGGTGCGCATCTTTTCGGCAAAAAGGGCGTGCTCGAGTTGCTTGATGAAGCAAATTTGCCCGCCCTCAAGGACTATGCGCCCAAGTGGCGCGATCGCTGCTCCGGACGCGGACTGCCCTATTTCTCTGGAACGGTCGGCATTCTCTATCGCTCCGACGTCATCGCACAGGCGCCGACCTCCTGGCAGGATATGATGCGGCCTGCAGTGTCGCTCAAGAAGCACATCGCGATGTTCGACGACCATACCGAACTCTTCGTGCCGCCTCTGATGCTGCTCGGCGCATCCATCAATGCGAGCGAAACGGGAACCTTGAAGGCCGCCTTCGATCTTCTGAAGGCACAGGCGCCGGCCGTGCTGACCTACGATTATGTCATCACCGCCATTCAGGACCAGGCGACGGGCAAAGAGATCCATATGGCACTCGGCTACAGCGGCGACCAGCACGTCCTCAACGACAAGGTCGGCACGCCGGGGTTGTGGCGTTATTCGGTCCCGAAGGAAGGGACGCTTTCCTGGCTCGACTGTGTTTCGGTCATGGCCAGTTCGCCTCGCAAGCAGCGTGCCCTGGAGTTCCTCGACTTCATCGGTTCGCCGGAAGGCGCCGCCGCCAACGCCGTTGCCTTGACGATGCCGACCACGAGCAGCGCGGCGTTGAAGATTCTGCCGGAAGCGATGCGCTCCGATCCGGAGATCTATCCGCCGGCCGCGACCCTGGCGAAGAGCCAGTACCAGCAGGAACTTTCCATCCCGTCGGTCCAGGCACGCCGACGCATCATCAGCACTCTGGCGAATTTTCAGTGACCCTCAGCAAGCGCGCACTTTTCCTCATCTTCCCCGTCGTGCTGCTCGGCTACATCCTCGCAGCGCTATCGGTCTATGTTGCCCAGGAGCGCTCCATTCAGGCGCTGGAGAAGGCGAAGCTCTCCCAACGGCTCGAGCACGCAGCCGCGGTTTTCCAGAACGAGGTTCAGCGCAGCAAGAGTTTTCTCAACGCGCTCCTGAACGGAGACGTTCTGCACCAGTTCGTCGCCGAGACCGACGAGCGATATCGCGTCACGGCGCTCGGGGCTCGCCTGCAGGAAAGCATCAAGTCGCTGTCGGAGGACCCGATAGCCTACATCTCCTTCGCCGTCCTCAACACCCGAAACGAGGCCGATTACTATTACGAGAATAGTTGGGATCCCTTTGCCGATATCGACGAGCCGCAGCGCGATCTTGCCAGGAGGTTGATCGCCGGCAAGCGGCTCAGCGACTTGACCTATCTTGAGCCCACCGGCGACAGGCCACGGATCGTCTATTCCCTCTTTGTCGACCCGGTCACCTTTGGTCGTCCCTTGCCGAGCAACAAGGCCAATGCATTGCTGATGCAGATCGCCATCCTGCCGGACCGGTTCCTGGCAATGCAGGCTGCTCTGAAGAAGGAGTATGGGGCCGACGTCGTTCTCCAGCCATGGCCGCTCGCCGCCACGGACAAGCTTTCAGCCAGCACGCCGCTCGGGACGCAGCTCTATGCCACGATCGTCGTTCCGGACGCCTATTTCGAGGCTCAAGTGTGGCGCCGAAAGGTGCTGCTTGCTTGCGGTGCTCTCGCCATGAGCCTAGTTTCGATCTTCCTGATCGTGCTGTTGATCAGACGTTTCATCACAGGACCGATCGCAAGCCTCGATGCGGACGTCACGGCGGTCATGGCCGGCGAGCGTGACGACATCAGGGACATGGACGAGGCGGGCGAGATCGGCCGGCTGACACACAATATCCGCGAGCTTCACAGCCAGTCCGCCCATTCCCTGCGTCTCGTGCAGCAAAGCTCATGGGCCGACACGCTCACCGGCATCAACAACCGCGGTCGCTTCAACACGCTTGCGGCCGGCGTCGTCGACCAAGTGATCGCTTCCGGCGAGAAGTGCAGCCTGCTGTTCATCGACATCGACAATTTCAAGTTCGTCAACGACAAGCACGGCCACGACGTCGGCGACGACCTGCTCAAGACGCTTGCTGGACGAATTGGGCAAACGGTGGAGACGATCACCCGGCGGAGACAGCTGGAGCCTGCGGTCCTCGCCCGCCTTTCCGGTGACGAATTTGCGGTTCTGGTGCGGTCGAACCCCGGCAAAGGCACCGTCCGGGAGATCTCGGACGCGATCCTGGCCCTCTTTGACGGAGGCTTCGAAGTTTCCGGAAAGCGCTATCCGGTGACGGCAAGCATCGGCGTGGCGATCTGCCCGGACGATGCGACCAACATCGCCGAATTGATCTCCAATGCAGATGCGGCCATGTACCAGGCGAAGTCCGGCGGCAGGAATCGCTCCTCCCGTTTCTCGCGTGCGCTCCACGACAAGCGTACACGGCTCCGCCAGATTCAGGAGGAACTGCGGGGGCTCAATCCCGACGAGCAATTCCATCTGGTCTACATGCCGATCGTCAACGTACGCGGCCAGGTCACCGGCTGTGAGGCGCTGCTGCGCTGGAACTCGCCCGTCCTCGGTGCCGTGACGCCCGACGAATTCGTCCCGATCGCCGAAAGCTCCGGTCTTTTCACCAAGATCGATTGGTGGGTGATCGACAGGGCGATGTCCAACTGCCGACAGTTGAAGGCCCTTTTCGGGCAAGACACGGTCGTGGCGATCAACATTTCTTCGGCGGAGCTGCATTCGCATGCGCTCGGCGACTATCTGTCGGATTGCGCAGCCCGCCATCGACTGGAAACGCGATCGATCGACATCGAACTCACCGAGACATTCGCAGTCAAGATCAGCGATCAGCTCCGGCAGAACATCGACGAGCTGCGCCACAAAGGCTTCCGCCTGTCGATCGACGACTTCGGTGCCGGCTACACCTCGATCCAACAGATCATCGACTACGCCGCGGATACGATCAAACTGGACCGGGCGCTGGTGACCAACCTTACGGCCTCGCACTCCCTTTCCGTGCTCAAGGCGGTGATCGCACTCTGCCATGCCAAGGACATGGCAGTGATCGGCGAAGGCGTCGATACGCCGGAAAAACTCGCCATGCTCACCGCAGCCGGCTGCGACCGCTTCCAGGGCTACCTGATCAGCAAGCCGCTCTCGCTCGACGATCTGGCCATCTGGGCGCTGACCCGGACGGCGCAGCACGTCAAGGACCGGCCCGCCGACGAGCGGTCCGACAGCGCGCGCCGGAGCCCGAGCCGCGAAGCGCTCCGGTGAATCTTGAGCGCAGCGCCGGTTTTCCCTTGACCTTGCCCCGCCCGGCGTCCTAACCGCAGCGCATCAAGGCGCTGACGGCAGGGATGGCAATGAAGGTTCTTCTGATCGGATCGGGCGGACGCGAGCACGCGCTTGCATGGAAAATCGCGCAGTCGCCGCAGCTTACCGCGCTTTACGCGGCACCCGGCAATCCCGGCATTGCCGAAGAGGCGACGATCGTCGCCCTCGACACCGACGACCACGCAGCCGTGGTCGACTTCTGCCGCGAGAAAGCGATCGACTTTGTGGTGGTCGGCCCGGAGGCCCCCCTCGTCGCCGGCCTCGCGGACGTGCTCCGTGCCGCCGACATCGCCGTCTTCGGCCCCTCTGCCGCTGCCGCCCAGCTCGAAGGTTCCAAAGGCTTCACCAAGGATCTTTGTGCCAAGTATGGGATCCCGACCGGCGCCTATAGGCGCTTTACCGAAGCCGAACCCGCGAAGGCCTATGTCCGCGAACAGGGCGCTCCGATCGTCATCAAGGCTGACGGGCTCGCCGCCGGCAAGGGTGTCACGGTGGCGATGACCCTCGACGAGGCGCTCGCCGCCATCGACGAGTGTTTCGCCGGCGCCTTCGGCTCCGCCGGGGCGGAGGTCGTCGTCGAAGCCTATCTCGATGGCGAGGAGGCAAGCTTCTTTTGCCTCTCGGACGGCGAGACCGTGCTGCCGCTTGCCTCGGCACAGGATCACAAGCGCGTCGGCGACGGCGATACGGGACCGAACACGGGCGGGATGGGCGCCTATTCGCCCGCTCCGGTGATGACGGCCGAGATGGTCGAGCGGACGATGAAGGAGATCATCGAGCCGACCGTGCGCGGCATGGCCGAAAGCGGGCATCCATTCACGGGCGTGTTCTTCGCCGGCCTGATGATCACGGCGAAGGGGCCGGAACTCATCGAATACAATGTCCGCTTCGGCGACCCGGAATGCCAGGTGCTGATGATGCGCATGAAGAGCGACCTCCTGCCACTGCTCTACGCGGCAGCGACGGGAACGCTCGCGGGCAAAGAGACCGAATGGCACGACGGGGCGGCCTTGACGGTCGTGATGGCCTCGCGCGGCTATCCGGGGGCCTATGAAAAGAACACGCCGATCGCGGCCCTGCCCGAGGCATCCGCCACGACAAGGGTGTTTCATGCGGGGACTGCGCTCAAGGACGGCCGCCTCGTCGCGACCGGGGGCCGCGTGCTGAACGTCACGGCGCTAGGACGGACCGTCAGCGATGCAAAAAACGCCGCCTATACAGGCGTGAACAGCGTTTCCTGGGAGAACGGCTTCTACCGCCGCGACATCGGCTGGCGGGCGCTCGCACGCGAGAAGGCGTGATTGCCCGGGATCGCGGCGTGATTCAATTTTTACCAATTCTCCTGACGGGAAGGTAAGGGAGAACTTGTATTCTTCTCCTCGATACTTTCGAGGAGAAACCGATGCGTTCACTGCTGATCATCGCCGCCCTGACATTTGCCGCCGGCACGGCGGCAGCGTCGTCGGTCGAGGACGTAGCCTCCGGAGCGGCCGTCAATTCCAGCGTCGCGACGATTTCCTGCGCGCAGTGCCCGCCGCTGCAACCCAAGAAGAAGGCCTCCTATGTCGTGCCGGAGCTGGCACCCGGTACCGCCAAGCTCGAGCTCAAGGAGATCGATGGCGAAATGAAGGCGCTCCGCACCGAAGCCTGGCTCGGAGGATCGCCGGTCGTCTTCGTCAACAAGGCCTCGGAGGACGTCATCAGGGCCGCGTCCATGAAGACGGCCCCCGCGCCCACAGTCGCCGCAGTCGCCGACATCGACCGGACGGCAAAGACCGCCGCGGTCGGGGTCGTGTCGCACGCCGAGCCGGTCAGCGCCTCGATGACGGCCAGCGGTTCACAAGAATTTGATCCGTCGGGCTTCGAACTTAGATTAGATTGACACCATATACATAGAGTTCCCTGCCCCATCGGCCGAAATATTCAGGCTGACGGGCGTTTCGCTGCAATGGCGAAAGGTTGCGCCCCTGAGAGAAGCAGGGGCGTAATCTTTTATGGGACGGCCTCATCCTCGCGGGCAAGTCTCTCGACAAGCATCTCGATTTCGCGGTCGGAGAAAACCTCGATGCCGTTCTGGCGAAGAAGCGCGGCAGTCACCCCCTCGCCTTTGACGCGCGCGCCGCTGAAGCTGCCGTCATAGACGAAGCTGGAGCCGCAGGACGGGCTGCCGTCGATCAGCAGTGCGAAGCGACAGTTGGTGGCAAGCGCCAGGGCGAGCGCGTTTTCCGCACCATGGCGAAACGCCTCGGTGACATCGCCGCCGGTCTTTTCGACAACCCGCCCGGCGCCGGAAAGGATGGCCGCACCGCTCCTGCCTGCCTCGATCTCGGCCGGCGGCCGCGGAACCGGCATGCCTGCCGACATCTCGGGACAGAGCGTCACGAGCCGCCCCTCCGCGCGCCACTGCTCGATCGCCGGATGACGGAGCGGTTTCGCTGCGCCGTCATAGCGCACAGCATGGCCCATGAGACAGGCGCTGACGAGGATCTTGGCGGTCATGGCGCGTTCATAGACCTCCGGGTGCTAACGCTCAAGGGGCGAGCTGAGCAGCAGCGGAGCAAGCGATAGAAGCAGCAGAAGTGCAAAAACGATGTTGGCTATCCGCGCCTTCCGCGGATCCCGCAAAGCCGCTGCAATGGCCGCGCCGAAGGCAAGCCAGGTCGTGTTCACCGTTACCGCGACGATCGCCAGGACCAGGACTTTTGCAGCGGTCGTGTATGCCCCCTGCTGTGCTTCGACAAGGCTTCCCACATAGAGCGAGCCGATCGCCCCGTAGGCCTTGGGGTTGGCGATCGCCAGTGCAAAGCCGCCGAGGAACGAGGGACGGTGCGATCCTTGCTCACCGGAGCCGACCGGCGGCGCGGTCGCAATGCGCCAGGCAAGGTAAAGCATGTAGAGCCCGGCAAGGACCATTGTTGCCGTCTTCATCCCCGGCAGGCCGAGAACGATCGCAGTCGTTCCCGTCGCGATCAGCAGAACGACGGCAATCGTGCCTGTGTTGATGCCGGCGGCATAGCGGAAGCTGCGGACGACACCGTGGGCCGCCGCCATGCCGGCGAGGCTGAGCGTCGCCGGGCCGGGGCTGCCCATCAGCGGCAGGGCCGCAAGTGCAAGAAGCGCGAGGTCACGGACCATCGCATCAGATCCACATGTCACTCGCAGCGGTGCGTTCGCCGCCCGACTGCCCGGTGTTTACCGTTCCCCTCGGCTCGATGAGCAGCATCTTCACCTCACTTGCCGCATAGGGCTTGTGTTCGACGCCCTTGGGGACGATGTACATTTCGCCGGGGCCGAGCGTGACCGAACCGTCGCGGAAGTCGATCCGGAGCGTGCCGTCAAGAACGATGAAGGCCTCGTCGGTTTCAGGATGATCGTGCCAGATGAAATCGCCCTCGATACGGACGATCTTAAACTGGTAGTCGTTGAGTTCGGCGATTACGCGCGGCTGCCACTGATCGGCGAACTTCGTGAGCTTCTCGGCAAAATTGATCGGCGCGTAGATGCTGGATAGGGTCATGGCTGCGTTCCTCAGGCTGTTTCGGCCGGGACTACAGCAGTTCAGGCAACCGGGGTCTTGAACGATCGTGCAGGAATCAGGTGCGCGGCGGGATTTCTAAAGGCGCCGGCCCCGCCATGCGCAGCCAACGGCCCGGCGAGACGCCGAAGGCCTTCTTGAAATGGCGGCTCATATGCGCCTGATCGGCAAATCCGGCAGCAAGGGCGGCCTCAGCCGCCCCGACACCGCGCCGGAGGTCGGCCTTCACCGCATCGAGGCGCCGCTGCACCAGATAACGATAAGGGCTCGTCCCGAACAGCCGGCGGAAGTCACGGCTGAGTCCCCAGCGATCCCGGCCGCTGATCGCCTCCAGACGCTCAAGCGTTACGGTTCCCTCGGGCAGATCATCGAGGTAGAGGCGCGCGCGTTCGGCGGCGCCATAGTCGAGCGCCCCGCCAGGCTTTGCATGGCCGCCCGCAGCCGCCTCGAGCGCATGGGCAAGCTCGAAGAGGCCGTCTTCGAACTCCAGGGCATCGATGCGGGTGTCCGTCGCCGGCAAGAGAGCGTGAACCGCGGCGAACAGGCGCGGATCGGACGAGATGCCGCCTTTTATGAACGGCAACGGCCGGCCGCCGAGCACCGCCTGGATGGCGGCCGGCTCGATATAGATCATCCGGTAGCGGAATCCTTCCTCGGCACCGGCCTGGCCGTCATGCAATTCGTCGGGATGCAGCACCATCGTTGCGCCGGGAAGGCTGGTGCGCTCCGCGCCGCGATAACGAAAACTCTGAACGCCTGTAAGCGTCTGGCCGACGCCATAGGTATCGTGGCGGTGCGGCTCGTAGGCCCGTCCGGCAAAGAAGGCTTCGATGCGCTCGAAGGGAACCGCATCCTCGGCGAGGGCGATCCAGTCGCCACGTCGGCTCAGGCCCGGAGGCTCGATGGCACCTGCACCTGCGCTCGGATGGTGGTTCGTCATCCTGCACAGATAGGGAAGCGCCTGTCGGTTGTCGACAGGCACCTCAGCCCAACCGAAAGCACCTATCCGGAAATCTTCGAAAAGTCCGCAACCTCGCCGGTCGCCGAGCGGATCAGCCCCAGGAGCGCCAGCCGGTTGGCACGGATCGCCTTGTCCTCGTCATTGACGAGCACGTCGTTGAAAAACACATCGACCGGCTCGCGCAATTTGGAGAGCGCCGCCATGGCGGAGCGGAAATCCTCCTTGACGATCGCTTCGCGCGCATCGCCGGCGGCAAGCTTGATCGAAGCGTGCAGGGTCCGCTCCGCATCGAGGCTGAAAAGTTTCTCGTCCACCGCGTCTGCGACTTCGGTGCCCTTCTTCTCTTCGGCCGCGAGGATCTGCGTGGCGCGCTTGGTGCCGGCAAGCAGGTTCCTGCCCTCCTCGGCCGTGATGAAGGCAGTGAGTGCTTCGACACGGCGCGCGATCATCAACAGGTCGTCCGCATCCGACGTCAACACCGCGTCGATCAGGTCGTAGCGCGCCCCGAGATCGCGCAGATAGACCTTCAGGCGATCATGGAAGAAGGCGAGAAGGTCTGCGGCAATATCGCCGGCCAGTTCGGGGCGCTGCGCCCTCTGGGCTTTCAGCGCGATGTCGAAGAACGGCAGCAGCGGCAGACGCGCCTTGCCTTCGAGAACGAGCCGGATGACGCCGAGTGCGGCACGCCGCAGCGCATAGGGATCCTTCGAGCCGGTCGGCTTCTCGTCGATCGCCCAGAAGCCGACGAGCGTATCGAGCTTGTCGGCAAGCGCAACCGCCACCGCCACGGGATCGGTCGGCACCCGGTCGGAGGGACCTTGCGGCTTGTAATGGTCCTCGATCGCATTGGAGACCGCCGCGTCCTCGCCCTGCAGAACCGCGTATTTGTGGCCCATGATGCCCTGCAGCTCGGGAAACTCGCCGACGGCCTCGGTGCGCAGATCCGCCTTGGCAAGCACGGCGGCGCGCGCCACCAGAGCCTGGTCGGCGCCGGTGACCTCGGCAAGCGCCAAGGCGATCGAACGGATGCGGAGGACGCGCTCGCCCTGCGTTCCGAGCTTGGCATGGAAGGTGACGTTCAGCGCGTCGAGCTTGGCCATGCGCTGGTCGAGCGGCTTCTGAAGATCGAGCCCGAATTTTTCGGCGGACGGCTTCAGCGTCTCGAGATCCGGCAAATCGCCCTGGTCGCGTTTCCAGAAGTGCGCCGCGTCGGAGAGGCGCGCTCGCACAACCTTGCCGTTGCCGTGGACGATTTCCCTGCCGCCGTCCTTCGCCTCGATATTCGAAACGAGGATGAACCGGTTCGACAGCGTTTCCGCGCCCGGCTGCCGGGTCACGAAACATTTCTGATTGGTCTTGATCGTCAGCCGGATGATCTCGGAGGGAATCTCGAGATAGCTCTCCTCGAAGCTTCCCATCAGCACCCTCGGCCATTCGACGAGACCTGCCACTTCCTCAAGCAGGCCCTCGTCCTCGACCAATTCGAGCCCGTTGGCAAAGGCGACGTTACGCGCGTCAGCGCCGATGATCTCCTTGCGGCGCTCGGCGTCGAGCACGACCTTCGCCTTTTCGAGCTTGTCGGCATAGTCGGCGAAGCGGCGCACGGTGATCGCCTCGGGTGCGTGAAAGCGGTGGCCGTAGGTGACGTTCGAGGCGACTATGCCGTCGACCTCGAAGGGAATGACCCTTGTCTCCTCGGTTTCAGCCCCGAAGGTGCATATGACCGATTGCAGGGGCCGCACCCAGCGCAAGCTGCCCGGCCTCGCGGAGGCGGCACCGGAGCGCATGGACTTCGGCCAGGGGAAGTCGCGAATGATCGTGGGCATCACCTCGGCGATGATGTCTTCCGCGTCGCGGCCCGGCTTGACGATATGGGCGACGTAGAATTCGCCTTTCTTCGGATCGCTGTGGACATGGGCCTCGCTGATGGAGGAGAGGCCCGCGGCACGCAGAAAGCCTTCGATCGCCTTCGCGTTGGCGTCGGTGCGCGGCCCCTTGCGCTCCTCGCGGACATCGGCGGAGCGCGCATTGAGGCCGCGGATGTCGAGCGTCAGCCGCCGCGGCGTCCAATATTCGCGTGCCCCCTCATAGGTGAGGCCCGCCTCGACCAGTGCGTCAGTCACGAGCTTCTTCAGGTCGCCGGCCGCCTTGCGCTGCATGCGGGCAGGGATTTCTTCGGAGCGCAGTTCAATAAGAAGATCGGGCATCAATCGAGACTTTGTTCTATTCCGGTGGGTGGCTCGACTTAGCAAGCCGGGGCGAAAATGTCATCAAGTGCGGCGAGGAAATTGGCCTCCTACCAGCCGCCGCCACCGCCACCACCACCGCCGCCGCCGGAAAAGCCGCCGCCGGAAGAGAAGCCGGAGGACGAACTCTTGGGCGGAGGCGGCAGCGATGACGTCATGGTATCGGCCATCGAGCCGGCGAAGCCGCCGATCGTGTCGGAGAAAGATCCGGGGCCGAAAGAATCGCCCTGATACCAGCTCGGCTGGTAGGCGGCGGCTGCCGCCCCTCCGGCTGCCGCCAGCAGCCAACGATCGAACGCCTCGGTCCATGGCTTCTCGACGCCGAGCGCCACAGCATAGGGCAATAGCGTCTCGAAATGCCGCGGCGACATTTCCGGCGCGCCCTGCATGTTCAGCCGATCCTGCTCGGCAAGCGTCATATATTGCCGGAGCCCATCAATACCGTCCATCATCCGGCTGCCGAGCGGCGTCGGCGCTCCCATCAGGTAATAGAAGAGGCCGTTGACGAGCACGATGCCGCCGACCGCGAAAAACAGCGGCAGGTCGTCCGGTTCGGTTGCCGAAATGAAGAGGACCGCCAGAATGCTCGAAAAGACGGCGAACAGGACGAAACCGATGAAGGCCAGCGCGACGATCGACAGGATGCGCCGCATGAGGCTCGCTCCGCGCCTCAGGGACTTGCCGACCGAAACGGCAAAACCGGAGACGAACACGGCGAAAAACACCGGGACGATGAGAAAGGGAATGGTCTCTTCGCTGAGGTGGCCGAAGATGAAAAGCCCCGCCAGCGCAACGATCGAAAGCACCGCGCCACCGATGATGTAGCCGATATTGGCCCGGTAGTATTTGCCGCGGTGCTCGCGCTCCATGGCGCTGCGGAAGCTGGAACCGGCGGCTGCCACCGCCTTGCCGTTCGCCCGATCGATCTTGAGCGTGCCGCCGGCCGCCTTGACCGCCTTCATCAGCGCCGCCTCGCCCGCCGGGAGCTTTTCACCGCCGCTCTTGCCCGTCGCCGAGACGACGATGGCACTCTTCAGATCGTCGAGGACGACATATCCCTTCACCGCCAGGTCGAGCACCGCAGCCGAGAGCGCCGTCCAGCCCTCGCCGGAAAATCCCTTGTTGTCGATGTAATTGACGAGGGCCGGCGAAATGCCGTCCGGCGGATCCCAGCGCGGAACCATCACGCCGCGGGCGGGATCGCGCCCGACGAGCAGCCAGGCCCGCCCGTAATAGAGGCTCACGACGACAAGGCCGGCGCCGGCGATGACAAGCGCCAGGTGGTCGCGCAGCCACCAGATGTTCTGCTGGGAGGCACTCGGCTGGTCGATGCTGCCCTTCGGCAGCTTGATCGCGATGGTCAGGCCCTCCTGCGGTCGAAGCCTGCGCGTGGTGGCAAAGAAGACCTCGCCTCCCTCCTCGACCGCGCGCGCGTCCTTGCCGGTGGCGCCGTAGCCGCCGGTAAAGACGTCGAGCGCCTGGGCCACGACGCCATCCGGCAGAGTCACGGTGGCGGTCGCCTCCTCGATCGGGAAGGCCCATCCGGTACCGGTGACGTTCCAGTAGAGCTCGTCGTGATCGTTGAAGAAGCGTATCTGGCGGCCGGTCTCATAGGTGATCTGAAATATATGCTCGCCGCGCGGCAGGAAGACCTCGGCATTGCCGGTATAGATGCGGATGCCGTCGCTGATCGATTCGGTCCGGTACTCCTCCTGCTCGCCATCACGTTCGACGGATACGAGCTTGAAATCCGCCCGGACGCGGCGGCCGTTCGGGTCGATAAAGGTTAGCGGAAAGTCACGATAGATGCCGCGGCGGATCTGTTTGCCCTCGACATTCGCGGTTATCGTTTCGGTCACCGTGAGGGTGCCGTCCTTGGCGACGTCGATGACCGAATGATAGGACGAGATGATCTCTTCCGCCGCAGCCGGGCACGATGCGGCGAGCACGATAAGCACGAAAGAAAGCGCCGCCAGAAGCCGCTTCATCGGGATTTCCTCTTCCGGACCGTCTCAAAACTTGACCGACGGCACGGCGCGATCCGCTTCGTTGGTGATCTCGAAATAGCTGGCCTTGGCAAAGCGGAAAGCGCTGGCGATCAGGTTGGACGGGAAGCTTTCGACCTTGACGTTGAGGTCCCGGGCGGCACCGTTGTAATAGCGGCGCGACATCTGGATCTCGCCTTCGATCGTTTCCAGCGAGCCCTGTAGCTCGGCGAAGTTCTCATTCGCCTTCAGATCCGGATAGGCTTCTGCGAGCGCAAAGACACGGCCGAGCGCCTGCGAGAGCGCCCCCTCGGCTGCCGCTCGCGCGGCGACATCGCCCTCGGGGACAGCCTGGGCCCGGTTGCGCAGGGCGACGACTTCCTCGAGCGTCGTCTTCTCGTGTGCCGCATAGCCCTTCACCGTCTCGATCAGGTTGGGGATGAGGTCGGCGCGGCGCTTCAACTGCACGTCGATGCCGGACCAGGCCTCTTCCGCCATCTGCCGCGCCTTGACGAGGCCGTTGTAGACGAACACCAGGTACAGGATCACGGCGACCCCGATTGCCAGCCCGATCATGAAATGCCCTCCTTCGAAACCCGCGGGAGGTTAACACCGACTCCGCCTGCGAGATACTGGACGCGCAGGCAAAATGCGCAGATTTCCCCGCTCCAATTCCAAGGCATGTCCGCGGCCGAACCGGCTCATCCGCACGATTGCCGACCACCAGCCGGGGCCTGTCAAAAGCGCCGCCTTGCCCCTTCTCGATGTAGCGACGTCGCCAGGCACCGAGTTGTTCCGCGGGTAACGGCACGATGGCCGCCGATGGCCGATACTCAGATCATCAAACAACCACAGCACGCAGACAGGACCATGGGCTCGCTCGCCACTTTCATCAACGTTGTCGCCTTTACGGCGCTCTTCGCTGCCCATGCGAGCGCAGCCCCGGTCGAGAGGCCGACCGGCGTTCGCCGCGCATTACAGATCTATGCCGGCGAGTTGACGAACAGCGCCTCGATGAGGCTGGAGCCGATGTGGCGGCTCGATGGCAGCGAGTTCTTTTGCCTGCAGAACATGGTGTCGGCTTCCGGCGCGCGGACCTCCGAGAAGAGGCACGCCACCATGCCATGCGGCCGAAAGATCAGGCTCGCCTGATCAGGCCGCGTCTCTCGCTGCGTTCGCACCCCCAGCGTCGGTCAGCAGAAAGGCCTCTCCACAGGCTTTGGCAAGCGTGCGCACCCGCAGGATATAGCTCTGCCGTTCGGTCACGGAGATGACGCCGCGGGCATCCAAGAGATTGAAGACGTGGCTCGCCTTGATGCACTGGTCATAGGCGGGGAGAACGCATTTGTGCAGGCGGTTGTTGCTGGCGTCGCCGGGCGCGCCGGCGGCGAGCAGCGCCATGCACTCCTTCTCGGCGTCGATGAAGTGCTGATGCAGCATCGCCGTGTTGGCATATTCGAAATTGTGCCGCGAATATTCCTGCTCGGCCTGCAGGAACACGTCGCCATAAGTGATCTTCTCGGCACCCTCGCGGCCGTTGAAATTCAGGTCGTAGACATTGTCGACGCCCTGGACATACATCGCCAGGCGCTCAAGGCCATAGGTCAACTCGCCGGAAACCGGCGAGCACTCGATGCCGCAGACCTGCTGGAAATAGGTGAACTGCGAGACTTCCATGCCGTCGCACCAGCACTCCCAGCCAAGCCCCCAGGCGCCGAGCGTCGGGCTTTCCCAATCGTCCTCGACGAAGCGGATGTCGTGCAGCAGCGGATCGAGGCCGATCGCTTCCAGCGAGCCGAGGTAGAGTTCCTGAAGGTTGGACGGATTCGG
The DNA here is from genome assembly GCF_002944405.1 of Sinorhizobium fredii. Classification (NCBI taxonomy): domain Bacteria; kingdom Pseudomonadati; phylum Pseudomonadota; class Alphaproteobacteria; order Hyphomicrobiales; family Rhizobiaceae; genus Ensifer; species Ensifer fredii. Next base: position 916,996 of record NZ_CP024307.1, on the reverse strand, counting down.
CTTCAGAAGAACCTGATATTGGTAGTAGTGTTGGAGCCGGTTGGGGTTCTCGCCGTAGCGGCCATCGGTCGGGCGGCGCGACGGTTGGACATAGGCCGCCCGCCACGGCTTCGGCCCGAGCGCGCGTAGCGTCGTCGCCGGATGGAACGTACCGGCCCCAACCTCCATGTCATAGGGCTGAAGCACGGCGCAGCCCTTGTCGGCCCAGTAGTTGTGCAGCGTAAGGATCAGGGCCTGAAAGGAGCGCTTCGGGTTCATATGGTCCGGCAGGGAGGCAGTGGTCATGGATCACGTCCGAATTCATCGAAATCTTGCCGGGACAGGTGCCATGCCGCAGGTCAAGGGTCAAGCGCCTTGGCCGGACGGCAGATCGGTCGACGAATTCGGCAGACCTCACTCGTCCTCGCGCTTCAGGCGGTATTCCCCGGTTTCCGGATCCTTGATGAGCGTCCCGTTGGCCCCGGTCTGGCGCTCCCGGCGCAAGCGTTCCTGTTGACGCGTCACTCTTTTGGCATCAGCTATGAACTTGCGGTAGCCGATCCAGGCGATCAGGGCAATGATCAAGAGCAGAATGATCTGCGGCATGGGTTCTCCTCTGCTCCTCCTTGGATCAGACGGAATGTCGGACAGGAGATGCAGCAGCTTTTGTTACAGCGGCCTTGCACGTCTGACCAGATGCCGGAGCCATTCTCTCATAGGCCGAAGCGTGCCCAAAGCGCCCTTTCCTCAATTGCCTCGATAAGGCCGGCAGCGGCCGAGGCCGCCAAGGGGGCGGCGATCGATCCATCCACCGCCGCGCCGGGCTGGCGGCGTCCGAATAGGCTGCGGCTCGGCTGAATGAGCTCCAGGCGGGCTTTCTCACCATAGCGCCGCCTCACTTCGCCGCGCATGTCGCCGAGACCATCGACGAGGCCCAGTTCCTGGCCGCGGCGCCCGGTCCAGAACAGACCCGAAAATATATCGGGATGGTCGGCAAGCAGCGAGCCGCGGCGGGCCTTGACCAATTGGATGAAGGTATCGTGGATGTCCAACTGGAGGCTCTTGAGGAACTCGACGTCGCGCTCCTTTTCCGGCTGGAACGGGTCGAGCACGACCTTGTTCTCGCCGGCGGTATAGACGCGCCGCTCGACGCCGACCTTCTTCAGGAGCTCCGGAAAGCCGAAGCCGCCGGACACGACGCCGATCGAACCGACGATCGAACTCGGATCGGCGATGATCTCGTCGCCGGCGAGCGCGATCATGTAGCCGCCCGAGGCAGCGACGTCCTCGACGAAAATTAGCACGCGCTTCTTCTTCTCCTCCGCAAGATCGCGGATGCGCTGATAGATCAGCCGCGACTGGACGGGCGAGCCGCCGGGCGAATTGACGGAAATGGCAACGGCGGGCGCCTCCTTGACGGAGAAAGCCTTTTCCAGAAGGGGCGCCACGGTCCCGAGATTGAGGACCGGACGGAACTGCCCGCCCCCGGACATGATGGTACCGTGAAGCCGGATCGTCGGAATCGCAACCCCGTCCTTGCGAAAACGCCTTGGCATCAGTTTTCTGAAGAATCCGGCCATTTCAACTCCTGCCCGATACGAACCCGAACCTGCATGTATGCATTGGCGCCGCAAACGCAATGGCACGCTTGCCGTTAATCATCGGCGGTGATAGGCGGCGCGGCCATTGTTGAGATCATCGACCTCCGGCGCGAAACGGTGCGCCCCTTCGGCATGCATGATCAGCGGCGCCCGAAGCACCAAACGCTTGCGACTCTGCTTGATGGCCGTCACCAGGATCCTTACCGCATTCTCGCCGGCACGCGGCAGGAGCGGCGTGATTTCGATGCCGCCAAAACGGCGGCCGCAGGCGGCAAGGATCTCGGCGATCGATTCCGGACGGGCGATCAGCGAAAGCTGTCCGCCGGGTTTCATGATCGCCCCGGCCGTCTTGATCCAGGTCTCGAAGAGATCGTCGCTCATCGCATGCGCCTCCGCCTTGAGGCGATCGGGCGTCCTGCGGTCGGCCGCATCGTTGAACGGCGGGTTCATGATCACGTGATCGAAGGCATCGTCCGGAAGGCCGGCGGCGGCACGCGCCTTGCCGTTCAGCGAAACATCCGCCTCGAGGACCGCGACCCGCGCCGCGAAGCGCGCGTTCTCCGGCAGCGCAAGGCTGCGGCGGGCAAAGTCCGCCATGATCGGCGAGCGCTCGAAGAGCAGGACCTCTGCCTCTTCGAGCCGCGAGGCGACCGCCATGCCGGCCGCACCCGCGCCCGCACCAAGATCAGCGACGCGGCACGGCCGCCCGCACGAGACGAGTGCCGCAAGCAGCATCGCGTCCATGCCGGAGCGATGGCCCTGGCCGAGCGGCTGGATCAGATGAAATTTCCCGCGGTGAAAGGCGTCCACGGTTTCCGCCGTCGTCGTCCTCGTCGTCATTGCAGCAACGACGCCTCGAACCGGCGGCCGCTGGCCGGCAGGCCGGGAGTCATTGCCGCAGTTCCTTTTCCAGGCCGGCATCGATGAGAATACGCCGGGCTCTGTCGGCGTCCTCATCGGCCACCAGAAAGCGGCGTGGCAAGAGGCCGAGCGAGCCTTCGAGGATGCTCATGTCCCGATCGGCAATCAGGCATGCAATGCCGGCATCCTTCATCAGGCTTTCCGCAAAGGAGAGCAGCACGGCGTCGTTGGTGCGGATCAATTCCTTCATTCGTCTCAATGATCCCGTCTTAAATTGCACCGGGCGAGGCAATTCGCCTCTTGCCGCCCGAAGTCCCGCTTTCTATTGTCAGACCCGACAACGAAGCAGGAGTCCGGGGCGTTGGGCGTAGTGATACCGCTGGAAGACAATAAAAACAAACAGGCTTCCGTGAAGCCGCTCGTCGACCTGACGGCGTCCGACATGGAGCGCGTCAATCAGCTCATCCTCTCCAAAGCCGGCTCCGACGTGCAGATGATTCCGGAGGTCGCCAACCACCTGATTTCCTCCGGCGGAAAGCGGTTGCGGCCGATGCTGACGCTCGCTGCAGCCTCGATGTTCGGCTACGAGGGCGACGCCCATGTCAAGCTCGCAACAAGCGTCGAGTTCATGCATACGGCGACGCTGCTGCACGACGATGTCGTCGATGAAAGCAATCTTAGGCGCGGCAAGTCGACGGCGCGGACGATCTGGGGCAATCAGGCGAGCGTGCTCGTAGGCGACTTCCTGCTCGGCCAGGCGTTCCGCATGATGGTCGACGTCGGCTCGCTCGACGCGCTCGACGTGCTGTCGACCGCCGCGTCGGTGATCGCCGAGGGCGAAGTGCTGCAGCTCTCGGTCGCCAAGAACATGGAGACAACCGAAGACGATTACCTGCAGGTCATCCGGGCCAAGACCGCGGCGCTTTTTGCCGCCGCCGCGGAGGTCGGACCGATCGTCGCGAGCGCCAGCCGGTCCGACCGCAATGCGCTGAAATCCTACGGCATGAATCTCGGCCTCGCCTTCCAGCTGGTCGACGACGTTCTCGACTATGGCGGCTCGTCGAGCGATCTCGGCAAGAATGTCGGCGACGACTTCCGCGAGGGAAAGATCACCCTTCCGGTCATCCTTTCCTACCGGCGCGGCACGCCGGAGGATCGAGCTTTCTGGCGCGAAGCGATCGAAGGCGGCGCCAGCGATGCGGCCAACCTCGACAAAGCCCTCGGCCTCATACGCCGCTACGGCGGATTGACCGACACGATCGCCCGCGCCCAGCACTATGGAACGATTGCGCGCGACGCTCTGGCGCCGTTGCCGGCCTCTTCCTGGAAGTCCGCCTTGATCGAGGTGATCGACTTCTGCATCGATCGGCTCAGCTGAGCGCCAGCCGACGAGCAATATTCTCCGCGGGAGGAATTTCTTGCCGCGTTGCGCCAAAAAAGCCATTCTATTCTTCAAGACTTGCGTTCGGCAACTTGCGATCGACTCCGGAACAACCAGCAGAGACGCGGCGAGCCGAGACGATCGGCAACGAAAGGTTTGACATGCGGCATAATACATTCCTTCGCCTGCTCGGCGGAGCGGCAATGCTGGCTCTTCTGTGCGTGACCGGAAGCCACCAGGCCTTCGCTGAAGACAAGGCGGCCGTAGAGGATGCCCGGCCTTTCGACGTGAGGAGCGTCAACACCTTCGCCGGCGCCTTCCTGGCTGCACGGACGGCCGACGTCGATCGCGACTTCGCAACGGCGACGGAGCTCTACCGCATCGCCCTGCGCTTCGAACCGGACAATCCCGAGGTCAAGCAGCGGCTGATGATCACGCTGCTGATGAGCGGCAAGTTCGATGAAGGGGTCAAGATCGCCGACGCGTTGAAAGCCGATCCGGCCGTCGAGCGGATCACGACGACCGTGCGGGCCATCGAGGCGATCCGCAAGCGCGAATATCGCAGCGCCCAGAAGCTCCTGAATTATCAGGGCCCGAACGATCTCGATCGGCTGATGAGCACTTTGCTCTCCTCCTGGGCGCGGGCCGGCCAGGGCAGGCCCAAGGAGGCCGTCGCGCAGATCAAGGCGCTCGAAGGGCCGGAGTGGTTCCGGGTGTTCAAGAACTATCACGCCGGCGCGATCGCCCTTGTGGCCGGCGACAAGGCAACCGCCCGTGCCAGGCTGAACGACGCCATTCTCGACCGGGAAGGCGGCAGTGCCGCACCGGATACGTTCATGCGCGCGGTCGAGGCGCTGGCCCGCTTCGAGGCCCGCGAGGGCAACAAGCAGAAGGCGCTGGATACGGTTGCCGTCGGCGAGAGCATGGTCAACAACTACACGCCACTCGAGGCGCTCAGGGAGAGCATCGAAAAGGGCGAGCACCAGGAACAACAGGTGCGCAACGCCGCGCAAGGGGCTGCCGCCGTCCTCTTCTCGATCGGCGGCGCCCTCAACCGCGAGGGAGCGGAAGACATCGTCACGCTTTATCTTCAGACCGCCCGCCACCTGGATCCGGAAAGCGCCGATATCCTGGTCATGCTCGGCGGCATCGCCGAAAATCTGAAGAAGCAGGAAGAGGCGATCGCGCTTTACAAGAGCGTGCCGGCAGATTCCCCGATGCGCCGCATCTCCGAGCTTCAGCTCGGCCTGGCGCTGGCCGACGTCGGCAAGGTCGACGAGGCGAAGAAGCACCTGCAGGCGCTGATCGAAGTCGATCCGAAGAACATCCGCAACTATCTCGCCTATGGCAGCGTGCTTTCCGACGCCAAGGCCTACAAGGAAATGGGCGAGCTTTACGACCGCGCCGTCGAGGCCATCGGCCCGGTGCCGAAGCGCAGCGATTGGACGGTGTTCTTCCAGAGGGGGATCGCCTATGAGCGGCAGAAGGTCTGGGCGAAGGCGGAGCCGAATTTCCTGAAGGCGCTTGAGCTCAATCCGAACCAGCCGCAGGTCCTGAACTATCTCGGCTATTCGTGGGTCGACATGAACATCAACCTCGACAAGGGCTTGGAGATGATCCGCAAGGCGGTCGAGCTGAAGCCCGACGACGGTTACATCGTCGACTCGCTCGGATGGGCCTATTTCCGCATGAACCGCTTCGACGAGGCGGTGACCGAATTGGAGCGCGCCGCCGAGCTGATGGCCGGCGACCCGACGATCAACGACCATCTCGGCGATGCTTATTGGCGGGTCGGTCGCAAGCTCGAGGCCGTCTTCCAGTGGAACCAGGCTCTCGAAATGAAGCCCGAGGAAGCGGAAGTTCCGAAGATCAAGGCCAAGATCGAGAAGGGCCTGCCGCCGCTCAAGCAGAACGTTCCAGCCGCGGCGGACGCCAAGGAGACGCTGCCGAAAAAGCCGGGCCCTGAGCTTGCCGCGCCGGACAAGAAATCCTGACGGCATGCAGGCGGATGGCATCGCCGGCTTCGCGCTGACCCGCGTGGCGCCGGCCAAGATCAATCTCGCACTGCATGTCGTCGGTCAGCGCGCCGACGGACATCATCGTCTGGAAAGCGTCGTCACTTTTGCGGAGTGCGGCGACCGGGTGGCATTCTCGCCGGCGGATGCCGACCGCTTCACTCTGTCTGGTCCCTTCGCGCGCGATCTGCCGGTTTCGGCGGAAGGCAGTACGGGCAATCTAGTGCTGCGGGCCCGCGACCTCTTGCGGCGGGAGCTGACCGGACGCGGCGATGCTGCGGGGCCCGTGCATCTGCACCTGGAGAAGAACCTGCCGATCGCGTCGGGCATCGGCGGAGGCTCGGCGGACGCGGCTGCGACGCTACGGGGGCTGCTTTCCCTGTGGAGAGCAGAGATCGCCCCGGAAAGGCTCGCGGAGCTCGCGCTCGAACTTGGTGCCGATGTGCCCATGTGTCTCGACGGCGGGCCGCTGCTTGCGCGGGGGATCGGCGAAGAGCTTGCCCCGCTTGCCGATCTGCCGTCCTTTGCGATCGTCCTCGTCAATCCGCTCGTTGCCGTCTCGACCCCGGTCATCTTCCGGATGCTCGCCGAGAAGCGCAACCCTCCCCTCACCCTTCCGCAAGGCGCCCGCACGGCGGCGGACTGGCTGACGGCGCTTGCCGGTATGCGCAACGATCTGGAGCGACCGGCGCAAACCCTGGAGCCGACGATAGAGGGGGTGTCGGCTGCGTTGCGAGCCGCAGAAGCCAAATTGGTGCGTATGTCCGGTTCGGGCGCCACCTGCTTCGGCCTCTTCGACAGCGACGAAAGGGCGGCTGCGGCGGCACAGCGCATTTCCGCCGGTCATGCCGAGTGGTACGTTCACGCTACCCGAACCGCGGGGATGAGAGATTAGGTATGCCCGGCATCGACGAAACACGTTCCTTCATTCCGGTTCGGGTCGCGGTCCTCACGGTTTCCGATACCCGCACGCGCGCCGACGACAAGTCGGGCGACACGCTCGAGGCACGCATCCGCGACGCCGGACATCGGCTCGAAGCGCGCGCAATCGTGCCCGACGACCGCCAGAAGATCTACGATCAGGTAAAGGCCTGGACGCTGGATGCGGCGATCGACGTCGTCATCACCACCGGCGGGACCGGCTTCACCGGCCGAGACGTGACGCCCGAAGCGCTGGAGCCGCTATTCGAGAAACGTATGGATGGGTTCTCGGAAGTGTTTCACCGGATCTCCTACGACAAGATCGGCACGTCGACAATTCAATCGCGGGCAACGGCCGGCGTTGCTAATGCCACTTTTATCTTCGTGTTGCCCGGCTCGCCCGGCGCCTGCAAGGACGCCTGGGACGGAATCCTGAAACAGCAGCTCGACTACCGGCACATGCCCTGCAACTTCGTTGAGATCATGCCCCGGCTGGACGAACACCTGAAACGCGGCTGACCCTGTTCCGTTTGGAACAGCCACGCATGGTTGAACTCGCTAGATTGCTACTCGTCAGCTCACCGGAACAATGCACCTAGCGAGCATTCGTACAAGGCGAAGCGAAGACGCCTCTTTCCGTTTTCCCCGTGGAAAGAGCTAGAGAGTCATACGACATGATGCCCCACCACAAGGAGATGGAGCAGCATGGCAAGCCCTTTCCTAGGCAAGGTCATTTGAGAATCGTTTCAGGGGGTGCCGCAAGGCACTTCCCTCTTGTGTGGCTGCAGCACTTGGACTGTTTCAAATAGGCGCGGCCAAAGATCGATTGCCGAGAGCAACCCAGGCCGGAACGATTTCGGTCGCCAGCTTGCGGACTACCCGGGCATTGGCGATGTCGCTGAGCTGCATATCGGCACGCGCGACAGCCACGGCATCCTGCTTGCGCAGCAGAAACCCGGTTTCAAGCGGCGCGGCCCGTTGCGACAAGCGCTTGAAGAACGGACGCCTGTGCATGCGCGATGGTGAAAACCGGGCCGGATCCTTGTTGAGCGCCAGATATTCGATGAGTTCGTCCACCCAGCGCCCTATCGGACGGGCCCCCGGCTCGAGCAGCATCAGCCAATCACCGCGCGCGGAACGGACCACATCGGCGAGGTCCCATTCGGCGCAGAAGCGGCAGCCGGCCGCATCGGCGACGTGTACCGAGCCATCTCTCGAGCCGTGATCCAAAATGATCACGTCGCTGACGAGCCCCTCGACGGCCCCGGCGACGAGCACGGACAAGGTCTGCGCGAGTTCCGCCTCGTTGTCGCGTGTCTCCATTATGATCGTCAGCATACCGTCTCCTAGCGCATAGCTGCATCAAATACCATAATTCTTAAGGGAGGTTAGCTGCTTCCCTCGGCCATTCCCGACCCTACAGCGATATTTGTTCTTGCTTTGTTCGTTTCGATGCGCTAGGAAAATAATCAGAGCGGAACGAAGTCGCAAATCGGTTCCGAGGAGATTTCCATGACCGAGCTGTCTCAACTCAGGCAGGGTGCCTTTGCGCCCGCCAATAGCGCAGAGCTGGCTGAAGCGATCGTCACCGGTACGGGTGCCAGAATAGACGTCGATCGTCGGCGGGGACGCGGTGCCGCCCTCAACATGAGCGGACGTTTCGAACCGCGGACGCGCGAAGTGTTCGACGACGGCTGGCAGACGCTTGAGGAATTGCCGCCGTTCAGGACGGAAGTTCAGGTCGAAAAACCCCGCAACGTCATCACCCGCAACGAGTCGCCGGACATCTCCTTCGATCGTTCCATCAATCCTTACAGAGGCTGCGAGCACGGCTGCATCTACTGTTTCGCGCGGCCGACGCATGCCTATATGGGGCTCTCGGCGGGGCTTGATTTCGAATCGAAGCTCTTCGCCAAGCCGGACGCGCCCCGCTTGCTGGAACGGGAATTGGCGAGGCCGGATTATAAGGTGCGGCCGATCGCGATCGGCACCAACACGGATCCCTATCAGCCGATCGAGAAAGAGTGGCGCATCATGCGCCAGATCCTCGAGGTGCTGAAGGCCGCCAATCACCCGGTGATGATCGTTACCAAGTCGGCCCTGGTGACGCGCGACATCGATCTCCTCGCACCGATGGCGGAAAAAGGTCTGGCGCGCGTCGGCATTTCCGTGACCACCCTCGACCGCAAGCTGGCGCGTGCCATGGAGCCGCGGGCATCGACACCGCCAAAGCGGCTCGAAGCCATTCGCGCGATCTCTGAAGTAGGCATTCCCGCCGGCGTGATGGTGGCACCAATCATTCCCGCTCTCAACGATCATGAGATAGAGCGGGTGCTCGATGCCGCGAAAACGGCGGGCGCTACGGAAGCAAGCTACGTTCTCCTACGGCTGCCGCTGGAAGTTAGCCCGCTCTTCCGTGACTGGCTGCTCAGAAACTATCCGGACCGCTACAGACACGTGATGTCGCTCGTCCGCTCGATGCGCGGCGGCAAGGATTATGACGCCGAGTTCGGCAAGCGGATGAAGGGCGCCGGTCCCTATGCCTGGCAGATCGGCCGCCGCTTCGAACTTGCCGCCAAGCGCCTGGAGCTCAACCTCACCCGTCGCCAATTGCGGCACGATCTCTTCGTGCCGCCGCTGGGAATGGGAGTGCAGCTGTCGCTGCTTTAATGCATGTCGCCCAAAAGTGTGCAGCGGTTTTGGGATGACGACATGCACAAAAACAAAGACCTAAAGCGCGCCGCGTGAATGCGTTTGAACGCGACGCGCGTTAGGAGGGTGCGAGACGAGCCGCGAATGTGTGGGGGAGCGAAAAGACCCTCTCATCTCATATTCAGTTCCGGCGCCACCCTTGCCTCAGGATGGCGCTGGCTTTCCTCCCGGTTTACCGCCGCACACGTACCGGGGGGCTTGAAGGGAATCGGGCGAATATGCGAGGGTCCCCCGCATGTCACGTCGCAAGTCGCCCGATTCCCCGCTTTTTCAACTTGAGCCGGTGCTTCCGGACTTCAGCTTCGAAATCGCCGCCAAGCGGGATGGTTTTTGGCCGGTCGCCGGCGCCGACGAAGCCGGCCGCGGCCCGCTTGCAGGTCCGGTGGTGGCAGCAGCCGTCATCCTCGATTCCGAGGCCGTGCCGGCCGGTCTCAACGACAGCAAACTGCTGACGGCCGAGCAGCGCGAGGCCTTGTTCAACGAGATCATGGCGACGGCGACCGTGTCGATCGCCTCGTCCTCGGCGGCACATATCGACGCAACCGACATCCTCAAGGCAAGCCTCGACGCCATGCGCCGCGCGATCGACGGCCTGTCCGTGGCGGCGCGCTTCGCACTCATCGACGGCCGCGACGTTCCGCAGGGCCTCGCCTGCCACGCGAAGGCGATCATCAAGGGCGATTCCCGCTCCGTGTCGATCGCTGCCGCCTCCATCGTCGCGAAGGTCACCCGCGATCGCATGATGGCCCGCGCCGACGCGACCTTTCCCGCATACGGCTTTGCCATGCACGCAGGCTATGCCACGGTCCGGCACCGGAACGCCATCGACAGCCATGGACCGTGTTCGCTGCATCGGATGAGCTTCCGCCCGTTTCGGCAGGAGCAAGAGCAACCCATGGCAATGAGCGCCGAACCGCTCGAAGTCAGTTCCTGACGAAGAACCCCTTCTCTAGTGCCCGTGCCAAAGAAAAAGCCCCGCCGAAGCAGGGCTCTTAATGCGCGAAGTGTAAATTCGGAGCTTAGTTCAGGCGTCCCTTGACCTCGCCGAGCGCCTTCTGGAAGAGGGCGTCCTGTGCGCTCGCGTCGGTCTTGGTCGCAAGCACTTTCTCGGCTGCGCTGATCGCGAGATCGACGGCTGCCGCGCGAACCGCGTTGATTGCGTCGCTTTCGGCCTGCTTGATCTTCTGTTCGGAAAGGGCCGTACGGCGGGTGACGTAGTCCTCGGTCTTCTGCCTGGCTTCCGCCGCCAGCATCTCCGCCTCGCGCTGGGCGGCAGCGACGATGTTGGCGGCTTCCGCCTCGGCATCCTTGCGCTTGCGCTGGTATTCGGCAACCAGGGCCTGGGCTTCCTCGCGCAGGCGCTTGGCTTCCGCAAGTTCGTTGCCGATCTTGTCGGCACGCGCGTCGAGCGCTTCGGCGATCTTGCCCGGCACCTTCAGATAGGCGATGAGAGCGAAGAAGAGGATCAGGCCGACGAGGGCGTAGAAAGTCGCATCAAGTGCCATTGTTCCCTGCCCCTCAGTTGCCGGCTGACGCCTTGACCGCCGCAGCGATCTCGGTCTTCGTGACGTTGCCGCCAATCAATTGTTTGACGACGGCCGTGGCCGTCTCCTCGGCGATAGCGCCGACATCGGCAAGCGCCTTGGATTTGATCTCGGCGATGCGCGCTTCGGCAGCGGTAATCTTCTTTGTGAGCTCGGCCTCCACGGCCGCGCGGTCGGCATTCGCCTTGCTCTTGGCGTCTTCGCGGGCCGTGTCGGCAATCGAGTGGCCCTCGGCCTTGGCATTCGCCAGTTCCTGCTCGTAGGAAGCGATCGCGGCATCGGCCTGGCCCTTTAAGCGGGAGGCTTCATCGAGATCGTGGGCGATGCGGTCATGGCGCTTTGCGAGAATCCCGCCAATGCGCGGAATGATGACCTTCGACATCAGGAGATAGAAAAGCCCGAAGGTGATCGCCAGCCAGAGCAGCTGCGAAGCGAAATGAGTCGAATCGAAGGGCGGGAACACGCCGGAACCATGCTCGCCTTCGTGGGCCACACCCGTTTCGGTGTGCACCTCACCGGCCGCAGGGGCATCGTGTGCTTCGGCGCCTTCAGTGGTGGTTGACTGCTGGGCATAGGCCGCGGTCACAAACATGCTCACCTCCAAGGTGCACTTAAAGATATGCGCGGCCGCGAACCCGAGGGACCGCGGCCGAAGCTTCAGCCGTTATTAGACGGCGAAGAGGAGGAGCAGGGCTACGAGCAGCGAGAAGATGCCCAGAGCTTCCGTAACGGCGAAGCCGAATACGAGGCGGCCGAACTGGCCGTCAGCAGCCGACGGATTGCGCAGAGCGCCAGCGAGATAGTTGCCGAAGATGTTGCCGAGGCCGAGAGCCGTGCCGGCCATACCAAGGCATGCAAGACCTGCACCCAAGAACTTTGCTGCTTCCGCGTCCATGATTGACTCCTTCGAATGGTGTTGCGGCTTAGGATTTGCGCCCCGGGCGGCTGAAGCCGACCGGAAGCGAGCGACTGTTATTCCTTAGTGGCTTCCCGGGTGGACAGCGTCGTTGAGGTACATGCAGGTCAGTACCGCAAAGACATAGGCCTGGAGGAAGGCGACGAGGAACTCAAGACCGGTGAGAGCGACGGTCATGATGAGCGGCAGGATCGCGCCACCGATGCCGAGCGCACCGAAAGCGCTGAGCGAGGCGACGAAGCCTGCGAAGACCTTCAGCGTGATATGGCCGGCCAGCATGTTTGCGAAGAGACGGACCGAGAGGCTGATGGGCCGGGATAGGAAAGAGATGACTTCGATCGACACCACGAGCGGCAGCAACGCGCCCGGCACGCCGTGCGGCACGAAGAGCTTGAGAAAGCCCAGACCATGCTTGTAAAAGCCGTAGAGCAGGACCGTGCCGATCACGAAGACGGCGAGAGCGAAAGTCACGATGATCTGGCTGGTGACGGTGAAGAAATACGGGAACATGCCGAGCAGGTTCGCCGTCAGGATGAACATGAACAGCGAGAAGACCATCGGGAAGAACTTCATCCCATGGCTGCCCGCCCCTTCGCGAAGCATCGAGGCGATGAACTCGTAGGACAGTTCAGAAACCGACTGCATGCGCGTTGGGATGACGCCGCGCTGAGAAGTCGTCAGGTAGAGAAAGCCCGCGGCAGCACCGACGGTCGCCACCATGAACAGCGACGCATTGGTGAAGGAAAAGTCAATTCCGCCAATCTCGATCGGGACAATCTTGTTGACCAGGAACTGGTGGGTCGGATCGTTTGACACCGCGCTTCTCTTTCGTTCTGCCCGCCCGCAAGCGGAAACCGTGTTTTCCGGTCGGCGCCTCAGGCGCCGTCACCGTCCTTCTTGCTATCATCAGTACCGCCTCCGCGCTGGTCGGGTGTCGCCACCAGACCGGCAGAACGCAGCACATTCAAAACACCGGCACAGAAACCGAGAAGCAGGAGGACGATCATGCCCCACGGCCCTGTACCCGCAAAATGGTCCAAAAGATAGCCCAGGAATGCCCCGACCACGATGCCGGCGATGAACTCGCTGGAGAGCTTCATCGCTGCTGCGTAGCCTTTGCGGCTCTCCGCGCTTCGAACCTCCGCCTCGTCCGAAACATCCACGCGCTTCGACGCGATGTCCTCGCCAAGGCGCTTCAGCCGCGCTTCCAGACTTTCTTCCGGCTTCTCCGTCACATGGCTCCCCTTTTGCAGCCCCACGCGGTCGAACGCGATCTCGGTCATACAAACGGCCGGTGCTCAAGCCACGGTTCGGCCCCATTTGAAGTCGCGCGCAACATAGTTTTAGGCACCCGCATAGTCAAGGCATGCGGGGGCATAGAGGGTGGACAATGTTTGTCAGGTTTTTCAACGGCTTAATGGAAATTTGCGGCACCTGCGACAAAGCTGCACCGGGAATCGCCCTCATTCATCGGAGCCGCTCTTCGCCTCACAGGCGTGACTTGTGCGGAATCCTGTGGCCGATCAACTCCAGCCGCCGCCATAGGTCCGATAGAAGATGTGCAGACCGATCTGTCCCACGCGTTTCATGGTCTTCGCCCAGGCGGGCTTCACATAGGTGGCATGGTAGTGTGTCGCAGAACCGACTTCCGGGAGCCAGATCTTTCCGGCGGTGACCGCCATCGCGACCTCCTTTGCGGTCTTCCAATGCGAACGCGAATAGATGAGATCACGGATCATGTCGCAGGCGAAGGAGAACTGGCAGCGGTTGCGCCAGGCCTTGTTCTGATAGACGACGCCGCAGATGGTCTTCGGGTAGGTGGGATTGCGCACCCGGTTGAGAATCACTTGGGCGACTGCCGCCTGCCCCTTCACCGATTCGCTGCGCGCCTCGAAGTAGATGCCTTCGGCAAGACAGGTCTGCTCCTCCTTGCCGAACACCGTCGCCGGCAAGGCCGTCGCCGCCCAGGCATGATCGTCGGGGGAGATGTCCGGGATGAACCGTCCACCGTTCTTGTCTTGGCGAAGGATCGAATCGAAAGGCGATTCACGCGCATAGTCCGGCTCCGGCCGGACGTAGGCAGTGGCGAGGATGTCGGCATCGCGGTTGGTCACGAGCTTGGCAAGCATGGGCGAAACGCCCGGGTCCGGCCGCGGCGGCTTCCTGCGGTAGAAGGCCGTGGCGATCTCGATCTCCTTGCCAATGATCTTCGGCTTGGCGAAGGCCATCTTCTCCGCCCCGTCGAAATCAGGCTCCATCAGGAAGCTCGTGCGCTTCAGGATCGAGCCGGCGCTGAAGTCCTTCGGCGGCGTTACCGGCGTGACGGCGACGATTCGGCCCTTCTTCAGCTTGCGGGTGACGCGGTCCTCGTCGGGAGTTCCGCCCTGATGCTTCGATTCGGCCGTCAGGGCCACGCGCCTGCCATCGGAGAGCGTCATGCCGGCGCCGCCGTCGAGCCCGCCGGTCGTGATCGGATCGGCAAACACCATGTCGACGTCGTGAAGCGATCCGGCCGGCGACCGGGTCAGATACATGCGCCAACGCTCGCCGCCCCGGTTGATGCCAGAAAGAAAGGTGGCGAGATCGGAATAGGCAGCGACCGACGGAAAGCCTAAGAAAATGGCGAGGCCGATGATGGCCGGGGCGCGCCAGGCGGAGAAGGACAGGCGAAACTTGCGACGCGACTGCTTACTCCTACGCATCATACCGCTCCACGCAAATCTTACTGGCGCACGCGTTCTCGCAAGCCGGCTCTAATTTGAAACCGGCCTGACGACGACATGCAGGGACGCTAAGATTTTGAAGCGTCCGGACGGTTGCCCGGGGTCGCTTCGTTCGAGCCTCGAAAATGAAGCATTAACCTTGATGTTTGGTTAATGCGGCTGAGTGGCGAAGCTCGTCAAATGATCACGTGGGAGCCGAGTTCGACGACGCGGTTGGTCGGCAGGCGGAAATAGTCGGAAGGATCGATGGCGGCATTGGCGAGCGCGATGAAGAGGCGATCCTGCCAGTGCGGCATGCCCGACTGGGCGTCGGGCACGAGCTTGCGGCGGCCGAGATAGAAGGAGGTCGACATGATGTCGAACTTCAGGCCGGATTTGCGGAAAAGGCCGAGCGCCTGGGAAACGTTCTGCGTTTCCATATAGCCGAACCGCATCTCGAGTTGGGTGAAGCGCTCCGACAGCGGCAGGACGCTGACGCGCTCTTCCTTGGGCACTTTCGGGGTGTTGGCGGTGCGGACCGTCAGGATGAAGTTCTGCTGGTGCAGGACGTGGTTGTGCTTGATGTTGTGCAGGAGGGCGGCGGGCGTCGAATCCGGATCGCTGGTCAGGAAGATCGCCGTGCCCGGTACGGCGACCGGCCCGTGCTCGCTCTTGCGTTCGATCGAGTTTATGAAGCTCGCGAGCGGAATGTCGATATGGCGGGTCTTGTTGTGGAGGATCTCCGTGCCGCGCTTCCAGGTCCACATGACGATGATGAAGGTCGCCGCGATCAGGATCGGCACATAGCCGCCGTCATGGATCTTCAGCATGTTCGCGCCTAGGAAGACGAGCTCCAGCGTGAGGAGCGGCAGCAAAGCGGCGGCGGCCCACCAGCCGGACCAGTTCCAGCGCGCGCGCAGAAACTCGAAGGCGAGCATCGTCGTCACGACCATGGCGCCGGTCACGGAGATGCCGTAGGCGGTCGCAAGCGATTCCGAGGAGCCGAAGACGAATACGAGTGCCATGACGCCGAACATCAGCAGCGTGTTGACATTGGGCAAATAGATCTGGCCGGTGTGGGTTTCGGACGTATGGAAAATCGCCATGCGCGGCAGGAAGCCGAGATGGATCGCCTGGCGCGTCAGCGAGAAGGCGCCGGTGATCACCGCCTGGCTTGCGATGATGGTCGCTGCGGTCGCAAGTATGACGACTGGGAGCAGCGCCCATTTTGGGAACATCAGGAAGAACGGATCGGACATGGCCTCCGGATGCTCGAGCACGAAGGCGCCTTGGCCGAGATAGTTCAGGGTCAAGGCCGGGAAGACGATGGTGAACCATGCCCATTGGATCGGCCGGCGGCCGAAATGGCCGAGATCGGCGTAGAGCGCTTCCGCTCCCGTCACCGTCAGGAACACGGCGCCCAGCACAATGATGCCGACATAGCCCTCAGTGAACAGGAATGTCACCGCATAAAAGGGGTTGAAGGCGGCGAAGATCGACAGATCGTCGGCGATATGCACGAGGCCGATCCCGCCCATGACGAGGAACCAGACGAGCGTGATCGGCCCGAAGAAATTCGAGACGGCCGCCGTGCCCTTCGACTGGACGGCGAAGAGAAGCAGCAGAATGACGACGGCGATGGGAACGACATAGTCCGAAAGCGCCGGCGTCACCAGTTTCAGGCCCTCGACAGCAGAGAGGACCGAGAGCGCCGGCGTGATCATCGCGTCGCCGATGAAGAGCGCCGCCCCCGCGACGCCCATGAAGAACAGAATCGGCGCGTGACCGTTGGCTGTCTTCATCAAAAGAGCGAGCAGCGAGAGCGTGCCACCCTCACCCTGGTTGTCGGCCCGCAGCAGGAAGAGCACATATTTGATCGTCACGATGATCGTCAGCGACCAGATCATCATCGAGATCAGGCCAATGATCTCCGCATCCGTGACGCCGTCATGGGCGACCGGGCGCAGCGCTTCGCGGAAAGCGTAGAGCGGGCTCGTGCCGATGTCGCCATAGACAACGCCGATCGAGCCAAGCCCAAGCGCAAGCAGGCGGCGCAGGTTCTCGGATCCATGTGCGGCAGGGGCAGACGACTGAGACATGGTATCCAACAGGCTCCTTAGAGCCAGCCTTTCCAGCGGAAGAAGAAAAACGGGATCACGGCCGAGAGCACCATGGCCGCGAGCGCCCAGGGATAGCCGAACTGCCATTCGAGTTCCGGCATCACGCGAAAGTTCATGCCATAGACCGAAGCAACCAGCGTAGGGGGCAGGAGGACGACCGAAGCGATCGAGAAGATCTTGATGATGGCATTCTGCTCGACATTGATGAGACCGAGCGACGCATCGAGCAGAAAGGTAATGTTTCCCGAGATGAAGGCCGCATGTTCGGAAAGCGACTGGATATCCCTGGAGATCGAGCGGCAAAGCTCGCGGCTGTCCTTGTCCTCCTGCACTTCCGGCACGGTGTAGAGGAAGGTGAGCAGCCGCGATAGGGAAGCGAGGCTATCGCGCGTCTTCGCAACCAGCCTGTGGTGGCCCGCCACATCGCGCAGGCGAGCTTCGAGAAATTGCGGCGGCCGGCGCCGGCCCGCAGCCCTGTCGCCGAACACCTCGATCGACAGGTCATCGATCTTGACGACGGCCTGCTCGAGAATTTCCGACGTCCGGTCGGTGATCGTTTCCAGCAGCCGGGTCAGCAGCACCACGCCGTTGCGGCAGCCGTTGGGAATCCGATGCAAGCCCGCCTTGAAGAGGCCGAAGGCGCGCGGCTCCGCGTAGCGGATCGTCACCAGTCTGCCTCCGGAAAGGATGAAGCCTACATCCGTCAAGCCGGGAATCTGGGTTTCGCTGCGATAAACCAGCGACGCGGTCATGAAGACGGCGCCCCCTTCGACATAAAGGCGGCTCGACGGCTCTATGCCCTTGAGATCGTCGCGGGTCGGAATGGAAATTCCGAGCAGCCCCTCCATCATGTGTTCTTCGGCCCTGGTCGGCTCGACGAGGTCGATCCAGACGATCTCCGGGCGCAGGGCGGCTGGCGGTTCGGCCGTCGTAAGGGCGACGGCTTCGCCATTGACGCAATAGCCTGAGATCATGCGGCCGCCTTTTGGGTGGGACCGACAGGAAAGAAGGATGAAGGATTGAAACGATCAGCCGCCACAGGATTTCCACAATGCCGATTCATCTGATGCAGACTTCCGCCCCACGACATCTCCCCTTGGCTGAAATCTCCGGTGAGGGACGGTGTGCGCCTGCCTCTGCGCGAGCGGCAAGCCATATGGCGCAACACTCGGGCAAAATCAATGCTTTTTGCAGATGCCGACCTCGGCGGCACATCACGCCTCGTTGCGAACGGTGCCGGACCCTACGTCATATTTTCCGCAAGCGGTACCTTCCCGCGAAAGAAAAAATAGCGCGGTCTGGTTCTGCCCCACCGATGGTCTATTCGAAGACGATGTTCGGCATCGCCCGGCCTTTGTTCGCCTTCCCGGCCGAGAGCTGTTTCCAGACCCGTTCGGCGATGCTGCGGTAGTTTCGCGCGACCTCACCATCAGGATCGGACACCACCAGGGGTGTGCCTGCATCCGAGGTTTCCCGGATTCCCATGGTGAGCGGGACTTCGCCGAGGAAGGGCACGCCGATGCGTTCGGCCTCCTTGCGGGCACCGCCATGGCCGAAAATATCGTAGCGCTTGCCGGTGTCGGGAGCGACGAAATAGCTCATGTTCTCGACGATTCCGAGCACCGGCACCTCGACCTTGCGGAACATGGTAATTCCCTTGCGCGCATCGGCGAGCGCCAGATCCTGCGGCGTCGATACAATAACCGCGCCGGCGAGCGGCACTTGCTGGGCCATCGTCAACTGCGCATCGCCAGTGCCGGGAGGCATATCGACAACGAGCACGTCGAGTTCGCCCCAGGCCACCTCGCGCAGCATCTGCAGGAGAGCGGACTGGATCATCGGTCCGCGCCAGATCATCGCGACCTCCTCGTCGACGAGGAATCCCATCGACATCACCGGCAGTCCGTAATTTTCCATCGGCCGGATAAGCCGCCCCTCGATCTGCTGCGGCCGGCCGGAAATCTTCAAGAGGCGCGGCATCGACGGGCCATAGATATCGGCATCGAGCAACCCGACCTTGAGACCGTTCGCCTGAAGCGCCAGGGCCAGATTCACCGAGGTCGTCGACTTGCCGACGCCGCCCTTCCCCGAGGCAACCGCGATGATCGCGCCAACGCCCGGGATACCTGCTTTGGCCGGCGCGCCGCCGGCCGGCCGCGGAGCATGCGCGTGAGCCTGCCCGGAAGGCGGCGCCGGCCGCTGTACCGGGGTCGCCTGAGCCGCCGCCTTGCGGTCCGCAGTCAGCGCGACCATGGCCGCCTTCACGCCCGGCATCTCCCGAACGACTCGTTCGGCAGCGGCGCGCATCGGTTCGAGCTCCTTCGCACGATCCGCCGGCACGGTGATCGAAAAATAGGCCTTGCCGTCGGAGATGAACACATCGGAGACAAGGCCCAGATCGACGATGTTGCCCTCCATGTCCGGGCCGCGCACGCTCCGCAGCCTTTCCAGCACCATTTCCCTGGTCACGTCCGGCATCTCGCCCTCTTCTCTCTGCCGCGCCGGCTATTCACCGCCTGTTGGGACGGGACGGTGCTGCCCACGCTTACAATGCGATCCCTTCGAACCGAGTCCGATCCGAGAGTCCTTGTGCAGTAGATAATCGAGGCGAGGCACTTCGCCAATGTTGGAATTGAGAAAATGAAGGGCCGCCAGCCTATCACCCGTGTCCGTACATCCGGGATCACGGGCGGTGGGCGGCGGCCCTTTTCGCGACCTTCTTGGGCGCTGTTCTTTTTAGTCCCCTCTGTGGACCAGCAATGAACAAGCAGAAACCGTGCCAGTTTCAAACGGCGGGGATAAAGCTGCGATTTCCACGGAAATAGGCGAAGCGACGCGAGACGCAGGCCGCGTGTCCGCCCAAATCCTGGGCATGCGTGCTTTTGGGCACAACACTTTGACCGCAATCGAGCAGCTGTCCGTAACGGCGGGCCGAAGGCTAGCTAATATAGCCCTTCTTCATCGCCTTCACGACCGCCTGCGTGCGGTTGACGGCGTCGAGCTTCTTCGTGACATGGTTGAGGTAGTGATTGACGGTGTGCTCGGACAGGCCCAGGATCCCGGCAATTTCAGCACTTGTCTTACCGGCTGCGGTCCAGCTCAAACACTGGATTTCCCGCTCAGACAGGGTCGTGTTGCTGTTCTTCCAAACCGAACCGATCTCGGCGAGCCGGTTATAGACGTGGATCGCGATCATCTGCAGTTCCATCGCCGCGGTCATCGGCAGATCGGCCGCCGGGCCCATGAGAATGACCGCGCCGCGGCCGCCCTCGGCATCATGGACAGGGAAATAGTTGGCCTGAAAGATGCCGTTTTCGCGCAGCATCGCGATGTAGTCCCCGGCAGACGCCGGCTTGCCGCCCTCGCTCTCCCAGTCTTCAAGGGTGATCTGGAACGGCGTCGTGGTCTCCCGCAACCGACGAACGCCCGTGCTGAAACGCAGCATCGACAGGCTGTCATATTTGTTGAGAAGCTCGGCCGGCATGTTGGAAATGACGGTGGCGGCGGAAAGCCGCTCCATGTCGATCGGCGGGATCGAGCAGATGAGGAACGTCTTGAAGCCGAAAATATGCGTAATCCGCCGCATATAACGGATGATATCGAACTGAGTCTCCAGCCTTGCGATCTCAGACGCGAAATCACCGCCCCGGGGTAGATCGATGTCAGTCATCCCGGTCGTCATCGTATCTTGCATTCGCGCGTTCCATGACATTCATCAAGTATCAAATAGCCTGAGCCGCGCATGATTGCCAACAGGTGATCGGCAATGGTCTCCCTTCGCCGCCAAAAGGCTGTGTATTACGTTTCGCGCGGCGGGACGCACGAGGGGCAGGAGCGAGGCTTGTTCTTTTAATTGATCAGGCCGGCCCGCATCGCCTTGGCGACCGTCTGCACACGATTGACCGAATCGAGCTTGCGGGTCGCGCGATTCAGATAGTGGTTCACCGTGTATTCGGAAAGCGCCATGATTCGCGCCATCTCGACGGTCGTCTTTCCGGCCGCAGCCCAGCGCAGACATTCGATCTCGCGTCGGGAAAGGCCGCCCGGCCGGCGCCGGTCGCGCGTTCTGATCTCGGAAAGCCGGCTATAGAGCAGCCCCGCCCAGAAATTGAGGGCCTGCATTTCGTCGCTCGAGACCACCTCCCGGTCTCCGCCAAAGGCAATGGCAGCGCGACCTCCCTTGGCGTCGTGGACGGGAAGGTACAGACCGCGCGGCATGCCAGCCTGCTCGAAAACACTGACGGCGGCCTCGCCCTTTCCGTCCATGCGCCTGCGCGCCAGCAAATGCGCATCATAGGTGAAGGGGATGGTGCTCCGGCGCAGCCGCTGGATAACGGGGCTTCCCTCGATCAGGCCGGCGCTATCATAGCGCCGCAGGAATTCGGCGGGCCAGGACGTGAGCAACGCCTGAGCAGCCAGGCTGTGACAACCGGAGTCGGGAATGGCCAAGACGATGAAGCCGCGGAATCCGAAAGCGTCCGAAATCTGGTCCAGAGCGCGCCTGACATCGTCTTCATTGCCGAGCGCCCCATCGATCGAGCGGCCATCGGGAAGGATCAGTGAATTGATGTCCGCGTTGAAATCCATCATCGTTCCGCTGGCCTCCCACAACCTGTTCACGCCGTTGGCGAGTCCGGCCGGTTCACCGTCCTAATCCGCTCTTGGCGCTTCCGCCAAGGAACACATCCCGCGCGAAACTGCAACCAGTCGTGGAGGCGGGAGTAGCCAGTTGAAGCTAGCGATCTATAGCCGCCTCGTCCAGTCGAAACTTCTAATTTACCGTAAAGCGATGCTTAGCGGCCGCCTCGGCCGGGTCCCAACCGGATTCGGGCCTCCTCCTCGACCTTAGCGGCGGCCTTGCGAACATCCGCCGCCCAGGCCGCCAATTGCGTCATCGTGACGCGATAGGAAGGGCCGGTTACCGAAATACCGGCTACCAATTCGTGCTCCGGAACGACGATCGGCGCTGCCACGCAACAGATCTCGGCTTCATGCTCCTCGCGGTCGAAGGCATGGCCTTCGCGGCGAATCTCTTCAATTTCCGCAAGCAGCGAAGCGGCCGAGCGATGCGTGCGCTCGGTGAACGGGACGAACTGCATCCTTGCCGTGACTCGTTCCAGCGCGCCATGTCCAAGCGACGACAGGGCCGCCTTGCCGATCCCTGTGCAATAGGCCGGCGAGGCCTTGCCGATCTGCGAGCTCATGCGGACCGTCTGGCGGCTTTCGACCTTGTCGACATAGATGATCTCGGTGTCGCGCAATATGCCGAGATGAACCGTTTCGCCAGTGAGTTCATGCAGACGCAAGAGGTGCGGCTCGGCAATGTCGCGAAACTGATTGCCGGACCAGGAGCGATAGGCAAGCTTCAAGAGGCGCAATCCCGGCTCGTAGGAAAGATCGCTTCGCTGCACCAGCAGGCCTTCATCGACGAGGTGCCCAAGCAGCCGATGCAACGTGCCGCGCGGCTGGCGGACGGATTGCAGGATGTCGGTGAACCGCTGGGGCCGGTCGGCCGCCGCGACGGCCTCAAGCACCGCCATCGCCTTCCCTAGCGTGCCGGTCCCCGGCCCTTCGCTTTCCTGCTCGCTCACGATCTTGGGTTCCATTTCATCTGCTTTCGCCCGCTTGCCACCTTGACAGGATAAGACCCGCAGCGCGATAATTCCAGAAAATAAAGAGCTATTCCACATACTGGAACAATTTTTCTGAGAAAGAGGGAGAGAACGATCGATGACGCTGCCGAGCAGTCAGTTCCCCGACTTGCGCGATCGCGGCGTCCTGGTCACCGGCGGGGCCTCCGGCATTGGAGCGGCGCTGGTGGAGGGCTTTCTGCGGCAGGGTGCGCGCGTCGCCTTCATCGATATTGCCGAGGACGCGGGCCGCGCGCTTGCGGACAGGCTTGCCGCCGAAATCGGACAGAGGCCGGAATTCGTTCGCGCCGATCTCCGGGACGTCGAGCAGGCAAGAAGCGCCGCGGATGCAGCCGTCGCGGCGCTCGGCCCCATTCGGGTGCTGATCAACAACGCCGCCCGGGACGACCGGCAGCCGCTCGAGGAGGTGACAAGGGAAAGCTGGGACGAAAGCCTCGCCGTCAATCTCAGGCACTTCTTCTTTCTCGCCCAAGCGATTGCGCCGCACATGCGGCAAGCGGGTGGCGGATCGATCATCAATTTCTCGTCGATCGCCTTCATGCTGAACATGCCTGAAATGCCGGCCTATGCGACGGCAAAGGCCGGCATTATCGGGCTCACCAAGTCGCTCGCCGGGAAACTCGGGCCGGACAATATCCGCGTCAATGCCATCCTGCCCGGCATGATCGTCACCGAACGGCAGAAGCGGCTCTGGCTCACGCAGGACTCGATCGCCCGGATGCAGGAAAGGCAGTGCCTGAAACGCGTTCTGGCTGCCGAGGATCTCGTCGGCCCTTGCCTCTTTCTGGCCTCGGATTGCTCCGCGGCGATGACGGCACAGAGCATGATTATCGATGGAGGCGTGTTTTGATGACGGCAGGCTACTATGCCGCGGTGGACTGGGGGACCTCGAGCTTCCGCTTGTGGGTCATCGGAGAGGACGGGTCGGTGCTCGCCGAACGCCGCAGTGCGGAGGGTATGACCACCGCAGCGGAAACCGGGTTCCACGCCGTCCTCGACAGCCATCTTACCGCCGTATCGGCATCTGCCCATCTGCCGATCATCATCTGCGGCATGGCCGGCGCCCGGCAGGGCTGGAAAGAAGCGGGCTATCTTGAAACGCCGGCAACGCTTGGCGCCATCGCGGGAAATGCAATCGCCGTTCCGGACGTGGATCGCGACATTCGCATCCTGCCAGGCCTGGCGCAACGCAACGATCGGCATCCGGATGTCATGCGCGGCGAGGAGACGCAATTGCTCGGGGCAGCCGGTATGCTCGACAGCGGCCGGCACCTGGTGTGCATGCCGGGCACCCACAGCAAGTGGGTGCGGCTGTCGGGTCAGACGGTCGACGGTTTCTCCACCTACATGACCGGCGAATTGTTCGACGCCATCTCCAAGCATACGATCTTGAGCCATGCCGTGGCCGGGGTGGATGCCATTGCTGCCGACAGCGCTGCCTTTTCCGAAGCCGTCACCCAGGCACGGGAAAAACCGGCGCTGGCGACGAACCTCCTCTTTTCCGTCCGGGCGGGACAATTGCTTCATGGTCTGAGCGCGGCCGACGCCAAGGCTCGCCTGTCCGGCACGCTGATCGGCCTGGAGATCGCCGGTGCGCTCGCTACGGCGGGCCCGGTGGACGGCATCTGCCTGGTCGGCTCGGGAAAACTCGGCACGCTCTATCGCGCGGCGCTTGAAAGCCAGGGCCTCGCAGTCCGGCTCATCGACGCCGATGAGGCGGTGCGGGCCGGCCTTTCAACCGCTGCCCAGGCTATTTGGCCCCTTTGACGGAAGAAAAGAAGATGAACCGCATTCCCCTGCCCCCGATGAAATATCCGCTGATTGCGATCTTGCGCGGATTGAAGCCGGAGGAGACCGAGAGCGTCGTCGGCGCACTGATCGAAACGGGCTTTACGGCGATCGAGATCCCGCTGAATTCGCCCGACCCGTTCCGGTCCATCGAAACGGCGGTGAAAATGGCGCCGGTCGACTGCCTCATCGGCGCCGGCACGGTGCTGACGACGGGTGACGTCGAGCAGCTCGACGGCGTCGGCGGCCGCCTGATGGTCAGCCCCAATGTCGAGTCGTCGGTCATCCGGCTCGCCGCGGCCAAGGGCATGGTGACGATGCCGGGCGTCTTCACCCCGACGGAGGCACTCGCGGCAGCGGCTGCGGGCGCCAGCGGCCTGAAATTCTTCCCCGCCAGCGTTCTTGGGCCTGCCGGCATCGCGGCCATCCGCGCAGTGCTTCCGCACGACATCGAGATCGCCGCGGTCGGGGGCGTCTCGGAGGCCAATTTTGCCGACTATGCAAGGATCGGCGTGCGAAGCTTCGGACTCGGCTCGAGCCTTTACAAGCCGGGAATGAGCGCAGCGGATGTCAGGCAGCGGGCGGTGGCAACGCTGAAAGCCTATGATGCCGTCTATGGAGGCCAAGAATGACCGACCTCGTCGCCTTTTCTGGCCACATCCTCTGCGACTTCGCCTCCGAACTCGGCGAGGGCCCGACCTACGACCCCCGCGCCGACACCGCCTGGTGGTTCAACATCAAGGGCCAGGAGTTGCACGAGCTTCATCTCGGGAGCGGACACAAGACCATTCATCCCCTGCCCTTTCTCGGCAGCGTGCTGGCCACCATCGACCCCGGCCGGCAGTTGATCGCCTCGGACCAGGGGCTTTTTATCCGCGACACGGCAAGCTTCTCGCTCAGCCCGTTCGCCGCAATCGAGGACAAGCCGGGCAACCGCTCCAATGACGGGCGCGTTCATCCCTCCGGCGCTCTCTGGATCGGCACCATGGGACGGAAAGCCGAGACGCATGCGGGCGCGATCTATCACGTCGCCGGCAACCGCATCACAAGGCTCTACGGCAATATCACCATCCCGAACGGCATCTGCTTTTCGCCGGATGGCGCCACCGCCTATTTCACCGACACCGACGTCAATCACCTGATGCGCGTCGCCATCGATCCGGCGACGGCACTGCCGACCGGCGATCCCGTCACTCTTTCTGACGAGAGTGCGGCACCGGGCGGGATCGACGGCTCGGTCTGCGATGCCGACGGCTTGATCTGGAACTGCCGCTGGGGCGCCGGTGCCGTCGAAGTGTACAAGCCGGACGGACAGAAGGTCGCCCGCTATGCGGTGCCGGCGACGCAGCCGAGTTGCCCCGCTTTCATCGGTGCGCGGGCGGACAGGCTGCTGGTCACTTCCGCCTGGCAGGACCTCGACGACGCGGCACGCTCCGCCGATCCCAGCGCCGGCAAAACCTTCGAGCTCGGCATCGACGTCAAGGGCCGCTTCGAGCCGGCGTTCCGACTTAGCTGAAGGACCATTCGGCGCCCGATCGCGAACAAAAGCTGGCGGCGCCGAGAAAAAGTCATACAATTAACCCATGCGGTGAATCGCGCATGGAAAGGGAGTGCTCGGATGAGCGATAAGAAAAAAGAACTGAGGAGCCGGCACTGGTACGGTGGCACGCACAAGGATGGTTTCATTCACCGGTCCTGGATGAAGAACCAGGGCTTTCCGGATCATGTCTTCGACGGCCGGCCGATCATCGGCATCTGCAACACCTGGTCCGAGCTGACGCCCTGCAACAGCCACCTGCGCATCCTTGCAGAGGGCGTCAAGCGCGGCGTTTGGGAGGCGGGCGGCTTTCCGGTCGAATTTCCGGTCTCGTCGCTCGGCGAAACCCAGATGCGGCCGACGGCCATGCTGTTCCGCAACCTCCTGGCGATGGATGTGGAAGAGGCGATCCGCGCCTACGGCATCGACGGGGTGGTGCTGCTCGGCGGCTGCGACAAGACGACGCCGGGCCAGTTGATGGGGGCGGCCTCCGTCGACCTGCCGACGATCGTCGTCTCCTCCGGTCCGATGCTCAACGGCAAATGGAAAGGCAAGGACATCGGCTCGGGCACCGATGTGTGGAAATTCTCCGAAGCGGTGCGCGCCGGCGAAATGAGCCTGCAGGAATTCATGGCAGCCGAAAGCGGCATGTCGCGGTCGCCCGGCGTCTGCATGACTATGGGCACGGCGACGACCATGGCGTCCGTGGTCGAGGCGATGGGCCTCTCGCTCCCGACCAATGCGGCGCTGCCGGCCGTCGATGCGCGGCGCATGGCGCTGGCGCACATGACCGGCAAGCGGATCGTCGACATGGTGCACGAGGATCTCAGGCTGTCGAAGCTCCTGACGCGGCAGAACTTCGAAAACGGCATCATCGCCAATGCCGCCGTCGGTGGATCAACGAATGCCGTCGTTCACCTGCTGGCGATCGCCGGGCGCGCCGGTGTCGATCTCTGTCTGGAGGACTTCGACCGCGTCGGCGGCCAGGTCCCCTGCATCGTCAACTGCATGCCGTCCGGCAAATACCTGATCGAGGACCTCGCCTATGCGGGCGGCCTGCCGGCAGTGATGAACCGCATTCAGCACCTGCTGCACGCCGATGCGCCGACGGTGTTCGGCGTGCCGATCAGCAAATATTGGGAAGGTGCCGAGGTCTATAACGACGACGTCATTCGGCCGCTCGACAATCCGCTCCGCGCCGCCGCGGGTATCCGGGTGCTGAAGGGCAACCTTGCGCCGAACGGCGCGGTGATCAAGCCATCGGCGGCAAGCGAGCACCTGCTCGCCCATGAGGGGCCGGCCTATGTCTTCGAGACGATCGAAGACCTCAAGGCGAAGATCGACGATCCGGATCTGCCGGTCACCGAGGATACGGTTCTCGTGCTCAAGGGCTGTGGTCCGAAGGGCTATCCCGGCATGGCGGAGGTCGGCAATATGCCGATCCCGCGCCGGCTCGTCGAAAAGGGCGTTCGCGACATGGTGCGCGTCTCCGATGCGCGCATGTCCGGCACGGCCTTCGGAACGGTCGTGCTGCATGTCAGCCCTGAAGCCAATGCCGGCGGGCCGCTGGCGATCGTCAGGACCGGCGACCGCATCCGGCTCGATACCATGAAGGGCGAATTGAACCTGCTGATCAGCGAAGAGGAATTCGCAAGCCGGGTGGCGGCCTGGCAGCCGCCGGAGCAAAAATGGCAGCGCGGTTACTACAAGCTCTACCACGACACCGTGCTGCAGGCCGACAAGGGCGCCGACCTCGATTTCCTCGTCGGCAACAGCGGCAGCGAGGTGCATCGCGAGAGCCACTGACCCTTCTATGGCCACCGATGATGAGCGCCGCGTGCCGACCTCGGCACGCGGCGCTCTCCGTTCCGCCCGCCATTGGTTTTGCTTGCCGCGGGCGGTTGGCGTTTACATAAAAAGAGATTTATACCGATGGATGAACAGGCTCGATGCTGAGACAACCAGCGGCTTTATATTTTCATTTTATCCGGAACAGTTTTCGCTGCCGGACGTTGCTTGAGTACCACCGGCGCAGCGCAAAACACCGGAAAATAGGGGCTGCGCTTAACCGACAACGTCAACGAAAGGCAGACTGATATGATCGACAAATTTATATCTTCCGTTGCCGCCGGCGCGCTTCTCGTGGGCGTTGCCGTCGCTCCGATGAGCTTCGCGCAGGAAACCACCACACCGCCGGCCCCGGCGCCCGAGACACAGGTGCAGCCTGCTCCTGCCACTCCGGCACCGGCTGACCAGGCACAGACACCGGCTCCTGCGGACAAGACGACCGACATGGCAGAAGCTGGGTCCTATCTGACCGAACAGGCGGACGACCAGATTTCCGCTAACACCTACATTGGTCAGTCGGTCTATAACGCCAATGATGAAAGCATCGGCGAGATCAACGACCTTATCATTAAGAAGGAAGGCGGCGTCGCTGCGGCCATCGTCGGCGTCGGCGGCTTCCTCGGAATCGGCGAGAAGAACGTTGCGGTTCCGTTCGAAAGCATCGAAGTCACCGAACAGCCAGACTCGGATGCCCTCAAGCTGACGACGACCGAAACGGCCGAATCCCTGAAGGGTGCGCCGGAATTCAAGACGAAGTCGCAGTTGATGGCTGAGCGCAACGCGGCGCAGCCGGTCGACACGTCGACGACTTCGGCAACGGGCACGACCCCGGCTCCGGCACCGGCACCCGCCGAACCGGCACCGCAGCAGTAACCACGCTGCCGGTCGCAATCGACACAGAAGCGGCGCTCACGGCGCCGCTTTTGTTTTGAAACTCCACGCTTATGATTCAATACCAAGCGTCGGGCATACCGGCCTTGCGCCTCGCCACGTAATCGACGAGGGCTTCGTCGATCGCCGCATCCAAGGGCGGCGCTTCGTATTCGGCAAGCGTCTTCTTCCAGAAACGATTGGCGCGTAGCGCCATGTCGGTTTCGCCCTGCTCGACCCATTTCTCGAACGGCTCGTTATCTGAGAGCGCGCTGTCCCAGAAGGCGGTCTGATAGTTGCGCATCGTGTGCTCGCAGCCGAGGAAATGACTTCCCGGACCCACTTCCGTGAACGCATCCATGGCAAGCGAATTGTCGTCGACGACGACGCCTGCGAGATAGGAATGCAGCGCGCCGCAAAAGTCTGTATCCATCACGAATTTCTCGTAGGACATGGCCAGCAGGCCGTCGACAAAGCCGGCCGAATGCAGGATGAAATTGGCGCCGCAATGGACAGCCGACAGCATCGACATGACGCCTTCCTGCATCGCCTGGGCGTCCGGCCGCTTCGAATTGGAGAAATTGCCGGCGCAGCGCAGCGGCAGGCCCAGTCGGCGGGCGAGTTGGCCAACCACCATGCTGCCGATCGCCGGTTCCGGCGTGCCGAAGGTCGGCGAGCCGGAGCGAAGCGACATCGACGAAAGGAAGTTGCCGAAGATCACCGGCGCGCCCTTGCGTTCGAGCTGCGTCAGCGCGCAGCCGGCCAGCGTTTCGGCATAGGATTGGGCGATGGCGCCGGCATTGGTGACGGGCCCCATCGCACCACCGAGAATGAAGGGCACGATGACCGCCGCCTGGTTGGCGCGGGCATAGGCACGCATCGACCTGGTCATGGTCCCGTCCCAGACGAGCGGCGAGTTGACGTTGACGTTGCCAAGGATGACGCAGTTGTTGTCGACGAATTCGGCGCCGAAGAGAATCCGGGCCATCTCGATCGAATCCTCGGCACGATCCTCGGCGGTGATCGAACCCATGAAGGCGCGGTCGGAATATTTGATATGGCTGTAGACCATGTCGAGATGGCGCTTGTTAACCGGCACGTCAACCGGCTCGCAAATCGTACCGCCGGAATGGTGCAGCCAGGGACTCGATTGGGCGAGTTTGACGAGATTGCGGAAGTCCTCGATGGTGCCGTAGCGCCGGCCCTTGTCGATATCCGTGACGAACGGCGAGCCGTAAGCCGGCGAAAAGACGACGTTCCGGCCGCCAATCTCGACGCTGCGGGCGGGATTGCGGGCGTGCTGGGTGAATTGCGACGGCGCCGAGCGAACGATCTCCTTCAGCATTCCGGGTTCGAAGGTGACGCGGACGCCCTCGATCTTCGCACCTGCGCGCCCCCAGTGCTCGAGCGCCACCGGGTCGTCGCGAAATTCGATACCGACCTCGGCGAGAATGCGATCGGCGGTCGCCTCGACCCGCTCGAGGCTCTCCTCCCCGAGGATGTCATAGGTCGGTATATTGCGGACGATGTAGGGAACGCCAAGTTGCCTGCCGCTGCCTTCCCGCCGCTGCGGCCGTCCGCTTCGTGTTCGCCTCGGAGCATCGCCAGTCGCACTCGCCAATGCCATCGCCGTTCTCCCATGATTTGGGATGATGGTATTTGCGGCAAACACCGTTGTAACGCTGGAAAAATTCCACGCATGATATAAGTAGCGCTTATGGAAAACATGCGCCGCCTGCTGCCGTCCGCCGCCAGCCTCATCATCTTCGAGGCCGCCGGCCGTCATCAGAACTTCACCCGCGCCGCTGCCGAGCTTGGCATGTCGCAGGCGGCGGTCTCCTATGCCGTAAGGAGCCTTGAGGACCAGCTCGGCGTTTCGCTCTTCCATCGGGTGCACAGGGCCGTCGAGCTCACCGAGGCCGGCGAGAGGTTCCATGCCGACGTGTCGGTCGGCCTGGCGCGCATCCAGAAATCGGCCGAAGACATTCGCGCCAAGGGCCGCGAGACGAATGTGACGCTGGCTGCCTCGACGGCCTTCGCCTCCATGTGGATGTTGCCACGCCTCAATCGGCTGCGGGAGGATCTGCCGGAGATCGACCTTCGCATCCAGACGGGCGTTCGTGATCTGGACCTCGATGAGGAGCCGATACCGCTGGGCATTCGCGGCGGCGACCCGGCCCAATGGCCGCGCTATCACGCGGCATTGCTCGCCGACGAGGTGATCACTGCCGTAGCGACGCCGGCCTATGTCGAGGCGCATGGCATGCCCAAAAAGCCGGCGGACCTCCTGCGGCACAGCCTCATCCACCTCGAAGAGCCGGTCAGGCGCGCCTGCGACTGGACCGAGTGGTTCGCAAGCGCCGGCCTTGCCTATCCCGCACAGGGCAAGCGGCTGGCGATCAACGACTATGTTCTGGTGATCCAGGCCGTGCTCGCCGGCGAGGGCATCGCCCTTGGCTGGGACCATCTGATCGCCGGGCAGGTGCGCTCAGGCGCCCTCGTTCCGGTTGCCGGCCACGTGCTGCGGACCGGTCAGGCCTTTTACGTCGTGTGGCCGCGGTCGCGCGAACTCAACAGCCAGGCCGGACGCATTCGTGACTGGCTGCTGAAGGAAGGCGCACGCGACCGTGCTGACGATGTGGCGGGCCGCGACGACGGTCAGCGGGCTACAGCGTCGCGGTGACGGTCGGAGAGATAGCGCATGGTGGCGACCGCATCGGCCGGCTTGCCGTAGAAATAGCCCTGCCCCATGCCGCAGCCGAGCGCTTTCAGCTTCAGCACTTCGGAGATGTCCTCGATACCCTCGGCGACGACCTCGAGTTCCAGCCCTTCGCACATCGAGACGATCGCCCTGACGATGTGTTCCGAAGCCCGATCGGCCGAAATCCGCGAGACGAAGGCGCGATCGATCTTCACCTTGTCGAAAGAGAAATCGCGCAAGCGGCAGAGGCTCGACTGACCGGTGCCGAAATCGTCGAGCGACACGCGCACCCCGGCGGACCGCAATTCGGAGACGATCTTCTGCGCCACATCGGCATCCGCCATCACGGCGGTTTCGGTGATCTCCAGTTCCAGGCGGCGCGGGTCGAGGCCGACCTTGTTGACGATCGCCAGGAGACGGCCGCTCGTCGCCGGGTCCATCAATTGCGCCGATGACAGGTTGAAGGAGAGAAACAATTCCTTCGGCCACGCCAGGGCTGTCTGTGCCGCCTTGCGCAGCAGCATTTCGGCGAGCGCCTCGATGAAGCCGCGCTCCTCCGCCAGCGGCACGAACACGGAAGGCGAGACATAGCCGAAATCCGGATCGCACCATCTGGCAAGCGCTTCGAAACCAACCACGCCGTCGTTGCGAAGGTCCACGATCGGCTGGAAATGGACATCGATCTCCTCGGCGATGATCGCGTTGCGCAGAGCCTGCTCAAGCTGCGTCGCCCGCTTCATCTCCTGGGCGATCTCATGCGAATAGACCGTGATCTGGCCGCGGCCACGCCGTTTCGAACGGTAAAGCGCCGTGTCGGCGCTTTTCAAGAGTTCCTCGAACACCGCACCGGCAAACGGATAGACGGCAAAACCGAAGGAGGCGGACAGCCGAACCGTGCGGTCGCCGAGATCAAATGGCGCAGAGAGGATTTCCTTCAGCATCTGGCCGAGTTTCTCGGCACCCTTGCGCTCGAAGACGAGCGGCAGCACCAGTGCGAACTCGTCGTCGGCCGTGCGGATCACCGTCGCCCCTTCCGGAACGCAGGCCGACAATCTCTGCGCGACCTGGCGCAGGATCCGATCGCCGGCCTCCGGCCCGAAAAGATCGTTGATCGGCTTGAAGCCGTCGAGATTGGCAAGGCCGATGGTGAACGGAGCCGGATCGCTCGCGCGTTCGGCGGCAAGCTCACAGACCTTGTGCCGCAACTGCTCTGCATTGCCCAGCCCGGTCAGCGGATCGACGAAGGGCAGCCTGTCGGGACCGCGACGGTCGATGGCCAGTTCGGCGACCATCATCGCGCTACGCCCCCGGCCGGAGCGCGCGCCCGTGCCGCACGGAGCACGTCCCGCCGATCGCAACCGAAGTCCGACCGGGGGAATGACTGTTTGGCCGACATGCTCATGTCTTCGATGCTCAACTCTTGCAGCCTTGGGCGACAGCTTCGCGCGGTGATCGCGCGAAAATTGGTGCTATGCCAGCGACTGGGCAGTTTCTCCCGGATGGTGGTGCCGATGAAGGCAACCGTGGAGCAAACGATGACAATCGGCGGTTAACAATCCTATATCGGCTGATCGTCAAATCTGGGGTCGAGCCCCGTCGTGTGCCGATCAGGCCGTCAGCCGCGCATGGGCGGCACGCAGATATTTGCGCAGCAACGCTTCGATCATGTCCGGACTGATCGGCTTCATGATGTGATCGTCCATTCCCGACGCTTCGCATTGCTGAAGGTCGATGTCGAGGGCTTGCGCAGTAACGGCAACGATCGGCGTGCGGCGTCCGGTCTGCCTTTCCGCGTCGCGGATGGCAACTGCGGCTTCGAAGCCGTTCATTACCGGCATGGATATGTCCATGAGGATGAGAGCCGGCTGCAGCTCGTGCCAGAGATCCACCGCTTCCCTGCCATTGGCGGCAATCCGATGCGAGACTCCGAGGCCGTCCAGGATCTGGGCGAAGACGAACTGGTTGATCTGGTTGTCCTCGGCAACGAGAACCTCCACTTCGGGTGCGCCTGTCCGGACCGTCGCATCACCTTCGAAAGAGACTTCCCAATCGGCTTGCGGAAACTGCGAGCGCGGCGGCTGCCGGTCGGTGCTGGCCCGGAAGATTTCGCCGAGCAGGGCAGTTGCATCAGCGTCCGCAGAAACGTCGAGCACCGGGCAGGTCTTCCATCCCGCATGGACCGCATCCCTTGCCGGAAATACCGCGTCCATCACCAAAATATCGAGCTTCAGGCCGTGATCCTCGGCGGCGGCCGCAAAGGCTTCGAGCTCGCCGCGGTTTCGTACGGCGCAGGCATCGAGGCCAGAGCCGCGCAAGCGTGCGACGATCCGCGCCTCCATTTCGCTGTCCGCCGTCGCCAAGAGCACCCGCAGGCCGCGGGCCGGCAGCGTCTCGATCATCGAGCCGGTCTCGACGAGCTGCTGGACGTTCAGTGCCCGGAACGGGTCGTAGAAATTCTGCGCCGGCGTGAAGATGCTGTAGTCGCGGATCTGCAGCCCCGAATTGCTGCCGCCATCGTCCGCGCCATGATACCAGGCGGCTATGTCGGTCACGTCGTTCATGCAGGTGACGACGAAGTGGCGCCCGGGCACGCCGACGCGATACTTGCGCGTCACCACCCACAAGTCGCTGCCATCGGCGCGAACGATGTGCTCCGCCTCGGAATGCGGCCGGCCGGTCGCCAGCACCTGCCGATCCGACTGCTCGAAGCGTTCGGCAAGCTCCGCGTCCACGACGTCCCAGGCCGACCGACCGAGGATCGCCTCCGGCGCCACGTCGTGAATGGCGCAGAAGGCACGGTTCGCGGCGATATAGTTCAGATTGCGATCCTTGACGCAGATGGGATTGGGTTGCGCATCGAGGATTTGCTCGGTGAGTTCGACCCGTTCCAGGTCGGTTTGCAGCTGTTCCTCGCGCTTCTTCTGATCGGAGACATCGCTGATCGACAAGATGCCGATGCCGCTCGACAGGCGGCGCTTGCGCAGGCAGACCCAGCGCGTACGGCCCGCCCGTTCGACGCTTTCGTAGCGCTCACGCCAATGGAGGCCCATCTGTTCGGCGATCCAGTCCTCCCGGTTCGCACGCCGCCGGCTGTTTTCGGGCAGCGTTCCCGGGCGCAGGCCCGTATCGTAGACCGCTGCGAGAAAATCGCGAAGCCGCGTCCCGGGCTTCAACAGGTGAGGCTGGACGGGGAAAAACTGCAACATCGAGGCGCTGGCATAGAGGATCGTGTCGTCCCGTCCGCAGACGAGCAAGGCCAGGCCAAGCGCATCGCAACTCGACTCAAGAACGATCCTGCTGATGTCCGCGCCGCCCGACGCCACATCGTTCATTACTCTGCCCTCGTCTCGCCGACTGCATGGGTGTTGCAGCACCCGCGTCCTTAAGTGGCGCTGCAGCGGCGGTTTCGTTTCGGGACATGCTGGCTGGCCGTTCGTGGCACTCTTCGAGCGGGAATCGAGCGGCGTCCAGCAACGCCGCGGTGCTCCAAAGAACAAAACCCGTGATCATTCAGGTTGTTGTGGAAAATCGCAGCAGAACGTTAAGGCGGAATTAAATCGGCATCCGATTTCTGCCGATCTGCCTGGGGACGAGCACCGATTCCGGCTTTCCTCCAGCTGAAGACGCGTGAGGGGCCCTTTCCCTCTGCCGTCGAATCCTGGAAAATGGCGCCATGGCCATCAAGGAACTCTCGGAAACGCTCATCAACCAAATCGCCGCCGGTGAAGTCATCGAGCGGCCGGCCAGTGCCGCCAAGGAGCTGATCGAAAATGCCCTCGACGCCGGCGCAACCAGGGTCGAGATCGCCACGGCCGGGGGCGGCAAGACGCTGCTCCGGGTGACCGACAATGGCAGCGGCATGTCGCCCGCCGATCTCGAACTGGCGATCCGCCGGCATTGCACCTCCAAGATCGCCGATACGCTCACGGAGATCCGCACGCTCGGTTTTCGCGGCGAGGCGCTCCCCTCGATCGGATCCGTGGCGCGGCTGTCGATCACCACGCGAACGGCGGGCGCGAGCGAGGGGGCGGCGATTTCGGTGACGGGCGGCAGGACCGAGCCGGTCCGCCCCTCGCCTGCCAATGTCGGGACCGTCGTCGAAGTGCGCGACCTCTTCTTCGCTACGCCGGCGCGGCTCAAGTTCATGAAATCGGAAAAGGCCGAAGCCGCGGCGATTTCCGAAGTGGTCCGCCGCATGGCGATCGCCTTTCCGAAGGTGCGGTTCGTGCTGTCCGGTGCGGACCGGTCGACCCTGGAATTCCCGGCGACCGGCGACGACCGGCTGGCGCGCATGGCGCAGGTGCTCGGCAAGGACTTCCGCGACAACGCCATCGAGATCGATGCGGAGCGCGAAGAGGCGAGGCTGACGGGATTTGCCGGGGTGCCCACCTTCAACCGCGGCAACTCGCTGCAGCAATATGCCTTCGTCAACGGCCGGCCTGTGCAGGATAAGCTGATCCTCTCGGCCATCCGCGCCGCCTATGCCGAAACCATTCCGCAGGGGCGCTATCCGGTCGCCGTACTTTCGATCCTGCTCGACCCGGCATTGGTCGACGTCAATGTCCATCCGGCCAAATCGGACGTGCGCTTCCGCGACCCCGGGCTAATCCGCGGGCTTATCATCGGCGCGATCCGCGAGGCTTTGGCGCGCGGCGGCGACCGCGCAGCGACAACCGGCGTCCAGGGAATGATGCGCGCCTTCCGGCCTGGAGCGTACCGAGCCGAACCGCAGCGAGCGCAGGCGCCCTGGACGGCCGCCGCCTCGCCCTACCGGCCGACTGGGTTCGGCGAACCCGCCCGCGGCTTTGCCGAGGCCCCGCAAGCGGCGTTTGCGGATTTTTCGCAGCCATCGGCGCGCGCCCCCGGGCCGGCCGCCGAGGCGAAGGGCCCGAACGGCACGGGCGAAGCCGCCTTTCCGCTCGGTGCGGCACGCGCGCAGCTCCACGCGAATTATATCGTCGCCCAGACCGAAGACGGTCTCGTCATCGTCGACCAGCATGCCGCGCATGAACGGCTCGTCTTCGAGGCGATGCGGACGGCGCTGCACTCGCGGCCGGTGCCGGCGCAAGCGCTGCTCATTCCGGAGATCGTCGATCTTGCCGAGGACGATTGCGACCGGCTGATGGCGCATGCGGAGGAATTCCTACGGCTCGGCCTTGCGATCGAGCGCTTCGGATCGGGCGCGATCGCGGTGCGCGAAACGCCGGCGATGCTCGGCGAGATGGACGCCTCAGGACTGGTGCGGCAGCTTGCCGACGAACTGGCCGAATGGGACACGGCCAACGGGCTTGCCGGCCGCCTCGAATATCTCGCTGCGACGATGGCCTGCCACGGCTCCGTCCGCTCCGGCCGGCGCATGCGGACGGAGGAGATGAACGCGCTGCTGCGCCAGATGGAGGCGACGCCCGGATCGGGGCAGTGCAACCACGGGCGGCCGACCTATATCGAGCTCAAGCTCGCCGATATCGAAAGGCTTTTCGGACGGAGTTGACATTGCGGCGTCGCGGCCATGTTAGCGGCGGATTTCGAATTCGACTGGTCTTTTGGCGACCGGCGGGATAGATCATGGAACGGGCATTGACGAGGCAAGCACGCAAATGATGAACCGCTTTGACGGAAATTCCTCTCGCGAAGCGAAAATTCGTTATCTCGATGGCGACTTTCAGATCGTGCTGGCCGGCTCGCATGTCATCTGTGCCACGACCGGCAAGGCTATCCCGGTGGACGAGCTTCGCTATTGGAGCGTGGTGCGGCAGGAGCCTTACATCGACGCCGCCGCCTCCCTTGAAGCCGAACGGCGTGCCGGGGCGCTGCCCGCACGACAGCCCTGAGGCATCTATTTCAAAGCCTTCCCGGTCGCATGCAGTTTGCGTGCCCGCGCCGCGACAAGCGTAGCCTCGATGATCTTGGCGGGCGCTGACGGATCGTCGAAACGCACCTCGATCTCGATGACCCGGCTGTTGGCGGCGAGTTCCGCCGCTCGCCCTTGGCCGGGCTCGAGGCGGACCATGTCCTTGGCCGTGGTCACCAGCGTGTAGCCCCGGCTTGCGGCATGATCGATGAGATCGGCGATCTCGTCCTCTGAAAAATGGTGATGATCCGGGAAACTCCGCGTCTCCTCGACGATTGCACCCGTCTCCCGGACCGTGCGATAAAACTTCTCCGGGTCGGCAATGCCCGCCCAGGCCAGGACTGTGACGCCGGACAGCGATTGATCGTCAAGCCGCACCGTGTCCCCGACATAGACGGCCTTGCCGGCGCGCGCCGCACGGCGGATCAGGCGATCGGCGGCCGGACCGTGGCCAATCTTCAGAAGCGCAGTGGCGTGGCGAAGCTGGTCGGCGATCGGCGCCCTGACCGGCCCGGAGGGCACCAGATGGCCATTGCCGATGCCGCGGACGGAATCGATCACCAGCAGGGCGAAATCGAAGGTGAGGCGAGCGCTCTGGAAGCCATCGTCCATGATGATGATGTCGGCGCCTTCGGCGGCGAGCCTGCGAGCGCCGTCGACGCGGCGGCGGCACACGACGGTCAGGGCCTCTCGCGCAAGCAGCAGTGGCTCGTCGCCGACGTCCCGGGCCCGGTGATGGGCGGGATCGACGACTGTCGTCACGTCCAGGGAGCCGCCATAGCCGCGGCTGAGGAAACCCGGCTTCAGCCCCCGCGCCTTGGCCGCCTGCGCCAACGCAATTGCGGTCGGCGTCTTGCCGGCGCCGCCGACGGTGAAATTGCCGACGCAGATCAGCGGTACGGGCGGCATGGCGCGGCGCGCCCGGTCCATGCGGATGGCGGCGACGCGGCCGTAGACCCAGGAGAAAGGCCACAGCGCGTAGGCCCGCCAATCGGCCTTTGTCCACCAGAACGGAGGCGCTTCGGAAACCATTTGAATATGCTGCCTCCGCGGCTCTTGCTGCTCCATGCGCCGCGAGGCGCTCCTGACCCGTCTCTCGCCGGCCATGGGCCGACGACGGCACAAGAGACTTCAGAATGCGAAAAAAGGCAAGCCGGTCAACGGAGTCAGAGCACTGCTTCAAGCTCGGTGATATCGGCCAGGCAATGGTCGGAAGCCCCGGCCAGCGACTGACGCGAGCCGGTGCCGGTCAGAACCGCAATGGTCAGGCCGGCGCCGGCAGCGCGGCCCATATGCATATCGTGATTGTTGTCTCCGACCACGGCCACCTGCTGAGGCGTCAGCCCGGTCGCGGCGCAGAAGCCGAGCACCATGCCCGGCTGCGGCTTGACGCCGTAACCGCTGTCGTAACCGGCAATGTAGTGCAGATAGGTCTCGAAGCCGAAGCGCTTCGCCGTCTCGCGGATGGAGCGCTCGTTGTCGCTCGAGGCGACGCCGAGACGGTAGCCCTTCGCATGGAGGGCAGCGAAAAAGGCGCCGAGGTCGGTCACCGGCACCGCATAGTCGGCGGAGCTCGCAAAAAGGCCGTCGAACAGCGCCGTCAGTTCTTCCACGGTGAACGGCGCGCCGGCCTCGACCATGCCGGTCGCAATCTCGACCGTGTTGCCGGCCGCGAGCAGGCTGTCGGGTGCGACGTGGCCCGTATCCGGGTCCATGCCGCCGGCCCGAAGCAGAATTCTTGCGAGCGCATCGTCACCCCTGGCGGCAATTCGCGCCAGTTCGTAGTTCACGGGAACCCAGCTCTTCGCGTAGTCGAGAAGCGTGCCGTCCTTGTCGAACAATATTCCGGCGATGCCGTTGCCCGCAGCCATGGTCCCATCCGTTTTCAGCTCTCGACGCGCGGCTCCAGCCGCGCCTTCACCACCAGCGGGTTAATATAGGGCTCGAGCCCCCTCATCGTCGCCGTCAATGCGCCCCGCATCTGTTGCACGGTCTCAAGCCCCGCGTCGATCATCGAGCGACGCATGTCGTCGTTGCCGAGCAGGTAGTTGACTCCCTTCGCCAGCATTTCGACGTCGCGGACGATCTTGGCGCTGCCGTTCATGGCAAGCATCTGGTAGGTCTCGCGGAAGTTCTGGACGTTGCCGCCCGAAAGTACCGCGCAACCGAGCATGGCCGGCTCCAGCGGATTCTGCCCGCCCTCGGCAAAGAGCGAACGGCCGACGAAGGCGACCTCGGTCAGCCGCAGATAGAGCCCCATCTCGCCGATCGTGTCGCCGAGAAAAATATCGACGTCAGGCGTCAGGCGATCGCCCCGCGTCCGGCGGGCAACCTTGAGCCCCTTGGCGGCCAACGCCGCTTCGACGGCATCGCCGCGCTCGGGATGGCGCGGTACGACGATGGTCAAGAGGCCGTTGCGCGGCTTGAGCGCGTGATGGACAACCCCGGCCGCCTCTTCCTCGCCCTCGAAAGTGGAGATTGCCGCCCACGTCTTGCGCGAACCGATCTGCTGCGCATAGTCGCGAAGCGCCTGCGGGTCGTGCGGCGGCGCGTCGGTATCGACCTTGAGATTGCCCGAGACCATCACCGGCAGCGCGCCAAGCGTGCGGAAGCGCTCCGCATCGATATCGGACTGGGCGATCACGAGCGCCAGGTTCTCGAACAGCGCATCGGCAAGCGACGGCCGCTTCTTCCAGCGGGCGAAGGTCCGGTCCGACAGCCGCGCATTGACCAGAACCTGGGGAATGTGGCGCCTACCCAGTTCGACGATCGTCATCGGCCAGATTTCGGATTCGGCGATGATCGCCAGGTCCGGCTGCCAATATTCGAGGAAACGGCTGACGGCCGGCTTGAGATCGAGCGGCACATATTGATGGATGACAGCCTTGCCGAGGCGCTCGGCTACCACCCGCGCCGAGGTGGTCGTCCCGGTGGTCAGGACCACGGCAATGCCGCGGCGGCGGATTTCCTTTATCAGCGGGGTTACCGCGACCGTTTCGCCGACGCTCGCGGCATGAAACCAGACGAGCGGCCCGGGCGGGCGCAGCGCGCTTGCATGGCCGTAGCGCTCGCGGCGACGGGCCGGATCCTCCTTGCCCTTTGC
The DNA here is from genome assembly GCF_002944405.1 of Sinorhizobium fredii. Classification (NCBI taxonomy): domain Bacteria; kingdom Pseudomonadati; phylum Pseudomonadota; class Alphaproteobacteria; order Hyphomicrobiales; family Rhizobiaceae; genus Ensifer; species Ensifer fredii. The sequence goes on along the minus strand of NZ_CP024307.1, from coordinate 876,895 downwards.
CGCGCGCAGGGCCAGGTAGGGTCCGACGAACGGGTAGATCGCCGTGCCGAGCCAGCGATAGGTGGAAAGCGCAAGCCGTGCGCGCAGGCTGCTCATCAATGCTCGCCCTTACCCGCGCTCACCAAGACATCAATCATTTTGCGGGTCGAGCAGCCGGTGCATGTGGACGATGAAATAACGCATATGGGCGTTGTCGACGGTCATCTGCGCCTTGGCCTTCCAGGCTACATGGGCGCTCTCGTAGTCGGGGAAGATACCGACGATATCGAGGTTGTTGAGATCGCGGAACTGCACGTCGGTGAGCGTCGTCAATTCGCCGCCGAAGACGAGGTGCAAGAGCTGCTTCTTCTCGGTATTCTGAGCCATTGTTTTCCCATTGTTCTTTGAGACGTCGGCGTTGGTTTGCGGCATTAGCACCCAAAGGTCAATGGGCGTCGAACGGCTTGGAGGCGGCGAGCAATGCAGGCAGCGCCGACCCGGATCCGGCCCCGAGAACTCCATGACTGACAATGGGGCGATTGTAGGACAGAGGCATACCGTCGAGGCCCCGGAGCGCCCCGCCGGCGCGTGCCAGAACGAGATCGGCGGCGGCCAGATCCCAATCATGCGCGTTCTTCTTGACGATCGTGCCGTCGATGCGGCCGTCGGCGATCATCGCCAGGCGGTAGGCGAGCGACGGCACGTGCGGCACGCGCGCCAGCCGACCGCGATAGGGGGCGGCAAGCCTCCCGGCGATGTCCTCGGCCATCGCCACCTGCAGCCGCTCGTTCGGCAAGGGGTCACGGACGCTGATCGCCGCATCGTTCTTGCGCGCCTCCCCGTCAAGGGTCGCCTGGTAGATTTCTCCGAGTGCCGGCGCATAGAGCACGCCCGCCGTCGGCTGGCCCCGGTGAACGACCGCAACACTGACGCACCAGAGGTCCTTGCCGGAGATGAAGGCACGGGTGCCGTCGATCGGATCGACGACGAAGACGGTGTCGCGGGAAAGGCGCGTCGCGTCGTCGTCGGTTTCCTCGGAAAGCCAGCCATAGTCCGGCCGGGCGGCGAGCAGCCTTGTCTTCAGAATATCGTTTGCGGCGAGGTCGGCCTCGCTCACGGGGGAGCGGCCCTCATTCTTCCAGCGGACGTCCACGGTCTTTCGGAAATAGCCGAGCGCCGTATCGCCTGCTGCCACCGCTGCGGCAAGGATGAGCTTGAGATCCTCGTCCCAGCTGGGTCGGGTCTGGAGGGCTGCTTCTGACATTCGACTCCTTCAGCGCCGAGACGATTCCCCGCGCCTCCAACTGGCGGAACCTACGGTCCCGCACTCAACTTCCGGCAAGCGTCATGCCCTCGATCGCGAGGGTCGGTGCGGCCGTACCGAACTTCCTGTCGATGTCGTCGGCAGGCGTCAAGGCCATGAACATGTGCTTGAGATTGGAAGCGATCGTCACCTCCGAGACGGGGAAGGTGATCTCGCCGTTCTCGATCCAGAAGCCGGAGGCGCCGCGGCTGTACTCGCCGGTCACCATGTTAACGCCCTGGCCGATGAGCTCGGTGACGTAGATTCCCGTGCCGACGCCGCGGATCAGGTCGTCGCGGGAAATCGTGCCCGGTTCGAGGGCGAGGTTGGTGGAGGCCGGATTGACCGCCGGGCCGCCACGGACGCCGCGCCCGTTGGTTTCCAGCCCCAGTTCACGCGCCGCGGACGTCGAGAGGAACCAGTGCTTCAGCACGCCATCCTCGACCATGGACAGCTTCGAGCCGGAGACCCCCTCGCCGTCGAAGGGGCGCGACGACGAACCGCGCACGATCTGCGGATCGTCCGTGACGGCAATGCCGGCCTTCATGATCTGCTTGCCCATCATGTCCCTGAGAAAGCTCGTCTTGCGGGCGACCGAGGCGCCATTGATGGCGCCTGCCAGATGGCCGACGAAGCCGCGAGCCATGCGCGGATCGAAGACGACGGTCACGTTCTTGGCGGTAGCGACCTGCCGCGGGTTGAGGCGCGCCACTGCCCGCTCGCCGGCCACCCGTCCGATATCGTCGGCGCCGCGGAGTTCGTCGAAATAGAGCCGGCTGTCATAGTCGTAGTCGCGCTCCATCCTGGTGCCTTCGCCGGCGATGGCGCTGACGGAGCGGCCGAACCGCGTCGCCATATAGGAGCCTGAGAACCCGTGCGACGTCACCAGCACGAGCCCGCCCATGCCGGCGGAAGCGCTGGCGCCGCTCGAATTGGTGACGCCGGACACGGAAAGCGCTGCCGCCTCGGCTGCAAGCGCCGCTTCGGTGAGCGCCTCGCTCGAAACCTCGCGCGTGTCGAAAAGATCCAGGTCCGGATAGGATCTCGCCAGGCGATCTGGATCGGCGAGCGAGGCGTAAGGATCCTCCGGCGAGGCCTTGGCCATCGCCACCGCGCGCTCGGCCAGGACTTTCAGATCGAAACCCGGATTGGCCGAGACGCTGGCGACACGCCGCCCTACGAAGACCCGGAGCGAAAAATCGTCGCTTTCGGAGGCCTCCGTCGCCTCGACCTTGCCGAGCCGCACCGAAACCGAGCGGGAGCGGCCGCGTACGACGACCGCGTCGGCGGCCTCCGCACCGGCCTGCCGCGCACGGTCCACCAGTTCGGCGGCGCGTTTCTCGAGGATGGCGGAATCGATCGTCTCGGACATGATTAGGCCTTTCATTCCTGCCCCATTTATTGTGCACTGGAGCATGCATCAAGGGCATCACGATGATTCCCCTCTCCGCATAGTATGACATTCCGCCTCGCCGCGCCCGCCAAGGGCAGGTTCGAGAGCCTCCATGATGAAAGCCGCGCGCAATGCAGACACCGATCCTCTACACTCAGGCGCTGATGTTGCTCGCCGGCGCCGTCGTTGCTGCGCCGCTGTTCAAGCGTCTCGGGCTCGGCACGATTCTCGGCTATCTCGCGGCAGGCATCGTGATCGGCCCGGTCGCCCAGTCGATTACCGAGGGCGAAGAGATTCTTCACGTATCGGAACTCGGCGTCGTCTTCCTCTTGTTCATCATCGGCCTTGAGTTGAAGCCGTCGCGACTGTGGCAGATGCGGCGCGACATTTTTGGCCTGGGCACGGCACAAGTGGTGGCGACAGGCCTCGTTCTGTCTTTCCTCATCGAGTTCTTCGGCCTGCTCCCTTGGGCCGGCAGCGTCATTGCCGGCTTCGGCCTGGCGCTTTCGTCGACGGCCTTTGCCATGCAGATCCTCGAAGAGAACAACGATACAAACACCCGCTACGGTCAGCGCGCCTTTTCCATCCTCCTGCTCCAGGACCTGGCGATCGTTCCGCTACTCGCCTTGATCCCGTTGATGGCGACGCGCGCGCCGGAGGCGACAACAACGCCGTTCGAAGACTTCGCAATTGCGATCGCCGCGATTGCCGCTCTCTATGCGGCTGGCCGCTATCTGCTCAATCCGCTGTTCCAGGTGATCGCCCGCACAGGGGCCCGCGACGTGATGATCGCCGCCGCGCTGCTCGTCGTCATGGGAGCGGCGACGATGATGCAATTGGCCGGCCTTTCGATGGCGATGGGCGCGTTCCTTGCAGGTGTGCTGCTGGCGGAATCCTCCTACCGCCATGAACTCGAGGCCGACATCGAGCCGTTTCGCGGTATCCTTCAGGCGCTGTTCTTCATGGCGGTCGGACTGTCGCTGCAACTCGGCGTCGTCGCCGAGAACTATCTCTTGATCCTTGTCGCCGTGCCGCTGCTGATGGTGGTGAAAAGCCTGGTCCTCTACGGCCTTTGCCGCGCGACCGGTTCTCACCACAATGATGCGGTGCGCATCGGCCTGCTGCTGCCGCAGGGCGGCGAATTCGGCTTCGTGCTCTTCACGGCCGCCGCTGTTGCCGGCGTCTTCACCCAAGGCCTCGCCTCCCTGCTCGTCGCAATCGTCACGCTTTCTATGGCCTTGACGCCGGTTGCGGCGCTCATTTCGAGGCGGCTGCTGCGCGAACAGGATGATCTGGAAGACGAGATGGAGGAGAATTTCGAAGGCGCCGGCGCCGACGTCCTGATGATCGGCTTTTCGCGCTTCGGGCAGATCGCCGCGCAGATCCTTCTGGCCGGCGGCCGCGACGTGACGATTATCGACCATTCCGCCGCACGCGTCCGCCAGGCTGCGACCTTCGGCTTCCGCATCTACTTCGGCGACGGTACGCGCCTCGACGTTCTGCGGGCGGCCGGCATCGAGAAGGCGAAGATCGTCGCGGTCTGTACCCAGAAGAAGGAGATCACCGACAGGATCATCAGCCTCGTGCAGGCGGAATACCCGAACGCCCGGATCTTCGCGCGTTCCTACGATCGCCTGCATACGCTGGAACTGCGCGCCCAGGGCGTCGAATACGAGTTGCGCGAGACTTTCGAGTCCGGGCTGCTGTTCGGCCGCAAGACGATCGAGGCGCTCGGCGTCAACGGCGAGGAGGCGATCGCCATCATGGACGACATCCGCCGCCGCGACGAGGCGCGGTTGGTGCTGCAGGAGGCCGAGGGCATCACGGCAGGCCGCCACATGCTGCATTCAGAGCCGGTGCGTCCGGAACCGCTGGTCAAGCCGAAGCGGGACGTCAACCACACGGCGGAGACCGAGGAGCGGATCCTGCCCCAGCTTCCGGCGGCAGAGAATGGACGAGCCGGCGAAACGCTGGCCGGTGCCGACTGAACCGGAACGCGGTGGGGCGGGCGGAATTCAGCGATTCGCTTGCCATTGCTCGATCCGCTCGGAGAGCGCCCGCTTCAAATGCTCCTTCGTGGCAGCCGTCGCCGCGAGCACCTCGCGGGCACGCAGGAAATCCAGGGCACGGAAGCGGCCGACATCCGGGCGGAGCAGAATGTCGGGGGCGCCGGCCTTCATCTTCATGGCGATGATCGACTGCATCATCAACTGGCTCGCGCCGAACAGGGTGTCGATGCGGCTCGGAATCGTCTTGCCGTCCCCATCGGGACCGCCGACGACATCGACGGCGATGACGATGTCGGCGAGGTCACGCAAGTGGTCGAAGGGAACCGGATTGTACATGCCGCCATCGATCATCACGCGGCCCTCAATCTTCACCGGCGTGAAGATCGCCGGCAGGGCGCAGGAGGCGGCGATCGCTTTGTGCAGGTCTCCCTGTTCACAGACGCGCTCGGTTTGCCCGTAGTAATCGGTCGCGGTGACTTTCAGCGGTATCAGCAGGTCGGAAAAGTGTGGCGGGATCGCCTCCGGCAGAAAGGCTTTCAGCACCCGTTCAATGTTGAATTGTCCGAGGCGGAAGCCGCTCGACACGGCTTCCGACAGGCTGCTCGGCCGAAGCTGCCACAGCCGGTTCAGAATTTCGCCGCGATTGCCGACGGTCGCAAACGTGTAGTCCCGGATCTCCTTGCCGGTCATGCCGGCCGCCATGCCCGCGCCCATGATCGCGCCGATCGACGAGCCGGCGATCGCCGTAGGCCGGATCCTCATCTCGTCCAGCGCCGCGATGACATGGATATGAGCAAAGCCGCGGGCACCGCCCCCGCCAAGCGCAAGCGCGATCGTCGGCTCGTCCCTGCCGTCGGGCCTGTTGCGCTGCGCAGATACGTGCTGCTCCATCGATGCTCTCCGTTCCGTCTGCGCCGCTACAGCGGTGCCAAAGGGCGGGATCAGGCGGGTCTCACCGCCCGCCCAACTTAGATCAGGCGCCTAGAAATCGGTAGAAATGCATTCGCGTATCGCCGAAGGCGCGATCGTCGAGCTGCTCGAAGGCTGCGGACAAACGCGGCCGCACGTCGCTCCGCTCTTCCAGCACCACGAGAGCGCCGGGGACGAGCCATCCGCCGGCCACGGCCGACTCCAGCGCACGTTCTCCGAGACCTTTTCCATAGGGCGGATCGGCGAAGACGAGATGAAAGGGCTCCATCGTGCCGACCGAGCCGAGATCGACCGCATCGCGGCGAAAGATCTTGGCGCGGCCTTGCAAGCCGAGCGTTTCGATATTGACGCGGATGAGCCCGCGGCCCTCGACCCCCTGTTCGACGAAGAGCGCCTGGCGGCAGCCTCGCGACAGGGCCTCGAGTCCGACTGCACCCGTGCCGGCAAAAAGATCGAGGACCCGGGTGCCGTCAAGCGCCTCGGGATAGCTGTGGCCGAGAATGTTGAACAGGCTCTCGCGCGTCCGGTCGGTGGTCGGCCGGATGTCGTTGGACTTGGGGCTCGCGAGCGTGCGGCCCCGAAACTCTCCGCCGACGACGCGCACGGCCGGTTACTTCCCCTTGCCGCGCGGCCTGCCGCCGCCCGTACGACCGCCGGGCTTGCTGCCGGCAGGCTTGCCTCCACCCGGTCTGCCGCCACCGGGCTTGCCGCCGCCAGGCTTGCCGCCACGCGGACCACCGGAACGCTGACCGAAGGACTTCCCTCCCACCGGCTTGCCGCTGGCAGGCTTTCCACGAGGATTGTCGCCGAAGGGGCGATCTCCGCCTTCGCGGCCCTCGCGGACATCGTCCTTGCGGCGGCTTGTCCGCGGCTTCTCCGAAAATGCGCGTTTGTCGCCGGCGGTCCGTGCCGGACGCTCGCCACGAGGGCGCTCGCTGCTCTCGCGACGCGGCGGGCGATCGCCGTGATCCCGCGATTTCCGCTCGTTGGGATCGAAGGGCCGGCGCCGCTCGAAACCGCCGTCGCGGGCATCGTCTTTGCGGCGGACCGGTTCGCTGGCGCTGATCCAGTCGCCATCCTCATCGGCGCGTTTGACCGGCGGACGCGGGGCGCGGTCCGGCCGAGCAGCACCCTTGCCGGCACTTGCCTTGCGGTCGGGATCGAACTTTGCCGAAGTCTTCGTGGCCGCGCCATCCTTCGTGCGGCCGTAACGCTTGGTCTTCGGCGCACCCTCCGGGCGCTCGCGACGGGCGGGTTTCGGCGAAGCATCGTCCTCGGCCGCCTTCGGCTTCTTTTCGGCGACTGGGCGGGCACCCGGGGCCATCCAGACATTCGCCGTGCGGCTGCGTTTCGCCGGCGCCCGGGCCGGGCGATCCTCGAATTTTTCGCGGGGACGATCGCGGCGATCGCGGGAGCGGCCGTCGTCACGCTGGGTATCAAGGCGAGCAAGCGCCCGTTCGCGCTTGTCCTCGGGCTTTTCACGCCAGGCGCCGCGTTGCGGCTTGCCCTTTTCAGGAAGGTCCTCGCTGTGGACCTCCCTCTCCTCTGCGGCGGGCTGATCATTGTAGAGCGGCGCGTCGAAATTCGCCTTCGATTCCGCGATCAGGCGCGGACCGAGCTGATCCCTGAGCGTGCGGCCGCGGATTTCCTGGACGTGCCCCTCGGGCAGTTCGCCGAGTTGGAACGGGCCATAGGAAATGCGGATCAGGCGGTTCACGTCGAGGCCGAGCGCCCCAAGCACGTTCTTGATCTCGCGATTCTTGCCTTCGCGCAGGCCCATGGTGATCCAGACGTTGGAACCCTGGACCCTGTCGAGCGTCGCCTCGATCGCACCATAGAGGACGCCGTCGACGGCGATGCCATCCTTCAGACGATCGAGTTCCTGCTGATCGATGTCGCCATAGGCGCGGACGCGGTACCGCCGCAGCCAGCCGGTGGCCGGCAATTCGAGCGCGCGCGCCAGCCCGCCGTCGTTGGTGAGGAGCAGCAGGCCCTCTGTATTGATGTCGAGGCGGCCGATCGACAGCACCCGCGGCAACTCGTCCGGCAAGTTGTCGAAGACGGTGGGACGGCCTTCAGGGTCGGCGTTGGTCGTTACCAGGCCGGCCGGCTTGTGATAGAGCCACAGGCGCGTCCGCTCGATGCCGCGGATCGGATGGCCGTCGACCTCGATCCTGTCGGCAAGCGTCGCATTGACAACCGGGGTTTCGAGCACGACACCGTTAAGCTTGACGCGCCCTTCCATGATCATCCGCTCGACGTCGCGGCGCGAGGCGACGCCGGCGCGCGACAGGATCTTCGAGATGCGTTGCGGCTCGTCGGCGCCGACGTCGGCTCCCGGCGCCGCGCCCTTGCCGGGCCGTGCCGCGTTGGCCTTCTTCTCGCCTGAAGGAAAATTGCCTTTCCGACCTTTTCCCTTGCCGGGCCCGGTGGACTTGTCTTTGGATGTCATTTCTGTTGCCTGCCTTTTGCGGCTGTCCTATCAGGTCGAAGGCCACGGGTTAAGAGAAATTATGAGCAAGTGATGGCGGAAACGACGCGCTACATGGATGCGGCGCTAGACGAAGCCCGGAAGGCGGCGGCGCGCGGCGAAGTGCCGATCGGCGCCGTCGTCGTGCTCGACGGCGAAGTCGTCGCTGCGGCCGGGAACCGCACGCGCGAATTGCGGGACATTACGGCCCATGCCGAGATCGAGGCGATCCGCCAGGCGGCGGCCGCCGTCGGCGACGAGCGGCTCTCCGGCGCCGATCTCTATGTGACGCTCGAACCCTGCACCATGTGCGCGGCGGCAATCTCGTTTGCCCGCATACGCCGCCTCTACTACGGCGCCGAGGACCCGAAGGGCGGCGCCGTCGAAAGTGGCGTCAGGTTCTATGGCTCGCCGACCTGCCATCATGTGCCGGACGTCTATTCCGGCCTCGGCGAACGCGAGGCGGCCGAGCTGCTTCGCGGTTTTTTCGCCGCCCGGCGATGATAGCAACAGTCAGCTGGAGGCGAGCGCCTCAAGCTCCTTGCCCGTCAGCCGGTAGCGCGTCCACTCCGAGAGCGGCTCGGCGCCGATCGCCTCGTAGACACGGATCGCCGGCTCGTTCCAATCGAGAACGCTCCACTCGAAGCGGCCGCAGCCCTCGGCAAGCGCGATACGGGCCAGGTGCTTGAGCAGCATCTTGCCCGCTCCCGAGCCGCGGTGCTCGGGCGTAACATACAGATCTTCAAGATAGAGACCCTTGCGCGCCTGCCAGGTCGAATAGTTGTAGAACCAAATGGCGAAGCCGGCCGGCGCGCCATCGACCTCGCAGATGATCGCCCGGCTGACCGAGCCGGTCCCGAAGAGCGAATCCGTCAGAAGTTCGACAGTCGCCTCGACCTCGTCCTCGGCCTTCTCATAGATGGCGAGGTCGGTGATGAAGCGCAGGATCGTTGCCGCATCGGCCGGGACCGCATCGCGAATGCTGATGGCCATGGCTTAGAACGGCCAGTACCACTTGCTGCCACTGTTGGCGACTTGCGCCGCCTTCTTGCGCCGGCGCTCCTTGTCCTTCTCCGGCTCGCCGAGATCCGTTTCCGAGGCCTCGGGCAGCCGGCGATACTCGAGCGGCGGGTCGCTCAGGAAACGGCGCTTGTCGGAATAGGCGCCCATCTCGATCTTGCGGGCCTCGCGATAGGCCGCCTGCTGCTCCTTGGCAGAAAGACGGCGGCCGTTGGCGCTTGCCTTGGCAAGCGGCGAGACGTAGTTCGGATTGTTCTTGTTGGCGTCGGCCTCTTCGCGCAGGCGCTCGCGCACCTCCTCGGGGGACTCGACCCACTCGGGATTGGTTTCGCGACTTGCGAGCGACTGCTGCGGCTGGATGAGCGAAGCCTGCTCTCCCTGCGGCGGCAACACAAGGCCGGCGCGCGGCTGGTACTTGACCGGATCCTTTTTCGGCGGCGCCAGGCTGATGGCGCTGCCGAGATCGTCGACGAGCTGTTCGCCGGCCGTCTTGTCCGTGCCGTAGGTCGGGCCGCCGATGCAGCCGGAAAGCGCCAGGCTCCCCGCCACGACAGCAGCAATGCTCGCAGACACCCGCAACGCTCGCGTCATTTCCATAAAGTTCCCTTAAGCCCCGCCGCACCGCGCCCGCCGCGGCCATTAAACGCCCCCATGGCGGAAAAATCCGCCAAATTTCGGGCAGGTTGTACCGGATGAATGCGCCAAGCGCAATTCACCCGGGACGTTCCATCACGCTTTGAAGCCAAGTTCCCTCAGTGCGGCGGCGTCGCGGGCCGACACTTCCGGATAGAGCGGATCGGAGCCGACATCCGTGGTGATCCGCCAGGAGCGAGCGCATTTGCGGCCTTCGGCCAGCCTCGGCACGACGCTGACCTTCGCCACTTCCGGCAAGGTAAACGCGCCTTCCGGCCCCTCGGCGTCGTCGATCCCGATCGCCGAGGTGATGCAGATCTCGGCAAAATCCTGGCCTTCGAGGGCGGCCTTCAGATCCGGATCGGCGACGTGGACGAGCGGAGCGGCTTCCAGGGAGGAGCCGATGCGCTTGTCCTTGCGCTCGATCTCGAGCGCGCCGGTGACGACCTTGCGCACTTCGCGGATCTTCCGCCATTTCTCGGCCAGCGCATCGTTGCGCCATTCCGCCGGCACAGGCGGGAATTGCTCGAGATGCACCGAGAGGGCTTCCGGGTTACGGGAAAGCCAGGCTTCCTCGGCGGTGAAGGGCAGCATCGGCGCGAGCCAGGTCACCAGGCAATCGAACAGCGTGCGGATGACGTGCAGCGCGGCGCGGCGGCGGAGCGACGAAGGCGCATCGCAGTAGAGCGCGTCCTTGCGGATATCGAAATAGAAGGCCGAAAGTTCGACATTCGAGAAATCGATCAGCGCGCGGGCGATCCGCTTGAAGTCGAAGGCGTCGTAGCCTTCGCGCACCAGCCGGTCGAGTTCGGCAAGGCGATGCAGCATCAGCTGCTCGAGCTCCGGCATCTCGGCAAGCGCGATCACTTCGCCCTTGTCGTGGGCGAGCGTGCCGAGCATCCAGCGGACGGTGTTCCTGAGCTTGCGGTAGGCATCGATGTTCGTCTGGATGATCGTCTTGCCGAGGCGCTGGTCTTCCCAGTAGTCGGTGGTCATCACCCACAGGCGCAGGATGTCGGCGCCGGCATCCTTCATCACTTCCTGCGGCGTGACCGTGTTGCCCTTCGACTTCGACATCTTCTCGCCCTTCTCGTCCATGGTGAAGCCATGGGTGACAACGGCGTTGTAGGGCGCGCGGCCGCGGGTCGCGCAGCTTTCCAGCAGCGAGGAGTGGAACCAGCCGCGGTGCTGGTCGGAACCCTCGAGATAGACATCGGCCGGCCATTTCAGATCTGTACGGTCTTCGAGCGTGAAGATGTGGGTCGAGCCGGAATCGAACCACACGTCGAGGATGTCCATAACCTGGTTCCAGCGGGCATGGTCGTGGTCGTTTCCGAGGAAGCGTTCCTTCGCTCCCTCAGCGAACCAGGCATCGGCCCCTTCCTTCTCAAAAGCCTCGAGGATCCGCGCATTGACGGCGTCGTCGACGAGGATTTCACCCTGCTCATCGGCGAAGACCGCGATCGGCACGCCCCAGGCGCGCTGGCGCGACAGAACCCAGTCCGGGCGCTGCTCGATCATGGCGCGCAGGCGGTTCTGGCCGGCGCCCGGGACGAAACGGGTTTCGTCGATGGCGTTGAGCGCCCGCGAGCGCAGCGTCGTGCCGTCGCCGAAGTCCTTGTCCATATAGACGAACCATTGCGGCGTGTTGCGGAAGATGACCGGCTTCTTCGACCGCCAGGAATGCGGATAGGAATGCTTCAGGCGTCCGCGGGCAAAGAGCGCATGGCGGGCGATGAGCGCCTTGATGACGCGATCGTTGGCGTCGCCCTTCTTGCCCTTGTCGTCGATGACGCGACCGGCGCCGCCTTCGGCGTCCGGACCGAAGCCAGGCGCATCGGCGGTGAAATAACCGGCATCGTCGACGGTGAAGGGGATCGCAGAGGAGATGCCGCGCGCTTCGAGTGACCGGGCGCCGTCCATCCAGGCATCAAAGTCCTCGCGGCCGTGCCCGGGCGCGGTGTGGACGAAGCCGGTGCCGGCATCGTCGGTGACGTGTTCGCCGTCGAGCAGCGGCACCTTGAAGGCGTATCCACCGCCGAGGCCGTGCAGCGGGTGCAAGCAGGTGACTGCCGCAAGCTCCTCGGCTTCGATGTCGCGGATGAAGCGGAAGGTGACCTTCGCCTTGGCGGCCGATTCCTCCGCGAGGCGCTTGGCGAAGATCAGCTTTTCGCCCGGCTGCGGACCGTAGTCGTTTTCGGCCGTCGCGACTTCATAGAGGCCATAGGCATAGCGCGACGAATAGGCGACCGCCCGGTTGCCGGGAATCGTCCAGGGCGTCGTCGTCCAGATGACGACAAAGGCGCCGGCAAGCACATCCGGGCCCTCTGTCACCGGGAACTTCACCCAGATCATGTCGCTTTCGACGTCGGCATATTCGACTTCGGCCTCGGCGAGCGCGGTGCGTTCGACAACCGACCACATCACCGGCTTCGAGCCGCGATAGAGCTGGCCGGCCCGTGCGATTTTCATCAATTCGCCGGCGATACGCGCTTCTGCATGGAAGTTCATCGTCGTGTAGGGATTGTCGAAGTCGCCTTCGATGCCGAGGCGCTTGAATTCCTCGGTCTGCACCTGGATCCAGCCGCTGGCGAAATCACGGCATTCCTTGCGGAACTCGTTGACCGGGACGTCGTCCTTGTTGCGGCCCTTCTCGCGATATTTCTCCTCGATTTTCCATTCGATCGGCAGGCCGTGGCAGTCCCAGCCCGGGACGTAATTGGCGTCGAAGCCGCGCATCTGGAACGAGCGGTTGATGACATCCTTGAGGATCTTGTTGAGCGCATGGCCGATATGGATGTTGCCGTTCGCATAGGGCGGGCCGTCATGCAGCACGAACTTGTCGCGGCCGGCAGCGGAGGCGCGAAGCTTCTTGTAGAGCTCCATCTTCTGCCAGCGGGCAACGAATTCCGGCTCCTTCTGCGGGAGGCCGGCGCGCATCGGAAATTCGGTCTGCGGCAGGTAGAGCGTCGAGGAGTAGTCGATCTTTTCAGCGGTCTCTGTCATGGTCTTTTGCATTCGTCTTTTCCGCGCGGATTGTCACGCAGGCGGAAGGGTTCGGTCTCTCGAAGATGACTGGAAGGGCGTGAAACGCCGAAATCCCGGACCTCCCGGCACGCTCTAGCGCGCGCGGAAAGCCGGGCCAATAATTCGCTGATCGATGGTCAATCGACGATGCCTAATCATAATGGCCGGTTGTTTAAGGCGTTTTCGCCCTTTTGAAAAGGTCCGCGAGCGCAGCAGGGCGCGATTCTTTAGGCCCGGTGCACCCGCCGCTTCAGACGAAATTGATATGGCGGTCGATGTCGTTCAAGGGCCGCACGCCGGAAAGAAGGGCGCGCGCCTCCTTCTCGTCCTCCCTCATCTGCACCATCAGGGGCTCGAGCCCGTCGAACTTCACTTCGTCGCGAAGGTGGCCGAAAAAGGAGACGGCGCAGACCTCGCCGTAAAGGTCGCCGGAGAAGTCGAACACGAAGGTCTCCAGCAGCGCTTCACCGTCGCTGTCGACGGTCGGGCGGCGGCCGAAGCTTGCAACCCCGTCGTAAAGCGAACCATCCCAGCGGCGGAACCGCACCGCATAAATGCCGCTCCTGAGTTCGACTTCGGCCGGCAGGCGCATGTTGGCGGTCGGATAGCCGAGCGTGCGCCCGAGCTTCTTGCCGCCGATCACCTCCGCTTCGACCGTGTAGCGGTAGCCGAGCAGGCCGGCGGCATGCGCGACGTCGCCTTCGGCAAGCAAGGAACGGATGAAGCTCGAGGAAATGACCGCGGCGTTCTCGTCGCGGAAGGCATCGACCAGCGTCACGCCGAAGCCTTCCTGGGCGCCCGCCGCCATCAGGAAGGCCGGGCCGCCCTCGCGTCCCTTGCCGAAATGAAAATCGAAACCGGTGACGACGTGCGATGCGTGCAGCCATTCGCGGAGAATGCGATGGATAAAATCGGACGCCGAAAGCTCGGAGAAGGTCCGGTCGAAGGGATATTCGATCACCGCGCCGAAACCCATCCCCTCGAGGATGCGAGCCTTCAGCGGCGCAGGCGTCAGGCGGAAGACGGGCTGGTCGGGCCGGAAGACGGTGCGCGGATGCGGTTCGAAGGTCAGCACAAGGCCGGGAACGCCCCTGCCCTTTGCCTCGTCGAGCGCGCGGTTCAGCACCGACTGATGACCCCGGTGGACGCCGTCGAAATTGCCGATCGCGATCACGCCGCCGTGGAGGCGCTCGGGAAGCGGATCACGGGTCTCGTTGCGATGAAAAACCGTCATTGCCGTCTCCCTGTCAGGCGAGCCGGGGCATCCAGCACTTCGGCGTCGCCCCTTCCTTTTTCAGGAAGGCGGCAAGCTTCGCCTCGTCGGTGCGGCTTTCGTGCATGTATTCCAACGCGTGGATGCCGGCGCTGATATAGAGCAAATCGAAACCGGCGTCCTGCGCCCCCTTCACGTCGGTCGGCATGCCGTCGCCCACGGCGATGACCCGCGCGAGATCGAAGGCACCTCTCACCACCTTCGCTTCGGACAGCGCGGCACGGTAGATCGCCTTGTAGGGCTTGCCGGCAATGCGCGCCTCGCCGCCGAGTTCCTCGTAGAGCTTGGCGATTGCGCCCGCACAGGGGATCAGCCGATGGCCGCGTTCCACGACGAGATCGGGATTGGCACAGATGAACGGGATTTTCCGTTTGGCAAGCCCGCTCAGCGTGGCGCGGTAGTGTTCGGGGGTTTCGGTCTCGTCGTCGTAGAAGCCAGCGCAGACGATCGTCTCGGCCTCTTCCGCCGAAACGATCTCGGTGCCCAATCCTTCGAGCAAGGGCAGATCGCGATCGGCGCCGATGAAGAAAATCCGCTTCTCGGCCGAGGCGATCAATGCCCGCGTGACGTCGCCAGAGGTGACGATCCGGTCATAGGCTTCATCGGGAACGCCGAGGCCGCGGATCTGCACCTTGACACTCGGATGCGGCCGCGGCGAATTGGTGATGAGGACGACCGTCACCCCTTGAGCGCGTGCCTCGGCAAGCGCCTCGCAGGCGGAGGCGAAGGCCTGAACGCCGTTGTGAAGCACGCCCCAGACATCGCAAAGCACCACGTCGTATCGGCTGGCGATTTCCCGAAAACTGTTGATCCTGACGGCCATCCTGGCTTCCTGCAAACTCGGCTTCCCGGCTGACATCGCAAGGAAGGACCAAGAATACAAGCCTCGCCTACAGAAAAACGCCGCAGTTCCCAAGATAGGCGGCGACAAATGCCGCCAATCAGACAAGCATCAGCAACCAGCCGGCCACCGCACAGATCGCGAGCGTCTGGAAAATGCCGCGCTTCCACCAGAAAAGCGAAACGGCCGCAATGACGGTCAAGAAAAGAGCAGCAGGGTGAAGCGTCGCCGGATCCGGATAGGGAAGCGAGAGCGGGCCGCTCTCCAATCGCTCGACGCGACCAAAGAGGACATGAAGGCCGAACCAGACGGCGAGGTTGAGGATAACGCCGGCGACCGCCGCCGAGATCGCCGACAGGGCACCGGAGAGCGCCGCATTGGCGCGCAGCCGCTCGACATAGGGCGCGCCGAGAAAGATCCAGAGAAAGCACGGAACGAAGGTCACCCAAGTCGCAAGCGTCGCGCCAAGCACGCCCGACGTCAGCGCATCGACACCGATCGGCGCACGGTACGCCCCCATGAAGCCGACGAAGGCGAGCACAAGCACCAGCGGCCCCGGCGTCGTCTCCGCCAGCGCCAGGCCATCGACCATCTCCCCGGGGCGCAGCCAGTGATAGGTCTCGACCGCCTGCTGTGCGACATAGGCAAGAACGGCATAGGCGCCGCCGAAAGTGACGACCGCCATCTGCGAAAAGAAGAGGCCGATGTCTGTGTAGACATTCGGTCCGCCGACGATGGCCGCGATCAGGAGGAAGGGCGCCAGCCAGAGGGCGCCCCATACGGCAATGACTGCCGCCGCCCTCCCCCAGCTTGGCTTTCCGTGGGGGTAATCGGCGCCGATAACGGAGGGAAGATCGGGAGCCTTCGCTTGATGCGCGGCCGCTCGCCGCGCCGGCGCATGGCGGGCAGCGACATAGCCCGCGATGCCGGCCGCGAGGACCACCAGCGGAAAGGGCACGGCGAAAACGAAGAGCGCCAGGAACGCCAGGATGGCGAGCCATCGATCGAAGCCGGTTTTCAGCGCCCGGCGGGAAAGCCGGATCAGCGCCTCGATGACGATCGCCAGCACCGCGGCCTTAAGGCCGAAGAAGAGGCTCGCAAGCCAATTGGTCTCCTGGAACAGGGCATAGGCGGACGAGAGGCCCAGGATGACAAAAAAGCCCGGCATCACGAAGAGCGTGCCCGCCACCACCCCGCCGCGCGTGCCGTGTAGGAGCCAGCCGATATAGGTGGCGAGTTGTTGCGCCTCTGGGCCGGGCAGCAGCATGCAATAGTTAAGCGCGTGCAGGAAGCGGCTTTCCGAGATCCAGCGGCGCTCCTCGACGAGTTCCCGGTGCATGAGCGCAATCTGTCCGGCCGGCCCGCCGAAGCTCAACAGGCCGATCCTTGCCCAGACCTTCGCGGCTTCGGCAAAGGTCGGATGGGCGGGCGGAAGGCCCGCCGATACCTGGTCGTTCACGTCCGCTTCCCCTTGCCGCCGTGCGATACCCAATCGTGCTTCTCCTCTCTCGCATCGCGCGCCCAGCGGTAGAGCGCGTCATAGAGAATCATCCCCGCCTCGAGCTGTTCGAGGTCGCCGGCATACATTCGGGATAGGCCAAGCGATACGGCGAGAAGACCGGCCGCTTGCGGTTCCAGCTCGTGCCTGTCCGTGTCGGCACCGCGGACGATCCGGGCGACGTGCTCGAGCGCGGGAAAGGAAAGGCGGAATTCCTTGACCATCGTGTCGAAGGTGCAATCGTCGCCGCGGTGGCTCCAGAACACGCCTTCGATGTCGAACGGCGTTGCGTCGAAGCGTTCGCCGACCGCCTCGACCTCGGCCGGCGAGACGTAGAGGAACCTGGCGCGCGGATCGACGAAGCGGCGGATCAGCCACGGGCAGGCGATGCGGTCGATCTTCGGCCGGGATCGCGTCACCCACACCGAGCCGCCCGAAGGGTCGGCATTCGGCAGGCTCGCCACCGGGACGAGAGGCAGACCCGCCTCGCGCCACGCTTCGAGACCGCCTTCCAATATTTCCGCAGACGCGCCGGCGTGCCGAAGCCATGCGGCAACGCCTTCGCTGAGCTTGCCGCCGTGCTTGCAGAGCGCGACGACCCACTGTCCTTTGTATTCGTCCGCCCATTTGGGCGCATCGGCGTGCGTCCGGTGGAACGAGGACGGTACGAGATGGGGATCGGCGGTGAAATCGTCCTCATCGCGAACATCGATGAGGACGGGAGCTTTCGGCGTGCCGACCAGCCGGGCAAGTTTTTCAGGAGAGATGGAGTTGAACGAGGCCATGATACGACGTCCTTGATAGCTGTTGGACGCGAAATTCCAGCATGACGCCTCGTGGGGCATTCGCTTACCCCATAGATCCATCAAACAAAAAACGGCATTTCATGTCAACGCTCGCGGCCGGCAAAAAAATCTCGAAGCCGATCCTTGACTCGTTCGGTAGCCAGCCTTATCTCGGCGGCGCTAGCACTCTTTAAGCAGGAGTGCTAACACCCATCCACCGGATCGATGAACGATCCGCAATGTCATTTGATCGAGGGATTAGACAATGGCAAGCACCAACTTCCGTCCGCTGCACGACCGCGTTGTCGTCCGCCGCGTCGAGTCTGAGGAAAAGACCAAGGGCGGCATCATCATTCCGGACACCGCGAAGGAAAAGCCGCAAGAAGGCGAAATCGTGGCTGTCGGTTCGGGTGCCCGTGACGAAAGCGGCAAGGTTGTTCCGCTCGACGTCAAGGCTGGTGACCGCGTCCTGTTCGGCAAGTGGTCCGGCACCGAAGTCAAGATCAACGGCGAAGACCTTCTGATCATGAAGGAAGCCGACATCATGGGCATCATCGGCTGATCGGCCCGCAACCCCAACTTCCGTAATTTGAAACCGGGTGCGTCCCGGAACTTCGAAACCAGGAGCTTTCAAAAATGGCAGCTAAAGAAGTCAAGTTCGGCCGTACCGCGCGCGAAAAGATGCTGCGCGGCGTCGACATCCTCGCCGATGCGGTCAAGGTGACGCTCGGCCCGAAGGGCCGCAACGTCGTTATCGACAAGTCCTTCGGCGCTCCGCGCATCACCAAGGATGGCGTTTCGGTCGCCAAGGAAATCGAACTCGAAGACAAGTTCGAGAACATGGGCGCCCAGATGGTCCGCGAAGTCGCTTCGAAGACCAACGACATCGCCGGTGACGGCACCACGACCGCAACCGTTCTCGCCCAGGCGATCGTTCGCGAAGGCGCCAAGGCCGTTGCTGCCGGCATGAACCCGATGGACCTGAAGCGCGGCATCGACCTCGCCGTCACCGAAGTCGTCAAGGACCTGCTCGCCAAAGCCAAGAAGATCAACACCTCGGCAGAAGTCGCCCAGGTCGGCACGATCTCGGCAAACGGCGAAAAGCAGATCGGCCTCGACATCGCTGAAGCGATGCAGAAGGTCGGCAACGAAGGCGTCATCACGGTTGAAGAGGCCAAGACCGCCGAGACCGAACTCGAGGTCGTCGAAGGCATGCAGTTCGACCGCGGCTACCTGTCGCCCTACTTCGTCACCAACCCGGAAAAGATGGTCGCAGACCTCGAAGACGCTTTCATTCTCCTGCACGAGAAGAAGCTCTCCAATCTTCAGGCGATGCTCCCGGTTCTCGAAGCCGTCGTTCAGACCGGCAAGCCGCTCCTCATCATCGCTGAAGACGTCGAAGGCGAAGCTCTTGCAACGCTCGTCGTCAACAAGCTGCGTGGCGGCCTGAAGATCGCTGCCGTCAAGGCTCCGGGCTTCGGCGACCGCCGCAAGGCCATGCTCGAAGACATCGCCATCCTGACGGGCGGCACGGTGATCTCCGAAGACCTTGGCATCAAGCTCGAAAACGTCACGCTCGACATGCTCGGCCGTGCGAAGAAGGTCTCGATCTCCAAGGAAAACACGACGATCGTCGACGGCGCCGGCCAGAAGGTCGACATCGAAGGCCGCGTTGCCCAGATCAAGGCCCAGATCGAAGAAACCACTTCCGACTACGACCGTGAGAAGCTGCAGGAGCGCCTTGCCAAGCTCGCTGGCGGCGTTGCCGTTATTCGCGTCGGCGGTGCGACGGAAGTCGAAGTGAAGGAAAAGAAGGACCGCATCGACGACGCCCTCAACGCGACGCGCGCTGCCGTTCAGGAAGGCATCGTACCGGGTGGCGGTGTTGCCCTGCTGCGCTCTTCCGTCAAGATCACCGTCAAGGGTGAAAACGACGATCAGGACGCCGGTATCAACATCGTTCGTCGCGCTCTGCAGGCTCCGGCCCGCCAGATCGCGGAGAACGCTGGCGATGAAGCCTCGATCGTTGTCGGCAAGATCCTCGAGAAGAACACCGACGACTTCGGCTACAACGCTCAGACCGGCGAGTATGGCGACATGATCGCCATGGGCATCATCGACCCGGTCAAGGTCGTCCGCACCGCTCTCCAGGACGCAGCCTCGGTTGCGGGCCTGCTCGTCACCACCGAAGCCATGATCGCCGAGCTGCCGAAGAAGGACGCTCCGGCCATGCCGGGCGGCATGGGCGGAATGGGCGGCATGGACATGATGTGATAAGGCGACAGCCTTAGCGCAGGTGATCCATCCGGATCGGAAGGGCGGCTCTCGAGCTGCCCTTTTTGCTTTTCACGATTTCGTCGGCGAGGATTCCTTCATGCCATTCGCCTCGCTGGGCAAGCGCCGCCGGGCACCACCGGGCGTTCACACTCGGCGGCAAGCCGACGACTTCATGCCAGCGCCGAATGGCTTGCATTGGAGCTGCGCCTCTTGTGGAATCCTTGCTACGGTCGGAGGCACCCCCTCTGCCCTGCCGGGCATCTCCCCCACAAGGGTGGAGATCGGCAAGTGGCAATGTCCCGCCATCAAATATCCTTACATGGACTTTGCAGGTCCCTTTATTTCGGCATAGGCACGCTGGGCGTGGGGCAGAGCGGCGTTTTCCAGCCAATCTCCCTCCTTGTGGGGGAGATGCCCGGCAGGGCAGAAGGGGTATCAATCCCACTCTCCCGCTTTCGCCGTTTGCCGAACGCGTCAGGCGGCCTCGGTCCTGACCCCAACGACGGAACCGATCGGCGCCGGCCGCCCGAGGAGATAGCCCTGCGCCTCGTCGCAGCCTTCGGCAATGAGAATGTCGAGCTGCTTCTGGGTTTCCACCCCTTCGGCGAGCACCGGTACCTGGAGGCTGTGGCCGAGGGCGAGGATGGCGCGAATAATCGCCTTTGCCTGGGGGCTGCCTTCGACCTCGGACATGAAGCTCTTGTCGAGCTTGATCTTGTCGAAGGGGAACGACCGCAATGTCTCCAGCGAGGAGTAACCCGTGCCGAAATCGTCGATGGCGATCGTCACGCCAAGCGCCTTGATCTCGCGCAGCGTCAACAGCGCGCGCTGCTTGTCGTCGATAATCGTCGATTCGGTAATCTCGAGCTCGAGCCGTTTCGGGTCGAGCCCGGTTTCGACGAGGATCGCATGGACGAGGCTGACGACGTCGCCATTTGCCAGCTGCACCGGCGAGAGGTTCACGGCGATCTTGTGCTGGCTGTCCCAGGTCGCCGCTTCACGGCAGGCCTCGCGCAACACCCATTCGCCGATCGGCAGAATGGCGCCGCATTCCTCGGCGAGCGGGATGAATTCGCCTGGCGATACCATGCCGCGTTCCGGATGGTTCCAGCGCAGCAGCACTTCGTAGCCGATCACCTCTCCGCTCGTCACTGATTTCTGCACCTGGTAGTGCAGTGCCAGCTGGTTCTTCTCAACCGCTTCCCAGAGATCGTTCGCCAGCGCCCGGCGGCCGCGTGCAGCCTCGTCCATCGAGACCTCGTAGAAGCAGATCGTCTGATTGAGCGCCGCCTTCGCCCGATACATCGCGAGGTCGGCGTTGTTGATCAGCGTGTCGGCGGTTTCCGCATCCTGCGGGTAGATGGCCACACCCATGCTGCCGCCGGATTTCAGCTCGAAATCGCCGAAGCGCATCTCCTCATGCAGGCACCGCTCGATCCGCCGCAGGAAGTCATTGAGTTCAGACAGGTCTTCGAAGCGCTTGACCGCAGCGAACTCGTCTCCGCCGAAGCGGGCGACGAATTCGCCCTCTTGCAGGTGTTCCTTCATCCGCTGCGCGATCGTCACCAGTACGAAGTCGCCAGCCGCATGTCCGTGCAGGTCGTTGACTTCCTTGAACTTGTCGAGATCGATGCCGACGACCGCCACCTTGCGCGAAAACCAGACGGCCGCGTCGAGTTCCTCGTCGAGATGGCTGTTGAACTGCAATCGGTTGGGCAGCCCGGTCAGGCTGTCGTGACGCGCGAGGAAGGAAATCTGCTCCTCGGAGTCGAGCCGCTCGGTGATGTCCTCATAGGTGGAGACCCAACCGCCATCGGGAAGCGTGCGGTGCTTGGACAGGATCGAGCGTCCGTTCGACAATTTTTCGACCAGGTCGCCGCCGCCCTTCGCCACGATGTCCAGCCTATGCCTCTGATAGGCCTCGTTCGCCTTCGCCTCCGCGACCACCGGATCCGCATAGGTGCGGTCAAATGCACGATTGAGGACTTCCCGGAAGGTCATGCCCTTGCCGGCCATCGATTCAGGCAGATCGAAGATCTCGAGGCAGCGCCGATTCGAAAGCAGCAGGCGGTCGGCACGATCGAAGAGACAAATGCCTTGGCTCATGTTTTCGAGCGCGATGTCGAGATTCTTGCTCACCTCGGCGATCCGATCGGCATCCTCCTTCTGCTTGGTGATGTCCTTGGCGATCTTGATGAAGCCGGCGTGCTCGCCGTCCTCGCCGATGATCGGGTCGATCACCACATGCGCCCAGAAGCGGGTGCCATCCTTCCGGTAGCGCCAGCCCTCGGTTTCATATTTCCCGGCGTCAAGGGCGATGCGCAAGGCGCGCCCCGGCAGGTTCGCCGCACGATCCTCGGGCGAGTAGAAGCAGGAGAAGTTTTTGCCGATGATCTCCTCGGCGGAATATCCCTTGTTGGCCTCGGCGCCGGCATTCCAGCTTGCCACGCGTCCGTCGACATCGAGCATGTAGATGGCATAGTCCCTGACGCTGCGCACGAAGCGGGAAAACTCCTTCTCCGATGTGGTGGCGAGGATCTCCGCCTGGCGTGCGAAGCCGGCGGCGATCAGCACGGCGGATAGAAGAAAGAAGGCGGTTCCGGCAAGGACGAAGGCCAAGAGATGCGGCTGGATCATGCCTTCCGGGGTTTGGGCCGTCGCGAACTCGACTTCGATCGTAACCGCGCCCATCGCGGTGAAGTGCAGCACGACGATGCCGAGCGTCATCGCCAACGTCGCGGCCATCTGTGCCCTCAGCGACTGGTCGGCCCGGTTGATAGCAAGAAGGGCACCCATGTCGAAGAGCACGCCGGCCAAAATCGATGCGACGACGAGCATCGAATCCCAACGAATGAACCCGGGCACTTCGAGGGCGGCCATGCCGAGGAAATGCATTGAGCCCACACCGGCGCCGAGCACCAGGCCACCCAGCAGCCAAGCGGGACGGCCCTTCCAATAGGAGGCGATCGCCAGAGCCGACGTCGTCAGCAGGATCGCGGCCACCAGCGACAATGCCGTCAGGCTGGCCTGGTAGCCGAGAACGACTCCCGGGTCATAGGCGAGCATGGCAATGAAATGGGTCGCCCAAATGCCGAAGCCGCTGGCAATGCCTGCGGCCGCCACCCAGATCGCCTGCGGCCTGCCCTCGGAGATACGGGCCCGCTGAAGCAGCGTCACGGCGCCAAAGCTGGAAAGGAAGCAAACCACCGCCGCCAGTGCAACCAACCGCAAGTCATGTTCCACGACGAGGCACGAAAGAATCCTAAACATTGCAGGTCGCCCAAATACACGCATTCGCCCGCTCGGCGCCTGTGTTCCACGCCGGGTCGCTATGTGTTCGCTTTAATCCCTTTAAGGAAGGATGAAATTTACCGGGACCACCGCCGCTTTCGAAGCGAACATTGCTGAGTTGCGTTAATGAATCGCCAAGCTACCGCAAGCTTATCGTAGGAGGTGCGCGCCATTCGAGGAGCGGCAAAGACACGTGGAGTCGTTCCGCGAACGGTACGTTCATGGCAAGGAGATCGCCCTTGCGCCGCTATGCGAGCAAGGATTTGAGATCGACCTGCGGATCGGCCAGTAGGGCCCGATTGGGCGTTACGCCCGCTTCGAGCAGCTTCTTGCCCGTCACGTAGGCCTTCGCGTCGTTGATGGCATCGACGGCGATCAACTTGCCCTGGCGGAAATACCAGACGGAGACGCTGCCCTCGCGCTGGCCCGGGCGAACCAGGGTTTCGTCGTGGCCAAGCCCGAAGCCGGCGATCTGCAGCTTGACGTCGTACTGGTCCGACCAGAACCAAGGCTTCGGATCATAGGGCTCGGAACCGCCGGCGAGAACGGCTGCGATCGCTTCCGCCTGGTCGACGGCGTTCTGGACCGATTCGAGACGAATGCGCATGTCCTGCCAGGGCAAGACGGCGCAGTCACCGATCGCGAAGATCGCCGGGTCGGATGTCCGGCCGTGGCTGTCGACGAGGATGCCGTTCGCGGTTTCGAGGCCGGCATCATGGGCCAGGGCGTCATTCGCCGCCACGCCGATGCCGACGATCACCAGGTCGGCCGGAATGACCGAGCCGTCGGAGAGCTCCGCCGCGGACACGCGCCCGTCTTCGCCGATCAGCCGGTGAAGGCCCATGCGCTCGCGGATATCGACCCCATGCGAGCGATGGATCTCGCGGACGACCGCAGAGGTCGCGGCCGAAGCGACGCGCTGCAGGATGCGGTCCGCCATTTCTATGACTGTGACCTCCAGCCCGCATGTACGGGCGACCGCCGCCGCCTCCAGGCCGATATAGCCCCCGCCGATCACCAATACCCGCCGCCCCGGCTGCATCTCCCCGGCGAGCCGGTCGGCGTCCTGGAAATCGCGCACCACATGCACGCCTTCGAGATCGCCGCCAATCGAAGCGGGCAAGCGGCGCGGCGTGGCACCGGTTGCAAAGGCCAGCGTTTCATAGGGGAGCCTCGAGCCGTCGCTGAGCGTGACTTCCTTCGTGTTGCGGTCGACCCGCGTCACCATCGTCGACAGGCGAATGTCGATTTCGTGCTCCGCATACCAGGCCTCCGGCCGATAGAGCAGCCGGTCGAGAGTCATTTCGCGCAGCAGGTATTTCTTGGAAAGCGGCGGCCGCTGATAGGGCAGGCTCGACTCGGCGGCGACGACAGTAATCGGACGCATGTCCTGCAGGGCGCGAAGCTTGGCAATCAAGGCGAAAGCGGCCTGACCGCCACCCACAACAACAAGTCTTCCCGACACCATCTCCACCCGTCTCAACGATCAATTCTTCGAGCCGCGGAAGCCGCACAGGCTTCCGCATTGGCTCGCTAACCCGTAACCCTCCGGCCCGAGTCCAGTCAACTCGAGCCGAAAAGGCGACGCTATTCCTTGCGCGGAATTTCCATGCCCTTCTGCGCAGCCGGACGCGCCAGGCCGCGGTCGACCCAGGCCATGACATTCGGGAAGCTCTTGTACTCAAGCACTTCGGCGCCGCCATAGAACTTGCGCGCGCCTTCGACCCAGGGATAGGTGGCGATGTCCGCAATGGTGTATTCGTCGCCCATCAGCCACTCACGGCCCTCGAGCCGCGTTTCGAGAACGCCGAGCAGGCGCTTTGCCTCGTCGCGATAGCGCTCGACCGGATAGGAATTGTCGGCGACCTTCTCGGCGGCGAACTTAAAGAAGTGGCCGAACTGGCCGAGCATCGGCCCGATGCCGCCCATCTGGAACATCACCCAGCAGAGCGTCTCGTAGCGCCCGGCCGCATCGGCCGGAATGAGCTTGCCGGCCTTTTCCGCGAGATAGATGAGGATCGCGCCGGATTCGAAGAGACCGATCGGTTTGCCGTCCGGTCCGTTCGGATCGATGATCGCCGGGATGCGTCCGTTCGGGTTGAGTGACAGGAATTCGGGCGACTTCTGCTCGTTCGCGTCGAAAGCAATACGATGCGCCTCATAGGGCAGCCCGAGTTCTTCCAGAGCAATCGAGATCTTCACGCCGTTCGGCGTCGGCAGCGAATAGAGCTGGATGATGTCGGGATTCTTCGCCGGCCAGCGGCTTGTGATCGGGAAGGAGGAAAGATCAGCCATGAGGTGCCTTGAGGTGGGATGGAAAGTTAAGGTGGTCTGCCGCCCCTAGATAGGTCGCGCTGGTTGCATTTGTCAGACCCCGGTCGAAAATTCCGACCGTGCGGTGGCTTCAGAGGACCGAACGCACGGATGAAATGATCCGATCGATGACGGGATTGCCTTCATGGGAAGCCTTGCGAGCCCGCACGAGGCAGGCTTCGGAACGCAGGATCACCCCGTCCGAGAGGATCTTCAGGTGGTTGGCCTTCAAGGTGGATCCGGTCGAGGTGATGTCGACGATGATGTCGGCCGAGCCGGAAGCGGGCGCACCTTCGGTGGCGCCCAGGCTTTCGACGATGCGATAGAGCTGGATGCCGTGGCTGCCAGAGAAGAACTGCTGGGTGAGCCGCCAGTATTTGGTGGCGATCGCGAGCCGGCGGCCGTGGCGGGCACGAAAGTCGGCGGCCACATCGCCGAGGTCGGCCATGGTATCGACGTCGTACCAGACTTCCGGCACCGCGACGACGACATCGGCCTGGCCGAATCCGAGCCGGGCGACGAATTCGACGCGTGCATCGGCGTCGGCGATGCCTTCGCGCACCAGGTCCTCGCCGGTAACGCCGAAGTCGACCGCGCCGCTGCCGACCTCGCGGGAGATCTCGGAGGCCGACAGGAAGGCGACCTCGACGTCATCCGAACCCTCGACGCGGCCGCGATAGGAGCGGTCGTTGCCGACGGCGACGATCCTCATCCCGGCGCGCTCGAAGATGGCCGAGGCGTCGTCCTTCATCCGGCCCTTGGACGGCAGCGCAATGGTTATCGTCATTTCGCGCCCCCTGCGGCAGCGATGGCCCGTTCGATCCGGTCGAGCCAGAGAGAAAAGCCAACGGCCGGAATGTGCTCGCGGGCGCCAAGCAGCGTCAGCAAGCGATCGAAGCGCCCGCCGCCGGCGAGAACCGCCGGTGCTCCCTCGGCCTCGATCTCGAAGACAAGGCCGGTATAGTAGTCGAGCGGGCGGCCGAAGGCGGCACGATAGCGGATCAGACCGAGATCGGCGCCCGCCTTTGCGACGGCGGCGACGCGGGCGTCGAACAGCGACAGCGCGCCGTCGATCTTCAATCTCGATTTCTTCGCGAAAGCGTGCAGCGCCGCCGGAGCTTCGGCAAGCGGCAGGTCGAAGGCGAGGAACTCGCGCATGACGGCGAGTGCTGCCTTGTCGAGCCGCGTGGCCGCAAGCTCCATCTTCTCCTTCAGGCGGCGGGCGATGTCGCGCGGCGAACGGCTGGCATTGGTGGAATAGCCGGTCGCCTCCATCGTCTCGGCGAGATGGGCGACGAGCCTTTCCTGGTCGTCGAGGATTCCCATGATGGCGAGCCGCTCGACTTCGGGGCCGAAGACGCCCGCGGATTTGGGATCGGCAAGCTCACCCAGGAGCTTCTGCAATAGTTTCTGATCGCCGAAGGCGTGGATCAGCCGCTTCTGCCAGCCCCCCGGCAGTCCGCAGGCGGCAATCACCGCCTCGAAGACCGATTGGTCGCCGAGCGTCACCTTCAGCCGCCGATCCGGCAGCCGGTAGGCAAGCACCAGCATAGCGTCGCCGATCGCCCGCGCATCGGCGCCGGCCGTGTCGGCATCGCCGAGATCCTCGATGCCCGCCTGGTAGAACTCGCTCGAGCCTTCGCGGCGCTGCCGGAACACCTCGCCGAGATAGGCGTAGCGCTGCGGCGTGCCGGTCGCCGTCTCGATATGGCGGAGGCAGACGGGAATGGTGAATTCGGGGCGCAGGCAGAGGCTCTCGCCGGTCTCGCTTTCGGTCATGAAGATGCGCCGGCGCAGATCCTCACCAGCCATGTCGAGAAAGGGCTCGGCCGGCTGGATGACCGGCGTGTCGACGCGCAACGTCTTCAGCCGCTCGAAATCGGCAAGCAACTCGCCGGCAAAGGCGGGAAGGTTGATCAGCGGCATCAGCCTGCCCTTTTCCGGTCCTCGGCCTGCTCTGCGAGAATTTCGCGAACCTTTGCGACGAGCTCACTCTCCGGGACGGAGACCTGGGCGACACGCGCCTCGCGCCAGGCGGCATTGTCCTCGATCTCGCCGGAGAGCCGCTTGCCCTCGATCAGGTCCTTGATCTGAACGACGCCCGAAGCGCGCTCGTCGCCGCCCTGGATGATGGCGATCGGCGAACCGCGCCGGTCGGCATATTTGAGCTGGTCGCCGAAGTTCTTCTTGTTGCCCTGGTACATCTCGGCGCGGATGCCGGCATGGCGCAATTGCTGCACGAAGCGCTGGTAGCTGC
This sequence comes from Sinorhizobium fredii, assembly GCF_002944405.1. Lineage (NCBI taxonomy): Bacteria > Pseudomonadati > Pseudomonadota > Alphaproteobacteria > Hyphomicrobiales > Rhizobiaceae > Ensifer > Ensifer fredii. The sequence continues at coordinate 849,596 of NZ_CP024307.1, read as the reverse complement.
CCATGCTGTCGAGGTCGCGGTCCATGACGCAGACGACGACCGGCGCGACCACCTCCTCGACCCCGAGCTTGCCGAGATTCTTCAGCGCCGTCATCAGCCGCGACACGCCGATCGAGAAGCCCGTTGCCGGCACCGGCTGGCCCATGAAGCGCGAGACGAGACCGTCATAGCGGCCGCCGCCGCCGACCGAGCCGAAGACGACCTTCTCGCCCTTCTCGTTAGTGACGGCAAACTGCAGTTCGGCCTCGAAGACCGGGCCGGTATAATATTCGAGGCCGCGCACGACCGAGGGGTCGATCTTGATGCGATCCGCGTCATAGCCGGCGCTGAGCACGAGGCTGCGGATCGTGTTCAGCTCCTGGACGCCCTCCGCACCGCGCGCGGTGCCGGCGACGAGCTCGGCGAGTTCATCGGCGCTCTTCGCATAGTCGCTGATACCGACGAAGAAGAGGATCTTGCGGATCTGCTCTTCGTCGAGCCCGGCACCCTTGGTGAAGTCGCCGCTCTCGTCCTTGCGCCCCGCGCCCAGAAGCAGGCACACGCCGTCCGGACCGAACTTGTCGAGCTTATCGATGGCACGCAAAACCGTCAGCCGCGCATTCGCCTTGTCATCGCCGCCGAGCCCTATCGCCTCGAGCACGCCGTCCAGAACCTTGCGGTTGTTGACGCGGATCACGTAATCGCCGCGCGCAATTCCGAGCGCCTCCATCGTGTCGGCCATCATCATGCACATCTCGGCATCGGCCTGGACGCCGGCGGCGCCGACAGTATCGGCATCGAACTGCATGAACTGGCGGAAACGGCCCGGGCCCGGCTTCTCGTTGCGGAACACGTAGCCGGCGCGATAGGTGCGGTAGGGAAGCTGTATCTCGTTGAAGTTCTCCGCCACGTGCCGGGCAAGCGGCGCCGTCAGGTCATAGCGCAGGCTCATCCATTGCTCGTCGTCGTCCGTCAGCGAGAACACGCCTTCGTTCGGGCGGTCGCTGTCGGGAAGAAACTTGCCGAGCGCATCGGTATATTCGAACAGCGGCGTTTCGACCGGATCGAAACCATAGCGCTCGTAGACTTCGCGGATCTTCGCGATCATCTCGTCGACGGCGCGGATATCCGCCGCCGAACGGTCGACGAAGCCGCGCGGCAGGCGCGCCTTGAGCTTCTGCGGTTTCTTCGGTTTGTCGTTCATGGAAGGCATTCCGGGCTGTAAAGCTTGGTCGGTGCCTTCCCTACCGGATCACGTCAAGGGCGGCAAGGGTAGCGACCGACAAAGGGGCGACGGGCCGGCAGCCGGGAGGGCGGCGGAACAAGGCCGCGCGCAAAAGCGTTCCGGTTCGAATTACGATCACTGCGTCGTGATTGTAAAATTCTCTCTGCACCCTTATAAGTTAAGCCGATCGAAACAAGGGCTTCAAACGGAGACTTTCGCAAAATGCTGACTGTCATGACGCCCGGCGCGGCAGCGATAAAGCCGCTCAATCCGGAAACCCACGGAGCCTGGACCCGCGTGCTCGCGAAGGCAGGCTATATGATCGAGCCGTGGCGTTGTGACGTGGACAGCGGCGCCTTTGTGGTCGGCCTGCAGACCCTTTCGCTTCTTGGCCTGAGGCAGAACCCCTGCGGCATCATCGATCTGGTGCGGGCCTACGACCCGAAAGACCGGGCAACGATCCTCAGCATTCTGGAAAAGGCGACCGCGACGTCCTCGTCCTTCTGCTTTTCTGCGATGGTCCGCCGTCCGGGCGGAAGCTCACGCCAGCTTTGCTGCATCGGAAACTCGACGATTGGCGAGGCTGCGGGAGGTTCCCTGCAAGGCGTCTTCGCGGTTCCCCGCAACGGAGCGGCGTTGCCGGCCTGACGCGAGGCGGTCGCGGCTCGGCGATTTCCTCTTGCCCCCTTCATATTCGGCGCCCAGTAACCTATCTTGCCGGCATGCTGCGTTGGCTCGCCCTCATTCTCCTGCTTCTATCCGCTCCGCTCGGCGGAGCCCTTCCCGCGATCGCCCAGGCGCGCGACCTGGGCGCGATGGCGGACAGCGCACATCATCACCCGACCTCCAATATGGTGAACCACGCCTCCACTGGTCGTGACGGTCATTGCGTCCAACGGAGCCATTGTCCGAGCCCGGCGAAAGCAGACCACCCGGCGCTCTGCTCCGCCTGCGTCGCGATCCATGCGGCGCCGCCCGGGTTCATGCGATCCGCGACGTCTTCGACGCGGCTTTCGCCGCAGCGACAAGCGCCGCTGCTCGACCAGGCCGTCAAGCCCCTGTCCCCACCGCCCAAATGCAGCCTTTCCATTTAGCGCCGGCGCCTCCGAGGGACGCGACGACGTTCCCTCGCGCGGCCCGCAAGATCTCCTGAATTCCCATTAGGATGGAAAGGTACACACCATGTCCCTGAAAAGGACCCTCGCCGCGTTGACGGTCGCCGTATTGGTCGGCATGCCGGTATACGCCCAGGAAAACCATCAAGGCATGCACCAGGACGCGACGGCTGCCGACATAGCACCGTCGAGCAAGGCCTTCGCTGAAGCGAACGCCAGAATGCACAAGGATATGGACATCGCCTTCACCGGCAATGCCGACGTCGATTTCGTGCGCAGCATGATCGTTCACCACCAGGGCGCGATCGACATGGCAAGAGTCGAGCTCGAGCACGGCAAGGACGAGGCGATCCGCAAGCTGGCGGAAGACATCATCAAGGCCCAGGAGGCCGAGATCACAATGATGAAGGAATGGCTCGCCGGGCACGGCGGCTAGCGAAGCCGGCCCTCCCCGCCTCCAAAACCGGGGAGGGTCACTCCGGTCGGCTATGCAGCGGCCTGGCGAATTGCCGCCGCATCTCGTCCACTTGCGCGCGGCAGAAGCAGCCTTCGAGGTGGTCGTTGACGAGGCCCATGGCCTGCATGAAGGCATAGACGGTCGTCGGGCCGACGAAGGTCCAGCCGCGCTTCTTCAGATCCTTCGATATCCGGACGGAGGTCGGTGTGGTCGGATTGGCGATCAGCGTCGCGTAGTCGACAACCTTCGGGCGCTCGCTTCCATCCGGCTCGTGCGCCCAGAAATAGGCGGCAAGCGAGCCGAATTCCGCCCGCAATTCCTTTGCGCGGCGCGCATTGTTGATGGTCGAGACGATCTTGCCCCGGTGTCGCACGATGCCGGGGTCGCCGAGGCAGCGCGCGATGTCCGCCTCGCCGAATTCGGCAACCATGTCAAAGTCGAAGCATGCGAATGCCGAGCGGAAGGCATCGCGCTTCCTGAGGATCGTCAGCCAGGAAAGGCCCGACTGGAAGCCCTCCAGGCAAATCTTCTCGAATAGCCGGCGATCGTCGGTCACCGGGCGGCCCCATTCCTCGTCGTGGTAGCGGCGGTAGTCGTCGAGATTGCCGTGCCAGGCGCAACGCTGCAACCCGTCATCGCCGATAATCAAACCCTTCGCCGACATCACCGCGCTCCCGCCTTGTTTCTCTTTTGTTCCATTTACCATTTGCAAACCAGATTCATAAAGCCGGGAATAACCCTACCCAAAGCTTTATCCACATCGCAGCATTTTATCGAAGCCATGTTTACCCTTCGGTGGCGGAGGAGTGCGAGCATCGCGCCATTGCAAGTGCAGCCGCTGCGCTGCCCATGATTTTTTCGGCGTTAGGTAGCGAGTCCGTCCGATGATGAAGAAGTTCCTTTTGCTTGCCACGTGCCTTGTCTGCACCCTCCCCGCCGGCGCCGGCGCTTGGGACCGATATCAGAACCGGCCGCCGGTCGTCGTCAGCCCGGATCTCACTGCCCCCTGGGTGATGCAACTGACCGGCGAAGGGGTGCGCCCGGCCGTCTATCGGCCGCAGGCCCCGGCCGCCACCCGAAAACTGGTGGAGCGTCGCCAGATGAAGCGCCGGCTGGAAACGGCGGCCGTGCAGCCTGCCGCAATACGCCCGCAAAGGCCTGCCAGGTCGCAGTTTGACCCGCAATTCCTGCCGCAGATGGTGGCCTATGAGACAGGCGAGAGGCCGGGCACGATCGTCATCGACACGAACAACCGTTTCCTCTATCTCGTTACCGGCGACGGACAGGCGCGGCGCTACGGCGTCGGCGTCGGCAAGCCCGGCTTTGAATGGGCCGGCGAACACAGGATCACGCGGAAGGCCGAATGGCCGAACTGGACGCCGCCTCAAGAGATGATCGCGCGCGAAGCGGCCAAGGGTCATTATCTTCCGGACCGCATGGACGGCGGACCCCAGAACCCGCTCGGCGCCCGCGCCATGTATCTCGGCTCGACGCTCTATCGCATCCATGGCACCAATGCCCCCTGGACGATCGGCTACGGCGTCTCCTCCGGCTGCATCCGCATGCGCAACGAAGATGTCGTTGACCTTTACGAGCGCGTCAAAGTCGGCACCAAGGTTATCGTCATCTAGCGGCACTCCGCCAAGTAGAATACATTCCCTTTAAAACTGGCTTTTTTCTTGCCGGATCGTGTTCAAAGAGCAACAGCCGTTCCCTACGATACAAGTTCCGGCCCGCGCCTTGTTCTACAGGATGTATCACGGGCTTGCACTTGGGGTTATTTTGCATAGCTTGCCCGCAACGAGGGTTCAGAGGGAATCATAAATGAGACTTCATGCCACCCGGCTGGCCGCGCTCACCGTCGCGGCCGCTGCTTTTCTCATTGCCACAAATACCTCCGCGTTCACTCCGGCCGACATTGCCGGTGCAAAGGTGAAGCGCTCCGATGTCGTGCTGGCAGCCCAGCCGAAGAAGCCGCCGCAGAGATATTGGCGCACCAAGGTACGGTTCCGCACCAACGAGGCGCCCGGCACGGTGATCGTCGACACCAACAACAAGTATCTCTACTACATCGACGGCCCGAACCGCGCGACGCGCTACGGCATCGGCGTCGGCCGTGAGGGCTTCGGCTGGTCCGGCATCGTCAAGGTGGGCCGCAAGGCCGAGTGGCCGGCCTGGACGCCGCCGGCGGAAATGCGCGTGCGCGAAGCGGCCAAGGGGCGCATCCTGCCGATGACGCAGGAAGGCGGCATCGACAATCCGCTCGGCGCCCGCGCGCTCTACCTCTACAAGGGCGGCCGCGACACGATCTTCCGCATCCACGGCACGAACCAGCCCTGGACCATCGGCCAGAACATGTCGTCCGGCTGCATCCGGATGATGAACGAGGACGTCGAGCACCTCTACGATCGCGCCCCGATCGGCACCAAGGTCATCGTCATCGGCCCGGGCAACAAGGCAGGCGATGTCAGCTTCGACGACCGCGGCGTCGACATTTTCCGCCAGATTTTTGGCGGTTGATACGTCGGGAAATTTGCACCTCTCTTCGCGTTTAACCCGAGGAGAGGGGCAACCGCCACCGCTCACAGCCCCGACGGCTTCGAACCCCCATAGGCCCAGTCGAGCAGCTCGACCGTATGCACGATCGGGATATTCGTGCCGCTGGCGATCTGGGTGATGCAGCCGATATTGCCGGTGGCGATGACGTTCGGCTTGGTCGCCTCGATGTTTCTCACCTTGCGAGCCTTGAGCCTTGCCGATATTTCCGGCTGCAGGATGTTGTAGGTGCCGGCCGACCCGCAACAGAGGTGGCCTTCCGCCGGGTCGCGAACCGCATAGCCCGCCCGCTTCAGGAGCCGCTTCGGTGCCGCGGTGATTTTCTGGCCATGCTGCATCGAGCAGGCGGAGTGATAGGCGACAGTCAGGCCACGCGTGCCCTGTTCCGGCAGGTCCAGCTCCGCCAGATATTCGGTTATGTCCTTTGCAAGGGCAGACACCTTGGCCGCCTTGTCGGCATAGGCAGCGTCCAGCCGCAGCATGTGGCCGTAGTCCTTGATCGTCGTGCCGCAGCCGGATGCGGTTATGACGATGGCGTCGAGACCGTCCTCCTCGGCAGCCTTCAGCCAGACATCGACGTTGCGCCGGGCGGCGGCGAGCGCCTGCTCCTCCCGCCCCATGTGGTGCACGAGCGCGCCGCAACAGCCCTCACCCGCGGCAACGACGACCTCCACCCCCTGGCTCGTGAGCAGACGGATCGTTGCTTCGTTGATCCCGGGCCTCAGCACGGGCTGGGCACAGCCGGCGAGCAGGGCAACGCGGCCGCGCGGCGTGCCCTTGGCCGCGTAAACGGCAGGCCTCACCCCGTCTGCGGCCGGCACCGCACGCGGTGCGAGATCGAGCATGACGCCGAAGGTCTTGAGCCAGGGAACCCGCTTCAGCAGCCCCGCAAAGGGGCGTGCGAGCCCCGCCGCCCTGAGCGCCAGCCGGAAGCGCGAAGAATAGGGCAAGGTCGCAGCAATGACGGCACGAGCGAAGCGATCCTTGAACGGTCGTCTGTAGGTCTTCTCGATGTGGATCCGGGCATGATCGACGAGATGCATGTAGTCGACGCCCGACGGACAGGTGGTCATGCAGGAAAGGCAGGAGAGACAACGGTCGATATGGGTGACGGTTTCGGTATCGGCCGCTCGCCCGTTTTCCATCATGTCCTTGATGAGATAGATCCGTCCGCGCGGACTGTCGAGTTCGTCGCCGAGCAGCACATAGGTCGGACAGGTGGCGGTGCAGAAGCCGCAATGGACGCATTTGCGCAGGATCTTTTCCGATTCGGCGACATGCGGGTCGGCGAGTTGCTCTGGCGAAAAATTTGTCTGCAACCGGATACTCCACTCTCAATTCTCAAACGGCAGTTCCTGAACGGAGCCGCCACGCCTTAGATGAGCCAGCTTTCGGGATCGGTGATCGGCTCCTCGCGGGCGGCTTTCTGAAGCCCTATGACACAGCGCACGACGATCCAGACCGCCGTCGCGACGAAGCCGAGCACGCCGATGAGCAATACGGACAGAAGTGCCGAAACGACGGCGAACAGCAGGGCGATCCAGAAGGTGCGGATCGCCCAGATGTAGTGCGTTCTCGCCCAGTCTTCGGCCTTGTCCCGATTAAGGTAGGCGAGCACGATGCCGACGAGCGGAGTGATGCCGATGGCGAAGCCGACCAGATAAAGCAGGTAGATGATCTGGATGTTGACCTTGCCCGGCTCCAACCAGCGGTCGGTGTCGCGGGAAAGCGGCGTCTGCGGACCCGGATCACTCATCGAATTCTCCTCTCGCCTGCAGCGAATTGCAACAGCCCGCCTGCGATCAGGCGACAGCCGCCAGCCGTCCCGGATTGAAGATCCGCGCCGGATCGAACGATGCGCGCACGCGTTCTGCAAGTTGGGCCACCGCGGGAGCCTGCGGCTCGAAGGCGGGTATCCGGGCGCGAGCTTCGCCGTCGGCTCGGACGAGCGTCGCATGGCCCCCGCCTAGCGCGTGCACGTAGCGGCGCACGAGTTCGGCCTCGGCTTCCGCCTCCATGCGCAGCCAGACTAGGCCGCCCTGCCAATCGTAGAATGCATCGACGCCTGTTTGGAGACGCAGCGCGGCAACGAGCTGGTGCCCCGCCGATGGGGCGACCGAGACACGCCACAGCGGTCTGGCCGTGCCGCCGGCATAGGGCTTCACGTCGCGGATCTCTGCCCAAAGTGCCTTCGTCTGCCCGGCGTCCAGCTTCGAGGCCGAGCCGAAGCGCGACAGCGCCGCGACGAGCTTCTCGGCACGCATCTCCACAGACGCCGCCAGACCTTCGAGCCTTAGGACGGTAGCCGCTCCCTCCGGCAGTGCACCATCGATAAAGCGGCACCGCACGCTTTCGGGCAGATGCGCCGCGCCCGACACCTCCACCGGCTGTGCCATCGCCTCGGCCATGACGGCGGCTGCCTCCGCATCGTTGAGGCCCTGGACGACGACGGTTGCGGCCGCCGGCGGCACCGGCAGTACCTTGAAGGTGACCTCCGTCAGAATTCCAAGCGTTCCGTAGGAGCCCGCCATCAGCTTGACGAGATCGAGCCCGGTGACGTTCTTCATCACGCGGCCGCCGGCCTTGATTAGTTCGCCGCGGCCGTTGACGAAACGCACGCCCAGCAGGCTGTCGCGGGCAGCCCCGGCGACATAGCGGCGGGGACCGGAGACGTTGGCGGCGAAGGTGCCGCCGATCGTCGGCTCGCCCGTCGTTCCGAGAATGCCGCGATGGTCCATTGGTTCGAAAGACAGCATCTGGCCCTTGGCTGCGAGCGCCGCCTCCACTTCGGCAAGCGGCGTCCCGGCGAGCGCGCTCATGGTCATCTCCGCCGGATTGTAAGTGACGATACCGGAGAGACGCCGCGTCGAAAGCGTCCGGTCGGCACGGACAGGATTGCCGAGCCCGGATCGCGTGCCGCCGCCGACAATGGCAAGCGTGACGCGCTCGGCCGCTGCGGAGCGCACCACGGAGGCGATCCCCTCTTCGCTTGCCGGTTCGAAATGGACGATCATGCCTGAGGCCGTCCTTCGAGCGGAAATACCTTCGAGGGATTGAGGAGCCATTGCGGATCGAAGGCGGCGCGCACCGCCATCTGCTGATCGAGATCGGCCTTGTTGTACTGATGGAGCATCAGGTCGCGCTTTTCGATCCCCACCCCATGCTCGCCCGTCAGGCAGCCACCCGCGTCGACGCAGAGCTTCAGGATGTCGTTGCCGGCCGCCTCGGCGCGGGCCGCATCCGCCGGATCGTTGATGTTGTAGAGGATCAGCGGATGCATGTTGCCGTCGCCGGCATGGAAGACATTGGCGACACGCAGCCCGTAGCTGGCGACGATCTCGCCGGTCCTGCGCAACACATGCGACAGCTGGCTCAGCGGAACCGTGCCGTCCATACAGATATAGTCGGCGACCCGGCCGGTGGCACCGAAGGCGGATTTTCGGCCCTTCCAGATCAGCGCCGCCTCGAGCGCCGACTGCGATTCCTTGATCGTCACGACACCGTGACGCCGGGCGATCTCGATGATGCCCTGGAGCATCGCCTCCATCTCCGCCTCGGACCCCTCGACCTCGACGATCAGCAGCGCCTCGACGTCGAGCGGATAGCCGGCATGGGCGAAAGCCTCGCAGATCTCGATCGCCGGCTTGTCCATGAACTCGATCGCGACCGGAATGATACCCGACCCGATGATGTCGGCGACGCAGGAGCCGGCCGCCTCCGACGCGGAGAAGCCGAAGAGCACGGGCCGCGCACCCTCGGGCTTGGCGATCAACCGGACCGTCGCCTCGGTGACGATGCCGAGCTGGCCCTCGGAGCCGCAGACAAGGCCGAGCAGATCATAACCTGGCGCGTCGAGCGCCTTGCCGCCGAGGTCGATCACCGTGCCGTCGAAGAGCACCATCTTGACGCCGAGCAGGTTATTGGTGGTCACGCCATATTTCAGGCAATGGGCGCCGCCGGAATTCATGCCGATATTGCCGCCGATGGTGCAGGCGAGCTGCGAGCTCGGATCGGGCGCATAGAAGAAGCCGTCGGCACCCACCGCCTCGGAAATGTTGAGGTTGGTGACGCCCGCCTGCACCGTCGCCGTGCGGTTGAACAGGTCGACATCGAGAATGCGCGACATCTTCGACAGACCGACGACGATGGCGTCCTCCTGCGGGATGGCGCCGCCGGAAAGCGAGGTGCCGGCACCGCGCGGCACGACCGGAATGCCATAGCGGCTGCAATATTTGAGGACGGCGGCGACCTGCTCCGTCGTCTCCGGCAGGACGACGGCCAGCGGCAGGCGGCGATAGGCAAGAAACGCATCCGTCTCGAAGGGTTTCAGGCCACGCTCGTCGCTGATCAGGCAGCCGTCGGGCAACAGGTCGGCGAGGTCGGCGATGATCTCGCCGCGGCGATCGAGGACGGCCTGCCTGGGCTTCAGGAACCCGATCGTTTCCGGCATGAACTCCTCCAGCCAACGCGCAATAAAGTGGTAAATTTTCTTTACCACCAAAGTGGAGGCTGGGAAAGCACGGTCGCTTCTCGTCGCTCCCGTGTCCCAACCTCTTAGAATCGATCACGTTTGTGCTCTGAATCTTAGAGCATCTTGTCCAGTTTGTGAAAGCGGAATGCACTATGACCGGCATTTGGCAACTGCTAATCATCTTTTCGTTCTTGGAGAAAACGGCCGGAATTCATGACGAATCTTGGGGATCTCGAAGTCTTCGCGCGGGTGGTTTCAACCGGCAGCATGTCGGCGGCCGCCCGCGCGCTCGGCCTCTCCGCGGCGGTGATCTCCAAGCGCGTCAAGCGGCTCGAGGAGAGGCTCGGCACGCGCCTCTTGCAGCGCACGACGCGACAGGTCTCACTGACCGAAGCAGGACAGGGCTTCTATGACCGCGTCCTCGGTGTCCTCGCCGGGATCGAGGAGGCGGAAGCCTATGCTTCGGGGCGCTCGTCGCAGGCTCAGGGAACTTTGCGCATCACGGCGCCCACTTCGTTCGGACGCATGCATATCGCGCCGCACCTGACCGGGTTCATGAAGGACCATCCCGACCTCAAGCTCCATATCGTGCTCAGCGACGAGTTCAGCGACATCGTCGCCGACGGCTTCGACCTCGCCATCCGGATCGGTGAACTCACCGATTCGAGCCTCGTCGCCCGCAAGCTCGCACCGGTCCGGCGGCTGCTCTGCGCGGCCCCGGACTACATCGCTCGGCACGGCGCACCCAAGGAGATCGGCGATCTCGCCGAGCACATCTGCCTGCCGGCCCATAACAATGAGAGCTGGAAGCTGAAGGGCCCGGGCGGTTCCCTCGCCTACCGTCCGGAAGGGCCGCTTGTCACCAATTCGTCGGAGATCATCCGTGCCGCAGTGATCGCCGGAGCGGGGATTGCGCTCCGCTCCACCTGGGACGTCAGCGCGGAGTTGCGCGACGGGCGCTTGGTGCAGGTGCTGCCGGAATGGGAAGGGTCGCAAAGGCTGACGCTGTCGGCCGTCTATCCGAGCCGCCAGTTTCTGCCCGCCAAGGTTCGGCTCTTCGTCGACTTCCTCGCCGCCCTCTATGGCCCCGTTCCCTACTGGGAGCAGTAAATCCGACAGGGCGCCGTCACTTGTGCGCACTCTCCTCGTGATGGCGGCGGATCCGGCGGACGATCAACCAGACGCCGAGAACCGCGAAGGGCACCGCAAGGCCCGTCAGCACGCCCGGATCGACCGGGATCGCGTGGCTAACGGCCTTGGCGAGATAGCCGAACAGCCCGACGACGTAATAGGAGATCGCAGCGACGGAGAGGCCTTCGACGGTCTGCTGGAGGCGCAGCTGCAATTTCGCCCGCCGGTCCATCGAATTGAGCAGCGCGCTGTTCTGCCGTTCGAGTTCGACATCGATCCAGCTTCTGAGCAACGCCGTCGCACGGGCGAGCTTGCGCGACAGGTTCGCCTGACGCTCCTCGACCGACTGGCAGGTGCGCATCGCTGGCGCCAGCCGGCGCTCGAGGAAGGTGCCTATCGTCTCGTAGCCGGGCACCGGCATTTCGGAGAGCGTCCGGATGCGTTCCTGAACAATGCCGTAATAGGCGCGGCTCGCGCCAAAGCGATAGAGGCTGAGCGCTGCGCCGGCTTCGAGGTCGGCGGCAAGCCGGGTGATTTCCGCCAGCATTTCGTCCGCTTCCTCACGGACATTCTCCTTCATCCGTTGGGTGACGGCGGTCAGGCCATCCTCGGTCCGGCGGATTTCCGGCGACAGCGATTGCGCCAGCGGCAGCCCGAGCATGGCCAGCGTGCGGTAGGTCTCAATGTCGAGCAGGCGCTGGATGAGGGCCCCCGTGCCCGCCTCCGTCAAACCCCGGTCGAGGATGAGGATCTGGGTGAGCCCGTCGCCGTTCTGCCGGAAGTCGGTGAGCAGCACCGCCTGACCGTTCTTTGTCTCGCTGTAACAGAGGCTCGTCGGGTCGAAGGCCTGGATCGCCTCGCGGGCTTCCGGCGTATCCGGTCGGATCTCCAGCCGGATGCCGGAAATCAGCAGGCCCGGCGGAGAGAAGCCGTCGCCGAAAGGATGGATCGCCACCTCGCCGCCGAAGCGCTCCGGCGCCGGCGCGTCCCAGAAATAAGTCGAGAACTCGGTGTGGCGCTCCCAGCGCAATGTCCCCTGCCCCCAGGGCATGGCGTGGTGGTTTGCATCGCGGCCGGGCGGCGCGATGCCGCGAGAGCGCGACAGTTCCGAGAGCACGGCGTGATCGACGACGGAGCCGCCTTCGGTGATGAAGGCCAGCTGAAAGATGACGCGTGGCGTCGTCACCAACGCATAGGGTCGAGAATGAACTTCGCCGAGCACCTGGGCGCGCAAGGCCGCCGCTGGAAATCCAAAACTTGCCTTCGCCATGAAGCGCTTCATCCCCCTCACGCGTTCATCACCTTTTACTTATCAACCGGGGGAGCAAAAAGAACAGGACGCATTGACGCAGTTTGACTTTTATCAGCCGCGGCCGAGCGAGTTGACAATCGATTTGACCACTCGATGGGTCCTGCTAGATTGCCGCGCCAGGCGGGAGAGCATTCCGTCTCCGGGAGATTTGCGGTGACCGAAGACCAGAGCGAGCTCTATGCGCGTATCAGCCACAGCCGAACCGCGGACGAGGTCGTCCAGCAGATCGAGCTTCTGATCCTGGAAGGCGTGCTGCGCGACGGGGACCGGCTGCCGGGCGAGCGGGAGCTCGCAAAAAGGCTCGACGTGTCTCGGCCGATCCTGCGCGAGGCGCTCAAGGAGCTGGAAGGCCGCGGATTGCTCGAGAGCCGCCACGGAGGCGGAACCTTCGTCGCCGATGTCGTCGGCCAGATCTTCTCGAAACCGCTGATCGAGCTCATCGGCCGTCACCACAAGGCGACGCAGGATTACCTCGAATACCGGCGCGAGCTCGAGGGCCTGACGGCGGAACTCGCCGCGACGCGCGCCACGGATTTCGACCGGGACCTTCTCACCCGCATCATCGAGCGGATGCGCGCGGCGCATGCGAGCGGCAATTTCGACGACGAGCTCGAAGCCGATGTCGAGCTGCACAACGCCATCGGCGAAAGCGCCCACAACATCATCCTGCTACACACGCTGAGGGCCTGCTACCGGCTCCTGACCCAGGGCATCTTCTTCCATCGCAGCTCGGTCTTTAACGCACCGGGCGCGCGCGACCGGCTGCTTGCCCAGCACGAGGCGATCTATGCCGCCATCATGGCGCACGACCCCGAGGCGGCCAAGGTGGCCGCGCAAAGCCATATCGACTTCGTCGCCGCCGCCGCCCGCGATGCGGAGCGCAGCGGCGAGTGGGCCCGCATCGCGCGACTGCGCCTCAAGCAGCGCGACCGCGCCGGTTCCTAAAGGAAACGTCACTTGGCGGGTATTGCTTGTCGCCAGGTCCACGCCCCGAAGTTCTTGAACCGAGTTAATTGAATACGACCGTGAATGTCGCTTTCTGGCAGGCGATGCGCGCAATCATTATATGTATCCACGACGCTGCCCCGCTCACGGAACCGCAACGCTTCTTATCCGTTATTGATCGCTGACGTCATTTACACGCAATGCAGGGGCGCCATAATTTGAATGGTTATTTCAACCTGATTCGACAGGAGTATCGAGCCCCTTGAACCTCTTGCACCGGCTGGCATCTGATGTGCACTTGATGCTGCGCCGACCGGCGCGCATGCAATATGCCGCGCTGTGCTACCGCATTCGCAAGAAGACGAAGAGCCCGGAAATTCTCCTGCTCACCAGCCGCGACACGGGCCGTTGGGTCATTCCCAAGGGATGGCCGATGCAGGGAAAGTGGGCGCACGAAGTCGCTGAGCGCGAGGCCTATGAAGAGGCGGGCGTGAAGGGGAAGGTGCAGAAGGCCGCCATCGGCTCCTACGTCTATCAGAAACGCATGGACCACGGCCTGAAGATTCCCTGCAAGGTCCAGGTGCACGCCCTCGAAGTCGACAGTCTGTGCAAGAATTTTCCCGAGAAAGGCGAGCGGAAGCTCGAGTGGGTCGATTGTGAGGAGGCGGCCAGGCGCGTCGCCGAAGCCTCGCTGAAGGAACTCATCCTCGGCTTCGGCAAGCGCATGGCCGCCGCCCAGCCCCCGGAGCCCGCAGCACCCGAAGCCTAAAGCGCGTCGCCTTCAAAAGCATGCATGCGCCGCGCTCAGCCCGCTGATCTTGTGCGTGCCGTTATCCCAAAATCGCTGCACTCTTTTGGGCGACAGCCCAAAGCCGCTTGGTGCGCCCTAGCTTCGCCGCCCCTTTCAAACACCGCTTGAATATGCCGCCGCGCACCGCTACTGGCGAATGTGACAAGGGAGAAACATTTGTGGCCAAGCCGCGCCTGCACCTCGAGAAGCTGACGATCGATAAGGATCTCGACAAGGTCAGCCGTGCCGAGGAGGCATCGCAGCATGTGATGCGCAGGCTTGCCGCCCCCGGTCTCGGCCTGCTCTTCCTGATCCTCAGCATGGTATTCGCAGCCAGCTATTTCACCGGTGCGTCAGGGTTGGCCATCGTCGTGGCGGGGGCCGCGATCGCCGCCTACATGGCCATGAACATCGGCGCCAACGACGTCACCAACAATGTCGGAGCCGCGGTCGGCGCAAAGGCGATGACGATGGCGACGGCACTTGCCATCGCCGCCGTCTTCGAAATTGCCGGAGCCGTGATCGCCGGGCGGAAGGTGACGCTGACCATTGAAGCCGGGATCATCGACGGCGCCCGGCTGGTCAGCCTTGACGTGCTCGTCTGGGTGATGATGGCGGCGCTCTTGTCTTCGGCCGTCTGGATCAACATCGCCACCTATGCGCGCGCGCCGGTCTCGACCACCCACTCCATCGCCGGCGGCATCATCGGCGCGGGCCTCGCGGCGGAGGGCCTGGCGAGCGTCAAATGGTGGGCGATCGCCGGGATTACCGCAAGCTGGTCCATCTCCCCCCTGCTCGGCGGCGCCATCGCCGCCCTGTTCCTGGCGTTCCTCAAGGAATTCATCATCTACCGCGACGACAAGATCGGAGCGGCGCGGTACTGGATGCCGATCGTGCTCGGCGTCACGGCAGGCTCCTTCACCGCCTATGTGGCGGTGTTCGGGCTCGTCCATTTGCAGGTAATTTCTCTCTGGACCGGCCTCTTGATCGGCACACTCGCCGGCATTGCCTGCTACGGGCTCTGCAGGCCGTGGATCCATCGCCAGTCCGTGGGACTCGAGAACCGCAACCAATCGCTTCGCAAGCTGTTCCGCCTGCCGCTCGTTTTCTCCGCCGCGCTGCTCTCCTTCGCCCACGGCGCCAATGACGTGTCGAACGCCATCGGACCGCTGTCGGCGATCGTCTCGGCCGTCAACGGCACGATATCGGCCGCCCGGTCGGAGGCGCCCTTTTGGGTGCTGCTGATCGGCGCCTTCGGCATCGCTCTGGGCCTGCTGCTCTACGGCCCGATCCTGATCCGCGTCGTCGGCGAGGAAATCACCCGCCTCAATCCGATGCGCGCCTTCTGCGTGGCGCTGGCGACGGCGGTCACCGTCCTCCTGGCATCGGCGCTGGGTCTGCCGATCAGTTCCACGCACACGGCGGTCGGCGCCGTTTTCGGCGTCGGCTTCTTCCGCGAATGGTACATACGCCATTCGCAGCGCCGGTTGGAATATATCCGGCGGAGGACCGGCCAATCCGACTTCATGGGCGAGGCGATCGAAACGAATTTCGCCGAGGTGCGCCGCCGCCGGCTGGTGCGCCGTTCCTACTTCCTGACGATTGTGGCCGCCTGGGTAATCACCCTTCCGGCCTCGGCGCTCCTTTCGGCACTCGTCTACCGCCTCCTCGCCGGCCTGTTTTTGTAAGGGCAACAGAATGCGCGCCAATTTCCGCATGCAGCGACTGTTCGTCGAAAGCCCGCTCCACACGGGGGCCAGACACGAGGCCACGAAGGAGCAGTTCAACTATCTCGTCAACGTGCTGCGGTTCGGCGAGGGCTCGTCGGTCCTGGTGTTCAACGGACGGGACGGCGAATGGCGTGCGGAATTGTCCCTGCCGTCCCGCAAACACCTCGTTCTGACGGCAAGCGAGCAGACACGTCCGCAGCCTGCGCCCGCAGACCTCGTCTATCTGTTTGCGCCGCTCAAAGTGGGGCGGCTCGACTATCTGGTCCAGAAGGCCGTCGAGATGGGCGCCGGCGTGCTGCAGCCGGTGATGACCCAGCATGTGCAAGGCAAGCTCGGCAATCTCGACCGCCTGCGCGCCAATGTAATCGAAGCCGCGGAGCAATGCGGCGTTCTCGGCATTCCTTCGGTGGAGCCGCCGCGAAGGCTCGAAGAGCTTTTGGCGGACTGGCCGCGCGAGCGGCGCATCATCTTTTGCGACGAGGGCAATGAGAGCCAGAACCCGCTGCCGGTCCTCGATAAGATCAGCGAGCGCCGCCTCGCCCTGCTGATCGGTCCGGAAGGCGGCTTCTCGGAAGCCGAGCGGGTGCTGCTGCGCAGCCTCGACTACGTCACCGCCATCCCGCTTGGCCCGCGCATCCTGCGCGCCGATACGGCAGCCGTGGCCGCGCTTGCGATCATTCAGGCAACGCTCGGCGACTGGCGATGAAGCCCTCGATCGGCACCGGCACCGGCACGGAGTTTTTTTGACGGCATCTTGAAAGAAATTGACTTGCACCGCACTTGATTACGGTTCAAGCACCCTCCATCCAGTCCTGCTGCCGGCGGGATCCCGCACATACGAAGAAGACGAATATGGCCCGAGACACCACCGACCAGACGCCGGTCACCTCCGTCGCCGACCTGACCGCCTACCTCGCGTCCGGATCGAAGCCGAAGGAGAAGTTCCGGATCGGAACGGAGCACGAGAAATTCGCCTTCTTCAAGGCAGACAACAGCCCCGTGCCCTATTTCGGCGAGGCGAGCATCGAGGCGCTTCTGAAGGGCATGGCTCAAAGGAACGGCTGGGAGCCGATCCTCGACGAAGGCAACATCATCGGACTTGCCGACCACGGCGGCAACGGCGCAATCTCGCTGGAGCCGGGCGGCCAGTTCGAGCTTTCCGGTGCGCCGCTCGAGAACCTGCATCAGACCTGCAAGGAATCGAACCAGCACCTCGCCGTGCTTCGCGAAATCGCCGAACCGCTCGGCATCCGCTTCCTCGGCATCGGCGGCAGCCCGAAATGGACCTTCGAAGAGACGCCGCGAATGCCGAAATCGCGCTACGCGATCATGACGCGCTACATGCCGAAGGTCGGCACCAAGGGCCTCGACATGATGTACCGCACCTGCACGATCCAGGTGAATCTCGACTTCTCCTCCGAGGAGGACATGCGGCGCAAGATGCACGTATCGATGAAGCTGCAATCGCTCGCCACGGCGCTCTTTGCCAGCTCGCCTTTCACCGACGGCAAGCCGAACGGGCTGCTTTCGTGGCGCGGCGACATCTGGCGCGACACCGACAACCGGCGGGCCGGCCTGCTGCCATCCGCCTTCAAGGCGGACTTCGGCTTTGTCGATTACGTCGAATGGGCGCTCGACGTGCCGATGTATTTCGTCGTGCGCGACGGCCATTATCATGACTGTACGCATGTCACCTTCCGCCAGTTCATGAACGGGGCGCTGAAGGATGAGATCGCCGAGTGGCAGCCGAACATGGGCGACTGGACCAACCATCTTTCGACCCTTTTCCCCGACGTCCGGCTGAAGCGATTCCTCGAGATGCGCGGCGCCGACGGCGGACCTTGGCGACGGATTTGCGCGCTCCCCGCCTTCTGGGTCGGCCTGCTCTATGACGACCAGGCATTGGCGGACGCCGAGGCACTTACGAGCGACTGGACTTACGACGAGGTTCAGGCGCTGAGGGATGCGGTTCCCGCCGAGGGGCTGGCCGCGAGGTTCAGAACGGCGTCGCTCTTCGACATCGCCCGCGAGGTGCTGACGATTTCGCGCGCGGGGCTGAAGCGGCGCAACCGTCTGAACGGCGACGGCATCGACGAGAGCCATTTCCTGGAGCCGCTCGACGAGGTCCTGGCGAAGAAGGCGACGCTCGCCGAGGACCTGCTGGCCCTCTATAACGGCCGCTGGAACCGTTCCGTGGATCCCGTCTTCACGGAATACCAGTACTGAGGGGCGAAGCGCGTCCTCGTCCCTAGACAAAAAGCGGTTTCCAGACCCTGGATTCCCGTTATAGTGCAATGACATGCGTCGCTCGCCCGGGAAGGAACCGCCATGGCACCGCTTTTTGACATGTTCGCACAGGCGCAGAACGGCCAGGCGATCGAGCTGATGGCGAAGCAGTTTGGTCTGGCCCAGGAGCAGATGACCAAGGCGACGGCGGCACTGTTGCCGGCCTTCTCCACGGGCTTCAAGCGCAACACCGCCAATCCCTATGATTTCGGAGCGCTGCTGACGGCCCTTTCGACCGGCAATTATGTCAAGTATTTCGAGGACATGCGGCAGGCCTTCACGCCGGAAGGAGTGGCGGCCGGCAACGACATCCTCGGCCAGCTGTTCGGCTCGAAGGAGATGTCGAGGGCGATCGCCGCTCAGGCGGCGCAAATCACCGGCATCGGCCAGGAAGTCTACAAGCAGATGCTGCCGGTGATGGCGAGCACACTGATGGGCGGCCTTTTCAAGGAGACCACCAGCCAGGTGAACGAAGCGCTCGCCAACAATCCGATGATGACGCTGATGCGGCAATGGATGGAGGCGACCGGCCTCGCCAGGAAGCCCGAGCCTCAGCCAAACCCGTTCGACAATCCCTTCACTCAGGCGATGCAAGGTTTCTTTGGCGTCGGCAAGACGCAAGAGAAGCCAAAAACACCCGATTTTTTCGCCGACAATCCCTTCTTCAAGGCCTATCAGGACATGTTGCGCGGCAGCAGCGCGGCGGCCGAAAAGCCACCCCAGGAAAACCCTGCTTTTGCTCAGTTCTCGCAGATGATGAACAGCATGTTCGACAGCGGACTCGAGATGCAGAAGGAATATCAAAAGAATATCGACGCGCTGTTCGAGAGCTATCAGAAGCGCTCAGGCGGCGAGGCATGATTTTGCCCCTCACCCTCCCCCCGTTCTGACGGGGAGAGGGGACTCTGGCGTCGCCACGAGGCTCCTTCGCCCCGCTCGCGGGGAGAAGGTGGCCGGCAGCCCGGATGAGGGGCAAACGCCTTCCCGAACTTGCTTTTTCCCCAGAAAAAAAGCCCGGTACATGTCTTGGCATGTACCGGGCAAGCGGCAGGGTCTATTGGCTCATACCCTGCGGGGAACGCATCGATGATCAGCATCACCGTAGCTGGAATTTCGCGGCATGATACGCGCGATGGCGGCAGGCTTTCCCCGCATCATGCCGCAAATGACGCATCCTGCAGAGTTGCGCGCCTGTGCAGACGCGCGACGCGGGGCGGACGCGCCACGGGGAATGTCAATCGTGGCGGACACCCCGGTAGAAGAGGTTCGCCCGATTTCTCGACGCGCGCGTCAGGAAGCAGCCAGGACTGTCGAAGAAGGACGAGGTCATGGCCTCGTGCAGATCTTCGCGTTTCAGCCCCATGTCGAGCAGTTGCCGATCGTCGAGATCATGCAGACGCGCAATCTGGCGGCGGTCTTGGTACAGGCGCCAGACACCCGTCAGCACGCCGATGACCGTTGCCGAACGGGACGCAAGCGACGGCTTGCCAGCAGCGAGGTCGAGATCGAGGGCGTGTTGGGTCGTGCGCATGACAAAACTCCTTTTTCGGGCACGAAGAGGCCTATGCCACTGCGCGGAGGTCACGCGCAGTGGCAGGCGGGAACGATGTGGTTGATCGGCGGTGAAGTCGCCGGGAGGATCGACGTGATTTGCACGCTATGAATCGCAAATCCTTATTGATCAGTCCAACGAATGTTTCTAATGATATTCATCAAACAATTTTATGGGTAACCGGCCATGTCCGCACCGCTCGACATCGATCAGTTGCAAACCTTCGTCGCCATCGCCGACACGGGCAGCTTCACCAAGGCGGCCGATCGCGTCTTCAAGACCCAATCGGCGGTGTCGATGCAGATGCGCCGGCTAGAGGAACGCATCGGCAAGCCGCTGTTCATGAAAGACGGGCGCGGCAACCGCTTGACCGTCGAAGGCGACAGGCTCTTGAATTTTGCCCGGCGGATGATCCGCCTCAACAACGAGGCGATCGCCTCCTTCGACGACAACAGGCTTGAAGGCACGCTGAGGATCGGCACGCCCGACGACTATGCCGACCGCTACATGCCCGAAATCATCGGCCGCTTTGCGAAGACCCACCCGAATGTCGAACTCTACATAGTCTGCGAGCCCTCGGCCGATCTCGCCGAGAAGATGGCAAAGGGCGACCTCGACATCGCGCTCGTCACCCACAATCCGCGGGTTCGGCCCTCCGACGTGGTGAGAACCGAGCCGCTCTGCTGGGTGAGTTCAATCAACCATCCGCTTCCGGAAAATGCGCCGATCCCGCTTGCTGTCGGACGGCGCGACTGCGTTTGGCGCCAGGCCGCCTGTGCCGCGCTCGATGCGACCGGCCGCGAGTATCAGATCCTGTTCACAAGCTGGTCGTCGACGGTCGTCGCTGCCGCGGTGCTTGCCGGGATGGCGGTCTCGGTGCTGCCGGAGTCGGCGCTTCGTCCCGGCATGAAGGTCTTGACGCTCGCCGACGGATTCCCGGCTCTCGCGCCGGTGCAGATCGGCATCATGAAGCGGCCCGGACTTTCGCCCTCGCTGTCGAACGCCATCACCAATCACATCACCGCCTGCCTCGACAACATCACGCCGATCGCGGTCAATGACGACCTCGACAACGACATCAAGGGCTATCCGCGCTATCCGCGCCTGAGGCAGAGCCATATGCTGCCCGGCTGGTAAGCGGGCTCACGAACTGCATAATCTGCAATTGTGCTGCTAGCTGCTTTTCAATAAGCATGTCCTATCATGCTGACGCTTCGCCAGATGCGCTATTTCGATGCGCTCGCCACGGCCCGCCATTTCGGCCGCGCGGCCGAGCTCGCCCATGTCAGCCAGCCGGCCCTTTCGGCGCAGATCATGGAGATGGAAGAGCATCTCGGGGTCAAGCTCGTGGAGAGAAGCCGCGGCGGCGTGTTTCTGACCGTCAAGGGCGAGGACGTGCTGGTGCGGGTCCGGGCGATTCTGGCCGAAGTCGACCGGCTGGAGGAGAGCGCCCGGGCGAATTCGGGAACGCTCGAAGGGCGCATCCGCCTTGGCGTCATCCCGACGCTGGCGCCCTATCTGGTGCCGCAGCTCATTCCCTATCTGCGGGCGCGATATGCGGATATCGAAATCGAGCTCAAGGAGTCGCTGACCGACAGGCTGGTCGCCGACCTTGGTGACGGCCGCCTCGACGCTGTCGTCGCCGCGCTGCCGATCGATGCCGACGGCATCGCCACGCGCCCGCTGTTTTCGGACCGGTTTTTCATGGCCGTGGCGGACAACGACCGCAACGTGCTGATGTCGCCGATGACGGAGGAGCAGGTCGATATCTCGCAACTGCTGCTGCTCGAGGAAGGCCATTGCCTGCGCGACCAGGCATTGGCCGTCTGCAACACGGCCGGAAAACGGCAGTTGATGAGCTTCGGCGCCACCTCGATGGCGACGCTTCTGCAGATGGTGGCGAACGGCATGGGCATGACGCTCATTCCGGAGACTGCTATACCGAGCGAGGCGGCACGCAACGCGATCCGCATCGTACCCTTCGCCGATCCCGGCCCGGCGCGCGAGATCGGCCTTATCTGGCGCCGCAGCAATCCGCGCCGGCGCGACATGGACGCGCTGGCAGAAGCGATCGTCGACTGTGCCCGCTCGATATCCAGCGGGACCGAGGGGTAGGGAGAACGGCCAGCGATCAGCCCACCCCGGAACTCGGCGCGATCAAGCGAGTTTCGTCTTCAGGAACTCGATCGTCCGCCCCCAGGCGAGATCGGCCGCCGCCTTGTCGTAGCGGGCGGCCGAGGTGTCGTTGTTGAAGGCATGGTTGACGCCCTCATAGACATGGATCGTGGCGTCCTTGCCGTTTTCCGTCAGGGCCTTGCGGTAAGCCTCGATGCCGGCATTGATGCGCTCGTCGAGCCCCGCATAGTGGAGAAGCATGGCGGCCTTGATCTTCGCCACATCCTCGGCCTTCGGCTGGGAGCCGTAATAGGCGACGCCGGCCTTGAGGTCAGGCGAGTTCACCGCCAGGCGATTGACCATGCCGCCGCCCCAGCAGAAGCCGATCGCGCCGACATTGCCGGTGCTTTCCGCATGTCCCTTGAGGAAGGCGACGGTCGCCACCGCGTTGGAGTTGGTCTCACCGGCGTCGAGCGCGCTGATCATTTCGCGCGCCTTGTCCTCGTCGCTCGGCGTGCCGCCGTCGGGCGACAGGAAATCCGGAGCGAGCGCGACGAAGCCTTCGAGGGCGACGCGACGGGCGACATCCTTGATATGTGGGTTGAGGCCGCGATTCTCATGGATGACGATGACCGCCGGGAGTTTTCCGGATGCGCTGGCCGGCTTGACCAGATAGCCCTTCATCTCGCCATCGGCACCGGGATAGGTGATGTCCTCGCCTTTGATCCGCTCGTCCGTCGCGGCGACCACCTCGGCCTTGGCGCTGTTGGCGGCCAGCATCGGGGCGATTGCCGCGGCGGCCGCCGCCGAACCGGCAAGAGCCGTCAGCCTCTCCATGAAGCGACGGCGATCCAGGGTCAGATGGGTGTATTCGTCATAGGCATCGATCATTGCCTGGGTGATCTCAGGCTTGTTCATGACGCTCTCCTCCGGCGTTTTTCCGAAGGCTGCGCAGCGATAGCCGCGCCGCCCGCCGACAGGATAGGTCAGCGGGCGGCAGGTACACGTCAAAACTGCGTTACTTGCTGTGATCGATGCCTCAACTCAGGTCGAGAACGATGCGGCCGTCGATCTTGCCTTCTTCCATGCGCTCGAAGATGGCGTTGATGTTTTCGATCTTGTCCCAGGAGAAGAGGGCCCCGACCTTGCCCTCGCCGGCAAATTCCAAGGCTTCTCAAGATCCTGGCGGGTGCCGACGATCGAGTTGCGCACCATGATGCGCTTCAGCACCGTGTCGAAGACCGGCAGGCAGATCTGGCTCGGTGGCAGACCGATGAGGGCCATGGTGCCCTTTGAACGCAGCATCCGGTAGGCCTACTCCATCGCCTTTGGCGAGACCGCTGTGACCAGCGCCCCGGGGACACCGCCGGTCCGCTTCTGCACCTCCTCGACAGCGTCACCCGCCCGTGCATCGACGACGAGGTCGGCGCCGAGCTTTTCGGCAAGCGCGATCTTGTCCGGGAAGATGTCGGCCGCAGCGACATGCATGCCAATGGCCTTTGCATATTGCACGGCCATGTGGCCGAGGCCGCCGATGCCCGAGACGAGAACCCATTCGCCGGGTTTCACCTCCGTCTCCTTCAGGCCCTTGTAGACCGTCACACCGGCGCAAAGCACCGGTGCGGCCGGACCGAACTCCAGTTTGCCGGGCAGCTTGCCGACGAAATCCGGATCCGCCAGGCCGTACTGGGCAAAAGTACCGTCGACCGTATAGCCGCTGGTTCTGCTGGCTGCCGCACAGCGTTTCCCAGCCGGTTCGGCATGGCGTGCAGCAGCCGCAGGCCGTGTGCAGCCATGGGACGCCGACGCGGTCGCCCTCCTTCAGCCGCGTGACGCCGGCGCCGACTTGGCGACGTAGCCGACACCCTCATGGCCGGGGATAAAGGGCGGATTGGGGCGAACCGGCCAATCGCCCTTGGCGGCGTGCAGGTCGGTGTGGCACACGCCCGTGGCCTCGTATTTGATCAGAACCTGCCCCGGTCCAGGCTGCGGTATGGGCAATTCCTCGATCACAAGCGGATTGCCGAATTCGCACACCACGGCGGCTTTCATCATTCCGGCCATATCGATCTCCTCCGATGTTCAATGTTGGCATGGAAATTGTGCCAGCGCCGCATTACCCTCCGCCAAAGCAGCGCGTTGACGGATGCAGGCTTAGCGGCAGGGCCGGCCGGGGTCCCTTGACGCTCATCAAGCGCCGGACGTTTCGAGCAGGAGATTGTCTCCGAGCTGAGACAGTCGGACCGACTGACGGCGATCGTCAGTTCATCGCCATCCAGAGGGCGAGCCAGGCCCACATGGCTGCAAGCATGACAAAGCCGGCCAGGAAGAGAGGGCCGCGATGGCGGAGCCGGTTGCTGGTCACATGAACGAACGCGTGCGCGTAGCGGGATCCGACGAACACCCAGGCAAGGCCCACCGCCAGAAGATTGTCAGCTGCGGTGATGTAGAGAAGCACGCAGCAGGCATGGAAGAGCACCGGCAGTTCGAACTGGTTGGCGATGCTGTTACGCACGACCAGGCTCTCGCTCGGCTCTCCCCGGTTCTCGCGAAACTCAGATGGCTCCGCCTTGCCGGCGCGCACAACCGCAGATCGGCGCGTCGAGAGGAGCGCATAGAGCGCGAAGACCAGCGCGACATGGGCGACCACGGGCCAGAATATCTCGAACCCCGTCATCGGTGCTCCGCTTCAAAGTCTCGAATGGAACGCTTGAGGAAAGAAAGTGGGACGCCGGACGGCGTCCCAGGGAAGATATCAAGCGGCGCCCGGATAGTTCGGGCTCTCGCGGGTGATCGTCACATCATGGGCGTGGCTCTCGCGAAGGCCGGCGCCGGAGATGCGCACGAAGGTGGCGCGCTCCTGGTAGTCCTTGATCGTCGCGCCGCCGACATAGCCCATCGACGCCTTGAGACCGCCGGCGAGCTGGTGCAGCACGCCGCCGACCGGCCCCTTGTACGGCACCTGGCCCTCGATGCCTTCCGGCACGAGCTTCAGCGTGTCGCGGACTTCCGCCTGGAAATAGCGGTCGGCCGAACCGCGCGCCATGGCGCCGACCGAACCCATGCCGCGGTAGGCCTTGAAGGAACGGCCCTGGTAGAGGAAGACCTCGCCGGGGCTTTCCTCGGTGCCGGCGAGCAGCGAGCCGACCATGACGGCAGACGCGCCGGCGGCGATCGCCTTGGCGAGGTCGCCGGAATATTTGATGCCGCCGTCGGCGATCACCGGGATGCCCGAGGCCTGCGCCGCCTCGACGGCCGCCATGATCGCGGCGAGCTGCGGCACGCCGACGCCGGCAACGATACGGGTGGTGCAGATGGAGCCCGGACCGATGCCGACCTTGACGGCATCGGCGCCGGCGTCAATCAAAGCCTTGGTGCCGTCCGCCGTTGCAACATTACCGGCCATGATGCGGACCGAGTTCGAAAGGTTCTTCACCCGGCTGACCGCGTCGAGGACGCGCTGCGAATGGCCGTGCGCGGTGTCGACGACGATCAGGTCGACACCGGCGTCAATCAGTCGCTCGGCGCGCTCGAAGCCGTCGTCGCCGACGCTGACCGCAGCGGCGGCGCGAAGCCGTCCCTGGGAGTCCTTGGAGGCGTTCGGGTTCAACTGCGACTTCTCGATGTCCTTGACCGTGATCAGGCCGACGCAGCGGCCTTCCGGATCGACGACCAGCAGCTTCTCGATCCGGTGCTTGTGCAAGAGGCGCTTGGCCTCCTGCTGATCGACGCTTTCCTTGACGGTGACGAGGTTTTCCCGCGTCATCAGTTCATAGATCTTCTGCGCCGGATCGGACGCGAAGCGGACGTCGCGGTTGGTCAGGATGCCGACGAGGCGGCCCTGCTTCTGGCCGCCGCTGCCGCCGTTCTCTACGACCGGAATGCCGGAAATGCCGTGCGCCTTCATCAGGCCCAGCGCGTCCGCCAGCGTCGCGTCCGGTCCGATCGTCACCGGATTGACGACCATGCCGCTTTCGAACTTCTTGACCTGGCGGACCTCTTCGGCCTGTTCGGCGGGCGTCAGATTGCGGTGGATGACGCCGACGCCGCCGGCCTGGGCCATGGCGATCGCGAGTCGCGCCTCGGTGACCGTGTCCATGGCGGCCGAAAGAATCGGCAGATTGAGATCGATATCCTGGGCTATGCGGGTCGCGATATTCGTCTGGCCGGGCATCACCTCGGAATGTCCCGGCTGCAGCAGGACGTCGTCGAAGGTCAAAGCCTCCAGACCGGTTGCCGTTTCGATGATGCGCGCCATGGCCAGTTCCTCTTCGAATATACGAAAATCCCCGGGGACCATCAGCGACTTGTCCACCGGGTGACTTCAAAGCTTGTCTTGGAAGTTGGCGAGGGCTCGTAACACGGATATGTCAGAATGGAAATAGTCGGGGCCCGGAAATTTCCCGGGCCCCGCATATTTGTTGTTGCAGAGCAACAAAGCGCCGGATTCAGATGTCGAACTGGTAGGTTACCGGCACGAAGCGGTAGCCCTGGTCCCGCCGCTCGACGAAGCCGACCGCGGGAAAAGGCATGTGATAGCCGATGAAGGGCAGCCGATCGGTGGCGATCATATCGAACACCTTGCGCCGGGTGGCGCCGGCGGCCGTCTTGTCCATGTCGAAGCGGACTTCCCAATCGGGCCGCTGCAGCGACAGGACCTAGTGGTTGGCGGTGTCCGCGGTCAGGATCAGCGCCTTGCCCTCCGATTCGAGCCTGTAGATCATGTGCCCCGGAGAGTGGCCGAAAGCGGCGATGGCGCTGATCCCCGGCACGACCTCGGCGCCGTCGGCGACGAAGGTGGTCCTTTCCGCCAGCGGCACGACCTTGGCAAGCACCGCCTTATGACCGTTTTCGGCGGGCGTGCCGACACGGGCCTGATCCTTCCAGAAGTCGAACTCCACCTGTCCGGTCACATAGCGGGCATTCGCAAAGGCCGGTTTGCCGCCTTCCACAAGACCGCCGATGTGATCGCCGTGCATATGGGTGATGACGACGACCGAGACCTGCTCCGGCGTATAGGTTGCGGCCCGGATGCCGTCGGCGAGCCTTCCGGTCCCTGCCTCCCGGCCGCCTTCGCCGAGCCCCGTATCGAACAGCACGATCTCCGATCCGGTATCGACCAGCACCGGCGAGAACCCGTTGATGAAGCCGGAGGTCGGCAGGAAATTCTGCTCGAGTAGCGCGGATACCGCCTCCGCCGGCTGATTGGTACCATAGGTTTCGTGCGGATTTTGCGAGGCGCGCGTGCCGTCGCTGATCACCGTCACCTTGAAGGTGCCGAGCTTGAAGGCCTTGAAAGCCGCGTCATCCGTCATGGCACCCTTTGCACTTTCCTGAGCATTGGCAATTCCACTCAACAGGCCCGGCGTCGCCAAGGCAGCCGCTCCCGCTCCGACAGGGTTCGGCGCTTCAAACTCTGTGTGATCATGATCGCTCCTGTAATTGGCGCTGCCCTTGCATGCCAGCAGGCAAGAAGTAGCGGCCTTGACGGAAAAGGTCAGCCGGATCACAGGCATTTGATCTGCAATCGCCGGTTTGCCTCGACAAAGCCATCGGGACCGTCTACCGGACGCCGACCCCGCATCCAAGGTCTCTCATGAACCGCATCGTCCCGATGATCCTCGCCGTCGCTCTTTTCATGGAGCAGATGGATTCCACCGTCATTTCGACGTCGCTCCCGGCGATCGCGCATGACATCGGCGTCGGGCCGATCACGCTCAAGCTGGCGCTCACCTCCTATATGGTTGCGCTCGCAATCTTCATTCCCTTGAGCGGCTGGATGGCGGACCGCTTCGGCGCCAAGCGCATCTTCCGCACGGCGATGCTCGTGTTCGTCGCCGGATCGGTGTTCTGCGCCGTCGCAGACAGCTTGGTCGCCTTCGTGCTGGCGCGCTTCCTGCAG
Source organism: Sinorhizobium fredii (assembly GCF_002944405.1). Taxonomy (NCBI): domain Bacteria; kingdom Pseudomonadati; phylum Pseudomonadota; class Alphaproteobacteria; order Hyphomicrobiales; family Rhizobiaceae; genus Ensifer; species Ensifer fredii. The sequence continues at coordinate 822,030 of NZ_CP024307.1, read as the reverse complement.
GGCATGGGTGGCGCGATGATGACGCCGGTCGCGCGGCTCGTGCTGGTGCGCGGCACGCCGCGCAGCGAGCTCGTCTCCGCCATGGCGCTGCTCACCATTCCGGCTCTCGTCGGACCCTTGGCGGGCCCACCGCTCGGCGGCTTCATCACCACCTATTTCTCTTGGCACTGGATCTTCCTGATCAATGTGCCGGTCGGCATTGCGGGCTATGTGCTTTCCGGCATCTACCTGCCGGAGATGGAGCGGCAGAACCCGCCGCCGGTCGACATTCTCGGCTTTCTGCTCGGCGCCATCGCCGCCTCGGGCATCGTCTTCGGACTTTCGGTCATCAGCCTGCCGGCCCTGCCGCCGGCGGTCGGCATCGCTTCCGTCGCGGCCGGCATTGCCGCGACCTTCCTTTACATCTTCCACGCGCGCCGCCATCCGGCACCGGTGCTCGACCTCGGGCTGTTTCGCGACAGCGCCTTCCGCGCCGCCTCGATCGGCGGCACGGTCTTCCGCATCTCCGTCGGCGCCGTTCCGTTCCTAATGCCGCTGATGCTGCAGATCGGCTTCGGCCTCAATCCGTTCCAGTCGGGGCTGATCACCTTCATCGGCGCCGTCGGCGCGATCACCACGAAATTCTTCGCCCGCCGCGTTCTCGCCTTTGCCGGCTTCCGCACGACGCTGATCATTGCCGCCATCATCGCCGCCGGCACCACCTTCGTGAACGGCTTCTTCACGCCGGCGACGCCTTACCTCGTCATGCTCACGATCCTGCTCATCGCCGGCTTTGCCCGCTCCTTCTTCTTCACCAGCGTCAACGCACTTTCCTTCGCCGACATCGACGACGCCGACGCCAGCAAGGCAACGTCGATGAGCGCCGTGCTGCAGCAGATCAGCCTTGCGCTCGGCGTGGCGGTGGCGGGCGCGATCCTGGAAATCCGAACCGCGATCGGCAGCGGACCGCTGGCGCTCGACGACTTTCACATCGCCTTCATGATCATCGCGGCCGCCAATCTGCTGGCGGCGATCCCGTTTTTGACGATGGCGAAGAATGCCGGCGCTTCCGTCTCCGGCCATCGAAAGGCGCTGCGGGAAGCCGAGGCGACGGCCGGTAAGTAGCTCTCTAATCAGACTGCTCTATGGGAACATCGCAGAGGGGGGCGGGTCCACCTCGATTGTCTTCTCAGACGGGCCGTACGTATCCTGCCCTATTCCGGCCGCTCGCAGACGGCGGCAATCTTGTTGCCATCGAGATCGCGGACCCAGGCGCCATAAAAATGCGCGTGGAACGGCCGCAGCCCCGGCGCGCCCTCGTCGGTGCCGCCGTTTGCAAGCGCCGCGGCATAAAAGGCATCGACGGCGCCTCGTGTCTCGGCCACGAGCGCGATGCTCACGCCGTTGCCATAGGTGGCAGGCTCGCGATTAAACGGGGTGACCACCCAGAAGCGGACGCGCATATCACCATCGGCGCCGTAGCCGATCTCGGTTTCGTCCCACCGCTGGCGGCGGTAGCCGAGGGTTGGGAGCACGCCGTCATAGAACGCGCCGGCGCGTTCGAGGTCGTTGGTGCCGACCGTCACGTAGAGCAACATGCCTATTCCGCCGCCTCTTCTTCGGCTTCCGTCTCTGTGCCGGCCTTCTGCCGACCCTTGAAATCCTTGGCGAGCAGGAACATCTCGACCGATTCAGCGCGCGATGAGGCCGGCTTCACATGTATGACCTGGCGGAAATTCTGCTTCAGCATGTTGAGAAGGTCGCGCTCCGTACCGCCCTGGAAGGTTTTTGCCAGGAAGTGCCCTCCCTTGGCGAGCACGTCGACTGCAAAATGCGCCGCCACTTCACAGAGATGCATGGTGCGCAGATGGTCGGTCTGACGATGGCCGGTGGTCGGCGCCGCCATGTCGGAGATGACGAGGTCGGGCGTGCCGCCGACCGCCTCCTTGAGCTTTTCCGGCGCTTCGGGGTCGAGGAAATCCATCTGCAGGAAGCGGACCCCCGGGATCGGGTCCATCTCGAGAAAGTCGATTGCGGCGACGCGCGGATCCGCATCGGTCGAATTCGTCACCTTGGCAGCGATCTGCGACCAGCTGCCGGGTGCGGCGCCGAGATCGATGATGCGCCGGGCGCCGGCCAAAATCTTGTGCTTCTCGTCGATCTCCAAAAGCTTGAAAGCCGCCCGGGCGCGATAGCCCTCGAGCTGGGCGCGCTGCACGTAAGGGTCGTTGATGTGCCGTTCAAGCCAACGGCGCGAGGATGCCTTGAGCTTGCCCTTCTTCACCTTTTGGCCGAGCTTGCGGCCGCTGCGGTTGCCGCCGATCGGGGATTTCGTCATGCCTTGTTCCCTTCGTGGCACCTCTGCCGCTCTTCGCTCGCCAGGGCCGAGCCGCGCTGCTGGTAGCGACGCGGACGCCCGCGCCGCCAGGCCCCGTCATCGGCCATCATGTCGGTCAGCAGACCCTCTCTGAGCCCACGGTCGGCGACACGCATACGGTTCGACGGCCAGCGGCGGCGGATCGCCTCGAGGATGGCGCAGCCGGCAAGTACCAGATCGGCTCGGTCCGGACCGATGCAGGGGTTGGCGGCCCGCGCGGCGAAATCCCAGGAGAGCAGCCGTGCCTGCATCGCCGAGACCTCCTCGTCGGAGAGCCAGAGACCGTCGACGCGACGCCGGTCGTAGCGCGGCAGGTCGAGATGGACGCCGGCCAGCGTTGTCACCGTGCCCGACGTGCCGATCAGGTGGAAGCCGCTGCCGGAGGCGCTTTCCAGCGCTTCGACCGAGGGGCCGTCGAACCGGTCGAGCATGCCTTCGACCTCGCGCACCATCGTCTCGAAGCTATCAGGTGTGACATGCTCGCCGCCGTGGCGTTCGGACAGGGTAACGACGCCGACGGGCAGCGAGGTCCAATGGGTGATGTGGTTGGCAAGCCGGCTCGAGCGGTTGTCGCCGATGCGGATCACCGCGATTTCCGACGAGCCGCCGCCGATGTCGAAGAGGACGACCGACTTGGTCTCGCGATCGACGAGCGAGGAGCAGCCGGAAACGGCAAGCCGCGCCTCGGTTTCGCGGTCGATGATTTCGAGATCGAGGCCGGTTTCCTCGGCAACGCGCTTGAGGAAGGCCTCGCCGTTTTCGGCGGCGCGCGCCGCCTCGGTGGCAATCAGCCGACGTCGGCGAATCGACCGGGCACTGAGCTTGCCGGCGCAGATCTTCAACGCTTCGACGGAGCGTTCCATCGCATCGTCGGAGAGCCTGCCGCTGGCGCCGAGGCCCTCGCCGAGCCGGACGATGCGGGAAAAGGCGTCGACGACGCGGAACTGCCCCGGCCGGGTCGGCTGGGCGACCAGCAGGCGGCAATTGTTGGTGCCGAGATCGAGCGCCGCATAAAGCGGCGCCGGTGGCTCGCTGGGCGCAAGATAGGGAGCGCGCACCTCGTCCTTGCGCGGCTGCTGCGGCGCGGCCGGAACATCGCGCGAGGCTTGCCGGTCGGAGGTCAGCGGCTTGCCGCTGGAAGCGAGCGGCCGCCCCTGCAGGCCACGCCTTTGACGCGCCTTCTTGCCGCGCTTCTGGCCCTTCTTGTCGGTGATCGGTGGCTCGTGGGTGGCGGCGCCGGAAACGCCGGCGGCAGCCTGACTCTGCGGCCTTGCGGCCTTCGAACGGCGGCGCCGCTTGCGCTTGCGCGCCGGCTCCGCTTCGTTCAGTGCTGCGGGACGCCCTGCCTCTCCGGAAAGCCCGGATGGGCTGGCAATTGCAGACGGCGAACCGGACGGCTTGCGCCGCCTCCGTTTCCCCTTGCCGCCGCGCGGCACAAGCTTATGCGCCTCGCCACGACCTGCTGCCGACGCCCCGGATTCAGACGGCGTTGCGCCGTGTTCGGGGTCTTTCACTTGTCTCAACCATCGCGCCGCGCGAAGCCTTCCGGCCGCTCAAGGCGCTCTCTCGATTTTGCGTTGGCGCGACTGTACCAGCGCCGCCCTTTTTCGCCAAACTTTTTTTAAGGCTCGAATTCGCCCCAATTCTCCGCCGCCTTGCGGGCGAAGGCCGACGCTCCGGATCGTCGTGACCGACGGATCGCGCCTTCACCACAGGCCGGCCGCATTTTTTTGCCAAAAGGTATTTGCATCGGCGGTTCTTTTGTTTATAAGCCCGCCACACCGACGCGGGCGACCACGCCTGCAGGTCTTGGGGAATAGGTTAACGGTAGACCAGCGGACTCTGACTCCGTTAGTCCTGGTTCGAATCCAGGTTCCCCAGCCAATTCTTGCCTGTCCGCCACAAACCCCTTTTAGGGAACATTCTCTCAGTCGTGGTGTTATTCCTCTTTAGGGACGGCGACATGAAGAAGCCCCACAGGGACGTGGCGACGCATATCCGGCAGGTGATGGCAACCGACTCCAACGTCGCTTTTCTCCGATCACTTCCCGTGTTCACAGTCATCCCCAAACTCCCAAAGAATATAAGAGTTCTCGTTGAGCGGTTGCATGATGTGGAGAAAGCAGGGAAATGACCGTCCCTCACGTAGACGGCTTCGGTGGCCCCGTTGACACGGATGCTGGCCAGGGTCGGTATCACGCCGCGACGGTAAGCTGCCAGCAGTCCCGATCTGCGACGTTCAGATCAGGCACACTACAGTCTCTGCATGAAGGCCCTAAGGGCAAGTGTCGCCTGTTACCGGAGAACTAGGCGATCCGTTGCGTCATCACGAGAACATCGTTCGACAAGTAGCAAAACGGCCGGCGCCCTTGCGCTTGGCTGCTAAAGGGCGCATGTTCTCAACGTCAGCAGCCATTGTCAGGGCGCTGCTGCTTCGGGGCCTTGGTGTCCTGGCCCCAAAGAAAGGAGGACAGCATGTCTTCCGACCTCCACCTTCACATCGTCGCTCGTAATCTCGTCAGCGTCAGCGAATTTGGTTACGGCGAAAACGTTCGGCTTCAGCATAATGGTAAAGGCGAGCCAGCGGCAGCACCGCGCATCAAACGGTTCAACTTGGCAGCGCGAGCCGCCAGGCTTTCCTGCTTTCGTGGCGCAAAGCTTCGTCCTTGCTGAGTAAGAGTGCGCTGACGCCGCAGCGCAACCGATCATAAACCGAAAATTCAGGAGCATCAGATGGCCAAGGGCCAAGCTAGAAGCAATCGCGAAAAGCGAAAGCCGAAAAAAGACAAGACCGTGGCTCCGGGCGCGGGCCTGCAGGGCACGACCGCAAAGTTTGCGAACAGCGGGTTAGGTCTCGGAAAGAAGCAGAAGTGACTCTCACGGAAGTAGAGGCGCCGGGCCTATAGCTTCTGCCGCGTCGGTGAGGCCAAGGACGTTGCGCTTTTCGGCGGGCAGCAGTAGCCGTCTTGAATTGGACAGTACGCGTCACCACCTAAACACTGCGTTTCAGCTTTCGGCTACGTGATCCCCGGTTCGTCCGGGTGCTTGGCGACTCCCGATTTGCAACGTTTCGAACTCCGCCCATGGCAGGAGATAATCGCGCTACAAGTTATCCCGGCGCGCATCCAGTCTTAGGATACCCCTTATGAAAGACACGACCCGCCACGTGGCGGAAAGCCTATTTTCGCGCGCAATGCCCGAAGGCTCAAATGCTGCCAAGTTGCAGGAGATACGCGCCAGACAAGTCCGCAGGATGCGGGAACTCAGGCCAGTTGAAAGGCAGAGGCGCCTTGAAAAGCGTATGAGGACAGCCGACGCTTTGTTCGCCCCCAAGGAGCGGCTCCATGGCGACGTTTGATTACAGTGCCGGCGCAGGACTTTATCCATGTAAGACCGTGAGAAGAACGAGCCGCCTTCGATACAAGAGGTTTGAATCGGCCGCGGAAGCAATTCGCTTTGCGATCGAGGATATGCCGGTCGCGATGCTTCGCGGCTCCGTCCTGGAGGTCGACGAAGCCCGCTACGATGGTCAACAGATGCGGAGGCTTTACGAAGCCGATGCATACCCTCTGCCGCGGCGGGGCATGTGAAGTTACGATCTTCACGCACTTCCCGGCGTTCCCCTTTGCGTGGCAAGGCGGCAGGGTGACTCATCCCCCGATTTCTAGCAAAGGTAGTATATCTGCGAAACTCAAAACAAGAAGTTGACGCGCCGGTCAAAAAGCTGTACTGGACACCATCGATACTTTGTTTGCCGATATTTGTTTTTGCTGCGCCTCGCGCTTCTTAACGAACTTCTCCTTTCAAAAGTCGAAAAATGCCCGCTGTGCGTCGCCCAGCGGTGATCAATATTGCTAAGAAAGGGTTCGTTATGACCACTGGCACAGTTAAATGGTTCAATTCCACCAAAGGCTTCGGCTTCATCCAGCCTGACGACGGCAGCGCCGACGTGTTCGTTCACATTTCGGCCGTCGAGCGCTCAGGGATGAACTCGATCGTCGAAGGCCAGAAGCTCGGCTTCGAGCTCGAGCGCGACAACAAGTCGGGCAAAATGTCCGCAGGCCAGCTCCGCGCTGCCTAAAGCTTTTAGCCGCCGATGACCACGGATGTACTGGCATGGCGGCAAGAAGTTCGAAAAGGCCAGGCGGATGTCTGGCCTTTTTCTGTTCTGAGGCTCTATTTGCCGGCACGACATCCGTCTTTTCTTTCCGAGAGCGTGACCGGCTCGTCACCAGCGAGAATTAAGGATTTTCCATTGAGACACCCGAACGACAATGGCTTTGCCGAGCGCCGTACTGCTGCGGCCGAAGCCAAGCGTCAGCTTCTGGCAAAATTCGCCGCCGCCCCCAAGGCAACCGACCCGGAGATGCAGGAGCGGCTTGCCGCCCGCGAAACAGTGGCGGTTGCACGCGAGGCTCGTCGCGCCGAACGCGAAGCGCTGAAGCGGGCGGAAGCCGCAGCAGCGATGGCGGCGGCCGAAGCCATGGAGCGGAAAGAAACCGAAGCGCGGCAGGCTGAAATTGCCGATCACGCTTCACGTGCCGTGGCGGCCGAGGCTGCCCGCAAAGCCGAGCGCGATCGCCGCTATGCGGCACGCAAGGCTCGTCAGGCCTGACACCTTCAGCCATTGCAACTGAAGCTCAGGCGCAAGGCCACAGCCTGGCAGATGATTTACGAGTCGAGGAACACGGACCAGTTTTGATGAATGCACATGTCTGCCCGCCGGCTTCGCTTGCCGAAAATGATGCCGCAGCTTGGTTGAAGACGCTTGCGAAATACCGTCAGCCCCGCATTGGACGCAGCGCCTTCGAGCTTCTTGTCACCATCGTCCCGCTCGCCGGCTTCTGGGCCGTCGCCTATTTTTCCCTCGCCAGCGGGTTCTGGTTCGGGCTCATCGCAATCATTCCGGCCGCAGCCTTCCTTCTGCGGCTTTTCATGATCCAGCACGATTGCGGCCACGGCTCGTTCTTCGCTCGCCGCGGCCTCGACGATTGGACAGGGCGTGCCATCGGCGTGCTTACGCTGACCCCATATGATTACTGGCGCCGGGCGCACGCCGCTCATCACGCCTCGGCCGGCAATCTGGACGAGCGGGGTGTCGGCGATATCACCACGCTCACGATCTCAGAGTACCGTTCACTTTCTCCCATGAAGCGCTTGGGCTACCGCCTTTATCGGCATCCGCTGGTAATGTTCGGCATCGGCCCCGCGTGGCTCTTTCTCCTCAAGCAGCGCTTGCCGTTCGGAATGATGACGGGCGGTGCGCTGCCCTGGATCTCGACGATGGCGACGAACGTTGCGATCGTGACAGGCGCCGCCTTGATGGCTTGGGCGATCGGATTCCTGCCCTTCCTGTTGATCCACCTGCCGATCGTGCTCCTGTCGGGCACGGCCGGCATCTGGCTCTTCTACGTGCAGCATCAGTTTGAAGAGACGCACTGGTCGGCCGGCGAGGATTGGCGTTTTCCCCGGGCGGCCCTACACGGTGCGTCCCACTATGACCTGCCGCTGGTACTGCGATGGCTGTCCGGCAATATCGGCATTCATCACGTGCATCACCTATCGAGCAGGATCCCATACTACAGATTGCCGGAGGTTCTGCGTGACCACCCACAACTCGCGCGTATCGGCCGCATCACGCTTTGGGAAAGCTTTCGGTGTGTTAGGCTTGTCCTTTGGGACGATAGAAACCAAAAACTCGTTTCATTCCGTGACGCCGCCGATGCCGCCGTTCACGCACCATAACCACCCTTATTTGCTGAGCTTTAAGCCGAAACACCATAGCGCTTTCCAAATGAGCGCGCCGCGGTGCGGAATACACTCGGCTGAAGCCGCCTTTGTTCGGAGCTCGCTATTCCATGCTGCAGACGCCGCTGCGGAGCTGATACGGTCGGTTGCACTCCCAGGCGTTACCGGAAGAATCGAGATGCGCATTCTCAGGAAGCTTGACCTCTGAACACGTGGTTCCTTTCGATTCAAACCCGCGATCACACTTCCATTTCTGACCATAGGTCGTATCGACGAAGAATGCGTTTTTCGGAACTTGGACGGCAACGCAGGTTTCGCCCTTCTGTTCGAAACCACGATCGCAAATCCACTCGTTCCCGCTGGTCGTCAGATAAGCGTGCTCAGGCACGATCAACGCTACGCATTTGCGCCCGACATTCTGGTAACCGCGCTCGCATTCCCACCCCTGATTAAGGGCAGTGTCCGACAAAAACGCATTATCCGGCACCTCGATAAGCTCACATCCAGTGTCGTTGCGGCGATGCCCCCGCATGCATTTCCAGCGATCGCCATAGTAGGGGTCAAGATAGGCATTTGCAGGCACCCGGACGGCAAGGCACCGGTTGCCCTCTTCAGCGAATCCGTAGTGGCATTCCCAGCCCTTGCCATAGGATTTATTCGTTAGGAACGCGTGGTCGGGAGCCATCACTACAACGCAGGAATTGCCCTGTTTTCTGAACCCGCGATTGCACTCCCAGCCGGATCCGTAACGGCTTGCCTCGGCATTGGCGGGCACCCGCGGTGTCGCCTGGCCAAATGCGCTCGAGCTGAATAACAGAGTTGCTGATAGAAGGACGCTCATCCGGAGGGCAGATATTGAGCAGTACGGTTGGGGCATGACTTTATATCCGAAGGAGCCGGTGGGCCGTTATCTCGAGGTAGGTCCTGAACTGTCGGTGCCGATCGATGCCGGGGTCACCCGAAGGCGGTTGGCCACCGAGATCGAAATCCGGCTTGATCGATTTTCCAGATCTCCTCCCCGGGCATCTACAAGCGTCTTCCGGAGGGGCCGCAAAATGACGAGCGCGAGGAACCTCGCTCATCTCATGAGTCGCTCATCTCGTGAGGCGTTGCAGCTCGACTGGTAGACCTTGGATGGCGTAGCGGCCCAACTGCGATCCAGGCGGTTGCCTGTGCTTGCCGGCCTTGCCCAATTGATACTCGAGCTTCGCCGCTAGGCCCGACCGGGATTCAACACCCGCAAGCAACAGCTTAGTGACCAGCAATGTGGCAGTCTCAAAAAACCTCGGATCATCGACAAGGACATCCGCGCGATAGCCAGCTTCGTCTAAGACTGACCGGATCATTTCCCTATCGGAGGGCGATATATGGCGTGTGGTGGAAGACATGGCGCCCTCCTTGATTGGGGCCAGGGTATCTAGCCCTCAAGCAATAGCGCCCGTGACATTTGCTACTGAAGGTTGGACCCTGCGCCTTTATTTCGAGAATAGCAACTGCCCTCAGGTTTCATTCAGTCAGCCTCGAAGCGATGCCATGATGACCATGAAGAAAATCGACGTCGCCGCGATCGAGGCCGCGTGAGGCGGTTGACGCTCACGCGGACTTCCGGTCCAATATGCCGCCACGGCAGGCCGCTCCCCCCATTGTGGCACTTCGGCGGAGCGCCAATATCGAGCTGTCGGTAATCCGCGGCGGGCCTCACCGCGGCCGCCGCACCGCCCTCACCTTCCCGCTCTTTCCGCCACCGCAGAAGAACCGATCGCCGCCATCGGATTCGAGACCCGAGACGCCCATTCCGGCGGGCATGTCGAGGGCTTCCAACACCTTGCCCGTCTCAGGATCGACCCGCCTCACTTCGCTCTCGTCGCCCTCCCAGGTGCCGTGCCAAAGCTCGCCGTCGATCCAGGTGACGCCGGTGACGATGCGGTTGGATTCGATGGTGCGAAGGACCGCGCCGGTTTCGGGATCGATCTGATGGATCTTCCGGCCGCGGTGCTGTCCGACCCAGAGCGTTCCCTCCGCCCAGGCGAGCCCCGAATCGCCGCCGTTGCCTGGCGCCGGGATCGTCGAAAGCACGCGGCCGGTCCTGGGATCGATCTTCTGGATGCGGTCCTCGGCGATCTGATAGAGATGCCGGCCGTCGAAGGCCGTGCCGGCGTGGGCAGCGACGTCGATCGCGCGCACCGTATCGCCGCTTGCCGGATCGAAGGCATTGAGCTTGTCACCGGACGCGAACCAGACATGCTCGCCGTCGAAGGTGACGCCATGCACGTTGTCGGCGCCCTCAAAGGGTCCGTATTCGCGGAGAATTTCGGCCTGAGCGTGTTTCATCTGTTCATCCCATTCGATCGGTTGCAGCGGTTATCTTGATGCGCTGATCCTAGTCACCCGGCAGCGGGCCGGGGAGTAACAAGACTGTCGGGAATGCCGGCACCGGCGGGCTCATCCAGCGGCGCGCCCGGCCGCGGCCGAAGCACTGCACCTTGCCGGCGGCCACAAGCACTTCCAGGGCGCGCTGCACCGTGCGCGGGCTGCTACCAAGGGCGATCGCCAGCGCCGAGCTCGACCACGCCTCGCCGTCGAAAAGAAGGGCGAGCAACGCCGCGTGCCGCCCTTCGACGGGCGGCGCCAGCACCACGACCTCGCCTGTCCGCGGCGCCAGGGCAAAGCCGCGCTTCGTCGCCACCACCTCCGCCAACGTCCCAAGCTCCGCCCGAAGCCGGCCGATCTCGACGCGCAACCGGGCGCGATGCGATTCATCGGCATGCTTGGCCCGGAAGGCACGTGCAACGAGCACGCCTCTCGGCACATCGCCGGGCCAGGCTTCGCCGAGCGCGCGCGCCAGCGTGAAGAGGACCGGCCGCGTCGCGAGCGACACCGTCGCGCTTCCGCCCCGCACGACATGGCGACAGGCGTCCACCACAAGCGCTTCCGACGCCAGCAATGTTTCGACTTCCTCGAGCAGCAAGGGGTGCGCCGCGTCCCGGGCGATCAGCCGTGCCGCCGGAGAACCAAGGACGAGGGATGCGCTCTCGACCTCCGCCGCCAGTGCGGGGATATCGGCTTCGTGCGCAGCGTGCTCGGCGCGCGCAAGTGCTGCCCGGGCTGCTTTCGTCCTGAGGCGCCGGATTGCGATCCCGGCCACGACCAGCTCATAGGCGGCGCGCGCGGCGGGCGGAAGCGGTGCGGGGTCGATCTCACCGAGCGCGCGCTCGGCCTCGTCGAGCCGGCCGACCAGGAGCAGGCGCCGCACCTTGAGATTGCTCGCATGCGCGGCATTTACCCAGTCTCTATGCTTTTCGAGCGTCGCCCGCGCCGTGTCGAGCGCCTTTTCGGGCCAGGAGAGATCGCGCGAGACGAGGGCGATTTCGGCCTCGGCGACGACGCATCTGGCGCGGGCCACGGCCTCCCTTGGACCGAAGGCACGCCCGGCATTCTTGAGGAGGCTCTTTGCCCGGGCGAGGTCGCCGAGCTGCGCCATCGCGATACCCCTCAGCGCCAGCGCGGGCGGGTCGTCGCGCAGCGCCACCCGCTTCAAGGCGCCGAGCGGATCTCCCGTGGCAAGCGCGCGCGCCGCAGCGGTGATCAGCGAATCCATCGAAATCCCGTCACACTTGTAACTCCCGCCGCCTGGACATCCGCAGCTAGTCTAGCCGTAGACCCAACAAGCCGAAAGAAGGAGACGAGCGATGACGGAACAGAGGACCGGGAGCCGCGAAGAATGGTTGGCGGCACGGCTGGAACTGCTGAAGGCCGAGAAGGAGCTGACCCGCCGGAGCGACGAGCTGGCGCGGCAGCGCCAAGCCTTGCCCTGGGTCAAGATTGACAAGGATTACAGCTTCGAGACCGACGCAGGCAGCGCCTCGCTCAAGGACCTCTTCCGGGGCCGCTCACAGTTGCTCGTCTACCACTTCATGTTTGGGCCGGACTACACCGCCGGGTGCCCCTCCTGCTCCGCGATCGCCGACGGATTCGACGGCATCGTCGTCCATCTCGAGAACCACGACGTCGCCTTTTCGGCGATATCTCGCGCGCCACTCGCCAAACTGGAGGCCTACAAGCGACGGATGGGCTGGAGCTTTCCCTGGGCATCCTCGAACGATGGCGACTTCAATCGCGATTTTAGCGTCTGGTTCACAGCAGACGAACAGCGCGAAGGCCGCATCGAATACAACTTCCGCCGCGAGCCGCCCGCACCCGAGCCGCTCGCAGGAAAGACCGTACAGGAATGGCAGTTGCGTGGCAGCGAGGGGCCGGTCGCGCAGATCGCCGCCATGACCGGAACGGACGTCGCCACCTATACGCGCGACAGGCCGGGCCTCAGTGCCTTCGTGCTCGACGACGGCGACGTCTACCATAGCTATTCCAGCTATGCGCGCGGACTGGACAGCATATGGGGCATGTATCAGTGGCTCGACCGTGCCCCTCTGGGGCGCAACGAAACCGGTGTCTGGTGGCGCCGAAACGACGAGTACGGCCGGGGCTGACCTCCAATGTTGCGCCACTCCAGCAGTTTGAACTTGTCGCCGGCCTCCGATTGCGGCTCTGGCGGCGACCCGGGCGGCAACACCACCGCCCTCGGCACGGCCGACGTTCTGTCCTTGGCGGCGGCGCCGACCTTCGCCGTCATGGCGCTTCTTGCCGGCGTTCTCGGCACTCCGCCGGACATGCTCTGCTCGTCCGCCGGCGATGCGCCAGCCGTAACCGGCATGATCCCGATGTACGCGCTGATGAGCGCCTTCCATTCGGCGCCCTGGCTTAGACTGATCTCCGGCCGGAGAAGACCAGCCCGCCGGACGTGATGCGCCGACCTTCTCGACCGCGACTGCCAGCGGTTCACGAAGACAGTGCGCCTGGTGAGGGGCCGCCATGCATTTCGGCGGCCCCGGCAGCGATTCATGGGTCGTCTAGAGAGCATCCTGCGTTCAAGTGGAACCACTGAAAGCAGAAAGGATGCTCTAGATTCAAAGTGCTAGAGCGTCCTTTGCGCGTTCAAATAGCGCGCGGCGCTCTAGACCAGAAGGAAGTCGGTGGCGGCAAGTGAGGTAACCTTGTCCAAGGTCGCCATGAGCACGGCATCGGCCTCGTTGCCGGTGCCGTCGGCGTCGTACCAGAGCCGGCCATTGTCCGTCTCGAAGAAGAACTGCGCGGCCGTGCCGGTCGCCTTGAGGTCGTTGCCGGAGTAGAGCACCAGCGCGATAAAGCCGAACACATCCTTGTCGATGACAACCTTGTCCTCGCCGCGCTTGAAGTCGGTGATCTGGTCGCCGGAGCCGATCGCATCCCCGGTGACATAGATGAAATGGTCCGCGCCCGATCCGCCCGTCAGCAGGTCGCCGTGGGCGCCGCCTTCGAGCTTGTCGTTACCGGCGCGACCGTCGAGCCGGTCGTCACCCATTCCACCCTTCAGTGTATTGGCGACGCCGTTGCCGAGGATTGTGTCTTCTTTATTCTGCCCGACCACGTTTTCTATGCTCACTAGCGTTAGCCCCGTCGCCACGCCGCCGTTCTTCGCACTATTCTCCAGGTCGATGATGACCGCGCGGTCGGACACGATGTCGAATTCCAGCGTGTCGACACCGGAGCCGCCATCGAAATAGTCGGTGCCGGTCTCATCACTGAAGCGGTCGAAGGTGTCGTTGCCCGCATCGCCATAGAGCCTGTCATTGCCCTTCCCGTCGATCAGATAGTCATTGCCGCCGCCTCCCCTGAGCGCGTCGTTTCCGAGCCCACCTTCGAGATAGTCGATTTGCGTGCTGCCGGTCACAGTGTCCTTGCCCGAACCGCCCACATATTCGAGCGCCTCCATACCGGTGAAGGAGGTGTTGGCGTTCACCTTGACGAGGCCGCTGCCGAAGACGAAGGACACGTCGAACGTCTCTTCGCCGAACTCGATGACAGCTCGGTCGAAGCCATCGCCACCGGAGGCATAGTCGCCGGCATTCATGTTGAGAATGTCATTGCCCTTCTCGCCATAAAGGCTGTCGGCATTGCTGTCCTTGATGCCGCCGCTGCCCCAAAGCACGTCGTTGCCATCGCCGCCATAGAGCTTGTCGGCGCCGGTCCAGCCGGTCAGCTCATCATTGCCGCCAAGACCTTTGAGCGTGTCGTTGCCGCCCATGCCGTTGAGATCGTCGTCAAGGTTGCCGGCCGTCAGCGTGTCGTGACCCTGACCGGAAATGAAGTTGACCACTTCGACGTTTTTTACCGTGACGTCGCCGTTGACCAGCGTCGCGTTTGCGGAAAGCACGAAGGACAGGTTCTTCGTGCTGTCATATCGGCTGATCCACAGCGTATCGGTTCCCGATCCGCCGTCGACGGAGAACCGACCCGCCGTCGAGCCGCCCGCGTAGTTGACGCTCAGTTGGTCGCCGCCCGCGGCGCCGAGCATGATCGTCAATGCCGTCCCCGTCTCCGCCTCTGCGGAAATGTAGTCGTTGCCGTTGCCGCCATCGAGCCTATTGGTGCCGCCGCCGTTGTCGATGATGCGGTCGTCGCCGTCTCCGCCCGAGACGGTGTCGCTGCCGCTGGTGCTGTAGAAGCTGTCGCCGCCCTTGCCGCCGGTCAGCCTGTTGTTGCCGCTGCCGGCGTCGACGTTGAGATATGCCGCGGTGCCCGCCGATATGACGTCGCTGCCGTTGCCGGTGTCGATGGTGAAGCTCTCGCCGTCGGTGACGACCGTTCCATCGGAAAGCTTTGCGGTTGTACCGGAAACGGTGAAGGTCAGTCCGCTGTGGATGTCGGCACGATCAATCCAGACCGAATCGTTGCCGCTGCCGGCCTTTACCGTGTCCTTGCCGCCGCTGCCGACGATCAGGAGGTCATTTCCCTCGCCGCCATCAAGACTGTCGCTGCCGAGGCCGCCATCGAGATGATCATTGCCGCCGAGGCCGACGAGCGTGTCGTTGCCTGATTTCCCTGAAAGCGTATCGGCGCCGGTCCAGCCGGTGAACCAGTCGGCCGTGTCCGAGCCGTAAATCGTGTAGGCTTCAAAATTGATTATGGTGGTGCCGTTGGAAAGCGTCTGCTTGGTCGAGGAGGACTTGGCGGTGAAGGTTCCGGAGAGACCGCTCAGCTCGACCTCGTCGTAGCCGACGCCGCCGTCGAGCACGTCCTTGCCGTCGCTTGCCCAGCTTTCGATGCTGTGCCGGATCGTATCGTTGCCTGCGCCACCCAGAACCGTGTCGTCATCGCCGTCGCCGGCGAGATAATCGTCCTCCGAACCGCCGTCTATGACATCCCGGCCGGAGCCGCCGGAGATGGTATCGGTGCCGCTTTCGCCCTTGATGTTGTCATTGCCGGAATGGCCGTAGAGATAGTCGCCACCGGCGCCGCCGAGCAGCGTGTCGTTGCCCTCGTCGGCGGAAAGCCAGTCGATGCCATAGCCGCCGGAGAGATAGTCGTCGCCCGCATCCCCCAGCACAGAATCATCGCCGTTGCCGCCATAGATCCTGTCGCTGCCGGCTCCTCCCTCGAGCCAGTCCTTGCCAATGCCGCCATTCAGAACGTCAGCGCCGGCGCCGCCTTCGAACCAGTCGTTCCAGCGACCGCCAGTGAACGTATCGGCGAAATTGCTGCCCGCGAGTTCGAACCTTTCCACATTAAGGATGGTGGCGCCGAGAACCGCCTTCGTCACAATCGGGTCGAAGGCGGCAAAGGAGACGCCCTTGCTCGATCCGCTGAAATCGATGCCGAGCACGTCGAAGCCGAGGCCGCCGTCGATCTTGTCGCCAAGCAGGCCCGCGGGGCTCTGGTTGAGAATTTCGTCGTCGCCGGTGCCAGCCTTGATCGTGTCGGCGCCAAGACCGCCATCGATCGTGTCCGAACCGGAGCCGGTGCTGATGAAATTGCTGCCGCCGTCGCCGTTCACCGTCTGGTCGCCGACGCCGGGTATGGTATACCCGGCGGCCAACGGATCAAGCGCGAGCATCGCCTGAGGCGGCGCTATGGACTTCACTTTCTTGCTCATGGCTCCCTCGACAGTTGGGTTGCTACGCCGATCTGGCGTGACCATTAGCTAATCTGCGGGAGAGCCGGGAGTTGTTCCTGCGGTAACAGGTCTGCAATCGATAGGTTGTAGCCGCGGGCGTCTGCAGCAGCGTCGGCCATGGCGGAGTGCACTTGCCAGCGACGGTTCAGTGCTTGGGCTTGGCGGAGCCGCCTCAGCCCGCAAGTCCCCTCCGTCAGTCCGCCGAATAGAACTGCAGCGTAAACACGTTGCCCGAGATTTCGTCGGCGAGTTCCCGGGAGAAGTCCAGCGGCACGCAGTTCTCGAGCGCCGCCGTCGCGGCGGCGACGAAGGCCTTGCGCTGGTCTGCGTCTCCGGTGACGCGGATCGCCGTCGGCTGAGGCGGGCCCATCAGCGTGCCGTTGCCGCGGAAGCCGAATTTGAGCGTGACGAAGGAATCCCTGATGCCGGCGGGAGGAGTCCAGCATTTGCCGAGCGCATTGCTTACCTCCTCGATGGTCCGCAACGGTTCGGCGCGCAGCGGATGCGCCGCGACTGCGACGAACAGGCTAACCGCGGCCAACCCGAAGGCGACTTTCATTTCGACCCCCAGCCCTGAATGAACGATCAATCCAGCCGCCAGAGATTGCGACGGACGGCGCCCGGATGCAATCGCCCATCTCCTCGCGCTAAAGCCAGCCGCGTTTCGCAAGATTGCGCATCAGCGATGCAGCTCCGAAGGTCCAGGGCGGGCAATCGGTGGAAAGGCGAACCGTGTTGACGAGGCTGCCGAGGGCGGGGCTCGAGATCGTAACGACGTCGCCGATTTTGTGCGTGAAACCCTGGCCCGGCTCGCCGCGATCCTCGACCGGAGCGAAGAGCGTCCCCATGAACAGCATAAGCCCATCCGGATACTGGTGGTGCGGGCCGATCGTCTGGGTGACGAGATCGAGCGGGTCGCGGCTGATCTCGCGCATCGTGCTGGCGCCCTTAAGGCGGAAGCCGTCCGGGCCCTCGATCAGCAGATCGAGATCGGCGCTGCGCACGTCGTCAATCGCATAGGTCTCGTCGAAGAGGCGGATGAAGGGGCCGACCGAACAGGAGGCGTTGTTGTCCTTGGCCTTGCCGAGAAGCAGCGCCGAGCGTCCCTCGACGTCGCGCAGATTGACATCGTTGCCAAGCGTCGCACCCTTGGCGCGCCCGTCGCCGGAAACAGCAAGGACAATCTCCGGCTCCGGGTTGTTCCAGCGCGAAATCGGATGCAGGCCGACCGCGGCGCCAAAGCCGACCGCCGAGAGCGGCTGGGCCTTGGTGAAGACCTCGGCATCGGGGCCGATGCCGACCTCAAGATATTGCGACCAGACGCCCTCCTCGATCAGCGCGGATTTGACATCGGCTGCCTCCGGCGAGCCGGCCTTCAGGTTTCTCAGGCTGTTGCCGATGATCGCCGTCATCCGCGTGCGGATCGTCTCGGCCCGTGCGGCGTCGCCTGCAGCGCGCTCCTCGATGACACGCTCGATCATCGAGCGGGCGAAGGTGACGCCGCAGGCCTTGACCGCCTGAAGATCGCAAGGGGCAAGAAGATGGACCTTGTCCCGGCCCGGCTCCGTCTTGGCCATGACGGCGTCGACGGAGCCGATGGCCTCTCCGGAGGCCGAACGGACATGGGCGACGGGATCGGAAAGCTCGAGGAGGTCGCGCATCGTTGGCACCGCCTTCGAGGTGATGTCGATCAATTCTCCCGCTCGGACGGTCACAAGGCTCGGCCCTTCGACGTCCGGGCGCCACGCACGTCCGACGAAGGTTCCATTTTCATAGCTCGTGGTCATTCGTATGCCTCCCGTGCTTGCCCGTCCGGTGCATTCCCGTTTCAGTTCTTGCAGTCGAACGCGCGCTCTGTAAAGGACCTTCTACCAGCACAGGTGTGTGTTTCAAAAGGACCGCAACGGAACCTTGCAATATTTCGCGCGTTTAATATTGCAGCGCCTCTCCATCCACGATGGTGAGGCTCTAAATTATACTTGCGATGGTCGAACGCCCCTCCTTAAGTCCTCGCTGATTTGGGGAATCATAGCCGCCAGATGCTGGCGCCGAAGGGACGATGGCCAGAAAGGATGATACTGCCATGGACCCAAACGACCAGTTGAAGGATAGGCCTCCGGTCGATCCGGTTACAGGACAGCCAGCGCCGCGTCCCGAAGTGCATGAGGAGCGCGCCGCCCGAAGCACCTGGCCGTTGCTCGTCATACTGCTTGCCGGTCTCGTGCTTGCGCTGATTGCTTGGTTGCCGGCCGAACTGACCAGGGATGCGGAGGATACTCCCACCTCCTCGACGACGACCACGACGGAGCCCGCGACCGACCAACCCGCCACAAGCGGAGAGGCAACACCGCCCGCGGCAACGCCAGGGGGAACGACACCCGCTGAAACGCAACCTCAGCCGACTACCCCGGCGCCGGCACCGGCACCTGAAGGAACGGCACCTGAAGGAACGGCACCGCAGCCGCAGACGCAGACGCCTCCGGCCCAGTGACCGGAACGCGACGATTTCGGGCGGAGAGGAGGCTCTCCGCCCCCCTGATCTGAGTTCCGCCGCTCCGGCGCAGTGTCGCCTTGGCTTTGCAATCCACTACCGCGATCCGCACATTCATGGACCAGATCCTTGCCGACATCCTCGTTGGGACTCGCACCCCCTATCCGGTCATATTCGCACGGTTGGGCGGAGCAATCTTGCTTGGCGCCCTCATTGGCATCGAACGGGAGAAACGCCAGCGCCCCGCGGGTCTCAGGACGCATATCCTCGTAAGTCTCGCTTCGGCGATCTTCGCTGTAGTCGCGGTAGAGAGCGTGCACATGACGAGCTTGTCGGGCCCGGAGGTCCGCATCGATCCGATCCGCGTCGTCGAAGCGGTAACCGCAGGCGTCGCCTTCCTGGCTGCCGGCATGATCGTGTTCTCGAAGGGCGAGGTCAAAGGCCTGACGACGGGCGCCGGCATGTGGCTTGCCGGCGCCGTCGGCCTGTCGATCGGCTTCGGCTTCTGGTTGATTGCTGCCTTCGCCGCGGTGGCCAGCCTCATCGTCCTTTTCATCCTCGGCCGCATGGAGGTGGCGCTGCAATGGAAGGCGCCCGAAGGTGAAGAGGACGGCGCCAGCGAACCTCGCCGGAAAGACGCTGCCGGGGCACCTTCGGGATCGGGCGAACGAAGTCGATGAGAGAATAGTCTGTGGCCTACGTGGCCGAGCGAGATGAGCGCTTCGGCCTGTCAAACCTAGCAGGCGCTGACCATCGTTTCACTGCCCCCAGTCGGCACCGGCCCTGCCCCGACCGGCTCCCTCTGCCGCAAGACATGCAGCGAGGCGACCGCTCGAAGCGCCTCCTCGGAGGTCGCAAAGATCCGACCATCGAGAGACCACACGCTGTACTTAACCGCGACGAAACGCAATTGCCCATTGTCTGGGATCAGCGCGCCCACGGCCTCGCCGGCGAATTCGATCGTCTGCTTTTTCATTGAAGCGGCCCTCCCTCGCCCGCCGGCTGGGGCGGCTGGCTGCAAGGCAGAGAACGGACGCACCGAACCTTTCCTTTCAGCCGCGGGAGAAACACGCCTCCGCCGCTTAAGTTCCACTGGAGCAAAAAAATCGCTCCGGAAGGCCGAGAAATTTACGCGAGGAAGCGGTCTGGCCTGTAGGGCGCAAGGTCGATCACCGTCTTCTGGCCCGTGATCGCTTCTGCAAGCGCGCGACCGGTGACCGGGCCGAGGGTCATTCCGTGATGGGCATGCCCGAAAGCGAACCACAACCCCTCGTGCCTGGGGGCCTTGCCGATGATCGGCATCATGTCGGGCGTGCAGGGTCGAGCGCCGATCCATGGCTCCTCGTCGCGCCGTTCGGCGAGCGGGAAGAATTCGCGGGCGACGCGCTCCGCGCGGGTCAGCTGCACGGGCGTCTTCGGTGCGTCGCGGAGCGCGAATTCCGCCCCTGTCGTCAGGCGGATGCCGCGGAGCATCGGCGCCAGGAAATAGCCCATTTCCTCGTCCAGCACCCAATTGTTCAATTGTGCACCGTCCTTGGTGCCATAGTGCATATGATAGCCGCGCTTGACCGCAAGCGGGAAATGATAACCGAGCTTGCGCGTCACCGTGTCGGCCCAGGGGCCGAGGGCAACAACCACCTGGCGGGCTTCGAGCGGACCTTCCGGCGTCGCGACGCGCCAGCCGGGCCCCTCGAGAACATGTTCAAGCGTTGCGGCATCGCCCGAGAGGAGCCGGCCGCCGAGGGACTGGAAATAACCGAGATAGGCCTTGTTCAGGCTGTGCGGGTCGCGGATCGACCAGGGATCCGTCCAGCGCAGCCCGCCGGCCAGTTCCACCTGGATCGAGGGCTCCATGGTCTTCAGCTCGCTTGTCGAGAGCTTCTGGTGATTGACGCCGAACCCGGCCGAGAGCCGTTCAGCATCCTTGTAGGCGGCGTCGCGCTCCTTCTCGGTGCGGAACACCTTCATCCAGCCGTCCTTGCGGATGAGGTCGCCGGCGCCGGATGCGTCGATCAGATCGCTGTGCTCGGCGATCGAATTCTCGATCAGCGGAGCGTAGAGATGGGCGATCCGCTGATGCTGGGTGAAGCCCGAGTGCCACCAATACCGCGCCAGGAAAGGCACCAGGCTCGGCAGCGCGCGAAAGTGATAGCTGGCATCGATGGTGTTGTTCAGCGCGTAGCGGAAAAGCGCACCGAAATCATGCGGGAAGCCATAGGGAAAAACCCCCTCCCGCTGGATCAGGCCGGCATTGCCGTAGGAAGTCTCCTCGCCCGCGCCGCGACGATCGAGAAGCACCACAGATTTGCCGCGCCGCGCCAGGTGAATGGCGGTCGAAATGCCGACGATCCCGGCGCCCAATACCACTATGTCAGTCTTCATAGACGATGCCCGTTCCTTCGCCCCGTTCGATCCATGCGTCACGCATTTAGCTTTCCCTATCTCGGGAAACCTTGGCAGCAGGACCCGAGACAGAGGGCGCCCGGGCTCGTCGACAAAGTTCAAGTGATTTCATGAGCGTCGCCCCCGATGATACACGCATGAATAGCCAAGCGCGCCAGGCGGGGCAAGGGACGGCAAAGCTGCCAAGGAAAAGGGTGAGGCTTGAAGCCTCACCCTTTAAAGCAAGATATGTCTTGAGAACTGGCGCGGAGCGCAAGCGATCCGCTCCGTAAAGGCTCTCGTCAGGTTCGTCGGAAGAGTCCCATGACAAGCGAGACCACCAGGAAGATCAGGAACAGGAAGAACAGGATCTGGGCGATTCCCGCCGAGGTGCCGGCGATGCCGCCGAAGCCGAGAACGCCGGCTATGATGGCGACCACAAGAAAGATGAGGGCATAGTAGAGCATTTGCTATCTCCTTGCCTTGGAATTGGAATCCAAACGCTCTGCCGCTCGGCTTTGTTCCGGTTTCGCGGCAGCGCCCGTTAACCAGCCGGAAACCATGTGTTTAGCCAGGGACAGGAAAAACAATCCGCAATTGCGTCGCGGGTCATTACGACCGGAACCTTCGCCAGGACTTGGCGTTCTCCGGAAAACAGAGTTCCTCAGGCAAGATATGAAGATACCTTCGCGACATATACTCAAGACGGTGACAGAGATCACCCGGCCCGAGACGGATATGAGTGTTCATAATCTGCACATCGGCAGGACTTTGCGCGATCTCGAAATGCACACGGAAGAAAAGGGCAACGAGCGGCTTCAGGCGCTGCTTGAAAACCTGGAGCAGTGTGAGGGCAAGCGCCACAGCTAGGCGCGACCATTCTCCTCAAGAAACGTTTTGACGCAGCTCAGATTCCGGCCCCAGGCAGGACGGCGGCAACAACCGAGCGTAGCACGTCCCGGCCACGCGGAACAAAAGGCGTCAGACGGCGTTCTGACAACGATAACGCGCGCCGCAACGGCGGCAGTACAAGGGAGTCGCGAATTGCAAGCCTTCGCCGCGCCTGTCCTGATGGTTCCGGCAGAAGCCGATTCTCCCGCCTTATGGTGGCTGCCGACCATCTCGAATTTATTCCTTGAGAGCTTCATTCCGCGCCGTTTCGACCGCCCCGCGCCCATTTTTCGTTCAACCAACCTCGGATAGGAAAGCACCATGAAGAAGATCCTTCTTGTCGCCAGCGTAATTCTTCCCCTTGCTGCTTCGTGCACGCAAACGGAAAGGGGTGCAGCGATCGGCGCCGCTTCAGGCGGCATCATCGGCGGGGCCATTTCGAACGATGTCCGCGGCGCCGCGGTCGGCGCGGCGGTCGGCGGCGTAGCTGGCGCGCTGATCGGGCGCGCGAGCGAGCCCGGGTATTGCGTCTATCGCGACCGCTACGGCCGCCGCTATACCGCGCGTTGCTGATGCGGCCGCCGCGAAGCGGATCGATTTCGCGTCGACAGCTTCGCCATTTCCGTCGAGGCACAGGCCCTCTCGAAAGCGAGGGCCTGCCGGATCCTTCGTCAATCGTCCGACTGCGCCCTCTCGGCCTCGTCGAGGCGCCGGAGAAGATCGATAAATTGCTGTGGCACAGCCTCGGACTCGACAGCCTGATAGAGCGCTCTCAGGCGGGACACCACGATGCCATTAGCATCGCTTTTCGTGGCTCCGGTGGCCGATTTGCCTCCCGGACGACGGTTGGATTGATCGTTCATTTTTCAGTCCCGGATACCGAAGGCTCAAATCCTCCGGCGGTTTTCCATTCGTATCTCGTCGTCTGCAATCCGTTTCTTGAATTCGCAAGACGCGCGCACAACATTGACGTATCCTGCGTCATGCCACCCCATTAGTGCGACTTTATGCACAATAGTTTAGGAAGGCCTAAATGTCACTTTCCACCAGGATTGCGCCACATCTTCCTTATCTCAGGCGCTACGCGCGCGCCGCTACCGGCTCGCAAGCGGCAGGCGATGCCTATGTCGCAGCCACCTTGGAGGCATTGATCGAAGACATCAGCCTTTTCCCTTCGGCGTCCAACGACCGAATCAGCCTCTACAAGCTCTTCTGCTCGCTGTTCGACAAGCTGGAGGTCGACCGGGCCAATTTGACCTCTCCCTTTGCCTGGGAACAGAAGGCCGCCGCCAATCTGTCGCTGATCGCGCCCGCGCCGCGACAGGCATTCCTGCTCGTCTCCGTCGAAGGCTTTTCGAGCGCCGAAGCGGCGGAAATCATGTCCGTCGACCAGGGCGCCTTCGCCAAGCTCCTCGCCAGTGCGTCGGAAGAGATTTCCCGCCAGGTGGCCACCGACATCATGATCATCGAAGACGAGCCGCTTATCGCCATGGACATCGAGGACATGGTGACGAGCCTCGGGCACCGGGTGACGGGCATCGCCCGCACGCATCGCGAGGCGATCGACATCTATCGCCAGACGTCGCCCAAGATGATTCTCGCGGATATACAGCTGGCCGACGGGAGCTCCGGTATCGACGCGGTCAACGACATCCTGACGCAGGCGGCCGTTCCGGTGATCTTCATTACCGCCTTCCCCGAGCGGTTGCTGACGGGCAACAAGCCGGAGCCTGCCTTCCTCGTAACGAAGCCCTTCAATCCGGAAATGGTCAAGGCGCTGATCAGCCAGGCGCTGTTCTTCGACGAACAAGCGCACGCACGCGCGCGCTGACCTTCAGCCCGGCAGTTGCGGTTCGGGCGTCGCCTCGCGCAGCTGCTCGAAAATGGTCATGGCGATCAGCGAGAGCGGCATGGCGAGGATCGCCCCGACCGCGCCCCACATCCAGGTCCAGAACAGAATCGCGACGAAGATCAGGAATGGATTAATTTCAAAGCGTCGCCCCAGAATCGCCGGCACGACCAGATTCTCCATGGCGAGATGAATGAGGAAGAAGCCGGCGGCCGGCGCGAGCGCTGCGACCAGGGCATCATGGATCATCAGGCCGCCCACGAGCAGCGACAGCGTCATGAACGTGACCCCGAGATAGGGTATGAAGCTCGAAACGAAGGCGAAGAGTCCCCAGAGCGGCGGCATCGGCAAACTGCCGATCAGCGCGATCATCATCGTGAAGCCGCCCAGCGCCAGGTAAATCAGGCTCGCCGTGGAAAAATAGCGCGCCAGCCCGTCTTCGATGGCATTCATGATGCGGATCGCGCTCAAGCGCCCCTCGCGACTCGGAAATGCGAGGATGATGGTGCTGCGCAAGTGGACGCGGCCGAGCAGGAACAGCACGAGGGCGGCCAGGAAGATCAGCGTCTGGATCAGCGCCGGCGTGACGCTCGCCGCGGCGGCGCCGAGGATCGGGCCGGCATTCTTGACGATGACGTCCGCGAAGGCGGCGGCGCCGATGCTTCGCTCAAGCGCAATCCGTCCCCACTCGAAGCGCTCGATGAAGGGCAGCACCCGTTCCACTACGCCTTCGGCCAATCTCGGCGCCTCGCGCGCGACTTCGGTGATCGGCCCCAGCAGCGCATTGACGAGCGAGGATAAGCCGAGCACGAAGAACAGCGCCAGCAGGAGGCCGCCAAGCATCGGCGGAAGACCGAAACGCGCCAGCTCATCGGCTGCCCGGCCGAGCACGATGCCGACGACGATGGCGAAGGCAATCGGCATCAGGATCGCCGCCATCGTATAAACGGCTGCAGAGCAAGCCAGGACGAACAACCCGACGATGCTCCCGGCAACCACGAGATCCATGCCGTCGCGCTTCTGGGCAGCCGCCTTCGTCGCCTCCGCCAAGGCGATTTCCTTGTCGGCATTGCGCTTGCGGTTCCGGACAGCCGCTACACTTTTGGCGTCCATCGACACGCCTCTTCAACCTGCTCTGCCGCTGCCTCGCTTCTTTCCTGAGTGCGGCAAGAGGAAATCATGGGCAGTTCGCCGCCTCTCGATCTCGACGGCCGCGCGGTCAATGCTTTTCGGGAGGGAAGATGTGGAGCGTCACGGAAAGCAGCCCCAGCCCCACAAGGATTATCAGCAATGTGTAGGCGACCTCCTCCGACGTCCGCGGGAAAAGGCCGAAGCCCAGAATCACCCCGGCGATCAGCAGCAAACACAGCCGCGGCAGCCAGTAGACCATGGGCGATTCCTCCACATGCGGTTTGATCCACAAAAACGCTTCGAGGAGGAGAATCGTTCCGGCTGTGGGTATCGGCAGCGCACAGCAAAACGCCGCCGGGCCGTTCAGCCGGCGGCGTTCAAAATAGAGACATGAAGCGGTGTGACGCGACGCCTCAGAGCGCTGCCGTCACGATAACCTCGACGAGGTATTCCGGCGTTGCGAGCTTGGCTTCACCGGTGGCGCGGGCAGGCGTGTGGCCCTGCGGCACCCAGGCATCCCAGACGGAATTCATCTTGGCGAAATCCGCCATGTCGGCGAGCCAGACGGTGGCCGAGAGGATGCGCGTCTTGTCGGTGCCGGCGAGCGCTAGCAGACGATCCACTTCGGCGAGCGCCTGCTTGGTCTGGGTGACGACATCGTCTCCAGCGTTGCCAACCTGGCCGGCCAGATAGACCGTGTTGTTGTAGACCACGGCCTGACTCATCCGCGGGCCGGTTTCAAAGCGCTTGATTTCCATATTCGTCATCCTGGTGTTGGGCCGAACAAGGGATTGCCGGCCAATTCGGCTGCCCGCCGCCAGGGCCGGAATTCAAGTGGCGGCGCCGAAGCTCTACACGATCGGAATGAGAACGCCAACAAGCCGCGCTTCCGTGCGAGACGCGGCTTTCTGGGTTTTTTACTCGGCTCGCTCGGAGCCGCTCAGGCGGCGCTCTTGCGGGCGAGCCGCGCCTTGATGCTCGCAACATCGGCACGCGGCGTGGCCGCGAACAGCGTCTTGGTATAGCTGTGCTGCGGATTGGAAAACACCTCGTCCCGGCTGCCGTATTCGACTGCCTCGCCGTAATACATCACCATCACGTCGTCGGCGATGTAGCGCACCACCGAGAGGTCGTGGCTGATGAAGACATAGGTGAGCTTGAACTCGTCCTGCAGATCGGCAAGCAGGTTCAGGACCTGGGCCTGGACGGACAGGTCGAGCGCCGAAACGGGCTCGTCCAGCACCAGGAGCTTGGGATTGAGCATCAGAGCGCGGGCGATGGCGATGCGCTGCCGCTGACCGCCGGAGAACATGTGCGGATAGCGGTTGTAGTGCTTCTCCTCCAGGCCGACCTTCTTCAGCATCGTCATCGCCCGCTCGCGCCGCTCGGCTGCGGGAACTTTGGTGTTGATCACCAGCGGTTCCGCAAGGATGTCGCCGATCTTCTGGCGCGGATTGAGCGATCCGTAAGGATTCTGAAAGACGATCTGCACCTTGCGGCGCATTTCCGTGGTCAGGCCATCGCGTGCGATGTCCACCTTATTGCCATCGATCAGCAGCTCTCCGGCGGTCGCCGGGTCGATCAGGGTGATGATGCGGCCGAGCGTCGACTTGCCGCAGCCGCTTTCGCCGACGATCGCGAGGGTCTTGCCCTCGTCGACGGTGAAGCTGACGCCCTTCAGCGCATGGACGGTCCGCGCCTTGCGGAACAGGCTGCCGGGGATGTGATAGTCGCGCACCAGGTTGCGGGCTTCGAGAACGTGGGTCATCGAGCGGCTCCCTCGAGCGTCTGCTGCTCATTGAAAAGTTCGGAAATCGTCGGCAACCGGTCCCCCGTCGCGTTTTCCGGAAGGGCGGCGAGAAGCGCCCGCGTGTAATTGCTCTTCGGCGATTCGAACAGCGACAGCACATCCGCCTCCTCGATCTTACGACCCTTGTACTGGACGACGACGCGATCGGCCGTTTCGGCGACGACACCCATGTTGTGGGTGATCATGATCAGGCCCATGCGGTATTCCTGCTGCAGTTTCATCAGCAGGTCGAGGATCTGCTTCTGGATCGTCACGTCGAGCGCCGTCGTCGGCTCATCGGCGATCAGGAGCTTCGGATTGCAGGCAAGGGCAATCGCGATCATCACGCGCTGGCACTGGCCGCCCGACATCTGATGCGGAAAATGCCCGAGGCGCTCGCCCGGATCGGGAATGCCGACGGCCTCGAAGAGCTCGATGGCGCGCCTGCGCCGCGCCGTCCGGTCGAGGCCCATATGGATGCGCAGCACTTCCTCGATCTGGAAACCGACGGTGAAGCAGGGATTGAGGCTCGCAATCGGCTCCTGGAAGATCATCGCGATGTCCTTGCCGACGATCTTGCGGCGCTCGGCCGACGGCATTTTCAGGAGATCCCGCCCGTTGAAGGCGAGCTTGTCGGCCGTCACCTTCGCGGTCCAGGGCAGAAGCCCCATCGCCGCGAGCATCGACACGGACTTGCCCGAACCGGACTCCCCGACAATCGCCAGGACCTCGCCCTCATGAACCTTGAGCGAAACGCCGTCGACGGCTCGGAACGGCCCGGTAGCCGTCTGGAATTCGACGACGAGATTTTCGATTTCAAGAAGCGCCATGTCAGGACCTCTTCAGCTTGGGGTCGAGAGCATCACGCAGTCCATCGCCCATCAGGTTGATTGCCAGAACGGTCAGGAGGATCGCGAGACCCGGAAGCGTCACGACCCACCAGGCCCGCAGAATGAATTCGCGGGCTTCTGCAAGCATCGTTCCCCATTCCGGCGTCGGCGGCTGCGCGCCCATGCCGAGGAAGCCGAGCGCCGCTGCGTCGAGGATCGCGCTCGAAAAGGAGAGCGTCGCCTGAACGATCAGCGGTGCCATGCAATTCGGCAGGATGGTCCTGAACATCAGCCTCAGGTGCCCCGCCCCGGCGACCTTTGCGGCGACGACGTAGTCGCGGGTCTTCTCCGACATCACCGCGGCGCGCGTCAGCCGGACGAAATGGGGCTGGAAGACGATGGCGATGGCGATCATCGCATTGGTGAGACCCGGCCCCAGTACCGCCACCAGGACGAGCGCCAGGAGCAGCGACGGGAAGGCCAGGATGATGTCCATGATCCGCATGATGACGGTGTCGACCCATCCACGGAAATAGCCGGCGATGACGCCGACCAGAATGCCGCCGCTCAGCGACAATGTGGTCACGATGACGCCGACGAACAGCGAGAAGCGCGTGCCGTAGATGAGGCGCGAAAGCATGTCGCGTCCAACGGCGTCGGTTCCGAGAAGGAACTCGACGCGCCCCCCCTCCTGCCAGAAGGGCGGCAGCAGTACCGCGTCGCGGAACTGGACGGTCGGATCATGCGGTGCCACCAGCGGAGCGCAAATCGCCAGCACTACCAGGAAAAGAAAGAAGAAGAGGCCGATGACGGCGCCGCGGTTCTCCGAGAAATAGTACCAGAATTCGGCGAGCCGCGCCCGGCGGGACGGGTCGGTCGATATGGCGGTTGTTGCGGTAACTTCGGTCATATCGCCCTCCTCAATGCCGGATGCGCGGGTTGATCAACCCGTAGAGCATATCGACGGCGAGGTTTACCAGCATGATGACGCCGGCGATGATCAGCAGCCCGCCCTGGATGACGGCGTAATCGCGCCGGAACACCGAATCTACCATCCACTTGCCGATGCCCGGCCAGGAGAAGATCGATTCGGTCAGAATTGCGCCCGCCAGCATCACGCCGATCTGCAGGCCGATCGTGGTCACGACCGGGATCATCGCATTGCGCAAGGCATGGATGCCTACCACTCGAAAGGTCGGAAGCCCCTTGGCGCGCGCGGTGCGGACATAATCCTCCGAGAGCACTTCGAGCATCGCCGAACGGGTCTGCCGCGCGATGACGGCGAGCGGAATGGTGCCGAGCACGATCGTCGGCAAGATCAGATGACTGAAGGCCGATTGGAACGCCCCCTCCTGCCCCGACAGGAGCGAGTCGATCAGCATGAAGCCCGTGACCGACGGAAAGAAGAACATCAGCGAGATGCGCCCGGACACCGGCGTCCATTGCAGCATGCCGGAGACGACGATGATCAGCAGCAGCCCCCACCAGAAGATCGGCATCGAGAAGCCGACGAGCGCCGTGCCCATGATCAGCTGGTCGAGGATGGAACCGCGCTTGATCGCCGCAATCACGCCGGCCGGGATACCGACGACGACGGCAAAGATGATGGCGCACAGAGACAGCTCGACGGTTGCGGGAAAGAGCTCCATGAATTGGTCGATCACCGGCTTCTTGGTGACGATCGAGGTGCCGAAGTCGCCGCGGACGACACCCCAGAGATAATCCAGGTACTGCACGACGATAGGGCGGTCGAAGCCGAGCTGGTGAGAAATCTCGGCGTGCCGCTCCGGCGACATCACCCGTTCGCCGGAAAGCAGCGCCACGGGATCGCCCGGAAGCAGGCGGATGAAGGAGAAGGCAATGATCGACACCCCGATGAAGGTCGGGACCAGCACTGCCAAGCGCCCCAGCAAGAATCGAAACATAGTCAAACCTCATGCCATCGTAACCGCGGCCTCGTTGCTGCGGCACCGGCAAAAAGGAAGAGGGGCGTTCGCCAACGGCAAACGCCCCCTTCGGGTCAGTCGGTAAGATTACTCTACAATATCAACGCCGTCGAAAGCAAAGTCGCCGAGCGGGCTCTGGACGAAGCCTTCGACGTTCTTGCGCATCGGGACGATGGAGAGCGAGTGGTCGAGCGTCGCCCACGGCGCTTCGCGCTTGAAGACGACTTGCGCCTCTTCGTAGAGCTTGGTGCGCTCTGCGACGTCGGACGCTTCCTTGGCCTTGGTGACCAGATCGTCGAACTCCTTGTTGCACCACTGAGCGCGGTTGTTGCCGCCGACGGCGTCGCAGCCGAGCAGCGTGTCAAGGAAGTTGTCCGGGTCGCCGTTGTCACCCGTCCAGCCGAGGATCACCGCACCGTCGCGGTCCTTCGCCTTGGACTTCTCGAGATATTCGGCCCACTCGTAGGTGACGATCTCGACCTTGACGCCGATCTTGGCGAAGTCTGCCTGCATCATCTCGGCAGCGCGACGCGCGTTCAGCATGTAGGGCCGCGCGACGGGCATCGCCCAGACCTTCATCGACAGGTCCTTGACGCCGGCGTCCTCAAGCATCTTCTTTGCCACTTCCGGCTCGTAGGTGTCCTCTTCGAGATGTTCGTTATAGGACCACATCGTCGGCGGGATCGGGTTCGTCGCCGGCGTAGCCTGCCCCTGGAAGACGGCGTCGACGATCGCCTGCTTGTTGATCGCCTTGTTCAGCGCCTTGCGCACTTCGACCTTGTCGAAAGGCGCCTGCGTGGTGTTGTAGGCGAGATAGGCGACGTTGAGGCCGGCCTGTTCCATCACCTTGAGGTTCGGATCAGCCTTCATCGCCTCGACGTCAGCCGCGTTCGGATACGGCATCAGGTGGCATTCGCCGGCCTGAAGCTTCTGGAAGCGGACGGCCGCATCGGTCGTGATCGAAAAGACCAGGTCGTCGATCTTCTGCTTTCCGCCCCAGTAATCCGGGTGAGCCTTGTAACGGATGACGGCATCCTGCTGATAGGCGACGAAGGAGAAGGGACCGGTGCCGAGCGGCATCTGGTTCAGCTGGTTCATCTTGCCTTCGGCCTGCAGCTTGTCGGCATATTCCTTCGACATGATCGAAGCGAAGGGCATGGCCAGGTTGGCGAGGAAGGGAGCTTCTTTCCGCTTCAGCTTGATCTTGACGGTCATGTCGTCGACCTTCTCGATCGACTCGAGCAGCTCGGGCAGCCCCATGCCGGCGAAGTATTCCCAGGAACCGCCGGTTACATAGCCGTGCCACGGATTGTCGGACTTCCACTGGCGCTCGAGCGAGAAGACGACGTCGTCGGCGTTCAGTTCGCGGGTCGGGGTGAAGAACTCGGTCGTCTGGAACTTGACGCCGGGACGAAGCTTGAAGGTGTATTCGAGGCCGTCGTCGGAGATCGTCCAGCTCTCGGCGAGCCCCGGCTCGGTTTCCGTCGTGCCCTTCTTGAACTCGAGCAGGCGGTTATAGACGGTATGCGCGGAAGCGTCGAACGTTGTACCGGCCGTGTAGAGGCCGGGGTCAAAACCCTCCGGCGAGCCTTCCGAGCAAAAGACGAACGTTTTCGACCAGGCAGTGCCGGCCATCAGCGTGGCGAGCGCCGTCGCTGCGAAGAGAGTCGTGAGCTTTTTCATGAGCTTGCTTCCCAGATTTGTTTTTTGTTCTCGTATTGTTTTCGACCGCGGCGAGAGTTTTTCCATCCGGTCAAGAACGGATGGAACGACATTTGGCGTCGCATTGCAATAACTCGCTTAAGAAATTTGTCTATGCGAAAAATTCTTCCACAGGTAGAGGCTCGGCCCCGGCAGCGAATCGGTCTTCCGGCTGCGCCTGTCGCGTGTCGATGAGCCCTCCCCTACAGGCCCGCGCGTCTTATCAGACGCACAAAGGACCCTGTAGCACTTTGAATTGCTGCATCTTTTGTCCTCAAATCGGCACGACTCGAGGACACATGCAGTAAGACGGGGATGCGGCGGAAGAAGCGAGGAGAAGACGCAGAAAAGCGCGGAGAAGGGGCTCCGCGCTTCACATGTCGAACCGGTTTTTTTCAGGCGGCAGAGGGCTGCGGCTGCGAACCGGTGTCCAAACCCAGAAGGAAGTTGATCTGCGGTCGCGCCTTGACGAGATCGTCGATCGTATAGCCCTCGAGTACCTCGAAGAAGGCGTTCAACGCTTTGCGCAACGCGGCATTGAGGCCGCAACTGTCGACCAGAGGACAGTCGACCTCCCCCGCCTCGAAGCATTCGGCCATGGCGAAGCTGTCCTCCGTCACCTTGACCACGTCAAAGAGGCTGATCTCCGAGGCCGGCTTCGGCAGCCGAACGCCGCCATTGCGGCCGCGCACGGTTTCCACCAGACCCGCCTTGGTCAAGGGCTGCAAGATCTTGAACAGAAACAGCTCGGAAACACCGTACGCTTTGGCGATTTCAGGAATGCGGCTGAGCTTCTCGCCATTCGCAGCACAGTACATCAGCATGCGAACTGCGTAGTTTGTTTGCTTCGTCAGACGCATCATTCACTCCGGGATCGAGAAATTCGTCCCTCTCATATAGGACGGAACGTAGTTTGGAACAATTCCAAAACATGAAAAATTCACGAAGGCTTTACTTCGCCGTTTCGCCGTTGACTGTCGCTGTCGCGCGGTAGAAATATGACCCGCCTGGTTAACTTATAAGCACCACCAAACGGAGAGAACACCATGCTTGCCTCTAAAACGCTGATCGGCACCCTGTCGGTCGCGGCGGCGTTCCTTGCCTTGACGGCGCCTGCCCGCGCCGATGGCGAGGTCAACATCTATTCGTACCGCCAGCCCGATCTTATCAAGCCGCTGCTCGACGCCTTCACCAAGGAGACCGGCATCACCGCCAATGTGCTCTTCCTCGACAAGGGCCTCGTCGAGCGCATCCAGGCGGAGGGCGCGAACTCTCCGGCCGATGTGATCCTGACCGTCGACATCAGCCGCCTGACCGAGGCGAGGGACGCCGGCGTGACCCAGCCGCTCGTCAACGAGACGATCAACAAGGACATTCCGGCGCATTTCCGTGACCCGGACGGCAACTGGTTCGGCCTGACGACCCGCGGCCGCGTCATCTATGCGTCGAAGGAACGCGTGCCGCAGAACGACATCACTTATGAGGAGCTCGCCGACCCGAAATGGAAGGGCAAGTTCTGCACCCGCGACGGCCAGCATTCCTACAATGTCGGCCTGTTCGCCTCGATGATCGCCCACCACGGCGAGGCCGAGACGGAAAAGTGGCTGACGGGGCTCAGGGACAATCTGTCGAAAAAGCCCGATGGCGGCGACCGTGACCAGGCAAAGGCGATCTTTGCCGGCGAATGCGATATCGCGCTCGGCAACAGCTACTATGTCGGTCTCATGCTGACCAACGAGAAGGAGCCCGAGCAGAAGGAATGGGCTTCGGCCATCAAGGTCCTCTTCCCGAACGCGAAGGACCGCGGCACGCATGTCAACATCTCCGGCATGGCGCTCGCGAAGAACGCCCCGAACAAGGACAACGCCATCAAGCTGATGGAATTCCTTTCGGCCGGCGAAGCGCAGAAGATCTATGCCGAGCAGGTCTTCGAATACCCGGTGCTTCCGGGTGCCGAGCCGTCTGACGTCGTCAAGTCCTTCGGGACGATCAAGCCGGACACCCTGCCGCTTGCCGAGATTGCCGCAAACCGGAAGAAGGCGTCGGAACTGGTCGACAAGGTCGGCTACAACGATGGGCCGCAAGACTAGCGCATCGGCCCGAAAATCGGACCCGATTTTCGGAAAGCACGATCGTAGATTCAAAGACTTGCAGCGTCCTTTGTGCGTCCTAAGGACGCACGGCACTGTAAGGCGGTCATTGCCATTGAGAGGAAGCAGCGGGCACAAGGCCCGCTGTTTTCGTTTGGGGCACTCGACAGGCAAATTTCCGCCGACCGACGCTTTCGCAGACGCATTGACGGACCGATCCAACCATAGGATTCTCGACCCCTCGAAAGTCGCGCTCGGCTGGAACGGCCTTATCGGAGGGGAAATTGGAAGAGACGAATGACAAGAGCCAGTTGGAAATGGTCGTGCTGATGACCCCCGACATGGCGAATTTCAGCGGCAAGGTGCATGGCGGCGCGCTCCTCAACCTCCTCGATCGGGTCGCCTTCTCCTGCGCCTCGCGCTACTCAAAGCAATATGCGGTGACACTCTCCGTCGACCAGGTGGTTTTCCGCCAGCCGATCCATGTCGGCGAACTGGTGCACTTTCGGGCTTCCATCAACTATGCCGGCCGAACCTCGATGGAGGTCGGAATCCGGGTCGAAGCGGAGAACATCCGCACCGGCGAACGGAGGCACACCAACTCCTGCTATTTCACCATGGTGGCCGTCGACGCGGAAGGCCGGCCGATGAGCGTGCCGCCCTACCGCCCCGAGCCCGGCATAACGGAACGCCGCTACCGCGCCGCCGAGGTCCGGCGGGAACTGCGCCGGGAGTTCGAGGAACGGTTCCGGTCTGCCGGCTCCACGGCCGTTTCCGGCGGAGTTTAGCCCTTCCGCAGTTCGGCAATCAGCTCGAGGATCGCCTTGCGGCGCTCCGGCGTCCCGGGATGGGTCGAGAAGATGCTCGTGTCGGAATGATCGTCGAGCTTCGTCTCCAGCAGCTCGAAGAAGCGGGCGATCGCCGTCGGATCGCGGCCAGCCTTCATCATCAGCTCGACGGAATGCCGGTCCGCTTCCGCTTCCGCGGCGCGCGAATAGGAGAGCGCGAGCAGGCCGCCTCCCTCCACCAGAACATCTTCGGCTCCCGATCCGATATCGCCAGCGATCAGCATGATGAGTGCGGCAACCCCCGCCGCGCGATAGATCTGCCTGAGGCTGTGCTTGTGCTCGACATGGCCGATTTCGTGCGCCAGCACGCCGACGATCATCTCCGTGTCATTACCGGCAAGTTCGACGAGCTCATCCGTCACGATGAGAGTACCATCGGGCAGGGCGAAGGCGTTGGGACCCATCGGACCACCTTCGCGGAAGTTCAGCGTATAGGCCGCCTCACCCGCGGCCGAGAGCGCCGCGATACGCCGGAACCCGTCAACGATCCTGCCGCGCCGCGCCTCATCCAGCTTCGTTTCGCCAAGCAGCGTCCGATCCATGGTCTCGAGCGTGCTCGCCGACATGATCTGGGGCACGATCGGCGGCGTGACGGCGATGGCGACTTCGACGAGGGCCGGCAGCGCGTAGCGGTAGATCAACGCACCGAGCAGGATGGTCGCCGCGACGAAGGCGATCAGCCGCGGGTGGAAGCGCTCCAGCCAGTGGACAAGCCCTGCCCCGCTCCGGCCCTTGCGCGACAGGAAGCGGTCGATCGCGTCGTTGTCGTCGGTCTCGAAAAGAGAACCATCGGGGAAGGTGACCCGGCGCGGGATGCGGCCGACCCGCGCGGAGATTTCGATGGCCGAAAGGCTGCCCCCAGCGAGTTCCGCACCGGTTTCGTCACTGGCGACCAGCCGCTCCCCGGCCTCAGCGAGGCCGGAGGTCACTGAGCGGCTCGACCCCGGGGGATGCCACTCGCCATGCGCAAAGGCCGAATTGTCAGAAGCCAAAGTCGAAGCCTTCGATATCCATGAATTCGGCACCGACCGCCGAACCTTCCTGGGCGATCGCCGAGAAGATCTCGCCGACATTGCCCTCGAATCGGACGCCGGTGTGTTCGTTGACGTAGCGCGCCATCCGGACGGCGGCCCAGGGCCGCATCAGGCCGAGCGTTAGAAGCGTCACGACGACGTTCGAGATGGCGATCCAAGTGTAGCGCAGGCGCGAGAGATCGCTCAAGAGCCGGTGCTTGCCGTCGAAGGTGGTGGCGGACCAGGCGACATTGCGCACGCCGGCACGGTAGACCAGCGCCGCCACACCGAAGATCGCAAAAAACAGGATGTAGCCGAGCACCATCAGCGTGACGAGCGACATCTGCATGTCGGCCGGAAGCAAGTCGGGGCTCTCGATCGCCGTCGCAAAAAGCGCAATGTTGAGGAAGGCGATGAAGCCGACAATCAACAGCCCGAGAACAATGATCGCCGCCGAAATACCCCAGGACTTATAAATTACCCCGACCGAGGGTTCGGTGGAAAAGGCTCTTTGCCCGTAACGCAGATTGCTGCCGATGTAGCGATAGGTCCAGCGGCTGGCGAGCGGCGCAAGGATCCCGAGCGTCACCGCCGCAAGGAACGGGCCGACGATGAAGGCGAGAAAGGCGCCGCCGGCGCGGCCGACGAAATCGAAGCGGACATTGCGGTAGCTCGTCACCCGCGCGCTGAAGCGCAAGCCCCGGGCGACGAGCCACGGGACGAAACAGAGAAACAATAGAACGAGCGCGATGCCGGCGAACGGTGCGAAGGTCAGGAGCACGTTGTAGAGCACCAGATAGGCGAAGACGATGATCCGGCCGATCAGGATCTGCCCACCCCTGGCATGATATTCGAACCCGCGGCCGAGGAGCACTGTGTTGCCGTAGAAATAGCGATTGCGGCGCACCTTGGCCCAGGCGGAATAGATGCCGAGCGTGACAATCGTCAGCAGTATGTTGACGATCCAGATGCCGAAATACTCGCTGCCGCTGCCGGTAAATGACAGGCGCTGAAAATCGCCGTGACCGGCGCGCCCGAAACTGCCCTGCCCGACACTCTGTGCCGCCAACGGCTCAGCCAAAACCATGATCCATCCCCTCGTCAAAATCCATACGCCGCTTGCGCCGACTCCGCCATTCCGATTGCAGCCGGAAGCACCTAACGCAACGCATGCGCGAATCACCCGTCGACTGCACCGTCAAGCCCGACGTTAGTTGTGCCGCTGCGCGGAATGCAACAAAAAAGAGCCTCCCGGAGGAGGCTCTCAATGGGGGAGGATATTTTCTTTGTCAGCGCATCGTCGGGATCGAGAACTCCGCGCCGTCCTTGATGCCCGAGGGCCACCGCTCGGTGATGGTTTTGGTCCGGGTCCAGAACTTGATCGAATCCGGGCCGTGCTGGTTGAGATCGCCGAAGGACGACGACTTCCAGCCGCCGAAGGAGTGGTAGGCGAGCGGAACCGGGATCGGCACGTTGACGCCGACCATGCCGATATTGATGCGGGAGGCGAAGTCGCGGGCCGCATCGCCGTCGCGGGTGTAGATCGCGACGCCGTTGCCATATTCGTGCTTCATCGGCAGCGACAGAGCTTCCTCGTAGTTCTTGGCACGGACGACCGAAAGAACCGGGCCGAAGATCTCCGTCTTGTAGATGTCCATGTCCGGCGTGACGTGGTCGAACAGGCAGCCGCCGATGAAATGGCCGTCCTCATAGCCCTGCAGCTTGAAATCGCGGCCGTCGACGACGAGCTTCGCACCCTGTTCGATACCGCTGTCGATGAGGCTGCGGATGCGCTGTTCGGCCTCCTTGGTGACGACCGGGCCCATATCGGCCTTTTCGTCCGTATAGGGGCCGATGCGCAGGCTCTCGACCATCGGCGTCAGCTTGTCGATCAGGCGGTTGGCGGTTTCCTCGCCGACCGGAACCGCGACCGAGATCGCCATGCAGCGCTCGCCGGCAGAGCCGTAACCGGCGCCGATCAGCGCGTTGGCGGCCTGGTCGAGATCGGCATCGGGCATGATGATCATGTGGTTCTTGGCGCCGCCGAAGCACTGGGCGCGCTTGCCGTTCATCGCCGCGGTTCCGTAGACGTAACGGGCGATCGGGGTCGAGCCGACGAAGGAGACGGCGGCGATGTCGGGATGAGTCAGGATCGCGTCGACCGCGCCCTTGTCGCCGTTGACGACGTTCAGGACACCGGCCGGCAGGCCGGCCTCGATCATCAGTTCGGCAAGGCGAATCGGCACGGACGGATCGCGCTCGGAGGGCTTCAGGATGAAGGCGTTGCCGCAGGCGATCGCCGGCGCGAACATCCACATCGGGATCATTGCCGGGAAGTTGAAGGGCGTGATGCCGGCGCCGACGCCGACCGGCTGGCGGATCGAGTACATGTCGATGCCAGGGCCGGCACCTTCGGTGAACTCGCTCTTCTGCAGGTGCGGAATGCCGATGACGAATTCGCAGACTTCAAGACCGCGGACGACATCGCCCTTGGCATCGTCAATGGTCTTGCCGTGCTCGCGGGAGAGCATCTCGGCCAGTTCGTTCATGTTCTCGTTCAGGAGCTGAACGAACTTGATGAAGACGCGGGCGCGGCGCTGCGGGTTGGTGGCGGCCCACTTGACCTGCGCGGCCTTGGCGCTCTCGACGGCGGCTGCAAGCTCCGCGTCGCTCGCCAGCGCCACGGTGCCCTGAACTTCGCCCGTTGCCGGGTTGAAGATGTTGCTGACGCGGCCGCTCTTGCCGGCGACGCGCTTGCCGTCGATGAAATGTCCTACTTCATACATCGGTGTTCCTCCTGTCTTGATCCTGGTTGGTCTTGATCTTGGGCGCATGATCGCACTACGATTTCAACAAATCAATTTCCGAAATTCAGTAACCGTTGTGCGAAAATTGAAGTTCACTGGAGCAGCTACATGGACTGGGACGACGTCAGGGTGTTTCTCGCGGTGGCGCGAACGGGCCAGATCCTTGCCGCGTCTAAGAGGCTCGGCATCAATCACGCGACGCTCAGCCGGCGCGTCACTGCGCTCGAAGAAACGCTGAAGACGCGGCTGCTCGTCCGCCGTCCGAACGGCTGCGAACTGACCGCCGAGGGCGAGATCTTCCTTTCCGCCGCCGAGCGCATGGAAACCGAAATGCTCGCGGCGCAGTCGCAGATCGGCCGGATCGACACGGCAATCGCCGGCACGGTGCGCATCGGCGCCCCCGACGGCTTCGGCGTCTCCTTCCTGGCGCCGCGGCTCGGACGGCTGACGGCGCGCCATCCGGAACTCAAGCTGCAGCTCGTGCCGGTGGCGCGCTCCTTCTCGCTGTCGCAGCGCGAGGCCGACATTGCCATCACCATCGAACGGCCCGAACAGGGGCGGCTCGTTTCCTCCAGGCTCACCGACTATACACTCGGCCTCTATGCATCGGCAGACTATCTTGCCCGCTACGGCACTCCGTCAACGGTCGACGACCTCAAGAACCACCGACGGATCGGCTATGTGGAGGACCTGATCTTCACGCCGTCGCTGAATTTCTCCGCAGAGATCATGCGAAGCTGGGACGCTTCCTTCGAAATTTCCAGCGCCACCGGCCAGACCGAGGCGGTTCGCTCCAGCGCCGGCATCGGCATCCTGCACAACTATATCGCCCGGCAATATCCGGAACTCACGCGCGTCCTGCCCGAGACGACGATCAGGCGCGCCTACTGGACGACCTATCACGAGAGCGCACGCGAATTGGTGCGCGTGCGCACGGTCGTCTCATTCCTGCAGGAACTGGTGACGGCTGAGCATCAGATTTTTGTGTGAGGAAATGGTGGCGGTCTCCACCTTATCTTGCCAGCGGCAACGGGCGAATTCATTGCCGCCGGCAATCGTCTGGCTCAGTAGACGACCACGCTTCTGATGCTCTCGCCCGAATGCATCAGCTCGAAGCCCTTGTTGATCTCGTCGAGCGGCATGGTGTGGGTGATCATCGGGTCGATCTCGATCTTGCCCTCCATGTACCAGTCGACGATCTTCGGCACGTCGGTGCGGCCGCGGGCGCCGCCGAAGGCGGTGCCCATCCATTGGCGGCCGGTGACCAGCTGGAACGGCCGGGTGGAAATCTCCTGGCCGGCGCCGGCGACGCCGATCACCACCGACTTGCCCCAGCCGCGATGCGAGGCTTCGAGCGCCTGGCGCATCACCTTGACATTGCCGGTGCAGTCGAAGGTGTAGTCGGCGCCGCCGATCTGGTCGGCGCCGCGCTTCGTCATGTTGACCAGATGGGCGACGATGTCGCCGTCGATCTCCGTCGGGTTGACGAAGTGGGTCATGCCGAACTTCTCGCCCCAGGCCTTCTTGTCGTTGTTCAGATCGACGCCGATGATCATGTCGGCGCCGGCCAGCCGCAGCCCCTGGATGACGTTCAAACCGATGCCGCCGAGACCGAAGACGATCGCGGTCGAGCCCATCTCCACTCGTGCGGTGTTGACCACCGCGCCGATGCCGGTGGTGACGCCGCAGCCGATATAGCAGATCTTGTCGAACGGCGCGTCCGGATTGACCTTGGCGAGCGCGATCTCCGGCAGCACGGTGAAGTTGGCGAAGGTCGAGCAGCCCATATAGTGGTGGATCTTGTCCTTGCCGATCGAGAAGCGCGAGGTGCCGTCCGGCATGACGCCTTGCCCCTGGGTGGCGCGGATGGCGGTGCAGAGATTGGTCTTGCGGCTGAGGCAGGACGGGCAGGCGCGGCATTCCGGCGTATAGAGCGGAATGACATGGTCGCCCTTCTTCACGCTCGTGACGCCGGGGCCGACATCGACGACGATGCCGGCACCCTCATGGCCGAGGATTGCCGGGAACAGCCCTTCCGGGTCGGCACCCGAGAGGGTGAAATCGTCGGTGTGGCAGATGCCGGTGGCCTTGACCTCGACGAGCACCTCGCCGGCCTTCGGGCCCTCGAGCTGAACCGTCATGATTTCCAGAGGCTTGCCGGCCTGAACGGCTACAGCGGCGCGTACGTCCATTTTTGGACCCTTCTCATTGTGGTGAGCTGCTTGTTCGGGAAAACGGACGCGCGCCTTCGGCAGCATCCGTTTGATGTTCTGGTTCAGGTCGCCTCAGAGCGCCTTCTCGAGCTCCGGCAGGACGTCGAAGAGATCGGCGACGAGGCCGTAGTCGGCGACCTGGAAGATCGGCGCCTCCTCGTCCTTGTTGATGGCGACGATCACCTTCGAATCCTTCATGCCGGCGAGGTGTTGGATGGCGCCGGAGATACCGCAGGCGATGTAGAGGTCGGGGGCGACCACCTTGCCGGTCTGGCCGACCTGCCAGTCGTTCGGCGCATAGCCGGCATCGACGGCGGCGCGCGAGGCGCCGACGGCGGCGCCGAGCTTGTCGGCGACCGGCAGGATCACCTCCTTGAACTTCTCCGAGGAGCCGAGCGCCCGGCCGCCGGAGATGATGATCTTCGCCGAGGTCAGCTCCGGCCGGTCGGAGGAGGACAGCGCGTCGGAGACGTGACTGGAAAGCCCGGATCGGCGGCGGCCGAGACGCTCTCGATGACCGCTGAACCGCCTTCACCGGCGGCGGCGAACGAGGCGGTCCTGACGGTGATCACCCGCTTGGCTTCGCTCGTCTGCACCGTCTGGATGGCATTGCCGGCATAGATCGGCCGCCGATAAGTGTCGGCAGAGACCACTTCGATGATCTCCGAGACCTGGGCGACGTCGAGGAGGGCGGCAACCCGCGGCATGACGTTCTTGCCGACCGAGGTGGCGGCGGCAATCAGCGTGTCGTAGGAACCGGCGAGCGAGACGATCAGCGCCGCCAGCGGCTCGGCCAGGTTGTTGGCGAGCGAGGCGTCGTCGGCGACCAGCACCTTGGCGACGCCGGAAAGCTTGGCCGCCTGCTCGGCGACCCCTTTAACGCCTGAGCCGGCAATGAGCACATGCACATCGCCGCCGATCTTCGTCGCGGCGGTCAGCGCCTTCGCCGTCTGGTCGGAAAGGTGGGTGGTGTCGTGGTCAGCCAGAAGCAGAATGGCCATGATGGAAATCTCCCTTTCCTTAAACTTAAAGCACGCCGGCTTCGGACTTGAGCTTGTCGACGAGCTCGGCGACCGACTTCACCTTGATGCCGGCCTTGCGGCCGGACGGCTCTTCGGTCTTCAAGACCTTCAGCCGCGGTGCGGTGTCGACGCCGAAATCGCCAGGCGTGTGTCTGTCGAGCGGCTTCTTCTTCGCCTTCATGATGTTCGGCAGCGAGGCATAGCGCGGCTCGTTCAGGCGCAGATCGGTGGTTACCACCGCCGGCAGCTTCAATTCGACCGTCTGCAGGCCGCCGTCGACCTCGCGGGTGACGTTGACCTTGCCGTCGCCGAGCTCGACCTTGGAGGCGAAGGTGCCCTGCGGCCAGCCGAGCAGCGCCGAGAGCATCTGGCCGGTCTGGTTGCTGTCGTCGTCGATCGCCTGCTTGCCGACGATGATCAGCCCCGGCTGTTCGGCTTCGGCGACACCCTTGACGATCTTGGCGACGGCGAGCGGCTCGACCTGGTCCTCGGTCTCGACGAGGATCGCCCGGTCGGCGCCCATGGCGAGCGCGGTCCTCAGCGTCTCCTCGGCCTTGGCCGGGCCGATCGAGACGACGACGACTTCGGAAGCCTTGCCGGCCTCCTTGAGCCGCAGCGCCTCTTCGACCGAGATCTAGTCGAACGGGTTCATCGACATCTTGACATTGGCAAGCTCGACGCCCGAACCGTCCGCCTTCACCCGGATCTTGACGTTGAAGTCGACGACCCGCTTAACAGTGACCAAGATCTTCATGCTGGTTTTCCTAGTTCCTTGAGATGTTCTAGCTGAGGACTCGCTAAGCCGGCCCGTTCGCCAGCAGCACCCAGAAGGCAAAGAGCGGTGTGCCGACCGAGCGCATGGCGTGCCTGGTTCCCGGCTGGTTGTAGAAGGAGCCGCCGACGCCAGGCGAGAACCAGGCGCCCTGCCCCTGTCGGAATTCTCCCTCCGACAGGACGAGATAGACCTCTTCCGGCGGGTGATCGTGGTCGGGATAGCGGACGTCGGGCGCCATGAGAGTGACGCCGAACCATAGGTCCCGCCGCTCCTCGAGACCGCCGGGGCCGATGATCATCGCATTGGCGTGGCCCTCGAAGAAATTCTCGCTCTCCGAGCCGTCATAATTTGTCCGGCGCCGCCATTCGAGCAGCGGTTCGATCGTCTTGAACCGATCGACCAAGCGGCGGAGCGCGTCGTGTTGTGTCTCGACGGCACGCGCCGTGTCCAGATGGACGCAGACCGGCAGCCGGCTTCCGGGGCCGGGTCTTTGCACGCCCGGCACTTCAAGCGCGGAGAATATCTGCGCGATCGACCCGCGCGATTCCGTCGCCTGCGCGAACTGGTCGAAAGCCGCGGAGGCGGCGTCGACGAAAGACTGAAGGGCTTCGCTTCGAGCTGTCATTGCGTATCCCTCGTGCGGCCGGCAGGCCGCTCCCGGCGACCCAGCCCCGGCGTCAGATGTCCTTGAGAAGGCGAAGCGCGTCATAGATCGCCGCGTGGGTGTTGCGCGCCGAGACCGCGTCGCCGATTCGGAAGAGCTGGAACTTGCCGTCGGCGTTGCGCCAAACGGTTTGCGGCCTGCCGGCGATCAGCTGGTCGTGGGAAATCTCACCGAGATTGCTCGAGGCGGGCTTCAGCTCGAAATAGAGCTCGTCGAGCGGAATGGTGCCGTGGTTGATGACGACCTGATCGAAGGTCCGTTGTTTATTGACGCCGCCATAGTCGCTGCCGACATGGGCGACGAGTTCATTGCCGCTCTTCTCGACCGCTTCCAGCCGGTAGGTGACGGTGAAGGTCACGTCGAGCTTCTGCAGAGAGCGCATGTAGGGGACGAGGTTCATCGCCATGACTTCCGGCGCAAAGGAGCGATCGGGAGTCATGATCTCGACCTTGCCCCCTGCCTTGGCAATGAACTCGGCGGCCTGCAGGCCGGCATGGTCGCCGGCGTCGTCGAAGATCAGAGCGTTGGTGCCGGGCTTGACGTCGCCCGAGATGATGTCCCAGGCGGAAACGACCAGCTCGTTGCCCTTCGACAGAATGTCCGTGTGGGGCATGCCGCCGGTCGCAATGATGACGACGTCCGGGTTTTCCGCCTGAACCGTGTCCGCTTCCGCCCAGGTGTTGAAGTGGAAGGTCACGCCGTGCTTCTCGCACTGGCTCATGCGCCAGTCGATAATGCTTATCATTTCCCGTCGGCGTTCGCTCTGCGCCGTCAGCCGGATCTGGCCGCC
Organism: Sinorhizobium fredii; assembly: GCF_002944405.1. NCBI lineage: Bacteria > Pseudomonadati > Pseudomonadota > Alphaproteobacteria > Hyphomicrobiales > Rhizobiaceae > Ensifer > Ensifer fredii. Next base: position 778,704 of record NZ_CP024307.1, on the reverse strand, counting down.
CGGATCGTTGGCCGCCTCGAAGACGACGACCTCATGGCCGCGCTCGCCTGCCACGCGGGCCGCCTCCAGACCGGCCGGCCCGGCGCCGACGATCACAACCTTCTTGCGACGGTCCGCCTTGGCGATCGTGTGCGGCATCGTCAGCTCGCGTCCGGTCGCGGCGTTGTGGATGCAATAGGCGGCGCCGCCCTGATAGATGCGGTCGAGACAGTAGTTCGCCCCGACGCAGGGGCGAATGTCTTCCTCGCGTTTCCCGATGATCTTCCGGACGATATGCGGATCGGTCATGTGAGCGCGGGTCATCCCGACCAGGTCGACCTTGCCGGAGGCGATCGCATGGCGGGCGGTCGCGACGTCCGGGATTTTGGCGGCATGGAAGGTCGGGAAGTTGGTCGCGGCGCGAATCTCGCCGGCGAAATCAAGATGCGGCGAATTGGCCATGCCCTGGATCGGGATCACGTCGGTGAGGCCGGCGTCGGTATCGATATGGCCGCGGATGACGTTCAGGTAATCGATAAGCCCGCTTTCCTTGAGGCGCTTCGATATTTCCAGGCCATCCTCCCTTCCCGTTCCGCCGGGAAGACATTCGTCTGCCGTGTAGCGCACGCCAAGGATGAAATCCTCTCCGACGCGCGTTCGGATCGCCCTCAGGACGTCGAAACAGAAGCGCATGCGGTTGTCGAGCGAGCCGCCGTAAGGGCCGTCGAGTTCGTTCGTCAACGGCGAGGCGAACTGGTCGATGAGGTGCCCGTAGGCTTCGAGCTCGACCCCGTCCATGCCGCCCGCCTTCATCCGCTCGGCCGCATCGGCGAAATCCTTGATGATCCTTTCGATGTCCCAGTCTTCGATCTTCTTCGGAAAGGCACGGTGCGACGCCTCGCGGTGATGGGACGGCGCCACGACGGGCAGCCACTCACCCTTGTCCCAACGCGTGCGTCGGCCGAGATGGGTGAGCTGGATCATGATCGCCGCACCCTCCTCGTGCACGGCGTCGGTCATCTCCTTTATCCAAGGGACAATCTCGTCCTTGTAGGCGAGCAGATTGTTGAACACCGGCGGGCTGTCTTTCGAGACGGCCGCTGATCCGGCGGTCATCGTCATCGCCACGCCCCCCTTTGCCCGTTCCACGGTGTAGGCGCGATAGCGCTCCTTCGGCATGCCGTCTTCCGGATAGGCCGGCTCGTGCGCGGTCACGATGATGCGGTTGCGCAGCGTCAGGTGCTTGAGCTGATAGGGCTGAAGGAGGGGGTCGTTCGACATCTGCCGGGCTCCGGTCTAGAAAATTCACCCCGAACGCTACGCGGGAATGTACATTGGTGTCAATATAGAAAACAATAAAGTCATTAACGTTGACACGCATGTACATTTTTCTTGTACATCCTCTCACAATTTGCTAGGAGATAACCATGGAGCAGGTCTCAAACGACAGCGGCTGGCGCGGATCGCAGGAGGGTTGGCTGGAAGCGGCCTACGAATCCCTGCTGGAAGCAGGCGTGGATTCGGTAAAGATCCTGCCGCTGGCAAAGAGGCTCAATCTCTCGAGAACAAGCTTCTACTGGTTCTTCAAGGATCGGGAAGAACTGCTCGCTGCACTCATCGGTCGGTGGCGGGACAAGAACACCGGCAATATCGTCAAACAGTCGGAGGCTTATGCGGAATCTCTCGCCGAAGCGATGCTCAACGTCTTCGATTGCTGGCTGAACAAGGAGCTGTTCGACTCCAAGTTCGAGTTTGCCGTGCGCAGCTGGGCACTCCAGTCGGACGACATCCTGGCCGAGGTCCAGAAGGCCGACCAGGTCCGGCTGGAAGCCCTCAAACGGATGTTTATGCGTTTCGGTCATTCGGAGATAACCGCCGACGTCCGCGCCCGCACGACCTACCTGGTTCAGATCGGTTACATCTCGATGCAGACCCAGGAAGATGTCGCACTCCGTATGAAGCGCATCCCCGAATATATCGCGATCTACACGGGTCAGGTGCCGGAACAACGGGAGCTCGACCGCTTCTATTCCCGGCACGGCTACAAGCCCGACTAAGAGGTTAATGGAGACATGAGTGGCTCACTAAGAATTGGCATCATCGGAGGCGGCGGTTGGCTCGGCGGCGCCATTGCCACTTCGATCCTCGATGCTGGTCTGGTGCAGCCGCGCGATCTTTCCCTTTCCTATCGGCGCGAGCAACCGCACCGCTTTGCCGGTTCCTTCTGGACCACCGACAATCAGCGGCTGGCCGATCGCTCGGACGTTATCATTGTTTCGGTCCGACCCGCTGACTGGCCGCCGCTCAAGGTCGATGCCTATGGCAAGCTCGTGATCTCCGTCATGGCCGGTATTCGCTTGAGCCAATTGGCCGAACACCACAATACGGACCGGGTCGTCCGCAGCTTGCCCAACGCGGCGGCTGAGGTCGGCAAGTCCTATACCCCGTGGATCGGCTCCGGAGGCGTGAACGATCGAGATCGCGCCATCGTGTGCGCAATCTTCGATGCTTGCGGCACGCAGGACGAGGTCGCGAGCGAAAACGGCATCGACTACCTGACCGGCCTTTCCGGGTCCGGGCCAGCCTTCCCGGCTCTTCTGGCCGACGCCATGATGCGCGATGCCGTGGCACGCGGCATCAAACCGGATGTTGCGCGACGGGCCGTTACCGCCGTTCTGGTCGGATCCGGGCGACTCTTCGAGAAGAGCGGCGAATGTCCCGCCGATACGATGGAAGCCTTTGTCGGCTACCGCGGGACGACTGCTGCTGCAATCGAGGCGATGCGCGCCGCCGGCTTCGACGCTGCCGTCCGAAACGGGCTCGATGCCGCTTTTCAGAAATCGGTGACTATGGGAGAGCACTCCTGAGCCGATCGGATCTGGCGACCGCGGCAGGCCAGCTCCGTTAACAAACGCCGCCAAACAAAGGGAACGACAGTGAAAAAGCTCCTTGCATCAACCTGCCTTGCGCTTGGCGTCCTGGGAGGCGCGTCCGTCGCGAGCGCCGCGGAATGCGGATCTCTGACCATCGCGAGCATGAACTGGCAGAGCGCGGAAGTGCTCTCCAATCTCGACAGGTTCATCCTGAACGAGGGTTATGGATGCGACGCTGAAATCACCATCGGCGACACCGTCCCGACGATCACTTCGATGGCGGAAAAGGGCGAGCCCGATATCGCGCCGGAGGCGTGGATCGACCTGTTGCCCGATGTCGTGAAGAAGGGAACGGAAGAGGGCCGGATCGTGCAGGTCGGTTCGCCGCTGCCCGACGGCGGCGTACAGGGCTGGTGGATTCCGAAGTATCTGGCGGATGCCCATCCGGACATCAAAACAATTCCCGACATGTTGAAGCACCCGGAACTCTTCCCCGATCCGGAAGACCCGAGCAAGGGCGCGATCTTCAATGGCCCTCAGGGCTGGGGCGGCACGGTCGTCACCTCGCAGCTCTATAGGGCGTTCGAGGCCGAGAAGGCCGGCTTCAAGCTCGTCGACACCGGCTCCGCCGCCGGTTTGGACGGCTCCATCGCGAAGGCATACGAGTCCAAGCAAGCCTGGGTTGGTTACTATTGGGCGCCGACAGCGCTGCTTGGCAAATATCCGATGGTCAAGCTGGAGCCGGGCGTTGCGGAAGACGCAGCCGAGTGGAAGCGGTGCATCACCGTGGCCGATTGCCCTGACCCGAAGCCGAGCGCCTGGCCGGTCGACACCATCGTCACGCTGGTGGCCAAGCCCTTCTCCGAGAGGGCCGGCCCCGAGATCATGGAATACCTGAACAAACGCTCCTGGAGCAACGACACCGTCAGCAAGCTGATGGCCTGGATGACGGACAATCAGGCGAGCGGCGAAGAAGGTGCCAAGCACTTCCTCGAAGAAAACGAGGACGTCTGGACGAAGTGGGTGACGCCCGAAGCCGCCGAGAAGATCAAGGCGGCGCTCTAAGCCACTGACGCGTGGGCGCGCCTTGGCGCGCCCCATTCCACAGCCGAAAAAATAAAAAAGCATGCGCGGCTTCTTTGAACCGGGGAACCGAATGGACTGGTTTTTTAAATTTCCGAGCATGAACGACGACTCGCTCCGAGAGCTGAAAAAGCTCATCGACGAGGGATTCCGGGCGTTCACGCGCGCCTATGGTGATGGGATCGAGGTCTTCTTCTCGCCCTTGCAGCATTTCCTGATCGCCGCCGAGCGCTTCATGACCAAGACGCCCTGGCCGATCATCATGCTGATCATCCTTGTGATTGCCTGGGGTGCGAGCCGGAGCTGGAAGGTGGTGCTCGGCTGTCTCGTTACGCTGCTCGCCATCGGCTATTTCGACATGTGGGACGACACGATGCGGACGGTCTCGATGATCTTCGTCTGTACGGTGCTGTCGATCGCCGTCGGCATCCCGATGGGCATTCTGATGTCCCGTTCCGACCGCATGCAGCGGGTCGTGAACCCGGTGCTCGACGTGATGCAGACGATGCCGAGTTTCGTTTATCTGATCCCGGTCGTCATGCTGCTCGGCATCGGCAAGGTTCCCGGCCTGATCGCCGTCGTCATCTACGCCATTCCGCCGATGATCCGGTTGACCAATCTCGGCATCCGGCTGGTCGACAAGGACGTCCTGGAAGCGGCCGACGCCTTCGGCTCGTCGAGCTGGCAGAAGCTCAAGAACGTGCAGATGCCTCTGGCGCTGCCGACCATCATGGCCGGCATCAACCAGACGATCATGATGGCGCTCGCCATGGTCGTCATCGCCTCGATGATCGGCGTACAGGGCCTCGGCCAGCCGGTGCTGAAGGCGATCGCCAACCAGTACTTCACCCTCGGCATTTTCAACGGCCTCGCCATCGTCGGCATCGCCATCATCTTCGACCGCGTCAGCCAGGCCTATGGCAAGCGGCTGCAGAAGCACAGGGAGGTCGTCCATGGCTGATCATCGCTTCGACGGCATCAAGATCCGCAACCTCTACAAGATCTTCGGCCCGAACGCCGCAAGGCATGTCGAGGCCGTGCGCAACGGTCTCTCGAAAACCGAGTTGAATGCGAAATTCGGCCATGTGCTCGGCCTCAAGGACATCAACATCGAGATGCCCTCCGGCTGCATCCAGGTCATCATGGGGCTGTCCGGTTCGGGGAAATCCACCCTGATCCGCCACATCAACCGTCTGATCGATCCGACCGCCGGCGAAGTGCTGGTGAACGGCGTCGATGTGGTCAAGATGAACGAGATGGAACTGCGCGAGTTTCGCCGGCACCAGACGGCGATGGTGTTTCAGAAGTTCGCGCTTCTTCCGCATCGCAATGTTCTCGACAACACCCTCTACGGGCTCGAGGTCCAGGGTGTCGAACGCGCTAAGGCGGTCGAGATCGCCATGCGCTGGATCGAGCGGGTCGGGCTGAAGGGCTTCGAGAGCAAGTACCCAAACCAGCTCTCCGGCGGCATGCAGCAGCGCGTCGGCCTCGCCCGGGCGCTTTCCAACGACGCGCCGGTGCTGTTGATGGACGAGGCCTATTCGGCGCTCGATCCGCTGATCCGCATGGACATGCAGACGGTGCTTCTCGACCTGCAGAAGGAGATCAGGAAGACCATCGTGTTCATCACCCACGACCTCGACGAGGCGCTGAGGCTGGGCGACCAGATCGCCATCTTGCGCGACGGCGAAGTGATCCAGCAGGGCACCAGCCAGGACATCGTCCTCAGGCCGGCCGACGACTACGTGGCGAGCTTCGTCAAGGAGGTGAACCGCGGCCGCGTCATCCATGTGGACGCCGTCATGGCTCCGGTTGCGCCGGGCCATCCGGTCAACGGTGCGACTCTCTTGGCAGGAAGTTCGATCGAAGACGCGATCAAGGTCCTCGCCCATGGTGACGCCAAGGATCTGACCATTGTGAACGCCGCTGGCATGCCTCTGGGGAGCGTTGACCTCAAGACATTGGCTTCGGCCGCCGTCACGAGCAACTGACCGGCTCCGGGAGACCATCATCACGGCGCACGACCCTCCACGCATCGGATCTGAACATCCGATGCGGAAGAAGGCGCACGCGCGGCGCTCGACGACGAATTCCCCGGCTGACCGGTTGATGCCGGGGCCGTTTGACCGGGAATTCCAACGCGCCGGATCGGCGACTGCGCGGCACCGCGTCCGGCCCCATATGCCTTCTACGAAGGACGAAAACAGAACTGGAGATTGAGAATGTCAGATGAGGTTTCACTCGGCTTGGCGGAAGCAGAGGAACTGGCGAAACGCGCTTGCCTGGCGGCAGGCGCCACGGAAGCCACCGCCCGCTCGCTCGTCGACGCAACCTTGTCGGCCGCACTCTACGGCCCTCCCGTGCTTGGATTTCCCCACCTGGTGGATTATCTGAACAGCTTCCGCGAGGGGCGTATCAACTGCGATCCGGCACCGACCCTGCAACGCCCGTTTCCGGCGTGTTTCGTTTCCGATGCCGACCGGGGTATCGCACAGCTCGGCTTCGATCGCGCCTTCGAGGTTTTGGTTGGGACGGTGCGCCAATTCGGGGTGGCTGTCTTCACCCAGACGAACAGCTACACCGCCGGTGAACTGGGCTACTTCGTGCGAAGGCTCGCGGCGGAGGGAATTGTCGGGATCGCGGCGACGAACGCCAATGCAATGGTGGTCGCAAAGCCGGGCGGACCCGCCGTCTACAGCACGAATCCCATGGCATTCGGCTTTCCGCTCGGAGAAGGTTCGTTGCCGTTGATTATCGATCAGGCGTCGAGCGCCACGGCCTATGTCAACATCGTCGCAGCCGCTGCCGAAGGCCGCTCCATCCCCGAGGGCTGGGCCGTCGACGAAAATGGTGCGGACACCCAGGATGCCACGAAAGCACTCGCCGGTGCGCTCCTTCCCTTCGGCGGGCGCAAGGGAGCGAACGTGGCATTGATGGTCGAAATGCTATCGGCGGGGCTCTCCGGCGGGCCGTGGTCGCTGGACACGGCCGATTTCATGTCGGGCACGACGTCTCCAGCGGCGGGCTTGACGGTGGTCGCAATGATGCCGGGGCCCGCCGGCGCTGATCGTGTCGGACGAGTGCGCCAACAAGCAGCCCGGCTCCAGGGCCACGGCGTATTCGTGCCCGGGGTCAGCGGCATCGAATATCCGCGGCCGCCGTCAGAGGGCCTTCGAATGCCGCGAAGTGTGTATGAAAACATCGTTAAAATCGCGGGCGCATGATCCCCCGGTTTAGCGGTCGGGCTGAAGAGACCTTCGAAAAGGCCCTCGCCTACTGCGACGCCTTCGCTAAGGAGACCGACGTCGCTCGATGGTCGGAACTAAATTGGCGGTTCCACAGCTGTCTCTACGAGGACGCTCAGCGGCCGTTCCTCGTCAACACGATCCGCTCCGTGAACGATCGGCTGGAACGATACCTGAGAGTTCAACTGACGCTGTCGAAAGGCCAGCAGACAGCTGACCGGGAACATCGGCAAATTCTCAATGCCTGCAGGGACATGGACGAGGAAAAAGCAGCGGACCTGCTGTATGCCCATATTATGAACGCCTGCAAATCCCTCCTGAAGCATCTTCCTGCAAAGAAGACCGCTGACAGGTAGCCGCCCCTTTCTTGTTGTTCTCTTTCGGCGCCGGCGGACGCCTGGCTACGCTTCCACGGTCACGTGGCCCAGGGGTTTGGAGCAACAGGCGAGGATATAGCCCTCCTCGATATCCTCCTCCGTGATGCCGCCATTGTGCACCATGTGGACCCGGCCTTCCGTCTTGCGCACCTTGCAGGTGCCGCAGATTCCCATCGAACAGCCCGAGGGGATCACCAGTCCCGCCGCCTTTGCGGCCACCAGGATCGTGTCCGTCTCGTTGCACCGGGCGCTGATGCCGGAGAGGGAGAAGGCGATCTCGGCCTGGTTCTGCTGATCGGGGACCACATCCTCGGGAACATCTTCGGCGTGCTCGGGCTCTGCCGTGAAGCTCTCCTGATGGTAGCGGCTCATCTCGTAGCCGAGACCGGCAAGCGCCTCGCGCACGGCCCGCATGAAAGGTTCGGGGCCGCAGCAGAACACCTCGCGGTCGAGATAGTCCTGGGCCATCAGGCCCAGCATGATCTGGTTGAACATTCCCCGATAGCCGGTCCAGGGCCGGAAGGGATCGGGTTCCTCGACCACCCATTTCAGGTCGATGCCGACGATGCGCGAGGCCATGAGTTCCATCCTGTCGCGCAGGATGATCTCGGAGGGACGGCGCGCGCAGTTGATGAAGACGATATCCGGCTCGCGCCCGGAATCGTAAAGCCAGGTGGTCATCGCCACCATCGGCGTGATGCCGGAACCGGCGGAGATGAAGAGGTATTTCTCGGCCGGGTGATGCACGATCGAGAATTTTCCCGCCGGGCCGATGGCCCTGATGCGCATGCCCTTGTGCAGCTTGTCGAGCATCCAACGCGTGCCGATGGACCGATCCTGCGCCTTGACGGTGATCGTCAGCGCCGTCGGCCGCGATGGTGAGGAAGAGATCGTATAGGTGCGGTAGAGCGGCCCGCCGGGAGCGGGCAGTTCCAGCGTGACGAACTGCCCCGGATCATGGTTGAACAGCGCCCCGGAGGGACTTTGAAAGCTGAAGGTCACCACGTCTGGCGCTTCCGGCGTGCGGGTGACGCATTCGAGCGGTTCGGCATCGCCCCAGAAGCTGAGTGTCTTGAACTGGCTCATCCGCTCACTCCGCCGCCACCCGAAGCGGCGCAACGGCGCGCTCGAGCCAGGCCGCATACCAGTCGACGAACTGCGTCACCCCGCTTTCCTGGCCCGGCGAATAGGGACCGGGAACATAGGCCGGAGAGAAGATCCCCTGCTGGTTGGTCTCGACGATCTCGCGATCTTCGTCATTGGTGGCGATCCAGACTTCCGTCAGGCGCTTGAGGTCGTAGTCGACACCTTCGACGGCATCCTTGTGCACGAGCCAGGTGGTCGTGACCTCGGTTTCCGTCGGGCTGATCGGCACGACCCTGAAGGTCAGCGAATGATCCGGCAGGAAGTGATTCCATGTCGACGGATAATGGAACATCAGGAGCGTGCCGGCGTCGGGCGGGGCAACCCGGCCAAGGTTTCTGGCGACGGCGGCCTTGCCGTCCATCGTATAGCTCAATGCCTTTTCCTGGAGCGGCATGCGTGCCAAACGGTATTGACCGTCACCAGCAAGGACGAATTGCGCCGGCGCGCCGGCGGCCGCGCAACGGTCGAAATGCACCTGCAGCCTCGGTGACACCCCGCCATCGGCCTGGACGCCGGCAACTTCCGGGTCGAGCGGGAAAGAGCGGCAGAGCGCCGGATGGTTGCTGCTGCAGTGATAGCACTCGCGGTTGTTCTCCCAAACCAGCTTCCAGTTGCCCTTCTCGACGATGGTCGAGGTGAAGGCGACCTTGGCATCCTTGAGTTCGTGGACCTCCAGATACGGGCGCGCCAGTTTGGCGAAGGGTTCGAAGTCCGGTGGCGTGTCGGACAGGCAGATATAGATCAGGCCTTCGAGATTGCGCAGGTTGACCGGCTTCAGCCCGAATTGCGACGCGTCGAACCCAGGTCCCATGTCGTTTGCCCAGATCAGTTTGCCGTCAAGGTCGTAGGTCCACTGATGATAGGGACAGACGAGCTTCGCCACCTGGCCTTCGCGCGCCTTGCAAACCAGCGACCCGCGATGACGACAGGAATTGTGGAAGGCGCGGATCTCGCCGTCACGGCCACGCACGATGATCACTTCATAGGCGCCGACGCGCAATGTGACGTAGCTGCCCGCCTTGGCGAGTTGGCAGGCCGGAACGGCATAAAGCCACTCCTTGTAGAAGATGTGCTTGAGGTCGAGTTCATAGATCTCGCGCGAGGTATAGAAGGGCTGCTCCAGGCTGAAGCCCGCGACGCGGCGGGCAAGCAGTTCATGGACGGATGGCGAATTGGCTGTCATGGGCTGATTCCAGGTGCGGTAGCTTCAAACTGAGCTGAATTATTCTTGCCCATGAACCCGTTTGACAACGGCATAAAATTTCATCTTGAATTAGGTGAGCTAACCTCAAGCGTCTGCACACCGACAGGAACGATTCATCAGAGGTCCGGATGCCAAGCCCCTATGACTTCTCCTCCATGACCGCGCTTATCTGCTTCGAGGCGGCGGCGCGAAATGCGAGTTTCAAGAAGGCCGCGCAGGAAATGAATGTGACGCCGGCTGCCGTCAGCCACCAGATCAAGGCGCTGGAGATGGACCTCGGATGCAGCCTGTTCCTCCGCCACCACCGCGGCGTCGAACTCACGGAGAAAGGAGCGCTTCTGTTCATCGCGATCCAGCGGGGGTTCGAGACGATTTCCGAAGCCGTCACCCAGATGCGCGAGCGCCCGGAAACGGTCGACGTCACGGTCGGGACCACCACGGCTATCAGTTCGCTGTGGCTCACACCGAAGATCTCGGCCTTCTGGAAGATCCATCCCACCGTTACCGTCTCGCAACTCGTCAGCGACGTGCCGGGAATGACCGGCCGCTGCGATCTGAGCATCCATTACGGCAATCCGCAGGGGAACGGAGTTGAATACCGCGCTCTCTTTCAGGACCACATCGTGGCTATGGGAACATCCCGTTTCGCCGCCGAGCATGGCATTACCAGGCTTGAGGATCTGGTTAAGGCACCGTTGATTCACTCGAGCAGCAAGGAAACAGGCTGGACAAGCTGGGACGACTGGTTTGCCGCGCTTGGATACCCGGAGCCCAAGGGCCGCAGTTTCTATGTCAACAACTACATGATCGCGCTTCAGGCTGCGCAGGACGACGTCGGGGCGGTGCTGGGCTGGGACGGGCTGGTCGGAAGCCTGATCGAGGAAGGACGGCTGGTGAAACTTGTTCCGGAGAGCATCCCCTCACCCGTGGGCTTTTACCTGAAGATCCACCCGCGCGCTTCGTCGAAGGCGCGGCTTTTCGCGGACTGGCTTGTTGCAAGCGCTTGAGGTCCCGCCGAGGTGCCGAATGAACGGCCCGCTTGCTGGGAATTCGCGTCGCTGATTTCGAAGGGGAAATGGTACGGTTGGGTGGTCTCGAACCACCGACCTCAGGTGCCACAAACCTGCGCTCTAACCAACTGAGCTACAACCGCACTCGGGGCGCGCGATCCAAATCGCTTGGGCCGTCGCGTTGGCGGCTCACATACGGTCACTTCAGCCGATTTGCAAGCCTTAACTTCAGATTATCAAGCAAAAAGACCGGATGGCAAGCACCCGGTCCTTTAAGAAAATTTGAACGGGCGTACAGCGCCGCGCATCTCACCAGACGCGCAAAAGGTCGCTGTAGCACTTTGAATTGCTGCATGTCTTTGTCCTTAAATCGAGGTCGATTTAAGGAGACATGCAGTAGGGACCGATCAGGCCTTCTTGAAGGTGGAAACGACCTTTTCGGCGGCTTCCTTGCCGGGCTTGGCAACGTTCTCGGCGACCTTGCGGGTGGCTTCCTGCATCGTCTTGGCCTGCTCGACGGCGACTTCGGCCTGCTTGCGGATGAAGGCGGTCTGCAGTTCGACCAGTTCGGAAAGCGACTTCACGCCAAGCAGCGCTTCCATGTGCGAGAGCGAGTTCTCGGCATTGGTGCGCAGCGCGTTGATCGCCTTTAGGCCGAGCTCGACGGAGCCGGACTGGGCGCTTTCGAGCGTCGCTTCGACGGTCTTCGTTGCCTCTTCGGCGGCGGTCTTCATCTTGGCATAGGCGTCCTTCGACTGCGCGGCGCCCTTTTCGGCAAACTCGCGGAAGCTGTCGGCGAACTTGGTCGGGTCAAAGGAAAGGGAAAATGCGTCTTCGGTCTTCTTGGTAGCCATTGGTATGCGCTCCTTCGTGTGGCCCTCTTAAGAGGCGCCTTGGTGAGTGATGCCGCTCTTATAATCGATCTCGTTGTGCATTGCAACAAAATTGTGCATTGCACAAAAGCCGCCGCTATTAACCTTGCGGGGCGAAAGGCGGGCGGAGAGCAGGACCGTCGCTGGACCCTCGCAGATGCGGCAGGTATTAATAGAGTGTTAACACGCAAGAGCCCCGTCAATAGGCCTGCCCATGCCCGCGAGACAGTATCCATTCATCGACATTGCCGTGCATGCACGGGTGCGGGAGCATTTTGCCCGCGGCGATGCGTCGGTTCTCTTCTCGAAGGATCTGGCGCGCGTCCTGTGGGCAAACGACCAAGGCGCCAAGCTGTTCGGCATCGCGTCGGTCTACGACTTCATCGATAGTCCGCTCAACCCGAACGACCTGTCGCTGCGCCAGTTGCGCGCCGCCGCGGCGCAGCTTGCCGCCGTCGACGACCGGCGCCAGTTGTTGATCCGGATCGCGGCCGGCTTCCGCCGGCTGCCGCTCAACGCGACCGTCGAGATGATCCGCATCCGGCCCGGCGAGGACGCCGTTCTCTTCACCGCGCCGCACAACGGCAAGGCGCTTTCCCCGGAAGACCGCGCCGCCGCGATGATCGCCGGGCTGGACGGACCCGACACGCACATGGCCGTGCTAGACGACGACGGCAGCGTCATCGCCCAATCGCCCGGATTCGAGCATCTGGGCCTGTCGGACGACATCCGGCGGACGCTCGTCTCGGCGGTGGCGCGTGAGAAAGACCGGCTGATCAAGCGCCTCGTCGCGACCGAGAAGGGGCAATTGCCTGCTGCAATCGGCAGGATTTCCGATCACCCGGCCCTCCATCTTCTCTTCGCCGTCGAGGCCACGCTGGAGGCGCCGGATAGCGGAGAAACCACCGCCACGGACGGGCCAGACGCAATCGCCGTGGCTGCGGCAGAGGTCGAGACCGGCCAAGACGCCGCTTCGCCGGCCGCGCCGGACGAGCCTGCCGAATCTCCGGTGCAGGAAGATGCTTCGGAGACCGTATCGATAACCGAGCTCGGCGCAACCGAAGAGCAGCCGGCCGATACGACGCCGGTCGAGGAAGAACAGAGCGAACCGGCGCTTCAGTCCGGCGACGAGACTTCAGAGCCGATAGCGAGCGCAGGGACTCCCGAGTCCGGGCCGCAAGTGGCGACGTCGCACGCCGCCAGCGGCACGACTGCGGAGTCGGACTTCACCTTCACGCCGGGCAGCCGCGCCGTCCGCTTCGTCTGGAAAATCGATGCGGAGGGGCGCTTTAGCGAGATCTCTGAGGAATTCGCAGCCGCCGTCGGCCCGAGATCGGCCGGAGTGGTGGGCCTGACCTTCGCCGAGCTTGCGGACCGCTACGATCTCGATCCCGACCACAAGATCAACGCGCTTCTGCATCGCCGCGACACCTGGTCCGGCAAGACCATCCTGTGGCCGGTCGAGGGGACGAGCCTCAAGGTGCCGGTCGACCTCGCCGCCCTGCCGACCTATTCCCGTTCGCGCGAGTTCGACGGTTTCCGCGGCTTCGGCATCGTGCGGCTCGCTGACGCGGTCGAGGACGAAAGGGCGAGCGGCCTGGCGCTCGCCCTTGCGCCCCGCCAAGAGGAAATGACGGGCGAAGCTCCGGCCGAGGGCGTTTCCGACGCCGCTGGAGATCCGACGGAAGCGGAGTTGCAGGCGTCCGATTCGGCCGATGCCCCGCCGGGCGAACCTGAGGAGGGCGCGGCGGGAGACACGCCGGCGGCGGAAGACCCGTTTGCCGGCGAACGGCCCGCCCTTCGCATCGTCGATGCTCCGGTGCGCGCACCCTCCGACAAGGTCATCGATCTCGATGAGCATCGGCCGGCGGGCTCCGGGGCGCTGACACGCGGCGAGCAGGCGGCCTTCCGTGAAATCGCGCGGCAGCTCGGCGCGCATTTCGTTGAGCCGACGCCGCCGCCGAGTGCGGTGCGCAGCGATGATGCGCGCTCGGCGAGCAACCTGACTTCGGCAGAAGACACCACCACCGAAAGCACGTCGGCGGATGACGCGACCGCCGCCCGGCTGGAGGAGACGGCTCCGACGACCGGCGGCGAGGCACCCCCTGCCCCGCGCGGCGGCGTCGGCATGAGCAGCGAAATCCTTGACCGCCTGCCGGTCGCGCTCCTCATTCATCACGGCGACGCGCTGCTCCACGCCAATCCAGAATTTCTGCGGCTGACCGGCTACCCGACGCTCGGCGCCTTCGAGCAGGAGGGAGGCCTGGAAGCCCTCTTCGCCTATGGCAGCGAATCCGGAGAGCGCGAGCCGGACGGGACGATGACCCTGGTGCGCGCCAATGGTCAGCTCGCTCCGGTCAGCGCCCATCTCCACTCGATCCAGTGGGAGGGGAGAAGCGCGCTGATGCTGGCGCTAAGCCCCGCCGTCACCCGGGCCGTCGAGACGGCCAGACCCGTGGCAGAGGCCCCGCCTGGGGCCGAGGCGCGGCTCAGGATGGAAATCGACGAACTCCGCTCGATCCTCGAGACGGCCACCGACGGCGTCGTGGTCCTCGGCCAGGAGGGCGATATTCGGACGATGAACCGCTCGGCAAGCGCGCTCTTCAACTATGACGAAGAGGAGATGCGCGGAAAGCCGTTTGCCGCTCTCTTCGCGCATGAGAGCCAGAAGGCGGTGATCGACTATCTGCACGGCCTTTCCGGCCATGGTGTCGCAAGCGTGCTGAACGACGGCCGGGAAGTGATCGGCCGGGAGGCGGGCGGCGGCTTCATTCCGCTGTTCATGACGATCGGGCGGCTCTCCTCCTCCAACGGCTATTGCGCCGTCATCCGCGACATAACCCAATGGAAGCGGACCGAGGAGGAACTGCGCAACGCCAAGCGTGCCGCCGAGACCGCGAACGCCCACAAGACCGAATTCCTCGCACGGGTCAGCCACGAGATCCGCACGCCGCTCAACGCCATCATCGGCTTTTCCGACATGATGGCGAGCGAGCATTTCGGACCGGTCGGCCACCCACGCTATATCGAATATGCCGGCGACATCGGCCGGTCGGGCCGGCATGTGCTCGACATTGTCAACGACCTGCTCGACATCTCGAAGATCGAAGCCGGGGAGATGGAGCTCGATTTCAGCGCCGTCGACCTCAACGAGGCGGTCTCCGAAGCGGTCTCGCTGGTGCAGCCGCAGGCCAACAGCCAGCGGGTGATCATCCGCACCTCGCTGTCCGGCTCGGTGCCGGAGGTCGTGGCCGACGACCGCTCGATCAAGCAGATCGCGCTCAACATCCTGGCGAACGCCATCCGCTTCACGCCGTCCGGCGGGCAGATCGTCGTGTCGACGTCCTATGAGACGAATGGCAGCGTCATCCTCCGGATCCGCGACACGGGCATCGGCATGACGCGCAACGAGCTCGACCAAGCGATGAAGCCGTTCCGGCAGGTGACGACCGGCGGGCGCAAGCGCGGCGAAGGCACCGGCCTCGGCCTGCCGCTGACGAAGGCGATGGCCGAGGCAAACCGCGCCCAGTTCGCCATCAGCTCCGCGCCCAACGAGGGCACGCTGGTCGAAGTGTCCTTCCCGTCGCAACGCGTCTTGGCGAACTGAGGGCCGATGCTGTAAGGAAATGTTGACCCGCGACAGCCAGTTTGGCTGCCGCCAGCAGCACCTTGCCCCGGAACGGATCGTTTGCACTTCACCGCCAAAAGCCTCAAGCGACGCCATGCCAGGTCGGGCACCGGACTGACGCATCGGCTGCTCGCAAGCTGGTCCGGCCTCGCATCGGCGATCGTGCTCATGCCGATCGCCGCCATCGCATGGCTTGCGGTGACCGGCGGCGGCGCGGACTGGCCGCATCTCATCGAGAACGTCATTCCCCGCGCCACCGTCAGAACGCTGATGCTCGTCGGGCTGACCGGCGCGGTGACCGCCGCCGTCGGCATCGTGACGGCATGGCTGGTGGCGACCTGCGAATTTCCGCTGCGCCGGCTCCTCTCCGCCATGCTGGTGCTGCCGCTTGCTATCCCGGCCTATCTCGCGGCCTATGCCTTCGGCGAGCTCTTGACCTTCACCGGACCGGTCCAGGGCCTCATCCGGGCGCTCTTCGGTTTTCAGACGAGCCGGGACTATTGGTTTCCGGATGTGCGTTCGCTCGGCGGCGCGGTGCTGGTGATCAGCTCGGTCCTCTATCCCTATATCTATCTTGCCTGCCGCTCGATGTTTCTGATGCAGGGCCGTGCGGCCGCCGACGTGGCCCGCACGCTCGGCGCCGGGCCGCTGAAGGTCTTCCTGAAAATCCAGATCCCGATGGCCAGGCCGGCGGTCGTGATCGGCCTGACGCTCGTCGCCATGGAAACGATGAACGACATCGGCGCGGTCGAATTTCTCGGCGTTCAGACCCTGACCTTTTCTATCTTCGACACCTGGCTCAACCGCGGCAGCCTTGCGGGTGCCGCGCAGATCGCCTGCATCATGCTTGTTTTCATCGTCGCGTTGATGATGGTCGAACGTGCCGCCCGCCGCAGCCAGCGCTTCGCCAGCCAGAAGACGACGGCGGCCGTCCACGACGCGGTGCGCCTCGAGCTGTCGGGCTGGAAGAAATGGACTGCAACGCTCGTCTGTCTCCTGCCTGTTCTTTCCGGTTTTGCCGTCCCCTTCCTGGTGCTCGGCAACTACGCATTGAAGCGACTCGACCAATTTTTGGCGCCGCGCCTCCTCGACGCATTGCTGCACAGCGTCCTGGTCTCCGGCCTGACGGCACTCGTCGCGGTTTTCCTGGGTTTCGTCATGGCCTATGCGGCCCGCACCGGCCGCTCGCCGCTCACCGAAGCCGCCGGGCGGCTCGCCTCGTTCGGCTACGGCGTGCCGGGAACGGTGCTCGCCATCGGCGTGCTCTTTCCGCTCGCCGCCTTCGACAATGGCCTGGATGCATGGATGCGCAGCCTTTTCGGCACTTCCACCGGTCTCGTCCTCAGCGGCACCGGCTTTGCGATCGTCTATGCCTGCGCGGTGCGGTTTCTAACCATGGCCGAGGGAACGCTGGAAGCCGGCTTCCACAAGCTCTCGCCGCATCTCGACATGGCCGCCCGCGCGCTCGGCCGGACGGGCGGCCAGACCCTACGCTCGGTGCTTCTGCCGATGATGCGCCCGGCGGTGCTGACATCGGCGCTGCTCGTCTTCATCGAAACGATGAAGGAGCTTTCCGCGACCATCATGCTGCGGCCGTTCAATTTCAACACGCTCGCCACCCTCGTCTACGAGGACGCGTCGCGCGCCAAGGTAGAGGATGCTTCGGTCGCCGCGATGATCATCGTCATCTGCGGCATGATCCCGGTCATTCTGGTGTCGCGGTCGCTCGAACGCCGCTCATAGGACAGGCGCAAAAAAGAGGCGGCTCGCGGCCGCCTTTGAAGTCATGCTAACCAACAAATGCTCGAGAACTCGGGACGTCATGTCTGTGACAGCATCGCTGCTGCGGCACCGGCGCCTTGATGGACCGGCCTCCAGTTGGCTCGACCATGCCCCGGCAAACCTTAACAAGACCTTACCGCCAGACCCGACAATTTTAGGAAACGAACCGCAAGTCGGATTGCTTGGTTAATTCAGCGGGCGCGTCCAGGCTAACCGGCGCCGCCCCCTCAGGTCTTCAGCGCCTCCAGTCCGGCAAAGAGATCGAGCGCCTCGGGATTGGCGAGCGCCTCCCTGTTCTTGACCGGCCGGCCATGCACCACGTCGCGCACGGCGAGCTCGACGATCTTGCCGGATTTGGTGCGGGGAATGTCGGCGACGGGGATGATCTTCGCCGGCACGTGCCGGGGCGAGGCGCCGACGCGGATTCGCGCCTTGATCGCCTGCGTCAGCTCCTCGGTCAACGCAACCTCCGGCGCGAGGCGCACGAACAGGATCACCCGAACGTCGTCCTGCCAGTCCTGGCCGATGCAGAGCGCTTCCGCGACCTCCGGCATCTGCTCGACCTGATTGTAGATTTCCGCCGTACCGATGCGCACGCCGCCCGGATTGAGCGTCGCGTCGGAGCGGCCGTGGATGACGATGCCGCCATGTGGCGTCCATTCGGCAAAGTCGCCATGGCACCAGACATTGTCAAAGCGCTCGAAATAGGCGGCGCGATACTTGGCACCTTCGGGATCGTTCCAGAACATCACCGGCATCGACGGAAACGCCCTGGTGCACACCAGTTCGCCCTTCTCGCCGCGCACCGGCTTGCCCTCGTCGTTCCAAACATCGACGGCAAGGCCTAATCCCGGGCCCTGGATTTCGCCGCGCCAGACCGGCTTCAGCGGGTTGCCGAGCACGAAGCAGGAGACGATGTCGGTGCCGCCGGAAATCGAGGCGAGCTGGACGTCGGATTTGATCCCCTCATAGACGAAAGAGAAGCCCTCCGGCGAAAGCGGCGAGCCGGTCGAGGTCATCAGCCTGAGCGCCGAGAGATGGTGCGTCGTCGCCGGCGTCAGCCCGCCTTTGCGTACCGCATCAATGTATTTTGCCGAAGTCCCGAACACGGCGAAGCGCTCCTCGGCCGCGAAGTCGAAGAGGACGTTGCCATCTGGATAGAAGGGCGAGCCGTCATAGAGGCACAAGGTTGCGCCGACTGCCAGGCCGGAGGCCAGCCAGTTCCACATCATCCAGCCGCAGGTGGTGAAGTAGAAGAGCCTCTCGCCCTCTTTCAGGCCGCAGTGGAAGCGGTGCTCCTTGAGGTGCTGGAGAAGCGTTCCGCCGGCGGAATGCACGATGCATTTCGGCACGCCCGTCGTGCCGGAGGAGAACAGGATGTAGAGCGGATGGCTGAAGGGCAGGCGCTCGAAGGCAAGCGGCTCGGCTTCGAAAGCGGCGATGAAATCGGCAAGCGTCACGCCGCCGTCAATTGCCGCTGCAAGTGCGGCGCTGTCGCCGGCATAGGGGACGACGAGGGTCGGCACACGAAGCGTCTCCGCCACGGCGCGCACCTTCGCGTCGACGTCTTGGCGCTTGCCGTTGTACCAGTAGCCATCGCAGGCGACGAAGAGCTTTGGACCGATCTGGCCGAAGCGGTCGAGAACGCCCTGTTTGCCGAAATCCGGAGAACAGGAGGACCAGATGGCGCCGAGCGAGGCGGTGGCGAGCATCAGCGCGATCGTCTCCGGCAAGTTCGGCATCATCGCCGCGACACGGTCGCCGACGCCGATCCCCTGCGCCTTCAGCGCCTGCTGCAGGCGTGAGACGAGACTGCGCAACTCGTCCCATGAAAGCCGATAGCGGACCTTGTCTTCGCCACGGAAGATCAAGGCGTCATCGCCACCGCTGCCACGCAACAGATTTTCGGCAAAGTTGAGTTTCGCGTCGGGGAAGAAGCGGGCTTCGAGCATCCGCTCGCCGTTGATCAGCGCTCGACCGCCGCGCTCACCGACGACGCCGCAATGCTCCCAAACGGCAGTCCAGAAATCGCCGCGCTCCGCCACGGACCAGCCGTGAAAGGCATCGTAGTCGGAGAACCTGCGGCCGAAGCGCGCTTCGCACCAGGTGATGAATTGCGCCATCGGGCTCCGCGCGAGCGTCTCGGCATCCGGAACCCACAAAGGTCGATCTGTTTGCATGCGTTCCTCCACTCCCTCTGCCCTGTTCTATACCATGCTGCAACGCAAAATAAACAGCGTGCACGGCAGCGCCACCTCCTTGAAGACGACATTTCCATGTCAGTTGCATTTGCCCTCTTCAAGGCCTATCCAGACGGTTTCACCAAGGGCGATGCCGACCGACCGAAATGTCCAGACCCATCCGGAAAATATCGCGCGTCTTGAGGCTGCGCCTGCAGCGTCGCCATTTCGTCTGGTCTGCCGCAGGCGGGGTCATTCTCGCCCTCGGTTACAACGCCGCCCTGCCCCTGCTCGTCTCGACCACCGGCGTGCGCGCAGCGATGGAGCGGACGCTCGACAGCTGGTCTGGCGGCAAGAGCAGGATCAACGGTGAACCGACCGTCCGGCTCTGGCCCGAACCGCTATTGACCTTGCCGTCGGCGACGATCGAAACCAGAGGGCCCGAACCCCGTCCGCTTGCCGAAATTGGCCGCATCACCGCATCGTTCAGTCCGCTTTCGACGCTTCTCGGCGATCCGACGCTGGAGGACATAAGCCTTGTCGATCCCGTCGTCACGATCGAGCGCCGGGCCGACGGCACGATCAACTGGCAAAAGCCGCATTGGCTCGCCCCGTCCGAAGCCGCCGCATTGGCTCAGGAAAGCCCATTCGGCGACATCGCGATCGAGAATGGCCGGCTGATCGTGCTCGACCGAATGGCTGACGGCAGCGACATCGACATTCCGGGAATCTCCGGCACGATCAAGTGGCCCTCCTTTGCGGGACGATTGAGCACGCAACTGTCGGCACGGCTGAGCGGCGAAGAGGTCGCCTGGGCGTTCGTCTGCGACGATCCGCTCTCGCTCTTGGCGAAACAAAACGCGCCGCTGAAGACCTCGATCACATCGGCGCCGCTGACATTCTCCTTCGAGGGCGTCGGCAAGCTTTCGTCCGTTCCCTTCGCGTCCGGCCATCTGCAGATGTCCGCAGCTTCCCTTCAAACGCTCACTGAGTGGTATCACGGCGGCTCGACAGCGACGCTCCCGCCGGGAGGGCTCAGCATCGACACCAGAGTGACCACCGGCGAGAAGACGCTGAAGCTCGACGAACTGGCATTCACCATGGGCGGCGCCAGCGCGACGGGCGTACTCGATATCTCCCTTACGGACGGCAAGGCGCCGAGCATAGAAGGGACGCTCGCCTTCGATCGCATCGACCTCAACGGCGTTCCCGTCGCCGCGCTTTCACCGCTTGGTCGGGACGACCGCCTTTGGCGTCTGGTGGAAAGCTTTGTCGCTGCCTGGCAAACGGACGTTCGCCTTTCCTCGCAGGAGGTCCTCGCCGGTCCCCTGCACCTGACCGACGTCGCCGCCGGAGTGTTGATCGATGGCAAGCGCGCCTCGCTCGACATCGGCGACAGCAACTACGCCAACGGCAGCCTGAGCGGCCGCGTCGTGCTCTCTGATGAAGGGCTGGACCATGGCGGCCGATTGCAGGCGCGCCTCAAGGACGCCGACTTCGACGCAGTGCTCGGCAGCTTCGGCCTCAACGGTCCTGCGCCGGCCGGCCGGGGCATTCTCAGCATCGACATCGGTACCGATCATCCCGTCTGGGCCACGGGACTTGGCGACATATGGGGCAATCTCACGCTGTCGCTGGCGAATGGCAGCATCGCCGGCTTCGATGCCCACGCCTTCGCCGATCTCGTCCGCAAGGGCGAGTTCTTTTCGCTCTCTCAAGCGAATGAGGCGAGCTTCGACTTCCAGGTGGCGAACGTAAAGGCCAGCTTTGCCGACGGCACGGCGAGGCTCGACCGGGCCGATTTCACCGGAACGTCGGGCAACCTGTCCCTCGCCGGCGTTGTCCCCTATCGCAACGGCAGCTTGGCGCTTGCCGGAACGCTTCAAGCCGAGGCGCCCAGCGGCAACCAACCGGTTCGCTTCTTCGTCGGCGGCTCCTGGCCGAATGCGGTGATCTCGCCGCTTTCCGTTCTCGTCGCTCCAAAATGAGGCTCAGCCGATGGCCGCAATAGCAGCGCGCTCATCCTTTTCGCGCTGAACCTCCCGCCGCTTGGTGACGATCGATGCGACGACCACGCCAAAGGCGACGATACCGATCAGGATGGTGCAGATCGCATTGATCTCCGGCGTCACGCCGAGTCTCACCTGGCTGTAGATCTTCATTGGCAGCGTCGTGGCGCCCGGTCCGGTGGTGAAGCTTGAGATGACGAGATCGTCGAGCGACAGGGTGAAGGCCAGGACCCAGCCCGAAAATACGGCCGGCGCGATCACCGGCAGGGTGATCGCGAAGAAGGTCCTGACCGGGCTCGCGCCGAGGTCAAGCGCCGCCTCCTCGATCGATTGGTCGAAGCTCAATAGGCGTGACTGCACCACGACCGCGACGAAGCACATGGTGAAGGTGATGTGGGCGAGCGTGATCGTCCAGAAGCCGCGATCAAGCCCGATCGCCACGAATAGCAGCAGCAGCGACAGGCCGGTGATCACCTCGGGCATGACCAGCGGCGCATAGACCATGCCGGAGAAAAGCACGCGTCCGCGGAAGCGCGAATAGCGCACCAGCGCCAGCGCCGCCAACGTGCCCAGAACCGTCGCACACGTCGCCGACAGCAGCCCGACGCGAATGGTCACCCAGGCGGCATCGAGGAGCCCCTGATTGTGCCAGAGCTGGCTGTACCATTTGGTCGAAAAACCGGCCCACACCGTCACCAGTTTTGACTCGTTGAAGGAGAAGATCACCAGAAGCACGATCGGCAGGTAGAGAAAGCCGAAGCCGAGCACGACGGAGGCGATATTGAAGCGGGACCACTTTTCCATGTCCTATCTGCCCTCGCTATCGACCTTGGCCTGGACGTTCTGGAAATAGACGATCGGGATCACGAGGATCATCAGCAGGATGATCGCCACCGCCGAGGAGACCGGCCAATCGCGATTGGCATTGAACTCGTTCCAGAGCGTCTTGCCGATCATCAGCGTTTCCGACCCGCCGAGCAGGTCGGGGATGACGAACTCGCCGACGGCCGGAATGAAGACGAGCAGGCAGCCGGCGACCACGCCCGGCAGCGACAACAGGAAGGTGACGCGCCAGAAGGCGCTGATCGGGGTGCAGCCGAGGTCCTGCGCCGCCTCGATTAGCGAGTGATCCATCTTCTCCAGCGCCGAATAGATCGGCAGCACCATGAAGGGAAGATAGGAATAGACGATGCCGATATAGATCGCGGCATTGGTGTTGAGGATGATGAGCGGCTGGTCGATGACGCCGATCGCCATCAGGAACTGGTTCAGCAGCCCTTCGGGCTTCAGGATGGCAATCCAGGCATAGACGCGGATCAGGAAGCTCGTCCAGAAGGGCAGGATCACCAGCATCAACAGCATCGGTCGGATCGCGCGCGGCGCCCGGGCCATGCCGTAAGCGATCGGATAGCCGATCAGCAGCGTCAGGAAGGTCGAGATGGCGGCGATGACGACGCTCGACACATAGGCATTGAAATAGAGCGCGTCCTCGGTCAGCCAGACATAGTTGTCGACGGAGAATTCGCGGGCCTTCTCCAGCATGCCCGCCAGCCCGCCGGCCAGATCGAAGACCGGCGTATAGGGCGGCATGGCGACCGTGGTCTGCGACAGCGAGATGCGGAAGACGATGAAGAAGGGAATGAGGAAGAAGAACAGCAGCCAGGCATAGGGGACGATGATCACCAGGCGGCTCATGAGGGCTGAGGCAAGTTTCGCCATGGCTTCAATCCTTCAGGACGACGCCGGCATCCTCGCCGAACGAGATCCAGACCTGCTGGTCGTAACCGAGCGGGTCCTCGACCGCGCGCACCGCGTTCAGCGACGACGCCTTGACGACCTTGCCGTCCCTAAGGCGGACGTGGAACACGGTCATGTCGCCGAGATAGCCGATGTCCCAGATCTCGCCCTCGGCCGCATTGACCGGAGCATGGGCGGGCGGCTGGCGGCTGATCCTGATCTTTTCCGGACGAACGGCGAAGGCGGCCTTTGCTCCATTTGCCGGTTTTTCGGCCGAGGCGATGCGAAGCGGAATGCCGCCGGTCGTTTCGATCCGAACGGAACCGCCTTCAGCCGCGGTCACCGTGCCGTCGAACAGGTTCACGTCGCCGATGAAGTCGGCGACGAAGCGCGAATTCGGCGCCTCGTAAATCTCGGCCGGCGTCGCCACCTGGACGACCTTGCCGTGGCTCATGACGGCGATGCGGTCGGCCATGGTCATCGCTTCTTCCTGGTCATGGGTGACGATGACGAAGGTCAGGCCGAGTTCCTGCTGCAGATCCATCAGTTCGAACTGGGTTTCCTCGCGCAGCTTCTTGTCGAGCGCGCCGAGGGGCTCGTCGAGCAGCAGCACCTTGGGCCGCTTGGCCAGCGAACGGGCAAGCGCTACGCGCTGCCGCTGGCCGCCGGACAGCTGATGCGGCTTGCGCTGGGCGAATTTCTCGAGCTTGACGAGCTTCAGCATCTGCCCCACCCGCTCGGCGATATCGGCCTTCGGCATGCCGTCCTGCTTCAAACCGAAGGCGATGTTGTTCTCGACCGTCATGTGCGGGAACAGCGCGTAGGACTGGAACATCATGTTGACCGGCCGCCGATAGGGCGGAATGCCGGCGAGGTTCTGACCGTCGAGAACGATCTCGCCGGACGTCGGCTGCTCGAAGCCGGCGAGCATGCGCAACAGGGTCGACTTGCCGCAACCGGATGCGCCGAGCAGTGCAAAGAATTCGCGCGTGTAGATGTTCAGCGACAGGTCGTCGACGGCGGTGAACTCGCCGAACTTCTTGGTAACGTTCTTGACGGAAATGAATGGCTTGGAGGCGGGGTCCGCCCATGGTGCGAAGGAACGCCGGATACTACCGAGAGACTTCATCATATAACCCCGAAGTGCCGCAATCGATGGAGGCGGCGCCGCCCCGTTGCCGGCTGAACCGCTCCCGAAATCCCCCTGAAGAAATTGCCCGGATTGAGGTCCGGGCAATTCTTTTCCGCTCCTACTGACCGGTTACGATCTTCGTCCAGAGCCTTGTCAGTACCCGCTGCTCCTTGGCCTCGAACGGAGTCGTGGTGAAGAGCTTCTGCATCACGGCGTCCGAGGGATAGATGGCCGTGTCCTCGAGCACTTCCTTGTCGAGGAACTGTTGCGAGGCCTTGTTGCCGTTGGCGTAGAAGACGTAGTTCGACGCCTTGGCGATGACTTCCGGCTTCATCATGTAGTTGATGAACTCGTGCGCTTCGGCGACATGCGGCGCATCGGCGGGGATTGCCAGCATGTCGAACCACATCTGCGCCCCTTGCGCCGGGATCGAATAATCGACCGTCACGCCGGCCTTCGCCTCGGCCGCCCGGTCGCGCGCCTGGAAGATATCGCCGGAAAATCCGACCGCCAGGCAGATGTCGCCATTTGCCAGCGCATTGATATATTCCGACGAGTGGAACTTGCGGATATAGGGCCGGACCTTCAGGAGCAGATCGGCGGCCTTTTCGAGATCGGCGGCCTCGTGGCTGTCCGGATCGAGGCCGAGATAGGTCAGCGCCGACGGCATGATATCGGTCGGCGAATCGAGCAGGTGAATGCCGCAATCCTTGAACTTCGCCGCGATCTCGGGATTGAAGATGACGTCCCAGTTCGGCTTCTCGTCGGCGCCGAGAATTTCCTTCATCTTCTCGACATTGTAGCCGATGCCGGTGGTTCCCCACATGTAGTCGACGGCATATTCGTTGCCCGGATCGTACTTTGCCGTACGCTCCATGATCACGTCCCACATGTTCGAAAGATTCGGCAACTTCGATTTGTCGAGCTTCTGGAACACGCCCGCGGCGATCTGGCGCTGCAGGAAGCTCGCAGTCGGAACGACGACATCATAGCCGGAGCCGCCGGCAAGCAGCTTGGTTTCGAGAATTTCATTGGAGTCGAAGACGTCATAGACGACCTTGATGCCGGTCTCCTTGGTGAAATCCTCAAGGATGCTGTCGTCGATATAGTCCGACCAGTTATAGACGTTGACGACCCGCTCCTGGGCGAAAGCGAGCGTGGCCGCTCCGCCTAGCATTGCGGCCGCCAAAGAGGCGACAAAGAGTTTGCGCATACAACTCCCCCTTTTATTGGCTCGAGACACGCCGCATCTTTCCGCCGCGGTTGCGTCCTGTGTTGATCGATGCGATGCCGAAGTTAGGCATGTTTCTCAGTAAGCTCAAGCGCTTTCGCACCAGCCAAATCGACCATCTCCCAAGTCGATTGCTTTTTCACAAGCACAAGCAAAATCCGAGGCTTATACGCCGGTCCGCACGTGCCCGGCCACGGGCCACGCCAGCTCCGTCCGCGGTCTGCCGTCGCGTTCCGCGAGACCAGAACGACCTGCTGTCGCAGGCGCCAGCAAAGCGCGAGCTCCTCATTGAAAATCGAACACGCTCAAGCCCGTCGCCATCTCGTCGAGACCGAGTGGCCGGGTGACGGGCGGCTCGGCGCGGGCCAGACAGCCCTGGCGCTCGCACAGGCGACAGACCGGGCCGACGGCGATCGCCGGCAGACGGACGGCCCCATAGACCGTCTCCTGCGCGAAGCCGGCATCGCAGCCGATCAAGAGCGCGGTGCGCCTGACCCGCTCCTGAAAGGCCGCCTGGGGTCCCTCGACCGTCCGGGCGATGGTCAGGAACTCGCCGCCATCCGTCATCTCCACCCGGTCGACGAGGATCTGCCCCGGCACCGCGAAGGCGGCATGGATGTTGAGCTTCGGGCAGGCACCGCCGAAGCGGGCATGCGGAAAGCCCTGTGCGCCTGCGCGGCGCAGCCGATGGCCGGCATTGTCGATTTCCATCAGGAAGAAGGAAATGCCGACGGCGCCGGTCCGCTGCAACGTCGTCAGGCGGCCGGCCGCCTGCTCGAACGACACCTGGAAGCGTGCCCTCAGGAGGTCGATGTCGTATTTCGCCCGCTGGGCTGCGGCATGGAAGGCCGCGTAGGGCATCATCAGCGCATGGGCGGCATAGCGTGCAAGCTCGAAACGGCCGATGCGGCGCGCCTCCGCCGTCGAGAATTGAATCTGGTCGAGCTCCGCCACGATCGCGTCGTGACAGGCGATCGATGCGACCTCCATGGCGGTTTCGAGCGTTTGGTCGAAGGGCGACAGCCGCTCGGAAATGAAGAGGCGCATCGAGTGGCGATCGAATCGGCGGCGCAGGTTTGGCATGACGTGCACCGGCAAGGTCCGCACGACGAGACCGTGCTCTCTCTTCAGCCAGGCCCTCAGCACCCCCGCAAGGTCTTCGCCCGGCGACAGGCTCGCATGGAAGGCCTCCATGGCCTCTTCGATCCGGACAAAATGGTTCGGCCGCGCCTCAAGGGTCTCGCGGACCTCGTCGATCGGCAGCCGCGTGTCGGCAAGCGTCGCCATATGCCCCTGGCCGGCGAGGAGCTCCGCCAGGTCCTTCAGGCGCAACGCCTGTTCGCGATAGGCCCGATAGAGCTTGACGACGCCGCCCGACACGTTGGGAGCGGCTTCGGTGACCTCGATCAGCTCCTGATCTCCCGGCAGTTCGCCGGCGAGCAGTGGATCGGCAAATACCTCGCGCAATTGCGTGAGGCTGCCGCCGGCTTCGCCCTGCAATTCGTCGAGATCCACCTTATAGACCGAGGCCAGCTTGAGCAGCAGCTGCACGGTCAATGGCCGCTGGTTGCGCTCGATGAGATTCAGGTAGGACGGCGAGATGCCGAGCGCCTCCGCCATTGCCGTCTGGGTCAGTTGAAGGCCGTTGCGGATTCGTCTGACGCGCGGCCCGGCGAAGATCTTGTTCTCGGCCATTTGTCACTCCCTTTACAGAAGCTCCACAGACGCTTCTTTGACAAGTTTTACAGCTTTACCGCTTCACCCTGTCAAACACAAGACAAGGTAACCCCTTTTGCGACGACAGAACGGCGATAGATGTGGCTTGTTTCTGCAGCGCAATGTAAAAATTGTCGTATCAGTTCACAAGTATTCAGCGAGCTAAGACGATAGTTGTAGAGCTCATGATGTTGACGAGGAGAAAAGCATGACTGATTTTTACAAACTCGTTCCGAGCGCGCCGCAGCGCCGCTTCGACGGCATCGAGCGGCCCTACTCCGCCGCGGACGTGCAGCGGCTCCGGGGCTCGGTCGAGATCCGTTATTCGCTCGCGGAGATGGGCGCGAACCGCCTCTGGAAGCTCATTCACGAGGAGGACTTCGTCAATGCGCTGGGCGCGCTCTCCGGCAACCAGGCCATGCAGATGGTCCGCGCGGGCCTGAAGGCGATCTATCTATCGGGCTGGCAGGTTGCGGCCGACGCCAACACCGCCTCGGCAATGTATCCGGACCAGTCGCTTTATCCGGCCAACGCTGCGCCGGAGCTCGCCAAGCGCATCAACCGCACCCTGCAGCGGGCCGACCAAATCGAAACCGCGGAAGGAAAAGGCCTTTCGGTCGACACCTGGTTCGCGCCGATCGTCGCCGACGCGGAAGCCGGTTTCGGCGGGCCGCTCAACGCCTTCGAGATTATGAAGGCCTTCATCGAAGCGGGTGCCGCGGGCGTCCACTACGAGGACCAGCTCGCCTCGGAAAAGAAGTGCGGCCATCTTGGCGGCAAGGTGCTGATACCGACCGCGGCGCATATCCGCAACCTGAACGCCGCCCGGCTAGCCGCCGACGTCATGGGCACGCCGACGCTGGTCATCGCCCGCACCGACGCGGAAGCGGCCAAGCTGCTCACCTCGGACATCGACGAGCGCGACGGGCCCTTCGTCGACTACGATGCCGGCCGTACCGTGGAAGGCTTCTACCAGGTGAAGAACGGGATAGAGCCCTGCATTGCCCGCGCCATCGCCTATGCGCCGCATTGCGACCTCATCTGGTGCGAGACCTCGAAGCCGGATCTCGAACAAGCGCGCAAATTCGCCGAAGGCGTGCACAAGGCGCATCCGGGCAAGCTGCTCGCCTATAATTGCTCGCCGTCGTTCAACTGGAAGAAGAACCTCGACGACGCGACGATCGCCAAGTTCCAGCGCGAGCTCGGCGCCATGGGCTACAAGTTCCAGTTTATCACGCTCGCCGGCTTCCATCAGCTGAACTACGGCATGTTCGAACTGGCGCGCGGCTACAAGGACCGGCAGATGGCCGCCTATTCGGAGCTGCAGGAAGCGGAGTTCGCGGCCGAGGTGAACGGCTACACGGCGACCAAGCACCAGCGCGAAGTCGGCACCGGCTATTTCGACGCCGTGTCGCTGGCGATCACCGGCGGCCAGTCGTCGACGACGGCGATGAAGGAATCGACCGAGCACGACCAGTTCCGCCCGGCGGCGGAATGAGGGAAGGGCGTGAAACGAAGACCGGGGCGCGCGACATCCCTGCCCGTTGCGCGCCCCGGAACACCGAAAATTCTCGAACCGCAAGCGGACAGGAAAATGGTTTCCGCCGCATCCGGCTCTAAGCTTTGAAGGAGCACTCCCATGACAGTTCAGACACGCGTCAAGGAACGGGCCGAGGAACAGTCGTCGGCCATGACCGCGGACCAGCAGGCGGCGATCCGCATGGTCGCCAACGACCTGCACCGCCTCAACCAGTCGGTCATGAAGGCCGTAGAGGCCGGCGTCTCGGTCGAACTGGTGCGCTCGGCACGCCATCACGGCGGCGACGGCAACTGGGGCGACCTGCTGATCCCGGTCATCGTCACCCAGGGCCGGCCGTGACGGTGGCACTGGCCTTGGCGGCGGCCGCGCTCATGCTCGGCGCCGCACTCTGGCAGGAGATCGAGTGCCGCAGCAGGCAAGCGCTACAGGTTCGAGTTCTCCTTAGGAGATCTGGTAGACTGATCGACTGAACGGATAGCGTGGCGGCCGGTGAAATGCTGGCCACCACGCATTCTGCGGTCAGGCGGCACTCCGCCTCGGCCGCTTGCCGGCGAAGAGATCCGCATGGCTGCGGAGCAACCGCGTCAGCCGGTCCACGACGGTGCGGATGTCCCGCCGGTGGCGGTCCTCATTGTTCATGACGATCCATTGGCGATGCCGCAGCGGGCCGACCTCCTCGCCCGCTCGCTCCAGTTGCGGGTCGAGATCGCCGACGAAACAGGGGAGCACCGCCTTGCCGGCCCCGGCGCGGGCGAGGTCCAGGAGGGAGCGGGGGCGACTGACGGTAGCCACGATCCGGCCGGATGCATTTTCGTGCGGCCAGCGCAGATAGGCCGAGAGGGCGTCCTCTTCGGCGACGGCGACCCAACGATCCGATGCGCCGGGGGCGTTCTTCCGGCAATAGGCGGCATAGGCGACCTCGCCCACCGGCCGCGAGGCGAGATAGGTCTCCTCCGGTTCGAAGGCGCGAATGCCGATGTCGCTCTCCCGGTAGGCGAGGCTCGCCCGCGCCTCGCCTATCGACAGCGAGATGGCAAAGGTGTCCCGTTCCGTGCAGATCGCCGGGAAGTTTTCGGCGATCAGCCACGATCCCCAAGTACCCGCCGCAATGCGCACGACCGTGGCGCCCTCGCCCTCCTTCTGCCAGCTTTCGACCTTGCGGGCCGCCGCTTCCATCTCCTGCAACTGCTCGAACAGGAAACGGCCGTCGGCCGTCAACCCGTAGCCGGTCTGGCTGCGGACGAATAGGGCGCGGCCTGTGCGCTCCTCAAGTTCCAGCATCCGCCGCCCGATCGTGGCGGGGCTCAGCCCCGTCGCCTGCGCGGCACCGGTCAACCCGCCGCCGCGCGCCACGGTCATGAAACAGCGATAGACGTCCCAATCCATGTTTTTCATGTTTGAAAAACGTATGAGGAAATCGGCTGTATGTAAAACAGTTTCAGCTGCATAAAAGAGGAGATGCCCACGAAATGAGGAGCATCACGATGGACATGATGGCAATGGCCCTGCTGTTCGACATGGCGTCGAAGAACCGCCGCTCTGACGAACAGGCCGAGCGGCGGTCGCGAGACCGGACGGGAAACCTCGCGGAACATCTGATCGGCGCGCTTTTCCGCAGGCCGCGGCCTCCAGCGAGGCACGGCGATTGCGAAGGTTTTCCGCGCTTTGTGCCTTGAAGAACTGACGCAAGACAAACAGGAACGCCGCGCAGCTTCGATGCGCGGCGTTCATCTGAAGCATTGTGGCGGGAACGCTCCGTCTGCGCTATGCGGCGTGATAAATCTGCCCGGCTGCGCTTTCCGGCTCCAGGCGGAACTGCTCGACCAGCATCATCAGCGTATCGGCCTGGGTCGCCAGTGCGCGGCTGGTGGCCGTCGCCTCCTCGACCATGGTGGCATTCTGCTGGGTCATCTGATCCATCTGGTTGACGGAACCGTTGACCTCGTGCAGCGCCGTCGCCTGGTCGCGGCTTGCGGTGGCGATCATCTCGACATGCTGGCTGACGGTGACGATCTGCGCGCTGATCGAGGCGAGCACCGCCCCCGTCTCCTTGACGAGCAGCGAGCCGGAGCTGACCTCGTCCGTCGACTTGTTGATCAGTCCCTTGATTTCCCTTGCCGCCTCGGCCGAGCGCTGCGCCAGTTCGCGAACCTCCTGCGCGACGACCGCGAAGCCCTTGCCCGCCTCGCCAGCCCGCGCCGCCTCGATACCGGCATTCAGGGCAAGCAGGTTGGTCTGGAAGGCGATGTCGTCGATCACTTCGATAATCTGCTCGATCTGACGTGACGCATCCTCGATGCGACCCATGGCGGCAATGGCATTCGCGACCACGGTCGCCGAATTGTCGGCGCTCCGCTTGGTTTCGGAAACCGCTCGGTTCGCCTCATGGGCGCGTTCCGCAGAGGAGCGCACCGTCGCGGTGATCTGGTCGACGGCGGCAGCCGTCTGCTCGAGCGAAGCGGCCTGTGCCTCGGTTCGCCGTGACAGCGCATCGGCGGAATGGTGCATGTTGGCACCGCTCTGCTGTATCCCCTGGGCATTGCCGCGGATCTGCGCCAGCGTGTCCTGCAGGCGGATGAGCGATCCGTTGAAGTCCTGTCGCAGTTGCTCCAGGCGGCCGTGGAAGGGCACCTCTATCTGCTGGGAGAGGTCGCCCTGGGCGAGCCGGCCGAGGCCGGCAGCAAGCTCGCTGACGGCGAGATCGATCTGCCGGTCGAGCTCGCGCTTATCCGCATCGTTGCGGCTGCGTTCGGCTTCAGCCCGAGCGCGCTCTTCCGCGCTTTCCGCCTCGATGCGCACCTTCGAGAGGGCGTTCTCCTTGAAGACGCCGAGCGCGCGCGCCATGTCGCCGATCTCGTCGCGCCGTGCACCGCCGTCGATCGCGGTATCCAGCCTGCCGTCAGCGAGCCGGCGCATGGCGGCAGTGATCTGTCCGATCGGCCGTTTCAGTGTGAGCGTCAGCGCGACCCCCGCAAGCAGGGCGATCACGACGCCAGCCACCGTGGCGGCCACAGAGATCTGATTGGCTTCCTCGCGCTCGGTGCCGGCGGCGACCTTCTGCTGCTCGGCAAATCCGGTGAGATCATTCCAGATCTCGCTGATCGAGGCGCCGGCCGCGTTGAATTCCGCCGTCCGCTTGTCGGTGATCTCGACCAGCGAAACGCCGTCCTTCTTCATCGCATTGATGATCGGCAAGACCGTTTCGGCCATCGCATCGAAGAAGCTCAGGTCCTTCGCGATGCCGCGCAAGGTCGTGAGGTTCGACTGAACGGCCAGAAACTTGTCCAGAAGCTTCTGGCGGTTCTCCTCGTTGGTGTTGCCGAGGAAAGCGGCCGTCGCGATTTGAATGTCGGTGATCGACACGGACAACCGGCGGGTGGCAGTCAGGACCGACTCCGTCGCAGCAATCTTGCCGTCGAGCTCCGCAAAGATCTGCGTCGCCTCTCGCATCTTGCCGACGGAGGCGGCCTCCAGGCGGAAGCTGGCATTACGGAAGCGATCGACGAATTTCGAAAGGTTGGCAAGCGTTTCGGGGCCGGCGGGCGCCCGGATCAGCGCGCCGATTGCGCCGGCGGCCGAATTGACCGTTTCGGCGAGTGACTTCTCGCCCTTGGGCAGCAGGGTGAAAATGTCGCGCTGGGTGCGGCCGAGCACCGGGAAGCGATCCTTTGCAACCTTCAGCTTTTCCTCGACCGTGATCGCCTTGCTGACCTCGGTGGCGAACTCGGTATAGAACCGGCTGGCACGCATGAGCTTCTCGGCGTTGCGCAGCATCGTCTTTGCCGCGTTTTCGTCCTTGCGCACCGCATATTGCAGCCGGTTTGTTTCGTCGTTTATCTTCACCTGCTCGGTCGCCAACTTCTGGAGATTGGCCTTCGTCGCCGCGCGCAGTTTCTGTTCCCCCTCGTGGAGCGTCCAGAGTCCGTCTATGCGGGCCTCGATATCGGTCGTGGCGCCGATCGCGGCGGTCAGTTCCGTCTCGCCGCTTGCGCCTGCGACCTGCGCCGCCGTGTCGGCCAGGACCTCCTTCTGCGCGGTGATCGTGTCCTTGACTGCCTTGCGGCTCTCCTCGGTGGTCTCGTGCAGGAACTGGTTCATTCCGGCATAAACATCCTTGAAGCCGCTCAGCGTCTGCAGGACGCTGTTCGAGATCTCCATGCGGCCCTGCAGCAGGCCCGAGGCATAGAGGCCGGTGATACCGACCGCCGTGATGCTGACGACGAACGGCAGGATGAAGAACAGAACCTTCGTCTGGATCTTGAAGCGGGCAAGAATCCTGTCAATGAACATGGAAAACACCTTGGCTCCCAGCGCGCGTTTGGCCTCCCCCATGGCAGCTGGCGTCCAAACAGGACACCGAAGCGCCACCCGATGCGCAAACAGGCTGATGTTTTTCGGAAATCATGCGGCGCACGCCGCCAGTCCGTCGGCAATCATTGCGGGACCCGCACCGCTTCTGCGGCGAGGACCTGACGGACTCACGTCATCCGCATAGTCGTTTTGAACGATTAAGATTCCTATAAGCGCGGCGTACGCCCGAGGCCCGGTCGAAACCGGCGGCGGTTACTTGCGCTCGCGTCCGCGGCAAACCGCCCGCGGAATGCGTTCGATCGAGGCGAATGAGAAATCAGAGGGAGGAAAAGATTGCCAAAGCGACGATCGCGAAAAGTGCAAGAGTGGCGGCGAAAGCGATCAGTTCGCCTTGCGCGCGGCTTTCATCGGCGCGGGCGATGGCAATAGCACGGGGACGGCGACGTTGCTGGCTCATGGCATCCTGTCCTTCCTGTTTGGCAGGACCGTTCGGGTCTTGCCATGCGCTTCATGGTGCAACCATCCCGCGGCTGAGGAAAGGCCATGAATTGGAAACAGTCTGGTCTGCGTTCTGAGACCGTACCACCAGTCCTCGGCCGGCTGTGGAAGCCATTTGCAAAGCAGGTTCGACTATTTCCCTTAACAATGGCTGAAGAGGCAAATCACCATTTTTGCCTCCCGGTTACACGTCTTGACCGGCAGCAAAGCCGGATGCCCAGGCCCATTGGAAATTGTAGCCGCCTAGCCACCCGGTGACGTCGACGCATTCGCCGATGAAATAGAGGCCGGGGATGTTCGTCGCTTGCATGGTCCGCGAGTCGAGCGCGCGCGTGTCGACGCCGCCGAGTGTCACTTCGGCGGTCCGGTAGCCCTCGGTTCCGGCCGGCTTCAATGTCCAGGCCTGGATGGAAGCCGCGAGCGCGTCGATCGCCTTGTCCGAGAGATCGGCAAGCAGGCGCCCGGCGAGCTTTGCCTCCTCGGCAAAGAACTGCGCGAGCCTCCGCGGCAGTATGTCGGCCAGTGCCGTCTGCGCCGCCTGGCGTCCGCTGGTGCGGCGCATACCCTTCAGGATCGAGGCGATATCGATGTCCGGCATCAGGCGCAGGACGATCTCCGCGCCCTCGCGCCAATAGGAGGAGATCTGCAGGATCGCCGGTCCGCTCAAGCCGCGATGGGTGATGAGCACCGCCTCGCGGAAGGCCACCTTGCCGAAGCGCACCTCGGCATCGGCCGCGACACCGGCAAGCGCGCCGAGCTTCTCAAGCTGGGCCGGATCGAGCGTGAAGGGGACGAGTGCCGGCCGCGTCTCGACGACCGGCAGGCCGAACTGCTCGGCAGCTTTATAGGCAAAGCCTGTCGCTCCCATCTTCGGGATCGATTTGCCGCCGCTCGCAATCACCAGCGAGGCGGCATCGATCGTCCCGGCGCTGGTGGTGACGCGAAAACCCGAAGCGGTCCGTTCCACGGCCGAAAGCGCGGTCTCGAGCCGCAGCATCGCGCCTGCTTCCTTCATCTCGGCAAGGAGCATGCGGATGATGTCCTTGGCCGAGTGGTCGCAGAAGAGTTGCCCGAGCGTCTTCTCATGCCAGGCGATGCCGTGCCGCTCGACGAGCGATACGAAATCCTGCGGGCGGTAGCGGGCAAGCGCCGACTTGCAGAAATGCGGATTGTCGGAAAGGAAATTCTTGGGGCCGGTGTGACTATTGGTGAAGTTGCAGCGGCCGCCGCCCGAAATGCGGATCTTCTCGCCCGGCGCCTTGGCATGGTCGACGACGACGACACGGCGGCCGCGCTTCCCCGCCTCGATCGCGCACATCATGCCGGCGGCGCCCGCGCCGATGATCACCACATCCTGCTTTTCGATCACGGAGAGCCCTCTTCGCGTTTCTCGCCTTCCTTTCCGGCGAGAGGCGAAAAGTCAATCGCGAAGCACTGCAGCGCCGGGCGTCTTTCAAAAGCGCAAAGGATCCTGCGGCAAGTTGGGAGCTGTGGGCTTTGTCCGCAAATCGCATCCGATTTGCGGAACATGCAGTAGCCAATTGGCAAAGGGCGGCTATGATGCGGGCTATCCTAAGCAGAATCCGGTGAATTATGTCTTCCAAGAGAAGCGTTGCCCAACAGACAGCAAAGGTCAGCAAGAGTACAGGAGTTCCCCTCGCCCTGCATTCCCCCCGAGGTGTCAAGACGTGGAAGGAGGCGGTCGACTGGCTGAAGATCCGCGGCATCGAGGACATCGAGTGCATCACCCCCGACCTTGCCGGGGTGCCGCGCGGCAAGATGATGCCGACGTCGAAGTTCACGTCCAACACATCGCTGGCACTGCCTTCGGCGATCTACCGCCACACGATTTCCGGCGAGTATCCGGAAGAGACCGGCCAGTTTCGCTATGACTCGCGCGACAGCGACATCAAGCTGGTGCCGGACCTTTCGACAATCTCCATCGTTCCCTGGGAAAGCGATCCGACGGCCCAGGTGATCTGCGATATCGTCGGCTCGCAGGGCGAACAGATCAGCTATACGCCGCGCAATGTCCTGAAGCGAGTCGTCGACCTCTACCGGCAGAAGGGCTGGAAACCGGTTGTCGCGCCCGAGATCGAATTCTACCTCGTCGCCCAGAACGATGACCCGGACTATCCGCTGCGTCCGCCGAAGGGCCGTTCCGGCCGCTCCATTCTCGGCGGCCAGGGCTATTCGATCGCTGGCATCAACGAATTCGACGAACTGATCGACGACATCTACCACTTCTCGGAAAAGCAGGGCCTGGAGATCGACACGCTGATCCACGAAGAGGGGCCGGCGCAACTCGAGATCAATCTCAGGCACGGCGATCCGATCGAGCTTGCCGACCAGGTGTTCCTGTTCAAGCGCACCATTCGCGAAGCGGCGCTGAAGCATGGCATCTACGCCACCTTCATGGCGAAGCCGATGCAGGGTCAGCCGGGCTC
Organism: Sinorhizobium fredii; assembly: GCF_002944405.1. Taxonomy (NCBI): domain Bacteria; kingdom Pseudomonadati; phylum Pseudomonadota; class Alphaproteobacteria; order Hyphomicrobiales; family Rhizobiaceae; genus Ensifer; species Ensifer fredii. Next base: position 742,704 of record NZ_CP024307.1, on the reverse strand, counting down.
GGCAATGCACATCCATCAATCGGTCCTCGACATCGAGACCGGCCGGAACATCTTCTCCAACCCGGATGGCGCGCCCTCCAAGGAGTTCTTCTCCTTTATCGGCGGCATGCAGCACTATGTGCCGAAGACGTTGTCGATGATGGCGCCCTACGTGAACTCCTACCGGCGCCTGACGCCGGACATGTCGGCGCCGGTCAACACGGCCTGGGGCTACGACAACCGCACGACGGCCTTCCGCATCCCCGTTTCGGACCCGGTCGCGCGGCGCATCGAAAACCGCCTGCCGAGCTCCGATGCGAACCCTTATCTGGCGCTCGCCGCCTCCCTCGGCTGCGGCTATCTCGGCATCATGGAGGGTCTGCAGCCGACGCCGCCTTCGGAAGACACTGCGAATGACGGTGAGATCGATCTGCCGCGCGGCCTGCTCGAAGCCATTTCGCTGCTCGAATCGGCGCCATCGCTGGCCGAGGTCTTCAGCGCCGAGTTCATCGCCATCTATGCCGGGGTGAAGCGCGGCGAGTTCGAGACCTTCATGCAGGTCATCAGCCCGTGGGAACGTGAATTCCTGCTCCTCAACGTCTGACCTGAGGAGCATGCGGATGGAATGGCAAAGCCCGATCTCGCCCGGACTCTCCTGGTACGAGGCGACGGTCCCGGACCGGCCCAGCTATCCGGCAATGCCGGGATCGCAGAGGGCTGATGTCGCCATCATCGGCGGCGGCTATACCGGGCTGCAGGCGGCCTTCAACCTTGCGAAGGGCGGGGCCGACGTCACGCTGATCGACGCCTGCCGCCTCGGCGACGGCGCCTCGGGGCGCAACGGCGGCCAGTTCGGCACCGGCCAGCGCGCCTGGGCCGACGAGACGGAAGAGGTGCTCGGACACGAACGGGCGCAACTGCTCTTCGACATGGCGGAGAACGCCAAGCGCTACGTGCTGGATTTCGCAAGCGCGCACGGGATCGATATCGAGTTCGTGCCCGGCCAGCTCTCAGTCGGCCATAAGAGGAGCTTCGAGACCGACTATCGCCGCCATGTCGAGGCGATGGCGGAACGGTTCGGCTACCCGCACCTCTCCTTCATGGACCGGGAGGAAACCGCGCACCGGCTCGGCTCGCGCCACTACCACTTCGGCATCCGCGACACCGGCACCGGCCATATTCATCCGATGAAGCTGCTCGTCGGGCTCGCAAGGCAGGCGGCCCTTGCCGGTGCCAAGCTCTACGAACAGACGAAGGCGCTGAGGGTCGAGAAAAAGGGCGGTGCGGTCGTTATCGAGACGAACCAAGGCACGATCACCGCGGACCGGGCGCTGATCGCCTGCAACGCCTATATCGGCGATCTCGAGCCGGTGACCGCCAGCCACGTGATGCCGATCCGCTCCTTCATCGGCGCGACCCCGGTGCTGACGAACCACCCGGAGATTCTTCCGGGCGGCGAGTCGGTCGACGATTCGCGGTTCGTCGTGCGCTATTTCCGCAAAACGAAGGATGGCCGGCTGCTGTTCGGCGGGCGCGAGGCCTATACCGCCGACAATCCGCGCGACATTTCCACCCACATCCGCCGCCAGATCCGCGAAATTTATCCTTCGCTTGCCGATATCGACATCACCCATGCCTGGGGCGGTTCGGTCGGCATCACCATGCCGCGCCAGCCCTTCTGCCGCGAGGTCATGCCGGGGGTGACGAGCATCGGCGGTTATTCGGGCCACGGCGTCATGCTCTCCAACTATTGCGGCAAGCTGTACGCTGACCTCGCACTCGGCAGAGCAACGGAACTTGACCTTCTCAAGGACTTGAAAATACCGGCGTTTCCAGGCGGGATTCGTTTTCGCTCCGCCCTCCTCTTCCTTGCCCTGAGCTGGTATGCCTTGCGCGATCGGCTTTAGAGCCGCATGGTTACGGAGCGGGTATTGCCCAGGCCGACTCCCTAGGTTCATGCACAGAGCGTCATGCTTTGGAAAAATTGGGCAGATACGATTTTGTTGCGTTGCACCCTAGCGCTTTTAAATCGATTAGATTATATCTGCCCCTGACCTGAAACAGATCGAGACATGCCATGAGTAGCCAGATCATTCCTGTCGAACCGTTTGACTATGTCGTGTTCGGCGGCACCGGCGATCTTGCGGAGCGCAAGCTGTTGCCGGCCCTCTACCACCGGCAGATCGAAGGCCAGTTCACCGAGCCGACACGAATCATCGGCGCTTCGCGTGCTGCCCTTAGCCATGAGGAATATCGCAGCTTCGCGTCCGACGCGCTGAAGGAACACCTGAAGCCCGGCGAGTTCGACGAGGCCGAGGTGGCCAAATTCACCGCACGTCTCTATTACATATCTGTCGACGCCAAGTCCGAGCAGGGCTGGGACGATCTCAAGAAATTGCTCGAGGAAGGCAAGGATCGCACCCGGGCCTTCTATCTCGCCGTCGGGCCGGCAATCTTCGGCGATATTTCGGAAAAGATCCGAGACCACAAGCTCATCACCAAGAACACCCGCATCGTCGTCGAAAAGCCGATCGGTCGCGATCTCGCTTCGGCGACGGAGCTGAACGACACGATCGGCAAGGTGTTCCGCGAAGAGCAGATCTTCCGCATCGACCACTATCTCGGCAAGGAGACGGTGCAGAACCTGATGGCGCTGCGCTTCGCCAACGCACTCTACGAGCCGCTGTGGAATTCGGCCCATATCGATCACGTGCAGATCACCGTCGCCGAATCGGTCGGCCTGGAAAATCGCGCCGGCTATTACGACAAGGCCGGCGCTCTGCGCGATATGGTGCAGAACCATATTCTCCAACTCGTCTGCTTCGTCGCGATGGAAGCGCCGACCTCGATGGATGCGGAAGCGGTGCGCGACGAGAAGCTCAAGGTGCTCCGGGCCCTGAAGCCGATCACCGCCGCCAATGTCGAGCAGGTCACGGTTCGCGGCCAGTATCGCGCCGGCGCATCGGCAGGCGGCCCGGTCAAGGGCTACCTCGAAGAGCTCGAAGGCGGCGTCTCCAACACCGAGACCTTCGTCGCGATCAAGGCCGAGATCAGCAATTGGCGCTGGGCCGGCGTGCCGTTCTACATCCGCACCGGCAAGCGCATGGCCGGCCGCATGTCGGAAATCGTCATCACCTTCAAGCAGATCCCGCATTCGATCTTCGACCACAGCGCCGGGCGCATCTCCGCCAACCAACTGATGATCCGGCTGCAGCCGAACGAGGGCGTCAAGCAATCGCTGATGATCAAGGACCCCGGACCGGGTGGAATGCGGCTCAGAAACGTACCGCTCGACATGAGCTTCGCCGAAGCCTTCGGCGTGCGCAATGCCGATGCCTATGAGCGGCTGCTGCTCGACGTCATCCGTAACAACCAGACACTGTTTGTGCGCCGCGACGAGGTGGAGGCCGCCTGGCAATGGATCGACCCGATCCTTAAGGCCTGGGAAACGGCCGGCCAGCAGGTGCAGGGCTACACTGCCGGCACCTGGGGGCCGAGCCAGGCGATCGCGCTCATCGAACGCGACGGCCGCACCTGGAACGACACAATCTAGGACCGGCCCATGAGCGAGACCCTGCACACATACGAGAATGGAGCGGCCCTGGCGGAGGCGCTTGCCGATGCCGTCAGCGCCAGGCTCGCCGCAGCGATTGCGGCCCACGGCAAGGCGAGCATTGCGGTGTCCGGCGGCTCGACGCCGAAGGCCTTTTTCCGCGCGCTGGCCGGGCGCGACCTCGATTGGACGAAAGTGACGATCACCCTCGTCGACGAGCGGTTCGTACCGCCGGAAAGCGATCGCTCCAATCACGCGCTCGTCGCTTCGAACCTGCTTCAGGACAAAGCGGCCGCGGCGAAGTTCGTGCCGCTCTATCATGCCGCGGCGACGGCCGAGGCCGCCGCTGCGATCGCAAGCGAGGTGACCGCCGCGATCGCTGCGCCCTTCGACGTGGTGGTGCTCGGCATGGGAACGGACGGGCATACGGCCTCGTTCTTCCCCGGCGGGACACGCCTTGAAGAGGCCCTTGACCCGGCAACTCCCCGTGGCGTGGTCACGATGGAGGCTGACGGCGCCGGTGAACCCCGCCTCACCTTTACTTTCTCGAGCCTTCGGGATGCCGGATATCTCGTCCTACATATCGAAGGCGAGGGAAAAAAGGAGGTCCTCGCCCGGGCGCAAGCCGCGGGAGAAGAGGCCGAGATGCCGATCCGCGCCATGCTGAGGCGGGCGGCATCGCCGCTGCAGATCTACTGGGCGCCGTAAGGCGTCCGGACAGGAGACAGCAATTCAGAAGCGTTACAGCGACGCGCCGCCTTGGAAACATTGCCGCTGTAAGCCGATGACAGGATGAAGACCAAGGGGTCCGAAGACTCCGGAACAGGATGTGCCATGTCCGCCGATTCCCGCATTGCCGCCATTACCGCCCGTATCGTCGAGCGCTCAAAGCCCTATCGCGAACCTTATCTGGAACGCATCCGCAGCGCCGCGGCGACGGGACCGCACCGGAGTGTCCTCGGCTGCGGCAACCTGGCGCACGGATTTGCCGTCTGTTCCCCCGCCGAGAAGGACGCGCTCGCCGGCGACCGCGTCCCGAACCTCGGCATCATCACCTCCTATAACGACATGCTCTCGGCGCATCAGCCTTTCGAAACCTATCCGGCGCTGATACGCGAGGCGGCCCGCGAGGCTGGCGGTGTGGCGCAGGTTGCGGGCGGCGTGCCGGCGATGTGCGACGGCGTCACGCAAGGGCAGCCGGGCATGGAGCTGTCGCTCTTCTCGCGCGACCTGATCGCCATGGCAGCCGGCATCGGCCTGTCGCACAACATGTTCGATGCGGCCGTCTATCTCGGCGTCTGCGACAAGATCGTGCCGGGCCTGGTAATCGCGGCGCTGACCTTCGGTCACCTGCCCGCCATCTTCGTTCCCGCCGGACCGATGACCTCGGGCCTGCCGAACGACGAGAAGGCCAAGGTCCGGCAGCTTTTCGCCGAGGGCAAGGTCGGCCGCGACGAATTGCTCGAGGCGGAATCGAAGTCCTATCATGGCCCCGGCACCTGCACCTTCTACGGCACCGCCAACTCCAACCAGATGCTGATGGAGATCATGGGCTTCCACCTGCCGGGCGCCTCCTTCATCAATCCCGGCACGCCACTGCGCGACGCGCTGACCAAGGAGGCAGCGAAGCGGGCGCTGGCGATCACGGCCATGGGCAACGAATTCACGCCGGCCGGCGAGATGATCGACGAGCGGTCGATCGTCAACGGCGTCGTCGGCCTGCATGCGACCGGCGGCTCGACCAACCACACCATGCACCTCGTTGCCATGGCGCGCGCCGCCGGGATCGCGCTCACTTGGCAGGACATTTCGGAACTCTCCGACGTCGTGCCGCTGCTCGCCCGCGTCTATCCAAACGGCCTTGCCGACGTGAACCATTTCCACGCGGCCGGCGGCATGGGCTTCCTGATCAGCCAATTGCTCAAGAAGGGGCTGCTGCATGACGACGTCCGAACCGTCTTTGGCCAGGGCCTCGATGCCTATGCGATCGACGTGAAGCTCGGCGTCAACGGCACCGTCCAGCGCGAGCCGGCGCCGGAGGAAAGCGCCGATCCGAAAGTGCTCTCGACCATCGACCAGCCCTTCCAGCATACCGGCGGGTTGAAGATGCTGACCGGCAATATCGGCAAGGCGGTGATCAAGATCTCCGCCGTCAAGCCGGAACGCCATATCATCGAGGCCCCCGCCAAGATCTTCAACGATCAGGCCGAGCTCAACGCCGCCTTCAAGGCGGGCAAGCTCGAAGGCGATTTCGTCGCCGTTGTTCGCTTCCAGGGCCCGAAGGCGAACGGCATGCCGGAGTTGCACAAGCTGACGACCGTGCTCGGCATCCTGCAGGACCGGGGCCAGAAGGTGGCGATCGTCACCGACGGGCGCATGTCCGGCGCATCCGGCAAAGTCCCGGCTGCTATCCATGTTACGCCGGAAGCAAAGGAGGGCGGGCCGATCGCCCGCATCCAAGAGGGCGACATCATCCGCATCGATGCGGTCAAGGGGACAATCGAGGTCAAGGTCGACGACATTGCCCTGAAAACGCGGGTGCCGGCTCGTATCGACCTCTCCGACAACGAGTTCGGGATGGGCCGCGAACTGTTCGCGCCGTTCCGCCAGATCGCCGGTGCGGCCGATCGCGGCGGCAGCGTTCTGTTTCACTGAGGCACCTGCGCCGTCGGAATGTGCCGACGGCTCTCGCCGTCAGCGATAGATGTCCAGCGTGCGGTTGCGATGGTTCGGATGGGTGCTGTAGACGAAGATCCGATTTAGGTCGCGATCGCTTAACAGCCGCAGGAACCGGGCCTCAATGAGGTTGTTGGCATGCACCCGCTTCAACAGGCAGCCGATCAGCGGAAGGCGGGCGCTCGGTATGTCGAGATAGAAATTCTGCGGCAGCTGGAACTTCGTCACGATGCCGATCACGGCGCTGCTTTTCGACAGCTTGATGATCTCGCAGCGGCGCGACGAGAGGTTCTGCATCCCCTTCTCGGTAAATTCAATTCGCGCGTCGTTCCGCGTGTCCTCCATCGGGAAATTAGCCTCTCGATCATACATGAACGACTCTTCCTTGTTGAGGAAGTGCCGTTGCATCTGAGGGGCCGGGCTGCGCATCAATTCACCTTTCGCATTCGAATTGCGGTCACGCTACCCAATGAAATTTAACAGAGGGTTTGGCGCCGCGGTGGAATGCGCATATTCCGTCCGAAAGCATCTATCAGCGGTACTGATGTTGGTGTGTCAGATGCCCCTCATCCGGCCTGCCGGCCACCTTCTCCCCGCAGGCGGGGCGAAGGGAGCTCGCCGCACTGCCTCAGTCCCCTCGCCCCGCTTGCGGGGGGAGGGCTAGGGTGAGTGGCATTCTCAGACATTACACTAAACGCGATAGCTGCGCCCGTCGGCGTCGAAAAGGTGAAGCTTCGACTTGTCGGCGGTAAAGCGCACTCGGTCGCCACGTCCGACCTTGAGGATGCCGGGGATCTTGGCGATGATCGGCTCGTTCTCGACGAGACCTTCGATATAGAGCAGCGTCACCTCGCCAAGCGCTTCGACAATGGCAATTGTTCCCTCGAACAGGAAATCCTGGCCGTCGGTCACCTCAAGGTCTTCCGGCCGCACGCCAAAGCTCGCCTTCTTGCCGTTTTCGGACGCGTTCGTCGGGATGTCGAGCGTCACGGATTTTCCGCCCGTAAGGTTCACCGTCGTCTGCGCGCCGGTGGCCGTGATCGTCGAGGGGATGACGTTCATGGCCGGCGAGCCGATGAAGCGGGCGACGAACAGGTTCGCCGGCCGCTCGTAGAGCTCGAGCGGCGCCCCAACCTGTTCGATGTGACCGAGAGAGAGCACGACGATGCGGTCGGCGAGGGTCATCGCCTCCACCTGGTCGTGGGTGACATAGATCATCGTCGTGTCGGCCATCCGCTCGCTGAGCTTGGCAATCTCGATGCGGGTCGCCACGCGCAAGGCAGCATCCAGGTTGGACAGCGGCTCGTCGAACAGGAAGACCTTGGGATTGCGGCAGATCGCCCGGCCGATCGCGACGCGCTGGCGCTGGCCGCCGGAAAGCGCCTTCGGAAGACGATCAAGGAATTTCGTGAGCTGGAGGATGTCGGCTGCCGACCGAACCCGGCGGTCGATCTCCTCCTTCGATTCCTTGGCGATCCGCATGCCGAAGGCCATGTTGTCGTAGACGGTCATATGCGGGTAGAGCGCATAGGACTGGAACACCATGGCGATGCCGCGTTTCGATGGCGGCACGTCGTTAACCCGCTCGCCGTCGATAAACATGTCGCCGCCGGTGATCTCCTCGAGCCCGGCGATCATCCGGAGCAGCGTCGACTTGCCGCAGCCGGACGGCCCGACGAAGACGACGAACTCGCCCTGTTTGATGTCGAGATTGATGCCGTGAATGACATCGACCGCCCCATAGGACTTGCGGATGTCTTTAAGCAGCAGGCCCGTCATTGCACCCTCCCCTCGGTTTCTAGGCCAGGCGCGCGAAGAACGCGCCCCAGGCCGGAAGACTGATCTTGTTGTCCCTTATATCAGAGATGAAGCCGTGACCGTCGAGCGGCTCGATCCCGTCGCTTGGCGATTCCGCGGCCGCAGGCTCGTCGCCCATATTGAACAGGCAGAAGAGCTTTTCATTGCCGTGGGTCCGGATGAAGCCGAGAAGCGGTGCCCGCGTCTCGACGAATTCGATATCTCCCTTGGCGAAGGCCGGATGGGCCTTCCTGAAATGGAGAAAACGGCGATAGTGCTCGAGCACCGAAGCCGGGTCGCCCTCCTGGATGGCGACCGCCTGCGGCAGGTGGGCCTCGGGAATCGGCAGCCAGGGCTTCGCGCTGCTGAAGCCGCCGTCCGGCAGGCTCTCCCACACCATCGGCGTCCGGCAGCCGTCGCGGCCCTTGAAATCGGGCCAGAACTGGATGCCGTAAGGGTCCTGGAGGTCCTCATAGGCGAGCTCCGCTTCCGGCAGCGCCAGTTCCTCGCCCTGATAGATGCAGACCGAACCACGCAGCGACATCAGCAGGCTGGCGAGCAGCTTGGCATGACCGGCGTGGTCGGCAACGCCGGAACCCCAGCGGCTGACGTGGCGGACGACATCGTGGTTGGCGAAGGCCCAGCAGGCCCAGCCCTCCGGCGCGACCTTCTCGAAATCGCGCAACACCTCGGCAACGCGTTCCGGGGTCAGCGGATCCGGCGCCAGGAACTCGAAGGCATAGCACATCTGCACCTTGTCGCCGCCCGAGGTGTATTCACCGGCGATTTCAAGACCGCGCTGGCTGTCGCCGACCTCGCCGACGGCGGCGATCGCCGGGAATTCCTCCATCACCGCACGGAAGCGCTTCAGAAAGTCCAGATTCTCCGGTCTGTTCTTGTCGTAGATATGTTCCTGATAGTTGTAGGGATTGACGGCAGGCGCGGTCGAGGCGTTGCGGCGCTCCGGCGCCAGCGCCGGGTTGTCCCGCAGCTCTCGGTCGTGGAAATAAAAATTGATGGTGTCGAGGCGGAAGCCGTCGACGCCGCGCTCCAGCCAGAAGCGCTCGACGGCGAGAAGCGCATCCTGCACATGCGGATTGTGCAGGTTGAGGTCCGGCTGCGAGGTCAGGAAATTGTGCAGGTAATATTGCAGCCGGGTCGGGTCCCAGGCCCAGGCGGAGCCGCCGAAGATCGACAGCCAATTGTTCGGCGGCGTGCCATCCGGCTTGGAGTCAGCCCAGACATACCAGTCAGCCTTGGCATTGCTGCGGCTGGAGCGGCTCTCGACGAACCAGGGGTGCTGGTCGGACGTGTGCGACAGGACGAGATCGATCATCACGCGGAGGTCGAGCCTATGGGCTTCCGCAATCAGTGCATCGAAATCCTTGAGCGTGCCGAAGATCGGATCGACATCCGTGTAGTTCGAGACATCGTAACCGAAATCGCGCATCGGCGAGGTGAAGAACGGCGAGATCCAGATGGCATCGGCGCCGAGCGCCGCGACATGCGGTAGGCGGGCGGTGATGCCCTTCAGGTCGCCGATGCCGTCGCCGTTGGTGTCCTGGAAGGAGCGCGGGTAGATCTGGTAGATCACCGCGCCGCGCCACCAGTCCTTGTCGGCCGTCAGGATTGCGCCGGTCGTTTCGGTCTTGTCCATGCGAATTTGAAGTCCCTGTCTTGAAATGTCAGCCGCCCTTGACCGATCCCGCCAGCAGGCCACGCACGAGGTAGCGTTGCAGGGCGAAGAAGACGATCAGCGGTACGACGATGGTGATGAAGGCGGAAGCGGTGAGGATTTCCCAATTGCCGCCGCGGGAACCGAGGAGATTGACCAGGCGCCCGGTCAGCACCAGCGAATCCTCGCCGGCGCCGAGAAAGACGATGGCGACGAGGAGGTCGTTCCAGGTCCAGAGGAACTGGAAGATGGCGAAAGAGGCGAGCGCCGGGAACGACAAGGGCAGGATGATCTTGACGAAGATGTCGAAATCGCTGGCGCCGTCGACGCGCGCCGATTCCATGATCTCGCGCGGCAGGCCGGCCATGTAGTTGCGCAGAAGATAGATCGCCAGCGGCAGGCCGAAGCCGGTATGGGCGAGCCAGATGCCCATATAGGTCTTGGCCGGCACGCCGAAGAAGGCGCCGACGCCGTTATAGAGCTGCAAAAGCGGAATGAGCGACATCTGCAGCGGCACGACGAGCAGACCGACGACGACGGCGAGCAGGACGGCGCGGCCCGGGAAAGGCATCCAGGCCAGCGCATAGGCCGCAAAGGCGGCGATCAGGATCGGGATCACCGTCGACGGTATCGCGACGGTCAGCGAGTTGAGGAACGACGTGCCGATGCCGGCCGCACTCAGCACCTCGATATAGTTGTCGATCGTGAAGCGAGGCGGTGTCGAGGCGGTATAGAAGATGCGCTGGCCGCGCGATCCTTCCATCTTCGTATCCGAGACGATTTCGAAGCCGCCGTCCGTCTGCACGGTCAGCCGCTCGCCGTCATTGAGCTCTGCCGTCTCGCCGGGTTTGAACTTCGCCGGCTCGCGGCTGGAAAAACCGAAGGCGGAAATCTGGCCGCCACCCTGACCTTCAAGCAGATTTCCGGAGATCACGAACTTGCCGTCCCGCTCGACCTGGTTGTCGGCCGAAGGGGCACGCGCCACGGCGTTGCGCGATGAGGTGGCGAGCGCCGTCCACCAGCCGGAGACGGCGAGTTGGTCCTTGTCGCGTAGAGAGGAGATCAGCAGGCCGGCAGTCGGCATGGTCCAGAGGAGGACGAGGAGCAGGACCGAAAGATGAACGGCCCAGGTGAGCGGAGAACGCGTCGACGGGTTCATCTCAGTGACCTCCCGATTCCTTGGTCGCGTTGCGGATGTTCCAGATCATGATCGGAATGACGAGGATCATGATGACCACCGCGATCGACGCGCCGCGGCCGAAGTCGCCGCCGCCGCGGAACATCCAGTCGAACATTAGGTTGGCAAGCACCTGGCTCTGCCATTGACCATTGGTCATTGCGAGCACGATGTCGAAGACCTTCAGGACAAGGATGGTGATGGTGGTCCAGACGACCGCGATCGTCCCCCAGATCTGCGGCACCATGATCTTGAAGAAGATCTGCCAGCCGTTGGCGCCGTCGATAACCGCCGCCTCGATCGTCTCCTCCGGAATGCCGCGCAGCGCCGCCGAGAGGATGACCATGGCGAAACCGGTCTGTATCCAGATGAGGATGACCATCAGGAAGAAATTGTTCCAGAATGGAAGCGTGATCCAGGCCTGCGGCTCACCGCCGAAAGCAACGACGATGGCGTTCAGGAGCCCGATCTGCTCGGAGCCGGCAGCCCGGTAGTCGTAGATGAATTTCCAGATGACGGCGGCGCCGACGAAGGAGATCGCCATCGGCATGAAGATCAGCGTCTTGGCGATGTTGCCCCACCAGATGCGGTCGGTCAGCGCGGCGATGATCAGGCCGAAGAAGGTCGAGAGCGCCGGCACGACTAGCAGCCAGAGGAAATTGTTGAAGATCGACTGGCGGAATTCACCGTCATTGATCATCCAGCTGTAGTTGCGCGCGCCGACGAAATTCTGGCCGCCCCTGTCGTGGAAGCTCAACCAAACGGATTGGACCACCGGATAGATGAGATAGATCGTCAGCGCGAACAGGGCCGGCGCCAGGAACAGCCACGGCCGGATCGCGTTAGTGATCCGCAAATTGCGGGAGGCGGCAGCGCCTGACAGCCCCTTCGAAGGGAAAATCCAATCGAGAATGAAATTGGTGGCCCAGAAATAGACCGCACAGGCCAGGACACCGGCTATCATCGTCACAATCGCAGCGACAAGCTGCATGACACATCCCTCCCCTCAAACGCTTCCGGAACCGGTCGCTCCAGGCGCATTGCACGATGGCGGCTTCCGCTTTTTATTGGGATACCCGCCTACAGCGGCGCGCGTCTCATCAGACGCGCAAAGGCCGCCGTAACCTTTGAGTTACTGCATGCTTAAATCGGCTGCGATTTAAAAATGCAGCAGGCAGGCTGATCCGAAGAGGAAAGGCGGCGGACGAGGCATTGGTCCGCCGCCCTGGAGACTACTTGATAGCGTCCCAGGCCTTCTGGACACCAGCCGCGACGTCGGCCGAGGGCTTGCCGCCGACATAGTCGACCATGCCGGTCCAGAGCGCGCCGGCGCCGATCTTGCCGGGCATCAGGTCCGAACCGTCGAAGCGGAAGGTCGTGGCGTTGAGCAGGATCTCGCCCTGCTTCTTCAGCGGCGGGTTGCCGTAGACGTCGACATTGACGCTCTTATAGGGCGTCAGGAAGCTCGTCTGGGCCATCCAGACCTCATGCGCGATCGGCGTCTTCAGGAACTCGATGAACGCGCGCGCGGCCGGCGTATCCTTGGTGATCATCGCAAGCGTGCCGGCGCCGAGCACCGGATTGCCAAGCTCCTTCTTGCTTTCATAGGGCGGCATGTAGAAGAAGTCGGCATCCTCGCCAACCACCGTACCTTCCGGGAAGAAGGAGGGAATGAAAGAGGCCTGGTGGTGCAGATAGCACTTCGGCGGCGAGGCAAAGAGACCCTTCGGGCTATCGCGGAAGTCAGTGGAGGCGACCGCCGCCGCGCCGCCGTCGACGAACTTGTCGTTTCGCGCAAACCAGCCGAATTCATCGATCGCGTTGATCACTGCCGGGTCGGTGAAGGGAATTTCGTTTTTGACCCACTTGTCATAGACTTCGGGCGACTGCGTGCGCAGCATCAGGTCCTCGACCCAGTCCGTCGCCGGCCAGCCGGTGGCGCCGCCCGATCCGAGACCGATGCACCAGGGCTTCTCGCCGTCGGCCGCGATCTTCTCGGTCAGAGCCTTCAGATCTTCCATGGTCTTCGGCACTTCGTAGCCGGCGTCCTCGAAGTTTTCCGGGACGTACCAGACGAGCGACTTGACGTCGATCTTGTAGGGGAAGGCATAGAGCGCCGCGGTGCCGTCCTTGCCGTTATAGGTGGAGAGATCCACCCAGGACTGACCGGCGGCGTAGTTGTCGAGCAGCCATTGCTTGGTTTCGTCGCCGAGCGGCGTCAGAAGGCCCTTGGCGGCAAGGTCGGCAATCAGGCCTGGCTGGGGTAGGATCGCCACATCGGGTGGGCTGCCGGCCTGGGTGTCGATGACGATCTGCTGTTCGTAGTTTTCGGAAGAGGAATACTTGACCTCGACGCCCGTCGCTTCGACGAAATAGGCAAAGACGCTCTTGAACAGAGCCTCGTCCTCGCCGCGCCAGGGACCGAAGATCGTCAGCGTCTGGCCTTTCAGGTCGTGCCCCTTCTTGAACTCCTCGAAGCTTCCCCAATTGAACTTCGAATCCTCGCCCGGCTTGAACTTCAGGTCGGCAGCGCTGGCAGCCCCTGCAAGCAAAGCGAGCGCAGCGACGCCAATCAGCAATGATCTCTTCACGTTCGGTCCTCCCCAAAAAGAAACCCGGGCGCTGCGCCACGGGTGGATCGTCAAAGACACGTTATTCAAAGCGCTTTGAGTTTGCCAACACTCCATTGCCGCCAGGAAAGAGTCAAGAGCTTTCATCCGGCTGCGCGCTGCATTGCAACATTTTGCCCTGCGGCACGGTTTTGCGGCGCAAAATCAAGGTTTCGAGCTTTTTCATAGGCGGGCCGGATGGTATCAGGACAAGTTAGCGCTTGCCGAAAGGGCAAAAAATAAAGCGAATATCCAAAGCGCTTTGAGAGGAAACCGGCCATGGCAGTGAATCTGAAGCAGCTGGCGGAGATCCTCGGCCTCTCACAGACGACCGTCAGTCGCGCACTCAACGGCTATCCGGAAGTTAATGCGGAAACGCGGCAAAGGGTGCTGCAGGCGGTGCGGGAGACCGGCTACCGGCCGAATCGTGCCGCCCAGCGGCTGGCAACCGGCAAGGCCTATTCGATCGGGCTCGTCATGCCGATCGCGGCGGGCATCGATTCGGACATCCATTTCGGCGAGTTCCTCGCCGGCCTCGCAGAGGAGTCGGTGAAGCACGATTTTCATTTCGTCCTCAATCCGAGCGCACCGGACGACGAGGAGGCAACGTTCCGGCGGCTGGCGGCAAGCGGCAATGTCGACGCGGTCTTCCTCGCCTATATGCGCCCCAACGATCCGCGCATTCCCATGCTGAAGGCGCTCTCCATTCCCTTCGTCGTTCACGGCCGGTCGATCGGGGGGCCGCGCGATTACCCGTTTCTCGACATCGACAATACCCAGGCCTTCTACGACGCCACCAAGCTTCTTCTGCAACTCGGCCACCACCGGATCGCGCTGATCAACGGGCCGGACTATCTCGCCTTTTCCATCCGCCGGAAAAAGGGGGTGACGCGGGCGCTTACCGAATGGGGCCTCGGCCTCGACGAAGAACTCGTCCATCATTCGGTGATGGCCGACGAATACGGCTATCGAAGCATGCAGCACTTTCTTGAACGGCCCAACCCGCCGACGGCGGTCCTTTGCTCCAGTACGGTGCTGGCGCTCGGCGCAGTGCGGGCGATCAACCGGGCGGGGCTCGCCATCGGCAGCGACATCTCGGTCATCGCCCATGACGACGTCCTGCCGATGCTGAAGCCGGAGAACTTCAGCGTGCCGCTGACGACCACCCGCTCATCACTGAGGGCTGCCGGCGCGCGCATCGCGACTCGGCTGATCGGCGGGATCATCGGCCGCGGCGACTATCCGGAACAGGAACTCTGGCGCGCCGAGCTGATCGTGCGCGCTTCGACCGGACCCGCCCCGGGCCGGTAGAGACGGACTTCGTCGTCAGAACTTCGGCGGCTTGCGACCGGCCCTGCGGTAGGCGGCGATGATCGTGTTCGCCATCAGCATGGCGATCGTCATCGGCCCGACGCCACCCGGAACCGGCGTGATGACGCTTGCGACCTTGGCGCATTCCTCGAAGGCGACGTCGCCGACGAGCTTCGTCTTGCCCTCGCCGCGCTCCGGCGCCGGGACACGGTTGATGCCGACATCGATGACCAGCGCCCCGGGCTTCACCCAATCGGCCTTGACCATTTCCGGCCGGCCGACCGCCGCCACGAGAATATCGGCGTTGCGGCACACGGCCGGAAGATCCTTGGTGCGCGAATGTGCGGTCGTCACCGTCGCATGGGCGGCGAGCAGCAGCGCCGACATGGGCTTGCCGAAGAGATTGGAGCGGCCGATGACGACGGCGTTCAGCCCGGAGAGGTCTTCACCATGGGTGCGGCGCACGAAGACCATGGCGCCGGCCGGAGTGCATGAAACCAGCCCGCCCTCGAGATCGCCCGTCGCGACCTTGCCGGCATTGACGACATGCAGACCGTCGACATCCTTCTCGGGGAGGATCGACTGGATGATCGGCTCCGATTGAAGATGTTTCGGCAGAGGCAGTTGGACGAGGATGCCGTGGATCGACGGATCGGCATTGAGCTCGGTGACGAGCGCCGCCAGCTCCTCCTGCGAGGTCTCCTCGGGCAGCGTGTGCTGGACGGAGAGGAAACCGCATTCCTTCGCCATCCGGCTTTTCGCCGACACATAGGCATGGCTCGCCGGATCGTCGCCGACGATGACCACCGCGAGGCCGGCCCGGACGCCTGCCTCCGTCTCCAGCGTCTTGGTAGCGGATTTCACGGTTTCGATGACCGAAGCGGCAACGGCCTTGCCATCAATCACAGTCGTCACGGCGTATCTCCCGGTTTGTCCTCGACGCGCCACACTCTAGCTGGCGTCGCTTTGCGCAATTGCCTGCAAGCGCCCTATGCTGTCCCAAACGCATAAATGCAAGGGCTTGGAGGAACCGCAACGCCATTCGGCGCATTTCCTTGCACGGTTGCAAGGCCGGGCGTTCAGGCGACGGGCGCTTGAGAGTTCGGTCGCATGGCAGCAGCCCATTGGACCCAACCGCGAGCGATCGTCAGGCTCCGTCAGGATCATGCCCGCCAGTCACGCTCCGGCCGTTAACGTGATACACTCCCATTCCGATTCACGTTCGAAGATTTGTTTTATTGCTTGCCTTTAGCTGCGCGGGTTTTGTCGATGTCGCCGACCGGTGAGGATATTTCGATCCACTTCCAGAGCGAAAGGGAGAATACGGCGGATATCGAACTCGTCGTCGTAGTCCCGACATTTCGCCGCCCGGACCATCTCGTCAAGACGTTGAAGACCATCGTCTCCCAAAGGCCCGACGTTCCTTACGCGACCGTGGTGGTTGAAAACGACCCGGACGGTCTCACCGGCGCCGAAGCGGCAAAGCGCTTTTTTCTCGAACACCGGTCGGATTCGACCGTGATCGTCGCCCATCGGCAGGGCCACAGCCATGCATGCAATGCCGGTTGGGCGGCAGCCCTCGACCACTATCAGAACCTGCGCGCGATAGCGGTGATCTACGACGATGCGGTTGCTGCTCCCGAATGGCTCGATGGCCTTGTCGCCGTTCAGGAGGGCCACGCGGCGGACATCGTCGGCGGCCCGCAGCTACCGGTCTTCGAGAATCCGGATGGGCAGAAATGGAAGCATCATCCCATCTTTTCGCCCCACTACGATGCCACCGGGCCGGTGCCGAGGCTTTATTCCGCCGGCAATGTCCTCATCACGCGAGCGGTGCTCGATGCCATGCCGCGGCCGTTTCTGAACCCGGCCCTCAATTTCGCCGGCGTCGGCGACGGGGATTTCTTCAATCGATGCAGGGCGAAGGGGTTCTCTTTTGCCTGGGCGGCAGAGGCCTGGGTGGCGGAAGCAGTTCCGCGAGACCACACCACCGCGTCCTGGATCCGCGCCCGCAGTCTCGAACAGGGGGCGATTTCGACGCTGCTCGAGCATCAGCGCGATGCGACCCTTGCCGGGCGGTTGCGAGCGCTCGGCAAAACCATCGGACTGCTCGCCGTGTCGCTGCCGCGCGGCCTCAAGCTATGGTCGGAAACGGGCCTTGCAATAGCAAGCCTTTATCCCTTCCATTTGGCGGTCGGCCGACTGAGGGCCAGGATCGGCCCTGCGGACGAACAATACCGCGAAGCGAAATGAGTGGGCCTCAATGGCCGCTCGTCGCCTTCACGGCTCCCTCGGGGATCTTGTCGGCAGCGACCTTGCCGTTCCTGTCGACCACGGCAACGGGCTCTTTGTAGGGCCTGTCCTCGCCATTCGCGGCGCGGTTCATGTCGTCCTTGCCGAGATATTCGAGCTGTTCCACCAGGACTTCGGTGATGACCTCGCCACCCAGCTTCTTGTTGAGGCCGTCCTTGACGGCGACCTTGAAGCTCGGCAGGTCGAAGCTGCCGGTGTCGGCGACATCGACGAACCGCGAGCCGACGAGCATGTCATAGAGTTCGTCGGTCACGATCTGTCGGAGCGGTGCGTGGAGCTTCTTTATCCCCTCCCGCGTTGCCGAAAAAGACAATTTCGCCAGGAAGTAGCCCTGGACCGCGCCGTCCTCGATCACCGGGACGGTGATGATCTCTCCCGGAACATATTCCTCCGATGCCCGCCTGTCGGCCTCGGCGTCCGAGAGAACAGGCGCCGAGGCGTACTGCATCGAGAAATAGACGGATCCGAGCGTCACGGCGCAGACCCAAACCCCGGTGAGGACAAGCTTCAGCATCAGAAATCGCTATAGCGGAATTGCGCTTCGGTGTAGATGCCATCGGCATCGGCGTCCTGAGCGGCGGTCTTCAGAAGATCGACGACCGAGCGCACGGCTTCGAGATGCGCCTCGACCTTCTGGGCGTTAAGCTTCAGCTTCTGCCTGAGGTGGCGCGTCTGCGAAGCGAAGGAGGGCGAGATTTCGCCGGGCCCGGCGGCTCGATGCAACATTGTCAGCTCGTAAAGGCAGCGGCTCTTGTGCGCGTTCGACGTCTTGATGTCGAATTTCGGGTCCACGCCGATGCGGCTGTTCTCGTTGTCGATGATCATCTCCAACCGGCCGAGAACGTTCTGTATCCGCAGATCGTGGGATGCCACAGCTTCCATAAAATCAACTCCCGAATTATGCGTTTCAGGGAAGGCAGCCTACAAAGGCGCAAGCCGTCCCGACCAAATCATGCCTGGTTCTTCTTCTCGTCGGCGGTCAGCAGCCCGGCATTGCGCTCGAATTCGTGAATCATGCCGGCGGCGAGGTTGCTCGTATCGTCGTCAAGCCGCGCATTGGCGCGTTCGGCCGGATCGCTGCCGACCATCCGGTCGGCTATGCCGATGCCGCCGCCGTCAGCCAGCACGTTGGCAATCTGCTCCGCCATCATGCCTTTCCAGACCTCGCCTGACGTGCCCTTGCCGAAGACGTTCTCGCTTTCGCTCGGCAGCATCGACTTGACGAAATTCTGCAGCACCATCGCCTCGAACTTGCGGTAGGTCTCCGGCACCTTCTTCGGTTCGACGCGGTTGCTGATGTCGCCGAGGCCGGTCGATCCTTCCGAGGAATTCAGCACCGAAACCGCAGCGGCGAAGCCCTTGCCGTTTTCCGCAAGACTAGTGGCCTGAAAGGCGGCGCGATTGGACTTGAGCCGTGCCTGCGCCTCCTGCACTTCCGCCGGATCGGCCGCGCGGACGACGTCCAGCACCAGATCGCTGGGCGGGGAAATAGCCATGTCAGATCCTTTCGAGGCGGCGGCCCTGCGTCTTGTCACACGGGGCAGCGCAATCAGTGCGAACCGGAGGACCTTTTCGACGGCCCGCCCGGATAACCCACTATCGCCCCTCAACCTTACCGGAAGCTGGCGCGTAACCGGCGACATGCTGATCGATGAGGTCGAGTACCTGATTGTCGTCCGCCTGGCGGTCTTCCGCCATGCGCGCCTCCTTCATGCTCTCTTCCAGCCGATCGCCCTTCGCACGCTCCTTCAGCATGCGCGCCTCGTGCACCTGCTGCATGCCGAGCAGCATCTGGTCCTTCTGCATCAGCCGGCCGAGCTGCGAGGCATAATGACCCGAGAAGACGCGGTGCATGGGATGGGCCGAGCCCATGGCATCGACGACGACATCGATCGTTTCGGCCAGCACGCCGCGCTGGCGGGCCGTCTCGGCAAGTTCGCTTTCGGCCATTCGCTCAAGGTGCCGCTGCACGGCGACCAGGCGCTTCAGTTTATCCGACCGTGATTTCATCGTTTTCTAGCCACCTTGCATCACCGGCGCGAAGCCGTCGGCAAACAGGCGCAGCATCGCCGCCACGCCGAGATAGAGCAGGAACAGGCCGCCCATGATCAGATAGGGCTGGGAAATGAAATAGACCGGAACCTGCGGGGCAAGCTTGTTGACCATGCCGATCGCCACGTTGAACAGCAGGCCGTAAATCACGAAGGGGCTCGCCAGGCGCAGCATGATCATGAAAGTCTGCCCGAGCGAATTCGAAAGCGTGATCAGCATGCCCTGCGGATCGAAGCCGATGCCGATCGGCATCGCACGATAGGACTGCGCGATGGCCTCGAAGATCACGTGGTGAAAGTCGAGCATGAAGAGAAGCATCAGGCCGGCGAAGCTGATCATGCTGGTGAGCTGGTTTTCCGCCGTTTCTTCGAGCACGTCGGTCGCCGGCGGCGGGTTGAAGCCGATCAGCATGGTGATGGCCGTCCCGGCAAATTGCAGGCCGAGCACGTAGTAGCGTGCCACGAGGCCTATGACGGCGCCGATGACGCTCTCGGTCGCAATGAGATAGATGTAGCTGTGGCCCTTGTCGGCGACCGCAGGATAGATGTCGGTCCACATGATCGGCAGGATGGCCATGGAGAGCGCGACGGCGATGAACAGCCGCACCTGCATGGGAACGCGCGCCGTCGAAAACCCCGGCATGATCATGATGCAGCCGCCGATCCGACAGAATGCCGCAAACAGCGCAAGCACCGTGCCCTCGGGATCGGTGATCATGAAAGCGCGCCGATGATCTTGATTTCCAGCCCCTTGGCGAGCTCGACATGGGAGAGCACGGGCAGCGTTGCGAAGAGGCGTTCGATGATCATGCGCACATATGAGCGGGATTCGGGCGTACTTACCAGCACGAAGGGCACGCCCCGGTCGAGATGTTCACGGATAACCTTCGTCGCCTGCTCGCTGAACTCCTCCAGGTGGCGCGGGTCGATGTCGAACTCGACGATCTCGCCCTTGGCGTCGCGCTTCAGCGCCTGGTGGAAGACCATGTCCCACTTGTTGCCGAGCCGGAGCACGCGCAGCACGCCGTTTTCGGCAAGATCGCCGCAGAGCTGCTGCGACATGCGCACCCGGACATGTTCGACGATCTGCTCGGTCTTGCGGACATGCGGCGCCAACTCCGCCACGGCTTCGAGAATGAGATGCAGGTTGCGGATCGAAACGCGTTCGGCGAGCAGCAATTTGAGGACCGCCTGCAGGCCGGAATAGGACATGTGCGAGGTGCAGATCTCGTCGGCGAGCTTGCGGTATTCCGGATCGAGCCGCTCGATCAGCACCTTCACGTCCTTGTAGGAAAGAAGCTGCGGCAGGTTGTTGCGGATCACTTCGCTCAAATGCGTCAGCACGACCGAGACGTTGTCGATCGGGTGAAAGCCCTCGCGCTTCAGGTCTTCCGTGAAGGTCTCCAGTATGGAAAGCGCCGGCATGCCGAAGGCCGGCTCGCGGATCTCGTCGCCGGGGACGCTGGGGCGGCGGCCGCCGCCGGTAACGACGAGCACTTCGCCGACGCGCACGGTGTTGGAGGCGACGGTCGTGCCGTGGATGCGGATGTGATAGGCCTTGTCCGGAATGGAGATATCGTCGGAAACCTTGATCTCCGGGACGACGAGCCCGTATTGCAGGGCGAACTTGCGGCGCATCTTGCCGACGCGGAAGGCGAGCTCCTGATGCGCGCCGAGCAGTCGGGTGGAGACCTGCTTGCCGAGCAGGAGCTCGATCTCCGCCGTTTTCAGCACCGATTTGACGGAATCCCTGTCGCTGTCCTTCGTCTGCTGCGCCTTCTCTGCCTCCTGGGCGCGCTTCTCGGCATTGGCCGCTTCGATCTGCCTCGGGATAGCCCATCCCAGGAAGGCCATGCCGCCGCCGAGTACCGCGAAGGGCACGAAGGGCAGGCCTGGCATCACGGAGAGGAGGACGATGAGGCCGGCCGCAACCATCAGCGCCCGCGGGTAGCCGCTCAACTGACCGACGACGGCCTGGTCGGTCGAGCCGGCGGTGCCGCCGCGCGACACGAGAAGGCCGGCGGCGAGCGAGACGATCAACGCCGGGATCTGCGAAACGAGGCCGTCGCCGACCGAAAGCTTGACGAAGACATCCGCCGCCTCGCCGATCGGCATGTCGTGGCGCAGATAGCCGATGATGATGCCGCCGAAGACATTGATCGCCGTGATGATCAGGCCGGCAATCGCATCGCCGCGGACGAATTTCGAGGCACCGTCCATCGCACCGTAGAAGGAACTCTCCTCCTCCAGCTCGCGGCGGCGGCGCTGCGCCTCCTTCTCGTCGATCAGCCCGGCCGACAGATCGGCGTCGATCGACATCTGCTTGCCGGGGATCGCATCGAGGGTGAAGCGGGCGCCAACTTCGGCGATACGCGTCGCACCCTTGGTGATGACGATGAAGTTCACCGTGATCAGGATGAGGAAGACGATCAGACCGATGACGAAATCGCCGGACATGACGAGGCTGGCAAAGCCCGAGATGACGCCG
This sequence comes from Sinorhizobium fredii, assembly GCF_002944405.1. NCBI lineage: Bacteria > Pseudomonadati > Pseudomonadota > Alphaproteobacteria > Hyphomicrobiales > Rhizobiaceae > Ensifer > Ensifer fredii. Next base: position 721,075 of record NZ_CP024307.1, on the reverse strand, counting down.
CCGGCGGCGCCATGCCCCTCGTGGCCATGGGAGAGGATGACGCGTGTCGTGGCGATGTTCAGCGCCAGGCGGGTCATCGTCGAGATCAGGAGGATCGTCGGAAAGGACGAGAATTCGAGCGGCCGCTGAATCCACAGCGCCACCATCAGGATCAGCACCGAGAAGGCGATGGAGAAGGCCAGCCCGAAGTCGATGAGAACCGGCGGAATGGGCAGAAACAGGATCGACAGGATCATCACGATCCCGAGCGCGAAGCCAATGTCCCGGCTCTTCGGTGCGAGTTTCGGGATGGTCAGGGTCGCCTGTTGTGCCATGTCTCTTCCGTCTCGTCATGAGAGGCGGGCAGCGCGCCGCGCGTAGCTGCCCCAAACTATGACGGAAGATCTAGAGACCCAAGCTTGCGCGAGGGTGGTATTGGGATGGGATGAGGAAGGTACGCGCAGTTTTCCGCCCGCCGAATAAAGCGGCGAAAGTCTCAGAACCCCGACTGGATTCGTGAGAAGATGATGTCGGTGAAGATGGAGATCTGTGCACCGACGAACGGCGCCGAGATCGCCCCCGTGACCATCACCGCCAGGATCTTCGGCACGAAGGTCAGCGTCATTTCCTGAACCTGGGTCAGCGCCTGGATAAAAGCGATGACAACGCCGACCACCATGGCGGCCAGAACGGCGGGACCCGAGGCGACGATCACGGTCCAGATCGCTGCCTGCACGATATCGAGAGCGTCCGCCTCATTCATTCGCGTTTCGTCCTATCCTGCCGGCGCGCACGAGCAGCGGCGAAGCTCTTAGGTTCGAGGGTGATTCTTCAGAGGATTCTCAACAATCACCGGCGCCGGTCAAGCCAGGGCCAACTATGTGTGCGTGGTCCGCCGCCGCCGCTCTAAAGAGCAGGAATTACGTCCCCGAGCCGGACGAGGTCGTCGATACGGTGATGCCGGTCTCGATGGCGATCTCTTTGCCGTCGGTGGTGATCGCGATCACGCCGTCGGAGGTCACCTCGACCTCGGCGACGACCCCGCTCGTCTTGCCGTCACTGCTGGTGATCGTCTTGCCGATGTAGGTCGAAGCCTGGGTAAGACTTTCGCTCGCCAGCAGGCTTTCGAGATTGCTGTTCGTCTTGATCGATTGCTCGACCTGCGAGAAGGTCGCCAGCTGCGATATCTGCTCGGTCGCATCCATCGGATCGGTCGGATCCTGGTTCTGCATCTGCGCGATGAGCAGCTTCAGGAAGCTCTGATAGTTCAGGGTCGCGTCAGTCGCGTCGGTGCTGCTCGTCGAAGTTGAACTCGTCGTCGAGGTCGTCGAGGTGCTCGAGGATACTCCGCTTACCGCCATGGCGCGATCTCCTTGCGAATCTGGTCGATCGTGGCCGGCGTGATTTCCTGATTGTTCAGGATGCGCTCTTCAATCGGGTAAAGACCGCGGATCGCCTTCAGCGCTTCGAAGGCACGGCCCTGGGTGACCAGGCCGTCGATGCGCTTCAGCTCCGCCAGAACTTCCTCGTTCTTGAAGCAGGCGAGCAGCATGACGATCGACTTGCGGAACATGGCGGTCGACTGCTCGGCGCCTTCCGGATTGATCAGGATCATCTGGGCGATGAAGTAGAGCTGCCGCAACGGTGTCGTGGCGTCTTCCGGCTGCAGGACGTGGTTTTCCAGGAGGAAGGTAACGTCGTTGAGGAATTCCACGGCGACCTTGCGGTCAACGCGAAGCACCGCGCCGTTTACAAAGATTCGTTCGCCCGATTTCAGCGAGATACGCAGTGTGCTCTTCATTTCAGTCCATCCCTGATGATGGTGGTAATGTCAATTATGCCCTGGAAGTTGGAGGAGTCGCGTTTGCGGATCTTCTCCGTCTCGTTCAGTATCCAGATCCCGATCGAGATCAGATTGGCACGCAGTTCGTCGTTGAGCTGGTTATCCGGAGCGCGCAGGTCCTCGATGAAGCGTATCCAGACGCGTCGGGTGTAGTAGATCGCCTCGATCGCTTCCTTTGAGTATCCCTTCTGCTGCTTTGCCGCTTCCAGGAGCGCGATCGAGCGATTGAGGACTTGCCACTCGCGATCCTTGGAAACGGCTACGCCTTCCTCCATGATCTCGGCGTATGCAAACTGATACATTCAGACATCCTTCATGCTTGTCCTTATCCTCTTGTCATCAGAGGAAATCTATCAAACTCAACTGCTGGATCCTTCCGGTGAGGGTGTAGGACGTCTCCATCTGCGTCAGCAGCGTGTTCATCCGGGTCGACGCATCATAGGTGTCGACCCCCTCGAGATCGGTGATGTGGGTGTTGATGAGCTTGATCTGAACTTCGAGCGAGGTGTTCGCCTTTTCCACGCGCGCTTCGGAAATGCCTAGCGTGCTGCGTTCGGCGGTGATCCCGGTGATCGCCTGCTCGACATAGCCGAGTGCCGCCTCGCCGACATAGGCCCGGACGTCCGATCCGATATCCTCGTCCATCAGTTCCGAGGATATCACACTCGCAAGAGCGAACATGCGGAAGCCGGTCGTCGTCGCACTGGTCGAGCTCTGCACGACTTCGGACGTGCTGATGCGGCTCGTCATGTTCTGGCCCGAGGCCGCGGACCAATCGGTGGCCCACTGCGTGTCGTCGGTATAGAGTGGCTCGAGGGTGTTGGTGATGAAGTCTTCCATCTGCGCCTCAGTGAAGTCGCTCATGGAAGAGATGCCGTTGCCCGACATGTAGGTCGCGAGCGCATCGTCGAAGGTCGTCTTCGCGGCCGAACCGGTTGCGGCATAGTCTTCGAAAGGCTTCACATCGGTGTTGATGCCGGCAAACAGGAACTCGCCGTTGAAGGACGTGTTCGCCGAGGCGGTGAAAAGCGACATGGCGCTTTCGATCTCGGTCTTCTGGACCGACAATTGGTCGACGGAATCGTTGCCCTTGAAGGTGACGAGCGTATTGCGCACCTGCTCGGCAGCCTCCGCCATCGTTCCAAGGGCTTCCTGAGAGGACGCCAGCCGCTGCGTGACGACGGCGTTGGTATCGACCAGGGTTTCCAACCGAGCAAGCTCGCGCTGCAGGTTGACGGAGCGCGCCGTGGAGGAGCCGAGCTCGAGGCCGACATCCGCATGCCGGCCGGTCGAAACCTCCTCCTGAAGCTTCAGCAGTTCCTCCTGGCCCTGCTGAATGGTCAGGCGCATGGCATTCTGCACCGCCAGATTAGAAACGAAGGACGTCTTCATGATTACCTCACGGCTTCCAGAAGGGACGCCATCATGGCGTCCACGGTACTGATCAACTTGGCAGATGCCTTGTAGGACTGTTCGAGATCGAGCAGCAGCGAGAGCTCTTCATCGATGCTGACGCCGGTGACGTTGCCCAGCGCTTCCTCCGTCCGTGCCAGGAGAGCCGTCTTGTTGTCGTCGGCCGTCGAGGCAGCGCTGCGGATCTGCTCGAACCAGCCGATCGACGAGGCGGCGAATTCCATGATCGAACTGGTGCTGTCGAGCCCCGCCGCCGCGTCGAAATCAATGTCGCCGTCCATGGCGGTGATGAAGCCGTCGAGGAGATCGGTGTAGCCGGAATTCGGATCCGTGGCGCCGCCGGGGTTGGAGACGAGGCCGTTGAATCCGCCGTCGCGAAGCAGGAACGGATCGGTTTGCGCGGCGGCGTTGACAGTCAGCGACGCGGCGATGCCGGGCTCGATCGTCCCGTCGGCGGGAACCGTTCCGTCCGCCCAGGTGAAAAGGCCGGGGGCGCCGTCCTCCTGGAAGAGGCTGACCAGGCCGCGGGCCATCTCGTCGAGTTGCGACTGGAAGGTCGGCGCGATGTCGTCGCGGAGCTGCAAGAGGCTCGCGAGCTTTCCCTCTGCGGTCGTGTCGGCGCCGGCGCCGGCTGAAAGCGACGCCCCGTCGACGAAGATGGCGTTTCCGGTCGTCGATGCATCGAAGGCCGAGGTTGCCGTGAACGTCACCTGCCGGGCTTGCGTCTCGAAGAGGACCGTTCCGTCCGAGGTATAGATGACCGTATCGTTGTCCGCCCTGGTGACGGTCGAAATGCCGACGAGCTCGGAGATCTGCTTCAGGAGCTTGTCGCGGTCGTCGAGCGCGGCCGAGGCGTCGGTGCCCGCCGCCGTCGCTTCCTTGACGGCGTTGTTCGCCGTTTCAAAACTGGCGAGCAGTGCATTCAGGTTGTCGACCTCTTCGGCGATCTGCTTGTCGGTATCGAGACGCAGGTCCTGGACCGCGGTCGCCGTCTTAGTGATCGAATTGGCAAGGTCCGAGGCGTCCGCGACGACGGTTGCGGCGATCGTCGAGTTGCCCGGTGTCGAGGCGAAGGTCTGCAGGCTGTTGCGGAAGGTGGAAAGGTAGGTCGATGGCGCCGTCTCGTAGTCGTTGCCGCCGAGCGCCGATTTCAACAGCTCGAGCCCGGAAAGCAGGCTGCTCTGCGCCGAGGATTGCGAGATGCTGGTGAGATTCTGCTTGAGCAGAGCCTCGTTCTGCGCCCGGTAGACGGAGACGATCTGGGCGCCGTCGGCCGTGGTTCCCAGCATGGCCATGCGGCGCGAGTAATCCGCGTTGCTCGCATTGGCGACGTTCTTCGACACCGTGGCCGTTTGCGAGGCCGTGGTGCTGAATGCTGATTGCGCAATTGCGATTGCCGAGGACAACGACATGCTGGGACCGTTTTCTGGGAATTACCGCTTCAGGTTGACAAGAACTTCGAGCAACTCCGAACCGGTCTGGAAGACCTTGGAGTTGGCCGTGTAGTTGCGCTGCGATTCGATCATCGACGTCAGCTCGTCGGCGATGTCGACATTCGAGCTTTCAAGCGCGCCGGAAAGGATCTCGCCAAAGCTGCCGGACCCGGCGAAGCCGGTGACGATGACGCCGGAATCGACGCCCTGCGAATAGACGTTACCGGATTCCGGCACCAGCTTGTCGGGGCTTTGGACATTGGCGAGAGCAATGCGATAGCGCGGCTCGAGCTCGCCGTTAGCATATTTGATGTAGACGACGCCGTCGGTGTCGATCTGATAGCCGGAAACCTTGCTCGGGGCGTTGCCGTCGATCTCGCCGCCGTCCGGCGTGAACGACGTGCCAAGCTGAGTCGTCTCGGAAAAGTCGATGACGATGTCGTTGAGCACAGCGCCCGTACCGGAAATGGGGTTGAGACCGGCCCCGGTCGGGTCCAGCGTCAGGCTTCCCGGCGAGGTAGTCAGGACGCCGTCGGTGTCGAAATCCAGCGTCGCAGTGCCGAGAGAGAGGGCCGAGGTCCTGTCGATGATCTCCAGTTCCCACTGGTTATCGGCAAGCTTCGTGTAGTTGAAATCCAGGATGCGGGTGTTGCCCTGGCTGTCGTAGACGATGAGGGAGGTCGTCGACACATCGCCGTTCGCGGCACCGGAAGGCAGGTTGGCGCCCATCGCGCCGGCGGTCGAGCCCGCCGCCGACAGGCCTTCCGAAGCGAGGTTGACCTCGGTCAGGCCATCGAAACCGTTGACGACGACCGTCGGATCCACGCCCGCTTCGTACTCGTAGCCCATCAGGGTGAAGCCGGCGGCGTTGACGAGATTGCCAGCGTCGTCCTGGACGAAGGCCCCGGCGCGCGTCAGGTACTCCTGGCCGTTGGCGCCTTGAACGATGAAGAAGCCATCGCCGTCGATCGCAAGGTCGCTTCCCGATGTCGTGTAGGTCGTCGAGCCCTGGTCGGAAATCGAGTAGCGCACCGATGTCTGGACCCCGCCGGAATTGTAGGAGCCGTTGCTGGAAGGCAGGATCATCGAGGAGAATTCGGTCGACGCCCTCTTGTAGCCGGTAGTGCTAGAATTCGCGATGTTTTCAGCCACCGTGCTGAGGCGGTTGGCCTGGGCGTTCATGCCAGAGACGCCCGTTCTCATGGTACCGTAGAGACTCATAGAGGATCCTCGTTTCCTGCTTCAGTGGGAGACTAGAAGTCGGGCCTTGCGTGAACCTGTCTTGGGGACCAGGTTGTGGTCCGGCTCAGTTCCAGTCGATGCAGTAGCCAAGGAAACGCTTGGAATCGATCGGGTCGAAGCCGAGCTTCTTGCGTAACTTCTTGCGCAACTTGCTGATGTGGCTTTCGACGACGTTCTCTTCGACGTCTTCGTCAAAGATGCCGTAGATCGCATTGAAGATCTGCGACTTGGATACCCGCCGGCCGCGATTGGCGACGAGATATTCGAGAATGCGCCGCTCGCGGCGCGGCAGCGCGAAGACTTCGCCGTTAATCTCCGGGTCGCGGCCGTCGGCAAAGACGCGGATCGGGCCGATGTCGGTGTAGTTGGCAATGGCCTTCAGGCGCCGACGGATCGCCGCGACCCGTGCGAGGATTTCCCGCGGATGGACGGGCTTGCGAACGACATCGTCGACGCCGCAGTCGAACAGCGCCAGGGTGTTTTCGAGCGACGGCGTGTCGCTCATGGCGATCACCGGCGCCTGGGAGCGATCGCGGATCGCCCGCGGCAGGCTGAAAGCGCTATCGCCCTGCCCGATCAGGAACGCCTCTACCGCATCGATGTCCGAATCGGCGGCGGTGTTCACCCATTCGCCGAATTCCTTGGGATCAAACCCGGTCGAAGGAATGCCCTCGCGTCCGAAAAGCGACGCGTAGCCATCCTTCACAAGCTCTCTTTCATCAACCACCACGATCATTCGTCCGCCTCCGAATCAGTATGGGTGTCTTGCTGATTGAGAGGTACGAATCCGGGGATTCACGAACAACTAGAGGAAGTTAATGGGAGATTTTAATAGTTGATTAAGGAATGCGTGCCGATTTGATCTATATCTAGTATGTCCCTGTTAACGCTGACACTAAATTCGTGTGGAAAAGTTAACGCATGGCAACAAATAGCGCTTGCGATCACAATCTGTTCGCATTGTCGCCACAATGCGGCAGCGGCCCGATTATCACAACCTTCGATTGATTATTGACAAAACTGCGCCGCGTTCGGCGTCCACTTTCCATAGCCCGTGGCGACGAGGTTCGCGATGACCCTGCAGACATATTTCTTCTGCGCCGGATCGTTGTTCGGCCCGGCGTGATAGCGGGCGACCGCCATCGTCCAGCTCTCGTGTCTGGCGCGCAGATTGGAGAGGAAGCGCGCGGCATAGTCGACATTCCGCCTGGGATCAAGCATTTCCTCCGGAGAGCTGAAATGCTCGCCGTGGAAATGATAATTGATCTGCATGCAGCCGAGATCGATGAGCTTCGCCCCTTGCGCCCGCGCCGCGCCGAATCGGCTGAGGACATCCTGAACGCTCGTGCCGAAATAAGCCTTGCCCTCGATGTTCATGGCATAGGGCTGGAGCGACCCCTTGCGGCCGGTCTCCGTCAGCCCGACCGAGTAGAGGATTCCCGTCGGAATACCGTATTTCGCCGCAGCCGACGCAATCTCGCGCTCGCAGATGCCGGTGCTCGCAAGGGCGCTACATGTAGACGTCACCAGTGCGAGAATGCTCAACGCCGCCAGACGCATCGTCCGTTCCATCATTGCCCCACCATGTCTCGGCCTGTGCCGCCGCGCCTCCGTCTTGCTGCTGACGTCCCTGCCCGCTGTCTCCGCCGGTGCGCTCGCCGCCCGACTGGCCAAGCTGGGCCTGCGTCTGCGGATGCGAACCGCTGCCGCTCGAAGCATCGCCGCCGGCATTGAACACGACGTTCACCTGATCGACAGCGAAGCCTTGGGCGCGCAAGGCCTTCACTATCTCGCTCTGGTCGTCGCGCAACTGACGGAAGGCCTCGCCTGTTTCCACCTTGAGATCGACCTGCAGTTCGTCGTCCTTCAGGCGCAGCGTGGCCGTGACCGTGCCGAGTTCGATCGGATGCATCTGGATCTTGAGCGTGTTCAGCGTCTTGCCGGCTTGGTTCGACGCCTCCGGCTGCGCCAGGAGGGGGCTCGACTGGAGCGCCTGTGCCCATTCGCCGTCACCGGCAATCGCGCCGGCCACGGCGGCGGAGTTTGTATTCATCGCCACCCCGAGATAGCGGCGCGCCTCGAGGACGGTCACCGTCTCGGCCCTGGCACTGGCTGATGAATTGCCGTTCTCGACGGCGGTCGCTTCGCCGCCCGCCGAAATGGTCATCGAGACCGCCTGCCCCTTGCCGTCGGCGCGAGCCAGGCGGAAGAGGCGGTCCGATCCTGCGTCACCTTGCTGTTCGGTCCGTGAACCGTCTTCCGCTGTGGCGTCCGACAGGATATTCGACATCTCGGCCGCCGGGCCGGCGGTGCGGTCGACTGCAGAACGCATCGTCTTGTCCGTGATCTCACCACCGGCGCTGTCGATCTGCATTGCCGCCGGCGCATTGCCGCCAAGCAAGGTCAGGAGGTCGCTGACAGGGCCGTTGGCCGGCGCGCCGGAGGCGGCATTGCTATTCGACATCTGATCGGACGCCCCGGAACTCTCCGCCGCGCCAGTCTCCACGAGCCTGTGATCTTTCGGGCTATCCGTGGCCGTCTTGTCTTGGGGTTTGCCGGCCTCTTCTCCCGCGATGGAAGCCGCCGAAAACTGCCGGTTTCCTTTGTCCCGAACAACCTTGAGCTCGGAGGATTGCTGGCCTTCCAGCAGCGCGCCGTTCGGATCGCCCTGAGCATGGCCTGGCGCCGAAGGCGTCGATAGCCGCCCGGTTCCAGTGACGGCGGCGCTTGCGATCAAGATGCTTGGCTTGCGATTGCCGATGGTGAACTCGGTACCCGCCGTTTGGGCGCCGTCCGGAAGCGCGTCAACTGCATCCGATCCGGCGTCCTGAATTGCACCCTGGGCAGACGCCTTCTGGCGGCCGGCATCGGCGACCACGCTCTCGAAGGCCCCGGGCTCCCCGGCAACCTGCTCGTTGCCGCCCTGCCGGGACCCGGATCGGGTTCCCAGCGCCGCGGCGGGAGCACGGAATGTCTCTTCAAGTGGCCTCATAGTCCTTCCTCCGCAAGGAGCGCATCGATCTCCTTGATCTTCGAGCGCCCATTGGCCACGAAATCGTCGACAGCCGGATCGGATGCCGCAGCGTGTTCGGCGCCAGTCGGCGGCTCGCCACCCGGCGCGGGCGCCTTCTCGGGCGGCGAGGTATGGGTCGCGTCGGCAAAGGGGCTCATGCCGCTTCCCGTTTCCCCCGCTTCGCCGCCTTCGGTCTCAGGGGCAGGGGGTGTCTCCGGTATAGGCAAGGACGCTTGCGCGGGGCTTTCATCCTGCGGTCGTCGCACAACCTCTTCCGCAATCGCCCTGGCGGCCTCCCTGAGGGCCCGGTCGCGCGGCGAGAGCTTGTCGTCCGGAATTGCCGCCAGCGTCTGTGCCGCCGTGAACACATCCTCGGAGGGTACGGCCGCGAGCCCCTCGTAGAAGCTCGCCAGCAGCAGCGATTGGCCGCCGCCGGCCCGTGCGAGCTCTTCGGCCCGGCCGGATGCCAGCCGCGCCAGCGTCTCGTTGCCGGCGATCGCTGCGCGCCTGGCGACGCGCAGATAGACCTCGCGTTGCCGCGCCTGATCCATGCAGCCGAGTATCTCGGCGACTCTCTTTTCGACCGCCTCGTCGAAATGCGCGACCGCCAGGTCGACGAAGACGTCGGCGAACTGGCTCGCATAGGGCGATGTCAAATAGCGGCGGGCATAGTTCAGCGCATAGCGGAAGCCCTTTTCCTGATCGCCTGCCTGGACCGCAAGCGAAACGGACCGGCGAAGCGCCGCCTCCTCTATGATCGTCCCGGGCGCCGTCAGACGCGCCCAGTCGTAATATCTCATCGCGGCGACCGGGTCCTGCTGCGACGAGGCGTTGCCGAGGATCAGAAACAGGTAGGGACCGACCCGGGAGTTCTTGTATTCGGGTGCCGCCTTGGAGAGGCTTTCGACGATCAACGGCCCCTTGCCGCGCAGATATTGCCTGAGGGAGTCGGTGACGCGGGCGTCGAAATTGCCCTCGATATCCCTGTCGGTGAGATATTCCAGCGTTTCCGGATTGCCGCCGCTCATCACGTAGACGAGCGCCGCATCGACGTTGCGGGGGTCGCGAAAAATCGCTTCGTCGGCCGCCCTCAGGCGCTTGTCGATCTCGCCTAGCATGAAACGCTGCATCTCGATCGCCGAGTGATCGCCGAGCACGACGGAATCCTGGACGTATTGAAGCGACCGGATCATCTTGAACGGCGCGAGCTCTTCCGTTTCGCTTGCGCGGGCCACGCCAAACGCGAGCGGAGCCGCAAGAACTGTTGTCGCCAGGATGGCGCAGAGCCGCTTCAGCATCTCTCTCAGCCCTGCCCCGCCTGCAGCAGGATCTCGATCCGCCGGTTGCCGGCGGCATAAGGATCGTTCGGCACCTGCAGGCGCCGGTCCGCAAAGCCGCTGATCTGATTAACGCGCTCTTCCTTGAGACCGCCGCGCACCAGCATGTAATAGGCGCTCTGGGCACGCGCCGCCGACAGCCGCCAGTTGTCATAGGTGCCGTCTTTGAACGGACGGCCATCCGTGTGGCCGCGGATCGCCACGGCGCCCTGGCGCTCGGCGAGCAGCTTGCCGATCTTTTCCATGGCAAGGACGAGCTCCTTGCCGGGAACGGCGGAACCCACCGCAAACATCGGCGCGTCCGTCTGCTCGCTGATCGTCACCAGCAGGCCGCCCTCGGAGGGCGTCACCACCAGTCCCTCGAGAAGCCGCCCGGCCTCGCCGCCGACCGCCTTTTCGATTTCGGCCTTCAGGGCCTCGGCCCGCTTCTTCTGCTCCTCTGCGTCCGCTTCCTTCTTGAGTGGCACTTCGCCCTTTGCAGTCTCGTCCGCGGTCTTCAGCGCCTCGCCGGCCTCCGGCTTCTCACCGGCATCGGTCTCGGGGCCGCGCCTCTCAGCCGCCGCGACGTCGCTTTCGGCCGCATCGCCGGCGTCCTTGACCTCGACCTGCTTGGTCCAGAAATCCGGATCAAACGGATCGCGATAGGCCTCGCCGCCGTCGGCACCGGTCGCCGGGCCCGACTGGGCGGCACCGCCCTCGCCCTTGGCACTGATATTGGCCTGCTGGCCGACCTCCTTGGCGATTTCGGAGAGAACCGAATAGGGGTTCTCGAAGAAGTCGGCGTCGGAATATTTGGTCTCCTCGCCCGAGGTTGCCGTCAGCTGGTCGCCGGTCTTGGCCGAGCCGCCGGACTTCGCCTGCTCGCCATCCGCCTTCGACCGCTGCTGCGTCTCGTCACCCTGCGCATCCTTGGCCGGATTCTTCAGGCCCTTTTCCGCGGGCTTCTGGTCGGTGAGCTGCACCGGATTGAAATAGGAAGCGATTGCCGCCTTCGTTTCCTCGTTGGCGGCGTTGATCAACCACATGACTAGGAAGAAGGCCATCATCGCCGTCATGAAGTCGGCATAGGCGATCTTCCAGCCGCCGCCGTGATGGCCGTCGTGTCCATCGCCGGAGCGCTTGACGATGATGATTTCGTTCTTGCCGTTGTGATGGCTTTCTTCGCTCATGCCAGAACCTTCCGCACGGTTTCGGACCAGGCCGCCATTCTGGTCACCAGAACCGCTTCGCCCAGCTCAACCGTCAGATCGATGTCGTCGGCAACGACGTGCCGGAAAACCAGAGTGTCGTCGTCGAGATGCTGTTTCAGCGCTTCGAAGAGCACCGGCGATCCCTTGACGGTGATGGTGAGCCCCTCTCCCGCGCCGATGCCCTGCCTGACCATCGCCGCCAGGTCTTCGACGGCGCGCTTGATGAGTGCCTCCTCCATGACCGGCGCGAGCACCCGCGCCGCCTGGTCGCCAAGCGCCAGGGCCAGCCGCTCGGTGATCTGGGAGAACCCGGCGGCGAGTTTCGAAGCTGTGTCTTCCGCCAGGCGATGCTTCACGGCATCGAGGTCCTCGGCGTGGCGCGCCTTGAGCTCGGCGATTTCCCGCTGATGCTCGAAGGCGAGCTCGGCGGCGGCCTCCGCGCGACCCTGCGCGAAAGCCTCGCGCCGCTCGGCATCGACGTCGAGTTCAGGCATGGCGGGCCTCTGGGCGGTCCGATCTTCGGCGGGGAAGTCCGCCTCGAGGTCCGGAAAATATTTCGGCGGCATGCGCGTGATTTCGATCTTCGGCGCGCTGAAATCCTTGAGATAACGGGAGAGCGACGCACTCATCGATGATCCCCCCGGCGGCTCGCAGCCAATGCCGGCGCACGTCCCCCGCCCGGCAGGGGGTGGCACATGGTCCAGAAATCCAAAGCGCCTGACACGTCTATGATGTCTCCTTCGGCCCTTCCGCCCGAGACAGCGACAGGACCAGCATTCTCGATGCGCAACGGTTCGCGGTGGAGGACCCGAAGCGGGACCGGTGCAACGGCGACCAGGATCATCTTGGCCGGCAGCCGGCCGAGCAGACTGCGAGGAAAGGCTAGCCGGTCAAACTTGTGCGAAAATGAAGGTTGTTGGACCGCGCCAGGGCAACAGCGCGGTCCAACCAGTCCCGCCTGATGCCGATGACCGGCGGCACGGCGGAAGCGAAGATCTCGCTTACTCCTGGAACAATCTGAGGATGTTTTCGGAGTTGGTATTGGCGATCGACAGCGACTGGATGCCGAGCTGCTGCTGGGTCTGCAGCGCCTTCAGGCGCGTCGACTCCTCGTTCATGTCGGCGTCCACGAGTCGGCCGACACCCTTGTCGATCACATCCATGAGGTTGGCGACGAAGTTTTCCTGCATCTCGATGCGGCTGGTGATCGCGCCGAGCGTCGCGGCGGAATCGGTCAGCTGGCTGATGAGCTCGTCGACGACGCTGATCATGTCGTCCAACTCGTTATCGGTAGTCGTTTCGGAAAGCGCGATTTCCGTTCCGGTCGGCGGGCTGCCGGCGTCGATCAGGTAATATTCGCGCGCCGTTCCCGTCGGGCTAGAGGCAAGCGCATCCGCATCCACCGCCATCGTCAGCAAGCCGGCGCTTGCATCCTGGACGTCGACGAGAATTGAGCCCGAGGTGTCGTAATCAAGCGTCGTAACCGAGACACTGCCATCCGCGCTGCGATTGAAGGAGGCGACGATGGATTTCGTGCCAACCGCCGTAGCCGCGTCGTTGTAGAGCCAGTTCTCACCCGAGAAGGATGCCGACTGGGCGGCCGAGACCAGCTGGTCCTTGAGTTGCGAGATCTCCTTGTCGATCTTGCTTTTGTCGACGCCGGGTTCGCGTGCCGCGACCAGCTTCGCCTTGACCTCGCTCATCAGCTCGATGACGGTGTCCAAGGCCGCATAGGCAGTATCGACCTTGGCCGCGCCCAGGCCAAGCGCGTCCTGGACCGTCGAAAGCGCCGCATTGTCCGACCGCATCGTGGTCGCGATCGACCAATAGGCAGCGTTGTCGGCGGCGGTCTCGACGCGATAGCCGGAGGACACGCGGCTTTGGGTCTCGTCCAGGTTTCTGTTGATCGAACGCAAGGTCTGCAATGCCGCCATGGCGGCAGCGTTGGTCATGATGCTGGTCATTGGCTATCGCCCCTGTCGATGGGAGATCGAAGACATTCCGGGTGTGACCGGCAGGGATGGTGCGGCATCATGCGCGCTGCCACCGTTTTGCCCTGGGTGACAGACCATCGTGTTTAACAAAGCGTTAATGGGAAATGGTTAACAAATGGTTAACGCGGTTAACCGCTTGTTAAGGCGGGTGAAGAAAGGGTTACTTCACCGTTCGAGTACCGGGGACATCGACAACGACAAAAGGCCGCGCAATAGTGGCGCGGCCTTGCGAAGATAGTGTGCTTGGAGCCTCAGAAGGCTGTGGACAGATCCTACTGGCGGAAGAGCTGGAGGATGTTTTCCGAGTTGGTATTGGCGATCGACAGCGACTGGACGGCGAGCTGCTGCTGCGTCTGCAGGGCCTTCAGGCGAGTCGATTCCTCGTTCATGTCGGCATCGACGAGGCGTCCGATGCCCGAGTCGATCGAGTCGGTCAGGGCCGCGACGAACTCCTCCTGAAGGCCGATGCGCATGGAGATCGAGCCGAGTTCCGAGGCCGCGCTGGTCATCGCCTGGAGGCCATCTTCGACGAGCGTCAGAGCTTCGGCCATTTCGGCGGTGTCGAAGCCGGTGATATCGAGAGCATAAATAGAGACGCCGATCGTCGCACCACCGGTGGTGCCGAGAATGCCGTTGGTGTCCACGATGGCGCCGGCGCCATCACCGCCGAAGAGCAGATTGCCCGTCGCCGTATCGTCGAGTGTATAGGCTGTGGTCTTCACCGAAACGGTACCATCGGAGGCGCGCACGAAGCCCGAGACCACGCTCTTGACGGCCGCGTCGCCGGCAACCCAGTTTTCGCCGCTGAAGGAGGCAGACTCAGCGATCGACATCAGTTGCTCCTGCAACTGGTCGATTTCTTCCTGGATCTTCGTCTTGTCGACACCTTCTTCGGTGGCGGCGACGATTTTCGACTTGATTTCCTTGACGACTTCGATGGCGCTTTCCATCGCGGCATAGGAGGTATCGACCTTGGCAGCCCCAAGTCCGAGCGCGTCCTGGACGGCGGAAAGCGCCATGTTATCGGAACGCATGGTGGTGGCAATTGACCAGTATGCGGCATTGTCGGCTGCCTCGCCGACGCGCAACCCTGATGAAACCCGGCCCTGCGTCGTCTCCATATTGTCGTCGATCGCGCGGAGGGTCTGAAGTGCGGCCATCGCCGCCGTGTTCGTCAGGATGCTGGTCATTGTCTGCTCGCCCCTCGAATGGCATTAGAATGAATTGAGCATTCCGGATTGCCGCCGGGACGAATGATCGGCTTCATGCCTGTTAACCCGCTGGTCACCTTGGTTAACTCATTGTTTCGGTGCGGCCAGCTAACGGGAACATGGTTAACAAACTCTAAAGGCGAGTTAACAAAATTAACAAAACCTAACAATTTCCTTGCGCTGGAGCCCAAATGCGCGAAAGCCGCGCCTTTCGCAAGGCGCGGCTTTCTGAAGTGGCTCGACCTATGAGGGAACGAGTGATCCCTGGTCCGGTTCCGTCGATTAACGGAAGAGCTGGAGAACGTTCTCCGAGTTGCTGTTGGCGATCGACAGCGACTGAACGGCGAGCTGCTGCTGCGTCTGCAGGGCCTTGAGGCGGGTCGATTCCTCGTTCATGTCGGCATCGACGAGGCGGCCAACGCCGGAGTCGATCGAGTCGGACAGCTTCGCGACAAAATCTTCCTGCAAGCCGATGCGCATGGAGATCGAGCCGAGCTCAGCAGCAGCGCTGGTCATGGCCGAGAGTGCATCGTCCACATCCGACAGCACGTCATTCATGTCCGCCGTCGCCAGAGCGCTGATATCCAGCGAGTAGACAGCGTAGCCGCCGGCGGAAGCGCCGGCGGTACCCAGGATGCCGGTTGCCGTATCGAGAGCACCCGTGCCGTCGTCGCTGAACAGCAGGTTGCCGCCGGTGACGCCATCGACAAGCGCATAGCTCGTCGTCTTGACGGAGACGGTGCTGTCGGAGGCACGGACGAAGCCGGACACGACGGTCACAGTGTTGCCGGCGACGCCGCCGATCCAGTTCTCACCGCTGAATGAAGCGGATTCGGCGATCGACAGCAGCTGTTCCTGAAGCTGATCGATCTCTTCCTGGACCTTGGCCTTGTCGACGCCTTCTTCAGTTGCGGTCACGACCTTGGCCTTGATTTCCTTCACGACTTCGATGGCGGATTCCATACCGGCATAGGCGGTGTCGACCTTGGCGGCGCCGAGGCCGAGGGCGTCCTGGACGGCGGAGAGCGCCATGTTGTCGGAGCGCATCGTGGTCGCGATCGACCAGTAGGCAGCGTTGTCCGAAGCCTCGCCGACGCGCAGGCCGGAAGAGACGCGGCCCTGGGTCGTTTCCATGTTGTTGCCGATGCTCCGCAGCGTTTCAAGTGCGGACATGGCTGCGATGTTGGTAAGAATGCTTGTCATTTCTGAGTGCCCCTTAGTGGCTGATTAAGAAGGGACATTCCGGAGTACGCCGGCAAGCGACGGTCAGCATCATGCCTGCTAACCAATTAATTTTGTTGGTTAACCCGCCGTTTCGATGGTGCTAGGAAACAGCAAGATGGTTAAGGAATGCTGAAGTGGAATAAAAAATACGAAAAAGCCGCGACCGGCTTCGGTCGCGGCTCTTTTCCAGCGTTGCGGCACGGTCAGCCCCCGTGCCGGTTCGCCGATTAGCGGAAGAGCGACAGGATGTTCTGCGAGTCGGAGTTGGCGATCGACAGGGCCTGGATCGCAAGCTGCTGCTGCGTCTGCAGGGCCTTCAGGCGGGTCGACTCCTCGTTCATGTCGGCGTCGACAAGGCGGCCGATACCGTTTTCGATCGAGTCGCTGAGTTCGGAAACGAAGTCAGCCTGCAGATCGATGCGGGTCGACATCGAACCGAGCGAAGAGGCAGCGCTGGTCATCGCGGTGAGCGCGTCTTCGACGTCGGAGAGCGCTTCTCCGAGCGCGGTCGCGTCCATTGCAGAGATATCGAGGCCGTAGACATTGTTGCCGTTGGTGCCGTCGGTGCCGAGGATGCCGGTCGCGGTGTCGAGACCACCGGCGCCATCGTCGGCGAAGAGGAGCGTACCGTCAGCCGCATCAGTAAGGGCATAGCTGGACGTCTTGATCGAGACGGTGCCGTCCGAAGCGCGGACAAAGCCGGTGACGACGGTCTTGGTCGCTGCCTCGCCGGCAATCCAGTTTTCGCCGTTGAACGAGGCCGATTCCGCAATGCTCAGGAGCTGGTCCTGAAGCTGGTCGATTTCTTCCTGGACCTTTGCGCCGTCGACACCTTCTTCCGTTGCGGCGACGATCTTCGCCTTGATTTCCTTGACGACATCGATGGCCGCTTCCATACCGGCGTAAGCGGTATCGACCTTGGCGGCGCCCATGCCGAGCGCGTCGGTGACCGACGAAAGAGCTGCGTTGTCAGAACGCATGGTGGTCGCGATCGACCAGTAAGCGGCGTTGTCAGAAGCAGAGCCGACGCGCATGCCCGTGGAAATGCGGTTCTGCGTGTCTTCCATGCTGGAAGAAATGGAACGCAGGGTCTGGAGAGCGGCGGTTGCCGAGCTGTTGGTGAGAATGCTTGCCATAATCGTTGTCCCTTTTACGAAATACTTTTGGGGGGACATACCGGGCTGAAGAGGTTACCGGTCACGACGATCCGGCATCATGCCACTCGGTTCCGCTCAGCTCGTGAAGGACACCAAACCCGTCGTGTGAGGACGAAATTCGCAGCCATTTCTTGCCAACACCTTAATCGGCGAGGCACCCCGAAGGCGACGCTAGAACGTAGTGAATCGCGCGTGAAATCCTATACTTAACGGACTGTTGCGGGGTCCCGGAAATGTCTTAACGAGGGACGCCGAGGCGGGCTCAGGTGAAGGAGCGCACCAGGCTGCCGACGAGCAGGTTCCAGCCGTCGATCAGCACGAAGAACAGGATCTTGAAGGGCAGCGAGATCGAGGTCGGCGGCAGCATCATCATGCCCATCGCCATGGTGATGGTGGAGACGATGAGATCGATGACCAGGAAAGGCAGCATGATCAGAAAGCCGATCTCGAAGCCGCGGCGGATCTCCGAGATCATGAAGGCTGGCACGACGGCGCGCAGATCCACCTTGTCGTCGACGACGACCGTCTGGCCCTTTTCTCGGGCGATGTCGATGAAGAGCTGCAGGTCCTTGTCGCGGGTGTTGGCGAGCATGAACTCGCGGAACGGTTCCGACACCCGCGTCAGCGCCTCGGTCTCGGAGATCTCGTTCTTCAGGAGCGGATCGATGCCGTCGCGCCAGGCGCGGTCGAAGGTCGGCGCCATGACGTAGAAGGTCATGAACAGCGCCAGCGACACCATGATCATGTTCGACGGCGTGGTCGCAAGCCCCATGCCGGAGCGCAGGATCGCAAAGGCGATGACGAAGCGTGGAAAGCTCGTCACCATGATCAGGATACCCGGTGCGACCGAAAGGACGGTCAGGAGCCCGAAGGTGCGGATGATCCAGGAGGCGACCGAACCGTCGACCGGCGTGTTCAGAATATCGGCGGGAAAGCTCTGGGCCCCGGCAATTCCCGACATCGCCATCATGGCGATTATAAAGGCAGTAGTCCGGAGCATCAGCGAATCATTGGATGACGAAGGTTCGGAACATCACATTGGTTACGCGCCCGTCGGAGCGCAGGTCAACCCGTTCCCGGATGTCATCCCGGAGATATTGAAAGCCGCGCGGCCCCTGAATTTGCTGCAGCGACAGGGTCTTCAGATAGGCCGCGATGTCCTGGTGGATTTCTTCGGCGAGCGCGACGTCGGGCGCGCCCTTGAACTGCAGCGCGACCTCGATGCGGACCCAGTTTTCGGCCGGGTAGGCAAGGTTGGTGGTGATCGGCTCGAGTTGGACGATGCCGTTGGCTTCGGTGGCGATCTTCGGAAGACCCTCCTCGCCGGTGGCGTGCTCAGGCAGTTCGGCGGCAGCCTCCGGCTTCTTCGCCGGTGGCGGGGCCAGAAGGGCGCCGACGAACCAGCCGCCGCCGCCGGCAACGAGCGTCAGCACGGCGATCGCGGCAATGGTCATGACCAGCGACGGGGATTTCGGTTCTTTAGTGTCGGTTTCTTCCATCGTGCCGCTCCGTTCCGGTACTGGATGTCACCCGATCAGATCGGCGAGACGAGATCCACGACCTGTTGGCCCCATGGCGGCTGCTGCACTTCCATCAGCCGGCCGCGGCCGCCATAGGAGATGCGGGCCTCGGCAATGCGGTCATAGGAGATGATATTGTCCGCATCGACATCCCGCGGCCGGACGATGCCGGCGACGTTGAGGATGCGCAATTCGTGGTTGACGCGCACTTCCTGCGAACCGCTGATCAGCAGGTTGCCGTTTTCAAGCACCCCGGTGACCACGGCCGCGACGAGCAGCCGGAGCTTTTCGGAGCGCTCGGTCTTGCCGTCCCCTTCGGTCTTGGTGTTCGATCCGTATTTGAGATTGCCGGACCATTCGAAGTCGCTGGTCTGCGATTCGCCAGCGGCGCCGAGATTGAAGCCGCTGGAATTGGTGCGGCTGCGGTCTGTCTCGTTGTTGAAGGACGCCCTGTCGTCGATCTGGATGTCGACGGTCAAAATATCGCCGACATTGATGGCGCGGGCGTCCTTGAAGAGAGCGGCCTGCTGGTCGTTCCACAGCGAATAGCCGGCGGTCATCTGATGCGGCTGCTTCGGATAACTGGCGAGCTGCGGCGTCTGGGTGTATTGCAGGCCGCTGCCGATCGGGCTCATCGACGGCGCCTGGCCGATCTCCTTGAACGCCTGATTCTGACATCCTGCAAGGAGGCTTGCGGCCAGAAGGGCCGTCAGTTGCAGTCTCATGATGGCTCCTTCGAGGTGTTCGGGTCGCTGGCGCTGGAAATGATGTTGGTGAGCACCGCGGCCTTTTCGTCGCTCATCTCGCTGAGGATCAGCGAGGACTGGCGCGCCGGCAGCTTCATGACGATCGCAGCGGCGATCTCTGGGCGCACCATCTCGAGCTTGCCGGCGGCCGCATCGGGCTTCATCGTCTTGTAGATATCGACGAGCCCGAGTTCCGCCTGCTTCAGAAAATCGTTGCGGCGTTTCAGCCAGTCCTCGTATTCGGCCCGGCGCTTTTCCAGCGCCGCGATGCGTTCGTCGACACTCGCCTGCAAGGTTTCAAGGTCCTTGCGCTGCAGCAGATAGCGCTGGTCCCGCGCCGCGTCGGCGATATTGGTGCAGAACTGCTGGATTTCGTTCGTTGCACCGTTTTCGACCGGCGGCGCGGTGACGTCCTGTGCGAAGGCGCCCGGCATTGTCAGCATCAGCGTAGCCGCGGCCGCGGCCACGAGCGTACGGCGAGATGTGCCGAGAAGATGGGAGAGAGTTCCGGTCATTGCAGCACAAGCTCCGCCTGTAGGGCTCCCGCCGTCTTTATGCTCTGCAGGATCGCGATGATTCCGTCCGGCTTGACGCCGATGCTGTTGAGGCCCGCGACGAGCAAGCGAAGGCTCGACCCGTTGAGGATCGCGACGGTGCCGCCGTCCGCCTGCGCCTCGATCGTGGTATTCGGCTCGACCGCCGTCTCGCCGCGCGAGAAGGGCGCCGGCTGCACCACCGTCGGCGTTTCGGTCACCTGCACCGTCAGCGTGCCGTAGCTGACCGCGACTTCGTTGACGCGTACATCCTGGCCGATGACGATCGTGCCGGTCCGTTCGTTGATGACGACGCGCGCGGGCACGTCCGTTTCGACGACGAGATTCTCGATATCGGCCATCAACCGGGCGAGATCGGCCATTTTCGGCTTCTGGACGAGGACTGACTGGGAATCCATGGCTTCGGCGATGCGGCCGCCGAACTGCGCGGCGGCAAACTTGTTGATCGCCGCTGCCATGCCGACGGCGGTGGAAAAGTCCGGGTTGCGCAATTGCAGCACCAGGTTGAAGCCGTCCTTGAATTTCGACGGCAGCTCGCGCTCGATGATCGCGCCGTTCGGAACGCGGCCGGCCGTGGTCACGCCCTGCGACAGAGCGGCCGCGTCGCCCTGGGCACTGAAGCCGGTGACCACGATCGAGCCCTGGGCCACCGCATAGATCTGTCCGTCGGCGCCGGAGAGCGACGTCATGACCAGCGTGCCGCCGCGCAGCGACGTCGCGTCGCCAAGCGAACCGACGGTGACGTCGACGCGGCTGCCGGGACTAGCGAAGGGCGGCAGCGTCGCGGTAACGAGGACCGCTGCGACGTTGCGCGTCCGAGACTCGCCGCCCTGGGTCGAGATGCCGAGATTTTGCAGCATGGCGCGGATCGACTGGTCGGTGAACGGCGAGGAGCGCAGGCTGTCGCCGGATCCCTGCAGCCCGACCACCAAGCCATAACCGATCAGCTGGTTGTCCCGACCGGCCTGCAGCGAGGCCACGTCCTTGATGCGCGACGCGGCATAGGCGGGCGTCAATGTCGCCGCGAACAGCAAGGACACGGTCAGCAACCACTTACAAATGCGCACCATCATTTCGCCACCACATGGATCGTGCCGTCGGCCATCACCGTCCCGGACACGATGACACCGCTATCGATGTTGCGCGCGCGGATCAGTTCGCCGATCGCTGCGTCTTCAAGCGGCGAGCCGGCGGCGGTGATCGTCAGCCCGCCCTTGTTGAAGATCAGCCGAACCGTCGAGCCGCGCTCGACCGCGTATCGGTCGCGTAGCGCCGAGGTGAGGATCACCCGTCCCGGCAGAAGCGTGCGCTTCGTCACCTTTCCCTCGACCTCTTCAAGCGACCCGACATAGCCGTCGGTGATATCCGGATTGGTCACGTCGACCACTTCCAGCATGCTCGCCTCGATGGTTTCGCCGGGATAGATGGTCTGCTTCGGGATGACGGCGGTCGGCTGCTGTGCGGCAGCGAGCCCCGGCGACAGCAGCGCGGCGGCGATCGCCGCAGATGCGAGCGATCGCATGAAGCGCGCTTTGCGGCTCTCGACTGCTACCCTTGCGGCGGATCGGCGAAACATCATGTTTGCCCCTTTTTCCGTTACCTGAGGTTCTTGCTCACCGTGGCGGCCATTTCGTCCGCGGCCTGGATGACCTTGGAGTTCATTTCGTAGGCGCGCTGGGCCGAGATCAGGTCGGTGATTTCCTTGACCGGATCGACGTTGGACGATTCCAGATAGCCCTGCTTGACCTGCGCGAAGCCGGGATCGGCCGGCGTGCCGACGATCGGCTCGCCGGATGCCGCGGTCTGCTTGAAGAGGTTTTCGCCCTGCGGCTCCAGTCCGGCTTCGTTGACGAAATTGGCGATCGTCAGCTGGCCGATTTCCTGGGTCTCGGTCGCGTCGCCAATTCTGACGAGGACCTGGCCGGACGCGGAAACGGTGATCTCGGTCGCGTCCTGCGGCACGGTGATACCGGGAACCACCGTATAGCCGTCGATGGTGACGAGTTGGCCGGTCGCGTTGGTGTTGAAGGCGCCCGAGCGGGTATAGACCGTTTCGCCGTTGGGCGTTTCGACCTGGAACCAGCCGCGGCCGACAAGCGCAAGGTCGAGGTCGTTGCTGGTGTTGACGAGGCTGCCCTGGACATGGAGGTTGCGGACGGCGGCCGTCTGCACGCCGAGGCCGACGATCGCGCCTTCCGGCACGATTGCTTGGTTCGAGCGGTTCGGCACGCCTTGGGCGCGCTCCGTCTGGTAGAGCAGGTCCGAAAATTCCGCGCGCGCCCGCTTATAACCGGTCGTGTTGATATTGGCGATGTTGTTGGCGATGACTTCGAGATTCAGCTGCTGGGCATTCATGCCCGTGGCGGCGATGGAAAGGGCCTTCATGTCACGTTCCTTCAGATCTGCATGCGGGCGATTTCGAGATAGGCGGTGACGACCTTGTCGCGGACGGCGATGGCGGTCTGCAGCGACTGTTCCGCACTCATCACCGCATCGACGACCTCACGCGTGTTCGCCTCGCCGCGGATCGCCTGAAGCGACGCTCCTTCGGCCGATTTCATCGAGCGGATGGCATCCGTGGTCATGGTGCCGAGGACTTCGGCGAAGCTCTGCGATTGCGGGGCGGAAGCTGCGGCGCCCGGCAGGGAAAGCGCGGTCGAGCCGGTCAGGCTGGTGCCCTCGGTCTCCTTCAGGTTCGAAAACGCGCCGACGGACTGAATTGCATCGATCATTATTGCGAAGCCCTCAACAGGTCGATTGTCTGGGAGATGAGATCGCGGGACTGCTTGATGGTCTGCAGGTTGGCCTCGTAGGCGCGATTGGCTTCGCGCATGTCCGCCATCTCGATCAGGACGTTGACATTCGGCATTTTCACCATGCCCTTCTCATCGGCCGCCGGATTGCCGGGATCGAACTCGATGCTGAAATCCGAATCGTCGGTGCCGAGGCGCTGGATCTCGACGAGCGACGCGCCGCTCGCCCGGTCGACTTCCGCCGCAAAGGAAATCGTCTTGCGGCGATAGGGATCGGCGCCGGGCACGTCGCCGGTGGAGCGGGCATTGGCGATGTTTTCGGAAACGACACGCAGGCGCGTCGATTCCGCCTGCAGGCCCGAAGCCGAAACCTTGAGTGCCGAGGTCAAAGGATCCATGGATGTTACTTCCGTACGGTCATGAGCATCATCCGGTGAAAGGATTTCACCAGCCCGGAATTGAGTTCGTAGTCGCGCTTGATTTCGCCCGTTTTCATCATTTCCTGCTCGATCGCGACGGTATTGCCGGACTGCTGCACGGCGACATCGTCGATCATGCTGACCTCGGTCACCTGCGCGGCATCGGGGCTCTCGGTGAAATGGGCGCGATGGGTCGCCGCCATCTGGATGCCGGTATTCTGGAGCACGGTTTCGAAAGGCTGGACGTCCTTGGCCTGGTAATGCGGCGTATTGGCATTGGCGATGTTGCCGGCAACGACATTCTGGCGGACCGTCAACCATTGGGCCTGGCGCGACGCGAGTTCGAAAAGTTGAATCGGATCCATCGAATACTCCTCATGAGATGAGGAGGACCCTAGGCGGGTAATCTTGCGTGGGACTTGTCGGGAACCTGGGACGAGGAACCAAATGCGACGAATTCACGGCGGGGCCTTTTTGGCGGCGAAGCGCTGTCTCGCCGAATTCTGCCGTATGCGGCAGCTCCGAGCCGAGGTGCAACGCAGCGCTCTACCTCGACTCGAAGACCTCGCCCTTGGAGGTGATCATCACCCAGCGGCCGTTCCGCTCTTCGAAGGTGGCAAGCCGGCTGTTGTCCGGCAGGACCGAACCGACCCGGACGATATACATGCCGGTGGCGTCCTCGATGAGCGCTCTTCCATTGGCGACGTGCATCAGCTTGAAGCCAGACGGCTCGGGAAAGGGCTGTTCCAGGCCGGCTTCCGGCTCATGTGCGGCCGCCGCCGGTTGATGCTCCAGCCCGGGTACAGTCGCCGTCGTCAGCCGGTCGATCGCCGCGGCGGTCTCCTTGTCCATGTCGGTCATCGCCAGCGGCGAAACCGATACAACGCCGCGGCCGGGGCGCTCCGGCAGATCCCGCGTCGTTCCCTGCCAGAGCGGCGGGATCGAGAACTGATCCTGGTGCAGGAAGGCGTACCAGGGGAAGAAGGTCGCAAAGGCGGCCATGGCCAACCCGATCGCGCCGAGAACCTTGTCGGTCAACGGCATCTTGGCGTCGCGCCGGCGCTGATGGACGATTTCGTCCGCTTCGTTGTCGGTCATTGCTATCCCTTCGCCCGGATGCCTGAGGCGGGCTGGCTGCCCATGGCGGCTGCCTTCAGCGCATTGGCAAGGTCGGTGAAGGCGTCGGCGGCGGACCGCTCGCCGGGCGTCTGCTTGAGGACGTCATAGATGACGGGAACCTGTTTGATCGCCATGTCGAGGTCGGGGTCGCCGCCGGCGCGGTAGCCGCCGATCAGGCGCAGGTCGCGGGTCTCCTCGAAGCGATGAATGAGGGACTTCAGCCGCGCGACGAGCTTTTCCTGATCCGGCGTCCAGGCTTTTCTTGCCAGGCGCGAGATCGAGGCCAGCGGATCGATCGGCGGATAGCGCCCTTCCTCGGCGAGGCTGCGGTCGAGGACGATGTGACCGTCGAGAATGCCGCGGGCCGAATCGGCAACCGGATCATTGTGATTGTCGCCGTCGACCAGGATCGAGATGATCGCGGTAATCGTGCCGGCGCCTTCTGCACCGGGGCCGGCACGCTCGAGCAGGCGCGGCAATTCGGTGAAGACCGAAGCCGGATAGCCGCGGGCGATCGGCGGCTCGCCGGCGGCCGTCGCCACCTCGCGGATCGCATGCGCGAAGCGCGTCACGCTGTCGACGATCAGGAGAACGTTGTCGCCCTTGTCGCGGTAGTGCTCGGCGATCGTCACCGCCGTCAGCGGCGCCATTTTCCTCAGCATCGGGCTCTCGTCGCTGGTGGCGACGACGGCAACCGACTTGGCGAGATTGTCGCCGAGCGTATCCTCGATGAATTCGCGCACTTCACGGCCGCGTTCGCCGACCAGCGCAATCACCACCTTGTCGAAGGCGTCGGCGCGCGCCAGCATCGAAAGCAGCGTCGACTTGCCGACGCCGGAGCCGGCGAAGATGCCGAGGCGCTGGCCGAGGCAGAGCGGCGAGAAGATGTCGACGGCGCGCACACCGGTCTTGAACCCCTGTTCGACCCGCCTGCGGGTCATCGACGGCGGCGCGGTATTGGAGATCGAACGGCGAATATCGCCCTGCATCAGCGGGCCCAGACAATCGATCGGCTCGGCCAGCGCATTGATCGTACGGCCGCACCAATTGTCGGTCGGCGCGATGCGGAAAGCGCCTTTGCGGATGACGGTATCGTGGATGCCGATCGGATCGCCGGGCTCGATCGGGCAGACGACGACCCGCTCCGGTTCGACGCGCACGACTTCGCCGAGATGGGTGCCGGTCGCGCTCTTATGCGCCACGAAATCCCCGAGCCGCACATGCCGGGAAAGACCGCTGACGGTATAATGCCCCGGCGAGATCGTCTGGACATGGCCGCCGGGAGCGATCGAAAAATCGGGCTTGGCATAGCGCTCGACGAGGCCGGCAAGCGCCGCCAACGAGGTCGAAGCCGGAATGATGTCAGAGCCTTGTCTTTCCATGCAGATTCCCGTTGCGATCGGCCCGGCCCGGCTGTCTCGCCGGGAGCCGCTTCACACTTTCCTTCGTTCGCCTAGCGCTCGCCGCCCAGCGTCTTGATCGCCTCTTCAAGCGACCCTTCGCTGTCGCGCATCAGGGCCGTGACATTGTCGAAGGCGCGGGTCACCATGATGAGCTGCGTCATTTCCTGGACGGCATTGACGTTCGATTCTTCGAGGAAGCCCTGCATCACGCCGACATCGAAGCGGTCGACGACGGGCTGCGCTTGAGCGGCCGGCATCACAGCGCTGTTGTCATAGCGGACGAAGCCGCTGGAGAAATCCGCCTCGTAGAGGCCAAGCAGCGCGACCTGGGCGCCGTTCTGGTGGATAGCCCCGTCGGCACCGACGGTGATCTCGCCCGCTCCGCCGTTCAATTGGATCGGCGCACCGCCCGCATCAAGCACCGGATATCCCTTGAGGGTCACCAGTTCGCCCGTTTCCGTCAGCGTGAAGCGGCCGTCGCGGGTCAGCGCCGGGCCGCCGGGCGTGTCGATGTTGAACCAGGCGTTCCCCTTTATGGCGAAGTCGAGCGCAGAACCGGTCCGCGCCAGGGCGCCGTTGCTGGTGCTCAGATATTCCTCGCCTTCGGACACGTAGGAAACGCGGGTCGGCTTCGTATCGCCGAGCACCTGGTCGAACTTCACTTCCGTGGAACGGAAGCCGACCGTGTTGGCATTTGCGATATTGTCTGCAAGCGTGTTCAAGCGCTTCTCAAGCGCCATCTGCGATGAAAGCGCCACATAGAGGCCGGTCTGCACGTCAGTGTCCCCCGAGTTTCAGATTGTTGATGGAGAGGAGCAGGTCGGGGGAAATTCCGTAGCCGCTCGAAGAACCGAAAACCGCAAGGGGATCGTAGCCGTCGGAAGAATTGCTGATCTCCCAAAGGGCGGTGAAGCGATCGATGAAGGCCGCGAGCTTCACCGGATCCTGGAAATCCTTGAGGTCGATTGCTTCCTCATAAGCTTCTGCCTGCCGATCGACGTCGGCCGCGGCAAATTCTTCGGGAAGCTGCAGCGCCGTCCGCACCACCTTTGCCAGCGCCTCGTCGGCAATGATCTCGTAACCGCTGGTGAGCAATGGCGCCGTGCGCTCGAAATAGAGCGCCAGCCTGACACCGGTATTCTCCTCGCCGGCATTCTGCTCCAGCGTCTGGCGCGTGTATTTGTCGACGACGCCCTTCTGCGCGCGTTCGAAGGAGGTGGCCGTCTCGCTATGCCGGGCGAAATTGAGCGATTCGACCAAGGCCTTGTAGCGACTGTCCGCCAGCTTGTTGGCAAAGGCGTCCTCGCTGTCGACACCCTCCGTCAGCACCTTGCGCATGAAGGCCTTGGCGTAGGCCATGTCCTCCAGCCCGTGCGCTTTCATCGCATAGTCATAGAGCCGGCTGTCGGCAAAGAACTCGTCGAGCGTTTTGATGCTGCCGATCCTGGAAAGGTAGTATTCCGTCTCGCGGGCCACCTGCGGCTCCTCGGAGACGCGCTCCAGCGAGCTCGTAAGGTCGGCGGTTATCAGCTTGTAGCTCGTATAGGTCGTGGTCACGATCGCTCGCCTGTCCGGAATGGGGGCCCGGCGCGATGGCCCGACCTTGCCGAATCCTGCCTCTATTGGCTTGCGCGAACCTGTTCGGCGCGGCGGTCGCGAGCGGGCCTCACGGCCAGCCTCACGCAAGGAAGAAATCCTATTCCGTCGTAGGTAAATCACGATCGCGACAGGTATCGACAATGAACATCATCATCGGGCTCCTTGTGACTTTCGGCTGTATCCTCGGCGGCTACCTCGCCATGGGCGGTCACCTGGAAGTCCTCAACCAGCCTTTCGAGCTGATGATCATCGGCGGGGCCGGCATCGGCGGCTTCATCATGGCCAACTCGATGAAGGTGGTGAAGGATACCGGCAAGGCGCTCGGCGAGGCGTTCAGGCACAAGGTGCCGAAGGAGCGCCACTACCTCGACACGCTCGGCGTGCTCTACAGCCTGATGCGCGACCTGAGAACCAAGTCGCGCAACGAGATCGAGGCCCACATCGACAACCCGGAGGAATCGCCGATCTTCCAATCCGCGCCGACCGTCCTGCAGAACAAGGAGCTGACGGCGTTCATCTGCGACTATGTGCGGCTCATCATCATCGGCAATGCCCGCTCGCACGAGATCGAGGCGCTGATGGACGAGGAGATCCATACGATCACTCATGACAAGATGAAGTGCTATCACGCCTTGACGAGCATGGGCGATGCGCTGCCGGCGATCGGCATCGTCGCGGCGGTTCTCGGGGTGATCAAGGCGATGGGCGCCATAAGCGAGGCACCGGAAGTGCTGGGCGCGAAGATCGCCGCCGCACTCGTCGGAACGCTGCTCGGCGTCTTCCTCTCTTACTCGATCGTCGGTCCGCTCGTCGCCAACATCAAGGCCGTGCGCGAAAAGCAGAACCGGCTCTACGTCATCGTCAAGCAGACATTGCTTGCCTACATGAATGGCTCCGTTCCCCAGGTCGCCCTCGAATATGGCCGCAAGACGATCTCCGCCTATGAGCGACCGTCGATCGATGCGGTCGAGCAGGAGATGATGAACCCGGGCGGCGGCGGCGAAAGCAAGGCGGCTTGAACATCATGAATCCGAGCACCGCATCGAACGTCTACGCTTTCGACAAGAGACTGCTGGCGCGCATGACCGGCGCGCTCGGCGACGACAAGACCATCGGCCGCATCGCTCTCGATCTCGGCCACGTCTTCAGCGACCGGCTTCCCGATTTGCTCAAGCAGGAGACGCGACACGACATTGCCATCGGCTATGCCGGCTTCAAGATGGGGCTCAGGAACGAACTCATCGCCGAACTCGGAGAAGCGGTTCTGCTCAGCGACGTTTCGCTGCGCAACTGGTGCGCCGATTTCCAGATCGGCTGCGACAGCCCGGTTCTCATCACTCTCGTCGAAGCCCTGCTCGGCGCCGAGCCCACCGACATCGAGGAGCCGCTGCCGCGGGCACTCTCAAAGATCGAGATCGACGTGGCGGTGCCGGTGTTCGAGGCCATCGCCGAGGTCGTACGCATGGCGGTCAATGCGCCGGGCGGCTTCGAGCCGGTGGTCGACCGGCCACATAACGGTGCCGAACGGCTGCCGCCCGACCCGGCCATCGAGGACGTCTACGCCGCCTCGATCGACATGACCTGCGGGCTGGGGCCGGTGCTTTCCACCTTTTCGGTGATCGTTCCGCAAAGCGTGCTGCTCAAGACCCAGATCGTCCCGTCCCGGAGCGCCGGACAAAACGACAGTATGAAGACGGATTGGAGCGAGCAGCTCGAGGAGCAGATTCGCCGCTCGGCCGTGACGCTCGAGGCGCGCATCCAACTGGAAAACCTGACGCTCGATACGATCAGCCGGCTGCAGCCCGGAGACGTGATCCCCTTCCATGACGGCCAGGACGTGCGGGTCGAGGTCAACGCCAACGGTCGCGATCTCTATGTCTGTGAGTTCGGCCGGTCGGGGGCGCGATACACGGTCCGCATCAAGGACACGCACGGGTCCGAAGAGGACATCCTTCGCCACATCATGAGTTAACCGGCCTCGCATCGCAGAATGCCTGAGGCAAGCTTCAACTGGAATGATCCGCACATGGTACGCAAGAAAGCAGCATCCATCGAAGAACAGGCCGCCTTTGCGGGAGACGCCGAGCTCGACCAGGCAATCGACGACCTGCGCGGCGTTCTCAAGCAGGACGGTGCGGCAACGGATTTCGGCGGCGATTTCGCTGCCGCCGAACCTTTTTGCCAGGCCGGGGATTTCGGCGGCGATCTCGGTGCCGGCGGCTTCGGCGGCGATTTCGCTGACACGTCCCTCGGCGGCGGTCTCGATATGGGTGCCGGTTTTGCCGGCAGCGATTTCGGCGGCGACGATTTCGGTGCTGCGTCAGGCGCTGCGCCGGGCAGCGGCATGGCGTCCAATATGGACCTGATCATGGACATTCCGATCGATGTCCAGATCGTCCTCGGCACCAGTCGAATGCAGGTCTCCGGCCTAATGGGCCTGACCGAGGGCGCAACGATCGCGCTCGACCGCAGGATCGGCGAGCCGGTCGAGATCATGGTCAACGGCCGGGTGATCGGCCGTGGCGAGATTACCGTACTCGAGGGCGACGTGACCCGGTTCGGCGTCAAGCTCATCGAGATAAAGGGCAGCAAGAAATAGCCCGATGATCGGGCGAGGGATGAATCCATGATGGATTTCGAAAGTTTCGAAGGGCAGGCACTGGCAACACCGCTCAGTCAGACGGAAAAGGCCGCCGCCGTGCTGCTCGCCATGGGGAAATCCGTGGCCGGTAAACTATTGAAATTCTTCACGCAGAGCGAATTGCAGGCAATCATCGCCGCGGCCCAGTCGCTGCGCGCCATCCCTCCCCACGAGCTCGAGGCGCTGGTCAACGAGTTCGAGGATCTGTTCACCGAAGGCGCCGGCCTGATGGACAACGCCAAGGCGATGGAGAGCATTCTCGAAGAGGGCCTGACGCCGGACGAGGTCGACGGCCTGCTGGGGCGGCGCGCCACCTTCCAGTCCTACGAGGCAAGCATCTGGGACCGGCTGCAGGAATGCGATCCGGTCGCCGTTGCCGACTCGCTCGCCAAGGAACATCCGCAGACGATCGCCTATGTGCTTTCGATGATGCCTTCTAGCTTCGGCGCCAAGGTGCTGCTGCAGCTGTCGGACAAACAGCGCCCGGACATTCTCAACCGCGCCGTCAACATGAAGAATGTCAGCCCGAAGGCTGCCTCCATCATCGAGACGCGCGTCATCGAGATGATCGACGCGATGGAGGCCGAGCGCAATTCGCCCGGCCCGGCGAAGATCGCCGAGGTGATGAACGAACTCGAGAAGAAGCAGGTGGACACGCTGCTCGCCTCGCTGGAAACGATCAACACCGATTCCGCCAAGAAAGTTCGGCCGAAGATCTTCCTGTTCGACGACATTCTCTACATGCCGCAGAGAAGCCGAGTGCAGCTCTTCAACGACGTCTCGACCGACATCATCACCATGGCGCTCAGGGGCTCGGCGCCGGAACTGCGCGAATCGGTCCTCGCATCCGTCGGCGCACGCCAGCGGCGCATGATCGAATCGGACCTTGCGGTCGGCGATGCCGGCATTAACCCGCGTGACATCGCCATCGCCCGGCGCTCGATCACCCAGGAAGCGATTCGGCTTGCAGCCAGCGGGCAGCTCGAGCTCAAGGAAAAGGAATCGGAAGCCGCCTGATCGCGGATTCTTCCCAGGCGGGTCTCACCCCTTCCACTTGTCTGATTTCTGTTGAGCCGGCCGCCTTCTTGGCTTTCGGCTCTTGCGCATGAGGCACGCGCGGTCCACGACAAGGGTTGTGGAGCACGTCGGCCTCGGCCGATTGAGGGTGGCCGCGGCTCCTGGCCAGGATGGGAACTTCCTGTTTCATGTCGGAAGATCAGGACAAGGACAGTAAAACGGAAGCGCCGTCGGAGAAAAAACTCTCCGATGCGGCCGAGAAGGGCAATATCCCCTTTTCCCGCGAAGTGACCGCCTTCGCCTCGACCCTCGCGGTCTACATCTTCATCGTCTTCTTTCTTTCCGATGGTGCGGCGAGCACGGCCGAGGCTCTCAAGGACATATTCGAGCAGCCGGAAGCCTGGCGGCTCGAAACGGCAACGGATGCCGTCGGATTGATCTCGCACGTCATCCTGAAGTCGGCGGGCCTGGTCATTCCGATCTTCCTGCTGCTCATCATCTTCGGCGTCGGCTCGTCGATCTTCCAGAACCTGCCCCGGCCGGTGCTCGACCGGATCATGCCCAACATGAACCGCGTGTCGCCGATCGCCGGCTTCAAGCGCATTTTCGGCGTTCCAGGGCTGGTGGAGTTCGCCAAGTCGCTGTTCAAGATCATCGTCGTGTCGCTCATCGTCGTCCTGGTGCTGTGGAACGACTATTTCGCCACGCTCGATCTGATGTTCTCGGATCCGGTGACGATCTTCGCCACCATGACCTCCGACCTGAAGCAGATCGTCACCGTCGTGCTGCTTGCCACCGCGGTGCTGGCGATTGTCGATCTCTTTTGGACCCGGCATCACTGGTACAGCGAGCTGAGGATGACGAAGCAGGAGGTGAAGGAGGAACTTAAGCAGTCGCAGGGCGATCCGATCGTCAAGTCGCGACTGCGGTCGATGCAGCGGGATCGTGCCCGCAAGCGCATGATCGGCTCCGTGCCGCGTGCCACGCTGGTGATCGCCAACCCGACCCACTATGCGGTCGCGCTGCGCTACGTGCGCGAAGAAAACGATGCGCCCGTCGTCGTCGCCATGGGGCAGGATCTTGTCGCCCTGAAGATCCGCGAGATCGCCGAGAAAAACGGCATTCCGGTCTTCGAGGATCCGCCGCTCGCACGCTCCATGTTTGCACAAGTCTCGGTAGATAGTGTCATTCCACCGGTGTTTTACAAGGCAGTCGCCGAACTCATTCACCGGGTTTACGCAGTTCAGCCGCAACAAAAACGGGTGACATGATCTTGAAGAAGTGCGAATTCTCCGAAAAACGCGAAAGACTAGTGGCAGAGGCGATTCGTCCGGTAGCGACAGAACTGCGCCTGATCGACGCTGCGGACTTCATCGCGCTCCTGCGGTTCGAGTCCTATGCGAGCCTCGCCGATCTCGTGGAATCGGCGGCGGAACTCTACTTCCTGCCGGGGACGGTGAATTTCGGCCTTGGCGGCAACTACAATCTCGACTGGAACAGCTGCCCCGAAATCATTTTGGACCTCGAGTTGAAGCCCCGCGGCGTGACGGTCTATGCGCGCCTCGTGCTTGCCGGCGAAGCGGCCGGCATCGAGATCAGCCACATCAATTTCCAGCATCCCTCGACCGATCCGGACGAGAATACCGCCTTCCTCGCCAGGAGCCTGGAAGAGGCGAAATTCGTCAAATCCTATCCTCTGCCGCTAGCGAGTTAGTCGGGCAGCCGTCTCCTCAGAATCGCCCCTCACGCTAGCCCCATCTCCCCGCAGGCGGGGAGAGGGGACGCGCCGGCATATTTGCTGCTGTTCCCGCAAGACCGGACGGCGCAGCGAGTCCCCCTTCGCCCCGCTTGCGGGGAGAAGGGGGCGGCAGGCCGGATGAGGGGGCAATTTACTGAAATGCCTCGCGAATTTTAGCTGATATAGCCGAGCCGTATGGCCTTGGCGATCGCCTGGATGCGATTGACCGAATCGAGCTTCGTCGTGGCGGCGCCGAGATAGGCGTTCACGGTGTGAACGGACAAGCCCATCTTCTCGGCGATTTCCTCGCTGATATAGCCGTCGCCGGCCATCTGTAGGCAAGCGATCTCGCGGTCGCTGAGGCTCTCGCCCTTGAACAGGCGTCGTTCGTCGGCCGCCAGCATGTCGGTCATCACCTGTGCGCAGCGGCCGTGCAAGTCGAGGATCTGTTCCGCCGGCGCGTCGATATAGCTGCCGGCGAAGACCACATAGCCGTTGCCCTGGGCGCCGAGCCGTATCGGGAAGGCGATGCCCGAATAGGAGAGCTGCCGCCCCTTCAGCCGCTGCGAGAAAAGCGCCGTGTCGGAAACGTCGGCTGCCTGATGCTCTCCCTGGCCGTCCCACAGCAGCGCCAGCGGCGATCGATCGAGGTGCTGGAGCAGTTCCTCGCCGTAGACCTTGAGAAGTTCATGCGCATTCGCTTCGGAAGCGGCACCCCAATTGTGCAGGACGCAGGTGAGCTTGCGCGTCGCCGGCATCCCTCTTCCATTGACGCGCAGGACGGCGAAATTCTTCGCATTGATCTGCCGCTGCATCGCCTGCAGCCGCGTGACCAGAGTCGCCGCACGTGCCGCGCGCGCGCTGCGGCCGAGCCGGGCATCGTCCGAGCGGTTCTCCGAATCCAGGTGCATCATCGTCGCGCTCCTATACCAGATTGTGCCGGACGGCGTGGGCGATGGCTTCCGACCTGGTGCGCGTCGCGGTCTTGCGCATGACGCTGGTGATGTAGTTGTTGATCGTGTTGCGGGAGATGCCGAGGATGACGGCGATCTCCTCGCTCGTCTTGCCTTCGGCAATCCAGTACAGGCATTCGAGCTCGCGCTCGGTCAGCTCGAAGTCCCGGTCCTGCCGTACTCCGCCATCGGCCTTGAAACTTGCGAGATAGCTTGCGAGCACGGCGATATCGCGCAGCCCTTCCTGGGAGAGGATGACGTCCTCGGGGAACAGCAGCATCAACGAGTAACGGGAGCGGCCGACATTGAACGAGACGGAGCAGTAGGAACGATTGACCCCGCGCGGCAGATCGATGTCGTCCGGCAGGACCTGGAAGCAGGGCTGCAGCGCCGCCAGGCATTTTTCCAACTCGGTCGTCCTGGCGTTTAGGCCGATGACGATGCCCGATAGACGCCGAACGACGTCGAAGGGCCAATCGGAACACAGGACGAAATCAAGTCCGCCGTCCTGCGACAGACCGTGGCGAGCGAGCAGGTAGTGGGTCGCTCCGACATATTCCGTCAGGATCGCCAGCCCGTTGGCGAGGCTGCTGCGCGCGGCAGCTTCCCCGAGCCTGCGGATCAATTGTTCACGCGATATGCCGCGACTGCTCATGCGCGGCGCGGCGGTCTGCAAAGACCAGGCCGCGCTAGTCTGTGTAATTTCCATGACTTTCAGCCCCCGTGCCGAATTCGACGCCCCTTGCGAGCTACGCCGACAGCCACCGGAGCCGGCATTCCCACACGCAAACCGGAACGCGAATCAATATCTAAACTGTACATCGCCGCCCCTAAAAAAACACTGTGATTGAGACACAACTTGCTTACGCACCCCTAAGTAGAGCAGCTAGTCACCTACCGGTTTACCTCTGGTGGAGAGCGCAGGCGCACCCACCGGATTGCTTTAGTATCCACTTGATTTTTATTGGTATCTCACGGAACGCCAGCACCCATCTCAGCTCTCTTGCCTAACGCCAGAGACACGCCAAAGAGGTGGATACGGTCACTTCCCAGTGGTTTGTGGCGCCTTCAACGCCTCACGCGCATCGAATATAGAGGAACGGACTTTACTTTCGAACAGCGGCTGTTGCTAAAATGCACCAAGTCCGAACCGCCAGAGATGGCCACAGCACCTGTATAGATTCAAAGAAGAACCAACCTCTATTTCAATTCTTGATAGTTATATCTGAGCTAAGCTGAGTCATGGGAAAACAAGCGGCAGTCTACAGGTACAGATAGAGGGGCGGTGTCGACCCGTCCGAATCTAATATGGTTAAAATTTTCTTTAAATTTTTCGATCCGCACCTCACCTAGACTCGCACCGCCGACACGCATTCTTGCGACAGGTTAGGCGCTCCAGCCGATGCCAGGGAATTGACTCGAACACTATTTCCGCCGCCTCGTCACATCGCGGCAATGCGACCCGACGTCACTCCTGCCTCAGGGAAACGCGAAATCCCGCCGGTACGGCGGGATTGTCCGCGGCCTCCTCGAAGGATTTTAGGCGGCGCGGTCGAGGGACCATTTGCGGAGGATTTTTGCGGCCCGCTCCTCGCTGATCTCCACCATGCGCGCGAGCCGGCGCTCCGGGCCCTCCTTGACGCGGCGATTGAAGCCGTTGCTGTCGTCGCCGAGATTGAGCAGGTCGTCCGTGCTGTCGAAGCCGAAGTCCGAACCGAAGCCCTCCATGAGGGCGCCGCTTGCGGCACCGGCGCCAGCCGGAGAGAAATCCGGCAATTCGAGACCGGCGCCCTCGCCTTCGAGCTGACCGGATTGACCGCCAAAGCCCATCTGGCGGGCGAGTGGCCGCATGCCCAGCCAGACGACCAGGAAGGCGACGACGATGAAGGCCAGCGAGTTGATGATGCCGCCGAGATTGCGCGTCAGCATTTCCATGACGCCCGGCCCGGCCACCGGTTGGTCGAGCAATTGCGTCTCGACAAAATCCATCGCGTTCAGCGTGACGACGTCTCCGCGGTTCGGATCGACACCGGCAGCGGACGCGACAATCTTCTGCATGTCCTGGAGATAGGCATCGATCTTCGCCTGATCGGCCCCCTCGCCGACCATCGCTGCCAGGCGGCCGCGGTTGACCACGACGGCGATCGACAGCCGCTCGATCGCATAGCTGTTTTTGACGGTCGCGATCGTCTTGCTGTTGATCTCGTAGTTGGTCTGCTCTTCCTTCTTCTCCGCCTCGTCGCTCGACTGCTGGCCGGCGCCGCCGCGCGGCGCCGCCTGGGGCACGTTCTGCTGGACGGTCGCGGCGTTGTCCGGCTGCTGCTGGCTGGATTTCTGCTCTTCCTTGATGACCCGCGTCGAGCGCTCGACCCGCGATTCGGGGTCGAACACGGTCTCCTGGATCTGCTGGGCATCGGTGTTGAGCGAAGCGGTGACGCTGGTGCGGAAATTGTCCATGCCAAGGAAGGGCGCAAGCGCGTTGTCGATCTTCTTCTCGAGATCGGACTGGACGTTCTGCACGACGCCGAGCGACTGGTTGAGGGCGCTGTTTGCCGGGTCGTCGCCCGAGGCAAGGAGCTGGCCGGTCGAATCGAGAATGGTGACGTCGTCGACATCGAGACCCGGGACGGACGAAGCGACAAGATGGCGGATCGACGAGGCGGCGCTCCGGCCGACGGTCGCACTCGCACGAATCATCACCGATGCGGTCGGCGTCTGCTCGGCCTTGCGGAAGCTGCCCCGCTCCGGCATGACGATATGGACGCGGGCCGCCGCGATGCCGGAAATCTGCTGGATGGTGCGGGCAATCTCGCCCTCCAATGCACGAACGCGGGTCACCTCCTGCATGAAGGAGGTGAGTCCGAGCGAGCCCACATTGTCGAAGAGTTCGTAGCCGGCATTGGCGCTGCTCGGCAGGCCGCGCTCGGCCAGAAGCAGCCGAGCCTTGCCGGTCATGCCGACCGGCACCTGAATGCTGCCGCCATCCGCGCCGACCTCGAAGTCGAGATTCGCCTCGGCAAGCGCAATGCTGATCTGGGTGACATCGCTGCGCTCGAGGCCGACATAGAGCGTTTCATAGGCTGGCTTGTTGACGTAGATCGCAGCGCCGAGGACGAAGCCGATCGCGACGATGCCGGCCACCGCGAGCGCGATTAGCTTGCTCTGCCCGAGATTGCTCAGGTTTTTCGTGAACGTCGAGAATTGATCGAACAGATTCATTCTGTTTCCGCACCCAGTATCGCATGGCACCCTTGCCGGCACTCGACGGCATCATGCGAGGATCA
Source organism: Sinorhizobium fredii (assembly GCF_002944405.1). Classification (NCBI taxonomy): domain Bacteria; kingdom Pseudomonadati; phylum Pseudomonadota; class Alphaproteobacteria; order Hyphomicrobiales; family Rhizobiaceae; genus Ensifer; species Ensifer fredii. The sequence goes on along the minus strand of NZ_CP024307.1, from coordinate 684,293 downwards.
AACATTCTGGTAAGCAGGTATCGATATGCGCGAATCTACCAGCCCCGGAAGCGAAGCTAGGCGGCGAAACTTGCGCGAACTTGACGGAGCAGAAGGATGATGGTCGAGGGGCGACTCAGGCGCCCATATCATCTAACGTCAAAACGCCTCGAAATCGCCCGCGGCCTTGGTGAGCGGCTGCGAGTGGCCGTGGCGTAAAAGGCCGCTGCCGAGCGCCTTTTTCATGTCGGCTAGCTTGACCAGGTTGACGGCCGTCGAGATGTCCACGAGGCACGTGTCGGGAATCGATGCGGTGATCGTGTCGATGAATTCGGCGAGGCCCCGGGTCTTCTGGACCGCAAGGTCGATACCCTGAAGGACCATCATCCTGTCGGCCGGATCGGCCGCGGATCCATCGTGACCGCCTGCGAGCTGCGGCTCGATCCGCTCGATGAGATAGGCGACGTCGTGCAGTTCGGTGACGATGCGCATCAACACGTCCGGCAGCGATTCTTCCGCGTGAGGCATATAGCTCTGGTGGTCGGTGTGCATCGTTTTTCTCACGTTGAAGGAAATCTTGGCGTCCGAGCCGCCAGCTCGCCCGACGGCGCGATTAGAAGAACTCGATCGAGCTTTCCACCGGCTTCGGCGCAGGCGCGGGCCGCTGGTCCTGATGGATGGCGCGCTGGGCTTCGACACCGGTCAGCGCGTATTGGCGGGCACGACCGGTGACCGGCCAATATTCCAGCTTGCGGCCATGCTCTCCGCCGGTGCTCTCGCCGACGACGCGGATGCCCTCGTCGAGCAGGAACTGCCGTGCAAAGGCGGCGTTCTGCTCGCCGACATTCGAGAAGCGCGCAATCGTCCTGGCTCCGCCGAAGATCTTCGCCTCGAGCCGATCGCGGCGCGCGCCCTGTTTCAGGAGGCCGTTGATCAGCAATTCCATGAGATGCACGCCGTAGCGCGTCGCGTCACCGGCCGAGGCCGGCGACGTCGAAGAGCCGGGCAGCAGGAAATGGTTCATGCCGCCGACGCCCGCCACCGGGTCGCGCATGCAGGCGGCCACGCAGGAGCCGAGAATCGTCGAGAGAACGACATCCGGATCGTTGACGACCTTGAACTCGCCCTGAATGACATGCACACGCCTGCCGGCAGCTTCCAACATTATTTCAGTGCCCCGAAGACCGCCTCGATCGCTGCCTTCATCTTTTCGATGGTGAACGGCTTGGCGAGAACGTTGTTGGCGCCGAGCGCGGCGGCCTTCTGGACGAGCGCCCTGTCGCCCTGAGCGGTCAGGATGATGAAGGCCGCCTTCTTGGTGTTCGGGTTCGAGCGAACCGCCTGCAGCAAGCCGAGACCGTCCATCTTCGGCATGTTGAAGTCCGAGATGACCAGGTGGTGCGGGTTTTGCGCCATGATCTTCATGCCCTGCTCGCCGTCGCCGGCGGCAGTAATCTGCTTGAAGCCCAGTTGCTGCAGGGCGTCGCCCAGGAGCAGTCGGCTCGTGACCTGATCGTCGACGATCAGAACCTTAATCTTTTCGGCGATGGACATTATTCGCTTCCTTCCTTCCGGGCTGCTGCCGTCTTCAATATCTCCTCCCCGATCGATCCGAGGGGGAGCTGCGTTTCGACAGCGCCCAATTCGTAAGCCACTCTGGGCATTCCATAGACGACACAAGTCTTTTCGTTTTGTCCGAAGGTGCGCGCCCCAGCATGCCGCATCTTGAGGAGGCCGGCCGCGCCGTCGCGCCCCATGCCGGTCAGGATCACACCGATCGAATTGCGCCCCGCCAATTCGGCAACCGAATCGAACAGCACGTCGACCGACGGGCGATGCCCGTTGACGGGTTCCCGGTCAACCAGCCGGCAGCAGGGCGCGGAGGCATTGGCGACCTGAAGGTGCCGGTCGCCGCCGGGCGCCAGATAGACCTTGCCGACCTCGAGACGGGCGCCGTCGGTCGCCTCCTGGACGGTCGGCGCGCAGAGCCGGTTCAGCCGTTCGGAAAAGCTCTTGGTGAAGGTGTGCGGCATGTGCTGCGTGATCACCGTCGGCGGGCAATTTGCCGGGAACTTTTGCAGGACGGCAATCAGGGCCTCCACGCCGCCGGTCGAGGCGCCGATCGCGATGATCTTGCGGCCCGCCTTGTAGTCGGACGCGCTGCTTACGGCCGGCGTCGATGCTGCCCGGTTGCTGGTGATCATCGATTTGCGCTGCGAGCGCGCCGCCGCCTTGACCTTGTCGACCAGACCGCCGAACGGATTCGGATCGCCGGGATGCGGCTTGCCAACGCAATCAAAGGCGCCGATTTCGAGCGCGGCGATCGTCGCCTCGGCACCCTTGTGGGTCAGCGTCGAGACCATGATGACCGGCATGGGCCTCAGCCGCATGATCTTGTCGAGGAACTCGAGGCCGTTCATGTTCGGCATCTCGATGTCGAGGGTGACGACATCGGGATCCAGCTGCTTGATTGCCTGGCGAGCCTCGAGCGCGTCGGCCGCCTGACCGACGACCTTCACCTCCGGATCGGCATTGAGCACGGCCGAGATCAGCCCGCGCATGGTGGGCGAGTCATCGACGACGAGAACACGGGCGGGAGCGTTCATGCCCGACCTCCATGGAATTTGCCGGTGTGGCGATAGGTGGTGACGCCGATATTGTCGAAGATCGTCTTGGCATCCCCCGAGACGCGCTCCGAGTGACCGATATAGAGATGGCCGCCCGTGTCGAGCACGCCCGCAAATCGCGACCAGATCTTCATCTGCGTCGGCTCGTCGAAGTAGATCACCACGTTGCGGCAGAAGATCACGTCGAAGGGCCCCTTGAGCGGCCATTGCGCCATCAGATTGAGCTCGTTGAAGGTGATCAGCCGCTTGACGCGGTCATCGATCTGCCACTTGCCGCGGCCGTTGACCTCGACCTCCCTGAACCATTGCTTGCGCATGGCGGGGCTTACCGTTTCGAGCGCCGTCGCGTCATAGGCGCCGGCGCGGGCGAGCGCCAGGATCTTCGGATCGATGTCGGTCGCGAGGATTCGGAAGTCATATTCGGCGGCATTCGGCAGCAGCGACAGCACCGTCAGCGCGATCGAATAGGGCTCCTGGCCGTCCGAGCAGGCGGCCGACCAGATGCGGACCCGGCCGCCGTTCTTCGCCCGGGCGATGAGGCCCGGCAGCACGTCGGTCTTCAGATGCTCGAAATGATGGTTCTCGCGAAAGAAGCGGGTGAAGTTGGTGGTCAGATGCGAGAGCATGTCGCGGCGCGCCGCAGCACCGGCCGGCGAGGCGACGAGCTGGCAATAGTCGCGGAAGCCCTTGAGGCCTAGGTTGCGGATGTGTTTCGACAGCCGCGAATAGACCAGCGACGCCTTGGATTCGTTCAGGTAGATGCCGGCATCCGCATAGATCATCGCGGCAATTTCGCTGAGGTCGCGGCGGGTCAGCGGATATTCGCCGGCCGCAAGGCATTCGTCCGGCGACAGCTTCTGTTCGAAAGTGGCCTTGGCCCTCATGCCGCTTCCCTTTCTTCTTGCGGGCAGACCTGGTCGAGTTCGACCAGGCAGATCATCCGCCCCTCGATTGCCAGGACGCCACGCGCGAAGCTCCTTTCGAAGTCCGACGCGATATCCGGGGTCGGCTGGATGTCGCCATCCGAGACGGTCAGGATGTCGGAGACGGCATCGACCAGAAGCCCCACCACCTGGCTCTTCACCTGGGCGACGATGATCACATGACGGACCGTCGGCTCGGCCGGCTTCATGCCGAGGCGGGCGGAAAAGTCGATGATCGGCAGCACCGCGCCGCGCAGGTTGATGACGCCGAGCATGTAGCTCGGCGCGTGCGGCATCGCGGTCGCAGGCGTCCAGCCGCGAATTTCGCGGACCGACATTACGTTGACGCAGAATTCCTGGCCGCCGGCGCGGAAAGCGATCAGCTCCCGTCCGCTAGTCGTCAGATTTTTTGCGACATAGGTCATAGTATTATCCGGCTGCAGCAAGAGACATTTCAGGTTTCAGGGAGTGTCCGCGCGAGGCGGCGACGATCGCGTCGACATCGAGGATAAGCGCCACGCGCCCATCGCCGAGAATGGTGGCCGCCGCAATGCCCGGCACATGGGTGTAGTTCGCCTCGAGGCTCTTGATGACCACCTGCCGCTGGCCCTGGATCGCATCGACCATCAGGGCGCGCTGGCCGCCGCCTTCGGACTCGACGAGCAGCGCCACCCCTTCGACCGGATTGGCCTGGATAGCGCGGAAGTTCAGGATGCGTCCGACGTCGACCAGCGGGCAGAAGGAGTTGCGGATCGAGATCAGCCGCTGGGAGGCACCGAAGCTGTGGATCGCCGAGGCCTCCGGCTGAAGTGTTTCGACGATTGCCGTCAGCGGCACGACGAGCGTCTGGTTGGCGACCGTCACCACCATGCCGTCGAGGACGGCGAGCGTCAGCGGCAGGCTCATCGTGAAGACAGAACCCTGCCCCGGCTTCGACGAGATGTTGATGCGGCCGCCGAGTGCCTGGATCGACCGCTTGACGACATCCATGCCGACGCCGCGGCCGGAAATGTCGGAGATCTTGTCTGCGGTCGAAAAGCCCGCGTGGAAGATCAGGTTGTCGATTTCCTCGTCGGATAGATTGGCATCGGCGGCGATCAGGTCGTTGTCGATGGCCTTCTGCCGGACCTTCTCGCGGTTGATGCCGGCGCCGTCATCGGCAAGCTCGATAACGATGCGGCCGGACCGGTGCTTCGCCGTCAGCCGGACCGTGCCTTCCGGGTTCTTGCCGGCGGCGACACGCTTTTCCGGCGTTTCGAGACCGTGGTCGACCGCATTGCGGATCATGTGCGTCAGCGGCTCGGCCAGCTTGTCGATGACCGTCTTGTCGACCTCGGTGTTCTCGCCTTCGGTGACGAGACGTACCGACTTGCCGGTCATGTCGGCGATTTCGCGGACGATTCGCGACATGCGCTGGAACACCGGCTTTACCGGCTGCGCGCGGATCGCCATGACGCTGTCCTGGATCTCGCGGGTGAGCTGCTGCAGCTCCTCGAGCCCCATATTGATCGACGACGTACCGTTGGTGTCGTTCTCGATGACGCTCTGCGACAGCATCGCCTGGTTGATGACGAGCTCGCCGACCAGGTTGATCAGGCGGTCGACGCGGTCGAGATCGACGCGGATCGTCGGGGTGGCAGCCGACGCGGCCTGCTGTGCTGCCGCCTGTGCCGCGGAGACCGGCGTTGCGCTCTTCGCGCTTTCGGCCGAAGCGCGTGCGGTCTGGGCCATCTGCAGGACCTTGCTCGCGGTCGCCGCGGCAGACAGGGCCTCGTCGCGAGCCTCGCGCTGGGCAACGGCTTGCTCCTCGTCCTCGGAAGCCCCTGCCGTGGCCGGCGCCTCTTCATCGAGCAGCGACAGGTCGAACGGAACGGGCTGCATCGGCAATTCCTCGCCCGCATTGGCAGGGTCGCCGGCGAGCGTCACTTCGAGTTCGCAATCCCACTCGGCAAATTCGAAAACCGAACGGATCGCGTCTTCGCCCTTGTCGGTCTTCAGCGAGATCTTCCAGGCGAAATAGGCGGCCTCCGGATTCATGCTGCCGAGCGCCGGCAGTTCGTCCATGTCGCAAAGGATGCTCATCTCGCCGAGGCGCGAGAGATCGCGCAAAAGCAGCGTCGCGTCATTGCCCTTGGCATAGAGCTCGGACTTCGGCCTGAAGAGGATTTCGAAGGTCGAGGGCTCGACCGCCGGAGGCTCGTTCGCCTCGAACTCGTCGAAGGAGAAGGCGACGGGCTGGAAGCCTTCCTCGTTGACCACCGGAGCGGGTGCGGGCGCCGGGGCCGGTGCGGCAACAGGCGCCGGCTTTGCCACCGGCTCGGCAGCGGCCGCCTGCGGCAATTCACCATTGGCGAGCGCCTCGAGCTCCTTGATCAGCTGACGGCTGCGCGCCTCGTCGACGCTGCCGCCGTCCCGGGCGGCATTGGTGAGATCGGCAAGCACGTCCGCCGATTTCAGCATGACCTTCAGGACGTCCTGGTTGGGCTCAAGCCTGTTGGATCGAACGCAATCGAGCGTCGTCTCGAAGACGTGCGCAAACGAGACGAGGTCATCGAGACCGAACGCACCGGCGCCACCCTTGATTGAGTGGACAGCGCGGAAGACGGCGTTGACCGTCTCGGGATCGCGGTCGCCGTCATTGAGCTTCAGGAGACCCGACTCCAGTTCCGCGAGCTGCTCCTCGCATTCCTGGAAGAAGATCTCTTTGATTTCGTTCATATCCATTGGAGGCTACCCTCGGATCTCAGGCCGTTACGCGCTCGATGGCATCGATCAGCTTGGTCGGGTCGAACGGCTTGACAATCCAGCCGGTGGCGCCCGCCTGCCGCGCGCGGTTCTTCTTCTCGGCGTCGCTTTCGGTGGTGAGCACCAGGATGGGAACGGCACGGTAGCGGTCGTTCCTGCGCACGCCTTCGATGAAGCCGAAGCCGTCGAGGCGGGGCATGTTGATGTCCGTGACGATCACGTCGGGATTGGCCGTCTCCAGCACTTCGAGCCCTTCGACGCCATCTTCGGCCTGGATCGTTTCGAAGCCGGCATTGTTGAGGGTAACAAGAAGCATGTTCCGGATCGTCCGGGAGTCGTCCACAGTCAGAACTCTCTTCTTCATTTCTCAAATCTCCTTTGCCATCAGGGGCGCGATGTCCACGCCGATGAGCTGTGTCGTTTTAACGAAAGCGTCCGACACCTTAGCAAAGGTGAAGGACATCCGGTCTTCTTCCCAACTTCTGGCTCCGGCCATCAGCACCTGTGCGCAGAGCGTTCCGATCCGCTCGACGGCGGACGCGTCGATGACGACCGGAGCGCCCTTGAGCGATAGCAGCCTTTCATGCAGCGCGGTCGCCTCGTTCAGGTCCAGCACCGGAGCGAGCTTCAGCGATTTCTTTGCGGTATTCTTGCTGGCCATTCTGTCCCTCGACTGACCTGTTCCCTGACCTTAGCGCCGCCATCCGGCGACCTGGCGCCCCGAGGCGGCGTCATCGCTGAACGGCATCGCTCGTTCGTCCTCGTCGACTTGCGGCAAAAGCGCGGACGGCTGGACAAAGGTCGGAGCCCTTAATCCCGCCTGGCGCTCGAAACGGAAGCGGCGGATCGTCTTACCGAGCTCCACAATGGTGCCGTGGAGATCCTCGGTCGAAGCCGCCGCCTCACCAGCGACCGTCGCGCTTCGACCGATCGCCGTCGAAATACCGCCGATCTCGGTCGCCGCGGCGGCCAGATCGCTGACCTGCGCTTCCGCCTCGCGGGCGATGCCGGAGACGGCGGCATTGATCGAGATGACCTGTTCGACGATGCTGCTGATCGCATTCTGCGTCTGACCGACGATCTCGACGCCGGCTTCGACCTGCGTCTTCGTGCCGTTGACGAGCTGCTTGATCTCGCGCGCCGCCTCGCCGGAGCGTTGCGCCAGCGCCCGGACTTCCTGCGCGACGACCGCGAAGCCGCGGCCACTCTCGCCGGCGCGTGCCGCTTCGATGCCGGCATTGAGGGCGAGCAGATTCGTCTGGAAGGCAATCTCGTCGATCACGCCGATGATCTGGCCAATCTTCTCCGCGGACGCCTCGATATCCGCCATGGCGGAGATCGCCTGACCGGCAATCTCGCCGCTGCGCTCCGCAGCACGGCGCGTTTCGCTCGCCTTGGCCTCGGCCTCGCTGATCCTGAACGAGCCGGAGCGCATGCGTTCGGTCATCGCCCCAAGCGCTGCGACCTGGCCGGTCAGGGCCTCGGCCTCGCTGCCTGCGGTGCCGGAAAACGCGTTGGTGCGGCTGCGAAGGCTTTCCACCATCCCTTCGGCCGCCGCTGCACGCTTGTCTCCGGACTGCAGAGCCTGCTGGATCTGGTCCAAGGCGGCATTCAGCCCGGCGGCGATCGGCCGGTAGACATCAGGTGTCTCCGTCGGCAGCCGGGCGCCGAGGTCGCCGTCGGCGAGAGCCTGCAGGAAATCCGAAAACAGCGCCGCTACTTCGGACTCGTCGCCCTTGCGCTGCTCGGAAAGCTGGCGCTGATGCTGCTGGCGGAGCGCGTTGAAGCGCAGCGACACGGCGATCTCGCTATCGACGAAGGCAGCACGCACGAGAGCGGCGACGAGACGGCAAAGTTCGTTCCTGCGTGCCTTGCCGAAAGGAAGCTTGGGCCAGGCATCCTCGATTGCGCCGACGATGAGATGTTCCAGCACCACCGAATGGCTCGCGAGTTGCCAGCGCGGGTCGAGCCCCATGCGCGCTTCCGTGTCGGCGAGCACCTTGACGCGCTCGGCGTAGAGCCCGTCGAAACGGGCATCGGTCAGCACGTTCCAGTGGGAGGAGTGAAGATCGTGCAGTCGGTCGAGCTGGCGATCGTTGTCGAAATGGCGAGCGGCGTCCGGTTTGGTCTGCAACCGGTGAAAAAGGTCGCGCAGCGCAAGCTCGATGCGCGGCGACAGGGCCTGGCGACGGTCCCGCAGAAGCGCGCAGGCTCCCTCGTCGAGCCCGGCAAAGCGCAGGCGCTCGAGCAGACTGCCCGCCTGGCCCTTCCTTGCCTGATCTGACGCTTCCTGCTGCACGCTGTTCCCCGGCCTGATGCGTAGTCGAAACTTGCCTGAGGGAAGATGTGGCCCGTTGAGGGGCTATGGCCGGTCACGCCCAGTCGGTAAGATCGGCGCGCCTGAGCGTTCTCTATCGTCCATCCCGCAAGTAACGTCTGTGAGATTGCATACCGGACCGGAACCGGTACGGCGGTGCGGCATCATGCCTTGAGAGAAGCTGAGACTTCCTATTCCGACGTGTTGGACCATGTTTATGGTTAATTCCTTGCTTGAAGGTTAACGGTTTCCGGCCCGTAGTCGGAATCGCTAAAATGCAACCAACACGCTAATCGCCGCTGCTCCGCACTGTTTTACTGTGCTGGAGACAACAGGTTTTTAATCACAAGAGTTTAGAATTGCGGCTCTACTTGTCGTCCAGTATCGAAGCGAAGGTCAAATAGGCGCGAACCGCGCAAGCTGCACCGTCACAGGTACAGGCGACATCATGAAGATGCGTCCACGGGAATGAGCAATGATTGTTCTTGGAATTAGTGCCGCCACCATCGCAATCCTCGCAATGACCGCGATCTCGATCGTCATCAATCTCGAACATAGACGGGCGGCAAACCGCAACATTTTCTGACGCGCGGTCTTTCTACCAAGCCCAAGAATATCCGCCGGATTCTACTTCATCTATCGAGCGAAGATGCGCTTGCAGCCACATGCTCAGCGGTCAAGCGCTGCCATTTCCGTGCGTAACCGGCATAGCCTTCCGGAACCGCTTCCGAGAAGACTTCGGCACCCGTCCTGATCCGGGCGCCTGCGACGAGGCAGGCTGCACCAAGGCTCGTTCCGGTGCTGCTCAGGCTGTTGGCGAGCGCCGGCCGGCCGGTCGCAGCGGCCAGCATCCGCAGATAGGCGCCATTCGCGGCGAAAGGCCCTTCCACGACGATTTCTCCCCTGGCGCCGATGAGATCGAGGCAGGTCGCCGTCATCAGGGCGAGATGGAAGGAGACGGCGGCAAGTCGTTCGGGCGGGGCAAGGTCTGCCTCGTTCACCGTCCAACGCGGCCGTGCCGAGGGAAAAGGGCCGGAGCCGCCCAGAACCGACGGCAGCAGCATGTAGCCTCCCGCAAGCACGCGCGCTTCGGCTTCGGTCGAGGCCGGCGGCGGATTGTCGCCGACGAGCATCGAGAAGGCGCGGCCGCCCATGAAGCGGGCAGACGGCACCGGGTCGCCAAGCGCGTTGACATTGATCAGCGTGTCGCGGGTTTCATCGAGCTCCGCCTGCTCGCCGCCGATCGCCAGCATCACCACCCAGGTTCCGGTCGAGACGACGGAAAACGGTGCCCGGCGTGTCAAGAGGTGCGGCAGCAGCGAGGCGTTCGAATCGTGAATGCCGCAATAGACCGGCAAGCCGGATGGCAGCCCCGCGGCCGCGGCCAGAGGAGGCAGCAATCCGCCGATCACGTCGCCCGCCTTGCGCACAGGCGCGAACAGCCGCGCCCAACCCTGTGCCTCGACCAATGTCGAAAACGCCGCGGTTAGAGGGTTCCAGAGATCGGTATGACAGCCGAGCGAGGTCAGCTCGTTGGTGGCAACGCCAGTCAGGCGGTAGGACCAGTATTGCGCATAGGTGAGGATGGTCGCAACCTTGGCGAACTGCTCGGGAAACGCACGCTGCTGCCAGAAAAGCTGAGCACCGACATTGAGCCCCATCGGCAGGCGGGCCGACCCGGTTTCTGAAAAGGCTGGACGCGCCCGGCCATATTCCTCGGCGAGCGCGTCCGGGCCGGCAAATTCGTAGTCGAGGACCGGCAGGGCGAGTTCGCCCGCTTGATCCAGCAGGACCGCTGTCGCCCCATGTGTTGTGACTGAGATCGCATCCACCGGATGTACACGGTGCAGCTCTGCAAGGCCCCCAAGAATGAACCGCCAGAGATGCTCGACGTCGAAGTGGGGATAGAGCCCCGCCTCCACGACGATGTTGGGCGTCTTGCGGACGGCGATCTCCTCGAAGCGCGCGAGGTCGACCAACGCGACCTTGGCGTTGGTCTTGCCGATATCGATGACGGCGACGGTCTTCATGTCAGCTGAGATGGAAGACGGTCTTGAGCGGCACGGCGACCGGCTCGTTGTCGGCACGGGTTTCCATGATGTCGGCCATATGGGCCCACCATTTCTGCATCACCTGGTGCGACGGCAGATCGGCCATCTGGTGATTGTCCGTCCGCCAGAGAACGCCGAAGAGCAGGTTCGTCTCCTCGTCAAGATGGATCGAGTAGTCCGATATCCCGGCGTCTTTCAGCAGAGCCACCAGCTCGGGCCAGATCGCGTCGTGGCGCGCCTTGTATTCCTCGGCCATGCCTGGATTGAGCCGCATGCGGAACGCGTATTTTTCCATGGGAGAAACCTCAATGCGCGAGACGGCGGCGGGCGCGCCGCCACAGGATCGGCAGGGCGATCACCGAAATCAGCAGCAGGCCGATGAAGATCGACATGACGATGCCCGGTACGTTCAACAGGCCGAAACCGAAGGTGACCATGCCCATGATCAGCGCCGCCAGCACGACGCCGGGTATGGTTCCCGAGCCGCCGAGAATGTTGACGCCGCCGAGCACGACCATGGTGACGACCTCAAGCTCCCAGCCGAGCGCGATCGAGGGGCGCGTCGAGCCGAGGCGAGAGGTGAGGCAGACCGAGGCGAGGCCAGCCATCAGGCCTGTCAGCAGGAACAGCGTGAACTTCACCCGCGCCACCCGCACGCCGGAAAAGAGCGCCGCTGTCTGGTTGTTGCCGATGGCATAGACGGCGCGGCCGAAATTCGTCTTGTGGAGCAGCACGCCATAGGCGACGGCGAGCAGCACGAAGAGCGTGAACTCGAAGGAGAAGACCCACCAGACATAGCCCTGGCCGAACCAGGCGAAGCTTTCCGGATAGCCGGTGAAGGCCTGGTCGCCGAGAATGATGAAGGACAGGCCTCGAAACAGGCTCATCGTGCCGATCGTCACGACGATCGACGGCAGACCGAGGCCGGTGATCAGCAATCCGTTGATGGCGCCGCAGGCAAGCCCGACGGAAAGACCGATCGCGACAAGCGCCGGGGTATCGACGCCGAGTTGCACCGCATAGCCCATGGCCGTCGAGGCGAGCGCGATGATCGAGGCGACCGAGAGGTCGATCTCGCCCGAGATGATCACCAGCGCCATGGCAAAGGCGATCATCGCCTTTTCGGTAAAGTTGAAGGTGGCGTCGGAGAGATTCCACGGGTCCAAGAAATAGGGCGAGGCAAAGGAATTGCCGAGGAAGATGAGGGTAGCGACCACGATGAGCAGCGCCTCCCAGCTCTTCATCAGGCGGGCGCCGCCTGCCTCGAGGCGATCCGGGATATTGCGGGGAGAGAGTTGAGCGTCAGCCATCAGACCGCCTCCGCTTTCTTGAGAATGACCCGGCCCTTGCGCCGCTCGGCGCGGGCGTTGACGGCAACGGCAATGATGATGACCGTTCCGGAGATCGCCATCTGCGCGAAGGGCGAGATATTGATGACGGGAAGCGCGTTCTTGATGACGCCGAGGAAGAGCGACCCGAGCACGGCGCCGGCCACGGAGCCGATGCCGCCGGCGATCGAAATGCCACCGATGACGCAGGCCGCGATGATGTCGAGCTCGAAGCCGGCGGCGATGTCGACATAGGCGACCGCATAGCGCGACACCCAGAGATAGCCCGAAAGGCCGGCGAGCGCGCCCGACAGGCAATAAGCGAAGAAGCGGGTGCGGCCGACATCGATGCCCGTATAGACGGCGGCGTGCGGATTGCCGCCGACCGCATAGAAGGCCCGGCCGAGCGGCGTCCGGCTCATCACCAGGAACATGACCGCGATCATCAGCAGCGACAGCCAGGACAGTACAGGCACGCCGGCGAGATCGAGCCGCGGCAGCGCCTTGAAGGCGTCGCTCATCTCGTGGGCATTGATCCACTTGCCGTCGGTCAAGAGGAAGATCAGGCCGCGATAGATCGTCAGCGTTCCGAGCGTGACGACGATCGGCGGGATGTCGAGCTTCCAGACGAGCGTGCCATTGATCATGCCGAGCAGACCGCCGAGCGCCATGGCGGCAAGAATGATGAGCGGGATCGGCAGGCCGGGAAAGGCGGCGTTCAGCATGGCGGCAACCATGCCGCAAAGCGCCAGATTGGCCGCCATCGACAGATCGATGCATCGGGTGAGGATGACGGCCATCTGGCCGAGCGCCAGGATGATCAGGATCGACGTGTCGTTGTAGACCCGAGCGAGGTTGGAGGGTCCGACGAATGCCGGAAAGCGCAAGGCGATCAAGGCGAGCAGCACGGCAATCGCGCCGACGAGCAGGATCTCGCGGTTCTTGAGGAGCTTGGCGATCATCCGGCCCTCCCGTTGCGTTGCGCTTCAATGCCCGCTGCCGCGCGCACCAGCTTTTCGGCCGTCAGTTCGGAGCGTTCGAAGCGGCCGGCAAACCGGCCCTCGCGCATGACGATGACGCGATCGGACATGCCCATGATCTCGGGGATTTCCGAAGACACCATGATGACGCTCAAGCCTTGCGCCGCGAGCTCGCTCATGAAGGCGTGGACGGCGGCCTTCGAGCCGATGTCGATGCCCTTCGTCGGCTCGTCGAGAATGATGACCTTGGGCTTCGTCGCCAGCCACTTGGCGATCACCACCTTCTGCTGATTGCCGCCGGAGAGCGTGCCGACGTCCTGATCGAGCGAAGCGGCGCGGAGATCGAGGCGGGATGTATACTCGCGCGCCAGCGCGAACTCGTTGGCGAGCTTCAGGAAGCCCGAGCGCGAGGTGTGGGAAAGCGACGGCAGGGTTACGTTCTGGAAGATCGGCATGCCGATGATCGCGCCCTGGCGGCCGCGTTCCTCCGGCACATAGACGATGCCGGCGCGGATCGCCTCGGCCGGACTGCGGATGACCAGCACCTCGCCATTGAGCCTGACGGCACCCGCCGATGGCCGGGTGATGCCGATCAGCGACTGCATGAACTCCGAGCGGCCAGCGCCGACCAGGCCGTAGAAGCCGAGGATTTCGCCGCGCCGCAGCTCGAAATTGATGTCCTCGAATTCGGTCGGGTGGCGGTAGCCGGAGACGGTCAGCACCGGATCGCCGATCCTGACGTCCTTCTTGGGATAGACGGAATCGACCGCACGGCCGACCATCATGCGGACGAGATCGTCCTGGTGAACGTCGGCAATCAGCCCCTCGCCGACCATCGTGCCGTCGCGGAAGACCGTGTAGCGGTCGGCGATCCGGAAGATCTCGTCGAACTTGTGGCTGATGAAGAGGATCGCCTTGCCTTCGGCCTTGAGCCGCTCGATGAGCGCGTAGAGCTCATGGATTTCCTTGTGCGACAGCGCCGCCGTCGGCTCATCCATGATCACGACCTGCGCATCGACGGACAGCGCGCGGGCGATCGCCACAAGGTGCTTCTTGGCGATGCCGAGATCGCGCAGCCGGATCGTCGGATCGAAATCGGCGCCGGCCCTCTGCAGCAGGGCCTTGGCATCGGCATTGAGCTTCTGCCAGTCGATGAAGCCGAAGCGGTTGCGCGGGGCGTGGCCGAGGAAGATGTTTTCCGCAACGGAGAGCTCGTCGAAGAGAACCGTCTCCTGATGGATCGCCGTGACCCCGGCCCTGGCCGCGGCAAGGGCGGTGGGGAATGTGGTTTCCGTATCGGCGACCCGGATCACGCCGGCATCGGGTTGATAGATGCCGGTCAGGATCTTGACGAGCGTCGATTTGCCGGCGCCGTTCTCGCCGATCAGCGCCGTCACCGAACCCGGATAAAGCGCGAGGGAGACGTCGGAGAGCGCACGCACGCCCGGGAAGGACTTCGATATGCCCTCGAGCGTGATGGCGGGCTTCATCCGCGATGTGGTTGGTTCCTGCAACAAGAGAGAGTCCACCAAGTCAGTCGGCCAGCCCATCGGGGCGCCTTCGATTGTCAGTTGCCCCTCGCCCTGGCCCTCTCCCCGTTTTGACGGGGAGAGGGCCCCCTTCGCAGTGCGCGGTTTGCGCCGGCGTTGGTGAGGGTGAGGGCGAGACGCGGCCGCTTGGTCCCTCCTCCCCGACAAACGGGGAGAAGGTGGCCGGCAGGCCGGATGAGGGGCATATACCGGTCGCGCCGATCAGAAGATCTTCGCGAATTCCTCGACGTTCTTGGCATCATAGACGAACGGGTCGGCCATGGCGCCTTCATTGTTGTCGTCGAGCTTGACGGTACCCATGCGGCCCATCTTCAGTTCCGCGCCGGGCTTGGCTTCGGCCCCGCCGATGAGATCATAGGCGATCATCGTTGCCGAATAGCCGAGGTCGATCGGGTTCCAGATGGCGAAGGACTTCGAGGCGCCGGACTTGACGTGACCGGCCATTTCGGATGGCAATCCAAGACCCGTGACGTTGATCTGGCCGATCTTGCCCGCGTCGGTGACGGCCTGAGCGGCGGCGACGATGCCGACCGAGGTCGGCGCAATGATCGCCTTCAGGTTCGGATAGGACTGGATGAGGCCTTGCGTCTCGCGATAGGACTTGTCGGCTAGGTCGTCGCCATAGACGGTGGCCACGACATTGATGCCCTTGTAGTTGCCCTGGACCTTCTTCATCTCGGCAATCCAGGTGTTCTGGTTAGTGGCCGTTGCCGAAGCCGAGAGCACGGCGACGTCGCCGCCCTCCGGCAGGTTATCGGCGGCGAGCTTGATGATCATGTTGCCGATCAGCGGGCTCGACGACGGGTTGAGATGCATCAGCCGGCCTTCCTTGGCGACACCCGAATCCCAGGAAATGACCTTGATACCGCGGTCCATCGCCTTCTTGAGCGCCGGCACGAGCGCGTCGGTGTCATTGGCCGAAACCGCGATCGCATCGACCTTCTGGGCGATCAGCGAGTTGATCACCTCGATCTGCCCCTCGGCGGTCGTCGAGGTCGGACCGGTATAGATGATCTCGACGTCGCCGAGTTCCTTGGCCGCTTCCTGGGCGCCCTTGTTGGCGGCCTCGAAGAAGCCGATGCCGAGCGCCTTGACGACGAGGGCGATCTTCTTGTTCTCCGCATGGGCGGCGTTTGCCATGAGCGCCGCGGCGACGGCGGCCGTCACCATCAATGATTTCAGAACTTTCATCACTTTCTCCTCCCTTGGGCCTGCATCCGGACTGGATGCATCAATCCGACCCGACAACTTCATCTGGCGGTCTTGCTACCGGCTTGCCCGGTCAGGCCGCCTCCCTTTCCCCCTCACCACCCGCTCAGGCGGATGTCGAAGCAGTTTCCGCGTCGACCTTCGGCCTCGCATTGGCGATGACAAGGTTGACGCCAGCGCTTTCGAGCATCGAGGCATGCCTGTCCTCGATGCCCGAATCGGTGATCACAGTGGCGATGCGCTTGAGGCCGCAGAGAATGAGGCTCGAGCGCTTGTGAAATTTCGAGGAATCGGCGAGTACGACGAGCTCGTCGGCCTGGTCGATCAGCTTCTGCTCGGCCTGGATCAGCAGCGGGTCGGCCTCCATCAGGCCGAGCGGCCCGAGCCCCTGCGCCCCCATGAACATGCGGCGCGCATAGAAATTGCGCGTCACGTCGTTGTCGAAGGGGCTCAGGATGATGTTCTGCTCGCGGTAGATCGTGCCCCCGGAAAGCATCACCGTGTTTTTCGAGTGCTTGAGCAGGTGCTCAGCGATCGGGAACGAATTGGTAAAGACCTGCATCCGGCGGTTGGCGAGGAAATGCACCATCTGGAAGGTGGTCGTGCCGCCATTGATGATGATCGGCTCGCCGTCCTGGCAGAGCGCCACCGCTTCGCGGGCGATCGCCTGCTTCTCGCGCGCATGCAGGCCCTCGTTGACGCTAAAGGGCCGGCCTGCAAGGCCGACGAATTGCGGTGGGTTGATCGCCTCGGCGCCGCCGCGCACCCGGCGCAGCCGTTTCTGCACATGCAGCGCCGCCACATCGCGGCGGATCGTCGCCTCGGAGCTGCCAGTCAATTCGACGAGCTCGGGCACGGTGACGACCGGCTTTTCCTGCACTGCCGACAGGATGATCCTATGTCTTTCTTTCTCGTGCATGCGCTCCTCCGATGTTCTGCATGCTTCCATCAGTCCCGCGCATTGTCAATCAGTTTCAATCATCTTTTTTCATTGTGCGCTGCAGTATGAACGTTTTTGATCGTTTTTGATTGACATCTGCGCATCAAGCGTGTGATCTGATGCTATCGTATCGTCGCGGCCCGAGTGCCGGCGGCTAGCTTACCGGGAGGAATTCGAGATGCTCGACAAGCAACAGGGCGCACGCCTGGCCAATCTCTGGGACGACGCCAAGGCGGCGGCGATGAGCGAAGCGGAGCGGCTGCTCTACCGCTCCAATCTCCTCGGTTCCGACAAGCGTATTACCAATTACGGCGGCGGCAACACCTCCGCCAAGGTGATGGAAAAGGACCCGCTCACCGGCGAGACGGTGGAGGTCCTCTGGGTGAAGGGCTCGGGCGGCGACGTCGGCACGATCAAGATGGACGGCTTCGCCACCCTCTACATGGACAAGCTGCGGGCGCTGAAGGGCATCTATCGCGGCGTCGAATTCGAGGACGAGATGGTCGGCTACCTGCCGCATTGCACCTTCAACCTCAATCCGCGCGCCGCTTCGATCGACACGCCGCTGCACGCCTATGTGCCGAAGCCGCATGTCGACCATATGCATCCGGACGCGATCATCGCCATCGCCGCCTCCAAGAACAGCAAGGAACTGACCAGGAAGATCTTCGGCGACGAGATCGGCTGGCTGCCGTGGAAGCGGCCGGGCTACGAACTCGGCCTGTGGCTCGAGAAATTCTGCCTCGACAATCCGAAAGCCCGGGGCGTCGTGCTCGAAAGCCACGGCCTGTTCACCTGGGGCGACACCGCGAAGGAAGCCTACGAGACGACGATCGAGATCATCAACCGGGCGATCGCCTGGTTCGAGGCGGAAAACACCGCCCCCGCCTTCGGCGGAGAGGCGAGGCCGGCGCTCGGCGCTGCCGAGCGCGCGGCGATCGCCAAGAGGCTGATGCCAGTGATCCGCGGACTGATCAGCACCGAGGAGAAGAAGGTCGGCCATTTCGACGACAGCCAGTCGGTGCTCGACTTCGTGACCTCGACCGATCTGGAGCCGCTCGCCGCACTCGGCACGAGCTGCCCCGACCATTTCCTGCGCACCAAGATCCGGCCGCTGGTGGTCGACTTCGACCCGGCCCAGCCGGACGTCGAAAAGACGCTTGCCGGCCTTCCGGAGGCGATCGCCGCCTACCGTGCCGACTACGCCGCTTACTACGAGCGCTGCAAGCGCGCAGACAGCCCGGCGATGCGCGATCCGAATGCCGTCGTCTATCTGGTACGCGGGGTCGGCATGATCACCTTTGCCAAGGACAAGGCGACGGCGCGGATCTCCGGCGAATTCTATGTCAATGCAATCAACGTGATGCGTGGCGCCTCCGGCGTGTCGACCTATGTCGGCCTGCCCGAGCAGGAAGCCTTCGACATCGAATATTGGCTGCTCGAGGAAGCCAAGCTCCAACGCATGCCGAAGCCGAAGAGCCTCGCCGGGCGCGTCGCCCTCGTCACCGGCGGCGCCGGCGGCATTGGCAAGGCGACCGCCAACCGGCTGATGCAGGAAGGCGCCTGTGTCGTTCTCGCCGATATCGACGAGGCGGCGCTCGGGGCCGCCCAGAACGAGCTTGCGGCCCGCTACGGCAAGGATTTCGTCCGCTCCGTCGCCATGAACGTGACCAGCGAGGCCGCGGTCGAGGCCGGCTTCGGCGATGCGCTCCTTGCATTCGGCGGCCTCGACATCCTCGTTTCCAATGCCGGACTCGCTTCGTCGGCGGCGATCGAGGATACGACGCTCGCGCTCTGGAACAAGAACATCGACATTCTCGCGACCGGCTATTTCCTGGTGTCGCGCGAAGCCTTCCGCATCTTCCGCAGCCAGAAGGACGGCGGCAATATCGTGTTCGTCGCCTCGAAGAACGGCCTCGCAGCCTCGCCGGGCGCGTCGGCCTATTGCACGGCCAAGGCGGCCGAGATCCATCTTGCCCGCTGCCTGGCGCTGGAGGGCGCCTCGGCGCAGATCCGCGTCAACGTCGTCAACCCGGATGCGGTGCTGCGCGGTTCCAAGATCTGGACCGGCGAATGGAAGCAGCAGCGTGCGGCGGCCTACAAGATGGACGTGGACGATCTCGAGGCGCATTACCGCGAGCGGTCGATGCTGAAACTCAGCGTCTTCCCGGAAGACATTGCCGAGGCGATCTACTTCCTCGCCTCAGACATGTCGGCGAAATCGACCGGCAACATCGTCAATGTCGACGCGGGCAACGCCCAGTCCTTCACGCGCTGATCGGGAGCAAGCCATGACCAACATGATCAGCACGTCGGTGATCGAGGCCGAGAATGGCAAGCGGCAGGAAGCGCTCACGCGCGACTACGAAACCCTCGGCGAACGGCTTGCGCGGCGCGGCATCGACATCGACGCCATCAAGCGGAAGGTCGCCACCTACGGCGTCGCGGTGCCCTCCTGGGGTGTCGGCACCGGCGGCACGCGCTTTGCCCGCTTTCCCGGCCAGGGCGAGCCGCGCAACATCTTCGACAAGCTCGAGGACTGCGGCGTCATCCAGCAACTGACCCGGGCGACTCCGACCGTGTCCCTGCATATTCCGTGGGACAAGGTCGCCGACCTGGCGGCGCTGAAGGAAAAGGGAGCCTCCCTCGGCCTCGGCTTCGACGCGATGAACTCGAACACCTTCTCCGACGCCCCGGGCCAGGCGCATTCCTACAAATTCGGTTCGCTCACCCACACCGATGCCGCGACGCGCCGCCAGGCGGTCGAGCACAATCTCGAATGCATCGAGATCGGCCAGGCGCTCGGCTCGAAGGCGCTGACGGTCTGGATCGGCGACGGCTCCAACTTTCCCGGTCAGAGCAACTTCACCCGGGCCTTCGAGCGCTATCTCGACTCGATGAAGGTGATCTATGGGGCGCTTCCGGATGACTGGCGCGTCTTCACCGAGCACAAGATGTACGAGCCGGCCTTCTATTCGACGGTGGTGCAGGACTGGGGCACCAACTACATGATCGCCCAGGAACTCGGGCCCAAGGCGTTCTGCCTCGTCGATCTCGGCCATCACGCCCCGAACGTCAATATCGAGATGATCGTCGCCCGGCTGATCCAGTTCAAGAAGCTCGGCGGCTTCCATTTCAACGACTCGAAATATGGCGACGACGACCTCGACACCGGCTCGATCGATCCCTACCGGCTCTTCCTGGTGTTCAACGAATTGGTCGATGCCGAGACGCGCGCTGCGGAAGGTTTCAGTCCGGCGCATATGCTCGACCAAAGCCATAACGTGACCGATCCGATCGAGAGCCTGATGGTGAGTGCGACGGAAGTCGGCCGTGCCTATGCTCAGGCGCTCCTCGTCGACCGCCGGGCGCTCGACGGCTACCAGCAGGAGAACGACGCGCTGATGGCCTCGGAGACGCTGAAAGCTGCCTTCCGCACCGATGTCGAACCGATCCTGGCCGCGGCCCGCCTCGAAAATGGCGGTGCGATCGCGCCGGTCGCGACTTACCGGGCAAGCGGCTATCGGGCCCGGGTGGCGGCCGAACGGCCCGCTGTTGCCGGCGGTGGCGGCGGTATCGTCTGAATATCCGAGGTGCAGGCCACGGTTCGGCAAGGGTAGCCGGCCGCGGCCGGCATCCCTTTTGCTGAGAAAAATCATCCCCGATCGCAATCTCCCCTATCTGCCCGCAAGGGATGAGCTATGTTTCCTGCAGCTACAACCGAAAGGAAGCATTGATGGGCATTGAAAGCATTCTGGTATTTCTGATCGTCGGCGCCGTCGCCGGCTGGCTCGCTGGCCTGATCGTCAGCGGCTTCGGCTTCGGCCTGCTTGGCAACATCGTGATCGGCGTCATCGGCGCGCTGATTGCCGGCTATCTGTTTCCGGCCGTCGGCATTACGCTCGGCACGGGCATCCTCGCTGCAATCCTCCATTCGACCATCGGCGCGGTCATCCTGCTGGTGCTGATCCGGATCGTCAAACAGGCCTGAAATGGCGATTTCCGACGCGGGATTCACCTACCATCGGAACCGGTTTGAGGACAAAATCATTCAGCAATGACAAGTGCCACGGCGATCCTTGTCCGGCTGACGGGGCGCTGGAGCGATCCGCGTAAGAGCCGCGGATCGCCACTCGATGAAGCTGCGGAGGGAAAGATGACCGAGTTCTATGCGGAAAAGATCGAAACCGCGCTGCAATCCTACATGAGCGATCATCCCGCCGCCTTGACGCGCCAGGACGCGATCTCCACGATTCTCGAAAACTGGTTTGCAAGCCACGGCTACCTGCCGCCGCAACAGGAGGGTTTGCGTCCGGAAGAACTTGACGCGTCGAACGACGACTGAAACATTCCCCTTCCTCAGCAGACCGTCGGCCGCATTCGCCGCGGATATCCTTTTTTCAGATCGCAGCACCGGCCTTTCGATGACCCTGACCTCCGTCAAAGAGTTCTTTTCCGAGCACGCCCCCGACATCGACGTCATCGAGCTCCCGCAGAGCACCGCCACGGTGGCGCTTGCGGCCGAGGGGCACGGGGTCGAGCCGGCACAGATCGCCAAGACGCTGGCGCTTCGCGTCGGCGACGACGTGATCCTGATCGTCACCCGCGGCGACGCCCGTCTCGACAACAGGAAATACAAGGCCCGCTTCGGCACCAAGGCGCGCATGCTCGGCTTCGGCGAGGTCGAAGCCGAGACCGGCCATCCGGTCGGCGGCGTCTGCCCCTTCGGCCTTGTGAAGCCGCATACGGTCTATTGCGATGAATCCTTGAAGGCATTCGACGTCGTCGTGCCCGCTGCCGGCGCAATCAACGCGGCCGTCCACATCAGCCCGCAGCGCATGGCGGAGCTGACCGGCGCGGAATGGATCGACGTGTCGGAGACCTGACCTTCCGGCCGCGGCGACCGAGATGCGGCCAGCATGCGATCCTATAAAACGGCGATTAGGACCATGAGCGAGCCGAACGAAAGCGCGGCCATGAGGCTCAAAAGCACCTTCATCATGTGCATTGTCATCTGCGTTGACCCTTGCCCCGCTTCCAATGGGAATAAGCGAAGGCGCAACTTGACGGCCCGTCGCCGACAACCGGCGTGCCGATCCCTCCCATCGACATTAAGAATTTTCCGACAAGTTGGTTAATAAGTCATCCTGTCAATGCGGATTAGCCCCCTTGTTCCAGATGCGAAGGAAAGCATTTACCCGGACCGTTGCTTGCGGGATAATTGCCGAATAGAAGCGGATTCAAACTTTGAAGGCGCGTCCCGAGACGCGCCTGACGGTCGGGAGCCGGTGGGCATTCCCCGACCGGATCGGTACGGAACAGCGCGACGTTGCGAACGGCCCTCACGGAAACATCGGCAGCCGCCGGAAAGCCCCTCAAGGACAAGGGCGTGCTGCGTGTCGGATTCATTCTGGCGCGCAGCTTCACGCTTAGCGCCTTCTCGCTCTTCGTCGATGCGCTTCGCCTGGGAAGCGACGTGGAGGACAAGTCGGGGCGCGTCAACTGCGACTGGGAAGTGCTCGGCAGCACGAGGAACTTCGTCATGTCGAGTTGCGGCATCCAGGTGGCGCCGACCGCGCCACTGCGGCCGCCGACGGAGTTTAGCTATATCGCCGTCGTTGGCGGACGGCTCAACGTCGCCGAACCGCTGGACCGGGAAACGACCGACTATCTCCACCGCGCCGCGCGCGCCGGCGTGCCGATCATCGGCGTTTGTACGGGAAGCTTCGTTCTCGCCGAAGCCGGTGTGCTCGACGGCCATGCCGCCTGCGTGAGCTGGCTTCATCACAACGAATTCCGCGGCCGCTTCCCGGCGATCGAGGTCACCTCGAACCGGATCTTCGTCGAGGACGGCAATATCATCACCTGCGCCGGCGGCAGCAGCGTCGCCGATCTCGCGACCTACCTGATCAGGAAACATGTCGGCGAAGACGCCGAACGCAATGCGCTCGAAATCATGCAGATCACCCGTCGCCGCGAGGCGAGCGAAATGCAGCCGCGCAATCCGCTCGGCCCCGTTCCGGTGCAGGACAAGCGGATCAGCCTCGCGCTGATGGTCATGGAGCAGCATCTCGAAGATCTGATCGGCATCGACGACGTGGCCAATGTCCTCGGCATATCGCGCCGGCAGCTCGAGCGCCTGTTCCAGAACGAGCTCGGGGCGACGCCGATATCCGTCTATCTGAAGCTCCGCCTCGACGCGGCGATGCGCCTCGTCGCGTCCACCGACAAACCGCTGATCGAGATCGCGCTCGAAACCGGCTTCGAGAACGTCTCTCACTTCATTCGCAAGTTCCGCAAGGCCTTCTCGATCACGCCGGCGGCGGCACGCAAGCAACTCGCTGCCGCCCGCGGCGCGCCAGGCCGAAAAGGCTAAATGCTTTAATTTAGGTCGCGAGGTAGGCCGCAATCACTGCCGCTATCTGATCGGAGTTCAGGGCGTCCATCTGGGAGTCCACCAGGGCGTTCAGCTGGGTGCTTGACAGGTTCGAGATGTCGTCCGTGGACAGCCCCGCGACACCGGATGAACTGAACGAGGAGACATCTTCCGCCGAGAAAGTTGCCAGATCCTCGGTCTCCAATGCCGCGACCTGCGCCGAGGTCATCGCGCTGACCTGCAACGACGTCAAAGCCTCCGCCTGGTCGGTCTTCAAGGCGGCGACGACCCGCGTACTCAGCCCCGATATCGCGCTGGTGCTCAAGGCGGCTATATGATCAGTGGAGAAGAGAGCTATGTCTTCCGTGCCCAGGGCCGCCGCCTGTATGGCGTTGAGGGCGCCGATCTGCGCGGTGGACAAGGTGGCGATCTGGGCAGAGCTCAGCGCCGCCATCTGGTTGTAGCTCAGCGAGCCGACCTGGCTTGCTCTCAAGGCTGCGATCTCGTCCGTGGAGAGCGCTGCGACAAAACTCGTGGACAATCCCTTTATGGCCGCCGCGCTGATCGCCTGCAGCTCCTCGGTCGAGAAGGTTGCGAGGTCCTCGGTGGTGAGGCCCGCAAGCCCCTCCGCGCTCAAGGCGGCAATCTGATCCGTGGACAGCGCATCGATCTGCTCGGCGCTCATGGCTCCGATCTGGGCGCTGCTCAGGCCGGCGATGCTGGCGGTGCCCAGGGCGGCAATCTCGGCGGTGGAGAGGCCAGCGATGAATTCCGTGGGCAGTCCGCTGATGGCGGCCGAGCTGATCGCCGCGAGCTCGTCGGCGGAG
Organism: Sinorhizobium fredii; assembly: GCF_002944405.1. Lineage (NCBI taxonomy): Bacteria > Pseudomonadati > Pseudomonadota > Alphaproteobacteria > Hyphomicrobiales > Rhizobiaceae > Ensifer > Ensifer fredii. The sequence continues at coordinate 660,441 of NZ_CP024307.1, read as the reverse complement.
AAGCCTTCCAGGTCACCCGTGCTCAGCCCCGACAGCGCATCCGAGCTCATGGCGGCGATCTGGACGGTGGTGAGTGCCTCGACCTGATCGTCGCTCAAGGCACTCACCTGATCACTGCCGAGGCCGGCAATACCCGCCGTGCTCAGCGCGGCAATCTGTGCGGTGGAGAGTACCGCGAGGTCGTCGGTGCTCAGTGCCGCCACCTGCTTGGAGCCGAGACCGCCGATCTGCGCCGTCGACAGTCCCGCGATCTGGTCGGTGCTCAGTGCATTGATCTGGGCGGTGGAAAGGCCGGATATGCCGGCCGAGCTCAGGGCCCCGATCTGATCGACCGAAAGCGCAGCGATCGTGTCGGTGGACAGCCCCAAGACGGCAGTAGAACTGATCGCCGCTATTTCCTCCGTCGAGAAGGTCTCCAGATCATCCGTGCCTAGGACGGCGATCTGTTTGGAACTCAGTGCGGCAATCTGGAGCGAGGTGAGAGCCTCGACCTGGTCGGTGTTCAAGGCGTTGATCTGGGCCGTGGAAAGGCCCGCGATGCCACCGGTGCCGAGCGCCGCGATCTGATCCTCCGAAAGCGCCGCGATCATGTCGGTGGACAGTCCCGCCACCGCACGCGAACTGATCGACGCGATATCGTCCGTCGAGAAGGTCTCCAGATCGTCCGTGCTCAGTGCGGCGATCTGCGTCGAACTCATCACCGCGACCTGGGCGGAGGTCATGGCCTCGAGCTGATCGGCATTCAGCACGTCGATATGGGCGGTGGAAAGGCCGGCAATTGCAGCTGTATCCAGGGCGGCAATCTGATCCGTGGAGAGAGTGGCAATGTCGTCCGTTCCCAGCACCGCCATCTGTTTGGAGCTGAGCGCGGCGATCTGGTCGGTCGAAAGCGCCTCGAGCTGGCTGGTGCTCAAAGCCTGGATCTGGGCCGTGGAAAGACCGGCGACGCCGGCTGCGCTCAAGGCGGCGATCTGGTCCGCCGAAAGCGCCGCCAGCGTGTCGGTGGACAGTCCCGCTACGGCGCTCGAACCGATCGCGCCGATATCCGCGCTCGAAAAATTCTCCAGATCGTCCGTGCTCAGCGCCGCAATCTGCGTCGAACTCATCACCGCGACTTGCGCGGTGGTCAGAGCCTCGAGCTGATCGGCGCTCAGTGCCTGGATGTGCGCCGTGGAAAGAGCCGCAACGCCGGCCGTGCTCAGCGCGGCAATCTGTTTCGTCGTAAGCGCCGCTATGTCGTCGGTGCCGAGCGCCGCCACCTGCTTGGAGCTGAGCGCCGCGATCTGGTCGGTCGACAGGGCCTCGAGCTGGTCGGCGCTCAGCGCACTGATCTGGGCGGTGGAAAGATCGGCAATTCCGGCCGCGCTCAGGGCGGCGATCTGGTCCGCCGAGAGCGCCGCGATCGTGGCCGTGGACAGCCCCGCGACGGCGTCCGAACTGATCGCCGCGATATCTGCGGTGGAGAAGTTCGCAAGGTCGTCGGTGCTCAAGGCGGCGATTTGCGTCGAACTCAGCGCCGCCACCTGGCTGGTGGTCAGGGCTTCGAGCTGTTCGGCGCTCAACGCATCGATCTGTGCGGTGGAAAGGGTCGCAATGCCGGCCGTGCCGAGCGCGGCAACCTGGTCCGCCGAAAGCGCCGCCAGGTCGTCGGTGCCGAGCACCGCAACCTGCTTGGAGGTAAGCGCCGCCACCTGTTCGGTCGAAAGCGCCGCGAGCTGTTCGGTGCTCAACACATTGAACTGGGCGGTGGTAAGACCGGCGACGCCGTCCGTGCTGAAGGCGGCGATCTGCTCCGCCGAAAGTGCCGCAATCGTATCGGTGGACAAGCCGGCTATGGCGCTCGAACTGAGCGCCGCAATTTCCGCGGTCGAAAAGCCCGCTATGTCCTCCGAACTCAAGGCGGCGATCTGCTTCGAGCCGAGAGCGGCGATCTGGGTCGCCGTCAGGGCATCGACCTGGCCCGAGCTCAAGATGGCGATGTCCGCGGTGCTGAGGCCGACAACACCGGCCGCGCTCAGGGCGGCGATCTGGTCGGCCGAGAGCGTCGCGACGTCGTCCGTGCTCAAGGCATCGACCTGCCTGGAGGTGAGCGCTCCGACCTGGGCCGTGGTCAGGGCGGCAAGCTGATCGGTGCTCAGGGCATCGACCTGCTTTGTGCTCAGCGCCGCAACGGCATCCGTACTCAAGGCGGCGATCTGATCGGTGGAGAAGGCAGCGATGACATCGGTCGACAGAGCGGAAATGAGATCGGCGCCAATCGCCGCGACGTCGTCGACGGAGAGTGCCTTGATGTCGTCTGCATCAAGGGCGGCGATTTGCTGGGACGTCAAGCCGCTGAGCTGCTCGGTCGACAGGGCGCCGATCTGGTCGGAACTCAGGACAGCCATCTGCTTGGTCGTCAGTCCCGCGACGGCAGCGGCGCTCAGGGCCGCGATCTGCTCGGTCGAGAGGGAAGCGATGGCAACCGTGGAAAGCCCCGCTATGGCGCTCGAGCCGATGGCCGCCATGTCCTTGGCCGAGAAGACCGCCACGTCCTCCGTGCCGAGGGCGGCAAGCTGCGTCGAGCTCAGGGCGCCAACCTGGGACGCGGTCAGCGCCTCCACCTGATCGGTGCTCAAGGCGGCGAGCTGCTTGGTGGTCAGTCCGGCAACGGCAGCGGTATTCAAGGCTTCGATCTGATCGGTCGAAAGCATCTGGATATCGCTGGTGCCCAAAGCGGTGACGTGCGCCGAACTCAAGGCGGCAATCTGCTTGGTGCTCAGGGCGGCGAGCTGATCGGTGCCGAGCGCGTAGACCTGTGCACTGCTCAGGCCGGCAATGCCAGCCGTGCTCAGAGCGGCGACCTGAGCGGTGGAAAGCGCCGCGACGGCGGTCGTGGAGAGGCTGGACACGGCATCGGAACTGATTGCCGCGATGTCCTTGGTCGAAAAGACCGCAATATCTTCCGCCGCCAGCACTTCGATCTGCGTCGCGCTCAAAGCGCCCACCTGTGTCGACGACAGGGCTTCCACTTGACCGGTGCTCAAGGCAATGAGCTGCTTTGTGGTCAGCCCGGTGATCGCCGCCGTGCTCAGGGCGGCGATCTGATCGGTCGAGAGAGCCGCAAGGTCGCTCGTGCCCAAGGCGGCGACCTGTGCCGAACCGAGCGCGGCGACCTGCTTGGTGCTCAAGGCGGCGAGCTGATCGGTGCTGAGCACGTTCAGCTGCGTGCCGCTGAGGCCGGCAATGCCGGCGGTGCTCAGCAGAGCGATCTCGTCGGTGGAAAGGGCGGCCACGACGGCCGTGGACAGTCCGGCCATCGCACTTGCGCTGATCGCCGCGATGTCCTTGGTCGAGAACACCGCTATGTCTTCCGTTCCGAGCGCCCCCAGCTGCGACGAGCTCAGCGCGCCGACCTGTGCCGCGGTCAGGGCTTCCATCTGGTCGGTGCTCAGGGCATCGATCTGCTTGGTGCTCAGCCCGGTGATCGCGGCCGTGCTCAACGCCGCGATCTGGTCGGTCGAGAACGTCGCAATATCGCTGGTGTCCAGCGCGGCGATTTGCGCCGAGCTCAGCGCGGCAACCTGCTTGGTGCTCAGCGCCACGATCTGGTCCGTCGAAAGGGCCTCGACCTGGTCGGTTGTCAGCTCGTTGATGCCGGCAGTGCTGAGCGCGGCGATCAGGTCTGAGGACAAGGCAGCGACGGTCTCCGTGCTCAGGGCGGCGACCTGCGTCGATTTCAGCGCCGCAACCTGTTTGGTACTCAAGGCAGCGACCTGGTCGGAGCTCAGCGTCGCCATCTGGTCCGTGCTCAAACCCGCAATCGCTGCCGTGCTCAGCGCGGCAATCTGCGTGGAGGACAGGGCGGCCACAACATCCCCCGACAGGCCGGATATGGCCTTGGAGCCGATCGAAGCGATATCGGCGGTCGAGAAGCTTGCGATATCCTCTGGCTCCAGGGCAGAGAGTTGGGTGGAGCTCAGAACGGCTACCTGTGTGGTGGAAAGGGCGGCGATCTGACCGCTGGAGAGGGCGTCGATCTGATCGGTGCTGAGGCGAGCGATCCCCTTCGTGCTCAGCGCCATGACCTGGTTCGTGGTGAGGGCTCCGATGAGATCTTCCGTCAGCCCCGCAACGGCGCTCGAGCTGATCGCGGCGATATCGGCGGTCGAGAATGCCCCTATGTCCTCCGCACTGAGGGCCGCGAGCTGGTCGGAGCCGAGGGCGGCAACCTGCGCAGAGGAGAGAGCCGCAACCTGATCTGAGGACAGGGCTTCTATCTGGCCGGCGGAAAGGCCGGCGACGGCTTTCGTGCCGAGCGCGGCAACCTGCATCGTGGTCAAAGCCGCGACATTGTCGGTGCTTAAGGCGGCAATCTGGGTCGAGCTCAAAGCTTTGAGCTGCGCGGTGGAAAAGGCCGCGGCCTGGTCGGTCGACAGGGCGGCGATCTGAGCGGTCGTCAGGCTGGCGACCGCAGTCGTGCTGAGCGCCGCTATCTGAGCGGTGGAAAGCGCTGCAATGGCGACCGCGCTGACGCCTGGCATGCCTTTGCTGGTGATCGCCGCGATTTCGGCGGTCGAGAACATGGCTATGCCGTCTTCCCCGAGTGCAGCAAGCTGCACCGAGCTCAGCGCTTTCACCTGGGATACGGAAAAAGCCTCCGCCTGCTCGGTCGACAGGGCGGCGATCTGAGCGCTCGTCAGGCTGGCGACCGTACTCGTGCTGAGCGCGGCGATCTGATCGGTGGAGAGGGACGCGATGACATCGGCGTCCAAACCTAAAATGGCTTTGTTGCTGATCGCCGCGATGTCGCCGGTCGAGAATGTGGCAACCCCCTCCGCGCCGAGCGCCGCAATCTGCTTGGCGTTCAGCGCCTTCACCTGCGTCACCGACAGCGCTTCGAGCTGGCCGGTCGTCAGGGCGGCGATCATATCGGTCGTCAGGCCCATGACGCCCTTGGTGCTGAGCGCCGCCACCTGGTCCGTCGACAGAGCCTCGAGGTTGTCCGTGCCGAGGGCGGCGACCTGCGCCGAACTCAATGTCCTCAGCTGTGCTGCCGAAAGCACCGCGAGCTGGTCGGAGGTCAAGGCGTCGCTCTGTGCGGTCGTCAGGCCCGAGATCGCACTCGTGCTCAGCGCCGCGACCTGAGCGGTCGAAAGGGCGGCGATCGCTTCCGTGCCCACGCCCTTGATGGCGAGGTTGGAGATCGCCGCGATTTCGGCAGTCGAGAATGTCGCGAAGCCGTCCGTGCCGAGCGCCGCAAGCTGTCTCGAATTGAGCGCCTTCACCTGCAGGGCGGACATCGCCTCGGCCTGGTCGGTCGACAGGGCGGCCACCTGCGCGGTCGTCAGGCTTGCGACCGCGGTCGCGTTCAAGGCGGCAACCTGGGCGGTGGAGAGCGCAGCAATGGCGTCCGTGGTCAGGCCCCATACGGCCTTGTTGATCGCCGCGATTTCGGCGGTCGAGAATGTCGCTATGGCGTCCGTCTCCAGCGATCCGAGCTGCGGGGCTGTCAGTGCCTTCACCTGTGAGACGGTCAGTGCCTCGACCTGGTCGGTCGATAGGACAGCGATCTGGCTAGTGGAAAGCCCCGAGATTGCCGAAGCGCTCAGCGCCGCGATCTGATCGGTGGAAAGCGCGGCAATATCGTCGGTGCCCAAAGCGTCGATCTGCGAAGCCTTCAGAGCCCCCACCTGGGCCGTGGTCAAGGCGGCGATCTGATCTGTGGAGAGGGCGGCGATCTGCGCGGTCGTCAGAGCGGCGACCGCACGCGTGCTCAAGGCGGCAATCTGATCGGTGGAAAGCGATGCGATGACGTCGGTCGGAAGGCCGGTTATGGCTTTGATACCGATGGCCGCCATGTCCGCGGTCGAGAAGGTCGCCAGATCTTCCTCGCTCAGAACCGAGAGCTGCAGCGCGCTCAGCGCTCCGACCTGGGTCGAGCTCAAGGCCTCCGCCTGCTCCGTCGACAGACCGTCGAGCTGCGTCGTGGTGAGGGCCGCAACCTGGCTCGTGCCGAAGCTTTCGATGTCGGATTGATCGAGAACAGCGAGTTGCTCGAGCGTCAAACCCACGATGGCGCTTGGAGAGATGGCGCTCAGCTGCCGGGAGCTGAGAACATCGACATCCTCCGTGTCCAGCGCCGCGATCTGCGCCGAAGACAGAGCGCTGATCTGCTTCGTCGTCAGCGAGGCCACATCCTCCGTCGTCCAGGCGGCGACGGCCGCCGTCGAATAGGATTTGATCAGGCTGGGGCTCAGGGACGAAACGATGGAGGTCATGCGTGAAAACCCTTGGGTTCTAAATAGTCTCTGTGTGCCGTCGACCGTCCCGAAAGAGCCGTCCTTGCCGCAGTCTGGCCTTGCAGCAACGGCCGGCATCGCCTCTCCGGCGACCATCGAGATCGGATCGTCAGGAGGCTCGACGGCGGTCCGCGCTGGCTGTGGGAGGGATACTGCCGGCTGCCGGCATGGGCGATCTCATGGCTGCAATTGGGATCAGGTTGCCCCGATCATAGTCAGCAACCTTGTGTCTGTCTGACCTGCAGCACGATCACGCCTTCGTTGCGCCGGAATGGATCGGGCGGCGACGCATGGACATCGTGAGATTCAGCCGTCTGCCGATCGGAGTGCCTGCAATCGCACTTTCGCCAGTACAACAATCGCCCCACCACCGCCGATCAGATCGGCGAATGCAGGAAGACCGGCATGGGCTGATTTTCCGCCTTGCGGGCAAGGTAGAGCCTCGCCGTATCGAGGGCCTCACGAATGGTCACGTCCATGTCGAGATAGCGATAGGTGCCGAGCCGACCGACAAAGGTGACCGCTGTTTCGCGGCTTGCACGCTCGACATATTGTGCCAGTTGTTCCTTGTCCCTGACGAGTCGGATTGGATAATAGGGGATGTCGTCAGGGCCGCATGCGCGGGAGAATTCGCGGTAGCAGACAGAGCCGCTATGCTCCTCCCAGGGCGAGAAATGCTTGTGCTCGGTGATCCGCGTATACGGAACGGAGACGTCGCCGTAGTTCATGACCGCGCAGCCCTGGAAATCGCCGTCATACTCGAAACGGTCGAAGTCGAGCGTTCGGTAGCCCAACGGGCCGAATTCGTGATCCAGATAGCCGTCGAGCGAGCCGGAGTAGAACACATGCGCAAAATCGTCTTTTTGCGCCCGGACAAACCGCGACTTCAGGATCACATTGATGTTGGGATGGTCGAGAATGCGGCCGACCATGTCCGTGTAGCCGTTCTCCGGCATGCCCTGATATTTGTGCGCGAAGTAGTTGTCGTCGTAATTGAAGCGCACCGGAAGGCGTTTCAGGATGGATGCCGGCAACTCGGTCGGCGAGCAGCCCCACTGCTTTTGCGTATACCCCTGGAAGAAGGCCTCGTAGAGGTCCTTGCCGACGAAGCGAAGCGCTTGCTCTTCAAAGGTTTTCGGGTCCTCGATCGAGGTGTCCGCCTGGGCTTCGATGAAGGCGCGGGCCTCGTCCGGCCTGAAGGTCTTGCCGAAGAACTGATTGATCGTGTGGAGATTAACCGGCAGCGAATAGACCTGGTCCCCCGAGGTCGTCTTCACGCGGTTCTTGTAAGGCATGAAGGTCTGGAAGCCGTTGACATAGTCCCACACCTCCCGGTCGTCGGTGTGGAAGATATGCGGACCGTAGACATGGATCATGACTCCGGTGTCTTCGTCGCGCTCCGTATGGCAGTTTCCGGCGATATGGTCGCGCGCATCGAAGATCTCGACTTGGTGGCCCGCCTCAGCCAGCTCCCGGCCGATGACCGCACCCGACAACCCCGCCCCAACGATGCCGATTGTTCCGCTTGCACGCATTCGAAGAGGCTCCAGTCCCGTATTGAATTAGTCGAAGGTGCTACGCGGCGAGCGCGCTGCGCATCAACTCGTCATAGGCATCGATCAGGCGGTCGAGCGCCAGGCCCTGCTCCTGGGGGCCGAAGCTCAAATGGCTGACGGTGAAATCCGAATAGATCGCCGTCGGCCGCTCGAGCAGCATCGGCAGGTCGACGGTGAGCGCGCGCTCGTCGTCTCCCTTCGGCAGGGCCATGTGCACGAGGTCCTTGCCTAGCCAGGCGATGAAGTTGATCGATTGGCGTTCGGTCCATTCGACTACCTTGCTGGGCAAAGGCAGGTGCTTGCTGTTGGTCTGCAGGAAATAGTCGTGCAGCTCGTTGGCCCGTTCGGCGCTCTGCCAGAGGCTTCCTCCGAACCCGCCCGGCGGCCGTTCGAAGTGGCCAACCCCTGCCGGAATGGAGCCCGCTACCTGCTGCCAGTGCGCGCAGACGCCGTTGTTCACCACATTGGCAGACACGACGACATATTTCGGATTCGTTCGCCGGAATTCGATGAAGTCGCTGAGCTTTGCGAGATCCATGTAGACGATGTCGTCATCGCATTTCAGGAATATCGAATCGGAAAAGGTCTTCAGCCGCTTGGCGTAGTAGTCATAGGCCTGCCAGTAGGGCATCTGCTCGTTCGGATTGCCGACGAAACGATGGATGCGTGAGCGGACGTTGCCGAGCTCCAGATCTGCGCCCCAGCCGCCTCTGACCAGTATGGACGCGCCGGCCGACAGATCGAGCTCGGTCCAGCGGCCGATCGCGACATTGTTGACATGGAGCGACGGAACGCCGTCCGCATCGACGTTGAGGACGATCTGGTTGGCGGTGCCTGGCGACAGGATGCCCGGCGTGGGCCTGCTCCACAACGCCGGTACATCGTTGCGGTCGAAACTCCTGAGCTGGCCCAGCGGCAGTTTCCGCAGGACCGAGTGCGAATTGCTCCAGCCGCCGACGACCAGTTCAAAATAGTCTTCGCCGCTGGCATTCGGAACGATGGCAATGTGAAGGTCGTTGGTGATCGTCGCGCGGAGGCGCAGCGGCTGGTTGAGCGCTACCGATCCGTTGGACTGGTAGGGGGCGGCGGAGCCCATGTAGCGGACGGGCCCGAATTCGCGCGTGACCCACTCATGATCCTGCTGCGAGCGGGTGAAATCCCAGACATGCCACTCGTCTATGATCCCGGCATCCAAAGCGGAATGGATGTACCGGGTGAGGATTTCCATCCTTTTCTGTCGGCCTGCGAATGTGACAAGTATAACCGGAGCCATATCATCCTCACTGTCTGGAATTGGTGCCGCTCAGCGCGCGCCGGCCGCCGACGCTGTCCACAGGCGGGAGTCGAACGGGATCGGCGCAAAGGCGTGCCACTCGGCCAGTTTCTCGACATAACGCTGCCGATAGGCGGCACTGTCGACGAACTCCACGTTCTCCTTCATGATCTCCGCTCCGACCTCGTAGTAGATGTCGAGATTGCCGAGATCGGGCACAGGCGTTTCGCCGCGCTCGCACTCGCCCTGCATCTGCCAGAACAGTTCCTCGAGGCGCCGGACCAGCGCCGGGATGTCGCGCAATACGCTGGCGTCGCGCCGGCTCTCCAGCGCCTGGCGGACCGTGGCGAGGCCCTGACGGTCCCGCGCAAAGGCGATCGCCTTCTGGACGAAGTCGTCGGGTCCGTCGCAGATGAGCTCCGGGACGCCGGCCGCGGCAACGATGCTCGAGCAGAACCGCGATGCGAAGCCGTTCCCGGGGAATGTCAGCACCGGCAATCCCATGGTCAGCGCGTCGCCCGCGGTGGAATGCGCCCCGTAGGGGAAGGTGTCGAGGAAGAGATCGGCCAATTCGATGCGGGCCAGATGCTTGGGATTGGGAGCCTTCGAAGCGAAGATCAGCCGCTCGGAGGACACGCCGCGCTGCTCGGCCGCTTGCTTGAGGCGCTGATCGACATCGTCGCCGCCACCGAGCAGCCAGAGGTAGCTGCCGGGGGTCGCGGCAAGGATCGCCATCCAGCGGTCGAAGCAGGCGGCGGTGATCTTCTGCATGCCGTTGAAGCAGGCGAAGATGAACGCATCCTCGGGCAGCCCCGCTTCCGCCCGGCTCGGCCGCGGCGCGATCTGCCGCTTGCGGTCGACGGGCTGGTTGCACGGGATCCTCAGCACCTTTTCCGAATAGTAGATCTCGTTTTCGGGCGGGATGATCTGCTCGTCGGCAATGACATATTGGTGGAAGGGGCTGCCCATGGTGCCTGGGTAACCGCAGAAGCTGACGATCACCGGGGCCGGCCGATACGCGAAGATCCTGGTGCGGGCATGCTTCGTGTAGCCGTTGACGTCGACGAGGATGTCGATTTCGTCGGCGACGATCTGCTTTGCAGCGTCGCTGTCGCTGACTGCGGAAATGTCGCGCCAGCAGTCGATGGCGTCCATCATCCGCGTCTGCGTTGCGTCGCCCGTCCGTGCTTCGCCGCAGTAATAGGCATAGATCTCGACGCTATCCTTGTCGTGCGTCTCGAAGACTTCGCTGAGCGCGAAGCCGACCGCGTGATCGCGCAGGTCCGAGGACACATAGCCGACGCGCAATGTCTGCCCGGTGCCGGATTTGTGCCGAGGCTGAGGCTTCGGGAAGCCGCTCAAATCGGGGCGGCCGACAAGCGACTTGCAGTAGCGATAGGCCTTGGCGAGCTGGAAGACCGGATCGTCGGCATAGCAGGCGAGGGTCAAGGGCGAGAGCGCATCGAGCAGTTGCCGATGCGAAACATGCTCCGAGGGCACCAATGTCGGCCATTTGCATTGGCGTTGCCGCAGCGAAGTCCAATGCTGACCGGCCTCCGTCTTGTCGGGTCTGAGCTCGATCGCCTTCAACAGGGTGTTTTCCGCCTCTTCCATGAGGCCGGCATTCTCGAGCACACGGCCCATATGCTGGAGAACCATCAGCCGATGCGCAGCGCGCTCGGGCGTGATCTCGGAGGTCGCCTCGGAATAGACCTGCCATTGTTGGATCGCCTGTCCCGTCAGGCCGGCATCCTCCAGCGCGCGGCCGAGATTGATGTGGCCCTGGCCGAAGCGCGGTTCGAGCTTCAGGCAAGCGCGCAACGCATGAATGGAGCCGGCGAGATCGCCCAGCTGCCTGAGCGTGACGGAGTAGTTGAAATAAACGAGGTGAAGCAGCGGATTGGTATCGTTGTAGGCGATCCAGGATTTATAGAGTTCGGCGGCCTGTGTTCTCTGCCCGGCGGCATTGAAGCTTTCTGCAAACTGAAACAATTCCGTGAGCGGGAGCCGCTGCTGCCGCGCCCTTTCCAGGAAGCCAGCAAGCGGCGAAGCAGGATCCGAGGCAAGATGAGTGTAGATGGTCATGGAAATCCCACTGACAGGCGAGTTGGCGGCCGACTCTGAGAACATCTGCGAATGCTGTTTTAGGCCATTAACCCGACTAGCTTGCCTTGGGCTTGCGCCTCCTTGCGACTCGCGGGGGCGGGTTTGCTCCAACATCTGCCCGGTTCCTCGGCTTGGCACGTGAGCGCCCACGACCGGATCGACCCTCCAGGTCATTTTAGGTTTCGCTGAATATTGCGAACGGCCGCTTCGCTGTGTAGCGTCGCTTGGGACGTGCGTCTGCACCCGAATCGTCGCGTCTGCAGCCGGGGGCGTTCGGTCGAGCGTTGCGATCTTTGTTTGACCTGGCCCGTTAACTAAAACTTTAACTTTCGTAGCTAGTCGTAGTAACCGAGTACCGCAGTCAGCAACCGCCGGATGAGGCTGCGGCGAAGATGACGAAACCGATCCCGCCAAGGGAAAAGTTTCATTCATTGGCGTAGGAAATAGGACGCGCTCGTCCTGTCTGCATGAAGCTTTCCGAACGCTAGGGCTCACGCGAGCCATGTCCCTCAACCCGATATTCGCCCATCAGGACGGTTCGACAGCCGAAGCTGGTCTTCGCGTCCGGGTGGACGGGCGTCGCATGTGGTCGCACGCATCACGCGCTTGGACCCTCAAGGGTTCCCAGCGCTTGTCGCACGGTCGGCGCCAACGGGTTAACTCCACAAGCGATTAACTTTGAAGGCTCGCGTCCATGACTTCCATCATCTCTTCTCTGAGCGTCACGCAGATCAAAAATCTCTCGACCTCCGCAGTTGCCTCGCTGACTACGGAAGACGTCGCGGCTATGACCACTGCTCAGGTCAAGGCGCTTTCCTCGACCCAGATTGCGGCGCTCGATACGGAAGATGTCGCGATCTTCTCCACCGCACAGCTGAGCGCCATTGCCGCAACCTCGGTCGCCGGCATCAGCCTCGACCAGCTGGCAGCCATCGATGCGGCGAAGATCGCAAGCCTGGCGACGTCGCAGGTGGCGGCGCTCAGCTCGGCACAGATCGGCGGCCTGACGTCCGACCAGGCCGAGGCGCTGACCACGTCGCAAGTGGCCGCGCTCACCTCGACGCAGATCGCGGCGCTGGCCTCGGAAGATATCACCACCTTCTCGACCGCCGAGGTCGCAGCGATTTCCGCCACCGCGCTGGCAGGTCTCTCCACCGACAATCTCGCGGCACTGTCGACCGACCAGGCCGCTGCCCTGAAGACCACCCAGGTTGCAGCGCTGAAGACCACGCAGATCGCCGCCCTCACGTCGGACCAGATCGGCGCGCTCAGCACTTCGCAGGTCGCCGTCCTGAGCTCGACACAGGTAAAGGCGCTCTCCACCGACAACATCGCCGCCCTGTCCACCGACCAGGTCGCAGCGCTCAACTCGAAGACCGTCGCGGCGCTGACTTCGGCACAGATCGAAGCGCTGACTTCCGATCAGGCCGAGGCACTGACCACGGCGCAGGTGGCGGCGCTCACCTCGACGCAGCTTGCGGCTTTCGCCTCCGAGGATATCGCCGGCTTCTCGACCGCCGATATTGCAGCGATCACGGTCACGGCGCTGGGCGGTCTTTCCACCGATAATGTCGCAGCTCTCTCCACCGATCAGGCCGCAGCGCTGAAGACCACCCAGGTCGCCGCGCTGAAGACCGCCCAGATCGCCGCCCTCACCTCCGATCAGGTCGTGGCGCTCACCTCGTCGCAGGTCGGCGTCCTGAGTTCGACGCAGATTTCTGCACTCTCCACCGACAATGTCGCAGCGCTCTCCACCGATCAGGTCGCAGCGCTCAACTCCAAGACCGTCGCAGCTCTGAGCTCGGCCCAGATCGGCGCGCTGACCTCCGATCAGGTCGACGCTCTGTCCGCCGTTCAGATTGCCGCCTTCGATTCGGCCGATATTGCCGCGCTGGCTTCCGAGGATATCGGAACTTTCTCGACCTCGGAGATTGCGGCAATCACCGCGACCGCCCTGTCGGGTCTCTCTACGGATAATGTCGCCGCTCTGTCCACCGATCAGACCGCAGCGCTGAAAACCAGCCAGCTCGCAGCACTGAAAACCACCCAGATCGCCGCCCTTACCTCCGACCAGGTCGTGGCGCTGACCTCGTCCCAGGTCGGAGCGCTGAGCTCCACACAGGTGGCGGCGCTCTCCACAGATAATGTTGCCGCACTCTCCACCGACCAGGTCGCAGCGCTCAACTCGAAGGCGGTCGCGGCTCTGACATCCGCACAGATCGGCGCGCTCACTTCCGACCAGGCCGAGGCTCTGACCACGGCCCAGGTGGCCGCGCTCACCTCGACGCAGATCGCGGCCTTCGCCTCGGAGGATATCGCCGCCTTCTCGACCGCCGACATTGCGGCGATCACCGTCACGGCGCTGGCAGGTCTTTCCACCGATAACGTCGCGGCACTCTCCACCGACCAGGCGGCTGCGCTGAAGACCACCCAGGTCGCGGCGCTGAAGTCGACGCAGATTGCCGCCCTCACCTCGGATCAGGTCGTGGCGCTCACCTCGTCGCAGGTCGGAGCCCTGACCTCGACGCAGGTCAAGGCGCTCTCCACCGACAATGTCGCCGCGCTCTCCACCGACCAGGTCGCCGCCTTGAACTCGAAGGCGGTCGCAGCGCTGAGCTCCACACAGGTAGAGGCCCTGACTTCCGACCAGGCCGAAGCTCTCACCACGGCTCAAGTGGCATCGCTCAGCTCGACCCAGATTGCGGCCTTCGCCTCGGAGGACATCGCCGGGTTCTCGACCGCCGACGTTGCGGCAATCTCGGTCACTGCCCTGACCGGTCTTTCCACCGACAATGTCGCGGCGCTCTCCACCGATCAGGCCGCAGCGCTGAAGACCACCCAGGTCGCGGCGCTGAAGACCGCCCAAATCGCCGCCCTGACTTCGGACCAGATCGTGGCCCTGAGTTCCTCCCAGGTCGCAGCGCTGACCTCGTCGCAGGTGTCCGCCATCAGCACCGAAAATATCGCGGCACTCTCCACCGATCAGGTGGCAGCGCTGAACTCGAAGACTGTCGCGGCCTTGAGCACGGCACAGATCGGCGCGCTCAGCTCCACTCAGGTGGAGGCGCTGACCTCGGTTCTTGTCGGCGCGCTCAGCTCGACACAACTTTCTGCGCTCGCTTCGGAAGATATCGCAGCCTTCTCGACCGCCGACATCGCGGCGATCTCGGTCGCAGCGCTCGCCGGCCTCTCCACCGACAATGTCGCGGCCCTGTCGACCGATCAGGCCGCAGCACTGAAGACCACCCAGGTCGCAGCGCTGAAGAGCACCCAGATCGCCGCCCTCACCTCGGGCCAGATCGCCGCCCTGAGCACCACTCAGATCGGTGCCCTGACCTCGACGCAGGCCTCCGCGATCACCACCGACAGCCTCTCGGCACTGACCACCGATCAGGTCGCGGCGCTCAACACCAAGACGCTGGCGTCGCTTTCGACGGTGCAGATCGATGCGATGAGCTCCGATCAGCTCGAAGCGCTGAACTCGGCGCAGGTCGCCGCCTTGACCATGGCCCAGCTTGGCGCCCTGGCCTCGGAAGATATCGCGACCTTCTCGACGGCAGACATTGCGGCCATCACCGTCGCCGCCCTTGCAGGCCTCTCGACCGACAATGTCGCGGCACTGTCCACCGACCAGGCCGCTGCGTTGAAGACCACCCAGATCGCGGCGCTGAAAACCGCCCAGATCGCGGCGCTCACCTCGGACCAGATCGTCGCGCTCACCACGTCCCAGGTCGGAGCCCTGAGCTCGACGCAGGTTTCGGTGCTCTCCACCGACAATGTCGCCGCGCTCTCCACCGATCAGGTCGCGGCGCTGAACTCGAAGACGGTCGCGGCGCTCACCTCGACCCAGATCGACGCCCTGAGCTCCGATCAGGCTGAGGCTCTGACGACGGCGCAGGTGGCCGCGCTCGGCTCGACGCAGCTCGCCGCCTTCGCTTCCGAAGATCTGGCGACCTTCTCCACCACCGATATCGCGGCAATCTCGGTCACCGCGCTGACGGGTCTTTCCACCGACAATCTCGCGGCCCTTTCGACCGATCAGGCTGCGGCACTGAAGACCGGCCAGGTCGCAGCGCTCTCGACCGCCCAGGTCGGCGCGCTTACCTCGGATCAGATCGTGGCGCTCACCTCGTCGCAGGTCGGAGCCCTGACCTCGACGCAGGTGAAGGCACTGACGACCGACAACATCGCCGCCCTCTCCACCGATCTGGTCGCAGCGCTCAACTCGAAGAGTGTCGCAGCGCTCACTTCGGCGCAGATCGAAGCACTGACCTCCGATCAGGCCGAGGCACTGACCACGGCGCAGGTGGCGGCGCTCACCTCGACGCAGCTTGCGGCTTTCGCCTCCGAGGATATCGCCGGCTTCTCGACCGCCGATATTGCAGCGATCACGGTCACGGCGCTGGGCGGTCTTTCCACCGATAATGTCGCAGCTCTCTCCACCGATCAGACCGCAGCACTGAAGACCACCCAGGTCGTGGCGCTGAAGACGGGCCAGATCGCCGCCCTGACATCGGACCAGGTCGTTGCCCTCACCTCGTCGCAGGTGGCAGCCCTGACCTCGACGCAGATTTCGGCGCTCTCCACCGACAATGTCGCCGCGCTCTCGACCGATCAGGTGGCAGCGTTGAACTCGAAGACGGTCGCAGCGCTGAGCTCGGCACAGATCGGCGCGCTGACGTCCGATCAGGCTGAAGCCTTGACCTCCGCCCAGATCGCGGCGCTCGACTCGGCCGACATTGCGGCTCTGGCTTCCGAGGACATCGCAACCTTCTCGACCGCCGAGATCGCTGCGATCACCGCGACTGCCCTCGCCGGATTGACGACCGACAATGTCGCGGCACTGTCGACGGACCAGGCGGCAGCGCTGAAGACCAGCCAGATCGCAGCGCTGAAGAGCGCCCAGATCGCCGCCCTCACCTCGGATCAGGTGGCTGCGCTCACCACGTCCCAGGTCGGCACCCTGAGCTCCACGCAGATTGCGGTGCTCTCCACCGACAACGTCGCGGCGCTCTCCACCGACCAGGTCGCGGCGCTGAACTCGAAGACGGTCGCCGCTCTGAGCTCCACCCAGATCGACGCCATGAGCTCCGCTCAGGCTGAGGCTCTGACGACGGCACAGGTGGCCGCGCTCGGCTCGGCGCAGCTTGCAGCCTTCGCATCGGAGGATCTCGGGACCTTCTCGACTGCCGACATCGCGGCAATCTCGGTGACTGCTCTGACGGGTCTTTCCACCGACAATCTGGCGGCCCTTTCGACCGACCAGGCTGCGGCGCTGAAGACCACCCAGGTCGCAGCACTGTCCACCGCGCAGATCGGGGCGCTCACCTCGGACCAGGTGGCAGCGCTCACCTCGGCCCAGATCGCGGCGCTCACCTCGACGCAGCTGACCGCGCTCTCGACGGATAACGTCGCGGCGCTCACCACCGACCAGGTCGCCGCCTTGAGCACGAAGGTCATCGGCGCTCTGAGCTCCGACCAGATCGACGCGATGAGCACCGATCAGGTCGAGGCGCTGACCTCGGCCCAGGTCGCAGCGCTGGACTCGGCCGATATCGCAGCACTCTCCACGGATGACCTCGCGACCTTCTCGACCGCCGACATCGCCGCGATCAGCACGAGCGCACTCGCCGGCCTGTCCAGCGACGATATCCTGAGCCTCTCCAGCGACCAGTTGCTGGCCGTCACCACGGCTCAGGTGGATGCACTGGACGACTCGCAGGTGGAAGCGATCATCGCGGCATACCAGGCCATCTAGTCCAAGCCTGATTTGATCGAGCTAACGGCCCCGCCTCACCCGATGCGGGGCCGTTGCAATTTGTCCGGAGCTGGAGTGGTGAACGCCAGGGGGCGCCGGATCTCGAAGGCGGTCATCGGCGGGGCCTGCCTCGGCTCACGTGCGTGGCATGAGGCTCCGTGGCGCCGTGTTATCAATAGTAAGGCGATACGCACGCCTGTCGCGGACCGTAATAGGGTTGGAACGTGTTGTCGTAAGCCCTGTAGGACCGATAACGCGCATAGCACCAGCGCGCATGCGCATTGCCGCCATAATAGGTCTGACGGTAATAACGCGGCGCGTAGTAGCGCGGCCGATAATAGGTCGGTCCGTAATAGCCCTGATCGTAATACTGATCGTAGTAGCCGGGCCCATAATACCTCGGCTGCGTCAACAGCCCGCCGATGAGCGCGCCGGCTGCGAGCCCTCCGAGCGCCCAGGCCCAGTCATCGCCACCACCACCGTTATGGTGATGCCCGTGGTACCCGCCCCGATAGCCACCGCGATAGCGCCTGTACTGGACCGGCTGCGCCTGCGCTGCCTCGACCTTCGCCGCGACAACGATTGGAAATGCCATGGCCGGCGGGACGCTTGTCAACGTCGTCGCGAGCGACAAGGCAACGATTGCTAGCCTCTTCATCGGCTGCGCCTTTCCATCTAAACCGCCGCATGTCGATTATAACGCGGAATGGAGATCGTCGCACTTTGTTTCCGGGAGACTGACGTCGCCGGCAGTCCACCGAATCGGTGTCCCGACGGTTCGGTCTAGGGAAAACGTAGCTCCCGGTTGACAGCCGAGCGGATTTACGTTGATATCAACGTTAGTGTGAGATCACCGGGCGGATCCGCCGCCACCACGGCTATGAACTCGCAGGTGCCGAAAGATGCCCGGGATTGCTCACTGCATGTCTCCTTAAATCAAACTCGGTTTAAGGACCCAGACATGCAGCAATTCAAGCGCTGCAGCGACCTTTGCGCGTCTGGTAAGTCGCGCGCCGCTGCAGGCCTGCCGTTTCCGTTCCAAATCCGAAATCACAACGACGAGAAGGACGCAATCATGAAGATCGTCACCAGCCTGAGTTTCCAAGGGCAATGCCGCGAGGCGTTCGAGTTCTACGCCAAGGTGCTCGGCGGCAAGATCACCGCCGCCCATTCCTACGGTGAAGCCCCACCGGACATGCCGATCAACGATCCCAAATACAAGGATTGGCTGATGCACTGCTGGCTGGAG
Source organism: Sinorhizobium fredii (assembly GCF_002944405.1). NCBI lineage: Bacteria > Pseudomonadati > Pseudomonadota > Alphaproteobacteria > Hyphomicrobiales > Rhizobiaceae > Ensifer > Ensifer fredii. The sequence continues at coordinate 642,218 of NZ_CP024307.1, read as the reverse complement.
GTCGGCGACCAGGCGCTGATGGGCGCCGACATGGACGTCGAATGGGCTCGGAACATCGACAAGCCCAAGAACGGCTTCGATGTCACTCTGCACACGCAGGACAAGGCCGAAGCCCAACGCTGGTTCGATCAGCTGTCCGAAGGGGGCAAGCCAGTCATGCCCTTTGGCGAGACCTTCTGGTCGCCCGGTTTCGGTTCCCTGATCGACAGGTTCGGCGTCCCGTGGATGATCAACGTCATTCCGTCGCCCGACTGGCGGCCGACGCAGGGCTGACTGCGATCCTACTGCGAGGACCTGAAAGCCAGGCTGGCCGGAAGCTGCTTCCGGCCCTTGAGCGCCGCGCTCGGTTACTGATCCATCTTGTGAACGACGAGCAGAAGCGCATAGCCGAGCAGATCAAAGGCGACGTCGGCGCGTCGACCCGACGCGTCGAAACTCTGGCGAAATGAACAGCTACTGCATGTCTCCTTAAGTCGACCTCGATTTAAGGACAAAGACATGCAGCAATTCAAAGTGCTGCAGCGACCTTTGCGCGTCTGATAAGACGCGCGGCGTTGTAGGTAGTCCGTCGTCGTTGCAGGTGTAGAATGCTCCTTTCCGCGGAGCCAAGGAGCGTTACCATGCCTTTCAACACGCAACGGCACCAATTTGCCGGCCATTCCGGGGCCACCCTGGCCGCCCGCCTCGATCTGCCCAACGGGCAATTGCGCGCTTACGCACTCTTTGCGCATTGCTTCACCTGTTCCAAGGATCTGGCGGCCGCGCGCCGCATTGCAGCGGAACTTGCGCGCGAAGGTATCGCTGTCCTGCGCTTCGATTTCACGGGCCTGGGATCGAGTGAAGGGGAATTCGCCTCGACGAATTTCTCCTCCAATGTCGCCGACCTGGTTTCGGCCGCCGACTATCTCCGTCAACACTACCAGGCACCTTCGTTGCTGATTGGCCACTCGCTCGGGGGTGCTGCGGTCCTGGCCGTTGCCAAGGAGATTCCCGAGGTGCGCGCCGTGGCGACAATCGGTGCACCGGCTGACGTGGGCCATGTGCTGAAGAACTTCGGAACGAGCCTCGAGGAGATCGAAAAGAGCGGTGCGGCCGAAGTCGATCTCGCGGGGCGTACATTTCTCGTTCGAAAGCAGTTTGTCGAAGATGCACGTGAGCAGCGTATCAAGGATGCTGTTGCAAGCCTGAAAAAACCGCTCCTCATCCTTCACGCTCCCCTCGACGAGACCGTCGGAATCGCGAACGCTACCGAAATCTTCCATGCGGCCAGACATCCGAAGAGCTTTGTATCGCTGGATAAGGCCGATCATCTGCTCACCGATCCGGAGGACGCAGCCTTCGTCGGCCGGATCATATCGGGATGGCTGAGCCGTTATCTCTCCGCCGACATGCCGCAAGGCGAGGGCACGATTGAACACGTCCGTGTGACGGAAACGGGCGAAGGCAAATTTCAAAACGCGGTTCAGGCCGGCGGCCATCGGCTCTTCGCCGATGAGCCCGAAAGAGTGGGCGGGCTCGATTCCGGGCCGTCACCCTATGACTTTCTGTCGATCGCACTTGGCGCCTGCACCTCGATGACATTGCGTCTCTATGCCGACCACAAGAAGCTGACCCTCGGGCGAATTGGCGTTGACGTCTCGCATGCCAAAATTCATGCGGAGGACTGCGAGGAGTGCACCGAGAAGGAAATCGGCGGCGGCAGGATCGATCAATTCGAGCGCGTCATTTCCATCGACGGCGGGATCTCCGAGGAGCTTCGCAGCAGGATCGAGGAAATTGCCGGCAAGTGCCCCGTCCATCGCACGCTCGAATCGATCGCCAAGATAAAAACCGTCGTGAAATGATAGGCGAGAGGTGGATTGCTTCAGTGCTGGAAGCCCGCTGAGAGTATGAGGCCTCGAGGTCACCAACAAAGGATAGCTTGGCAGTGCTAATGCATGTCGCCCAAAAGTGTGCAGCGGTTGTGGGATGACGACATGCACAAAAACAAAGACCTAAAGCGCGCCGCGTGAATGCGTTTGAACGCGGCGCGCTTTAGGCGGTGCCCCTGGTGAGCTCAGTCGAGACGATGTGCCGCTGGAAGAGGACGAAAAGGATAAGCACCGGCACGATCGAGATGAACGCGCCGGCCAGAACGAGTCCCCAATCGCCCTGCGCGCCCCCGTACGAGCGACGAAGGCTGAGAAGCCCGACCTGAACCGTCAGCGCTTCGGGCGGGCTGGTGATGAGGACGAGGGGCCAAAAGAAGTCGTTCCAGGCACCTTGGAAGGCGAGAATCGCGTTGACCAACAAAGCCGGCTTTGCGTTTGGCAGCACGATCTTCCAGAACACTTGAAAACGGCTGGCGCCGTCCACGATTGCCGCCTCCTCTATCTCTCTTGGGAACCCTTCAAAAAACTGCTTCATCAACAGGACATTGGCCGAGGCGACGAGAACGACGATCACGCTCCAGGGAGTGTTTAGAAGCGACAGGTCCCTGAAGATCAGATAATTCGAAACGAAAGTCACCTGCGCCGGAATCGTCATCGAGAAGAGCAATGCAGCGAAGATGAAACGGCTGCCCCTGAATTCGAGCCGCGCAAGTGCATAACCGCCAAGGCTGGCGACGACAAGCGTCAGGACCAGGCGTCCGGCGGCGATGGCGAAGCTATTGACCAGCCAGCTCCCGAACAGGCTTTTCCCGGTCTCCAGGTCAGCCGTCTCGTTTATCACCCGCCGGTAGTTGTTGAAGATCAGCCCGAGAACGCCTGGCGTGATGTTGTCCCAACTCAGGAGACGTCCGCGCCGCTCGGACCGCGATGGCGAAATCGGACTTTCGGCAAGCGTTTGAGAGGGCGGAGCGGTCAGATTGAGGGGCGTGCGTTCGATCCACGGCCGATCCTCGCGGTCGGTGCGGTAGGTGATCTCATAGACGAATGTCCGCGTCTGCCGCGCTTGCAATCCTCCCTCCTCATCACGAACCTGCATCATTGCCGAACTGGAATTTTTCAGCGCGATTGACGCGTAGTCCGCCGCGTAATGCCGCATGAGTGCAGCGGCGATGCCCGACCCCGGGCGGCGGCGCGGAATCTCGGCCTTCGGTTCGACGATCTTGGTCCCGGCGGGCGCTGCGTAAGTGACACTGAAGCCCACTTCGGCGCCGGGAGACAGTCCTCCCCACAAAGCGTCACCCGCACCCTCTTGCCCCAAACGGGCGGCGGCAATCCACGCGGCCGGATTCAGCTGATCGAAATAGACACGAAACGGTCTCTCCAGCGGGTCGGCCTTCAGGCTCGCCATGAACGCGAGAACAAATGTCCCCATCATTATCGTCGCGACGGCAAGAAGGGTCAGATACAACCAGGCGCTGAGCGCAAGCTGCCGCCGGCGAAGCGCCCCAGACGGCAGAGGGCGGCGTGAGGGCGGGGCATCCGAAGCAACTTTCCTCACCATCATTCGGCCCGTTCCTTCACGCCGACCGACTTTTGAACGTAGACGACTGCGATTGTCAGAATGCCGAGGACCAGCGCCGCCGCACTTGCCATGCCGATCCTCGAAGAGGCGCCCGCCGGAAACGCGTTCTCATAGACGTAATATGCAAGCGTCGCGCGACTTGCCAGCGGCGCCGCATCTCCCAGAACCGCGACCTGGTCAAACATCTGCAGGGTGCCGATGATGCCCATCGTGACGACGGCAAAGGTCACCGGCCTAAGCGCCGGCACGGTTATGTGGCGAAATCGCTGGAAGGCGTTGGCCCCGTCGATCTCGGCCGCGTCGTACAAGGCGTTCGGAATCGATTGTAGCCCCGCCAGAAACAACAGCATCAGCGTCGGGACCGTCGTAAAGACGTTCATCAACGCCACCGACCACAGCGTGACCGGCATGAAGAGGAAACGCTGCTGGGTATTCAGCCAGGAAATACGCAGATCGTTATCGAAGACAGGCAGCAATCCCGCGAGGGCACAGGCGACGACAAGTGCCAGCGCGCTCGCAGCGGCGACGAGCAGAAAGAAGGGGTCGAAAATCGAAACGCCTTCATAGCGGCGCCGCGCGTTGAGAACGAGCGCACCCTGCACCGCAGCGACGCCCACGAGGAACAGAAGGATATGCCGGAGATAGGCAAGCACGATGCTGACGATCGCGGTCATGAAGCCATCTCTTTGAAAGAGCCAAAGAAAGATAAGCGTCATGGCCGCACTGGACATGATGGATGGCAGGTAAAACACGGTCCTGACAGGTCCCCTCGCTCGGACGGCGTGGTTCACGAGAACTGCCAGAGCAAGCGCAAGCGCGGTCTGAACCGTTGTGACGATGAGCGAGAAGCCGATCGTGTTGCGCAGGGCGGTCAGGAAAAGCTCATCGGAGACAAGCGCAGTGTAATTGGACAGCCCGACGAAGCTCGGAGTCTTGAACAGGTCGAAATCGGTGAAGCTGTAATAGGCTGTCCGGACGATCGCGTAGACGAAGAACAGCGCCATCGAGACCATAAAGGGCAAGATGAAGAGCCAGCCGCTCCTCTCTTCCGACCTTGCTCGCGCCATGCATGCTCCTCCTGAGCGTGCCCTGCCGAACCAGCCGTCTCCTCTTTGCTCGAGAGCAACGCCTAATTCGCGAGCATCCGATCGAGGGCGCTTTGTGCCGATGCTAAGGCTGTGTCGGCGTCCGCCTCCCCGAGGATGACAGAATTGAGCGCCGCATTGATCGGCTGCATCCAACTCCCTCCGACCTTTCCAAAGAAATACGGCATGACGTGATCGTCCGACAGTCCTTCGAAAATCACTCGGCTTGTCATCTGTTCGGGCCGGTCCCCCCGCAGCCACGGGTTGTCAGCCAGGCCGGTCCGGCTCGGCAGGGCCAATCCTTGCTCCAGAACCCATTGCTGGGCCTCCTCTGAGGTCAGGAGCCCGGCCACCTTTATAGCAGCCTTGCTGACCTTGGAGGCCGCGTTGACGGTCCAACCGACGGTAAAGACGATATTGCCTCGTTTGCCGCTTTCGGGGTCCTTCGGCATTCGGACAGTCCCGAGGTTCATGTTCGGGGCACTGTCGCGCAGGGCGCTGATGATCCAGGCGCCCTCGATCGCTGTGGCAGCCCGCTCGGACGCCAGGCACCCGCCGGCCCAGCTTTGCCCCGCGTCGGCGGCCAGGACGGCAGCCCCGGACTTCACGAGGCCGGTGTAGAAATCGAAAGCCCGACGGAAGCGCTGATCGAGCATCGTTTTTCCCCAGCTGTCGAAGGGGGTCCAGCCTGTCGACAATGCAAAGGCGCCGAAACGGGCATATTCCGGAACGAGACAGAGGCCATCGACCTCCGGAAGAGCCTTGTGCACGGCGACCAGTTTCTCCTGCAGCGTCTTCCATGTATCGCCGTCGCTCGGATAAGCAACGCCGGCATCATCGAAGATGTCCTTGTTGAAATGGACCGCCAGCGTGTTGAAGTCCTTCGGGATCGCGTAAACCTTTCCTTCATATGTGAACGCCTCGACGAGATTGGCTGCGAAGCCGGATACGTCCTGCGTTACCGGCAAGGCCTGACCGGCGCTGAACACGGAGCGCGCCCAGAAAATGTCGACGTAGAAAAGGTCCGGAGCGGTACCCGCCGACAGGCCGTTGACAATGAACTGCGAAAACTCGCCATCCACGGGCTCGTATTTTACCGTGATGCCCTCTTTCGCGAGCTTTTCGGCAAGAACGTCGGTCAACAGGCCGTTGACGATGGCGACCTCGGACCCGCCCCAACCCGATATCCGGACGGTGTCGCTAGCGAACGCCGGCAAGCCAGCGAGCATGGTCGCTGCAGCGAGAGCTCCCGCAGGACAAGACAGCATATCGGTCCTCCCTCCAATCAGGTGCCAGCAGAGCATATCGGTGGTGAGCCGATCTCACCTCGAGGTTCTAATCCGGTCAGGAAGATGGCTTTTCGACGAGGGGCGAAGTTCCCGCCTCCTTCGGCATCTCAGAACGTCGCGCGAAAAGCGCAAACAACTGCCGCCCTGAAGAACGATTGGCTAAACGCCCCAGCATGCCGGTCTGTTCCGTCGACAAATCGGCAGTCGAACAACCCGATCGGCGAGTATGTCCCAGCTTCATGAACGAAGGGCCGAAGACACCAAGAGAATTCTGCAGTGTTCCGGAACAGGAATGCGCAGCAAGCATTGTTTTCCCACCGGCTTGCACGAGCCGATACGCGTGCAAAATCGGCCAACGTCGTGAAAGGGGAACGGATTGGCGGCAACTGAAGTCATCGTCGGCCCAACGCTGCGCGAGTTCTGGATTGGTCTCGGTCGCGCCTTCGCCGGAGCATTGATCTTCGCCGTACCGGTGCTGATGACGATGGAGGCCTGGGCTCTGGGTTTTCATCTTCACCCTTTGCGGCTTGCGCTATTGCTGGCGGTCACCGTCCCGATGCTGGTGCTGTTGCACAAATATGGAGGTTTTCGCGAGACGGTGATGCTTCGCGATCGTATAGCGGATGCATTGGTGGCGCTGCTGGTTGCTGCATTCGCGGCGACAGCGGTTCTTTTGATCTTCGGCATCGTGAACGCGGAAATGCCGCTCCGGGAGGTGGTCGGAAAGATTGCCGTTCAGGTTGTGCCCGGCAGCTTGGGTGCATCGCTAGCGCGGGCCCAGTTGGGTCCAAGTCCATTGGAGGACAACGAGATTCCGGAGCCCGGTTACGCCGGAGAACTGTTTCTGATGGTCGTCGGAGCACTGTTCCTGTCGGTGAACATCGCACCGACCGAAGAGGTCGTCCTGATTGCCTACAAGATGAATCCCTGGCAGGAGGTCGCGCTGGTCATCGGAACGCTCGGCCTCATGCACGCCTTCGTCTATGAGCTCGAATTCCGGGGCACGCACAATCCGGAACCGGGCGCCGGCTTCTTCAGCATCTTCTTCCGATATGCGATCGTCGGTTATGCGCTGGTGATGCTGGTCAACGCCTACATCCTATGGACTTTCGGCAGAACCGATGGGGCCGGGCTTTCGGAAACGCTGAGCGCGGTCGTGGTTCTTTCGTTTCCAGGCGCATTGGGGGCGGCGGTGGCGAGGCTCATCCTGTGACAAAAAACTCCACAAAAGGCGACAGGCAGCAGAAGGCGCAGCGCGACGACGAGACGATCACGCGAAAACCGGGAACTTCCACTATCGAGTGGATCGTGGCCGGAGTGAGTAGCTTGGCGTTGCTTGTGGTGCTCGCATATCTGGTCACGGAAGGCCTGAGCGAGCCCAAGGGGACGGCCCAGCTCGTCGTGCTGCCGGTCGAGGTCACGTCCGCGAATGGCAGTTACGTGGTCGAGTTCGCCGCCGAAAATCGTGCGGGAAGGTCCGTTGCTGCGGTTGAGATTCAAGGTGAGCTTCGCAAGGGCGACGAGGTCGTCGAGGAGAGCAGCGCCGTGCTCGACTATGTTCCACAGCAGTCCGAGCGGAAGGGTGCCGTGATCTTCCAACGTGATCCCAAGGCCTATGACCTGCGCCTTTTCGCCCGTGGATACACTGACCCTTAAGCGTCCTCCTCCACCTCACTGGCCCAACTAACCAGCCTTGCAACGGCTCGACGAAACCACCATGCAGAGTTTGTTCCTATTGCTGAAAACCAACGGCAGGCCAGTTTGCCACGAGCATGGTTACGGCGTTGGCATTCAGCATGGCTGCGGCGACACTATCCCCTGAAATGAGAGTACTATCCTTGCAAGGAGTAAGCGCGGCCTGGCGCGGAACTTAAGAGCTGTCGATGACGCCGGAAACTGAAAACTACAAGGAGCTTCTGCTGTTTCTAGCGACGGCCGGCGTCATCGTGCCTTTGTTCGGGCGGTTGAAGTTGAGCCCGGTCTTCGGATTTTTGGCCGCCGGCATCGTGCTTGGCCCTTTCGGTCTCGGAGCACTTGCCAGAGACGTACCGTGGCTCTCGGCAATATCCATAACGGAAGTCGGGCAGATCACCCATCTGGCCGAATTCGGTGTTGCGTTTCTTCTCTTCATGATCGCGCTCGAGCTGTCGTGGAACCGCTTGCTGCTGATGCGCAGGCTGGTCTTCTGGCTGGGGGGATTGCAGCTTTTCGCCACGACAGCGATCCTGGCAGGCGTTGCGGGCCTTCTGGGTCAAACGCCAGCTTCAGCGGTCGTGCTCGGCAGCGCGCTGGCGATGTCTTCGACAGCGATCATTCTGCCGTCGCTTGTCGAGCGCAAACTGCTGAACACCGCGGTTGGACGCGCCGGCTTCGCCGTGCTGCTCTTTCAGGACCTCGCCGTGGCGCCGCTCCTGTTCATGGTGATGATGCTGGGTGCACGCGGGGGAAGTGGGCTCGGCGCCGGCTTGCTGTACGCGCTGGCGCCTGCCGCACTGGCGCTGATCGCGATGGCCGGGCTGGGTCGTCTGGTTCTTCGCCCCCTGTTCAAGCTGGTTGCGGCGACAAAAAGCGGCGAACTGTTCGTCGCTGCATGCCTCCTGGTCGTGATCGGCTCCGGCCTTGTCACGGCGCTTAGCGGCCAGTCCATGGCCCTGGGCGCCTTCATCGCCGGGCTGCTGTTGGCCGAAACCGAGTATCGTCGGCAGATCGAGGTGACGATCCAGCCCTTCCAGGGGCTTCTGCTCGGCCTTTTCTTCGTCTCTGTCGGAGCCCGTCTCGACCTATCGGAAATCATTGCGAACCCGATCCCTACACTTGGTGTCGCGATCGGCTTCTTCGCCATCAAGGCGGCCATCCTGTTCCCGATCGCGCGCCTGATGGGCCTGTCAAACCGGGGCGCCGGCGAGTTGGCAATCATCCTTGGTCCCGGCGGCGAGTTCGCGCTGATCCTTATCGGTGCCGCCGTTGCCGGCAATGCCGTCCCTGCTGAAGCCAGCGCCACGGCAACGGTCGCGGCGATCTTGACGATGATAGCAATTCCGATGCTGATCCGCATCGTGGGCCGAGGTGCTGCCTATGCCAGGATGGATGAAGCTCAGTTCGCAGGGCTGACGCCACAACATGACGACGACCCCGAGCGCGTGATCGTCGTCGGTTACGGCCGCGTCGGGCAATTGGTCGCCGAGATGCTCTCACGGCATGAATTGAAATTCCTGGCGATCGATGCCGATCCCGTGCTGGTCGCCAGACAGCGAGCGCGCGGAGATACGATCTTTTATGGCGATGCCACCCGCATCGAGCTGCTTCGGCGTTGCGGAATTCAAAGCGCCCGCGCACTCGTCGTAACGATTGACGATCCCGACGCGGTCGAGTCGATCGTCCGTGCTGCGCGATCCGAACGGCCGGATCTGACCATTGTCGCCCGCGCGCGCGATGCGGTGCACGCGACGGAATTGTACGAGCTGAAAGTCACGGATGCCGTGCCGGAGAACATCGAGGCAAGCCTGCAGCTCTCGCAAGCCGTGCTCGTCGACATCGGCATTCCGATGGGCCTCGTGATTGCATCGATCCACGAGAAACGGGATGAATTTCGCAGGATGCTGCAGCCGATCGACGGCACCGGCAGGGAACGCCATGCCATTCGGGCCTCCGCGGTCGGAAAGTCGACTGATGCGTAGAATTTACCCGAGGGAATAGAAGTCGCGTCGCACCGTTTCTCCCGAGCCACTCGAACTGGAGAAATCGGAATGTTGAATATTTTGCAAAAGGAACCGCGGGTCATGCGCTTTCTCTGCCGGCCGGAAGACCAAGGCGTCATCGCGCCGCCTGTGCCGGCCAAGTCGGCCCTGCCGGATTGGTTCCGAAAGCTGCCGGCGATTGATAAAGACCACTTGTCGACCAACAACAATGGCCTAACCGCCAAGCGCTGCATGCCTTTTCTTGATGCGATGGCCGCCGGGTGGATTCTGCCGATCGCCGCCACCGTCAGGCTGGAGATCAAGGACGGCGGCCGCAGTGTCGAAGCAGGATGGGAGTTCGACCGCGTCATGGTCAGCAATCACGGGGCCCATCAGGTGGCGGGAAACCCACGTGAGCCCTCTCCCCCTTGCAAGTTTCACAACTACTGGTCAATACGAACGCCGCCTGGCTGGAGCTGCCTTTTCCTGCCGCCGCTCAACCGTCCGGGGCAGCCATTCGAATGCGTCGCGGGCATCGTCGACACCGATAGCTACGCCGCCAACATCCATTTCCCCTTCTTTGCCACGGCGCCGGACGGCCTCTATGTCATCGAGAAGGGAACGCCGCTCGTTCAGGTGATACCGTTTCGCCGAGTGGACGCAGCCGTGACGGCGGAAATTCGCGCCGAAACCCGACGGGAGGCCGTCGAGCGCGAGACGATCTATCGGAACACAATCGCCGGGCAGGGATGGTATCGAAAGGCGGCCCGCGCTGCTCGTTGAAGCGTTACACATAATGAGCGGGGCCGGCATCCATCCGGCCCCGCTTCCTTTGCCGTGCGTATTCAGCGCACCCGCCACAGCTTGCCGGGACGATAGTCCCGACCGGAGCTGTTCGAGCTCGAGTTGGACGAACTGTTCGAGGACGAGTTCGAGCTCGAGTTCGAGGAGCTGTTCGAAGAGGAGTTCGAGCTCGAATTCGACGAACTGTTCGAAGACGAGTTGGAACTGGAATTGCTCGATGAATTGGAACTCGAGTTGGATGAACTGTTGCCGGCAACGATGATCTCGCCGTCCGTGCGGCCGGTCGCGTGGCTGCTCTGCCTCTGCGGGTTCGCGCCATCAGGAAGGATCCGCGGCTGCTGGCTCGCCTCGGCGGCAGAGCCCACGAATGCCGCCAATCCGGCGGCGAGCGCGGTATTTGCCCAATTCTTGATCATGCCAATTACTCCTCATTTAGACCGGACCGGTTTCTTCGGTCCGGTGGAGTAACGGGCGATGCTTGCCTCTATTCCACGGCGCGATTTTTAGTTCGCTTCGCTTTTTTGACGGAGATCGCCAAGTACCTTGGCTTCTTCCGCTGCCTCGAGTGGCTGCCCGGCGCCAACCGCCGTCAGATAGGAGTCGAGGGTTTCGAGGGATGATGCCGGCGCATAGCCATCGCTGCCGCCTTGTGCGGCGACGGCGAAAGTCACGCGCCATTCGGTGCCGGCAAGACAGGCAACGGAAACCACCGTCGAGCGGTCGGCCGAATCCACTTCGAATTCGCGGCAGAGCGCCTGTGAATTGTCGCGGAATGTCGCAATGGCACGAAAGCGCTGGTCGGAACCGGGCAATTGCGTTTCGGCACCGGAGGCGACCGTTACGAGCGCCTCGTCGAGCGCCGGTTTGCTCAGGGCCGCGAGTGGCAGCACATTGGATGGCGCCGCTTCGCCACCGCGGCCCAGCCAATATCCACCGAACCCGGCGATGAGGGCCACAACAGAGGCGGCGATGGGTGCGGCCCAGCTGCTTATCGGCCGATCGTTTGCGGCCCGATGCGGGAAAGACAGCACCCTGGGGCCCGATGCATTCTGCGCCAAAGCCTTTTCCGCGACCATCCTCTCGACGGCGGACTTGAGTTCGGCCGGCAAGGGTTCTTCGAGTAGCGGTTTCATGGCGGTCTTCGCCGCCTGACGCGTTTCGATGAATAGGCCCACCCGCGCGACAAGTTCGTCGTCGGTTTCCATTGCCCGCTCGACCTCAGCGGAGGTCTCGGCATCAAGCTCGCCGTCGGCGAAGCGCATCAGTGTCTCATCGGAGAAATCCGTCCTGGTCATTCCTCTACGTCCTTCATCACGTGAGAACGGGCGCTCTTTGTCGTTATTCCCGCAGTCTCGGCGAGACTCTTGCGGGCCCTCGCCAGCCGGCTCATTACCGTTCCTATTGGGATGTCGAGGACACCGGCCGTCTCGCGATAGGAAAGCTCCTCGACGCAGACGAGGATGAGCACCTCCCGCTGCTCCTCCGGCAACTCTCCGATCGCTTCCGCCACGGTCTTGAGCGTCAGGCGCGCCTCGGCTTCGCCCTCCCCGGACGAGCCGGCAATGTCCTGGCGTTCGGAGATATCGTCCTGAATGCCCGCGGTTTTCTGCCTGCGCACCTGGTCGATCCACAAATTGCGGAGGATGCGAAACATCCATGCGTCGAAGCGTGTGCCCGGCTCGAAGCGGTCGGCGCTTGCCAGCGCCCGTTCACAAGCCGCCTGAACGAGGTCGTCGGCGACATCACGCGAGCGGCAGAGCGATACGGCGAAGCGGCGCAGATTGGGCAGAAACGCTATGAGGCGTTCACCGACATCCTTCACCGCAACGCTCATGACCCCGAAACTCCACAATTTGGACGAGAAATGGGAATAGATCGACGACTCAGCCGTTCCCATTCAATCTACAGGCACCCGCCCGTCTGTCCAAGAAATGCACTCTCGTGCTTCAAGCAAGATCGAGGTTCTGAGATGGCGACCCCGCTGAGAAACATTCTGGTCATGTCCCTTACGGCAATCGCCCTCGTCGCGGGCGACGCCATGGTTTCCGGCAGCGAAACGACGTTGGAAATCCTCGGAGCCAAAGCGGCCCTGGCCGACGATGACGATGACGACGATGAGGGAGGCAGCAGATCTGGGCGCTCCGGATCCTACCGGTCCGGTGCAGGGTGGAACGGCGGCAGGAGCCTGCTCCCGTTCCGCGGCCTCTTCCCGCGCCGACACATCGCCCGGCGCGCGCCTGCTCCCGCACCCGCCGTTCCGGCACGAGCACCGGATGAGATCGTCGGTTTCGGTTTCAGCGCGGCTCAACTCACGCAACTGGCCGAAGCGGGCTTCGAGGTCGTCGACCGCGGCACGGTGACGATGCTCGATAGCGAAATCGTCAAGTTTCGCATCCCCGCGAGGATGACCCTGGACGCTGCGAGAGCGCGGGCGCAGACCCTTGCGCCAGAGGCCAGCATCGACTTCAACCATTACTTCCGCCCGGAACGGGGCGCAGAGCATTGCGCGCGGGGGGACTGCCTGGCGCGCAGCGTCATCGGCTGGCCCTCGGCTTACGATCGACCGAGCGCTTGCAGCGGCACAGTTACGATCGGCCTCGTGGATACTGCCATCAACCCCGAGCACGACGCCTTCGAAGGAAGCGATATCGAAATCATCCGCCTTGCCGATGAAAGCTTGCCTCAGTCGGGGAAGCAGCACGGTACCGCGATCGCGGCTCTGCTCGTCGGGTCCACGACGAGCCGCACGCCCGGTCTCATTCCGGGCGGTGACCTGATCGCCGTGGATGCTTTTCACCGGGCCACGAGGCAAGACGACCGCTCCGGCGCGTTCGATCTGGTGCGTGCTCTCGACCTCCTTGCCGCGCGCGAAGTGCAGCTCATCAATCTCAGCCTCGCCGGGCCGCCCAATCGGCTGCTCGAACAGGTGGTGAAGAAGGCGGGCGAACGCGGCATCATCCTGGTGGCCGCGGCCGGCAATGGCGGCCCGAGAGCGGAGCCGGTTTACCCCGCCGCTTACGAAGAGGTCATCGCCGTGACAGCGACGGACAAGAGCAAGCGACCCTACAGGCGCGCCGGACGCGGCGACCACATCGACTTTGCTGCTCCCGGTGTGGCCGTCTGGACGGCGGCGTCGATCACCGGAGCTCGTCCGAAAACCGGCACCTCCTTCGCCGCACCGTTCGTCACCGCCGCGGTGGCGTTGATGAAGGCGTCGGAGCCGAAACTCGGCCCTGCGCTGATCCGCGAGAGGCTCGCCGGCAACGTCGAAGACCTCGGCGATCCGGGCAAGGATCCAGTCTTCGGCTGGGGCCTCCTGAACGCGCGGTCGCTCTGCGAAAAAGCTTCTTAGATCACTTGCTCGCTCTACAGCAGATTGCGCGACCGGGGACTACCATCAACCCTCCTCGGGTAGCGTGCGCTCTCGCCTCCATTAATATGACTTAATATAAACCCCTAATTTTTTATTGATATACACCTGTTATTGTGTAATCTCCTGTCTGCGAGGGCGGATATTTCGGGAATTTTTAGGAAAATTTACGAAGTATACTTTTTTGCGCAAGAATATTTTCTTGCCTCGCTAGTTAATACTGGATATTTTGAGTGCTTCAAATGAAAGGCCCTGCCCCGGGGCAGGGCCCTTCCCTGCTCAAGAGTGTAAATTCAATGAAGCCTTGCGACCGCAGACAGCTGGCCGGGCACTTCCGGTCACATTGAGAAGACCTGGAGCCGCGCCAGCGCGTGTTTGACCCCGTTGCCGCCGGAAACGGCGATAAATGAAAATGGAACGGGCTCGACATATTGGACCGGCCCAAGAGCTCATGGTTCCAGCCGTTCGGCCAAGCCTCCGCTCCCGAGCGTGGAACAAACCTTCTTGCTTGGACGTTTCCGTCAATCGAAGTACCCATCGTCAAGCGCGGTGAAATCGACCAGGTACTTCAGGAGACCGAGATGGATATCACGACGCTCTTAATCATCATCCTTGTTCTTATCCTATTGGGTGGCGGCTGGTACGGCCGGGGACGCTGGTACTAAGCAGTTGACGAGTGACACTACATCTTATGCCGTTGCGCTCGATCGCGACTTCATGAAAGATTAGCTTTCTCGGATCGCCTAGGGCAATCCTCTCTGACTTGAAAAGGACGCTACATGGCTTCTGGAACGGTAAAGTGGTTCAACAGCACCAAGGGCTTTGGCTTCATCCAGCCTGATGACGGCGGTCAGGATGTCTTCGTGCATATCTCGGCGGTAGAGCGTGCCGGCCTCTCCACTCTCAAAGACGGCCAAAAGGTAAGTTTCGAAATCACTCAGGACCGCAGGTCGGGCAAGAGTTCTGCGGACAACCTCCGCGCACTTTGATGTCGCCCGTCGTGATGACCTGGGCTTCAGCGTTCCCGACCTCACGAAGGAGAAGGCAATGAAAGATGTTGGCCGAAGTGATCCGTTCAAGCCGAGCAAGAAAGTCGCCTCGAACCACGCTGTCGATCAGGCAACTCTCGCCTGTCGGGCAATCATGGAACAGGAAGCGCTGGCGAGAGAGAAGAAAACGGCCCGACTGAGACAACTCAGGTTGGAGAGGGATGCAGCCGAGGCCGAGCTTGGCGAACGTCCTGCCGCAGCCGGGCGACCGCGCACGAAAAAGCCGTCCTCGAAAACGGATGCTCGGCGATAGGTGATTACTGCCGCGGGCAGCTATTCAGCTGGCAGTAATTCAAAGTGCTACCGTGACGCGTCTAATTGGATGCGTGGCGCTGTAAAGGCTCATCCACCCGCTCGAGTTCGAAGAAGTAGATCCGGTCGTCACCGCTGACCGTCATCGCCCCCATGATCCTTTGCTCATCGATCCGGCGAAAGTAGTCGACGATGGGCTGGTCGTCATAGATCATGGCGGCACTCACCACGCCGTATAACGGCATGGTCGTCAGCGAAGCCACAGGGCCCTTCGCCCGAAGTCCGCGCATGAGGCACGAAACAGGTGTCTCGCGGCGCCCGTGCTGCCGATGTTTTGGAAACGAAGCGCCAAGCGAACTGGTATTCTCGCCGGATCGATGGCGATGAGCCGCCGCCGTCCCATGCGAAACAACAGTGCATTCGCGCATATCCGGCCTGAAACGCTTACCGAACCATCCGAGGTTTTCCAGCACACCGTCGAGCGGATGCCAGTCGGAATGCCACGCCCCCTCCAGGTCGGAAATCTCTTCGAGAGCGCCGACGTGGTCGAAGTGTCCATGCGTCATCACAATTGCGGCCGGCCGTGATTTTGCACCGAAACGTTCCTCGGCGGCCCGGGTAATGAGGCCGGTCGTCCCCATCACTCCGGCGTCGATCAGAACCCACTTGCGGTCGCCGGCACCCGGGCTTCCGAAGAACACGACATTGACAATGCCAAGGCGCCGGTAAGCGACGTCGGAGCACAGCTGCAGAGTGCCGTCGTCATTTGCCGTGTTGCTCGGCGGGTTCTCGGCGCGACCATGTGGATCGAGCGGTACTTGCTGGGCCATTTCCATGCCTCCTTCCGCTGCACAGAGAGGTGTCGAACCATCGCCGATGGGATTGGTTCCGAAGGGTCGGGCGCTGGCCGCGTTTCGATCTCGGCAGCCGAGGAGCAACGCACTGTGGAGGGCCATTACGATCACTACCCGTTGAAGTACATCAGCCATGAAGTAAGCTGCAACTCAAAATTTTATCCGCGCTCGGCCCATTCCAGCAACCGAAGCTCACGAGGACGCATGCCCCAATCACAGTCGCAGCCGTACGCAATCTCGGACTTGGCGTGATCAGCCGGGCTTCTGCCCTACGATTGCAGATTGTATCCGGCGGGCTTGGTGGCAAGGCGCCGGCCATCCGCTCGAACATGTAGCCGACCACATGCAGGAACTGCTGAACGAAGGAGCACTGCCTTTCGGGCTTGTTGCCCACGAAGGGGCGACATATCTCGGATCGACCCTGATCATCTTCTGCGACCTGGAGGAGCGTCCGCAATACGCTCCATGGGTGGCGGCCGTATGGGTCGATGCCGACCACCGGCGTCGGGGTATTGGCAAGGCCCTTGTCCGCCGCGCAGCCGAAGCGACGTTCGACCTGGGCCATGATGTTGCCTATCTATGCGCCTTGCCGGAAAAGCGCTCATTCTATGAGGCATTCGGCTGGCGTCGCCTGGAAGAAGATGTCGGCCCGCATGGGCTCACCGTCCTCACCTTTTCGCGGGGCGTCTAGCTCGATCAAAGCCAGCTTTCGCTCCCGGCCCACAGGGGCCGCAGGCGGGGAACGTGACGGAAGCCGCGATTGAGTCTAAAGCGACCGTCGCGTCAAGCTTGATCTTATGGCTCGATTGGATGTCCGACGGCGGACATTGGCGAGAGTTGATAGGCGAGCCGCCGAAACGCTGCCGACGAACAAAGCGTCTGGCCCGTCGAACTGCAATGCCGATGATATGCTCGCTTGCGCAGCAGCGAGCAATGTGCATCGCTGCTCCGCTGTGCGCTCGCCTCTGTGGGAGCAACGCGGAACTGCTAAAGGCGCTCGACGCACATGGCGACGCCCATGCCGCCGCCGACGCGAGGCCCGGAAAACGCCCCGCCGCTTCATCACGAAGAGCAACGTGTTGAGGACGCGGGCGCCAGAAGCGCCGATCGGATGGCCGATCGCGATCGCGCCGCCATTGACGTTGACGATAGGGGATCCCAACCGAGGTCCTTGTTGACGGCGCAGGCCTGGGCGCGAACGCCTCCGTTCGCCTCCACCAGTTCCACGTCGTCGACCGCCCAGTCGGCCTTCTCCAGCGCGTTGCGGGATGCGGGGACGGGGCTGGGATGGCGATGAAGCCGCTGACCCGCCCACCATCGACATAGCCATTCGCGACGGCGCCTTGGACCAAGTCCTCCATCACTAGGCCGAGCCAGCCATCGCGGCTCTGATCGTCAGACGTTCGTCGTTGATGATGAGCGGGCTGTCGACGCGGACATGAGTTCGCGCCCGCCCTTCTCGAACTCCAACACCGCGCGCATCGGCGTTCGGCCGCACACCATCGAATGGATTGAGAAGTCAGAAGCGTCAGGGACGATCCAGCTCAACACGCATCTAGACTCCATTCCAACCGCATCGTTCTCACATCGGAGACTTCTATCCAGATCTCACCAGAACTCCCGAAAATCGGAGGACGAGCCTTCCGCCGGATCGAGAAAACATTCGGCGATGTTTGCCAAGAATCCCCCATGCATAGTGTCCAAGGTCGCGGCAGAAGTTTGGCGTTGCCCGCCAGAATTTTGCCGGTCATGTCGAACTCGATGATGGCTTGCAATTTATGCACTGGGTCGAGGCCGGCTTTTGCGTCAGTGGCCCACAAACAATGCGGTTTGAGGATACCAACCCGCAGGAGCTTCGGGTAGGTTGCGCATCAAGGTTAGGAGGGCACATGGGCCTGTCAGATATTCTCGGTCGATTGGTCGCACTGATCGGCGCTGTGGCCATCCTTTTGCGGCGCCAGGACGGCGATTCTCTGGAACCGGCCTATGGCAGCGCCCCGACAATCCCGAGAGCCAAGCCGCAGGGCATTCCGACCCTGAAGATGCCGACAGCCAAGGGATGGCCCGCGGAGCAAATGCCGACTGCGGCGGCCGGGCTCAACGTGAACGCATTCGCGGCCGGGCTCAAACATCCCCGTTGGATTTACGTGTTGCCGAATGGCGACGTACTGGTCGCTGAGGCACTGAGCGAGCCGGGGGGCATTAAATCCGCCTTCGACTACGCCATGTTCAGCACGATGAAGCGCGCCGCCGCAGTGGGCGCAAGTCCGAACCGCATCACGCTGTTGCGGGATGCGGATGGCGACGGCGTGGCCGAAATCCGCACCGAATTTCTCGACGGACTCAATCAGCCGTTCGGCATGGCGTTGCTGGGCGATACGTTGTATGTCGGCAACACAGACGGGGTGGTTGCGTTCCCGTATGAAACGGGCGACACACGTATCAGCGTGACAGGTCAAAAGGTTACGTCCTTCAAGGCCGGGGGGCATTGGACGCGAAGCCTGCTTGCGAGTCGCGATGGACGAAAGCTTTTCATCGGCGTCGGTTCGCTCAGCAACATTGGCGAGCGCGGTATGGCCGCAGAGGAAGGACGAGCCGCTATCCACGCGCTTGACCTCGAGAGTGGTGAGCACCGCATCTTTGCCTCCGGTCTGCGCAACCCGGTGGGCATGGCGTGGGAGCCTACGACAGGTGCACTGTGGACGGTGGTTAATGAGCGCGATGGCCTGGGCGACGAGACACCGCCAGACTATCTGACATCAGTGCGCGACGGCGGCTTCTATGGATGGCCCTATTGCTACTGGGGGCAGATCGTGGACGACCGGGTGCCGCAGGACCCAGCGGTGGTCGCAACCGCCATAACACCGGACTATGCCTTGGGCGGACACACTGCATCGCTCGGCCTTTGCTGGCTTCCCGCAGGCGCTCTGCCCGGCTTCCCGGACGGCATGGTCATCGGGCAGCATGGTTCCTGGAACCGCAGCACGTTGAGCGGCTACAAGGTTGTCTTCGTGCCGTTCGTGAATGGACGTCCAGCCGGGCCGCCGCGCGACATTCTGACCGGTTTCCTTTCGCCTGACGAGCGGTCGTCCTATGGGCGGCCGGTTGGAGTTACCATCGGCCCCGACGGCTTCTTGTTGGTGGCGGACGATGTCGGCGATGTGATCTGGCGCGTCACGGGCGAGGCGGAGCGCATGTGAAACGCGCATCGGTGCCGCGCTGCATGGGAATGCCCATGGCATCCGGATCACCGACGGCGGAGAGGCGTTTTCCCGTCACGTTTTTCGCTGGTTGGCCGATTTGGACACTTCTCGACTAACTCTAATCGACGTATGTCCGTGTCGCGGGCATAGGGCCGGAGACCTCCTTGAGGGGTTGAGCTCTGCGCTGGTGTGGCGCTTGGGAGGGTTAACTGGCAACCAGTTCTGCCCACGCATAGACGCAATCGCATCCTTGGGTTTGTGTTCAACACCCTACGCACCAGCGCCTATGTCGGTCCGGCTTGGATCTGCCGGAGTGCAAGTCAAGCTCGCCACGGTGGACTGAGGTGGGGTGGATCATTTCAGGGCTCCCGCGGTGAGGCCGGAGACGATGCCGCGCTGCAAGAGAACGGAGGCAGCGAGCATGGGAGTCACATAGATGGCCGCATAGGCCATAATGCTGTTCCATTCGTTGGTGTTCGGCCCCATGAAGCTATTGAGCCCGACGCTGGCCGGTTGCAGCTCAATTCTCTGGATCATCGACTTCGAATAGACGAACTCGCCGAAAGCCTGCATGAAGATCAGGATGGCGCCGACGAGGATGCCGTTGCGAGCGAGCGGCAGGACGATTCGAAAAAAGGCGCCGACGCGGGAACTGCCATCGACGAGGGCCGCTCCCTCCAACTCCTGCGGAACGCTCATGAATGTTGCGCGCACCAGCACTATGAAGAAGGGCATACTCTTGGCGACGATCGCGAGGATGACCGCCAGGCGTGGGTAGTCGAGCAGCCCAATCTGTGAAAAGCCAACAAAGATTGGTGTGATCATCAGTGATGACGGCAGGACCTGCAGCATGAGGATGAGGAAGAGCCCGACATCCACCCAGACATTGCGGTAGCGGGCCAGCACATAGGCGCAGCCGACACCGAGAACTGAGATGACGGCTACGGCACCGAAAGCAATGACCAGCGAGTTCCAGATGTAACGCCTCATGTTGCGGCTGTGCCAGACTTGGCCGTAGATCTGCCACTGTGGGTCGGTCGGCCAAAAATCCGGAGGGTTGGCAAACATAGCCGAGCCGGACTTTAGCGCCGTGATGTACATCAAGTAGAGCGGGAATAGATAGATGGCGGCGAGCACCAGCGCCACGGCCAGCATCAACTTTTCGCGGAAGGTATCGGTCACCCCCGCACCTCGTGACGTGTGGAGCGGACGTAGACGATTGAGGCGAACATCACGAAGACGATCATGATCACGGAGAGCGTCGCTCCCTTGGCGAAATCGTACTGTCGGAACGACAATTCCCAACCCAGTATTGCGTGACTTTGGACGAATTGTTCGGTCCACCGGAGGTGATCGCTGCGAAAAAATCGAACTGCTGCAGCGTGAAGATCAGGCCGAGCGCGATGACAGCGCCGATCGTCGTGCGCATCATCGGCAAGGTAATCGTCCAGAAGCGTTGCAGCGCGTTGGCTCCATCGAGCTCCGCCGCCTCATAGAGATCCTTCGGTATGCCCGAAAGCCCGACCGAAAGCAGGATCATGTTGAACGAGGTACCAAGCCAGATATTGGCGATAATCACCGCCCAGAGCGAACAGTGCGGATCGGAGCGCCAGAAGATATTGCCGTCGGTCACACCGATTTCCCTCAAGAAGAAGTTGAGGACTCCAAAATCGCTCGAGAGAATCCAGCTCCAGATCGCACCAACCACTAGGCCGGGCATCACCCAGGAGACGAGAAAGAGACCGCGAAGCCAGGACGCGCCCGGAAAATTCATCCAAAAGAAAAGTGCCAGCCCGAAGCCTATGACGAATTGGCCGGCAATCGAGGCGCTGACGAAGAGTGCCGTGTTAAGGAGAATTGGGCTGGTTTCCAGCTGCGCGAAGAGCTCCGTGTGAAGCCGACAAAGGGTCGTCCGAAGGTTCCAAGGCTGAACAGATCCACTGTTGGAAACTCATCAGAACGTTGTAGACGAGCGGTATGCCGGAAAGAGTGAGCAAGAAAGTGAGCGGCAGTGCAACGAGCGCAATGTCGAAGCCCTTACCATCGATGATGCTGGACAGGATTTTCTTCATGAGCGCCTCCACATCCGATAGGCACCCCTCCTTTCAGCCGAGCACGGCCTTTATCTTTTTGGCCGCTTGGTCGAGCGCTTCCCTGGAAGACATCTGTCCGGTTAGCGCCGCCTGGATCGCATCTTGGATTGCCTTGGAGATCTTCGGCCATTCAGGGTGCGGGCCCCGAGGCTTGGCGTACTTGAGCTGTTCGAGAAAAACCTTGAGCGCGGCATCCTTGCGCGGCTGGCCGGTCTCGCGAATTGCGATATCGGTGCGGGCCGGGAGCAGGCCGAAGTCTCTGAACATGCGGTCATCCTGGGAGATCAAATACTCAAGCACCCCGAAGGCCTCTTCAGGGTGCTTCGTGCTGGCGAAGATCGCCCAATTGAAGTCCCCCATGGAGGAGGAGCGTTCGGCACCGTCTTCCGGTACCGGCAGCAACGTCACGCCCCAATCGAACTTCGCTTCGGCAACCATTCGGTCGAGCTCCCAGGGACCGGAAATCGCCATGGCCGCGTTTCCGGAATTGAACGTCCCGGTCGAATCCCACTGGCTGCGCGTCAGCGTATCCGGAGAAGCAAGCCTCTCGTCGAGGATCGTTTTCCAGGTATCGAGCGCCCTGACCGCGCCATCGGTGTTGATGATTTCGTAACTGGCACCGGCCATCTGTGCCCACGGCAGGAATTGGAAGGTGCCCTCCTCGCTCGCCTTGGCCGAAAAAGTTATGCCGTACACGTTGGCTGCCAGGTCGGTCAGCTTTCGTGCCGCGTCCACCAATTCAGCCCAGGTTTGCGGCGGCTTGTCAGGATCAAGGCCCTTCGCCTTGAACATGTCCTTATTGTAATATAGCGCGATCGTGTTCGTCGCCTTTGGAACGCCGTAATGCCTGCCTTCCCACATCGTGGAGGCGAGCGGGCCTGGGAAGTAGTTTTCCGGCTTGATTACCGTCGATTTCGCGATCATGTCGGTCAGATCCAAAAAGGCGCCGCGCGACGCGAACAGGACATGTTCAGGATTATCGACCGCGATAATATCCGGAGCTTGGCCCGTGGCATAGGCGCGTAAGGCCTCGCTCACCAGATCGTCAAACGGGACCTCCCGGTACTCGATCTTGATGCCCGTATTAAGCTTGTTGTAGTCGGAGATTAGGTTCGACGCCGGCCGATCGTTATCGTGCGACCAGACGGAGATCGTCACGTCCTCGGCCTTGGCCGGAACATAGAAACACGAGACGGTAGCAAGCGCGAGAGCACCGAGCACGGCGACTTTGCGGATATCCATGGTCTCCTCCTCTTGGCTATCTTGATCCAGCCCCCTTTGGCCCCGATGACCGGGTCATGGAGGGGAATTCAACCCGGCCACGCCTCGGTCGTCTCGCGGTGGAGAGGGGCCGACGGCCTTCACTCTTTCGCAAGACTTGCACTGGCTGCGCGAGTTTCAGCCAGCCGTTCGTCCCATCAGTTTCCCAACACTGCCATTTGGTCGGTACGCTCTGCGCGAGCGGTGTCGTCCCGTTCGGGAGGCAGAGTGAACTGAAACACCGCCCCGCGAGGTTCATTCGCGGAGACCCACAGCCGGCCGCCGTGAGCCTCGACGATCGAACGGCAGATCGCCAGGCCCATGCCCATGCCGCTGGGTTTGGTTGTGTAGAAGGCCTCGAAGAGGCGGTCTATACTCTGCGGGTCCAGTCCCGGGCCCGAGTCCTGTACCCTGACATCCACGCCTCCTGAGGCCTCTGTCTCGGTGCTGATCAGCAACTCGCGCTCCCCCTCACTAATGCCGCTCATCGCCTCGATGGCGTTCATGATCAGATTGAGGATCACCTGTTGCAGCTGGACGCGATCTCCTTCCACGGACGGAAGGCTCGTCGCAAACTCGGTCTGCAGCGAGACGCCTTGCCGGAGCACTTCGCTGCGGGTCAAGGCAATCACGTGGCGAATGGCTTCATTGAGGTCGAACTGCTCCTTGCGAGGCGGTTCCTTTTTAACCAAACCCCGGATCCGGCCAATGACGTCGCCCGCTCGTTTGGCGTTATCGACGATCCGGTCGAGCGCCTCACGCACTTCCTCCAAATTTGGCGGATTGGTACCCAGCCAGCGCAAAGCCGCCTGGGCGTTGGTGACCGACGCTGCGATCGGCTGGTTGACTTCATGGGCGATGGAGGCTGTGAGCTGCCCCATGGTGGCGACCCGGTTTGCGTGGGACAGTTGCCCTTGTGCCTCTCGCAAGGCCCCCTCGCTTTCGCGTAACGCCTCTGCCGCCCACCGGCGCTCGGTCAAATCGAGGACAAAAGAGACACCTTCTTTCCTGCTGTCTTCGAACAGCGCACTGCCGACCAGCACGGGCAAACGGCTGCCATCTTTGCGAAAGTACTCCTTCTCGAACGGGTGAACTGCCCCGGTCGCCTTCAGCTCTTCAGCGGTCCGTGCGTCGCGGTCGCGCCATTCGCCCGGGGTCAGGTCCGTCAAGCATAGCTGACCAGAGGCAAGATCCTCTTGGTCGTATCCGACCATGCGGAGAAACGCATCGTTTGCCTCCAGAATGCGAGCTTCCATATCCCAGATGACGATCCCGATGATATTGGCCTTGACGAGGCGGCGGATCTTGGCTTCGCGTTCTGCGAGATCGCGGTACAACCGGGTATTCTGCAATGAGATCGCTGCCTGAGAGGCGAGCAGCTTAAGCACTGCGATTCGCGCTGGCGCGAAGACCCGAGGGGCGAGGTTATTCTCAAGATAAAGCACTCCGGTCAGCTCACCCTGATTAAGCAACGGCAGGCAGAGAATGGAACGAGCATGGTGCTGACAAATGTAGGGGTCGGCGGAAAATGGGTTTTGAGCTGTTGCGTCGCCAAGAACCACGCTCTCGTTTGTGCGCAAGACATAATGAAGGACCGATTCCGGCAGCATCATCGCGGTCACGAACTCGTCGCGCAGCTGTACCACGACCGTGTCGCCGCCGGTCGTGGCTTCCGCCGTGATCCGTGACTCACCGCCACGCGATACAATCAATAGGCCGCGCTCGGCCCCCGCCTGCTCAATGGCGGTGCGCAAGACCGTGTCCATCAGCTTTTCAACGACTATCTCGCCCGAGATGGCTTGCGACACTTTAATCACCGTGGCGAGGTCAAGTTGTTCGATCGGCACTCCGATCGTCCTCTTCGGCCCGGGTGCTGGCTCATCCTCTCGCAGGTAGGGATACAATGCATCGAGCTGCTGCACCTTGCCATCAGCTCCCCAACGCAGGTAGCAGTGCCGCGCGTTTCGCAGATGGGCATGGGTATTGGTTTCGAAGCCGCGCGCCGCGTAGAAGCGCGCTGCCAGTTCGGGGGCGAGCGCCTCATTGTGGATCAAGCCGTTGTCGCGGGCAGATCGGATGGCCTGCTCGTAGAGACGCTCAGCCTCGAGCCACTGCCCTTTGAGGCGGGCGATCTCCGCGCCGAGCAGCGCGGCGCGGCTCGCGAAATTGTCCGGGCAGTTCTCGGCCCACTCCTGGAGCCGGCGGTGGTGGGCTGCCAAGGCCTTGAGGTGGCGGGCTCGCTCCGCA
Organism: Sinorhizobium fredii; assembly: GCF_002944405.1. Classification (NCBI taxonomy): domain Bacteria; kingdom Pseudomonadati; phylum Pseudomonadota; class Alphaproteobacteria; order Hyphomicrobiales; family Rhizobiaceae; genus Ensifer; species Ensifer fredii. Next base: position 617,582 of record NZ_CP024307.1, on the reverse strand, counting down.
GCGGGGGCCGCGTCGCAGAACGCGGCCCGTGCCAGCGCAGCGTAGAGATGGTATTCCGCCCGCTCGAAGATGGCTGGCGAGATCCAAAGAAGGCGTTCTGCTTTCGCCGCCGCCGCGACCGCTGCGGCGTGGTCGTGGGCGAAGACACGGGCCTGCAGCTTGCGGATCCAGTACAAGCAGGCTGCGATCGACAGGCGCGGATCCTCCTCCAGATGTTGTTCGAACCGGGTCTCATCGAACCCGGTATTGTTGAAGGAGCCGAAGATAGCGGTTTGGCCGCGGAGAGCCCGGACAAGCCCGACCTGCGCGGTGATGAGATCGACGACGAGACCGAACTTCGCTTGCCGCGCAAAGTCGAGCCCGGCTTCGGCCTCGCGCTGCACTTCGGCGAGCGGATTGCCGCTGGCGAGAAGTTGGGTGAGCACGTTGTTGCAGCTAAAGGCCGCGTAGGTCAGGTCACCGGCCTGGAGCGCCGTGTCGAAGGCGTGCCGTGCGATTGGACGGCCCCTTGGGAAGTGCCGCATCGGAGGCTTCGCAAGGTTCCCGAAGGCCAGGTAAACGCGGGCCTTGAGGCGGTCCGCGCCATTTTGCTCCACCATATCAAGCCCCAGCTCGCCTAAGCGGAACCCCGCCTTGTAGTCGCCGAAAAACAGTCCCAGTACGTTGCCCACCGCGGTGTAGGCGTAACACGAAGCGTCGCTGTTACCGTGCTCAAGGCTGAGATTTCCCATGCGGCCGATGACGAGGCACCGCAGGTTCTCGTCGGTGAACAAGGCCGGGGACACGAGCGAGGTAAGCACGTCCATTGTCGCGCACGCGACCGGATCGGTCATCCGGGGCAGGTCGAGCAGTGCGTCGATCGGACGGTCGCCGAGCTGCCGCCACATCCGCGCGTATTCCTGCCGGACGTCGTGCTTCGTCGGATGCGCCGACCAAGCGACGCCGACGCGGCGCAGGTAGTCGAGGCCGACAATGATGGCGCGGTCGCTTCGGCCGAGAGTCATGAAGAGGTCCACCCGCAGCCGGGTTACGGTGGCCAAGTCGGGCATGCTGACGGCGCGGCTTGCCAGTTCGGCGAGGCGCGCCTCCGCTTCCCCCAGCGCGCCGGTGAGGAACTCGCACTCGGCCATGTGCAGCTCCAGCGCGAAAGCGAGCTCGTACCGGCGCTCCCAGCAGTCCTCCGGCAATAGGGACCGGCCGGCAGTGAGATAGGTCAGCGCCGAAGCGTAGGCAGTCGAGGCTTTGGCGCGCCGGCCAGCGATCAAGTTCAGTTCGGCAACCCACTCCCGCTCCTCGCCCGAGGCGATCAGCGCGATGCCCCGGTTGAGTTGGCCGACGATGTCGAAGACACTCTCCTCGACCTCCTCCGGCGGCGTGTGCGCGACCAGCCGCTGGCCGATGGTGAGGTGTGCAGCGGCCCGCTCGCCTTCAGGGATAAGCGTATAAGCTGCCTCCTCGACGCGGTCGTGCAGGAAGTAATAGGCCCCATCCCTCCGGCATACCAACCCGGCTCGCTCCGCCTCCGATAGTGCTGCGTCCAGCGCAGCCTCGCTCTCCCGCTGGACCAGTTTGAGGGTGGCGATCTCGCCAACGTTGCCCAGACAGGCCAACTGCTGCAGGGCATCCTGGGTCGTTTCGGGGAGGCGGCGCAACTTGCTCAGCAAAAGGTCCACTACATTGTCTGTGTAACCCCTGGCGTGAATGCGCTCGAGATCCCAGGACCAGCATGCCTGTCCATGGTCGAAAGCGACTAGTCCTTCCTCGGCGAGTGCTGTGAGGAACTGGATGACAAAGAAGGGATTGCCGATGGTTTTTTCGAACACCAGCCGGGCCAGAGGCGCGGCACAGGCTGGCGCGCAGTGCAGCGCATCGGCAATGAGCCGGTCGAGATCCTCAAGCCGCAGCGGCGCCAGCACAATCTCCTGCGCCGGCACGCCCAAGCTGCGGATCGTCGCCAGCCGCCGCATCAGCGGGTGCGCTGGCGTGACCTCGTTGTCCCGGTAAGCGCCGATAAGCAGCAAGTGGCGCAGCTCCGGCTGGGTCACCAAGTGCTCAACCAGGTCGAGCGTCGCAGCATCAAGCCACTGCAGGTCATCGAGGAACAGCGCCAGCGGATGCTCCGGCTGCGCGAACACGCCGAGCAGGCGGCGGAACACCATCTGGAAGCGGCGCTGCGCGTCCTGCGGCGGCAGCTCCGGTAGCGGCGGCTGCGGGCCAGTGAGGAGTTCGAGCTCAGGGATGAGTGTCACCATGAGCTGGCCGTTTCGGCCAAGCGCCTCGCCAAAGGCTTCGCGCCAGGGCGCCAGCTCGGCCTCACTCTTGCCAAGCAGCGGGCGGATCAGCCCCTGCAAGGCCTGCGCCAAGCTGGCATATGGGATGTCGCGGTTGTATTGGTCGAACTTGCCCGAGGCGAACAGCCCGCGCGACGGCACTAGCACCTTCCGCAGCTCGCCGACGACGGTGGACTTGCCGATACCGGAGTAGCCGGACACCAGCACCAGCTCCGGGCCGCCACCCTGGACGATGCGGTCGAAGGCCGCGAGCAGGGCTTTGATTTCGCGCTCGCGTCCATACAGCTTCTCCGGGATCAGGAACCGGTCCGGCGTGTCGTCTTCGCCGAGCGGGAAGGCATCGATGCGGCCCAGAACCTCCCACGCAGTGAGGCAGCGCCGCAAGTCGCGGCCCAGACCGGCGGCAGTCTGGTAGCGCTGCTCGGCCGTCTTCGCGAGCAGCTTCATGATGATCGCTGAGATGACGCCGGGCACGCCCTTCAGTCGCTCTGTGGGTGGCAAAGGCTTCCTGGCGAGGTGGCAGTGCACCCACTCCATCGGATCGGCCGCCGCAAACGGCAGTACACCCGTGAGCATTTGGTAAAAGGTGATCCCGAGCGCGTAGAGATCGCTACGAGAGTCGACCGATTGGTTCATGCGGCCGGTCTGTTCCGGTGCCATGTAGGCGAGCGTCCCGGTGATGGTCTCGGGCGGGTCGGGTGTCTGCCGTTCGCAAGAGAGGCGCGAGGCAATGCCAAAGCCGATCAGCCGCACCTCTTCACTCCCGCCACTCACTAGAATGTTGGCCGGGTTGACGTCCTTGTGGACGAGACCGCGCTGGTGGACCTTGCATAGGGTCGAGGCGATGGCGATGGCGATTCGTAAGAAATCTCCGACCTTCATCGGGCCGTCGAGCAGCCGCGCGAGCGGCTCGCCGCCGGGATCCTCGAGGACCAGCATGGTCCGGCCGCCTTCGCGCACGAACTCCAGGGGCCGCACGGCCCATGTACCTTCCAGTTCTTCCTTCAGTTCATATTCGTGGGCGAGGCGATCGAGACTTGAGGGCGTCGGGTGCTCGCTGGCGGGAAATACGGTCAGCACAGCGTCCCACTGGCCGCCGGCACCCCGACGCCGTCCGCGGCACAGCACGCGTTCGCCATCCTCCCACAGGACCTTCAAGGTGCTCTCCATCAGCGCCGAACCGAGAGGATGGGTTCAACCGCCGGACTCGGTCGACACGTTGGCGTTTCCCGACAGACTGTCAGCAACTTTGGCGCACAAAATTCGTCCGCCAGGTGGCCAGAGCAAGTATAAGAAAGATCATTACCACACATGACGTGGCCTGACGATGTCTTCCTACGACATCTCCTTCCGTGCAAATTCCGAGGCAATCCGCCCCCTGATTCCGAAATCATTCGGGCCTCTCATTCCGAATAATAGTCGCCCCCTGATTCCGAGATGATGCGCTCCCAATTGGAGGGCTCTGAAGTGGGTCCCCTGCTGGTGTGAAGTTTCGTCCTTCGGCTGTCATGAGCGAAGGAACGGGATGCCAGCGGAGAGATTGGAGATGCGGCGTGTCCGCGAGACACTGAGATATCGCTTTAAGCAGGGGGCTTGGCCACATACGGGCGAGCGGCTGAGGCCATGCCTGTCGCTGAACAGGGCCTTGCGTTAAATCCCGACTACGCATTTCTTCACTTCGCACATGGAATGGCGGCCGTGCGGCTCAGGAACGCCGATACGACGATTCGAGCCGTTCTTAGTCCTCACGATCCGTCTATATTTTCGTTCAAGACACTGCTCGGTATTGGCTTGATGCTGAGAGGCGAGCCCGATGACCTCTCAACGGCCCGGGTGCATCTACGGGAAGGCGCGTCCTTCGAACGCACAACCTATTATCCATTCATCGGAGCAGCGTTGCTCGGCCTCAGGGCGGGCAATACCGATGAAGTGAGGATCTGGATCTCTGATCCTTTGAAGAAGTTTCCAAACCTGAATGCGGAATACGTCCGAGAGGCGGCCCACCCATTCTATGAAGGCAGTCCTTACTGCGACTACCTCGACAGGTTGATCGAGCAGGGGCTCCCCCCGGGAGAGAAGCGTCTGATCGAAGAATAATCGCGTCAGTTAGAAGACTCCTGTTCCCGGCTTCTATGCCGTGTTCAGGCAGAAATTCCACTTATAACCCCTGTCCAAGTTTCCCGATCCAGCTCTGGCCGTTGCGTCGACGGCATTGGAAGGCTGGCGGAAGCAAACACCTTCGCAGGCGCGCTCCATCCGCTACCAGCTCACCATCGCCAAGCTGCCGCTCGCCAAAGAGAACGATGACTTCGACTTCGACAGCGCGCCGGTCAACGAAGAGCTGATCCGCGAACTCGCCACCGGCAACTTCCTGGCCGAACAGCACAACATGGTCCTCGTCGGCGGCCCGGCAACGGGCAAGTCGCATGTGGCCATCGCCATCGCCCGCGCCCTCATCCGCACATTTCGGCTGTTCGATTGAGGCAGCTTTGCGCCGATAAGCGACTTCGCCAAGGACAGATCGCGCCACCAGCCCCGACATTTACCTTCTTTTTATAGTTCGAATGACGAGTAGTCCTTACTGGACTTCACGTTTTGAAATGAACGGTCACTTAAAATGACTTCCTATTACGGGTCAGCGCGGTCATGTAACTGTTGAAGCTCGTCTGAGCCATCGCTCGACGACCAACGGACCAAAGAGCTGACAGCATGGAAAACCCGATCGCCTTGAATGGCATTGCCGAAAACAGCGTCTTCCGTAAAGGTGATGTTTTCGTCCTCTTCGGCGAACTCTTCGGTCGCGGATACGCGACTGGCTTGGTCAACGAAGCTCGGCGGGCTGGAATGGAGATCGTAGGAATTACGGTTGGGCGGCGCGACGAGAACAACGCACTGCGGCCTCTAAACGCCGAGGAACTTTCTGCCGCCGAAGGCCGATTGGGCGGCAGGATTATCAACATACCTCTAATGGCTGGCTTCGATCTCGACGCTCCGGCAGGCGGCCCCACTCCGACGGATCTCCTCGCGACGATGACGCTGGAGAGCTGGCAGCATGACAGGCTCGACTGGGACTACATTGAGCTGTGTCAAGACATCGCCACCTCGCGGTTCACGAATTCGCTTTCACAGGTCATGGCCGTTCTCGATGGAATGATTGCCGACGGCCGCAATGTTTTTTTCGCCCATACAATGGCCGGAGGTATCCCGAAAGCGAAGGTATTCCTGGTCGTTGCCAATCGAATCTACAAGGGTGTTGGTCCCCGCCACATGTCATCGCAAGCCCTCCTCGACAGCGACATGGGCAAGCTCATCCTGCAGAATTTCGACGAAGTCTCCGCAATCACCTTTCGACATCTTATCGACTTCAGCACGGGGATCCGGGAGCGCGTAGAGGCATCGGGCGGTCAGGTCCGCTATACGGCCTACGGGTATCATGGAACGGCAATCCTGATAGACGGCAGCTACCGTTGGCAGACCTACACCAACTACACGCAAGGTTACGCCAAGATGCGGCTCGAATGCATCGCGGAGGATGCCTGGGCAGCGGGCGTCAAGGCAACCGTCTATAACTGTCCCGAAATACGGACCAATTCGTCAGACGTATTTACGGGTATCGAGCTTCCCCTGATACCGCTGCTGCTCGCCTTGAGGAAAGAGAACGGTGGCCAGTGGGCAGAGGACCAATGGCAGGCATGCCAGCAGCTTCTGGCAGACGGCTTCACGATGAAGGATGTTTTCCAGAAGATTACCGATATGCAGGCCAACGAGGTCATGCGTCCGTTTTACGACTTCTCGGCGTGGCCAATGGCGAACAGCCAAGCACAGTCCGATCTGACCATCGGCACGTCCAACGAGATCACACAGATGCATCGGGACAGCAAGGCGATGATCAGCGACCTCCTGAGTGCCCTCGTGGTGGAGGCGACGGGGCAGCTTATTTTTGGTGCATCTTCAGATCCCGCCGGTCCTGTCCGGTGGCTCAACCACGATATCGTGGCGCGCCGACTTAACGCTTCCCACCTGCAAAAGGAGTCTCCCGCGCCGGTAATCGCGCAAGGGGCGAAAGACTCGCACCTCGAGATGGCCTGAGGAGTCTTCGAGCGCATCAAAACAGACGAGTTTCAAGTGCTCGCCTTGAAGGGATCGAATCGACGGCGGCGGGAGACGGGGACTTCAACGACCGCAGGCGCCAGCGCGTTGATGCGGATGTTGTTGCAGAGAGCAAGGACGATCGCGATGGACGCCGGCGTTTGCGGCCGATTAGGCCGTTGGAAATGGGCATTCAAACGTTCGTATGCATGTAGCTAGTCTTCACCTTCGACCATTGTCACAAAGACTGGAGAGTCATTCGAGCAGCCAAGCCCAGGCTTCTGTCTGGTGCGCTATCACACGGAGGAAAGGTTGCATGCGAGCGCAGCGATGAATAAGCTTCGCCGGCAGCACGTAAGCCGCTTCGTTGACGAGGATAAAGATGGCGACTGGTACCGTTAAGTTTTTCAACCAGGACAAGGGTTTTGGCTTCATCACGCCCGACAATGGCGGGGCAGATGTATTCGTCCATGTGTCGGCGGTGCAGGGCTCCGGACCACTACGAGACGGAGAGAAGGTCAGCTACGAACTGGGCCAAGACCGTAAGACCGGGAAGTCGAAAGCCGAAAATGTCAGATCAGTTTGATCTGCAACTCTTCTCGCCCGAAGTAGACGATCAGCAACGTCGCCTGTTTCTGGCGGCGTCGGCGCTCTCGGCGCCAGGTGCAAGACGATCCAAAGGACGCTCGAAGACGAGCACGCAATCGATGACTTTCGACGACGACATCGTAGGGCTTCAAGGCGCGTCTGGCTCCTGAGAGCATAGGAATATAAAAACTGACGATATGCGTCGCGCCCACTTCCTCCCCGTACAGTCAGTTCGTATCGCGGCGTCCGACCGCTTCACGGTGGCGCTCCAGGGCGGCGGTCCAAACGTCCCTCGACATCAGCCTTCGGGAAGTTGGGCAAGCCCCGGCAGGAACTTGGAGAGTTCGTCGGACAACAGCTCCTGCCCGTCGCTCGTCATCGCGCCAGATACTCGCCACATATACCGCAGCCATGATCGTGCTGCCCCACGCTAGATTTAACCGCACCCTTCGACAGCAGAGGCACGCCTCGGCATCCGGCCGGGATGGTTTATCACGCTCGGGTGGAGGATCTCCATGTACGGGAATATCCCGCGCGACGAGGTTTAGCCGACCGGAAGAGGCGCGGTTCGGCCGCTCGCGCGCTTATGCAGGAATGGCCAGGGCATCGTCGAAAACCCCGCCCGACACCCCCCGTCCGAACAAAGCACAGGATGCTGTACCTCATCGCCGCCGCGTCAGCAGGGGGAGGCAAACGCCAGCGATGCCGTGATCCACAAGATCAGCAGAGGGTCAACTCTGATCATCGACGTACCTTCCATGACTGCGGCGTTCCGTGCGAACGAAACTCCAGAGCTGCCCGGATTCAGGGTGTGCTTTGGAGGCCCCGTGCACCACGCTTGATGGGACCTCCAGGCGGCGTGGATTGGCGATCGTAGTTTGCCGGGTTGTTCAGCCGGCGAGTTCATCTCAACGCGCGGCAAGTCGCTCGCAAGTGTCCTGGAGCGGCGAAGGCCGAATGGGAGCGTGAGGAGTCTTCGAGGCTGATCGACGTGCAATTACATCGCTAACAAAGACATGGCTCTTGCAACCCCTCAATGAAACATCCATATACCATCCAGGTGGATGGTGGAGGATTCCATGAAAGACAATGTACACAAGTTGCGCGACAAGGGCGGCGAATCGGAGAAGATCACCATCAATCTCGGTTACGTCGATCTCGGCCGCATCGACCTTCTCGTGCAGGAAGGATTCTATTCCAATCGCACCGACTTCATCCGAACAGCGATCCGCAACCAGCTCGCGGCCGAAGCCGAGGCGGTCAAGCAGTCGATCGTTCGGCACACGCTCGAGCTGGGGCTGCGCGACTACAGCAGAGCCGATCTGGAAGCGCTCAAGGCGGCCGGCGAAAGGCTTCACATCAAGGTCGTCGGACTTGCCCGCTTCGCACGCGACGTCACGCCGGAACTTGCTTTGGCAACAATTGAATCCATCACCGTGCTCGGCGCACTGCAGGCCAGCACCGAGCTCAAATCAGCGCTGGCCGATCGCATCCGATAGAGCAGCGGCGTGACCAACAAGGACACCTCGATGAATGAAGATTTTGCCACGGCCATGCTCCGTGCGGTACGGTCCACGCGCGCCCTGAAGCTCGCCGAGGCGACACGCGTGATCCAGAATGCGCTGGCCGGTCAATCGGCCTTAGATACTCGCGCCTCGACACCGGACATCACACCACCGCCGCCAAATCGGCGTTCCACCCCCTTTCCGATCGATCCGGATGCGGAGGTCATCGAGCCATCGGCAAAGCCTGCGGTGGAAGAGTCCGCCAAAAGCGCTGGCGATGGCACCGCGTCGCGAAGGTTGCGGAATTCCTTGGGAGAAACGGTACGGATATTGCGCGAGGGGCGGTTGGCGTCCGGCGTTTTCGGATCGCTACATGACGTGAGCCTGCCCGGACTGGCAAAACGGGGGCCTCCGGCAGTTGTGCCGGACGGGGCACAGTTCCTGGCGCGATCCTTCACCTGCCCCGCGGGCTCGCGAAGCTACAGGCTCTACATTCCCGCATCCGCATCCGATCGGCCGCGCGGCCTTGTCATCATGCTTCATGGCTGCAAACAGGATCCCGAAGACTTTGCTGCAGGAACCGGCATGAATGCAGTCGCCGAGACGCACGGCCTGATGGTCGCCTATCCCCGCCAAAGCGGGGCTGACAACGCATCGTTCTGCTGGAACTGGTTCCGGCCCGCCGACCAGATGCGCGACGAGGGCGAACCCTCGATCATTGCCGGCATCACCAAGGAGATCATGGCCGAATTCGGCCTCGATCGCAGCCGCATCTTCGTGGCAGGCCTTTCGGCAGGTGGAGCAATGGCGGCGGTTATGGGCGAGACCTATCCCGATCTCTATTCCGCCGCGGGGATCCATTCCGGCCTAACCTACGGGTCGGCCAACGACGTCGTCTCAGCTTTCTCCGCGATGCGCGGCAATGGCGGGCTTGCATCCCATCCGAAGCGGCTCGCCAATGGACACCGGCTCCGGACGATTGTCTTCCAAGGGAGTGCGGATCGGACCGTGCATCCCTCCAACGCCGATCGGATCGTCGCGGCAGCCACGCCAACAGGCTCCGGATGGGCCGTCCGGAAAGAATCCGGTCGATCCGCCGGCGGGCGGACCTATCAAAGAACCACTGTTGTGGATGCCGCGGGACGGCCGGCGGTCGAATATTGGCTGGTGGAGGGTGCCGGCCATGCCTGGTCCGGCGGCCATTCCGCTGGTTCGTATACGGACCCGCATGGTCCGGACGCCTCTTCCCAAATGGTGCGGTTCTTCCTCGATGGGCAGAAGTAAAGGCGTCGACGTCGCTACAGCCGCAGCACTTGGTCCCGGGCTACTCTCGTCAGCCATCAGCAATTCCCTCCTTAGTCACCGCGTTTTGTCTGCTGAGTGCACCATAGAGTCCACACAACCATCAGACTCCTGCTTTCGGACAGTTAATGTTGGGCCCGTGCCTACCCTCACGCTGACGATCGACGGCGCGTGAACGGCGCTCAACCCCACCTGAAAACCGCACCTGCTCACGGCCGTGCTCTGATTGTGAACGAGCAATCCGGAACCAATCTCCGGTCCACGAGTTCTTTGCGCGGGGATCAATTCAGGTCTTCGGAAGAGGTAAACACATGAAAAATCTGACTTTTGCTGCGGCAGCGCTGCTGAGCGCTGTGGCCACGGCAGCGTTTGCGCAAACGACTCCGTCTTCGGAGGGCAATACGCCGGCAATCGCGACTCCCGACACGCAGAACCCGGCGGCGCCGGTTGAAGGCGCCAACAGCTTTACCGAAGCTCAGGCGAAGGAGCGGATCGAACAAGCCGGGTACACCGGCGTCAATGGCTTGAAGCTCGACGATAAAGGTGTGTGGCAGGCAACTGCCATGAAGGACGGCAAATCAGTGGCCGTCGCCCTCGATTATCAGGGCAACGTCACAGCGCAGTAATCGCCCGAAACGTGCTTTACCAAAAGGAGAACGATAATGCGAACCGTAACAGGGCTATTTGACGACTACGAAGATGCCCGCGACGCCGTCAGCGACCTCGAAGCCGCCGGCGTGCCGTCAGATGATATCAGCATCGTTGCAAACAATGCTGATGACCGCTACTCGACCGAAGGCTCGGACGCAGCCGAAGGCGCGGGAACTGGTGCCGGCCTCGGCGCCGTAGGAGGCGGGGTGGTCGGTCTGCTTACGGGACTTGGCTTGATGGCCATTCCCGGCGTTGGCCCTGTCGTCGCGGCAGGATGGCTGGCGTCTACCGCGGCCGGGGCGGCAGCCGGGGCTGTTGCTGGAGGCGCCGCCGGAGGGTTGATCGGTGCATTGACGGATTCCGGCGTCGATGAGGAAGACGCCCATGTCTATGCCGAGGGCGTTCGCCGCGGCGGCACCTTGGTGACCGCAAGGGTCGATGACAGTCTTGCCCTGAAAGCAGAGGCCATCCTGCAGCAACGCAATCGCGTCGACCCTGCCGCCCGCAGGAGCATTTACGCGGGGGAAGGATGGACGCGGTTTGACGACAGTGCCGACCCGTATACTTTGGAGCAGGTTCGGCGCGAGCGCGAACGCTATCGCAGTATGATGCCGTAGGGCATCGGCCTCATCGCCCCTATCCGATTGGGGCGATGAGGCAGCGAGAGCAGCGGAGCCATCGGTGGACGTTGTCGTGAGCACCGCAAAACTGCTGTTGATGTTGTTGACTGTGGCGACTATCGCCTATGTGTCCCTCCTCGGCGTGACGTACATCTCCCAGAGAGCCCTCCTCTACCCCGGTGCGCGACAAGCGCCTGGGCACGCAAGCTGGGGCGAGACTGTCTATATTAGGACGCCCGACGGAGAGACGCTTTTCGGACTCTATAGCCGGGGCAAACCCCGCAAGCCGGCCGTGCTATTCTTTCTTGGCAACGCTGACCGGATCGACAACTATAGCTTTCTCGCCCAAGCGCTGGCCTCACGAGGCATCGGCCTGCTGGCAATTTCCTATCGCGGCTATCCCGGGTCGACCGGGACACCGAGCGAGGTAGGCCTACTCACCGACGGAGTTGCCGCATTCGACTGGCTTGCTGCAGGATCTGAAGGCCGGATCATTGTGCTCGGCCAGTCTCTGGGAAGCGGCGTCGCCATCGATACTGCGCGGCGCAGACCGGCTATCGCCGTCATTCTCGTTTCTGGCTACCTGTCGGTGCTATCGCTCGCTCAGACGATTTACCCCTACTTCCCGGTTGCACTCCTTATCAAGGATCCGTTCCGCTCCGACCTGAGAATAGCAGAGGTCAGGCAGCCGAAGCTGTTCATCCACGGTCGGCGTGACGCTGTCATTCCACTCTCTTCGGGCGAGGCGCTATATGAAATCGCACCCAAGCCCAAGCAAATGCTGATCTACGACGGTTTCGGTCACAATGATCTTTGGGACGCCCCCATGATCGACGACATTATCCGGTTCGTGGAGACGCTTTGACGACACTTAGCGTCAAGTAGGCGGCCGGACCTGGGTTGGCTACTCGACAACTCCGAACGGGTAATTCGGTTCGCTGAATACATGAAGCGTGCACGATCAAGAAGCCGCTGGGTGCATAGAGCGCGAAGCGGTCGCCACAATGCCGGTTGTAATTCAACCACGGCCACCTTGCATTGCGGACGGGCGGCATCTAAATTGGGCAAATGCTTGACCGTTCGTCGCAATCCCCTTCGCCGCCAAATATCCCGATGGATGCGCTAAGCGAAGTCCTACGAGACTTTCGCTTGAGTGGCGTCAACTATGGCCGTTGCGAGCTGCGACATCCATGGAGCATCGCCTTTCCGCAACAATCGTCGCTTCGTTTTCACTTCGTGAGCCAGGGGCCGTGCTGGATCCATACGGAAACGCATGGCTGGCAGGAGTTGCACGATGGTGATCTGGTGCTGCTGCCGCAAGGCATCGCCCACCGGCTGGCCAGCGCGCCCGGTGTCGTCGACGACTCGCTCAAGAGTTGCCAGGTGACCAAGGTGGGTAGCAACGTCTGCGAAGTGGTGCGGGAGGGAACGGGTGAGACCAGCACCCTTTTCTGCGGCTCCATGGCCTTGGGCGCCGGTGCGCTTAACCCCTTGATCGCTTTGATGCCGTCAATCATCAAGGGCTGCGACGTGGCCGGCAATGACCCTATTGTTAGTCCCCTGCTAGCGGCTATGACAGCAGAGGCCGCACAGCCACAGATGGGCAGCGCAACCGTTTTATCGCGTATGGCGGACCTGCTCGTCGCGCGGCTCATCCGCTGCTGGGTAAATTGCAGCGGAGCCTCAACCACCGGCTGGCTCGCCGCCATCCGCGACCCGCATATCGGTCGCGTACTGGCCGCCATCCACCGCGACCCCGGCCATAACTGGACCCTCGACAGCCTCGCCGGTGTGGCAGGTCAATCACGCTCGATCTTCGCCGAGCGCTTCAGCGCTATTTTAGGGGAAGGTGCGGCACGTTATCTCGCTCGTCTGCGAATGCAGCTCGCCCGCGAGTTATTGGGGCAAAGCGGCATGTCAGTTGCCGAGGTCGCAACCCGTTTAGGCTATGAATCCGAGGCATCCTTCGCTCGGGCGTTCAAGCGCATCACCAACGTCTCGCCGGGCGTTGTGCGCCGCAGCATATCCGGACGAACGGACATAGATTTCGGATTTTAAGGTACATATGATCCCGCCAGACTGGTCTAAGAAGATCTCCAACCCTCGGAGATGCTTCAATGACGGATACAACATCACAGTTTGACAGCGCGCTGATAGACATTGATGCCGCTGAGCCGGTCGCCTGGAGCGCGGCCACCTGGTTTGCGGTCCTTTCGATGGCGGCTACGAGCTTTGCCCTTGTGTCGGCCGAATTCCTGCCGGCAGGTCTGCTGACTCCAATGGCAAGCGATCTCGGCATTAGTGAGGGAACGGCAGGACAGGTCGTCACCGCCACCGCTTCCGTTGGCGCCGTGACGGCGTTGTTGAGCAATGTTCTCATCGGCAGATTAAACCGCAAGACGGTGCTGGTCGGTCTTAGTGCCTTGGCGATCGGCTCCAATATTCTTGCGGCGCTGGCGACCGATTTCTGGCTATTGCTGTTGGGCCGGGCCGGATTGGGCATCGCGCTTAGCGGTTTCTGGGCGCTTTCAGTTGCCGTCGTGGCGAGGCTGGTCGGCACCAATGCGACGGGTCGGGGCATGGCGGTCGTCACCCTCGGCGTCTCGCTCGCCACCATTGCTGCGCCCTCGATGGGCGCGTTGATCAGCGACTGGCTGGGCTGGCGCAGCGCCATGGCCATGACAGCGGGGCTTGCCGCATTTGCCCTGCTGTTGCAGGTTCTTAGCCTGCCGACGCTGCCTGCGAGCACAAGCAACAGCGTTGCCGATGTCTTGCGGCTGACACGGCGGCGTGGTGTTCAACTGGGAATGCTTGCTATCCTTTTACTGATGACGGGGCATTTTGCCGGCTCCGTCTATGTGCGGCCCTTCCTCGAACAGGTGACGCTCCTTGAAACCTGGCCGATTGCCCTCGCGCTGCTCGGGTTTGGCATTGCCTCAGTGATCGGCAATATTGCCGGTGGCCGAATGGCTGACGCTGATCTCCGCACTGCCCTCATGGTCACCGCGGCGTTAATGGCGTTTGCCACCCTCGCTTTGGTGCTTTGGGGCGCGCATATCGTCGTCGCCTTCGGCTTCGCTACGCTTTGGGGCTTCGCTTTCGGCATGGCGCCGGTGGTGCTGCCTACCAATCTGTCCCGCGGGGCACCCGACGCGCTTGAAGCAGTGGGCAGTCTGATGGTCGTCTCTTTCCAGGTCGCCATCAGTATCGGCGCGGTGTTCGGCGGCTACGTCGTGGACAACTATGGCGCTACTGGGCCCCTAACCCTTACCGCCGCCCTTGCCGCATCGACCGTTGCACTGGCGCTGCTGCAGCCCCGCGGTTAATATTGCTCTCGCGGCGTAACCTGGCGCCTTGGCCTTGAGATGCCTGGATGCGGCAAAAGCTCGGCGCATCTGCAAGGTGTTCCGAAATCGTACCGAGCGCGTGGGCGGTTCCTCGATCCCAGCTTGACTCGGAGTGTCACAGTTGAGGGTTGGACTTGAGCCAATTCTCGTCTGCAGCGCGCCCAAACGTCGCCATGCGATAGCGACGCGACCCAGATAATGCTCCCGCATTCTGACCAACCGCCTTGAGAGGATTAACCGCCGACCCGCCCATGAACAGCCCGCCTGAAGACGGCCGTCGCTGACGATGGGTTGTGCAAAGTTTGCGTTGACCGTTTCCGATGGGGAGGCGACACTTTCAACCTGCAACAAGGCAGGGAAATGATGGCCGAGCCATACAGCTCGCGCCACATGGCAAGCGCGCCGACTACGGCAGTCGGATCCTCGTTACGGTCCCATCGCCTGCGCTCCTGTCATCGTGATCTCTTGCGTTTGCCAGCGGCTTGGGCGAACCTCTGATTCCCCATTTCGTGAACTGGCATGCGAAACCGATGAGCAGCAAAATTTCTGAGACTTTGACCGGCATGTACTTCACGGTCGACGCTCCCGATGGGAGTTACTCCACCGGTCAAGTGATCCGTCTCGCTGCCGAAGGACTCTATTTCGTTCGGTTCGACGGGAACGAGGTGACGTTACCCCTGGAGCTCGTGACCGTTGGCGAGATGCTGGATACTACCGAAGAAGAGTACAAGCTCTGGCGGTTCTTCGACACGATCGAGGAACGAGACACTTGGATTGAATGGCTGGACGCGCCGTCAAAGCCGCGGGTCATCTCGCTTGTGAAGCCGACCAATTAAGCAAGACGAAGATCATCAGCAACCAATCGTAGGTCATCTGCGGACCACCTGATCGAGCCGATAGCCCTTGGCTGCCCATTCGTTCAGCACCGAGGCTGGCGAGCTACCGGGCTGCTCTACGCCGACATGAAGGTGGAACTTACCTCGACCAGGCGCCGTTTATTGCGATCTCCTGTTGGTCCTTGGGTTTAGGACCTTCGTCACCACCGAGTATGATGAGGGAGACGGCGAGATAGGCGAGTTGCATAAAAGATGGCCTCTGAATTGGATTTGGACAGCGACCGTCTTATGAAGCTGGCCTAGCCAAAACAAGATCAAAGCACCACGATCCTTCGCCATCGCGCTTGACGAGCACGACCCAATCATACGTCGAAAGCGTTCAGTTTATTGACGAGATAGGGTTCATTAGTTGCCCCTGCTATACTTCGACGGAAGCTTTACGCTCGAAGAGGACAAACTCATGTGGCTCAAATTGCACGACAACAATGGACCTATCTTCATCAACATGGACAATGTCACGCACTTCCAGCGGGTAGAAGGACAGCGGCGAACCACCCTTACCTTCGTCGCCAACAGCGGGACCTGCGTGACGCACCAGGTTCAAGAGTCACCCGACGAGATCATGGAAATGCTGTGGGAAGAGTGACACAGGCCCCGCTCTTCACGGCAGGGAGGGAGTCCGATGAGTTGGTAGAAACGCGAAGAAGGCCTAGACGATGGAAATTTCAGGATTACCTTCGCGTGACGCCTCACACCAAGAGAGGACACCGATGGGAAACTCCAGAGCCGAAGTTGCTGGCCGCGTAAGGGAAATCATCATCGAGCAATTGGGCGTAGATGCTGCCCTCGCTGTGGATGATGCGTCCATCGTCGAGGACCTCGGCGCTGACTCTCTCGAACTCGCTCAGATCGTGATGATGATCGAGGACGAGTTTGATGTCGAAATACCAGAAGAAGCGGCTGACGCCATTACAACGGTTGGAACTGCAATCGACTTCGTTGTAGCGTCGACTGCTAAGAGCTAGCGCGCGAAACGCCGGGGCTTATCTCCTAGACACAAAAAAGGCCGGGGCGAAACCGCACCGACCTTCCTCATCACCGCTTACCAAACCAGTGCCAGTACATCCGTGGTCAAAAGTCGAAAGCGATGCGGCAACTGCGAGCGGCGAGTCATTTCAGCGCTCATAGCAATGCCGATGCACGGGTGTATAGGTGCCGATTGTGTTCAAAACAAGTTCCGGAGACCGCGACCTGAATTTTGGGCGCTCTCCTACCGCCTTTCTCGGCGGTCCGGCCAATAAGCGCTTCTGGATGATCTTGTTCGTCCGATGGTGCTTAAGCTCGGCGTGGAAAGACGGCATGAAGATGTCGACGCCATCCTTGCGGCAGTTCCGCTCGATGATCGACTCCATGCGCCGGCTTTCCGGCAGGCGGCCGTCCGCTGCGGCCATCCGCTGATGACATGGTGCAACCCTGATCGCATACCAACGTGATCTCTTCATGCTTGTCCCTCGTTCGTCAGTGTTGACGCTGCGCAACAATTCGCCAGCATGATCACCTCTGCTTCTTGGTGCGGTAGGTAGATAAGGATCTGGATTGATGTTGTTGGCAGTATTTCCCGGCAGTCTTGGCCGCGCAGAAAAGGTAGGGCCCGCCGTTGTTGAGGGGCCACTTGCATTCGCCGGGAAGCAAATCCACTAGATGCTTGGCATATGGCAAACGCTTCGCATCGTAATTGGAGACCGGGATTGGCTCTGCCTCGTGCGGCGTGTACAGCTTACGCGTTTCAACCTTCCTTGGAGGGCATGCGGCCTTTTCGGGCCTCGTACTCCTAGATCGTTGTTTCTCCGGGAAAAACGCGCGATTTCGAAATGCGATCCAATCACGTTTCGGCTGACACCGAAGCGATTTGCGATCTGCGAGGCGGAAAGATCATCCCTCCAAAGTTTCGAGGCGGCCTCGATGTCGACGGGGCGGTGCTGGATAGTCATGCCGCTTGCTCCTCTTGCGTGGGCTCTGCAGAATCGACCTTTGCCCGCATCTTGCGGCGTAGGACAGCTGCTCAGCGCTGACTTCTTTTGCGTCGGGAAGTGCCAGCATCCGCGCGAGCTCGTCGGCGGCTCCGGTGAGATTGTCGTTTCCTGGACCTTCAGACGCGTGTGCATGGCGCTCCGGTTGACGCGGACTGCGATCGGGGACCAAAACTCGTCGATGGCCCACAGGAGGAGGGACTTCCTCAATTTGTGTGGTTCACTCGCCGTAGACACGATGCCGCTATGAGCGGGCATGCAAACCAAAACGAAATGGTCGCCCAGCGCAGGGGCTGGGTGTCGCGCTCACAGATGATGATGGTTGGGTTGTTTCCGCTGCCGGACCGGCCTGCGGCATTTGCCCTGCGGACGGCGGACCCGAAATCGGCATGGCTAAGGATCCGATGCTGATCGGCCTGATCGCCAAAGCGCATCTCTATCTCGAAGCGCTGACCGATGGCTCGGGCGCAGCCCACACCGAAGTGGCCAAGCGACTGGGCGTCCATGGTCCCGACATCAGCCGCGTCTTGCCGATGGCCTTCCTCTCGCCCCGGATCACCGAAGCAATCCTGACGGGCCAGCAGGCCGCCGATCTCACCATCGCCAAGCTCACCCGCATTCTGGGCATGCCGATGAGCTGGCAGGAGCAGCATGCCTTGTTAAGCGCCTGACGATCACATCGCAGCATCACCAGCGGAACATCGCGGCTCGCCTCCGGCGTCGGAAGCGGGCCGCAGGCTTTTGCATCGTCTCGCCTTCACGGTCCGCCAGGTCGCCAGCCAAGACGGCTGAAGGAACGCCGCGGACCGGACAAGGGAAACAGTCGCAAGAAAAATGGCAGCCAAAATTAGAAATTATTTTGGCGGGCGGGAATGGCCTTCTGAGACCGGGCGGCCAAAAGCAGAGAATGAGACGCGAAAGCCAGAGAAAATGCCCGTTCACTCGACGAAAATATCGGCTATCTCGCGGAAATGTCGCGACAATTCTGAGATGGGATAGACTGTGCTTTTTGGGGAGGACTGAATGGTGCCCGGAGGCGGATTCGAACCACCGACACGCGGATTTTCAATCCGCTGCTCTACCAACTGAGCTATCCGGGCATCCTGCCTTCGGCAGCGGCTTTCGCTTTCGAAACCGTCGGGGCGCTTGGTTCGCCCCGGAAGCGAGCGGGGTTATAGCATCTTGTTCGGCGGTGTCCAGCACCAAATGACTCTTTTTCGAAGGAAATCCCCGGGGCGTGGAAAAGCCGTGAAAAGCGAAGGGATTCAGCAGGATCGGAGCAGGCTTCGGCGCCTTGCGCCGCGCTGTCAGCGATCCTCGTCGTCGTCGGCCTTCGACTCGTCGTCGGCGACAGGGATGGCGTAGGAGCCGGAAAGCCAGCGGTTGAGGTCCACGTTGCGGCAGCGCTCAGAGCAGAAGGGATAGTGCTCGCGCACCGACGGGCGGCCGCATTCCGGGCAGGGCCGAGTCGGGCGCAGGGGTTCGACATTCGAACTCTTCTTCTTGCCTTCGCCGCTCACCTGTCTTCAGCCTTCCAGCCAGCGACCGTGGACGTCGTACCCCTCGCCGATGAGGAGACTGACGGTCTCGTAGAGCGGCAAGCCTACCACATTGGTGTAGGAGCCGACGAGCTTGACGACGAAACTTCCGGCGATGCCCTGGATGCCGTAGCCGCCGGCCTTGCCGCGCCATTGGCCGGAGGCGAGATAGGTCTCGATGTCAAGGCCCGAAAGGCGCTTGAAGCGCACCTTGGTGTCGACGACCTTCTGGCGGAGCGTCCGATCCGGCGTAACGAGGCAGATGCCGGTATAGACACGATGGCTGCGGCCGGAAAGAAGGTGCAGCGCACTCGACGCTTCACTGACGAGCTCCGGCTTCGGCAGGATGCGGCGGCCGACGCAGACGACCGTGTCGGCCGCGAGAATGTAGCTCCCGTCCCAGCCCGGCTCTCCCTTGATCGCCGCCAGCGCCGCCTTCGCCTTCTCGGCGGAAAGCCGGCGGGCGAGCGAGCGGGGGTGCTCGGCGCGCTTGGGCGTCTCGTCGAGGTCCATCGGCAGCAGGCGCGCCGGCTCGATGCCGGCCTGCGCCAAGAGTTCGACGCGACGCGGCGATCCGGAGGCCAATATCAGCTTTTGGGTGACTGTCATGGAAACGAGCCGCGAATCCCGGAGGTTACCGCCGCTAACGCTTACTTGAAGCGGTAGGTGATGCGGCCCTTGGTCAGGTCGTAGGGGGTCATCTCGACCAGCACCTTGTCGCCGGCGAGAACGCGGATGCGATTCTTGCGCATGCGGCCGGCCGTGTGGGCGATGATCTCATGGTCGTTCTCAAGCTTCACGCGGAAGGTCGCGTTGGGAAGCAATTCGGTGACCACGCCCGGAAATTCGAGGACTTCTTCTTTCGCCATAAAGGATGATGCTTTCTCATGTTCAAGAGCGGATGCGCCACGCATCCTTGAAAAATTTGCCGGAAACTACACAATCGCCATGGATTTGTGAACCCGCCTTGATGCCCGTTTTTTCCTGAATTCTACCCTGCGCTGCCGCTGTCGCCTTCATTCACGCAAAAGCGAAGGACGCCGGCCTTCAGCCGACCTTCTCGCGGCCGGCGAGCCGGCTGGCGATGAGGCCGGCGAGGTGGTCCCTGACGGCGCGATAGGCGCCGACGATCTGGTCGCGGGTGCCGGTCGCCACCGTCGGATCCGGCGTCGGCCAATAGACGACGTCGATGGCCATGGAGCGGGTCAGCTCCAGCGCCTTGTGGTGCGCCTCCGGCGCCAGCGTCACGATCACGTCGAAGTAGTCGTCTTCGAGCTCTTCGAGCGTGCGCGGCTGATGGCGGCCGATCGAGAGGCCGATCTCGTCGAGAACGACATCGACGAAGGGGTCTCGCTCGCCCTGCCGCACGCCGGCCGAAGCCACATAGGTTCCCTTCGGCAAAGCGGCTTTGGCGAGCGCCTCGGCGATCGGCGAGCGGATCGCGTTCATGCCGCACATGAACAGTATCGAGCGGGGCATCTTCGATCCTGGCTCGGCGATGCCGCTCATCTCCGCCTCCGTCAGCCGCGCCAATAGAGCACGCAGACCAGGGTGAAAAGGCGCCGCGCCGTGTCGAAATCCAGCCTGATCTTGCCGGAAAGCCGATCCATCAGCGTCTGCGAGCCCTCGTTGTGGATGCCGCGGCGGCCCATGTCGATCGCCTCGATCTGGCTCGGCGTCGCGGTGCGGATCGCCTCGTAATAGCTTTCGCAGATCAGGAAATAGTCCTTCACGATGCGGCGAAAGGGGGTGAGCGACAGAATATGGGTGGCAACCGCATCGCCGCCGTCGGTCGAGATAGCAAAGACGAGCTTCGAGTCGACCAGCGACAGATTGAGCCGATAGGGACCGCCCGGGTGACCGACGGGCTCGAACAGGTTCTCTTCCAGGAGATCGAAGATCGCAACCGCGCGCTCGTGCTCGACGTCCGGCGTCGAGCGGCCGATCGTCTCGTCCAGCACGACATCGCAGAGGCGCAGGTTGCGGTCGGCCCTCATCCGGCGTCCTCAAGATTGAAGCGGATGGCAACCGAGCGGGCATGGGCCTCCAGCCCTTCCGATTTGGCGAGCGCGATCGCCGCCGGGCCGAGAATGCGCAGCTGCTCGGGCCCGAGCCTGAGGATCGAGGTCCGCTTCATATAATCGAGCACGCCGAGACCGGAGGAGAAGCGCGCCGAGCGCGCCGTCGGCAGCACGTGGTTGGAGCCGCCGACATAGTCGCCGATTACCTCCGGCGTGTGCCGGCCGATGAAAATGGCGCCGGCATTGCGGATCTTCGGCACCATCGAGTCCGGATCTGCCAGGGCCAGCTCGAGATGCTCGGCGGCGATCCGGTTGGCGAGCGGCACCGCCGTGTCGAGGTCCGGCACCAGGATCACGGCACCGAAATCGCGCCAGCTCGCCGCCGCCGTCTCGGCGCGCGGCAGCGTCTTCAGCTGCCGTTCGACTGCCTGTTCGACCGCCGCGCCGAAGGCGGCGTCATCGGTAATCAGGATCGCCTGGGCGCCGGCATCGTGCTCGGCCTGGGCCAGCAGATCGGCGGCGATCCAATCCGGATCGTTGTCGCCATCGGCGATCACCAGCACCTCGGAGGGGCCGGCGATCATGTCGATGCCGACCGTGCCGAAGACCTGCCGCTTGGCGGCCGCCACATAGGCATTGCCGGGTCCCATGATCTTCGCCACCGGCGCGATCGTCTCAGTGCCGTAGGCGAGCGCGGCAATCGCCTGGGCGCCGCCGATCCGATAGATCTCTTCGACGCCGGCAAGCCTTGCCGCCGCCAGCACGGCGGGGTTGATCGCACCGCCCCTTGTCGGCACGACCATGACGATGCGCGGCACGCCGGCGACCTTGGCCGGCAGCGCGTTCATCAGCACCGAGCTCGGATAGCTGGCGGTGCCGCCCGGAACGTAAAGCCCGACCGCGTCGATCGCCGTCCAGCGCGACCCGAGGCCGACGCCCATCGCATCTTCGTAGAGATCGTCCTTCGGCAGCTGCCGGCGGTGATGCGCCTCGACGCGGGTCGCCGCGACCTTGAGCGCGCCGAGCACCTCCGGCGCGACCGCGTCGATTGCCGCATCGATCTCGGCCGGGCTGACCGCCATCGGGGTGGCGCCGAAATCCACGCGATCGAAGCGGGCGGAATAGTCGGCGAGCGCGGCGTCGCCGCGGGCCCGCACGTCGTCGATGATGGCGCGCACGGTGGCGTTGACGTCCTCGGAGACCTCCCGCTTGGTTGTCAGGAAGGCGGCGAAGTCACGTTCGAAGCCGCTGTCGAGAAAGTTCAACCAGATTGCCAATGCGATGATCCTCTTGGTGGTGCGGCCTCTGCTCAGTTGCCTTCGGGATGGCGCGGCCTGAACGCGGTTTCCCACGCCCCGCCGGTATCGGCAAGCTGCGCCTCGATGCATTCCACATCGAGCGCGATCGAGGCATCGCCGGCAAGCACGATCTCGACCGTGCCCTCGGGGCCCTCCCCCTTGACCAGGAAGCGCAGCGCCAGCAGATCGAGCACCGCTTCCATGTCCATCCGGTCGAAGCCGAGCGAGCGCACGGCGGTGACACACTTGAACAGCAGCAGGGCGCGGCGCCGCTCGAAGCTCTTGCGCTTGCCTTCCGCCTTCTCCCAGACGAAGCGGTTGATGACGAGGGAAAACTGACGACGGCGCGGATCATAATGAATGCCGGCCACCTTGAAGACTGCGTCCTGCACATGAGCGGAAACGACCCCCAGGTCTTCCTCGTCGAGTGCCAGCAGCTTCAAAGCATCCATGCGATCCATCCCGTCCCATTCATGGCCCCACATATAAGCAGGTGGTCGCAAAGGACATAAGACGTCGCGTCCGAAACCGCAACGGTTTCAGGCGCGGGATTTTTGTGCATGTCGTGATCCCAAAACCGGTACACTTTTGGGCGACATGCATCCGGGTCAATCGCTGACGCGTTCCACATGGGCGCCGCAGCGCGTCAGCTTCTCTTCCAGCCGCTCGAAGCCGCGGTCGAGGTGGTAGACGCGCGAGACCATCGTCTCGCCCTCGGCGGCAAGCCCGGCGATAACCAGCGACACGGAGGCGCGCAGGTCGGTCGCCATTACCGGGGCGCCCTTCAGGCGGCTGACGCCCTCTATTTTCGCCGTCTGGCCGGACAGCGAGATCTTCGCGCCGAGCCGCGCCAGTTCCTGCACATGCATGAAGCGGTTCTCGAAGATCGTCTCGGTGATATGGGAAACGCCGCTCGACTTGGTCATCAGGCCCATGAACTGGGCCTGCA
This sequence comes from Sinorhizobium fredii, assembly GCF_002944405.1. Classification (NCBI taxonomy): domain Bacteria; kingdom Pseudomonadati; phylum Pseudomonadota; class Alphaproteobacteria; order Hyphomicrobiales; family Rhizobiaceae; genus Ensifer; species Ensifer fredii. Next base: position 594,517 of record NZ_CP024307.1, on the reverse strand, counting down.
GGTCGGTCGGGAAGCCCGGGAAGGGATCGGTGACGATATCGACCGGCCGGATGCCGGCGCCGTTGCGCACGACGCGGATGCCGCTGTTCGTCTCGCTGATCTCGGCGCCGGTGCGGCGGATCGCCTCGAGCGCGGTCTCGAGCAGGCTCGAATCCGTGTCCTCGAGGATCACGTCGCCGCCGGTCATCGCCACGGCCATGGCATAGGTGCCCGTCTCGATCCGGTCGGGCAGCACCCGGTGGCGGGCGCCCGACAGCGAGCGCACGCCTTCAATGGTGATCGTGCCGGTGCCGGCACCGGTGATCTTCGCGCCCATGGCGTTCAGGCACTTGGCAAGATCGGCGACCTCGGGCTCGCGCGCCGCATTGCCGATCACCGTTGTGCCGTTGGCAAGCGTCGCCGCCATCATCAGCACATGGGTGGCGCCGACGGAGACCTTCGGAAACACATAGCGCCCGCCGGTAAGCCCGCCTTCCGGCGCCGTGGCGTCGATATAGCCACCGTCGATCTCGATATTGGCGCCGAGCGCCGCCAGGCCCTCGATGAAGAGATCGACCGGCCGGGTGCCGATGGCGCAGCCGCCCGGCAGCGAGACGCGCGCCTTGCCTTCGCGGGCAAGCAGCGGCCCGATCACCCAGAAGCTCGCCCGCATTTTCGAGACGAGCTCGTAGGGGGCTGTGGTCGAGACGATGTTGCGGCTGGTGAAATGGATGGTGCGGGCGTAGCTCTCGCCCTGGCGCTCGCGGCGGCCGTTGACGGAGATGTCGGCGCCGTGATTGCCGAGGATGCGGATCAGCTGCTCGACATCGGCGAGATGCGGCACGTTTTCGAGCGTCAGCGTATCGTCGGTCAGGAGCGATGCGATCATCAGCGGCAAAGCGGCGTTTTTGGCGCCGGAAATGGGGATGACCCCGTGGAGTTGATTTCCGCCTACGATCCTGATGCGATCCATGAGACCTCTCGCACGGGCGCCGCCCGCTTTCTCGAAATTCCGGTGTTGCTGAAGGGCGTCTCTTAGTGGAGATGCCGCGAAATTAGAAGTGCCTTGAAATGCGTCTCGACAAGAAAGGGACGAAGCCGCCGGGTGCGCGGCCTTCATCCTCCGCCGCTACTATTCGTCCGATTCGTCCGATTTTGCGGCAAGCAGCCCGGATGTCTCGTCGGCGTCGCCGGCCCGGCGGGCCCGCGCCTGCTGCTTGCGGCGCTGGAGATTGTCGCGCAGCGTCTTCGCCAGCCGCTGCCGCCTCGCCTCGGCTTCGTTCACGCCCTTCTCAACACCGCTTCGCGGCCCCGGCGCGCGCTCCTTGTCGTCGTCGTTCTGCATGATCATGGATTAGCGCAAAAGCGGGCGCCCCGGAAGCAGCAAGAGGATTTCGGACCGAGAGAAATGCGAAAAAACAAAGGCGAATTTTCAGCCACGATCTAGCCCAACCTATTGAAACCAGCGGCATTTGCGATCCGATACCGGACCTGCCGCATGCCGGCATGTCCCAACCCGACCAAAAACTTCGAAATGCGGCTTGCGCTCTCCCGCAAGCTATGGCAATAGGCCCCTCGCTTGCTGCGGCGTACTCGAAACGCCGCCGGATGCTGCTATAGCTCAGGGGTAGAGCACTCCCTTGGTAAGGGAGAGGCCGAGAGTTCAAATCTCTCTAGCAGCACCAGTTTTCTCAATAAAATCATCGTATTTGCAGAGCGGCACGGCTCCCGGGTTGGGGCCAGGATGAGCGGAGCGATTCCGGGTAACGTATTGTCGCGCAAAAGGTTCCCGCCGGATCCCTCAGTAATTCGCATGTGCCAGGACGCACATCGAGCAGCCCGCAAGATGTACTTTCCGCCGCCGATTTGGGAGATTTTCTCAAGGCCAAACGGGGGAGCAAAATGCGCAGTTACCACGTCGGAGAATAATCCCCCTCCGGTGTGCGCCACGCGGGACCCAGAGCATCGCCGTATACCCTCCGGCAGGTCTGGGACTCGGGTTAGCTCCGCGCCTCTGGGCCCCGTCCCGTGTGAGTGCCGCTTTGCCCGCCCGGCCTTATTAGCTTTGACTGCGTTCAATAGGTCGCCTGTTGCCTCGGCGACTTGTGCCCGCGCGCACGGGACTTTAGGACCTTAGTCTTAGGAGACCGCGACAAAGGTCTTAGCTCAATTTTTCCAACGGCTTAGCGGCATATTCTACCCCTTTGAAGGGGCCTGTAATCCTTGACTGTAACGTGTGCTGTGAGAACCTTTAGTCTGTGAGGTTGTAGTAGTAGGGGCAGTCATGGCGACAATGGTTCACACCGAAAACGTGGATAGGCGGACGTTCGATGACGACGACGTGGAGTTGGCGCTCGTCCTCGCCTGCGAATTGCTTGAGATGACGCGAGAATCGATAATCCGACTCATCATTCGCGAGTGGCTACACGGATACGGCTTTCTGCCAATCCAGGAATTGGACGAGGGAAGCGAGACAGAGCGTAGCGCATGATCGCGCGTCGCTTAGCGAAGTGTCGTGACACCTTCTCAACACGGAAGACTGCACTAAGCTTCACTGCCTCACCCCACCTGGACACGATCAGTCTTCTGAGCTTTGGACTTGGGCGCACAGAAGAAGCTCGACCGACCGAAGACACTTCAGGCACGGCACTGCGCCGCCCTTCGATCTCTACTTCTCGCAAAGCCTCCGCGGTCCGTAATACGGCTGGAACGTGCAATCATCCGGTCGGAACGACCGATACGCCCTGGCACAGGCGCGGAAGTTGCAAGCTGGCGCCGAGCCCGCCACTTGTGCACCCGGCTCCTGCGGAGTGCCCTCGGCCAGTGCCGCGGTCATGAAGTTTTTCCAGATCCGCGCCGGCAGCTTGCCGCCGGTCACGTCCTTCATCGGCGTTTCGTCGTCGTTGCCGACCCAGACGCCGACGATCAGTGGTTCGGTGAAGCCGACGAACCAGGCGTCGCGGTGGTTCTGGCTGGTGCCGGTCTTGCCTGCGGCGAGCATGCCGATATCGGCCTCGCGGCCGGTGCCGCGCTCGACGACGAGCCGCAAGAGCGAAACGAGATCCGATCGGTACTGGCTGATATCGGTGGTGGCCTCCCTGGAAGGGCCGACGCGGAAGGCCTGCGGCTGGCCCTCGGCATGGAGCGACTCGATGCCCCAGGGCTCGATCGGCGCCCGGCCGGCCCTGACGGAAGCATAGGCGCCGGTGAGGTCGAGCAGGTTCACCTCCGAGGAACCAAGCGCGAGGCTCGGCGTGTCGGCAAGCTTGGCGTCGATGCCGAGTTCCCGGGCAGAGGCGATGACCTCGTCGATGCCGACCTCCATGGCGAGCGCCACGGTCGCCGCGTTCAGCGACCGCGCAAAGGCCTCGGCAATGCTGACGACGCCGCTATAGCCGCCGCCGAAATTCTCCGGCGACCAGCCGTTGATTTCGATCGGCGCATCCTCGACCGGGTCGAACGGCGTCAGCCCACGCTTCAGGGCGGCGTAGTAGACGAACAGCTTGAAGGCCGAGCCGGGCTGGCGCATCGCCGAAAAGGCGCGGTTGAAGGTGCTCTTGGTATAGTCGCGGCCGCCGACCATGGCGACGACGGCGCCCTCCGGCGTCATCGCCACCAGGGCGGCCTGCGAGACGCCCGCCTTGGTCCCCTCGCGTTTCAGCGCGTCAGCGACGACCTTTTCGGCGATCGCCTGAAGCCGCGGCACCATGGTGGTCCTGACCTTGATCGTGCCGCGATAGGGGCCGGCGAGCTCGCGGGCGTCCTGCATGATCCAGTCGGCAAACCAGCTTCCCGAGCGGACCGCCGGGCTGGTCGGCTGCAGCTTGCCGAAGTCGGCGCGGGCGACCTTCGCCTCATCCTGAGTGATCCGGTTGCCCTTGACCATCGCATCGAGGACCAGTTCCGCCTGCTGGCGGGCGCCCTCCGGATTGGTGAGCGGATTGAGCTGCGAGGGGGCGCGGATGATCGCCGCCAGCATCGCCGACTCGCCGATCGAAAGCGCCGAGACCTCCTTGTCGAAATAGATGCGCGCCGCCGCCGGCACGCCGGTGGCGCCGGCACCGAGATAGATATTGTTCAGATAGCGGGTGAGGATCTCGTCCTTGCCGAGCTTGCGCTCCAGCCAGAAGGCGATCACCGCCTCCTGGATCTTCCGCTTCCAGGTGCGGTCGCGCTCGAGATAGAGGATCTTGATCAGCTGCTGCGTGATGGTGCTGCCGCCCTGCACGACCTCGCCGGCGCCGAGATTGGTGTAGAGCGCCCGGGCGATGCCCCTCAGATCAATGCCGGAATGCTCATAGAAGCGTCGGTCCTCCCTGGCAAGCACCGCCTCGATCAGGTGCGGCGGAAAATCCGCGCGCGCCGCGTAGGATCCCTGGAACGGCCCCTGGCTCACCAGAGGCTTGCCGTCGGCGGTTTCCAGCACGACGACCGGCTTCAGCGAGCCCTCGGCGATTTCGTTCCAGGGGACATCGCGGAGCGCCCAGGCGAAGACGACGGCCAGCAGCACGAACGACGTTACGGCCGCCGCCGCTGCGCTCCGCAGCAGGATAGCGCGACGGCCGGCCGGACGCTTCGGTAAGGCCGGGCGGTCTTCGGTTGCCGCGCCGCGCCGCGCCTTCAGCCATTGGCCGGCTGATCTGCCCGCCGAACCGGCGGCTTCGGCCTTGCTGCTCGAGCTCCGCCGCAGCCGCTCTAGGGCGTCGCGCGCGGCAGCGCCGGATTTCTCACCGGCCCGACGGGCCGCAACCGGCACTTCCTCCCCAAGCGCCCGGCCAAGTCTCATCAGCGCACGGCCGAGCCCGGCGAATGCTCTCCTGGTTTTTGCAAATGCGTCGCCATCCGCGCGGCCCGGGTGATCTCGGCTCGGCACGGCTTCTTCCGGCCCCTGGTCCTCCGGGCCAATCTTCGACGCGGCATCGCTTTGCGCCATCCGTGCTCTCGATCGATCTATCACCCATGCGCAGAACGCATCGGCCGGCGAGTGGTTGCCAGAAACATGTCCAAAACATGGTGGCGCCGCATGATTGTTGCAGACCGCCCGCCAACCCCGTGAAGACATCGTTAACCATATCCACCGTTACTCGGGGAACAGCCGGGTCGCCGCCACAGGAATATCTCCATTTCACGCTTTGACAGCCGCAGCGGCAATTCACGCCTTCCTGGAGGACATGGGGATGATCAAATCGGGGCTCGGCGCCACCATCGCCGTTCTCGTCGTGTCGATCGTAGTATCCGGCATTCTCCATGTCGCGCTAACGCAGCACAGGATACAGGCGAACGCCGCCATCTCCGGCGAAATCACCTCGTCGATCCCGCGGTGACGGTCGCAGTGCGCGACAGCAACCTGCTGCGCTTCTTCGATTGTGGTACCGCCGTGCCCCACCTTCGACCCTCATTCCTGTGCTTGTCACAGGAATCCAGCCAGCCAAGTCCTTGGCTGAAAGACTCTTGCGCGCCGCCGACGCAGCGCTGCTGGATCCCTGTGACAAGCACAGGGATGAGGGCGGAAAAGCCGCCACCACCGTCCCAATTGCCGAGAGTCGCGTACTGTGACGTCTAAAGGATACACGGCACTGTAGGCGACGCGATGCTTCGACCCGCGCGCTTCGCTGACCGGTCTCTGAAGGCACACGCCCGCCTCCGTCCACAGCGGCGGCCCGTCGAACGGGACCAGCCGCACGGAACGCTGGATGATGCTGTCGCTGGGTCTTAGAAGGCGCGCTGGCGCGGCTCCGGGCGGAAATCTCCGAGTTGCGCAAGCAGCTCGTCGCAGGAGCACTTCCTCCTGTCCATCAAGTCGAGGATGCGGCGGGCGGCTCTGTTGGCCTCTGCTCCATCCTTGCCGACATTGTGCAGGGCGCACCAAACATCGAGTGCTCCGCGCATGACGTCGACGTCATCAGGCGAATAGGCTTGACGCACGAACCCCTCCCAAGGTGTACCTCAATGGGCGCATCATGGGGTATTCTGGGGGAAATACAAGAAAATAGTGAGGGACCCCAATAAGTCATATAATTGCGACATCGCGGCGCCGCTTTTTGATCGCCGCGGGTGCTAACCTCAGCTTGCCGTCCGCCGATAACGGAAGCTTAAGATTTCAACCATTAGTATGATGCCGCGATGGTGGACAATCGCACTCCTTCTTGAAACCGGCTCAGCCGGTTTCTTTTTTAGGATCATTGCTCACACCCGGACGCTCTGTTCGACGAAATCCTCCGTTCCGAAGAACTTCAGATAGCGCTGCACCTCGGCCGGGTCGCCGGTCGCCTTGCGCGGATTGTCCGACAGCTTGACGGCCGGACGGCCGTTGGCTTCGCTGACCTTGCAGACGATCGAAATCGGGTTGAGGCCGCTGATCTCGGTCGGCGCGCAGCCGGCGAAATCATTGGTCAGGTTGGTCCCCCAGCCGAAGCTCATACGCACGCGCCCCTCGAAATGGCGGTAGGTCTTGATGATCGTGTCGACGTCGAGCCCGTCGGAAAAGATCAACAGCTTGTCCTGCGGATCCCGGCCCATTTTCTTCCACCAGGCGACGATCTTCTCGCCGCCCTCGATCGGCGGGGCGCTGTCGGGCCGAAAGCCGGTCCAGTCCGCCACCCAGTCGGGCGCGTTGCGCAAGAAGGCGGCGGTTCCGAAGGCATCCGGCAGAACGATCAGCAGATTGCCGCCATAGAGCTGGTTCCAGTCCTGCAGCACCCTGTAGGGGGCGGCGGCGAGCTCCCGGTCGTTGCGGGCAAGGGCTGCGGCCACCATCGGCAGTTCGTGGGCGTTGGTGCCGAGCGCCTCGAGATCGTTATCCATGGCGAGAAGCACGTTGCTCGAGCCGGAGAAAGAGGCGCCGATGCCTTCCTTCAGCGCCTCCACGCACCAGCGCTGCCACAGGAAGCTGTGCCGGCGGCGGGTGCCGAAGTCGGAAATCCGCAGGTTCGGATAGTGCCGCAGTTGCTCGACCTTCGACCACATCTTGGCCTTGGCGCGCGCATAGAGCACGTCGAGCGTGAAGGGACCGAGGCCCTTCATCGCGGCGCGCGAGCGCAGTTCGTTGATGATCGCCAGCGCCGGGATCTCCCACATGGTGGTCTCGACCCAGCGGCCGCGGAAGGTCAGCTCGAACTGGCCGTCGCGGCGCGACAGCTCGTATTCGGGCAAGCGGAACTTCGCGAGCCAGGAGAGGAATTCCGGCGAGAAGATCTGCTTGCGGCCGTAGAATGTGTTACCGGCTAGCCATATCATCTCCTTCTTGGTGAAGCGCAGGGTGCGGGCATGATCGAGCTGGTCGCGCAGTTCCTGTTCGTCAATTTCCTCGGCAAGCCGCACGGTTTTTGTGCGGTTGATCAGCGAGAAGGTCGCGTCGACATCCGGATAGAGCTGCCAGATCATCTGCAGCATCAGGAGCTTGTAGAAGTCCGTGTCCAACAGGCTGCGGATGATCGGGTCGAGCTTCCAGGTGTGGTTATAGACCCGCCGCGCGATATCGGTCTTTGGCATCTGAGACTTCGCTCCTTCTGGATCGCCATGGGACCGCGGCGATCGATTGATCCTGCGCCGGCGCGGCTAGATCAGTTCAACGCCCGCGTCGCGCATGCGCCCGGTCATCGCGGCCAGCGATCCGTTCAGATCGATGCCGCGACAGGCACCGAGCACGACGGAGGTCGAAAAACCCTGGGCAACCGCATCGAGCGCCGAATAGGCGACGCAGAAATCCGTTGCCAGACCGCAGAGCGACAGTTTGGAGATGCCGCGCTCGCGCAGGTAGCCGGCAAGCCCCGTCGGGGTCCGATGATCGTTCTCGAAGAAGGCGGAATAGCTGTCGATGCCCGTGCGGAAGCCCTTGCGCACCACCAGTTCCGCCGGCGTCCATCGCAGGCCGGGATGAAAATCGGCTCCCGGACTTCCCTGGACGCAGTGATCCGGCCAGAGCGTCTGTTCGCCATAGGGCATCGTCACCGTCTGGAAAGGCGCCTTGCCGGGATAGCTCGAAGCGAAGCTCGAATGCCCGGCCGGGTGCCAGTCCTGCGTCAGGATGACGTGCGGCGCGGCTTCGATCAGGCGGTTGACGATCGGCACGATGTCATCGCCGCCCGCCACGGCAAGCGCGCCCCCGGGGCAGAAGTCGTTCTGCATGTCGATGACGATCAGGGCGTCTTCAGCCATGGGCCACTCCTCGCGATCGCCGACCGGCAGAGCCGGCAAATCGATTTAATCCTGCAAGATCAATCACAGAACGCGCGAGGCGGCAAGCATGTTCGCCGGCCGCTGCCGCTTCGGCACGAACTCATGCAAGCCGATCAAGGCAATCGATCCAAGGATGTTGCTGGCGGTGCCGCTTCGGTCGCGGGGAGCGTGGCGCGCAGGGGACTGCCCCCGCGCGGCCATCAATTGTTGAGATCGTTGATGTTGTCAGCCACGTTGACGCCGGAATTCGCAATGCCGATCGGCCGCGCGATGAACTCCATGAACTTCGTGATGTCGACCGACGGATGGCGCGAGGCGTAGATGACATCGCGGTTCTTGATCGGGAAGGTCTGTCCGACGATCAGGCTGTCCGGGTTCGTCATGTTGAAGCGGTAGACGATCGGATAGCGGCCGACCCTGTCGGGCTGCATGCCCTTGCTCAGCATGGTGTTGAAGCGCTCCCGGCCGAGCAAACTCATGACGATGTCCGGCTCCTCGTAGCGGAAGACGAAATAGCCCTTTGCATCGATGGTCCGATCCGACCCGCCGCCGGCGAGCGCCACCGCTTCCAGCAGGTTCAGGTCGTTGGCGCCGAACTCGACCCGCTGGTTGGCGCGCACCTGGCCGAGGACCGTGAAGGTGCGCGGGTCGCGGGTGACGAAGATCTGATCGCCCGGTTTCACATGGATGTTTTCCGACGGGCTCTCGATGATCGACTTCAAGAGAACCGTTCCGGTCTTCTTGCCGCGCACCAGCGTCACATAGGTCTCGTAGGGCTGCGCCGAGGGACCGCCGGCCTTGGCGATCACCTCGTTAATGGTTTCGCTGACAAGATTGAGCGGCACCACCGAGGGGCGGCCGACGGCGCCCGAGACGGTGACGATGCGCGACGCGGTCGACGTCGAGGTGACGATGACGTCCGGCTCGACGGCCTTTTGCTTCAAGGCGTCGAGGATCGCCTGGCGCGCCTGTTCCAGCGTCAGGCCGGCGAAGGGAACGGAGCCGACGTAGGGGATCGCCGCCTTGCCGTCCGGCTGGACGACGAGATCAATGCTCGTCTGTTTCGATTCCGTTGTGGAAAACAGCCCGTCGCTGCCCGCCTCGAAAATCGTGACTTTCAGCTGGTCGCCGACGCCGATCACCACCTGGCCGACGCCACCGCCGATGCCGAAGCGGCGGCTCAGCGTCGTCGCCACATATTCGGAAACGAGCCGCGCGGACTGGCCATCGATATCAATGATGTCGAAAACGGTGGCGTTCTTCCTGCCGATCTGCGATCCCGACTGGCCGGCTTCTGCGACGATATCGCTGGTCAGCGGCCCCTCGCCCGGTACAGCCTGACATCCCGCAAGCGCGGTACAAAGCAGAAGGGCAGTCACTCGTTTCACTACGATACTCCGTATTCGGCACAGCGATGATTCCGTTCAAAAATCTGCACCGCATTCTTCCCGGCAGGAATCCGCCGGTCCCTGAAAAGCACAATCGCCGTTCCACAACAAGTCACCCGCCGTGAAGCGGGCCAAAATATTCGGCACTGCGCCTTTCCGGCCATACCGCCCTCGAAAACGGTTACGAGCTGTCGCCGTAATTGTGTTGGACGGGGATTGCAGGCCGTTTATCTAGTCCTTTGGGGTTGAAAGCTAGGCCCTATCAGTTAAAAGCTCCCTAATGCAGCAGGGGGTACAAAAAAGGGGAAAAGCGCCCAGCAAAAGTATCGCCGGTTGCAATTTTCGTTTGACGTTGCGATTGACTGGATCAATTTAACGGCAGTTCTCAGAGCGTTCGATCATACATGACTGTTGAAATCATAGGGCGTGCCTGCCTGGCACCTGGAGCGCAATCGCCGCAGGCGCTCTTCAAAATTCTCCGTCAAGGCATGTGCACCGTCTCCAGCGTGCCGGGCGACCGCTGGGACTTGGCGCGCTTCTGGCACCCGGTCATGGGAATGCAGGGCAAGACCTATTCCTTTGCCGCCGGCGTTCTCGACACGATCTACGATTTCGACCCGGCCGTGTTCGGCATGTCGCAGCGCGAGGCCATGTATATGGACCCGCAGCAGCGGGTGCTGCTGCAACTCGCCTGGCGCGCGCTGGAGGACGCGAATATCTCGGTCGCGTCGCTCAACGGCGAGAATGTCGGCGTGTATATCGGCGCATCGAGCCTCGATCATGCCAACCTGACGGTCGAGGACCCGGCGGCCGCCGGCCCCTATTTCATGACCGGCAACACGCTGTCGATCGTCTCCAACCGCATCTCGCATGTCTTCGGGCTGAGCGGCCCGAGCATGACGGTCGATACCGCCTGTTCCTCCTCGCTCGTCGCGCTCGACCAGGCGATGCGGGCGCTCAATGCCGGCGAGATCGACACGGCGATCGTCGGCGGGGTCAATATTCTCGCTCATCCGCTTCCCTTCGTCGGCTTCGCCCAGGCGCGCATGCTGTCGCCGGAGGGCCTCTGCCGCGCCTATGACAATGACGGCGCCGGCTATGTCCGCGCCGAGGGCGGCGTCGTCTTCGTGCTGCGGCGCTCCGACCGCGCTCGCCGCGAAAGAGACAGGAGCTATGCGAGGATTGTCGCCTCCGGCGTCAACTCGGCCGGCCGCACCAACGGCATCTCGCTGCCTTCGCGCGAGGCGCAGGCCAATCTGCTGAAGAGCATCTACGACGGCAACGGCATCGACGCCAACCAGGTGGCCTTCGTCGAAGGCCACGGCACCGGCACCAAGGTCGGCGATCCGGCCGAAGTGTGGTCCATCGGCACCGTCATCGGCGCCAAGCGCCGCGCGCCGGTGCCGATCGGCTCCATCAAGTCGAATATCGGCCACACCGAGCCCGCCTCCGGCCTGTTCGGCATGCTGAAGGCGGTGCTGGCGCTCGAGCACAACTACCTTCCGGCATCGCTGCATTTCGACACGCCGAACGAACATATCGATTTCGAGGGCCTCAACGTCCGCGTGACGGCCAATCCGATCGAGCTTCTGAAGAGCAAGCGCACCCGGCTCGCCGGCATCAACTCCTTCGGCTTCGGCGGCGCCAATGCGCATGTCGTCATCAGCGATCCGGATCCGGTCCCGCAGGAAAGGACGCAGGCGGCATCGGCGGGCCACGTGTTCCTTGCCAGCGCCCACACGCAAACGAGCCTCGAGAACCTGCTCAAGGACTACAAGGCGGCCTTGGCGGGCGCTTCCAAGGACGAGACCCGCGCCATCATCGCCGCCTCGGGTGCGAACCGCACCCATATGCGCCACCGTTTTGCGGCGCGCAGCGACCACCCCGAGGATATCGTCCGGGCGATCGCCAGCCAGCTGGAAAATCCCGGTTCCGATATCGGCGAAATCGGCGAGGCGCCGGTCAAGGATGCCAAGGTCGCCTTCGTCTTCTCCGGCAACGGCTCGCAATGGGCCGGCATGGGCGTCGACGCCTTCCGCGAAAACCTGCATTTCCGCCAGTCCTTCACCTCGGTCAGCGCGCTCTTCAAGTTCCACTCGGAAATCGATCTCAAGGACCTTTTGACCGATCCGGAGCTCGACAAGAAGCTCGCCGACACCAAGGTCGCCCAGCCGCTGCTGTTTGCGATCCAGGCTGCGCTTTCCGACTCGCTCGTGGCGATGGGTGTCAAGCCGGCCGCGGTGTTCGGCCACTCGGTCGGCGAGATTGCCGCAGCCTATGCGGCAGGCGCCCTGTCGCTGGTCGATGCCGTATCGATCGTCGCCAAGCGCTCGCTGCATCAGGACCTGCTGGCGGGCCAGGGCACGATGGCGGCCGTGATGCTCGGCGAAGAGGCGGCCAGCGCCTTTGCTGAGGCGCGCGGCCTCAGCGAAGTCTGCGTCGCAGCCGTCAACGCGCATAATTCGGTGACGATTTCCGGGCCGGCGCAGGAGGTCAGTGCCTTCCGCGACGCCGCCCGCAAGGCGAAGATCCCGGTTCAGATCCTCGACATCAACTACCCGTTCCACCATCCGATCATCGACCAGGCGAAAGAGGCGTTCCTCGCCGATATCCCCGATATCGCCCCGCGCCGGACGGAACTGACCTATCTGTCGACGGTCACAGGCAGCGCGCTCGACGGTACCGAGCTCGATCCGGACTATTGGTGGAAGAATGTCCGCGAGCCGGTGCGTTTCCACGCGGCCACCGATGCGGCGCTCGCGCTCGGCTGCCGGCTGTTCATCGAAATTTCCCCGCGGCCAATCCTCGCCTCCTACGTCAAGGAGACGATCAAGCAGGCGGCGGTTCCGGCAACTGTCGTGCCGACCTTGCTTCGCGATGCCGGCGAGAGGGGTCAGGACCCGATCTCCGCGTCGATGGCGCGGGCGGTCGCCCATGGTGCGGCGGTCGACGGCTTGCGCGTCTATGGCAAGCGCGACGCCTTCATCGAGCTGCCGAGCCTGCCCTTCGAACCGGTCGAACTGCGCCCGCAGGCGACCACCGACGCGACCGACCTTTTCGGTCGCTCCGGCAAGCCCTACCGCCTGACCGGCTGGCGCGGCGACCCCAATAGCGGCAGCTGGAAAAACCATATCGACGGCCATCTTTTCCCGGATCTCGCCGAACATGTCGTCGACGGCAAGGCGATCCTGCCGGGCAGCGGTTTCATCGAGGTGGCGGTCTCCGCCGCGCAGCAATATTACGGCAGCGACGAGGTCGAGATCACCAATCTCGAGATCGTCCGGCCGCTCGAGCTCAGCGACAGCCGGATGATGGAACTCTCGACCATCCTGTCGCCGGAAACCGGCGACATCGAGATCCGGTCGCGCGAGCGCCTGTCGGAGGACGACTGGACGGTGCATGCGGTGGCTAGAAGCCGCAAGCCGATATCCGTTGCCAACGGAACGCGGCCCTCCTTCTCCGGTCTCGCCAAGACCGGCACCGTCACTCCGGAAAAGGCCTATGACACGGCCAGGCACTTCGGGCTCGACTACGGTCCACGCTTCCAATTGCTCGCCAAGGCGATCGCGTATGGGGACCGGCTGGTCGATGTCGAGCTGAAGGCTCCGGCCGGGCCGGGGCACCCCCTCGTCACCTACGCGCTCAATCCGATCTCCGTCGACGCGACCTTCCACGGGCTGGTCGCGCTCTTCGACCGCTTCACCGGCGACAAGGGCGGCGCGCCCTATATCCCGGTCCGTTTCGGTTCGGTGCGCGTCGTCAATGCAGGCACGCCGATTGCGCGCGCGACGATCGAGATCGACCGTGTCAGCGCCAATTCGATCAAGGCCCGATTCCACTTCTTCGACGCAAGCGGCAAAGCGATCGCGCATTTCGACGATTGTCGTTTCCGCCGCACCTATCTGCGCAAGCACAAGACGCTCGACGGCCTGTCCTTCCACTACGAGACGGTTCTGTCCAATGTGATCGTGCCGGGCACGACACTTAAAGGCGCGGTGCCCGCGAAGCTGACGGAATCGGTCGCCGAAAGCGGCGTCGACAACGCGACGCTGCTCTTCAACGCGGCGATCTATCGCGCCTGTCATGAAATCGCGCTCAAGCTGGCGCGTGGCAAAGGCGCGGTCCAGGTCGCCGGCCTGCCGGGCGACTTCGCCTTCCAGTGCTTCCTGTCGAACTGCCTCTACGCGCTCGAGGATGCCGGGCTCTGCGAACATCAGGACGACAGCTGGAAAATCGCGCCGGAGTTCACGCTGCCGTCCGTCGAGGAGATCCTCGGCGAACTCTATGGCGAGCGTCCCGACCGCGCCGTCGAAGCGGTGCTGGTCAACAACGCCTATGCGGAAGCGCTGAGCCGCCTCGACCTGTTGCTGGCCAGAGCGGCGGGGAGCGAAACGGCGGCCTTCAACGCCGGCTTCATCAGCGAGGCGACGCTCGATCATCAGGCCGTTCACTCGGTGGCAAGCCGTTCGCGCATGGATCAGGTCCTCGGCATGGTCGAGCGCGCCCTCGCCGCACAGGTTGGCGGCGCGCGCCTGCGGATCGTCGAGTTCGGCAGCGTCTCCGCCGGCTTCACGCGGCGCTTGGCCGATCTGGCGGCACGGCATGGAACGACCCTGTCGGTCCTCGAGCCGCGGGACAATGCGCAACGCAATCTCGAGATCGCTTTCGAGGAAGACGCGCATGTGCGCATTCTGAAGAAGAGCGAATTCGCCGGGATCGGACCCTTCGATCTCGCCGTCAGCGCTTCGGACAACCTTTATCGATTGATCGAAGAGGAAGCCGATGTCCGCACCGCGCTTCGTTCGATGCTGCGGGAAAGCGGCGCGCTGGTTGCCGCCGTCAGTGCTCCGTCGATCTTCGGCGATTTTGCGCTCGGCCTCTCCGACGGCTGGTTCGAACGCAGCCAGACGGCGGAGTTCCCGATCGGCAGGCTCGCCGCGGTATCGCATTGGCAGAAATGTCTGGCCGATCTCGAACTTGACGATGTCAGCGTCGGCGATCGCGAATGCCCGCACGGCAATATAATCCTGATCGAGGCGCGCTGCACCGCGACAGCGAGGCCGATGGCAAGGGAGTCTGGCGTTGGTCCCTATCTGCTGATCGAAAAAGACGCACCGCGCGGCTCCGGTCCTGCCGAGGCCATTCCGGTCGTCGTGTCGGGCGACATGGCTGCCGACGTCGTCGTGCTCGGGGCAGCGCTCGACAGGCTCGGCGAAAAGCCGGTCCGCGCGGTTTTCGTCTCTGCAACGGCAGATCCCGCCGGCGACGCCGACTCCGACTTGCTGCAGACGCAGGTGCTGGCGCTTAGCGCCTTTGCCGAAGCGCTGAAGCAGCGCCTCGCGAACGTGGAGCCGACCGGCGCCGGGCGTCCCCGCCTCGTGCTGGTGGCGCCGGGCGGCGCTCCGGTGGCTCAGACGGCAAGCTCGGGCGTCAATTCGGGACTGTGGACATTCGTCCGCGTGCTGCAGAACGAGTATGAGTTCCTCGACGTTCACGCGCTCGACCTCTCCGAACATTCCGGAGTAACCCGCGAGGAGTTGCTTGCCTCGGCGCTGCCGCTGCTCACCATTGAAGGCTCCAACCGCGAATGGCTGCTCGATCGGGCAGCGGGACTGATTTCGGAAATCCGGGCCGTCGCCGGTCCGGCAGTCAAGACCGAAGGCAAGACCAGCGCTTTCCCGGCTGCGACCATTCGCCAGCGCGTCAGCTCCCAGGTCAGCAGCATCGCCTGGGAAGAAACCGACGTGCCTAGGGCCGGACCGGGTGAGATCGTCGTCTCCGTCGCCGCCACGGGGCTTAACTTCCGCGACGTCATGTGGGCCATGGGCCTGCTGCCGGAAGAGGCGCTCGAAGACGGCTTTGCCGGCGCGACGATCGGCATGGAACTTTCCGGCCATGTGCTCGAAGTGGGCGAGGGCGTCGACGATCTCGCCGTCGGCGATGCGGTGATGGCGATCGCCTCAGCCGCCTTCTCGACGCATGCCGTTGTCTCTCGGGCGGGCGTCGCCAAGCTGCCGCAGACGATCAGCCCGGTGGCCGCCGCCACCCTGCCGGTTGCCTTCCTCACCGCCTATTATGCGATGGTCGAGCTCGGCCGGATTCGGGCGGGCGAGACGATCCTCATTCACGGCGCTGCCGGCGGGGTCGGTCTTGCCGCACTCCAGGTTGCCAAGCTGAAGGGCGCCACGGTCATCGCAACAGCCGGAACCCGCGAGAAGCGGCGGTTCCTGACGATGCTGGGGGCCGACCACGTCTTCGATTCCCGGACGCTCGGCTTCGTCAATGACGTTCGCGCCGTGACCGGCGGCGAAGGGGTGGACCTTGTCCTCAACTCGCTCTTCGCCGAGGCGATGGAGCAGAGTCTCGCCCTCGTCAAACCGTTCGGGCGGTTCTTGGAACTCGGCAAGCGCGACTATTACGCGGACAGCAAGATCGGTCTCAGGCCGTTCCGCCGCAATGTCAGCTATTTCGGCATCGACGCCGACCAGCTCCTCGTCAACCAGCCGGAGCTGACCAAGCGCATCTTCATGGAGATCGGTTCGCTGTTCGACGAGGGCCGGCTGACGCCGCTTCCCTATCGCGCCTTCGATTTCGACGAGATCGGCAATGCCTTCCGGCTAATGCAGAACGCCGGCCATATCGGCAAGATCGTCGTACTGCCGCCGGTCGCCGGCAAGCACGAGATCGCCGCCAAGCCGCGTCGCGGCATGAAGGTCGATCCTGACGGCATGCATCTGGTCGTCGGCGGCATCGGCGGCTTCGGCCTTGTCGCCGCCAATTGGCTTGTCGAGAAGGGCGCCCGCCACATCGCCCTCTGTTCACGCCGCGGCCAGCCGGATGCCGCCACGAGCGCGATGGTCGACCGCTGGAAAAAGGCCGGCGTGACGGCATCGCTCCACGCCTGCGACGTAACCGACGCCGCTGCCGTCGAAGCGCTCCTCGCGAACCTTCGGGCGCAGGCGCCGCTGCGCTCGATCGTGCACGCGGCAATGGTGCTCGACGATGCGTTGATCAGCAATCTCAACCGCGAGCGAAACCGACCGGTCATCGAGGTGAAGGCGAAGGGCGCGGCGATGCTCGACCGCCTGACGCGGAAGGATCGGCTCGACAACTTCATCCTGTTCTCCTCCGCGACCACCCTCGTCGGCAATCCGGGCCAGGCGAACTACGTCGCGGCCAACGGCTATCTCGAGGGCCTCGCCCGCGCACGGCGCGCCGAGGGGCTGGCCGGCCTGGCCGTCGGCTTCGGCGCCATCGCCGACGCGGGTTACCTGACGCAGAACGCCGACGTGAACGACCTTCTTTCCAAGCGCATCGGCAAGACGGCGCTCAAGGCGCAGATGGCACTCGACATGGTCGAAAGCCATATCGCCGCCGATCCGGGCAGCGTCGATGCCGCCGTGGTGATGATCTCCGAGATCGACTGGGCGGCGGCACGCAACTTGCCGGTTGCCAAGAACGCCCTCTTCGAGGTGATCCTGCGCAGCGCCGACCAGCACGCCTCCGGCACCGAGGGTACTAAGATGGACCTGGTGGCGATGATCGAGGGCAAGTCGCCGCAGGAGGCCGAGGATATCCTGTTCGATCTGGTGGCCGGCGAGATCGCCGCCATTCTCCGTGTCGCCAAGGATACGGTGACGCGCGGCAAGATCCTGAAGGAAATCGGTCTCGACAGCCTGATGGCGGTCGAGCTCGGCATCAGCTTCCAGCAGAATACCGGCTTCGACATGCCGCTCAGCGGCGTTGCCGACAACACGACCGTCGGCGACGTGGCCCGCAAGCTGTATGAAAAGGTCAGCAAGCGCGATCAGAGCGGCGATGCAGAACCGGCCGACGACAAGCTCGTCACCGAACTGACGCAACGCCATATCGGAGCAGTCAAGGAAAAAGCACTGAGCCAATGAGCAAGGACGGAAACGGCCAGACCTTCTCCAAAATGAACAGCAGCCTGAAGGAGAACCTGCTGGACAGGATGAGGAACACTCATCAATCCTCCGAGCGCAACCGCATGGCGCGCT
This sequence comes from Sinorhizobium fredii, assembly GCF_002944405.1. Classification (NCBI taxonomy): domain Bacteria; kingdom Pseudomonadati; phylum Pseudomonadota; class Alphaproteobacteria; order Hyphomicrobiales; family Rhizobiaceae; genus Ensifer; species Ensifer fredii. The sequence continues at coordinate 576,954 of NZ_CP024307.1, read as the reverse complement.
CGGAGCGGGAGTTGCCGCCTGCCCCGCGCCGCCACCAGGCGCGCTTCGAAGACCTGCCGGAATTTAAGCAGGTGCAGGCGCAGAAGTTCGCGAGCGAGCAGCTCGGCATCGGCAATCCGTTCTATCGGGCGCACCAGACGGCCGCCGGCGCGACGACCGTGATCGACGGCCGCAAGCTCATCAACTTCGCGTCCTACGATTATCTCGGGCTCAACAAACACGCCCACGTGCTCGACAAGGCGCGCGAGACGATCGAAACCTTTGGAATTTCGGCGTCGGCGAGCAGGCTCGTGGCAGGTGAACGACCGGTGCATGTCGAGCTTGAGGAGCGGATCGCGCGCTTCTACGGCGTCGAGGCGGCCGTCTGTTTTGTCAGCGGCTATCTCACCAATGTGGCTGCCATAGGCTGTCTGCTGGGGCCGCAGGACCTCGTCATCCATGACGAATTCATCCATAACAGCGCTCTTGCCGGCATTAAGCTTTCAGGCGCCGCGCGCCGCCTGTTCAAGCACAATGATACGGCCGACCTCGAACATGTGCTGCGCACCGTTTCCGGCGACTATCGCCATGTCATGGTGATCGTCGAAGGCATCTATTCGATGGACGGCGATGTCGCCAACTTGCCTGCACTTCTGAAGCTCAAGGCGGAATTCGGCTTCTGGCTGATGGTGGATGAGGCCCACTCGCTTGGCGTCCTGGGTCGGCGGGGCAAGGGTCTCGCCGAACATTTCGGAGTCGATCCGCACGAGGTCGACATTTGGATGGGAACCCTGTCGAAGACCACGTCGAGCTGCGGCGGCTATATCGCCGGCAGCGCGGCACTGGCGGCCGTCCTCAAGGCGTCGGCCGGCGGGTTCGTCTACAGCGTCGGCCTGGCGCCCGTTCTCGGCGCATCGGCCGTGGCGAGCCTCGATGTGCTCGAAGGGGAGCCGGAGCGTACCGCAGCACTGAGGCGCAACGGCGCCCTGTTCCTGAAACTCGCCAAGGAGGCCGGTCTCGATACGGGCTTGAGCGGCGGTTACTCGGTCGTGCCGGTGATCGTCGGCGATTCGCTCAGGGCGGTACAGCTCTCGAACGATCTGCTCGCCGCCGGCGTCAACGTGCTGCCGATCATCCATCCCGCCGTTCCGGAGGGCATGGCGCGGCTGCGCTTCTTCATCACCAGCGAGCATTCGGAGGAGCAGATCCGCCGCACTGTAGCGCTGACGGCCGAGCGGCTGAACGATCTCATCCAACGGAATTTCGGCCTCGGCGGGGTCGATATCGATCAGATGCTGAAGGCGCTCTCGGCGCGCTAGACATCGTGGCCGCGTCGAGCCGCGGCGCCAGGCAGGTTGCTGCATGACCCATGTGATCATAACCGGCGGCTCCAGCGGAATCGGCCTGGCACTCGCGGCGCTTTATGCGAGCCGCGGCGCGCGGCTGTCGCTCATTGCGCGCTCGCGCAATCTCCTGGAGCTCGCGGCTGAGAAGCTCGTTGCCAAGCATGGCGCTAAGGCCGCCGACATTCACATCGAAACCGCCGATGTCGCGAACGAGGCCGAAATCGACTCGGCGATCGGCCGCTGCGTCGAGGCGCTGGGCCCCTGCGACATTCTCGTGACCTCCGCAGGCATTGTCGAACCGGCGCCGTTTCTGGAAGCGTCGAGCGAGGCCTTCCGCCGCCAGATGGACACGAATTTTTCCGGCACCGTCAACGCGGTACGCGCCGTCTATCCGGACATGGCGCAGCGGGGCAGCGGTCACATCGTGATGATTTCCTCGGGTTCCGGACTTATCGGCATCTACGGCTACACAGCCTATTGCGCGTCGAAATTCGCGCTGCGCGGTTTTGCCGAGGCGTTGCGCAGCGAAGCGCGCTGCCATGGCGTCGACATATCGGTGGGCTTTCCGCCAGATACGGAAACGCCGCAGTTCGAGCGGGAAATCGCGGAGCGCCCGCCGGAGGCAAGCGTGGTGATGGGTGTCGTCCGCCCCTGGAGCGCCGAGGCCGTTGCCAGGAAGATCGCCGACGGCGTCGAAAAAAGACGGTTCGAGATCTATTTCGGCCTCCCGCTTTTCCTCCTCGGGCGCTTCGGCCCCGCCGTTCGGCCGCTGATCAACTGGTGGTTCGACCGGGCGATCGCGCGCTGCCGTGGACGGTGACCGTGGAGATCTCTGCCGCGCTTGTGCCTGCAGTGGTTAGCATTTAAGTGTCGGGCGGAGACCTGCTGGCGAGGTGCGGAAAGGCTCGAAGGTAACGGATTGGCGCTACTTCCCTTTGAATTGCACGACTATCCCGCAGCGTTGACGCTCGGCTGTTACCTGCTGTCCTGCGGGGTGATCTTCTTCACCGACCGCTTCGCCTTGCCCGCACGCGAGCGTCGGAAGAACGCCTCTCCGCATGGCCGCAACCAGGATATCATCGATGCGCTGGCCAGACTGCCAGTGATCGCGCTCGTCTTTGCCGGCTTCTTCGCGATCTCCTGGAGGCCGCTCTACGCGGCTGCCGGCGTAATGAGCTTCTTCATCATCTTCACCGGCATCTCCCGGGCGAAGTTCAAGTTCATCCGCGAGCCGCTGGTCTTCTCCGACATCGCGCTCGTCGCCGACGTGTTCAAATACAAGAGCATTTTCTATGCGACCTCGCTGAACATCCTGTTCTGGATCGTCGCCTTCCTCTACGTGTTCGGCGTCTCGGGTCTCTATATGTATCTCGAGCCGAGCATCCTGCCGGCGCGCGACAAGCTGTTCTGGGTCCTAGTGCTGATCGCGGTCGCCGCCGGGCCCTGGCTTCTGCTGTTCTACGGCCCGGTCAACCGTCCGACGGCCGCTCTCGTGCAGCGGCTGGTGGGCAAGAAGGTCAACGTCAAGATGAGCACGGTGCGCTTCGGCACCTTCGGCTCGGTGGTCTTCCATTTCATCGTCTGGCTTGGGGTCAAGCGCGAGAAGATCGTCGCAGAACTTTCCGAACGCCTTCGCGCCGCCGTCCATGAACTGATCGGCCATGAAGAGGCGCCGCTGATCGTCGTCTGGCAATCGGAATCCTTCATCGACATGCGGCATTTCGGCGTCGATACGATCAAGCTGCCGGCGATCGACAGGCTGCGCCAGCAGGCGGTGCAGTGGGGGCGGTTGAGCAATGTTTTCGAGGGTGGCTACACGCTGCGCACCGAATTCGCGGTGTTGAGCGGCCTCGTGCCGGACGATATCCATGTCGATGCGAGCTATCCCTATCTTCGCGCCGCCCATTATGCGGACGTCGTCTGGCCGGGAAAGCTAAAGCGCGCCGGCTGGCGCACGCATTTCATCCATCCCTATGACCGGACCTTCTTCCTGCGCCACAAGGCGATGCCGGTGCTTGGCTTCGACACGCTGACCATGCTCGACGCCTTCGATCATGATGCCGCGCAAGACGGACTGTATGTTTCCGATGCCGCCCTGACGGCGAGAGTTCTGGAGGAGACGCGGAAGCTCGCCGACGACGAAAGCGGGCTCTTCTTCGTTGCCTCAATGGCCAATCACGGGCCCTGGGAACCCGGCCGCGTCGGAACGCTTACGAACCCGGTCGACATCTACCTGGCGATCCTGGAGCAGTCGGATGCTGCGCTGAGGAAGCTCGTCGACGGTCTCGACAGGCTGGACCGCCCGGTATGGCTCGTCTTCTACGGCGATCACGCCCCGCTTCTTAAGTCCTTCGCCGATCCCTTTCCCGACCCGCGCACGGACTATTTCATCGTGCCGCTTGCCAAGGCGCGTCCGGCAAATCACCGGCCCAAAGCGCCGCAGGACGAGGACCCGTGGAACCTTCTGCGTGCCCTGCTCAAGCACGCCAATCTGCACAGGGACGCGCTGCAATAGCATGACGGCAGGCACCACGATCCAGCAGCAGCCACGGCGGACATTCCTGTTCCTGCAGGGCCCGTCTTCGCCGATCTTCGCCAAGATCGCGACGCGGCTCGAGGCTTTCGGCCATACATGCCTGCGCATCAATCTCAATGCGGGCGACCAGATCTTCTGGCGGCGGGGCGGCGCGCACAACTATCGCGGCTCGCTCGCCGATTGGGGCGCCTATGTGGAATCATTCCTCCGTCGCCAATCCGTCAGCGATCTCGTCCTTCTCGGCGAGGAGCGTCCCTACCATAGAATCGCAATCGCTGCCGCGCGCCATGTTGGGATCGAAGTCTTCGTCGTCGAGATGGGCTATCTCAGGCCCGACTGGCTGACGCTCGAGCGAAGCGGCATGTCGTCCAATTCGCATTTCCCCGTCGATCCGGAACAGATCGTGCAAGCGGCGGCTGGGTTGCCGGAGCCGGACTGGCGGCGGCGGCACACGCAGACCTTCCTGGCCGAAGCGGCCTATGACCTCCTCTACAATCTACCGAATGTCTTCTTCTGGTTTCTTTTTCCGGGTTATCGCCGGCACGCGATCTTTCATCCGCTGGCGGAATACGCCGGCTGGGTAAGACGCCTGGCTGCAAGCAAGCGCCACCAGCAAGCCGCAGACGGGCTGGTCGCCTCGCTCACATCTGCATGCGCGCCTTATTTCGTCTACCCGCTGCAACTCGAGACCGATTTCCAATTGCGGGCGCACTCTCCCTTCAACAGCCAGAAAGAAGCGATTGCCGATATTTTAGCCTCCTTCGCACGCCATGCGCCCGCGACCAACAAGCTCGCCGTCAAGGTGCACCCGCTCGACAACAGCCTTATCCCCTGGCGCCGGATCATTGCCCATCAAGCGGCGGCCCTCGGGGTGGCCGAGCGCGTCATCTATCTCGACGGCGGAAATCTGGATCTGCTGGCGGAAAAGAGCGCCGGCATGGTGACGGTCAACTCGACCGCCGGGCTGCACGCCTTGAAGCAGGGAAAGCCGGTGAAAGTCCTGGGCAGGGCCGTGTTCGACATCGCGGGTTTGACGGACCAGCAGACGCTCGATTCGTTCTGGACAGCACCGCGGCCGCCCGATTCGGAGCTGAGCACGGCAATGTTCCGGCTGATGGCGGCCTCGATCCAGGTTCGCGGCAACTTCTACTCCGACGCCGGGACTGATGCCGGCGCCAAGGCCATCGCCGAGCGGCTGCACCGCAACACCGTCAACCAACCCGGCGCCTTCGTCGATCCGCCGCCCCGGCAAAGACCGGAAAAGAGGGCAGCCGCCTCAGATCAGGCGACGCCGGCGCGCAACAGGTCGTGAATATGCAGGATGCCTTCGGGCATCCCCGCCTCGTCGACGAGGAACAGCACCGTCACCTTGTGCTCCTGCATGAATTCCATGGCGGCGCTCGCCAGCAGGTCTGCCTGGACCACCTTCGGATGATGCGACATGACGTCTTCGACCGGCTGGCCGAGCAGGTCGCCGGCCATGTGCCGGCGCAGGTCGCCGTCGGTGATGACGCCAACGAGCACACCTGCTCCGTCGACGATGCCGACGACGCCGAAGCCTTTCGCCGACATTTCGATGACCGCCTCGCTCATCGGCCGGCCGATGGCAAGCAGCGGCATCTGGTCGGCTTGATGCGCAAGCTCGTGCACGAGCCGCAGCTGGGCGCCGAGCTTGCCGCCTGGATGGAAAGTCTTGAAGTCCTCGGCGGAAAAGCCGCGCCGCTCCAGGAGCGCAATCGCCAGCGCATCGCCGACGGCGAGCTGCAGCATGGCCGAGGTCGTCGGTGCCAACCCGTGCGGGCAGGCTTCCGGCACTCTTGGAAGCACCAGGGCAATCTCGGAATTGCGCGCCAGGATGCTGTCGCGGTTCGACGAGATCGACACGATCGGCACCTTGAAGCGCTTGGCATAGGTGAGCATGTTGGCGAGTTCCGCCGTCTCGCCCGACCAGGAGAGCAGGATCAGCACGTCATCGGAGGTGACCATGCCGAGATCGCCGTGGCTTGCCTCGGTCGGGTGGACGAAATAGGCGGAGGTGCCGGTCGAGGCCAAGGTGGCGGCGATCTTTCGGCCGATATGGCCGCTCTTGCCGACGCCGGAAACGACGACGCGGCCATGCCCGTCACCAATCAACTCGACGGCACTGACGAGGCTTTGCGCAAAGTTTGCGTCCGCCGCCAGGTGCTCGGCGAGCGCCTTGATGCCGTTCGTCGCCGTCGTCAGCGTCCGGCCGATCGAGTCCAGAATGGCACTAGGGGAATGCCCCTCGGCCTTCACATTTCGCAAGCCCATAATCAAATCCGGTCCAGAAACGACATAACGGCGAGTTCGCCTCTCGCGCCCTCGCTCGGAATATAGAGCCAGATAAGCCCTTTCCTTCCGCAAACCAAGCCTCACTCCGCCGTCTATTGCCCAAACCGGCCACTTTTCGCAGCGCTCACCTCGGCGGACAGGATTTTCCACAGGCGCGTCCGGCGGCAGGAAACGCGCTTTGGCGTGCCCGCCCGTAATAGACTGCTTACGCTCCGCCTTGGATCATGGCTTGCGCAGCGGCGCAGAATCACGCCGCCGCGCCGATCTCCGGTTTGGGCGCAGTCCGGCCGGCCAGCAGGTGCCCTATGGCCGCACGCGCTTCGTCGGCAGAGCCGAAGCGCTTCGCGTCGAGATCCCAGACATGATACTTGACCGCCAGGAACTTGAACCGGTCCTGATCCGGGACCACGACACCAACGGCTTCTCCGCCATATTCGATAACTTGCTTGTTCATGCGAATAACGCTCCTCCACGCAGCGGGCGCGGATATTTTCAATTCTCGGCAATAGGTGAATTCGGCAGGTTCGACAGGTCACATTCGGCAAAGCGTGCGAATGAGACCTTTCACTGTTGCACGACAAAGGGAACGAGAGCCGCAGAAGGCGGCGGTCGAGACGATTCTGGACATGTCACTCTCCTTTGGCTAGGCGCGGCACAGAGCGCCGCGGCGTTTCATGAACAATGTGAGGCGGACTCCTTCCGCGTCACGGTCTGCAAACTAGAATAATCTACCAATTTGGTCAACTACAAAAGCGATATGGCGAAAAATAATTTTCCCCATTCGCTTCCGCCTGCCCCGTAGACAATCCCGTTGCTCCCCTGCAGGAGCGCTTCCTATCTAGGTAGCGCCGAGTCGGCCTGCAAGTGACGATTCGGATAAAGACAGCACTTTCGGACGAAAAAGGGGCAGCCCCTCGAGGCTGCCCCTGACTTGTAGGCGACAGGCGCGGCGGCGTCAGGCCGCCGGCGCGCCGGGCTGCTGCGCGCCGGAACGGCTCGCCTCGCGATCCTTCCACCAACGGCTGAGGAACAGCAGGATCGGTCCGCCGATATAGATCGACGAGGTCGTCGCGACGATGACGCCGAAGATCATCGGCCAAGCGAAGCTGCGCACCGCCTCACCGCCCCAGATCGCCATCGGCACCAGCGAAAGTGCCGTCGCCATCGAGGTGAAGATGCATCGTGCGATCACCTGGTTGATGCTCATGTCGATGAGATCGGAGAACGGCATCGACTTGTACTTGCGCAGGTTCTCGCGCATGCGGTCGTAGACCACGACCTTGTCGTTCACCGAGTAGCCGATCATCGTCAGCAGGGCGGCGATCGCCGTCAGGTTGAAGTCGATCCCCATCAGCGCGAAGAAGCCGACGGTCTTGGTGATATCGAGCAGCAACACGGCGATCGCGCCGACGGCGAAGTGCCATTCGAAGCGGAACCAGATGTAGAGCAGAATCGCCACCATGGCGAGGCCGACGGCGAGAAAGCCCGAACGCGCCAGCTCGCCGCTGACCGTCGGACCGACAACCTCGGTCCGCTCCATCGTCGAGTCCGGGATCGCTTTGGTTACCGCATCCTTGATCTTGCTCAAGGCTGCGGTCTGCTCCTGTTCGCCACCGGGCTGACGCTGGACACGGATGAGCACCGACTGGCCGCCGCCGAAGTCCTGCAGCGCCACCTCGCCGAGATTAAGCTCTTCGAGGCTGTGCCGCAGCGTCGGCAGGTCGATCTTGTCCTTCGACACCGCCTCGACCTGGATGCCGCCGATGAAGTCGATGCCGTAGTTGAGGCCCGGCGTGAAGAACAGGATGACCGAGCTGATCGACAGGAAGGCCGAGAAACCGATCGCCTGGTAGCGACGCTTCATGAACGAGAAGGTCGGCAGATGCGGCACGCGTCCGAAGAGCGACGGGATCTCCAGCTTCTTCATCTTGCGGCGCACGACGACCTCACGCATTAGCAGGCGCACGACGGTAACCGAGGTGAACATCGAGATGATGATGCCGAGCATCATGGTGACCGCGAAGCCGCGGACCGGACCGCTGCCGAGCCAGAACAGGAGCACCGTGCCGGCAAGCGTGGTGACGTTGGAGTCGAGGATCGTCGCATAGGCCTTGTTGAAGCCGACGTCGAGTGCCTTCATCGCACCGGCGCCCGCTTCCGTCTCTTCTCGGATACGGGCGTTGATGAGGATGTTGGCGTCGACGGCCATGCCGATGCCGAGAATGATACCGGCGATGCCGGGGAGCGTCAGCGTCGAGCCGATCAGCCCGAGAACGCCGATCGTCAGGATGGTGTGGAGCACCAGGCCGACATTGGCGATCATGCCCCAGGCGCCGTAAAGGACGATCATCAGCGTCACGACGAGACCAAAACCGGCAAGGCCCGTATAGAGGCCCATGCGGATCGAATCGCTGCCGAGGTTCGGCCCGACCGAACGCTCCTCGATTATGGTGAGCGGCGCCGGCAGGGCACCGGAGCGCAGCAGCGCCGAGAGGACCGTTGCCTCCTCCACCGTGAAGTTGCCGCTGATCTGGCCGCGGCCGCCGAGGATCGGCTCGTTGATGACCGGCGCCGTCAAGACCTTGCCGTCGAGGACGATGGCAAAGGGACGGCCGACATTTTCGCGCGTGATGTCGGCGAACTGGCGGGCGCCGAGCGAGTCGAAGGCGAAATCCACGACCGGCTGGTTGGTGCGCTGGTCGAAGCCGACCTTCGCATCTTCGAGGCGTTCGCCGGAAATGGCGATACGGCTTTCGACCGGATATTTGTTGCCGTCGTCGGCGCCCGGCAGGATATCGACGCCGCGCGGAGCCGGCTGCGTGATGTCGACCGTCTGGTCGAGCATGTGGAAGCTCATCTGCGCGGTCGAGCCGAGCAGTTCGCGCAGCCGAGTCGGATCCTGGAGGCCCGGCAGCTGCACGAGAATGCGGTTCGAGCCGATGCGCTGGATCAGCGGCTCGGCGACGCCGACCTGGTCGACGCGGTTGCGGATGATTTCAAGGCTCTGCTCGACCGCTTTGGTCATACGGTCGGCAAGGCCTGCTTCGGTCATGGCGAGCGTGATCCCGTCGCCATTCGTCGTCACGTTGAGCTCGGCAGCGGAGCCACCGAAGCCAACGGTGCCGACGGGTGCGGCGAGTTCCTGCAGCTTCGGCAGCACCTTTTCGCGGTCAGCCGGATCCGCGACGTTCACCGTCACACTGTTGCCGCTGATGCGCGCCGAAGAGGCGGAGACGCGCTCGCCGCGCAAAACGCGGCGGGTGTCGTCGAGAAGCGAGTTGAGGCGCGCCTTCTGCAGCCCCGCCCCGTCGACCTCGAGCACGAGGTGCGAACCACCCCGAAGGTCGAGGCCGAGGGTGACCGGCTTGAAGGGAAGCACGGAAGCGAATTGCTCCCGCATGGCCGGCGTCAGAACGCTCGGCACCGCCGCGAGGCATCCGAAGATAATGATCGCGACATAGGCGAGAACCGCCCATCTGGATGTACGCATGTGGAAATTCCAAAAACGCCCGGACGCGCCCTGCGGCACTCATCGGGCTGGGTTTCATCGAGCCGGAGTGGACCTCCGCCGAATTCTCAATCGCAATTCTAGGCCGAGGGCGGTCCGCGGATGCGCTCGCTCTCATGCCAGGCGCCAGGCGCCCCTTCCTTGCGCGGGAAAACGAGGAGCCGAATGTCTTCATAGATCGGCAGGATCGCCGCTTCGGCCGCAAGGACCGCGGCCGGATCGCCCCCGAGCGCTAGCTTGCCGTCGGACCGCTCGCCGACGATGCGCAATTCCGGCAAGGCGACGGCGCGGGAGACCTGGCGGGCGGCGGGGCGATCGGGCGATCCGCTGTCTGGCGCGGACACGCTGCCGCTCTGCGCGCCCAGACGACCGGAAACGCCCTGCCCGACGGCGATGACCTGCATGGCAAAGGAAGCGCAGAACAGCCACAGCACGGCAAGAAGCCGGCCGGCCTGCATGTTTCTGCTGCCACCACCCAAGCGGTCCATCGAGGACGCGATCCCTTTCTCTCGGCACCTTGGCGCCCGCGAGATAAATTCAGCCCGATCCCACAAAGCTAGTCGAAGAACATGGCCGGATTCGAGCAGGCGCCCTTAACACCATCCCGTGCCGCAAAAGTCAAATCTGCGCTCGCCTGACACCGGTCAGCCGCCAGCGCCGGCGGTTTTCTCCTGATGGATCTCTATCAGCGACGGACCCGGCCGCGAAGCGGCCTCCGCCAGCGCGCGCGGCAAGTGCTGGATATCCGTCAGCCGCTCGGCCGGGACGCCATAGGCCTTGGCGGTCAGCAGGAAATCCGGCGCCGACGGCTTCACGCCTTGTGGGGTGACTCCGGCCTCGACCATGTGGGACTCGATCTCCCGATAGCCGTCATTGTTCCAGACAAGGAAGATCACTCTCGCTCCGGCATCGGCCGCCGAGCCGATCTCGGCCAAGGAGAACTGGAAGCCTCCATCGCCGACAAGGCAGACGACCGGCTTCGCGCGGTCGGCAACCGCCGCGCCGATTGCCGCCGGCGGGGCATAGCCGAGCGAGCCATAGCCGGTCGCCGAATTGAACCAGGCGCGCTGCCGCGGCGCGTCGCAATAGAGGTTGCCGGCATAGACTGCTTGGGTCGAATCGCCGACGATCGTGCCGTCCGGAAGGGCCTTGTAGATCAGCTCGATGATACCGACCTCGGCCCGCATCTTCGGCGTCAGTTCTTTCAGGGCCGCCTTGCGCGCCGCATCGGCCCGCGACGCGCCATCCCTGGCGGCGGTGTGGCCGGGTAGAAAGCCCAGAATACCCGCCGTTGCCGCCCTTGCGCCGGAAAGGATCGACAGCGCCGCCTGCGGCCCCCGCGCCAGCTGCGCGGCGTCGATATCGGTGCGGATCAGGTTCTGAAGCGCCGGAAAGCCGCCATCCGCATAGAGGTCGTAGTCGGTCTGGCCCATTTCGGTGCCGAGCGCCAGCACGAGGTCGGCTTCGCGCAGCAAGGCGCGCACGGACTTGAGGCTCGGGCTTGCCGGCACGCGCAGCGGATGACCGGCCAGCATGCCGCGGGCGTTCACAGTCGTGACCACCGGCGCGCCGATCTGCTCGGCAAGCGCACGCACTTCCGCCTCCGCCGTCAGTGCGCCGCCGCCGCAGAGGATGACGGGGCGCGCGGCTTCGGCACAGAGGATCGCCGCCCTCTGCAGGGTTTCGCTGTCGGAGCGCGGGCGGGTCGCCGCCGCCGGCTTTGTCTCCCGGCTTTCGATCCGCTCGGCCATCACATCGGTCGGGATCTCGATATGCACCGGCCCGGGTCGGCCGGAAAGCAGCACCGCAAAGGCACGGTCGACGACAAGCGGCAGGTCGGCCGGATTGATGAGCGTGTGCGAATAGAGCGCCAGGGTCTTCATCATGCCTTGCTGGTCCGGCAATTCGTGCAGCAGGCCGCGGCCATGCCCCAGCGAGTCGCGCCGGTTGACGCCGGAAATGACGAGCATCGGGATCGAATCCTGCCGCGCCTGCGCCATCGCCGTGATCGTGTTGGTAAGCCCCGGCCCGGTGATGACCAGCGCCACGCCCGGCTTGCCGCTGACGCGTGCATAGCCGTCGGCCATGAAGCCGGCACCCTGCTCGTGGCGCGGCGTCACATGGCGGATCTTCGACGCCGAAAGGCCGCGATAGAGTTCGACCGTGTGAACGCCGGGAATGCCGAACACGACCTCGACGCCATTCGCCTCGAGCAGATCGACGAGCACCTCGCCGACGGTTTTCATTTCGGCACTCATGCGCGGCGCTCCCTTCGATCCGTGCAGCGTTCGGCAAGAGCGGCGATGCGCCGGCACGCCTCGTCGAGCCCCGCATCCGGTACGGTCAGGCTCACCCGGACGAAATCCTGCGCCTGCTCACCGAAGGAGGAGCCCGGCATCACTGCCACGCTTTCCTCCTCGAGCAGCGCCCAGGCGAAGGCTTCGCCCGAGAGACCCGTTCCGGCGACGTCGATCAGCGCGAACATTCCGGCCTCCGGCGGCAGAACCGAGACGCCCGGCGTCCGGGCGAGAGCCAGCGCTATCCGGCCGGCGCGCCGCCTGTAAGCCTCGCGCATCTGGCGCGCCGTGTCGATCTCGTGGGTCAACGCATAGGCGGTCATGTCGGCAATGAAGGGCTGCTGGCCGAAAAGCATCGTTTCCGAAACCGGCAGCAGGCGTTCCGTGAATTCCCCCGGCCCGACGGCCCAGCCGCTGCGGAAGCCGGGAGCGGCATGCGACTTCGAAATGGACGAGACGACCACGGTGCGGTCGGCCAGATCCGGATTGTCGAAGGGCGATGCGAAGACGGCATCGAAAACCAGTTCCTCATAGACCTCGTCGCAGACGATCCAGAGATCGTGGCGGCGCGCCACCTCGCCGATCACTGCGATTTCCGCTTCGGTCAGAACGGCACCGGTCGGGTTGTGCGGCGTGTTCAGAAGCAGGACGCGGCAGTCGGGCGTGACGGCCCGTTCCAGATCTTCCGCCCGCATGTGAAAGCCGTGTTCCGGTTTCAGCGGCACCAGGACCGGATGAGCGCCGGTCGCGCGGATGACGCCTTCGTAGGTGGCGTAGAGCGGATCGCCGACGAGCACGCCGTCGCCGGCTTCGGCCAAGCCCAGCATGACGGCGAAAAGCGCCGTCTGCGTGCCGGGAAAACAGAGAATGTTCACCGCCGTCACATCGGCACGGCGGCGACGGTATTTTTCTGCAAGCGCGGCGACGATGGCGGGCTCGCCGCGGCCGTTCGAATAGCGGTAGCGCCCGGCATTCATGGCGCGCTGGCACTCGTCGAGCAGGGCACGGTCGGGCGGCAGGTCGGGCTCGCCAATGGTGAGCTCGATGAGATCAGCGCCGCTCGCCTTCAGCTGCCGCGCCCGGATGTGCAGCGACCATTTGCCGGAGCCAAGATCCGCCAGGCGCGAGGTGATCGACGCGTAACGCATGGTGATTTCTCCCGTCTGTTATTGTTCTACCGGCAGGCCGAGCAGCGCCTCGACCGAGGCCATGGCGATGCCGACCAGCTCGCCGTCGCGGAAAAGATCACCGGCAAGACAGCCTTCCACCCACAGCCCGTCGACGAGGCCGTTGACCGCAATCGCGTAGCGGCGGCATTCCTCCGGGCCCGCCGGCCTGCCTTTCGCCGCGAGGAAATCGCTCAACAGAGCCTGGAGCGCGTTGCGAAAGGCGAGATAGCCCTCGCGATGGATTTCGGCGAGCACCGGATCAACGCGCACCTGGCTGATGAAGGCGGCCCAGAGCGAGACGCTGCGGCTGTCGGCGACCGGTTCGGTGAGGTTGATGGCAATGAAGTCCTTGAGCCGCGTCGTCGGGTCGCCCTCGACATTTTTCGCCTTTTCGGTGAGCGAGGCAATGACGGCGCGATAGGCCTCCGCCACCATCTGATCCTTCGAGTCGAAGTAATGGCGGACGAGACCTGCGGTCACGCCGGCGCGGACCGCGATCTGCCGGACCGTCGCGCCCTCGAGCCCGAATTCCGCTATGCAGTCGAGCGTCGCCTCGATCAGTTCCTGGCGGCGCTCGCCTTCCGGAGCGCGGTGAAAGCTGCGGCGGCTCATGGCCGCTCCCATCCGCTCTGCCCGATCGTCGGTGTCTGCCAGACGGTTAGGCTCATTGCGCGGCTCCTGCGGGGGTGTCGTTCTTAGATGAGGCGCCAAAAATTCAGCGGCGACGTTATTATACACTTGAATAATAGCGGCACAAGTGCAACGATGCCTCTCATGAAACAGCGTGACAAGCCCAAGATGCTGCACGAAAAGTCGACCAGGGGAACTGTTTTCATGCCTTCACGAGAAGCTCTGCGATGGACCGGAGACGTCTGTCGATGACGGATGCGGCCCAGGCAATCGAGGTCACCGACCTCCACAAGCGTTTCGGGCCATTGGAAGTGCTGAAGGGTGTGTCGCTCGACGCCCGGCAAGGCGACGTGATCGCCATTATCGGCGGCAGCGGCTCCGGGAAATCAACCTTTCTGCGCTGCATCAATATGCTGGAATTGCCCTCGGCCGGACGGGTCTCCGTCCATGGCGAAGAAATCCGCCTGAAACCGGACGGCAAAGGCGGATTGGTTCCCGCCGACCGCAAGCAGGTGCAGCGCATCCGCACCCAGCTCGGCATGGTCTTCCAGAGCTTCAATCTCTGGCAGCACATGACGATCCTCGAAAACGTCATCGAAGCTCCGGTCCACGTGCTCGGCAAATCCAAAGCCGAGGCAGTGGAGACGGCGGAGAGGTTGCTCAACCGCGTCGGACTATACGAGAAGCGCGACGCCTACCCGGCCTTTCTCTCCGGCGGCCAGCAGCAGCGCGCCGCGATCGCCCGCGCCTTGGCGATCCAGCCGCTGGTCATGCTGTTCGACGAACCGACTTCGGCGCTCGACCCGGAGCTCGTCGGCGAAGTCCTCTCCGTGATCGGCGATCTTGCGCGCGAGAAGCGGACGATGATCCTCGTCACACACGAGATGAAGTTCGCCCGCGACGTCGCCAACCATATCGTCTTCCTGCACAACGGCATCATCGAGGAACAGGGGCCGCCCGAGGCGATCTTCGGCGCGCCGAAATCCGAAAGGCTGAAGAAGTTCATCAGTTCGATTCATTGAATTCAGCAATGCTCAACAACCAAAAAAGGGAACAGCATGAAGAAGACATTGAAGCTCCTGGCGGTCGCCGCCGCCCTGTCGATCGCCGGCGCCGTTGCCGCTTCGGCCGAACAGGTCAAGGTCGGCATTGCAGCCGAACCCTACCCGCCCTTCACCTCGCCGGACGCGAACGGCAACTGGGAAGGCTGGGAGATCGAGTTCATGAAGGCGATGTGCGCCGAGGCGAAGCTTGATTGCGTGATCACCCCCGTCGCCTGGGACGGCATCATCCCGGCGCTGACGTCGAAGAAGATCGACCTGATCGTCGGGTCGATGTCGATCACCGCGGAACGCCTGAAAACGATCGACTTCTCCGACAAATACTACAACACGCCGACAGGCATCATCGGCGCCAAGGGCGAGGACTTCAAGCCGACGCCGGAAGGGCTCGCCGGCAAGACGCTCGGCGTGCAGGTGGCGACGGTGCACCAGGCTTATGCGACCAAGCATTTTGCCCCGGCCGGCGTGGAGGTCAAGGAGTACCAGACGCAGGACGAGGCCAACCAGGACCTCGCCGCCGGGCGCCTCGATGCGGTGCAGGCCGATGCGATCGCTCTCGACGCCTTCCTGAAGAGCGATCAGGGCAAGGAATGCTGCGATTACAAGGGCGAAGTCGCCCAGGACATCGACGTGCTCGGACCGGGCGTCGGCGTCGGGCTGCGCAAGGGCGAGACCGAACTCAAGGACAAGATCAACGCGGCGATCAAGGCGATCCGGGCCAACGGCACGTACGACGCCTTCTCGAAGAAGTATTTCGACTTCGACATCTACGGCGGCTAGGCCGTAGCCGGCCGGCAGCTTCAGCGCTGCCGGCCCTTGATCTTCGAGGAGCTGGGTGGCGATGGCCGCGGAACCCTTCATCAACTGGAGCCTGCTGGCGCTCGCGGCGCCCGGCTGGGGCGGCGTTCTGCTGCAGGGCTTCCTGCATTCGATCGAGATCGCCGTCGGCGGCTATGCGCTCGGCCTGCTGCTCGGCGTCGGCGGCGCCTTCGGCAAGCTCTATGGCGGGCCGGTGCTGCGCGACCTGCTCGAGTGCTATACGACCATCGTGCGGGCGGTGCCCGAGCTCGTCCTCATCCTGCTTCTCTACTATGCCGGCACCGACCTCCTGAACCAGGTCCTCGGCGCCATGGGAATCGGCACCGTCGATATCAGCGGCTTGGCAGCCGGCATCTTCGTCATCGGCGTCGTCCAGGGCGCCTATTCGACAGAGGTGCTGCGCGGCGCTATCAAGGCGGTGCCCGCCGGGCAGATCGAGGCGGCGCGCGCCTACGGCATGTCGCCGATGAAGGTTCTCAGGCGCATTACGCTCCCCGCGATGCTGCCCTATGCCATACCCGGCCTTGCCAATCTCTGGCTGATCGCCACCAAGGACACGGCGCTGCTTGCCGTCGTCGGCTTCAGCGAACTGACACTTGTCACCCGCCAGGCGGCCGGCACGACCAAGGCCTATTTCCTGTTCTTCTGCGCCGCCGGCGCGCTCTATCTCGCCCTGACGCTTATCTCCAATCTTTTCATCGGCATCATCGAGCGCCATGCCCGGCGCGGCTTCGCGGAGCAGCGATGACCGACGAAACCACCCACGCGCTCGCGCTCGCCCCCGAGGATCTTCCCAAGCCGGAGAACTTTCTCAAACCGCATCGCATCGTCCTGATGCTCCTCTTCGCCGGCCTCGTCGTCGCAGTCGCCGTCTTCATGCGTTGGGATTGGCTGCCGCGCTACTTGCCAAGACTCGGCTCCGGCATCCTCGTCAGCCTGGTCATGCTGTTCAGCACCGCACTCCTCGGCTTCCTGCTCGCCGTTCCCCTCGGCCTCGTCCAGGTGACGGGCCCCTGGTTCCTCAAGGCCCCCGCCCGCCTGTTCTGTACCGTCATTCGCGGAACGCCGCTGCTCTTGCAGCTCTGGCTGCTCTACTACGGCCTCGGCTCTCTCTTTCCGCAGTTCCCGGCGATCCGTCATTCCTTCCTCTGGCCCTATTTGCGCGAGGCATGGCCGTATGGGGTGGCGGCGCTCACGCTTTCCTTCGCGGCTTACGAGGGCGAAGTGATGCGCGGCGCCTTTGCCGGCGTGCCGCGCGGAGAATTGGAGGCGGCTCGCGCCTACGGCATGGGACGCTGGACGAAGTTCCGGCGCATCTGGCTTCCGCGGGCCGTCCACCGGGCGCTGCCGACGCTCAACGGCGAGACCGTGCTGCAACTCAAATCGACGCCGCTCGTCGCCACCATCACCGTGGTCGACGTCTATGCGGTGATCTCCAAGGTGCGGCAGGAAACCTATCTCACCTACGAGCCGCTGCTCCTGCTGGCGCTCATCTACATGTGTCTGACCGGCATTCTGGTCGTCGCCTTCCGCTATTTCGAAAACCGCATTCCCACCCGTGGTGCCTGAGATGAAAATTGCCGCTGCGATCAGCAATGCCTTGCCGGAACTCGTCACCATTCGCCGCGATCTGCACGCCCATCCGGAACTCGGGCTGGAAGAACGCCGCACGTCGGCCTTCATCGCCGGCCATCTCGAAGCGCTCGGCTACGAGGTGGCGACGGGACTGGCGAAAACCGGCGTCGTCGGCACGCTCAGGAATGGCAGCGGCCCCCGTTCGATCGGCATCCGCGCCGATATCGACGCCTTGCCGATCCATGAGGAAACCGGCCTCGACTATGCCAGCAAGACGCCGGGACTGATGCATGCCTGCGGCCACGACGGCCACACGGCGATGCTGCTCGGCGCCGCCCGGGCGCTTGCCGAACGAAAAAATTTCAACGGCACCGTCCACCTCATCTTCCAGCCGGCCGAAGAGAATTTCGGCGGTGCGAAGATCATGATCGACGAGGGTCTGTTCGAGAAGTTCCCATGCGACGCCGTTTTCGCGCTTCACAACGCGCCGAATCTCCCCTTCGGGCAGTTTGCATTGCGCGAGGGTCCGATCGGGGCCGCCGTCGACGAGGCACGCATCACCGTTCACGGCCGCGGCGGTCATGGTGCCGAACCGCAGGAGACGGCCGACCCGATCGTCTGCGGCGCCAGCATCGTCATGGCTCTGCAGACCATCGTGTCGCGCAACATCCATCCGATGGACCCGACCGTCGTCACCGTCGGCGCCTTCCACGCGGGTTCGGCGAGCAACATCATTCCGGAACGGGCGGAGATCGTCGTCGGCATCCGCTCCTTCGATCCATCCGTTCGCGACGAACTGGAGCGCCGAATCCGGATGATCGCCGAAGCACAGGCGGCAAGCTTCGGCATGCGAGCGACCGTCGACTACCAGCGAAGCTACGATGCGACGATCAACCACAAGGCGGAGACGGATTTCGTCCGCGACCTCGCGATCCGCTTCGCCGGGGCAGACAAGGTCTTCGATCTCGCCCGCCCCTATATGGGCAGCGAGGACTTCGCCTATATGCTCAAGGAGAGGCCGGGGACCTATTTCTTCCTCGGGTCTCGGATGACCGGCGAGGAAAAGTCGCTCCACCACCCGGGCTACAATTTCAACGACGACCTGCTGCCGATCGGCGCGGCCTTCTGGACAGAGCTCGCCGAGGCCTATCTGGCGCGACCGTAGTCCTCCAGCGCATGTCGCCCAAAAGTGTGCATGGGGTTTTGGAACAACGACATGCACGAAAAAGATGGTCCAAAATGCCACAGGCGAAACATTGCCGCAGTGTGACAACGTGGCGGGCTGCCCGTTATTGACCTTTGGCAATTCTGCATCAAATTCAATCACACGATGAAGTCGAGCCGCCGCTCGATGAGCGAATGAATGATCGTGCGGGATGCAAGGGCTCCTGCGCCTCCGCCCTCACCGCCCGGGCTGAAAGGATCGCGCCCCGTGTTTGAAGCCTTCGATGCGACAGTGCTTGCGCGCATTCAGTTCGCCTTCACGGTCTCGTTTCACATCATCTTTCCCGCCTTTTCCATAGGACTCGCGAGCTATCTCGCGGTTCTCGAGGCGCTGTGGCTTTGGAAGAAGGACGAGGTCTATCTCGAGCTCTTCAACTTCTGGAAGACGATTTTCGCCGTCGCCTTCGGCATGGGCGTCGTCTCGGGCATCGTCATGTCCTATCAGTTCGGCACCAACTGGAGCGTGTTCTCGGACAAGGCGGGCCCGATCATCGGACCGCTGATGGGGTACGAGGTCCTGACGGCCTTCTTCCTCGAGGCAGGCTTCCTGGGCATCATGCTGTTCGGCCTCAACCGGGTCGGTCCGAGACTGCATTTTTTCGCAACCGCCATGGTCGCGCTCGGCACGCTGATCTCGGCCACCTGGATCTTGTCCGCGAACTCCTGGATGCAGACCCCGGCGGGCTTTGCAATGAACGAAGCCGGACAATTCATTCCGGTCGACTGGTGGGCAATCATCTTCAATCCGTCCTTCCCCTACCGGCTCGTGCATATGGTGCTCGCCGCCTATCTGACGACGGCGTTCGTCGTCGGCGCCTGCGGCGCTTGGCATCTGTTGCGCCACACTGCGCCTCGGCGTGCCCGGACGATGTTCTCGATGGCGATGTGGATGGCAGCGATCGTCGCGCCTATCCAGATTCTCGCCGGCGACCTGCACGGCCTCAATACGCTCGAGCATCAGCCGGCCAAGATCATGGCGATGGAGGGTCACTATCACAGCCATCCCGACGGTGCCCCGCTGGTGCTCTTCGGCATCCCCAATTCAGCGGAGAAGCGCATCGACTACGCAATCGAAGTGCCAAGACTCGGGAGCCTCATTCTGAAGCACGATCTCGATGCACCGCTCGCCGGCCTCGACTCGATTCCCGAAGAACTCCACCCTCCCGTCGGCATCGTCTTCTGGTCGTTCCGCGTGATGGTCGGCATGGGCCTGGCCATGCTCGGGATCGGCCTCTGGTCGCTCTGGTGTCGGTACCGTGGCACACTCGCCACCGATGCCTGGCTGCACCGCATGGCGGTGGCAATGGGTCCGGCGGGGTTTGTCGCGGTGCTTGCCGGCTGGATCACTTCCGAGGTCGGGCGGCAGCCCTATACTGTCTATGGCCACCTGCTGACGGCCAATTCTGTGTCACCGATCGAGGCTCCGGCCGTCGGCGCGTCGCTCGTCGCCTTCATCATCGTCTACTTCCTCGTCTTCGGCGCCGGCACCTTCTACATCCTGCGGCTGATGGCGCGCCTGCCGCGCGATACCATGCCGGAACTCGACGAGGGGCCGCTGCGCACGGCCGGCGTCACCCCTGGCCCGGCAGCGGCGAGACCCAATGGAGGCCCGCATGGCCATTGACCTGCCGTTCATCTGGGCCGCGCTTATCGCCTTCGCGGTGCTCGCCTATGTGGTGCTCGACGGCTTCGATCTCGGCGTCGGCATTCTCTTTCCGTTCTTCCCGGAGAAGCACGATCGCGACGTAATGATGAATTCCGTGGCACCGGTGTGGGACGGTAACGAGACATGGCTCGTGCTCGGCGGGGGCGGCCTGATGGCCGTCTTCCCGCTCGCCTATGCCACGGTCATGCCAGCGCTTTATGCGCCGATCATCGGCATGCTTCTCGGCCTCATCTTCCGCGGCGTCGCCTTCGAATATCGCTGGCGCACGCGACGCGGCGAGTTTTTGTGGAACTGGGCCTTTGCCGGCGGCTCGACGCTCGCAGCCTTTTCCCAGGGGCTGGCGCTCGGCGCGCTCATCCAGGGGATTCCGGTCGAAGACCGGGCCTATGCCGGCGGTTGGTGGGACTGGCTGACGCCGTTCTCGATCGTCACCGGCGCGGCGATCGTCATCGGCTACGCGCTGCTCGGCGCGACCTGGCTGATCATGAAGACGCGCGGCGATCTCGCCGAGCGTGCTCGCGCCATCGCGCTGAAATGCGCCTTCGCCACCGTGGCGGCCATGGGCATCGTCAGCCTCTGGACGCCATTTCTCGAGCCGGTCTATCTGCAGCGCTGGTTCGGCTGGCCGACGGCGATCTTCAGTGTCATCGTGCCGCTGCTCGTTCTCGGCTGCCTTTACCTGCTGCTCAAGGGCATCCAGCAGCGCCACGACCGCCAGCCCTTCATCGCCGCCCTCGGCCTCTTCCTGCTCGGCTATATCGGCATCGGCATCAGCTTCTATCCCTATATGGTGCCGCCGTCGCTCACCATCTGGGACGCCGCCGCGCCGAACGACAGCCTCGCTTTCCTGCTCGTCGGCGCGCTCGTGCTGGTGCCGATCATTCTTGCCTATACCGCCTATGCCTACTGGGTGTTCCGCGGCAAGGTCGATCCGGAAGAGGGCTATCACTGATGGGCGCGCTCGGCCGCCGGCTCCTCTGGTTCGTCTGGCTCTGGTTCGCCGGCGTCGCGGCGGTGAGCGTAGTCGGGCTCGCGATTAAGCTCGCGCTCGGCAGCTAATTAGGGAAAGCCCCGCTCAAGCTTGCGGACCTACCGTCTTCCTACACATCGGCAGGCAATCGCCGACGGAGACAGGACCGCACCCTACTCCCCAGCGATCGCCTGCCGAGGTGACCAAGCAGCGGGCTAGGCAACTCGCCACGGGCGCTGCGGCGGTTTTTCCCCTTCTCAGCCGGCGTCCGCTTTGCTAGCAGTTCGGCGCGATGGAACGGGGCGCGATCCGCCCCGGCAGGAGCCGGACATGCCAAAGACCCCCGCAGAATGCACGACGATGGCGGATGTGCGCGCTCAGATCGATCGGCTCGACCGCGCGTTGATGGCGCTCTTTGCCGAACGCTGGGGCTATATCGACCGGGCTGCCGAGATCAAGCGCCCGCTGTATCTCAAGGCAGACATTCCGGCGCGCGTCGCAGAGGTCCGGGAGAATGCCCGCAGGCACGCGATCGAATTCGGGCTCGACCCGGACTTCTATGAGCGCTTGTGGACACAGCTCATCGACCATGCGATCGCGCATGAGCGCAAGCTCCTCGGCGAAGACGAGGAGTAAGGCTCCGGCCCTTCAGCCGTTGGCGACAAGGCGTCCGTCGTCGCCGCGACCATCGTCGAAACTGTTCTTGCGACTGAGATAGCCTTCCCAATCGAAGGCACTCTGAACGATATGTTCGAGGCTCGCATGGGTCGGCACCCAATCGAGCTTCAATCGCGCGACGGTCGGATCGGCGACGACCTGGGCCGCGTCGCCCGGGCGACGCCGCCCGTAATCGATGCGGAAGTCGCGGCCGGAAACCTGCCGCACCGTGTCGAGGACCTGCAGCACGGAAAAGCCTTCGCCATAGCCGCAATTGCTGACCAGCGGACCGCCCCCACCGCTTAGATATTCAAGCGCTTTCCGATGGGCGGCAACCAGGTCGCTGACATGGATGTAATCGCGAATGCCGGTGCCGTCCGCCGTCGGATAGTCGGTGCCGAAAACATCGACCTTGCGGCGCCTGCCGAGCGCGGCTTCGCAGGCGACCTTGATGAGATGCGTGGCGCCGAAGGTCGACTGCCCCGCACGCCCCAGCGGATCGGCGCCGGCCACATTGAAATAGCGAAGCGCCACGTAACTGAAATCATGCGCCGCCGCCGCGTCCTCGAGCATGATTTCCGACATCAGCTTGGAACGGCCATAGGGGCTTTCCGGACGCAGGGCCGCCGTTTCCTTGACCGGATCCGGCGTCTCCTGGGTGCCGTAGACGGCAGCCGTCGATGAGAAGACGAAGCGGCGCACGCCGGCCTCTATCGTCGCGGCAATCAGGGTGCGCGTTTTCGCCGTGTTGTTCTCGTAATAGGCGAGCGGTTTGGCAACCGATTCCGGTACAACGGCCGAGCCGGCAAAATGGACGACCGCGTCGATCTCGTTCTCGGCGAAGAGCCGCGCCAGCGCCGCCCGGTCGCCCACGTCACCGAAATAGAAGCGCGCCTCCGGCGCCACCGCCCAGCGGAAGCCGGTCGTCAGGCTGTCGAGCACGACGACGGTCTCTCCCGCGTCGAGCAGCGACCAAACCATATGGCTGCCGATATAGCCCGCTCCGCCTGTCACCAATATGGCCATGGCTGCCTTCCACCCCCGATTGAACCCGGGAACAGGAAAGACGGGCGATGCTTACGGAATTGGTAAATCGCGGCGCCGGCGCCGCTCTTCACCGGCTATTCCTGCGGCGGTGGTTAAGCACCCGCCACGGCAATCATTCGGATTTTATCGATCGGCCCGCAACGGACGAATCTTGGATCAGCGGTCGAGGATATAGGTGCGCAGACGGTCCGCGGCCTCTGCGATCTGGGCCGGGTCACGCAGGAAGCAGGCGCGCATGAACAGCGACCCGCCCTCGCTGAAAGCCGTTCCCGGAGCCAGTCCGACCCCGGTCTTGTCGACGATGTCGATCGCCGCCCGGCGCGAATCCGTGACGCCGTCGATCTTCAGGAAGGCGTAAAGCGCCCCGTCGGGCTTCAGGGTCTCGACGCGATTGGTGGCAATCAGCGTGTCGCAGAGCAGGTCGCGATTGCGTCGGGCCTTGGTGACGTTGTCGTCGACGAAAGCGTCGCCTTCGTCCAGGGCGACGACGGCGCCGCGCTGCATGAATTGTGCGACCCCGGAGGTCGAATACTGGATCAGGTTCTCAAGCACTTGGCCCATGGCCGGCGGCGCCACGATCCAGCCGACGCGCCAGCCAGTCATCGCCCAGTTCTTGGAGAAGGAGTTGACGAAGAGGATGCGGTCGTCGTCCTCCATGATGTCGAGGAAGGACGGCGCGCGTCGGCCGAGATAGTAGTAGAGCGCGTAGATCTCATCGGCGATGATCCAGATGCCATGCCTGCGCGCCAGCGCCAAGATGGCCTTGAGATCGTCGGGCGACGCCGTCCATCCGGTCGGATTGGACGGCGTGTTGATGAACAGCGCCCGCGTCTTATCGCCGATCGCCGCCGCAAGGCGGTCGAGGTCGAGCTGCCATTTGCCGTTCTCGAAGCGCAGCGGCACCGAGACCGGCCGGACGCCGGAGAGGTACGCGGCGGCGGCGAAATTCGGCCAGGCCGGGGTCAGGAGAACCATCTCGTCGCCGGGCGAAGCGATTGCCTCGATCGCAAGCTTGATCGCCTGCATGCCGGATCCGGTGACGTAGAAATTCTCCGGCGCGAGCGTCTTTTGGAAGCGGCGCTGATAATAGCGCACCAACGCCTCGCGCAGCGGCGGGATGCCGCGCTGCCACGTATAGAAGGTCTGGCCGGCCACCAGCGCGTCGGCCGCTGCCCGGCTGATGAAGTCCGGCGTCGGAAGATCGCCCTCACCGACCCAGAGCGGGATCAGGCCATCGCGACCACGGGCATAGTTCACCACTTCGACGATGCCGCTTTCGGGCGCCGCAAGAGCGCGGGGACTAAGGCTGGTCATGGTCGTCATCAGCGGCGGCCTCCTGAATTGCCCGCCGCTTCTAGACGTTTTCGCACCCGTGATCACACGATTTTCTCTGACGAACTTATCGATTTCTGTGATGATTTCGCTGCCGTCAGGCCCGCTGCTTCAAGATATCCCGTATTTCCGACAGCAGCCGCACATCCTCAGGCGGCGGCGCGGCCGGCTCCGGTGCCTTCTCTCGTTCCACCGAGGCGCGGATGCGGTTCACCCCTTTGACCAGCAGGAAGATGATCCAGGCAAGGATCAGGAAGTTGATGAACACCGTGATGAAGCTGCCATAAGCAAAGACCGCGCCCTGCTGGCGGGCTGCGGCCAGCGTCGGGGCGGTGACATTGGCGGAAAGCGGCAGAAAATAATTCGAAAAATCGAAACCGCCGCCGGTAATCGCGCCGACCACCGGCATGACGAGATCGTCGACGACCGAGGTGACGATCTTGGTGAAGGCAGCGCCGATGATCACGCCGACCGCCAGGTCCATCACATTGCCGCGGGCGATAAACTCTTTGAATTCGTTCAGCATGCGTCTCTCCGTAATATCCCCGTCCTTGAACGCTCGGCCGCGCCTGTCCCGCGCGGCTACCGCTGGAGGAAACTAGACCAAAGCTCGGAGCGATGGAACCGCCGTTCGCGATCAAGGCGGGCAGCGGCCCGTGGCGCGCGACGGCTGCCCCGTCGCGTCTTGGACTTAAGACGCATAAAGCAGCCAATTCTCAATGGGATGGACTTGCCCTATGCTGCCCGTCGAGGAGTGAGGCATGCTTTCGGGTTCGGTCATTTTCGCCTCGGCCTTCGCCTATCTGCTACTGCTCTTCGCGGTCGCAAGCTACGGCGACCGGCGGGCCAGCAGAAGCAGGATTGCCAGCAAGGGCAGGCCGCTGGTCTATGCGCTGAGCCTGGCGATCTACTGCACCTCCTGGACCTATTTCGGCGGCGTCGGGCTCGCCGCCGAGCATGGGCTCGAGTTCACCGGCATCTATATCGGGCCGATCCTGATGTTCACGCTCGGCATGCCGCTGATCCGCAGGATCGTGCGGCTCGCCAAGACCGAGAAACTGACCTCGGTCGCCGATTTCGTAGCGGCGCGCTACGGCAAGAACCCGGCGGTGGCGGCGATCGTCGCACTGATCTCGCTGGTCGGCGCCATTCCCTATATTGCCCTTCAGCTCAAGGCGGTCTCGAGCTCGGTCGCCGCGATGATCGACACCAGCGACTACGGCATCGGCGCGGGCGAAAATTTCATCGACCTGCCGCTGCTCGTCACCCTCTTCCTCGCCTGCTTCGCGATCGTCTTCGGCACCCGCCACACGGATGCCACCGAGCATCAGGACGGGCTGATCCTGGCGATCGCGATGGAATCGGTCGTCAAGCTCGTCGCCATGCTGACGGCAGGCTTCTACATCGTCTTCGTCCTGTTCGACGGGCCGGCGAATCTGTTGGAGGCGGCCCGACAAAGTCCCGCCGTCCTTTCCGCCCTCGAATACCAGACGCCCGCCGCCCGCTGGATCCTGCTGATCGTGCTCTCCGCCTTCGGCATCATCATGCTGCCGCGGCAGTTCCACGTCACCGTCGTCGAAAACCGCACCGAGAACGAGCTGCGTACCGCGGGGGTGCTGTTTCCGCTCTATCTGATCGCCATCAACCTCTTCGTCCTGCCGATCGCCATTGCCGGCATCCTGACCTTCTCCGGCTCCGGCGACGCCGACCTCTATCTCTTGGCCCTGCCGCTCGCCAGCGACGTGCCGTTGATCACGCTCCTCACCTTCATCGGCGGCTTTTCCGCCGCCACGGCCATGGTCATCGTCGCCTCGGTGGCACTGTCGATCATGATCTCCAACGACATCGTCATGCCGGTCTTCCTGCGCCAGAGGCTCGGCACCCGCGGCACCCTGCAGGAGAGCGTGGCCGGGACGCTGCTCAACATCCGCCGCACCGCGATCTTTGTCGTGCTGCTGCTCGGCTACGGCTACTATCGCTCGGCAGACATGAGCTCCGGCCTCGCCTCGCTGGGGCTGCTCTCCTTCGCCGCCATCTCGCAGATGGCGCCGGCGCTCATCGGCGGCCTCGTCTGGCGGCAGGCAAACGCCCGCGGCGCGATTGCCGGAATGGTCAGCGGCTTCCTCGTCTGGGCCTATGTGCTGTTTCTGCCGAGCCTCGGCGGGCCCGACAATTCTCACGTGGCCTCGACGATCCTGAGCTTCCTCCTACCGTTTACGGATGTTTTTTCGGGGCCGCAGTCCGACCCGCTCGTCAATGCGTCGGCCCTCAGCATGCTAGTCAACGTCAGCGCCTATGTGCTCGGCTCGCTGACCCGGGCGCCGAAGCCGCTCGAGCGCTTCCAGGCCGGCGTCTTCATCACCCGCCGATCGCGCACGGAACGGGCCTTCCGCGGCCGCAAGACGAAGGTGACGGTACGCGACCTAAAGACTACGATCGCCCGCTACATGGGCGAGGAGCGCATGCAGCGCTCGTTCCACACTTATGAGCAGCAATCCGGCCGCTGGCTCGACGAAAACGCCTCCGCCGACATGGCCCTCGTCCATTTTTCCGAGCAATTGCTTGGCAGCGCCATCGGCTCCTCCTCGGCCCGGCTGGTGTTTTCGCTGGTGCTGCAGCGAATGGACGACACCTCTTCGGACACCGCTTGGCTGCTCGACCAGGCGAGCGAGGCGCTGCAGCATAACCAGGACATGCTGCAGACGGCGCTCTCGCAGATGGACCAGGGCATCGCCGTCTTCGACAATGCCAGCAACCTGATCATCTGGAACCGCCGTTTCCGGGAACTGCTCGATCTGCCCGAGGCGGCCGGCCAGGTCGGCTTCCCGCTTGCCGACATCGTGGCGATCCTGGCGCGCCGCGGCGACATCCGCAAAGACTATGAGAAGACGCTGGTCGCCAATTTCCTGACGCTCGACAAGCCGTTCCTGCTGGAACTCGGCAACGGCGCCCGTATCGTCGAGGTGCGGACCAACGCCATGCCCGACAAGGGCATCGTCACCACCTATACCGACATCACCCCGCGGGTCGCCGCCGACATGGCGCTGAAGCAGGCGAACGAAACGCTGGAACTGCGCGTCGCCGAGCGGACGAGCGAGTTGACGCGGGTCAACAAAGAACTTGGCGAGGCGCGCGCCGCCGCCGAAGACGCCAATATCGGCAAGACCCGCTTCTTCGCGGCCGCCGGCCACGACATCCTGCAGCCCCTGAACGCGGCGCGCCTCTACTCCTCATCGCTCGTCGAGCGGCTCGGAGATTCCGACAACAGGGCGCTGGTCCAGAACATCGACTCCTCGCTCGAATCGGTGGAGGCGATACTCGGTGCCGTGCTCGATATCTCGCGGCTCGACACCGGCGCCATGAAGCCGCGGCTACAGGCCGTGCCGCTCGATGATCTCTTACGGCGGATCGAGACGGATTTCGCGCCGATGGCGCGGGCGAAGGACATAGAGTTCACGGTCATGCCAACCTCGCTTGTCGTGCGCAGCGACCCGAACCTCTTGAGACGCGTCGTCCAAAATCTCGTTTCCAATGCGATCAAATACACGCTTGAGGGCAAGGTTCTCGTCGGCGTGCGCCGGCATAGGCAGACGGCGACGATCGAAGTGCTCGATTCCGGCATCGGCATTCCGGCGTCAAAGTTCCGCACCGTGTTCAAGGAATTCGCGCGCCTCGACGAAGGGGCGCGCACCGCCGCCGGGCTTGGCCTCGGACTTTCGATCGTCGACCGCATCTCGCGTGTGCTGAACCATCCGGTCAGCCTGCAGTCGGAGCCGGGAAAGGGCACCGGTTTCAAGGTTGCCGTGCCGCTCGATACCAGCGCCGCCGAACGGACAAGGCCGCAGCCGGTCGCCGCGCCGAAGTCGAGCGACGCGCTGAGCGGGCTGACTGTAGTCTGCATCGACAATGAACCGAAGATCCTCGAGGGCATGGCGCTGCTGCTGGGCGGCTGGGGCTGCACCGTCACGACGGCGGAATCGGTCGCCGCCTGCGACAAGATCGGCCCCGAACACCTGCCGCTGCGGCCCGATGCGATCGTCGCCGACTACCACCTCGGGGACGGCACCGGCATCGACGCGATCGCCTCCATCCGGGCGCGCTGGAGAGAGAGCATTCCGGCGCTGATGGTAACCGCCGACCGCACCCCGGAGGTCCGCGGTGCCGCCGAGCGCGACGGCGTCTCTCTACAACACAAGCCGGTGCGCCCGGCCGCCTTGCGCGCCTGGCTGACGCAGCTTGCCGCAGCGGCACGGGCGGCGGCGGAATAGCAATCGTTTCACTTGGTTACAATTCTTGCCCCTCATCCGCCTGCCGGCACCTTCTCCCCGTACGCGGGGCGAAGGGACGCGCGGCTCGCTCCCGGTTCCCCGAATCCGCCGGCGAAAGAAGCGAGACGTGGCGGCATGCCCCTTCTCCCCGCCTGCGGGGAGAAGGTCGCTGCAGCGGGACGAGGGGCCAAACGCCGCAAGCGGGATCGCTAAGCCGCCGCGACGCTGCCGAGCTTGGAAAGCTGAATCACCGCTTGGGTGCGGCTGTCGACATTGAGCTTCAGCAGGATCGCCGAGACATGCGCCTTGATGGTCGCCTCGGAGACGCCGAGCTCGTAGGCGATCTGTTTGTTGAGCAGGCCCTCGGCGAGCATGGACAGGACACGCGATTGCTGCGGCGTCAAGGTCTGCAGGCGATGCAGGAGGTCGGCCATCTCCGGCTCGTATTCCTGGTTCCGGTCGTAGCCGACCGGGACGAAGATTTCGCCGGCCATGACCTTGCCGATTCCGTCGCGGATCTCCTCGATCCCGGCGGATTTCGAGAGGAAGCCCGCCGCGCCGAGATCGATGGCGCGGTGAATGGTCGCCGGATCGTCATGGGCCGAGACGATCATCACCGGCAGGCTCGGGAATTCGGCGCGTAGCGCAATCAGGCCGGACAGGCCGCTGACGCCCGGCATGGTGAGATCCAGAAGCATCAGGTCGGCATCGGGATTGTCCGCCGCAGCCTTGCGGGCAGCGGCGAAATCACCGGCCTCGACGACGGCGGGCGCGCCGGCCATGCCGCTCAGCGCCTGGCGCATCGCGCCGCGGAACAGCGGATGGTCGTCAGCAATGATGATGGTCATGTCGGGCATGATGACGCTCCCTCCCAAGAGCCCCGGAACCGATCGGCTTCGTCCTCCGCGTGCCACTCGGTGCTTGTTCACGACGTTCAGGTCTTGTCGGGGACCGATCCACCTTCGCCTGCGGGATCGCGACCCTCGAGTTCCTTCACGATATCCATGAACTTGCGCATCATTCTTTCCATGATGCTCATGGTCCGGTCAATCTCTTCGTCGGTCGGAAGATCGGGTTTCGCGGCTGCCGCCCCACTCTGCACGGCCTTTTCCAAGGCTTCGATCCGTTTCGTCAGAAGGTCGAGTTCCCGCTCGAAGGCGGCACGCTCGTCGGCGGCCATGCGGCAGACGAGCTCACCGTTCTTTTCCTGGCAGAGCGTGACCTCGCCGGTCTCCGTGTCGAGCCGGGCGAATCCCGTCTCAGATTTCTGCATGCTGTAGCGCCCCGGCGTGGGTGCCTGCGCTGCGGCCGGAAGGGCGCACCCAAGCCCCAGGCCGAAGACGAGCACCGCGATTACCTTCCTCATGACATCCTCTCCCTTGGAGACTGACGGAAATCCGCGTTCGATCAGGTGAACCGCGGTGGACACGCGCCGTTATTTGCGGCAAGGCCATGGCTCGGAATCATGACGACGGGCGGACAAAGATGAACGCTACCATATACAAGATCGTTCCGGCGCTTCTATGGCAGGAAGCCAGGCGGGCCGGACAATTCGCGGGCGCGCCCGTCGATCTCGCCGACGGCTTCATTCACTTCTCGACGGGCGAGCAGGTCGCCGAGACTGCGGCACGGCATTTCGAGGGCCAGACGGACCTTCTCATCGTCGCCGTCGACGCAGAAGCGCTCGGCGACAAGCTCGTCTACGAGCCGTCGCGCGGTGGCGCGCTGTTTCCGCATCTCTATGCGGCGCTGAGGCTCGACGCCGTGCTGTGGGAAAAACCGCTGCCGCTCGGCGCCGACGGCACGCATATTTTCCCCGAGCTTGCGCCATGACCGGTGCTCTCGAACGCCTGGCCCGCCGCGGCCTGTTCCTCCTAGATCCCGAAACCGCCCACGGGCTCTCGATCAAGGCGCTGAAGAGCGGCGTCGTGCCGGGCTGTGCCGCGCCCGCCGATGCCAGGCTCGAGCAGACCATTGCTGGCCTCGTCTTTCCGAATCCGGTCGGTATGGCCGCCGGCTACGACAAGAATGCCGAGGTGCCGGAGGCGCTGTTGAGGCTCGGCTTCGGCTTCACCGAGATCGGCACGGTGACGCCGCGGCCGCAGCAGGGCAATGATAAGCCGCGGATTTTCCGGCTCGTCGAGGACGAGGCGGTGATCAACCGGCTCGGCTTCAACAATGACGGGCACGGTGCGGCGCTGGCGCGCCTCCAGGGCTGCTCGCGCCAGGCGCTGATCGGCGTCAATATCGGCGCCAACAAGGACAGCGCCGACCGGATCGCCGACTATGTCGCCGGCATCCGCACCTTCCACGCCGTCGCCCGCTATTTCACCGCCAACATCTCCTCGCCGAACACGCCCGGCCTGCGCGACCTGCAGGCGCGCGAAAGCCTGGCGGCGCTGCTTTCGGCCGTGCTCGCCGCCCGCGACGACGAGGCCGCGAAGAGCGGACGACGCGTTCCGGTGTTCCTGAAGATCGCCCCTGATCTGACCGAAGAGGGCATGGACGACATCGCGGCGGAGATGCTGGCGCACGATCTCGACGGTTTGATCGTCTCCAACACAACGCTGTCGCGCGAAGGTCTCAGGGACCAGCGGCAGGCCAAGGAGGCTGGCGGCCTTTCCGGCAAGCCGCTCTTCGAGAAGTCGACGGCGGTGCTCGCCCGCATGCGCAAGCGCGTCGGGCCGAACCTGCCGATCATCGGCGTCGGCGGCGTCAGTTCGGCGGAGACGGCGGCGGAAAAGATCCGCGCCGGCGCAGACCTGGTACAGCTCTATTCCTGCATGGTCTATGAGGGGCCGTCGCTTCCCGGCCGGATCGTCCGCGGCCTCTCGGCGCTCTGCGATCGGGAGAAGCTTGCCTCGATCCGCGAGATCCGTGACAGCCGTCTCGACTACTGGGCCGGGCGGAACGTCTGAGCGGCCCGCCGTGGCAGCAGCATCACCAGGAACAGGCCGCGCAGCAGCAGGAACAGGTTGAGCCCCGCCCACAGGCCGTGATTGCCGAAGACCGGCACGAGAACGGCGAGCGCCGCCCCATAGACGAGGAAGGCGGCCAGCATCATGTTGCGCATGTCGCGCGACCAGGTGGCGCCGATGAAGACGCCGTCCATCAGGAAGGCCATGGCGCCGGTGAGCGCCGTTATAGCCGCCCAGGGCATATATTCATAGGCGAGCGCGCGCACATCCGGCGCCGTCGTCAAAAGATCGACGAGAATGTTGCCGAAGGCGAGGAACAACACCGTCGTCATCAAGGCGAGGCCCAGCGACCAAAACGCTGTCATTCTGAGCGCTCGATCGAAAGCCGGGCGGTAGGCGGCGCCGATCGAGCGGCCAGTCAGCTGCTCGGCCGCATTGGCGAGGCCGTCGAGATAATAGCCGGCGACCAGGAAAATGGTCATCAGCACCGCATTGGCCGCGAGCGTCACCGGGCCGAGGGACGTGCCGATCCGGGTCATCAGCGTGAAGGCGGCGAGCAGCACGAAGGAACGGATCATGATGTCGCGATTGAGACCGAACAGCGCCTTGAGCCGGTCGCCGGCAAAGATCGTCGCCCAGGCCGGCGCGTCCCTCTTGTCAAAACGGCCGTAGACGATCGCAAAGCCCGCAAGCGCGCCGATCAGTTCGCCCGCGACAGTCCCGATCGCAACCCCTGACACGCCCCAGCCGAGGACCAGTCCCAGCAAAATCGACAGCACGATATTGGTGCCGTTGATGATGGTCTGCAGCAAGAGGCCGATCGAGCCGTCGCCGCGACCAAGGACGAATCCGAGGATGGCGTAATTGGCAAGCGCCGCCGGACCGGAAAGAATCCGATAGAGAAAATAGGTGCTTGTCACCGCCGCCACTTCCGGGCCGGGCGCCATCAGCCACAGACCAAGTGCGAGCAGCAGCGGCGACAACAGGACGATGGCGATGCCGCAGAAGAGCGCGATCACCAGCGAGCGCCAGAACACCGCCTGCTGTTCGCGCCGGTCGCCACGGCCATAGGCCTGCGCTACGAGGCCGGTGGTCGAGGCGCGCAGGAAATTGAAGGTGGTGAAGATCAGATCGAACAGGACGGCGCCGACCGCGAGGCCGGCGAGCATCTCGGCCCGGCCGAGCCTGCCGACGACGCCGGTGTCGACGAGGCCGAGGAGCGGCGTCGTCAGGAAGCCGAGCGTCATCGGCAGGGCGATCGAGAAAATCAGCCGGTTGGTGACGTCGAACGGACCCGCTTCGCGGGCAAGCCTTTCACGCTCGAGGCTTTCCATGGCAGACATCGTCGCTACCCCGCGGCCGTCTCCGCAAGGCGATCTTGGGGAATCAACTCAGCCGGACAGCACCATGGCCCAATAGGGTCGGTTTCCGGAAGCGCTATTTTGCGCCACCGCCACGCCCAAGCCGCGATAGCTGCCGAGCATATTTTGAAGGTGCTTCGGCGAATTGAACCAGGCTTCATAGGCGCGCTCGGCGTTGTCCTGGCCCATGGCGATGTTCTCGGCGGCCGGAAGAGTGACGCCATCGCCCTTCATCCGATCGGCAAAATCGTCGCGCCAGCCGATATTGTGCTTCATCTTGCCGGCGCGTGCCATGCGGGCGGCCTGGTGCATGGCGGCGACGGATGCGGCGGGATCGCGCGCGAGCGTCGTCAGCCCCCTGCCCTTGCGTAGCGAATTGACATAGCCGAGCGTCGCCTCGGTCTGGTCGCTGCCGGTGCCGTCGTCGGGCGTAAGGAGGCCGGAGGCCGAGCATCCGGCGAGGAGCCCAAGCGACATCACGGCACCGGCACGCAGAATGAGCCGCCTGCGCGGAAGAAAGAACTGGTCCTGCATGCTTAGCGCCGATAGCTGAAGAGACGGAGGATGATGAAGGCAGGAATGACCACGGCCGCGCCGAGCAGCAGGTAGTCGCCGACGCGCCCCAGCGCCGCGAAGCCGGTGCGCCAGAGGTCGACGACGAAGTCGCGGATACCATCGAGAAGGTCCATCGGGCGCCAGTCGAAAACGGTCATGACGAAGCCGACGAGGATCGACACGACGACGAGCTTGACCAGCACGCGCAGCGGTGAATCACCGAGAAATCTGTTTACGCCGTCCGACATCAGCGAAAAATTCTCCTGTTTCCATCCCACATAAGCCGCTCGGTCCGGCCTCGCAAGCCGCGCGAGTCGGGGGCCCTCAGATTCCGCTTGTGTTTTGCCGCGTCCGGCGCCAGAAGCGTCCGTCGCAAACAAACCCGTCACCCTCATGGCCGCAAACCAGCTTTCCTCCGGCGATCTGATCACCGATCGTCGCGCCGACTATGCGAAGATGCTCGCCGAAAGCGGCGACCACCAGGGCGCGGCCGAGCTTATGGCCCAGGCGCTGGAACTGGTGCCGAACTGGGCGGCCGGTTGGTTCCGGCTGGCGGACTATGAGGAGAAATCGGGCCGAAAAGAGGCGGCGGTCGCGGCCTTGCGCAACGCGCTTCGCCTCAACCCGGAGGACATTTTCGGCGCCAGCCTGAAACTGGCCCTGCTCGGTGCGGCCGATACGCCGGAGCAACCGCCGAGCACCTATGTGGAGCGGCTCTTCGACGACTATGCCGAGCGGTTCGATCAGGCGCTGGTCGAGAAACTCGGCTACAGCGTTCCGGAAAAGCTCGCGGCGCTGATCGAGCGTGCGATCGGCGGGCAAAAATTTCGTCATGTCACCGATCTCGGCTGCGGCACGGGGCTCTTCGGTGAGCGCATCCGCAGCCGCACCGCCTTTCTCGAAGGCTTCGATCTCTCGGCCAACATGCTGGCCAAGGCGGAAGGCAAGGCGCTCTACGACTGGCTGGGCCAGGCGGACCTGTCGCTGCAGCCGGACAGTTGCGGCCTCTTCGGCGAACTGGCGGAACGGCGCGCGGATCTCGTCAGCGCCGCCGACGTGCTGATGTATCTCGGCAATCTCGAAAGCGCCTTCGCCATCGCGGAGCGGCTTCTGAAGCCGGACGGGCTGTTTGCTTTCTCCGTCGAGGACGCGGCAGACGAGCGCGACTTCCTGCTCCGGCCATCGCTGCGCTACGCGCACTCGGAAGCCTATGTCGCTTCGCTCTGTGCCGACTTTCGGCTCGAGATGATTGCCGTCGAACGGAGGGTCATTCGCATGGATGCCGGCCTGCCGATTGCCGGCATCCTGTTTCTCGCCCGCAAGCCTGCATGAACCGCAACGCTGACCTGCGAAAATAGGTCAGCAATGCTTACATATTTTTCTTGATTATTCCTGTGCGCCGCAGCAAATGGTGGAGCTCTTCGCGGGAGTTCACCATGGCACAGATGAGCAGCGTTTTCGGTCTCTGGAACACCAGCCCCACCAGGCACACGCCGGTCGAGGATGTGCAGGGCGTCTTTTCCGGCAGCCTCGTCGCCGCCCTCGGCCTCTATTTCCTGGCGAGTGCCGGACTGCTGACCGGAAGCACCGCCGGTGTCGCCTTCCTGCTGCACTATGCGACCGGCGTGAATTTCGGCCTCGCCTTCTTCCTGCTCAACCTGCCGTTCTTCTACCTGTCGCTCAAGCGGCTCGGTGCTGCCTTCTCCATCAAGACCTTCATCGCCATCGGGCTCACCTCGATCCTGGCCGACGTACAGTCGCGGCTTTTCGAGATCGGTCAGATCCATCCCGGCTGGGCGGCGCTTCTCGGCGGGCTGCTGCTCGGCTACGGTGTCCTGGCGCTCTATCGCCACCGCGCCAGCCTCGGCGGCGTCGGCATCCTCGGCGTCTATCTGCAGGAGCGCTTCGGCATCCGCGCCGGCCTCGTGCAGCTGTCGATCGACATGGGGGTGCTGGCTGTTGCCTTCGCGGTCACGACGCCCTGGGTCGTTCTGTGGTCGGTGCTCGGCGCGGTCGTCCTCAACCTCTTCGTGGCAATCAACCACCGCGCCGATCGATATATCGCACTTTGAAGCTTGGTTGGCCTCCAGCAATCGCGGGCATGAAGAGGTACAGGCTTCTCTTTTGCCGCGTTTGATCTACCTTTGTTCCCCGTGAACAGGATCGATCCCCCATTGCCGGAAAGCAACGCCGTGACGTTGCCCGCGCCTTTTCTGCGTTGGTTCGCCGAAAAGGGCTGGCGGCCGCGCGCCCATCAACTCGAATTGCTGTCGCGCGCCGAAGCGGGGGAAAGCACGCTGCTGATCGCGCCGACCGGTGCGGGCAAGACGCTTGCCGGCTTCCTGCCGTCGCTCGTCGATCTCACGCGGCGCGGCAAAGTACCGCCCGGCTCTGCTTTCGTCGGTATCCACACGCTCTATATCTCGCCGCTTAAGGCGCTCGCCGTCGATATCGAGCGCAATCTGATGAAGCCGGTCAACGAGATGGGCCTGCCGGTCAGGATCGAGAACCGCACCGGCGACACGCCGCAGGGCAAGAGGCAGCGCCAGAAGCTCAACCCACCCGACCTGTTGCTGACGACGCCGGAGCAGCTTGCCCTGCTGATCGCCGACGGCGAGGCTGAGCGCTTCTTCAAAAACCTGCGCTATGTGGTGCTCGACGAGCTGCATTCGCTCGTCACCTCGAAGCGCGGCCATCTGCTTGCCCTTGGCCTCGCACGGCTGCGCCGCTTGGCGCCCGGCTTGCAGACGATCGGCCTTTCGGCGACGGTCGCCGAACCGATGGAACTGCAGCGCTGGCTTGTCGGCCAACCTCCCGGCGAGCAAAGCCATGCCGGGTTGATCACCGTATCCGGCGGTGCAAAACCTGAAATCTCCATCCTGCGCGGCGACAACCACGTGCCCTGGGCGGGGCACTCGGCCCGCTATGCGATCCCGGACGTCTATGCCGCGATCAAACAGCACGGCACGACGCTGCTCTTCGTCAATACGCGCAGTCAGGCGGAGATGCTTTTCCAGGAGCTCTGGACGATCAACGACGACAACCTGCCGATCGCACTCCATCACGGCTCGCTCGACGTCGCCCAGCGCCGCAAGGTGGAAGCCGCGATGGCGGAGAACCGGCTGCGCGCCGTCGTCGCCACTTCGACGCTCGATCTCGGCATCGACTGGGGCGACGTCGACCTGGTCGTCCATGTGGGCGCGCCAAAGGGGGCGAGCCGGCTGGCGCAGCGGATCGGCCGCGCCAACCACCGCATGGACGAGCCGAGCCGGGCGATCCTCGTGCCGGCCAACCGCTTCGAGGTGATGGAATGCCAGGCCGCCCTCGATGCCAATTATATCGGCGCCCAGGATACGCCGCCGGTCGGCAGGGGCGCGCTCGACGTGCTGGCGCAGCACGTGCTCGGCATGGCCTGCGCCAGACCCTTCGACGCGGTCGAGCTTCATGACGAGATCACCACCGCGGCCCCCTATGCCGATCTTCCCTGGGAAACCTTTGAGCGGGTCGTCGACCTCGTTGCCACCGGCGGCTATGCGCTTCGCACCTATGAGCGCTACGCCCGCATCCGCAAGACCAAGGAAGGGCGGTGGCGGATCTCCAACCCTATGGTCGCGCAGCAATACCGGCTGAATGTCGGCACGATCGTCGAATCGCCGATGCTGAACGTGCGCATGGTGAAACGGAATGCACGCGGCTCGCTCGGCCGCGGCGGCATGCCGCTCGGCAAGGTGGAGGAATATTTCCTCGAAATGCTGTCGCCCGGCGACACGTTCCTCTTCTCCGGCAAGGTGCTGCGCTTCGAAGGTATCCGCGAGAACGAGTGCCTCGTTTCGCAGGCCTTTTCCTTCGACCCGAAGGTGCCGAGCTATGCCGGCGGCAAGTTCCCGCTCTCCACCTATCTCGCAGCCCAGGTGAGAAAGATGCTCGCCGACCCGGCGCGGCGCGCCACGCTGCCGGACCAGGTGCGCGACTGGCTGGCGCTGCAGGGCGACATTTCGATGCTGCCCGGCGAGGACGAGTTGCTGATCGAGACCTTCCCGCGCGGCAGCCGCCACTACATGGTCACTTACGCCTTCGAGGGGCGGCTCGCCCACCAGACCCTCGGCATGTTGCTCACCCGCCGCCTCGACCGAGCCGGCCTGAAGCCGCTCGGTTTCGTCGCCACCGACTATTCGCTGGCCGTATGGGCGCTCGACGATCTAGGCGCGGCGTTCCAGACGCGGGGGCCATCGCTCGCCGAGCTCTTCGACGAGGACATGCTCGGCGACGATCTGGAGGCCTGGCTGAACGAATCCTTCCTGTTGAAGCGCACCTTCCGCACCTGCGCGGTGATTGCCGGACTGATCGACCAGCGCCATCCGGGAAAGGAGAAGACCGGCCGGCAGGTCACCGTTTCGGCCGACCTCATTTACGACGTATTGCGGATGCACGAGCCCGATCACATCCTGCTCGAAGCGACCCGCAACGACGCGGCGGCCGGACTTTTGGACATTGGCCGCCTCGGCTCTATGCTCAAGCGAATCAAGGGACACATCACCCACCGCCAACTCGACCGCATCTCGCCGCTCGCCGTGCCGGTCATGCTGGAAATCGGCCGGGAATCGGTTCACGGAGAAGCGCAGGATTTCCTGCTCACGGAAGCGGCGGCCGATGAGTTGATCAACGAGGCAATGGGGATCGGGCACGGTGCAGGCGAATAGGAAAGCGGTATGAGAGAGACTCGCCGGCTAATTCGGAGTGGAGACCCCTCCCCAACCCCTCCCCACAAGAGGGAGGGGCTTCGCTGCGGCCCCGATTTGCCCCTTCCGACGGTTCTACAGGCGCTTGGAGCAAAGACGACGCGCGGAGGGCGCGGCAACCTAGCCCCTCCCCCTTGGGGGGAGGGGTTGGGGAGGGGTCTCGTCCTACATCCGAGAACGGCGGCGTGACGATGCATCGGCTTCTTCACGCGACCTCGGCTCCGGCAACGGGCGCCTTTTTCCACGCCCGCGCGACCATTAGCGGCGTCGCCGGCATCTGCGATCCGCTCGGCGGCCTCTTTCTGCCCGACAGCCGGACATTGGTCGTCTCCGACCTCCACCTCGAAAAAGGCTCCGCCTTCGCCAGGCGGGGGATGATGCTGCCGCCTTACGACACGCTCGCGACGCTGCGCATCCTCGAGGCCGTCATTCTTCGCCATGATCCCTCAACGGTGATCAGCCTCGGCGACAACTTCCACGACCGGCGCGGATCGGCGGCAATGCCGGACAGCTTCCGCCAGATGATCGCCGCGATGGCCCGCGGCCGCCACTGGATCTGGATCAACGGCAATCACGATCCGGACGGCACCTCGGGACTGCCCGGCGCCTCGATGGACGAGCTGCGCCACGCCGGCCTCGTCTTTCGCCACGAACCGTCGATGGTGGACGGCGTCGGTGAGATCGCCGGCCATCTGCACCCCTCGGCAACCGTCAAGCGCCGGGAGCGTTCCATCCGGCGCGCCTGCTTTGCGACGGATGGCAGACGGCTGCTGATGCCCGCCTTCGGCGTCACCACCGGCGGGCTCGATCTCCGGCACCGGGCGATGAGCGGCCTGTTCGAGCGCGAGCGGCTTGTCGCCCACATGCTCGGCCGCGACCGGATCTATTCGGTGCGCTTTGCCAACCTCTTGGGGTAGAGCGGGATCGAGGAAAAGTGTGCGCGGTTTTCCCCCCGCATCCCGCTCGCTATTGGAATCGATCAGAAGGCGTTAAAGGTGAGCGTCGTCAGCGAACGGGAAATACCCGGAACGCTGGCGATATTGTCATTGATGAACTTGCCGATGTCCTGGCCTTCCGCGACATAGATCTTCAAGAGCAGGTCGTAATCGCCGCTCGTCGAATACATCTCCGAGACGATTTCCTTGCGGTAGATCTCATCGGCAACCTCGTAGGTCCGGCCGGGAGCGCATTGCAGTTGCACGAAAATCGGTTTCATGGGCTTCCTCTGCTTCCGGGAGTTGGCTCCCGACCATTCTACAGTGCCGCGCGTCTTATCAGACGCGCAAAGTCGCTGTAGCACTTTGAATTGCTGCATGTCTTTGTCCTTAATCGAGGTGGATTTAAGGACACATGCAGTAGCCGCCGCCGGCGCAAGGACCGGAGGGGCATGCTGATCTTCAGCCTCTCTTAAACCGCCACGGTACAAAAGTGAACGTGCCCGCGAAGCTATCGCCCGGCTTAGTTCTGCATCAATCCTTGCGGAAGAGCAGGCTCGCGCCCCATCCGGTGATCACCGCCAGCGTCACGGCAAGAAGGCCGTAGACGAGCGGCTGCTCGTGCGCTGCGCGGGTAATCGCCTGTTCGAGGCCGGTTTTCACCACCCTCAGCGGCAAGGCCTTGGCGGCGACGAAGAGGCCCTCGCGGAAGAGATAGGCGCGCACCACATGGACGCCGTTCGGAACGTTCGCCGGCAGGCGGACGGAAGCCTTGAAAAGGCTCGAGCTGATGAATTGCACGCCGCCCGGATCGCGCTGGTAGACGCCGCTTTCTTCGCGGATGCGGCGGAAGGCGTTGCGGAACTCGCCGAGGCTGCTGCCGTCGCCGATGAAGCCGAGCGGCACCAGCCGCATATGATCGACGCCGATGCCCATATTGGCGATGTCGCGCGGCGGCGCGATCGTCTCGATATCGCGCGTGCTCGACAGCGAATAGGCTTCCGGGACGAGCTCGAAGGTCATCGACTGGGTGTTGACCCAGATGCCGAAGACGCGCTCCTTCTTGCGCACCGTCGCATTGTCCTTCGGCCCCTCGAGGACGACGATGATGTTGTACTTGCCCTGGGCGAGAAGGTTCGCGTCGAAGCCGTCAATGGCGCCGAAGATCGTCAGGTCGGCACCGCGGAAATCGGAG
The DNA here is from genome assembly GCF_002944405.1 of Sinorhizobium fredii. Lineage (NCBI taxonomy): Bacteria > Pseudomonadati > Pseudomonadota > Alphaproteobacteria > Hyphomicrobiales > Rhizobiaceae > Ensifer > Ensifer fredii. The sequence goes on along the minus strand of NZ_CP024307.1, from coordinate 536,854 downwards.
GTGATGGAGATCTCGTCCGTCGAGATGCCGATCTCGAGCTTCTCGGGGAAGTCGCCGACCTCGCGCTCCAGAGACTGTGCCGATGCCGGCCAGGCGGCCGAAAGAGCGAGAACAAGCAGAACGAGACGGGCGAGCGAGCGCATCAGAAGCCGAACCCCGCTGAAACGACCGAGTAGATGTCCTTCGGCGGAATGATGAGCTCGATCGACAGGCGGATGCCGACGGCAAGCACGAGCAGCGCCAGCAGCGCCCGCAATTGTTCGCCGCGCAGCCGCTGGCCGACGCGCACGCCGTACTGGGCGCCGATGACGCCGGCAATCATCAGCACGAAGGCGAGCACGATATCGACCGTATAGTTGGTCGAGGCCTGGACGATGACCGTGTAGGCGGAGACGAAGACGATCTGGAACAGCGAGGTCCCGACGACGACGCTGGTCGGAATGCGCAGGAGATAGATCATCGCCGGCACCATGATGAAGCCGCCGCCGACGCCCATGACCGAGGTCAGGATGCCGATGCAGAAGCCGAGCGTGGCGACCGGGATGACGCTCAGATAGATCTTCGATTTCTTGAAGCGCATCTTCAACGGCAGCCCGTGGATCCAGTTGTGCTGGCCGGGCCGGCGCAATTGCGTGGGCTGGTTCTTGGCGGCCTTGCGCATGGCGATGATGCTCTCCCAGAGCATCAGCCCGCCGACCGAACCGAGCAAGACGACGTAGAGCAGCGAAATGACGAGATCGAGCTGACCAATGCTGCGCAGCAGGGAAAACAGCCAGACACCCACCGTCGCACCCACGAGGCCGCCGCAGAGCAGCACCGTTCCGAGCTTGATGTCGATCGTGCCGCGCCGGAAATGGGTGATCGCCCCGGAGATCGACGAGGCGACCACCTGGTTCGCGCCAGTCGCCACCGCCACCACCGGCGGAATGTTGTAGAAGATCAGGAGCGGCGTGATCAGGAAACCGCCGCCGACGCCGAACATGCCCGACAGGAAACCGACGGCCGCGCCCATGCCGAGAATGATGAGAATGTTCACCGACAATTCTGCAATGGGCAGATAGACCGTCACGGCCAAACCTCGATGTAACAACGGACCCGCAGGGCGGGTGAAAAATTGCAACTGCACAATTCCTAACCCGGAAACGCTTTAGGAATCGTGCAACGCTGGAGCATTCGCACGCCCGCTCGGAGCAAGGCACGGCGACGTGCTTCGAAGTGGCAAGAATTTCACCACGGGGACATTTGGCCGACCGCCTGCGTCCTCGACGGGACGCCGGACGGCACCCCGCTCATGCGCCCTCAGGCGGGAGCTGTCAACCTTTTCAGGGACATGGAGCCGCAGTTTGCACCCGCCGCCGATCACAAGCGATAGACGGCTTGTCCGGCGACGGGTGAGCGCGGCGAGCATGGCGCGGGCCACAGGAGAAACGTCGAGCAGACGGGCCTCCGGCTCTCACGAATTGCGCTTCAACAATTCCCTTACCAATTCATCGGTGATTTCACCGGTCGGCTCGTGACCGATCGACTTCTGGAATGCCTTGATCGCGGCAATCGTCTTCTTGCCGATCTGCCCGTCGGGGGCGCCGGCTTCGAAGCCGTTGTTGTTGAGAATGGCCTGGATGTTGCGAACCGCCTTCGTCATGTCGACGGAGGCCGTCTTCGTCGGGGGACCCACCCAGGCGTCCGGCACATCCACCGAATTCGCTTCGGCGTCGACCGGCTGCACCTTCCAGGCGTCGACTTTCGCCTTGGCGTTCGCAAGCTCCCCGGGCTTCATCGCCTTGGCGATCTCGTCGCGTTTTTCGCCGGCGTCCTTGTCGCCGTCGCGCGCGGCGATCGCGAACCACTTGTAGGATTCCTCGAGGCTCTGAGCGACGCCGTTGCCGCGGGCATAGAGCACGGCGAGGTTGAACTGGCTGTCGCGGACCCCGAGATTGGCCGCCTTCTCGAACCATTTCACGGCTGCGGCGAGATCGGGCGCACCATCGCGGCCGCTGGCAAGCATGACCGCAAGATTGTGGCTCGCACTGGCATTCCCCGCCTCGGCAGCCCTCTGGTAGAGCGCCTTGGCCTTGGCCGCGTCGCGGGTTACCCCTGCCCCCTTTTCGTAGAGATTGGCGAGCCGGTAGGCCGCCGGAACGACGCCGGCATCGGCGGCGCGATGATACCACTTTGCGGCTTCGGCAAGATCTTCCTTCGCGCCGCGTCCTTCGGTGAAGCGGGTGCCGATCTCGTAATAGGCGAGGGGATCGCCGCCCTTTGCCGCAGTCACCAGAGCCGGCGGGCCGAAGCCTTCGGGCAGAATGATTTCGTTCGCCTTCAGCGGCGCAAAAGTCGCTGCCGCGGGCGTGCCTGCGGTCGCCGGCTGGAATGTCGAGACCGGACTCGCCTGCGCCGGCATGACTGCCGCCTGCAGCATCGGTGCCCCGCCGGCCTCCGTTGCCGGAGCGGTCGCGGCAGGTTTCTCGGGCGCCGCGCCGGGAGCCTTCGCCGCAAGCGGCGGCGTGTCCGTCTTGCCGACCGGAGCCACAGCCACTGCCGGTTCGGCAGGCTTTGCCGCCGCGACGGCGGGAAGCGGCTTTGCAGCGCCCTCGTCGGCGGCCTTCGGCGCGGTTTCGGCTTCCGCCTTGCGCTCGAGCGCTGCGGCGGGCCGGATGTTTTCCACGTCCCGGCCCTTCAGCATCGTGCTGACCAGCGGATAGGACATGATCGCCAGCAGAACGGCGCCGACCGCCATCAGGATCGGACGGCGATGACGGGCAAGGGCGCCACCCATGGCAGACGGTCCCTTATTGTCCTTGGCGCTCTTCAGCGAATCGGCTTCCTCGACGGCCATCTGCGCCGCACGGCGTGCGGCAGCGATGAAGTCCGCCTTTTCGACGCCGGCAGCCGACTGGCCGCCGCGGGCCATTTGCCCGGCCCGCACCCGCTCGAGTATCTTTTTGACGTCCGGCACGCCCGAGCCCGGCTCGAGCAGCTGGTTGGCGTCCTCGGGCGCGAGCATTTCCGACGGATCGATCGAGGGGGCGGGCTCGACCATCTGGCGCGCCGGCGCGAGTGCCGTCTCGCTGCGCTTGGGGGAAAAGCGACGGGTCAGGCCGGCGAGCAGGCCAGCCTTTGCCGCGGGCGGCTCGACTCGAGTTTCGTCCCGCGCGACAGTCGCAACCTCAACGGAGGAAGACAGGTCGGCTGCGACTGCGACGACGGCTTCGCCTTCGGCCGCTGTTTCAACCGGCTGATATTCCTGCCGCTGACCGGCATCGCCGAAGGCGCCGCCGAATTCCGGCTGCACCGCCTTGGGCATCGGCGCGGCGCGCGCCGCGGCAGCAATTCCGGCATTCGGCTCCCGCTCTTCGAGCCGTTCCAATTTCTCGGCGATGTGGACGAGCGTGTCATGCAGGGCCTCGAAAGTGCGCGCCGTGCGTTCTTCGCTCGACCGGCTGAGCTCCTCCAGCGCCTTGAGGTCGTCGGCAAGCGCCGAGATTGCCGCCATGTCGGTGCCGGCCGGGGCCTGCGGCGTGCCGTTTCTGGCATAGGCCTCCATCACCGCCTCGGCGGCCTGCCGGGCGGCCTCGATGATATATTCGTCGCTGGTGGCGAGATAGTCTTCGAGCGCCGTCATGCGGCTTTCGAACTCGACCGGCGCTGCGCCTGCCGGCTCCTGATGCGACTGGCTGACGAGCGCCGAAAGATTGCCGATCTGCGCTTCGAGATTGCGCAGCGCCTCGCGATCGTCGAAGGGCGCCGCTTGCGTCTCCTCGAGGCGCTGCGCGATGTCGGCAAGCCGGTCTTCGAGCCGCTCGAAGCGCATGTCGGGCGCCGTCGCGCCGGCATGGCCGTCGAGATCATCGATACGGCGGGCGAGATAATCGAGCCGCTCGGCCAGGGCGTCGTTGACGCTGCCCTGGTCCAGGGCTTCGATCCTGCGCGAAATATCGGCGAGATAGTCCGTCAGTTCCGGCACCGTGTTGCGCTGGCCGTGCTCGAGCAACGCGGAAAGCTGGTCGAGGCGTTCCTCCAGCCGGGCCGCAGCCCTCTCCCCCGCGAGATCCTCGACCCGCGCCGTGAGCGCCTCAATCCTAGCGCCGAGGCCGGCGTCCGGGCGGGCAATGTTGTCGATCTGCCGCGAGAGGTCGCCGAGGCGGCTTTCCAGCCGGTTGACGAAGGCACTGTCGAGATTCGTGGCCGTGCGGCCGGCGGCGACCGCACGGCTGATCTCATCGAGCCGCTGATCGAGCTCGGCGAACTGCGGGACGAAGCGTCTATCGTCCGGCTCCATCTGGCGCCCGAGCATCTCGATCGCCCGGGCGACCGCGACCAGCTTGTCCTCCAGCACATCGACGGCCGAGGCCGGGTTCAGCGTGCCGATCTGCGACTTGATCTCGTCGAGACGATAGGCGAGCGCCACAAGCTCGTCGTCCCGGTTTTGGTCGAAGGCGTTCAGCCGATCCTCGACGCCGCTCCAGCGGCTTTCCATGCGGCGCATGCTGTCTTCGCGGGCCAGGCCGTCGATCATCGCCCGGAGATCGTCGAATTCGACCCGCAGCGCGTCGACCTGCGCCGAGGGTGCCTGGCGTCCGAGCTGATTGATGCTGTCGGCAAGCCGCTGCAGATCGATCCTGATATCGGCGGCGTAGCTGCGATCCTCGGAGGCTTCCGCCTTGATGCCGCGGATTTCGGAACGAAGGGCGTGCATTTCCCGGGCAAGCCCATCGCTGATGTCGCGCTTCAGATCCTGCCTCAGCCCGACGAGAGCCTCGGCAATATCGGCTGCCGCGGTGGGCCGCGACGGCTGCGCCGGCGCCGGCTGGGGGGACTGGTATCGCGGCTCTTCCGCAAGGCGCTGCGGCGCAGGGCGATCGGAGGCGCGCGCCGCAAGGCGCTCGCGCAACGGCGATCGCTCGCGCCCGGCGCTGAGCGCCCGCTGGCGTTCGAGGATTTCCGAGACGGCGTTGCTCGCCGGGGCTGCCGGACGCTCCGGCTGGCGCTGCTCACGGCTGACGCTGCTCATCAGGCCCTCGATGCGGGCCTCGAGACCCTCGATGGTACGGTTGAGGGCATCGAGCGACGGCCTGTCGCCATAGGACGGGTTGCCTGCGCGCTGAGGATTGGATCGCGATCCGTTCATTGTCTCTTCGCCCCTGTCGTCGACTATCATGGAAGCCGCGGAAGGGCGTTTAAGTCCGTTCCTCTTCAGCGGCCCAGCCGAAGCGGGCAAAGCCACAACGATGCGAGCCTTCCGGTTGCAGCTTTGACCATCTCACAGCCCACAATTCATTAAACGTGGTAAACAAGCGGTTAATCGTCGGGATCTTTTAACGATTTATCCATCTGCGCCCGTCCTAATCTTCCTCGTCAGGTCTCTTCCGGGCCGACAACCGCCTCTTTCCAGATTTTTGCCACGCGCCAGATTTTGACGTTTACGCAAACGTCAAAATTTTGTAGCATCCTGCCAATCGTGCGAGGCCGAGAATTTCGGCTCGCGCACAAACAGCTCGAATCGGGCAAGCCGCGGCCAGCCCGAGAGGATATCAAGGCGAGGAAAGAATGCCCATTTACAAGGCTCCGGTCGACGACACCCTGTTCATCCTCAACGACGTGCTCTGCCTCGAGCGCTACCACAACCTGCCGGGCTTTGCCGATGCGACGCCGGACATGGTGGCGGCAATCCTCGGCGAGGCCGCCAGGCTCGCCGAGGAGGAGCTGTTCCCAATCAACCTTTCCGGCGACCAGGAAGGCTGCACGCGTCACGAAGACGGCACGGTCACCACGCCGGCCGGCTTCAAGAAAGCCTTCGATCTCTATCGCGAGGGCGGCTGGCTGGGCCTCGCGGCGCCGGAGGAATTCGGAGGACAGGGCCTGCCCTATGCGCTTCATACCGCGGTCGGCGAATTCCTGTCCGCCGCGAACATGTCGCTGATGATGTATCCCGGCCTGACCCAGGGAGCGATCGCTGCCATCCTCGTGCATGGCTCCGAGGAGCAGAAGCGCACCTATCTGCCGAAAATGGTCGACGGCACCTGGACCGGCACCATGAACCTGACCGAGCCGCATTGCGGCACCGATCTCGGCCTGCTTCGCACCAAGGCCGTGCCGAACGGCGACGGATCCTACCGGATCTCCGGGCAGAAGATCTTCATCTCCGCCGGCGAGCACGACATGGCCGAGAACATCATCCACCTGGTGCTCGCCCGCATCGAGGGCGCGCCGGAAGGCGTCAAGGGCATCTCGCTCTTCATCGTGCCGAAGTTCAAGCTCAACGACGACGGCCAGCCCGGCGAGCGCAACGGCGTTTCCTGCGGCGCGATCGAAGAGAAGATGGGCATTCACGGCAACTCCACCTGCGTCATGAACTATGACGAGGCGACGGGCTATCTGATCGGCGCGGAGAACAGGGGTCTGAGCGCCATGTTCGTGATGATGAACGAGGCCCGCCTTGCCGTCGGCATGCAGGGACTGGCGATCGCCGAAATCGCCTATCAGAACGCCGCGAATTATGCCCGCGACCGCCTCCAGGGCCGCTCGCTTTCCGGCGTTAAGGCGCCCGACCAAAAGGCGGACCCGATCATCGTCCACCCGGACGTGCGCCGCACGCTGATGACGATCAGGGCCTTCAACGAGGCCGGCCGCGCCTTCACCCTCTGGACGGCGCTGAAGTCCGACATCGCCCACCGCTCCGACAACGAACAGGAGCGGCAGGCGGCCGACGACATTCTCGGCCTGATGACGCCGATCCTCAAGGGCGTGCTGACCGACAAGGGCTTCGACCACACGGTGATGGCGCAGCAGGTGTTCGGTGGCCATGGCTATATCGAAGAGCACGGCATGAGCCAGTATGTGCGCGACGCCCGCATCGCGATGATTTACGAAGGGGCGAACGGCATCCAGGCGCTCGATCTCGTCGGCCGCAAGCTGGCGATGAATGGCGGCCGCGCCGTCATGGCGCTGTTCAAGGAAATCGGCGATTTTTGCGAGGAGAACCGCGGCGACGATAGGCTCTCCGGTTACACCAAGGCCCTGAAGAAGGGCCTCAACGACCTGCAGGCGGCGACCATGTGGTTCATGCAGAACGCCATGGCGAAGCCCGACAATGCCGGTGCCGGTTCGACCGACTACATGCATCTCTGCGGCCTCGTCGTGCTCGGCTACATGTGGGCGAAGATCGCCAAGACGGCGGAGGATAAGCTTGCCGCCGGGGAAAGCGCGCAGGCGGACTATCTCAAGAACAAGCTGATCACGGCCAAGTTCTTCATGGAGCGCATCCTGCCGGAAACGGCACTGCGCAAGGTGCGCATTGAAACCGGCGCCGATACGCTGATGGCGCTGGACGCCGCCGCTTTCTGATTTCAGAGTGGAACTGGACGAGGAACGGCCTGCGGGGCGGCTTCCGCCCGCACTCCGTTCCAATTGATGATGCGCGGCCCGACGAGGCGCCGGCGAAAGGGAGATGAGACATGACGAAAGTCTTCGTTTACGACCACGTGCGCACGCCGCGCGGCCGTGGCAAGAAGGACGGATCGCTGCACGAAGTGCCGTCCGTCCGGCTCGCCGCCAAGGTGCTCGAGGCGGTCCGCGACCGCAACGGGCTCGACACGTCGACAGTCGACGACATCGTCATGGGCTGCGTCGATCCGGTGATGGATGCAGGCTCGGTGATCCCGAAGGCGGCCGCCTTCGAGGCCGGCTACTCGACGCGAGCGCCCGGCATGCAGATCTCTCGCTTCTGCGCCTCCGGCCTCGATGCCGTTAATTTCGGCGCCGCCAAGATCGCCCAAGGGGCGGATGACATCGTCATCGCCGGCGGCGTCGAATCCATGTCGCGCGTCGGTCTCGGCATGTCCGGCGGCTCATGGTTCATGGATCCCTCCGTCAACCTGCCGGCCTATTTCATGCCGCAGGGCGTCTCCGCCGATTTGATCGCCACCAAATACGGTTTCTCGCGCGATGACGTCGACGCCTATGCGGTGGAGAGCCAGAAACGCGCCGCGCATGCCTGGGAAAAGGGCTATTTCGCGAACTCGGTCGTGCCGGTCAAGGATCAGAACGGCCTGACGATCCTCGACCGCGACGAGCATATGCGTCCCGGCACCGACATGCAGGCGCTCGCCTCGCTCAACCCCTCCTTCCAGATGCCCGGCGAGATGGGCGGCTTCGAGGCCGTCGCCATACAGGCGCATCCGGAAATCGAGCGGATCAACTATGTCCATCATGCCGGCAATTCCTCCGGCATTGTCGACGGCGCCGCGGCGGTGCTGCTCGGCTCGAAGGCCGGCGGCGAATCCATGGGGCTGAAGCCGCGCGCCCGCATCCGCGCCTTCGCCAATATCGGCTCCGATCCGGCGCTGATGCTGACCGGCCCGGTCGACGTCACCGAAAAGCTGCTGAAACGCGCCGACATGAGGCTATCCGACATCGATCTCTTCGAGCTCAACGAGGCCTTTGCCGCCGTCGTGCTTCGCTTCTGCCAAGCCTTCGACATTCCGCCCGATCGCATCAACGTCAATGGCGGCGCGATCGCGATGGGCCATCCGCTCGGCGCGACCGGCGCCATGATCCTCGGCACCGTGCTTGACGAGCTCGAGCGCCGCGACCTCAACACGGCGCTGGTGACGCTCTGCATCGGCGCCGGCATGGGCACCGCCACGATCATCGAACGCGTCTGATCCGTCCCGGGAGAGAGAATATGTCTTACACGAACTTCAAGATCGAAACCGACGCAGACGGCATCGTACTCGTCACCTGGGACATGCCGGAGAAGTCGATGAACGTCTTCACCCAGGAGGTGATGGAGGAGCTCGACGCGATCGTCGACCAGACGACCGCCGACACCGCCGTCAAGGGTGTGGTCATTACCTCCGGGAAATTGTCCTTCTCCGGCGGCGCCGACCTCTCGATGATCAAGTCGATGTTCACGCTGCAGGCCGAGGAGAAGAAGAACGATCCGGCCAATGCCGCGCAGAAGCTCTTCAATCTCGTCGGCCGCATGACCCGGCTCTTCCGCAAGCTCGAAACCTCGGGCAAGCCTTGGGTCTCGGCGATCAACGGCACCTGCATGGGCGGCGCCTTCGAGCTGTCGCTCGCCTGCCACGGCCGCGTCGCTTCCAATTCGAAATCCGTGAAGATCGCCCTCCCCGAGGTCAAGGTCGGCATTTTTCCGGGCGCCGGCGGCACGCAGCGCGTGCCGCGGCTTACCAACACGCAGGACGCGCTGCAGATGATGACCACCGGTTCGTCGCTGACCGCTGCACGCGCCAAGGCCATGGGTCTCGTGCACGAGGTGGTCGAGCCGGAGAAGCTGATCGAGGCCGCCAAGGCGATGATCAAGAACGGTTTGAAGGCCGTGCAGCCCTGGGACGAGAAAGGCTTCAAGCTTCCGGGCGGCGGCGTCTGGACGCCCGCCTCGGCCCAACTCTGGCCGGCGGCTTCCGCCATTCTTCGTCGCGAGACCTACGGCAACTATCCGGGCGCGATCGCCATCTTGAAATGCGTCTACGAAGGGCTGCAAGTGCCGTTCGATACCGGCCTCAAGATCGAGCAGCGCTATTTCACCGAAATCCTGCAGACCACCGAGGCCTTCTCGATGATCCGCTCGCTGTTCGTTTCGATGCAGGAACTCGGCAAGGGCGCGCGTCGCCCGGCCGGCGTGCCGAAGTCCGAATTCAAGAAGGTCGGCGTCGTCGGGGCCGGCTTCATGGGTGCCTCGATCGCCTATGTGACGGCTGCCGCCGGCATTCCGGTCACCCTCATCGACCGCGACATGGAAGCGGCCGAGAAGGGCAAGGCGCATTCGGAAGGCCTGGCTAGGGATTCCGTCGGCAAGGGCCGGCTGACGAAGGAAGAGGGCGAAGCACTGCTCGCCCGGATCACGCCGTCTGCCGATTATGGCGACCTCAAGGATGCCGGTCTCGTCGTCGAGGCGGTGTTCGAGGACCGGCAGGTCAAGAAGGACGTGATCGAAAAGGTCGAGGCCGTCATCGCACCCGACGCGATCTTCGCCTCGAACACCTCGACGCTGCCAATCACCGGGCTTGCCAAGAACTCGAAGCGGCCGGAGCAGTTCATCGGCGTCCATTTCTTCTCGCCGGTCGAGAAGATGATGCTGACCGAAGTGATCCTCGGCAAGGAGACCGGCGACCGTGCGCTTGCCACGGCACTCGACTATGTCGCGGCGATCAAGAAGACGCCGATCGTCGTCAACGACACCCGCGGCTTCTACGTCAACCGCTGCGTCTTCCGCTATATCCACGAAGCCTATGATATGCTGATCGATGGCGTGCCCCCGGCGATGATCGAGAACGCCGCCAAGATGGCCGGCATGCCGGTCGGGCCGTTGTCGCTCAACGACGAGGTGGCAATCGATCTCAGCCAGAAGATCCTCAAGGCCACCGTCGCCGATCTCGGCGAAAAGGCTGTCGACCCGAGGCACATGGCGCTGGTGAACAAGCTGGTCGACGAACTCGACCGGCGCGGCCGCAAGAACTGCAAGGGCTTCTACGAGTATCCGGCAAAGCCGGCCAAGAAGTATCTCTGGCCGGGCCTCAAGGACCTCTACCCACAAAAGGCGGCCGACAAGGTCGATGTCGAGGTGTTGAAGCAGCGCTTCCTGGCAACGATCGCACTGGAAGCGGCCCGGACGATGGAGGAAGGCATCGTCACCGATCCGCGCGAGGCGGATGTCGGCTCGATCCTCGGCTTCGGCTTCGCACCCTATACCGGCGGCACGCTCTCCTATATCGACGGCATGGGCGCCAAGGCCTTTGTCGCGCTCTGCGATAAACTTGCCAAGGAGTATGACGAGCACTTCAAGCCGACGCCGCTCTTGAAGGAAATGGCCGAAAAGGGCGAGACCTTCTACGGACGGTTCGACCCCTACGGTGCGGCGCAGAGGGCGGCTTAAGCCGCTCGTTCTGGCATATGAAAATCCAAGGGCCGGCCCACTGGGCGCGGCCCTTTTTTGTTGTGCTGGTTCGTGAAGCGGCACGCGCGTCAGCCCGACTAGTTCGCCTTGTCGGCCGCCACCTCGCTCGATCGTCCTTCGGAGGAACTGGAGGAACCGCCATGTCGAAGGACAACAAGATCATCATCGAGAACGTCATCCGCCCCGGCAAGACCAACGCGGTCGACATCGATGTGTATGCCGCTATGAAGACGGCATTGCTCACAGTCATCCCCTCCGAAGCGCCCGGCCTGACGCTGGCTGAAATCCGCGCGCGGATCTTCGCCCATCTGCCGGAGGAGAAATTCCCCGGAGGCAGGGGCGTCTCCTGGTGGTCGAAGACCGTGCAACTCGACCTCGAGGCAAAGGGAGCGATCGTGCGGGAGAAGACGCGACCGATCCGGCTGCACAGGGGCTGACGCCGCGTTTCGTTTCGCCCCGTCCGCAATGTCGTTTTGCGCGGGCCCCCCGCGGCCTGCAGAGCGACGCTCACGTGGGCTCGCTCGTGCCAACACCCTCCGTCATCCTCGGGCTTGACCGGGTCAAGCCCCGGATGACGGAGCAAGGGGGACGCCGCGCCTATAAGCGCAATTGACCGGAAACAAGTCGCCAAGCTAGCGGCTGGGCTAAGTGCATCTGCAGTTATCGAAATCGAAGAACCAACCATGCCGCCGCTCTCCTTCGCACTCGCCATCCTGCTTCTGCTCGCAACGCCAGGGCCGACGAACACGCTGTTGTGGCTTTCCGGCGCGGCGGTCGGCATGCGCCGGTCCCTGCCCCTGCTTCTCGGCGAACTCGGCGGCTATCTGACGGTGATCGCCCCCGTGGCGGTGCTGGCGGCCCCGCTGCTTTCCGCCCATCCCGAGATCGGCCTTTTGCTGAAGCTTGCCGCCGCCTGCTGGATCCTCTTCATGGCGCATGCGCTCTGGACGATGAAGGCGCACAGCGCGAGTGAACGGCCGATCGCCTCCGGCCAGGTCCTCGCCACCACGCTCCTCAATCCGAAGGCGCTGGTCATTGCGCTCGTCATCATGCCGCAGCACGGGCTCTTGGCGATGCTGCCATGGTTTCTCGGCCTTGCGGCACTGACGCTGAGCGCCGGCGCGCTGTGGATCGCCGCCGGCAGCATACTCGCGCGCCTGCCGAGGCGGCCGGTCGGCCCACGTCTCCCGCGCCGCATCGCCGCTGCCTGCCTTGTCGCCTTCTCCTTCGGCATCGCCGGGAGCGCGCTCGCATCGATGCTATAGGCGATCCGCACGTCAGGCGGCTTCGGCCTTCTCGCCAAGCTCGGCCGCCAGGAAACCGATCAGCTGCTCCCAGCCGCTGCGGCGATACTCGACCTGGTCTAGGCCATCGAGAAAAGCCGCCTGCTCGGTGAATATGACGCGCGTGCCGCTTCCTTCCGGCACCAGCTCGACCGTGGCGATGGATGCGGAAATCGGCCGTTCGTCCTTCGCCATCGTATAGGCCGAAATGATCCGCCGGTTCTCGACGATGTCGAGATAGACGGTCTCGTTGAAGTAGAAGGTCTTGCCGTCCTGGCTGAAGCGGCCGCTTTCCCGGCCACCGACGCGGAAATCGTGGCGGTATTCCGCCACCGGCCAGTTGTCGGCCTTGACGAACCAGCGGTCGTGCGCAGCAGGGTGGGCAAAGGCATGAAACACCCGCTCGGGGGACGCTTTGAAGGCGCGCTCGATTGTGAAGCTTGCATGTTCGACGGAAGTCTGGGTCATCGCTTTCTCTCCTCCTCGGCGGCTTTGTGCCGGTGCGCCGCAAAGCTGATTGTATTATGAAAGCAGTTGCACTGTAGTGTCACTGCTGCAATAATGCAAGCGGTTTTGCAGGATGGGAATCGCCTATCCGCATCCGCCCTCCGGTAAAGAGACCAGAATGACTGACGACCACCGCTCGGCCTGCCCGATCAACCTTTCGCTCGAAGTCTTCGGCGACAAATGGAGCCTCCTGATCATCCGCGACATGATCTTCGGCGGCAAACGCCATTTCCGCGAGCTTCTGCGGTCGCAAGAGGGCATCTCCTCCAATATTCTAGCCGACCGGCTGAAAACTCTGCTTGAGATCGGCATGCTGACGAAGAGAGACGATCCGAGCCATAAGCAGAAGGCGATCTACAGCCTGACGGAGATGGCGATCGCCCTGGTACCGATCATGGCGCATCTCGGCGCCTGGGGTCGGCGCTACCTGCCGGTCAGCGAAGAACTGAGTATCCGCGCCCAACTCATGGAGGAAGGCGGCCCGGTCCTATGGGAGCGTTTCATGGACGAGCTGAGGGTCGAACATCTTGGCGCGCCCGGCGAGACGGAAGGTCCTACGGTGCGCCAGACGCTGCAGGCGGCCTATGAGAACGTCATGGCTCGCAAGGCCAAGGAACTCGTCAGGGCCGGCAAATAAGCCGTCCCCGGCCGCGCCCCTGCAGGCACAGGACTATTTTCCTGCTCTTCTTTACGGCCGATCCCGGCTTCGGTAAGGTACAATCAGGCTGAAGCGGAAGCGAAACAGTGTGCGGTTTTCAACCGTTGCGCCGCGTTTGCTGCACCGGCGGGGTGGATCGACATGCTTTCACATGACAGCATCTGGCGGGCGATCGATGCGCTGGCGGAGCACCATCAGCTCTCGCCGTCCGGTCTGGCACGCCGCGCGGGACTCGACCCGACCTCCTTCAACAAATCGAAGCGTCAGTCGCCCGACGGTCGCGATCGCTGGCCGTCGACGGAATCGATTGCGAAGGTCCTCGAGGCGACCGGCGCGACGATCGATCAGTTCATGGCACTCCTGCAATCCGGCAACGCTAGGCCGCCGCACTCCGGCCAGCCGGCCTCCGGCATTCCGCTGATCGGCTTCGCGCAGGCCGGCGCAGGCGGCTTCTTCGACGACGGCGGCTTCCCCGTCGGGCAGGGTTGGGACGAGGTCGAATTTCCGGTCGCGCCGCAGAGCAAATCCAGCGTCTACGCCTTGGAGGTCCAAGGCGACAGCATGCTGCCGCTCTATCGCGACGGCGACGTCCTGATCGTCGATCCGGGAGCGCAGGTGCGCCGCGGCGACCGCGTCGTCCTCAAAAGCCGCGAGGGAGAGGTGATGGCGAAGATCCTGGCGCGTCAGACGTCGCGCGGCGTCGAGCTTCTGTCGCTCAATCCCGACCACCCGAACCGCAGTTTCGAGATGAAAGACGTGGAATGGATCGCTCGGATCATCTGGGCCAGCCAATAGGAAAGCGTCGAGATGCGGCCGCAATTCATCTCCATCGCCGGCGGGCTCGCCGCCCTCGCCCTCTATACCGCAATCCTGCTCGGCGGGGCCGCCTCGATCCGCGGTCGTGAAAGCGCCGCCGCGCCCGATCTCGTGCTCGAGACGCCGGACGCCGCCATGATCGAGGAGCCGGCCGCGGAGCCGGTTCCGGCGGAGCAACCGCCAGCCGCGGCGGCGTCGCCGACCGCCGAACAGGAGGCGGCCGCCAAGACCTCCAGGACGCCGGTGCGACCCGTCGACCCAAATCTCTTTGCCATGCCGGAAGAGGGGCTTGCTAAACCGCTCGAGCGGATTGCGCCGCGGCCGCCTCTTTCGGCGCCGCCCGAAAAGAAGGCAACGCCGCTTGTCCTGCAGCGGCCCGTCGCCCTTGCCGCCGGTCTCGTCCAGACCGGCGACACGACACTGCAAATCAGCGACATCGAGCCGGAAAAAGCCGATCGGATCTGCGAGGGGGGCGGCAAGACATGGCCCTGCGGCATGGTCGCCCGAACGGCGTTCCGCAATTTCTTGAGGGGACGGGCGCTCGTCTGCTCTGAGATCGACGAGGAGCGCGAAGGCTCCGCCACCGCAAACTGCAGGGTCGGCAACATGAGCGTCGCCGAGTGGCTGGTCACGAACGGCTGGGCGATACCGATCCCGGGCACCGCCCTCGAAGCAAAGGCGGAGGCCGCCCGCAAAGCCAAGCGCGGCTTCTACGGCGGCGACCCGCGTGATCTGAGCCGGAGGCGGCTGGTGATCGACGAGCCCGCGGGCGCCGCGGACCTCGGCGAGACCGCGCGGGACTTGCAAGCCCCTGCGGGAACTCCTAACTGGGCTCCATCAATTTCAGGAGAATAGATGTCCGCGAGCCTCAGTCAGCACGAAGCCCTTGTCTATGTCATGGTCATGATGTCTGCCGTCGACAGGAGCATGAGCGACGACGAATTCGCACGGATTGGCGGGCTGGTGCGTTTCCTGCCGGCCTTCGACGGTTTCGAGGAAGACCGCCTGATCCATATCGGCCGCGAGTGCGCGGCCCAGCTCGCCGCGCCTGAAGGCCTCGACGTGACGCTCGAAATGGTTCGCGAATCGCTGCCGCAGCGCCACTACGAAACCGCCTACGCTCTTGCCGTCGAGATCGCCGCCGCTGATCAACGCATCCGCACCGAGGAAATCCGGCTGTTGCAGCTGTTGCGCGACCGTCTCGCCCTCGACAAGCTCACCTGCGCGGCGATCGAGCGCGGCGCGCTTGCCCGCTTTCGCAAGTAACGGCAACGTGTCTTTGCCCTTTCTCGGCAATGGTCATACCGTCGTCCTGTCGCCTCTTTCCTTAAAAGCCGCCTCTAGGAAGGAAGCGGCGATTCAAAGTGAACAAGCGGCCATAGGATCGGCGTGAAGAGTGAAATGCTTTTCCTTGGAATTGCTGAGCCGGTCTGGCGGCTCGGTGCCTTTGCGGTAATCTTCGCCGCGCTAGCAGCACTCGAACTGCTGCATCCGCGGCTCGAAAGGCCGGAACTGCTGCGGGCACTCAAGGCGCGTCGCTGGGCCACCAACCTGTCGATTCTTCTGCTCTCCTCCCTGCTAATGCGCATCGTCTTTCCGGCCGCCGCGACAGGCGTCGCGATCTGGGCCGGCTTGCGCGGCTATGGCCTCCTCCCAGCACTCGGCGTGACGGCGCCGCTTGCCGGTCTCCTGGCCTTCGTCGCACTTGATTTTGCCGTCTGGCTGGAGCACGTGGTGTTTCACAAACTGCCCATCTTATGGCTGATCCACCGGGTGCATCACGCCGACCCCGGGGTGGACGTCACGACGGCGCTGCGCTTCCACCCGCTGGAGATCCTGCTTTCGATGGCTTGGAAAAGCGCGGTCATCATCGCTCTCGGGGCGCCGGCACTCTCGGTGCTGGTCTTTGAAATCGTCCTCAATGCCGCCGCGATGTTCAACCACGCCAACCTGCGACTGCCGCCAAAATTTGACGGGGTCTTGCGGCTGCTGATTGTCACACCCGACATGCACCGCATCCATCACTCCGTGGAAAAGCGGGAAACGGATTCGAACTACGGCTTCAATCTCTCTCTTTGGGATCGACTGTTTTCGACCTATGTGGCACAGCCGGCAAGCGGCGACGACGGGATCGAGACCGGCTTAAGGGCCTTTGGACGCAGCGAGCCGACAAAGCTCGTCTGGTCGCTGATGCTGCCGTTCCGGCGCGGGTAAACGAGACGGGAGCAGGCCCTGCTTGCCAGCCGAGCCCGGCCGCTTGGCGTCAGTAGATGCCGTTCGGAAAATAGCGCAGGTAAATCTCTTCGAGCCTGCCGCTGCGCGAAAGCGCCAAGAGCGCATGGTCGATCGCCTGCGTCAAAGCGGGCTCGGTCGTGCGGTTCATGATCGTCAGCCCTTCGCCCAGAAAGCGCTCGGAAAAATAGGCGCCGTCCATCAGGGCGCAGCATCCCGCGGCGACGCTGCCGGAGACCCAGAAGGAGAGCTGCATGGCATCGGAGAAGGCGGCCGTCACGGCGCCCTCCCGCAGGGCGTTCAGTAGGGCCTGTCGGTCGGGGTAGGCTTTGGCCTCGAGCTTCGGGAAGAAGGCCTTCAGCATCGCTTCATGCGTCGTTCCGGCCACGGCCCCGACCGGCTTGCCGACGAGGTCGTCCGGTCTCTGAACCCCCTCGGCAGCCTTCCTGTTGAGGGCGAAACGGGCCGGCAGTTGCAAGAAGGCCCTGGAGAAGGCGAAACGCCGCCTTAGTTCCGGCGTCACGGCGATGCCGGCGACGATCGCCTCGCCCTGGCCCTGTTCGAGCGCCGGCATCAGTTCGGGATAGGTCACCGCCTGGATCTGGCATTTCGGTTCGATCTCCAGCTCGCGGCAGATTTCCCGGGCGAGATCGACGTGGAATCCCGAAAGCTTGCCCGACTGATCGATAAAATTGAAAGGCGGGAAATCGACCGTGGTGAGGAAGCGCAGCCGAGCCAGGCCGGTCAGATCGGGCTTGGCGATGCGCTCGCGGGCATCGAACAGCAGCGGCAGGTCCTTCGGCGCGCCGCCCGCCGCGGATGCGACGAGCACCGCCGCGACCGCCAGCAGCCCGATAGTTTTGTGAAAGGAAGCGCGCGTCATTACCATCCGATTCGCAAGCATTGAGCGGAACTTAGCGGGATGCTGCAGCGCTGACCATAGGCCGGCCCTCGGCAGGGCCGCGCATTCTTAAAGCCGGTCGGGCGAATACGGAAGGAAGGGAAAATGGAGCGGGTGATCGGGATCGAACCGACGACATCAAGCTTGGGAAGCTGGCGTTCTACCACTGAACTACACCCGCGTCTGAAGCGGAAATTTCCCCAATGGTCGCGATCTGTCAAGCGTCTAGATGATTCACTGCTCTATTGGAGCAGTGAATCATCCAGCTATTGGGCTCACTCGGCGCGAAAATGCTTGGAAAGCTTCAGGCCCTGCGCCTGGTAGTTCGAGCCGAGATCGATGCCGTAAAGACCTTCCGGACGCTCCAGCATGTGCTCGTAGATCAGCCGGCCGACGATCTGCCCGTGTTCGAGGATGAAGGGCACTTCGTGGCTGCGGACCTCGAGTACTGCGCGGCTGCCGCTGCCGCCGGCTGAGGCGTGGCCGAACCCCGGATCGAAGAAGCCGGCATAATGGACGCGGAACTCGCCGACCAGCGGATCGAAGGGCGTCATTTCGGCGGCGTAGAGCGGCGGCACATGAACTGCCTCGCGCGACACGAGGATGTAAAACTCGTCCGGATCGAGGATCAGGTCGTCGCGGCCGCGGCTATAGAGCGGCTCCCAGAAATCAAAAACGGCGTGCTCCGCCTTCTTGTCGACGTCGACCACCGACGTGTGATGCTTGCCGCGATAGCCGATCAGGCCGTCCGGGCCGGTGCCCTTGAGGTCGATCGACAGCGCAATGCCGCCGCCGGTGATGTTGGGCCGCTCGCTGGCGACGAGCACGTCGCTTTCGTGCAAGCCCAGCAGTTCTTGCTCGGAAAGAACGGAGTGGCCGACGCGGAAACGGATCTGCGAGAGACGCGAGCCGCGGCGAACGACGATCGGAAAGGTCCGCGGACTGATCTCGAGATAAAGCGGCCCGCTGTAGCCGGCGGGGATCTTGTCGAACTCCTGCGCCCTATCGGTGATGACGCGCGTGAAGATGTCAAGGCGACCGGTCGAACTCTTCGGATTGGCCGACGCCGACATGGTCTCCGGCAGCGTCAGGCTCTCCATCAGCGGCACGATATAGACGCAGCCGGTTTCCAGCACCGCGCCCTCGCGAAGATCGATGACGTGCAGCTTCAGGCGGTCGAGCTTGTCGGCGACGAGATGCGCCGGTCCCGGCATGAAGCTCGCCCGGACGCGAAACGCCTTGGATCCGAGCCGAAGATCGAGGCTCGCCGGCTGGATCTGGTCATCATCCAGCGGCTTCTCGCTCTTCAGACGTCCCGTGGCAAACAGCGCGGCAATTGCGCGGTCGGCCAAAATCCCTGTGTCGCGGCCCATTCCGATCCTCATTCTCAGTTGCCAGACAAAACCAAACTCCGGGAATTGACGCAAGCGCGGCCAGGCAGTATTGGAGCTTTATCCCGTGGTGATTTGGCCGGTCGGCTTGCAGCCACGTTAAACAAGTAGCTAAAAAGGCCGGGTGTCAAACCGGTCGTTTCGCGGCCGGTTTTTTTGTTCTGAAGGTGATCGTCGCATGAGCAAGACCTGGCGCCCGGCAACCCAACTCGTCCACGGCGGGACCACCCGCTCGCAGCACGGCGAGACCTCGGAAGCGATCTTCCTGACACAGGGCTTCGTCTACGAAAGCTCGGAAGCGGCGGAAGCCCGCTTCAAGGGCGAGACCGACGGCTTCATCTATGCCCGCTACGGAAGCCCGACCAACGACATGTTTGAGAAGCGCATGTGCATGCTCGAAGGCGCCGAGGATGCGCGCGCCACGGCCTCCGGTATGGCGGCGGTTTCGGCGGCGATCCTCTGCCAGGTCAAGGCGGGAGACCACATCGTCGCCGCCCGCGCCCTCTTCGGCTCCTGCCGCTGGGTGGTCGAAACGCTCGCTCCGAAATACGGCGTCGAATGCACGCTGGTCGACGGCCGCGAGCTTGCCAACTGGGAAAAGGCGGTGCGGCCGAACACCAAGGTCTTCTTCCTCGAGAGCCCGACCAACCCGACGCTGGAGGTGATCGACATCGCCGGCGTCGCCAGGCTCGCCGACCAGGTGGGCGCCAAGCTCGTGGTCGACAATGTCTTCGCGACGCCGCTCTTCCAGAAGCCGCTGGAGCTGGGCGCCCATGTCGTCGTCTATTCCGCCACCAAGCATATCGATGGCCAGGGCCGCTGCCTCGGCGGCGTCGTGCTTGCCGACAAGGAATGGATCGACGAGAACCTGCACGACTATTTCCGCCACACCGGCCCTGCCATGTCGCCCTTCAACGCCTGGACGTTGCTCAAGGGCATCGAAACGCTGCCGCTGCGCGTCAGGCAGCAGACGGAAAACGCCCGCCGCATCGCCGACTTCCTCGCTGAGCAGCCCCAGGTGGCGCGCGTCATCTATCCGGGCCGCAAGGACCATCCGCAGGCCGACATCATCGCCAAGCAGATGACCGGCGGCTCGACGCTGGTCGCCTTCGAGCTGAAGGGCGGCAAGGATGCGGCCTTCGCGCTGCAGAACGCCCTTGAGATCGTGCGGATTTCCAACAATCTCGGCGATTCCAAGAGCCTGATTACACATCCGGCGACGACGACGCACAAGAACCTCACCGACGAGGCCCGTACCGAACTCGGCATCTCGGCCGGAACCGTACGGTTCTCGGCCGGGATCGAAGACAGCGACGACCTTGTCGAGGATTTCGCCAAGGGACTGAAGTCGATCCGCGCCTGAACCGTCCAATTTCAGGTGACCTCAGCCGCCCGGCCCCGCCGGGCGGCTTTTTCATGACCCGTCACGAAAGGTGAGACGCGCGAGAACGATGCGCGACAGGGCAGTGTAGAGGCATAGGACGGCGAATATCGCCGCCAGCACAGGGAACCGGTGCGGAAACAGGCAGACGGCCACGAAGAAGACGATCGTCTCGGTCGCCTCCGCAAGCCCGGTGGTGAAGTAGATCGACTTCGCACCACGGATCTCGGTCGACAGTGCGCGCTTCTCGGCGATCGCGGCGAAGGCGAGGAAGCTCGAGCCGTTGACATAGAAAGCGAAGAGCAAGAGCCCCCCGGCAAACCCGTTGGCCGCCGGATCGGCGGCGATGAAGGCCAGCGGGATCGCGCCATAGAAGGCGAAGTCGAGAACGATGTCGAGAAAACCGCCGAAATCGGTCTTGCGGCTCGCGCGCGCCACTGCCCCGTCGAGGCCGTCGCAAAGCCGGCTCAGGAGAATGAGAGCCGCACCCGCCACGTAGTAATGCAAGGCAATCAGGACGGCCGCGGCAAGTCCAAGACAAAGGCCGGCGACCGTGACCGCATCGGCGCCCAAGCCCCGCTTGGCGAGGGCGGCGCCGAGCCGGTTCAGGATAGGATCGAGATGCCTGCGCGCCGCGCCGTCGAGCATATTCCCCTGCCTTGCGTGAAAATCGTAAGGACCCGTATAATCCTGCCGTTATTCTTCACGAAACCTTATCGCTGTATGATACTCGAGCAGTTTTGAAACAGGATGTCGAACATGTACCGTGCGCTGACACGCGACATAGAGGTCACGGTGGAGCCGTACTATCTCGAAGAACAATCGGATCCGGATGATAGCCGCTATGTCTGGGGCTACCGCATCGTCATCTCGAACCATTCCGAAATCGCGGTTCGGCTGATGACCCGCTACTGGCACATCACCGACGAGAACGGCCAGGTGGACGAGGTCAGCGGTCCAGGCGTCATCGGCGAGCAGCCGCTGCTCAATCCCGGCGACACCTACGAATATTCCTCCGGCTGCCCGCTCGACACCCCCTCCGGCGTCATGTTCGGCCACTACAGCATGGAGGCCGAAGACGGAGAGACCTTCAATGTCGCCATCCCCGCCTTCTCGCTCGATTCTCCCGGACTGGTGCGGACGCTGAACTAAAGCCCGTCGCGTTCAAACGTATTCACGCGGCGCGCCTTAGGTCTTTGTTTTTGTGCATGTCGTTATCCCAAAACCGCTGCACACTTTTGGGCGACATGCATTAGCCGCCCGCCTTTATTGAGATCGCACCTCGCTCGCCTCGAAGCGATAGTCGGTGGAGCAGAACTCGCAGGTGACCTTGATCTCGCCGTCCTCGATGCTGTGCTCGATATCCTCCTCGCTCAGTCCCTCCAGGACCTCGCGTATCTTGTCACGCGAGCAGCTGCAGCGATCGTAGACGGCCTGCGGCTGGTAGACGCGCACGCCCCGTTCGTGGAACAGACGATATAGCAGACGCTCGGTGCCGACGGTAGGATCGGTCAGCTCGTCGGAATCGATCGTATCCACCATCACCTTGGCTTCCGCCCAGAGATCGTCTTCCTCGAAGAGCAGGCTGGCGTCGCCGTCATCGCCATCGCCGCCAGGCAGATCCGGCTGGCGCATGCGCTCGGACGCCTCGGGCAGGAACTGCGCCACCATGCCGCCGGCGCGCCAGCGATGCCGCGGCTTGCCGTTTTCGTCCCGGTCGAGCAGTTCGGCGACGGCGAGGCGAACCTTGGTCGGTATCTGTTCCGATTGGCGGAAATAGACCGCAGCGATCTCTTCGAGCGTCGCGCCGTCAAGCGCGACAATGCCCTGGTAGCGCTGGGTATGGGCGCCCTGGTCGATGGTGAAGGCAAGGATGCCGTTGCCGAGCAGTTCGTGCGGCTGCGAGCGGCCGCCCTTCTCGGCGGCGGCAAGCGCTTCCTCGTCGTAGCGCGCATAGGCGCGGACCCGATCCGGGGTGGAGAAATCGGCAACGACGAGATCGACCGGCCCATCGCCCTGGGTCTGGACGATCAGCTTGCCGTCGAACTTGAGCGAGGTACCGAGCAGGACCGTCAGCACGACGGTTTCGGCAACCAGCCGCGCCACCGGCAGCGGGTAGCTGTGCCGCTCGAGGATAGCGTCGAGCATCGGGCCGAGCTGCACGGCTCGGCCACGCACGTCGAGGCCCTCGACCTGGAAGGGAACGACGTGGTCGTCACCGGCAAAATCGAACTCGCCAAGTCCCGGTGCTGTCTCTGTCATCGTTTGCTCCTTGCATGGATCACAGCGGCCAAGCAACCCGCCGTCGCCGTGATCGAACTTCCATCCTGCGGATGCAAGAGCAGCCGCGCACACCCTGCCGTTCGTTGCACCGCTGCGTCTCGATCGAGAGGCGCAACGTTCGCATGACACCGTGCATTGCTCGTGACATCGAGAGCGCCGATCGACGCACTCCGTCTCTAACTGCCGCTTATCCTATTTGATCCCGGCATGGACCGATTTGTCCAGCAGGCAAGCGCGGCTCCGGAAGCGCCCCGTATGCGGCGGATCCGCTGAAACGCGCTGTGGCGAGAAACGGCGCAGCGGCCGAACTCTCCCGCACATCGCCTAGATCGTGTCACCGCTCTCCGATTTCAATAGCCCGGCCTGGCCCTCGAACGGTCCCGTCAGACGGCACCCAGGCACCAGGCGAGGATCGACTTCTGCGCGTGCAGCCGGTTCTCGGCCTCGTCGAAGACGACCGACTGCGGGCCGTCGATGACCTCGTCGGTGACTTCCTCGCCGCGATGCGCCGGCAGGCAATGCATGAACAAGGCCTCCGGGGCCGCGTGCTTCATCAGCGCCGCGTTCACCTGATAGGGCTGGAAGACGTTGTGCCCGCGGGCGCGATGCTCCTGGTTCATCGACACCCAGGTGTCGGTGACAACGCAGTGCGCGCCGGCAACCGCCTGCTCCGCCTCATGGCAGAGCAGGATTTCGCCGCCATTGTTACGCGCCCAGTTCAGGAACTTGTCCTGCGGCTCGGAGCCGAGCGGCACGGCCATGTTCATCCGGTAGCCGAAGCGCGCCGAGCCTTCGATCAACGAGTGAAGCACGTTGTTGCCGTCACCCGCCCAGGCGATCGTCTTTCCCTTGACCGGCCCGCGATGCTCCTCGAAGGTCATGATGTCCGCCATGATCTGGCAGGGATGCGTGTCGTCGGTCAGCCCGTTGATGACCGGAACGGTGGCGTGCTCGGCCAATTCCAGAAGCCGGCGATGATCGGTCGTGCGGATCATGATGGCGTCGACATAGCGCGACAGCACCTTGGCCGTGTCGCCGATCGCCTCGGCGCGGCCGAGCTGCATTTCGGTCCCCGACAGGAACAGCGTCTCGCCGCCGAGCTGCCGCATGCCGACATCGAAGGAAACGCGGGTGCGGGTCGACGGCTTTTCGAAGATCATCGCCAGCATCTTGCCGGCAAGCGGTTTCTCGGCGGTTCCGGCCTTGGTCGCCGTCTTTCGTGCGCGGGCATCGTCGATGATCGTGCGCAGGTCGGTCGCGGTCATTGCCGAGAGATCGAGAAAATGTCTGGTGGCAGTCATAATGCTGTAGTTCCTGTCATAAACCGGTAATCGACCGTCCGTCGCGACCTCAGGCCGCGGCCGTTCCGCTCTTGGCGCGCACCGCCTCGGCGGCACGCTCGAGTCGTGCCAGCCCCTCGCGCGCTTCGGCGGGCGTGGTGATCAACGGCGGCAACAGCCGCAGCACGTTCTCACCGGCCGGCACGGCAAGCAGCTTCTCGGCGCGGATCGCCTTCAGGAAGTCGGCGGAAGGCACCTTTGCCTTGATGCCGAGCATCAGGCCGTCGCCGCGGATCTCCTCGATCACGTCGGGGAAGCGATCCTTGAGCGAGGCAAGCCCCTGGCGGAACACCAATCCCACGTCGCTGACATTCTCCAGGAAACCATCGGCCAGGACGACATCGAGCACCGCATTGCCGACCGCCATCGCCAGCGGATTGCCGCCGTAGGTGGAGCCGTGGGTGCCGGCCACCATGCCGGCCGCCGCCGCTTCCGTTGCCAGGCAGGCGCCGAGAGGGAAGCCGCCGCCGATGCCCTTGGCGACGGCCATGATGTCCGGCTTGATGCCCGACCATTCATGCGCGAAGAGCTTGCCTGTGCGGCCGACGCCGCACTGGACCTCGTCGAGGATCAACAGCAGCCCGAACTCGTCGCAGAGCGCGCGCAGTTCCTGCATGAATTCTTTCGAAGCGAGGCGAATGCCGCCCTCGCCCTGGATCGGCTCGACCAGGATTGCAGCGGTCTCGTCGTTGATCGCGGTCTTGACGGCGGCGATGTCGCCGAACGGCACCTGATAGAAGCCCGGAGCCTTCGGCCCGAACCCTTCGATGTATTTCTGCTGGCCGCCGGCGGCAATCGTCGCGATGGTGCGGCCGTGGAAGGCGCCTTCGAAGGTGATGATGTGGAACCGCTCCGGATGGCCCTTGGCGAAATGGTAGCGGCGCGCCGTCTTGATCGCACATTCGAGCGCTTCCGCACCGGAATTGGTGAAGAACACTCGATCGGCGAAGGTGACCGCCGTCAGCCGCTGCGCCAGGCTCTCCTGGCCGGGAACATCGTAGAGATTGGACACATGCCAGAGCTTCTCCGCCTGCGCTTTCAGCGCTTCGACGAGATGAGGATGGGCATGGCC
Organism: Sinorhizobium fredii; assembly: GCF_002944405.1. Lineage (NCBI taxonomy): Bacteria > Pseudomonadati > Pseudomonadota > Alphaproteobacteria > Hyphomicrobiales > Rhizobiaceae > Ensifer > Ensifer fredii. Next base: position 512,072 of record NZ_CP024307.1, on the reverse strand, counting down.
GAGCGAATTAACCGCGACGCCGGCTGCAAAGTCGAGATAGCGGGTGCCGTCTTCGGCAATCAGCCAGACGCCCTCGCCTCGCTCGAAACGCAACGGCGCACGCAGATAGGTGTCGTAGAGCGGCGGTGTTGCGGCCATGATCAGCATCTCCTTCGTCATCGGCATCGCTGTCGGACGTATCGGCCCGACAAAAATCAAAAATGCCGCCTTTCGGCGGCGCAGGCACTATTCCCATATCGCGGCGCAATGTCAACAAAACCAAGGCTTGCAACAGTCGCGCCGGCCCGGATTCCGCACCGCGAAAAAATCCCGATGCGGGGCTTGCAAAAATGCAACTATCCGACAGCAAGTTGGGGAAAACTGCGAAATCGATTCGGCGCGATTCCGGCGACTCTTGCCACGGAGTCACCCGGCCGGTAGGTTAATATTCAATTACTAGACGCATGCGGCGGACCTAGTCACCAAAATAGTTATCGCGTTGTAACTCCGGGGCTTTTCCGGAGAACGGTGATGGATTCTGCCATCCCAACGCCGAGAACGGGGAGTGCAGACATGAACTGGACGGACGAGCGGGTTGAGAAGCTGAAGAAGCTATGGTCCGAGGGCCTAAGCGCGAGCCAGATCGCGGCGCAGCTGGGAGGCGTCAGCCGTAACGCGGTGATCGGCAAGGTTCATCGGTTGAGCCTGCCAGGCCGCGCCAAGGCCGGCGGAGCGACAGCGGCGGCTCGTCCCAAGCGGACGACCTCGGCGCCCCGCGCCCCGAACTACGCGGCACGCGCCGTGACCCGGACGGTTACCCGCGCTGCCGGCACGGCCGTGCTCAAGGAAGAGGTCGCCGTCGATCTGGTGGCGGAGCAGGATCTCGCACTCGACACCAACATTGTCGTGCCGATGTCGCGCCGGCTGGAACTCACCCAGCTGACCGAGCGGACCTGCAAATGGCCGATCGGCGACCCGCTCAAGGAAGAATTCCACTTCTGCGGCAACGACTCGCCGGAATCCTCCCCCTATTGCAGCTACCACGCTCGCCTCGCCTACCAGCCCTCGGCCGAGCGGCGCCGCGCGCGCTGATCGGTCGGAGCAATAACAAGGACGCATGAAGGGGCCCGTCGGGCCCCTTATCACTTTGGAACGCCGGAAAAGCAGCGCAAGCGTCAGCTTTCCAACGAATAGCCGGCGCCGCGCACCGTCCTGATCACATCGGGCATATTGGAGAAATTCAGAGCCTTGCGCAGCCGGCCGACATGGACGTCGACCGTTCGCTCGTCGACATAGATGTCGTGCCCCCAGACGCCGTCGAGCAGCTGCGAGCGGGAGAAGACGCGGCCTGGCGAGGCCATCAGGAACTCCAGGAGCCGGAACTCCGTCGGGCCGAGCCTCACTTCGCGGGTGCGACGATGCACGCGATGGGTTTCGCGGTCGAGCTCTATGTCGCCGCAGCGAAGCACCGTCGACAGCACTTCAGGCTTCGCCCGCCGGAGCATCGCCTTGACCCGCGCCATCAGCTCCGGCGTCGAGAACGGCTTGACGACGTAGTCGTCGGCACCGGTCGCAAGGCCTCGCACCCGCTCGCTTTCCTCGCCGCGCGCCGTCAGCATGATGATCGGCAGCCGCTCGGTCTCCGGGCGCTGTCGGAGACGGCGGCAAAGCTCGATGCCGGAGACGCCGGGCAGCATCCAGTCGAGGATGAGAAGGTCGGGCAAGCGCTCCTGCAGGCGGATCTCCGCTTCGTCGCCGCGAAAGATCGTATCGACCTCGAAGCCCTCAGCCTCGAGATTGTAGCGCAGCAGCACGCTGAGCGCTTCCTCGTCCTCGACAACGGCTATCTTCGGCAACATTCAGTTACGACTCCTTGCCTAGATTCATGATTGGCGGGTGTCCCCTCAGTCGGTGACGGATCCGAGCGTTGACGTCATGTCGTCCTTCGGCCGCTCGCCCTGCGGCTGGGCGCCCGTCGCCATGTAGTAGATGGTTTCGGCGATATTGGTGGCGTGGTCGCCGATACGCTCGATGTTCTTGGCGCAGAAAAGGAGATGCGTGCAGGGGGTGATGTTGCGCGGATCCTCCATCATGTAGGTCAACAGCTCGCGGAACAACGAGGTGTAAATCGCGTCGATCTCCTCGTCGCGTTCGCGGATGCTGTTTGCCTTCTCCGGCGAACGCGAGGCGTAAACGTCGAGGACCTCCTTGAGCTGGATCAGGGCGAGTTCGGCGAGGTGCTCGAGACCGCGCGCCAGCTTGCGCGGAATGCCGGAGCCGGCAACCGCGATGACGCGCTTGGCAGTGTTCTTGCCGAGGTCGCCGACGCGCTCGAGATCGGCGGCGATCCGGATCGACCCCATGATCTCGCGGAGATCCGCGGCCATCGGCTGTCGCTTGGCGATGGTGACGATCGCCTTTTCGCCGATCTGGCGCTCGGCGTCGTCCAAGATTGCATCGTCGGAAATGACCTTCTGGGCGAGCGCCAGATCGGAATTCACCAGAGCCCGGACTGAATCCGCCACCATCTGCTCGGCCTGGCCGCCCATCTCCGAGATCCGGCGCGTCAGATATTTAAGCTCTTCGTCGAAGGCTGTCGTTATGTGGGGGTGAGACATCTACGGTTCCTCGAGGGCGCACTCTTCGCGGTGGGTTTTCGGGCGATCAGCCGAAGCGGCCCATGATGTAATCCTGGGTGCGCTGGTCGTCCGGATTGGTGAACATCTTGTCGGTGTCGTTCTCCTCGACAAGATTGCCGAGGTGGAACATGGCGGTGCGCTGCGAGACGCGGGCCGCCTGCTGCATCGAGTGGGTCACGATGACGATGGTGAAATTGGCGCGCAGCTCGTGAATGAGCTCTTCGACCTTGGCCGTGGCGATCGGGTCGAGGGCCGAGCAGGGCTCGTCCATGAGAATCACTTCCGGGCTGACGGCAACGGCGCGGGCGATGCAGAGGCGCTGTTGCTGGCCGCCGGAAAGACCCGTCCCCGGCTCCTGCAGGCGGTCCTTCACCTCATTCCACAGGCCCGCCTTCTGCAGGCTCGTTTCGACGATCTCATCGAAATCGGCCTTCGTGCGGGCCAGGCCGTGGATGCGCGGCCCGTAGGAAACATTCTCATAGATCGACTTTGGGAACGGATTGGGCTTCTGGAAGACCATGCCGACGCGGGCGCGCAGTTCCACCACGTCGATCGACGGATCGTAGATGTCGTCCTCGTCGAGGGTAATCCGGCCGGTGACCCGGCAATTCTCGATCGTGTCGTTCATGCGGTTGAGCGTCCGCAGGAAGGTCGACTTGCCGCATCCGGAAGGGCCGATGAGCGCCGTCACGGTATTCTCGCGGATATTCAGGTTGACGTCGAAGAGCGCGCGCTTCTCGCCGTAATAGACCGACACATCCTTGCCGATCATCTTCAAGGGCACCGTGTTCATTTTCTGGTCCAGAGCCTTTTCGACTGCAGCTTCCGACATGATGTTCATAGTCCTTACCCCACTACCAGCGACGCTCAAAGCGACGCCGCAACAGAATTGCGCCGAGGTTCATGATGACGAGGAAGATCAGCAGGATGATGATCGCCCCCGAGGTACGCTCGACGAAGGCGCGCTCAGCCTCGTTCGCCCACATGTAGATCTGCACGGGGAGCGCCGTGGACGGTTCGAGCGGCGAGCCCGGATAGTCGACGACGAAGGCGACCATGCCGATCAGGAGCAGCGGCGCCGTCTCGCCGAGGGCGTGCGCCAGGCCGATGATCGTGCCGGTCAGGATGCCGGGCATGGCAAGCGGCAGCACATGGTGGAAGATCGTCTGCATCTTCGAGGCGCCGAGGCCGAGCGCGGCGGAGCGGATCGACGGCGGCACGGCCTTCAGCGCGGCGCGCGTCGCGATGATGATCGTCGGTAGCGTCATCAGGGTCAGCACGAATCCACCGACGAGGGCCGCCGAGCGCGGCATGCCGGCGAAATTCACGAAGACGGCGAGACCGAGAAGGCCGTAGACGATCGACGGCACGGCGGCGAGATTGTTGATGTTGACCTCGATCAGGTCGGTCAGCCGGTTCTTCGGCGCGAATTCCTCGAGATAGATCGAGGCGGCGACGCCGATCGGCAGCGACAGGACGAGGACGATCAGCATCATATAGGCAGACCCGACCAGCGCCACGCCGACGCCGGCCGCTTCCGGGCGGCTCGATGCGCCGAACGTGAAGATGCCGGTGTTGAAGCTCTTCTTCAGCACGCCGGCCTCGGCCAGCTGGTTCATCCAGGCGACCTGCTGGTCCTTGACCTTGCGCTTCGATTCGTCGACCGTGAGGTCGATCTGGCCCTTGAAGGCCGAATCGATGTTCGCGTCGGCGAGCAGCGTCACCGGGATCGTCTTGCCGATCACCGAAGGGTCGGCAACGACAATGTCACGCAGCTGCGTGCGGACGCTGTCGGAGACCATGTCGTTCGCCTGTTTCACAAGCGGCCGCTTCTTCGGGTCGATGCCGAGCTGCTTGACCAGGGCGTCGCGGACGAGCACCGGATAATTGGCGGTCATCAGTTGCTTCGGATCGGTCGCGCGCTCGTTCTTCGGGTCGATCACCTTTTCGGAAAACTCGATCGGCAGCGTGATCGTCGTCTGCTGGAAGGCCGTGTAGCCTTTCGAGACAACACTCCAGACAAGGACCGCCAGGAAGAACAGGCCGATAACGATGGCGCTGATGCCATAGGCACGAAACCGGCGCTCCGCGGCGTAGCGGCGCTTTATGCCGATGTCGCGGCGGCTTTCGGCGGGACGGGTCGAGACCCTTACCGTGGGAGAAGCAACGTCGGTCATTCGTACTGTTCCCGATATTTGCGCACGATGTAGAGCGCATAGATGTTGAGGCAGAGCGTGATGACGAAGAGTGTGATGCCGAGCGCGAAGGCGACCAGAGTCTGCGGCGAAGTGAACTCCAGGTCGCCGGTCAGCTGGTGGACGATCTTGACCGTCACTGTCGTCATCGGTTCGAACGGGTCGAGCTGCATGCGCGCGGCGACGCCGGCAGCAAGCACGACGATCATCGTCTCACCGACCGCGCGCGAGGCGGTCAGCAGCAGCGCTCCGACGATGCCGGGCAGTGCGGCGGGAAGAATGACCTTCTTCACCGTCTCCGAGCGCGTCGCGCCGAGCCCGAGCGAGCCGTCGCGCAGCGCCCGCGGCACCTGCGTGATGATGTCGTCCGACAGCGACGAGACGAACGGAATGAGCATGATGCCCATGACGATGCCAGCGGTCAGCACGCTCTGCGCCTGAATGAAATTCTGGTAGTTGCCGGTGATGAGGCCGTTCAGCTGCGTCGAGATGTCGCGCAGGAACGGGCCGACTGTGACGAGCGCGAAGAAGCCGTAGACGATCGTCGGGATGCCCGCCAGCACCTCCAGCAGCGGCTTCGCAATAGACCGCAGCCGCGGACTGGCATACTCGGCCATGTAGATGGCGGCGAACAGGCCGATCGGTACAGCAAACAGCATGGCGACAAAAGCGATATAGAGCGTACCGCCGAGAAGCGGCAGCAGGCCGAACTGGCCGGAGGCGCCCTCGCTGCCTGCCGCGGCGAAGCGCGGATCCCAGACCGTGCCGAAGAAGAACTCCATCGGCGAAACCATGCTGAAGAAGCGACCGGCTTCCGACAACATCGAGCCAATGATGCCGATCGTCGTCAGGATCGCGATCGACGAAGCGACGACGAGCGAGCCGAGCATGACGCGCTCGACCTGATTGCGGGCGCGAAAGCGGGTGGTAACGTTGCGGATTGCATAGAGGCCGCCGGCGATGGCGACGAGCAGCACGAAGGCGCTCATCAGCCAGCGGCTGTAACCGCGCATCGTATTGAACTGCTCAGCCGCCTCGACCATGTACGGCTCGCCTTCACCGGCAAGCGCCACGCCCTTGGCGGCGAGCGTCTCGCGCAGATTGGCCGAACCGGTCTTGATTGCCTCGATTTCCGCGGTGTCGAGGCGTTTAAGCCCCGTGGCGACCGCCTTCACCTGGCCGAGCGCGAGATGCACTGCCGCGTCGCCCTGACTTTGGACCGTATCAGGGAGCGCCGAGCGAACGGCGGAATCGACATAAAGCGGCGAGGCGATCAGCCATGCGGCAAGCACCAAGACCGCGGGCAGCACTGCCCAGATGGCGACATAGCTGCCATGGTAGCCCGGCAGCGAATGCAAGGTGGCAAGCTTGTTGCCGGACTCGGCAAGCGAACGGGCGCGGCCGGCAAAATAGGCAACAAATCCAACTAAAGCGATGATCAGGAGAAGAAGCGAGGTGCTCATCGGCACGTCTCCACGGCAGGGCCGCCAAAAAATCCAACTATGCAAGGTCCCGGCGCAGCGGAAAGCTGCACCGGGACCGGTCTTGATCAGAGCAGATTGCCAGCTTCGAAGGTCTTGCGGATTTCTTCGCGCTCGGCATCCGGAGCAGCAACCAGGCCGTATTCGGCAAGCGGGCTGTCGGGGCCGATCATCTGGTCGTCGACGAAGAACTCGACATATTCCTTGAGACCCGGAATGACGCCAAGATGCGCCTTCTTGACGTAGAAGAACAGCGGACGGGAAACCGGGTACTCGCCGGATGCGATCGTTTCGGTCGACGGTACGATGCCGTTGACGGTCGCGACTTTCAGCTTGTCGGCGTTGTTTTCGTAGAACGACAGGCCGAAGACGCCGATGCCGCTCTTGTTGGAAGCGATCCGGGCGAGCGTCTCGGTGTAGTCGCCGTCGATGTCGACGGCGAGGCCGTCCTTGCGCACGGCAACGCACTTGCTGTGCTGCTGCTTTTCATCGCTGAAGGCAGCCTTGATGACGTCCTGAGCGCCGGAGGCCTTGCAGCCCGCAGCGAGGATCTTCTCTTCGAAGACTTCGCGCGTACCATGCTTCTGACCCGGGATGTAGGCGGCGATTTCGGCATCCGGCAGCGAAGCGTCGACTTCCGACCACTTCTTGTAGGGGTTGGCAGCGAGCTTGCCGTCGACGACGACTTCAGCGGCGAGCGCCTTGTAGAGGTGCTCCGGCTTCAGTGCGATATCGGCATTGCCGGCGTCCGTCGCGAAGACGATGCCGTCGTAACCGATCTTGACTTCCTGGATCTCGGTCACGCCGGCTGCCTTGCAGGCCTCGATCTCGCTGTCCTTGATCTTGCGCGAGGAATTGGCGATGTCGATCGTGTCTTCGCCGACGCCCTTGCAGAATTCCTTCAGGCCGGCGGAAGAGCCGCCGGATTCGACGACCGGGGTCTTGAAGTCCGGGAATGCCTCGCCGAAGCTTTCGGCGACGATCTTTGCGTAGGGAAGAACGGTCGAGGAGCCCGCGACCTGGATCTGGTCGCGAGCGACAGCAGCGCCCGCGAATGCGGCGGATGCAACCAGCGCCGCTACACTGAGTTTAAGGATGTTCATTGATGTTCTCCCGGAATGGGCTCGTGTTGGTGCGCTAGCGATCAGCGCTCTCTCGCCGTTTAATCGGCTGCCCTAGTTAGCCGCCGATGGCTACAGGTTTTATGTCAATTGGGTGAAACATTTATGACAGGCTAAGTCATTGAAGATACTTCGGTATCCATGCTCGTCGCAGCCGACGCACGCTTTTTGTGTCAGAAGCGCACCGTGAAGATCGTGCGCTTGCCGACCTCCGAATGGATGAGCAGGCGCGCCCGGTGGCGGGTCAGGATGTGCTTGACGATCGCGAGGCCAAGGCCAGTCCCTTTCTTGGACCGGCTCGCCTCCACGTTAACCCGATAAAAACGTTCGGTAATTCGCGGCACATGCTCGGCCGGAATCCCCGGCCCATGGTCGGTGACCGAGACCTCTGCCTGACAACCCTCGCCGCCGGTCAGGCGCACCTCGACCTTCTTGCCTTCCTGGCCGTATTTGCAGGCGTTTTCGACGAGATTCTCGAAGACCTCGATCAATTCGTCGCGATCGCCCCGGACGACGACCGGGCCCTCGGGCACCTCGAGCGAGATCGTCACGTCGAGATCGCTTGCCAGCGGCTGAAGGCTGTCGCGCACATGTCCGAGCAGCGGCACCAGATCGACCGGGTCTTCGGGAGCGATGTGCGATTTCAACTCAAGCCGCGACAAAGACAAGAGATCGTCGACGAGGCGGCTCATGCGGGTCACCTGCTCATGCATGATGCCGAAGAATTTCTCCTGCGCCTTCGTGTCGTTCTTTGCCGGCCCCGACAGCGTCTCGATGAAGCCCCGGAGGGAAGCGAGTGGGGTACGCAGCTCGTGGCTGGCATTGGCCACGAAGTCGGATCGCATCCGGTCGATGCGGCGGGTCTGGGAAATATCGCGATAGGTCAGCAGGAAGATCCGCCCGCCGGAAAGCTCGCCGCCGATATCCGCCGGGGCGACGCGGACGACATAGACTGCATCCGAAGGCAGGCGTTCCGCATGTTCGATCTGATTAACCTTTCCCGTGGCGATGGTCTCGCGCACCATGTCGAGTATTCCGGGGGAACGCACCCGCGCCGAAAGATAGCTTTCCGGGGGAATCGCGCCGAAAGCCTTCTCGGCGGCTGCATTCTGGAAAAGGACGGTCTCGTCCGTGGCGATAACGAGAACGGGCATATCGAGCGCATTCAGCACGGGGATCAGCGCGTCGGTGCGCGTGTCGACCACCCTCGGGGCCGCCTCCGGCACCGGCTCTGACGAAGGGACACTTCGTTTGAGGAGCGCCGCTACGAGAACGAGCCAGAAGGCAAGCACCGCCAGCACATGGATACCGGCGAGGGCCGCAAGAATGGCAAGCAGGATCGAGAGGCCAAGAATCCAGCGCTCTGCCTTCAGCTTCGGCTTGAGGCCCTGCCAGAACACCTTCGCGCCATCCAAGACGATACCCTCGCTGTCCAATTGCCGCCTCCCGACCCATGAGGAATTGCAGCCACGTGTTAAAAACGTGGTGGTGACCCGCCAAGGTGGCGCGGCCCTGGCTGGAAATCGACGCAAGCGTTCCAGCCGCCCGCTTCGCCACAAGCTCAGAGATAGCGGCGCTTCATGACATGATTTTCACGACATGCTTGAATCTGCAATGCAATTGTGGCCTCCTCCATTGCATGCCTTCTCAAATCTCAGTCAATTTGAGGATAAAGGGCAGGCAGCGAGCAAAGTGCCTGCAGCGACGCCTGCGCGACTGAACAGATGCACGGCGCGGTAGTGGATTTCACATCAGCGGGAGGAAATCACATGGCTCTCGAACAGATCCCGAATGCGGGGGCACCCGGAAGCCGGGCGGTCGAGCTCGAGATCGGCGGCAAGACACGGGTCTTCGACATCGACAATCCGGAATTGCCGAAATGGATCGACGACGAAGCCTTTTCCTCCGACGACTATCCTTACGAGAAGAAGCTCGACGAGGAGGAATACGAAGAAACGCTGACCAGGCTGCAGATCGAGCTCGTCAAGGTGCAGTTCTGGATGCAGGCGACCGGCAAGCGCGTCATGGCCGTTTTCGAGGGGCGCGATGCGGCCGGCAAGGGCGGCGCCATCCATGCGACCATGGCCTACATGAACCCTCGTTCCGCACGCGTCGTGGCGCTCACCAAGCCCACCGAAACGGAACGGGGTCAATGGTATTTCCAGCGCTACGTCTCGACCTTCCCGACGATCGGCGAGTTCGTTCTCTTCGACCGGTCCTGGTACAACCGGGCCGGCGTGGAGCCGGTTATGGGCTTCTGCACGCCCGAGCAGTACGAGCATTTCCTCAAGGAGGCACCACGTTTCGAGAAGATGATCGTCAACGAGGGCATCCAGCTCTTCAAGTTCTGGCTCAATATCGGCCGCGAGATGCAGCTGAAGCGGTTCCACGACAGGCGGCACGACCCGCTGAAGGTCTGGAAGCTGTCGCCGATGGACATAGCCGCGCTGCCGAAATGGGACGACTACACCAGGAAGCGCGACCGGATGCTGAAGGAAACGCATACGGACCATGCGCCCTGGACCGTCATCCGCGGCAATGACAAGCGCCGCGCCAGGATCAACTTGGTCCGCCATATGCTGACGAAGCTCGACTATGACGGCAAGGACAAGGCTGCGATCGGCAAGGTGGACGAGAAGATCGTCGGCGCCGGCCCGGGCTTCCTCAGGTGAGCCGGCCGCAAGGCCCGATCATTGCCCCGGCAGCACACGGATCGCATAGAGATCCAGACTGTTGCCGTCGCCGCTGACATCGCTGTTGATCAGCAGCTTTCCGGAACTGCCCGGCGCGCGATCTTCGAAGCTGATCTTGAACAGCATGTCGACGCGCTCGTCATGGGCGGTGAAGCGGTGACGGCCGCAGGCGCCGAGTGCCCCGAAATCACATTCGACGGAGAACTCCGTCGTCTTGCCCGGCAGCGCCCGGACGCTCAGGGCAAGCGTCGAGGACTTGCCCGAGAGCTGGGCCAGCACATCGGCGGGAATGTCGATTGCCACCTCGCCCTCCTTCGACCCTGCCGCCGACGCCAGCCGGATGCGCTCTCCGCCGTCGTCGTCGAAAGGCTCGGCCGTGGCGCGAGTGCCAGGCCTGACGGCCGCCGCGTTCGCCGGCGTGAAGATCTCGATCCAGTCGTCGGAAAACCCCTCCTGCGCGCCGAGGGTCGGCAAGCCGGCCGCGCCGGGGAAGTCCTCGCTCTCCACCACGGCCGGAGGATTGGCGACATTGGTGTCGCGCTCGGCGGGCGACTTCAACAGGTCGTTGGTCTGAACCCACCACACGCCCGCGCCGACGGCGGCGGCCAGCGTCGCGACAACCATGACGAAGGAGAGAAGCCGGCCGCGCCTGCGCTTGCGGGGACGCTTGTCGGTGACGCCGAGATCGGGGGCGGCCGTACCGGACCTCGCCGCCTCCGCAGATTTTCCGCCACCGTTGACCGGCGGCGTGGGGCCGTCGCGCTCCGGGCGGAGCGCGCCGAGCGCACCGAGGCCGCCGTCGCCCGCCGGACGCGCCTCCGGCTGGAGGCTCGGCTCCTGCCGCACCGTGGCCGCTGGCCCGGCTGCGACCTGCGCCGCCGCATCAGCTTTGCTTTTCACCTCTGCTAGGCTCACCACCGGTGTGGCGGCACGCGCCTTCAGGGCCGCGCGCTCCTCCGTCTCGATCGCGTGGATGACCGCCTCCAGCCGATGGCGCTGCCTGGCGATGACTTCCGGGTCCTCGATTTCCTGCTTCTTCAGGCCGTTTTCCAGTGCCTGGCGGGCCGACTGATAGATCCGCGCGCGGATCTCCGCATTGCTCCGCTCCGAGCGTTCCAGTGCATTCCTGATCGCCGTCTCGAGTCCGCTCACATCAAATCCTTCTGCACACCAGGCTTACGGGGCGAGTATCGGAAGGCCCTGCCTCTTCCCGCGGCACGCCGTTGGTTTTATTAACGATTGGGTAACCGCTGCTTTCGGAATCTGCAAGTCCGGCGGCGCTGCGGCCGGGTCTTGCACGGGGAAAAGGGCCCCGTCAAAATGCGGGGCGGAAAACCTCTCTTTGCAAGCACGGCCTTTGCTGCTATCTACATTGACGTTTACGCAAACGTCAAAAAAATGGGATGAGAGAGACCGATGCCGTTGCCGCCCATTCTTTCCAGAACGACGAGACTGCCGGTTGTCGGCGCGCCGCTATTCATCGTCTCGCATCCCAAGCTGACGATCGCGCAATGCAAGGTCGGTGTCATCGGTGCCTTCCCGGCGCTCAACGCCCGTCCGCAGGCACAACTCGACGAGTGGCTCGCCGAGATCACGGAAACGCTCGCCGAGCACGACCGCCAGCATCCCGACCGGCCGGCCGCGCCCTTTGCCGTCAACCAAATCGTGCACAAGTCGAATACCCGGCTCGAGCAGGACCTGATGCTTTGCGTCAAATACAAGGTACCGATCGTCATTTCCTCCCTCGGGGCCGTACCGGAGGTCAACGCTGCAATCCACTCCTATGGCGGCATCGTGCTGCACGACGTCATCAACAACCGCCACGCCAACTCGGCGATCCGCAAGGGGGCCGACGGGCTGATCGCGGTCGCCGCCGGCGCCGGCGGCCATGCCGGAACGCTGTCGCCCTTCGCCCTGATCCAGGAAATCCGCGCCTGGTTCGACGGGCCGCTGCTTCTCTCGGGCGCGATCGCCACCGGCGACGCCATCCTCGCGGCAGAGGCGATGGGCGCCGATATGGCCTATATCGGCTCGCCCTTCATCGCCACCGAGGAAGCCCGCGCCAGCGATGCCTATAAGCAGGCGATCGTCGACGGCAACGCCGCCGATATCGTCTACTCCAATTATTTCACCGGCATTCACGGCAACTATCTGAAGGCCTCGATCCGCGCCGCCGGCATGGATCCGGACAGCCTGCCGGAGGCCGACCCGTCGAAGATGGACTTCGGCAAGGCAACGGACGGCGCCAAGGCCTGGAAGGACATCTGGGGCTGCGGCCAAGGCATCGGCGCCATCCACGGGATCAGCCGGGTCGCGGAACTGGTCGACCGGCTGGAACGCGAATACGCCGCCGCCCGCGCCCGCCTCGGCCTGGCATCCTTGGCGGGCCTCGACGCGTCGAAGGAATTTTCAAGTTCTCGAAACTGATGACTTGAATTCCCGGCGCTTTGCGTTTATCAGCGCCTCACATTCGTTCCGCGGTCACGCTGCGGGGCGCTTTAATGCCGCTTTAGCTCAGTCGGTAGAGCACATCATTCGTAATGATGGGGTCACGTGTTCGAGTCACGTAAGCGGCACCATTTCTTCCCTGCATTTTTACTTGAAGTCGCCGCTGCGGCGCTCAGCCGCTCACGTATAAAAATACCGCGTCAGATGAAAAAACACCGGTGCGGCAAAGCTCAGCGAGTCCATGCGGTCGAGCACGCCGCCGTGGCCGGAGATCATCGTGCCCCAATCCTTGACCCCCATCGAACGCTTGACGGCCGAGAGCGACAGGCCGCCCAAAAAGCCCATGGCGACGATGGCGAGCGCCATGGCGGCAGCTTGAAGCGGCGTGAACGGGGTGATCCACCAGAGACCGGCGCCGGCGGCGACGGCGGAGAGGCCGCCGCCGACGAGGCCCTCTACGGTCTTTGAGGGGCTGACGACGGGGGCCACCTTCGTCCGGCCGAAGAGCTTGCCGAAGACGTATTGCATCACGTCGCTGAACTGCGCGACGGTGATCAGGAAGAAGAGCAGCAGGAAACCCTCGTTGGGACGGCCGGGGATGTCGAGCGTCAGCAGGGCCGGTGCGTGGCTGATGCAGTAGACGGTCAGCATCAGGCCCCACTGGATGCGCGAGACACGCAGCAGGAACTCACCGGCATCGCCCTTCAGCGCCGCAAGGCTCGGCAGGAGAAGGAAGCCGTAGACCGGGACGAGGATCGCGAAGAGCGCGTACCAGTCGGTCCAGATCAGCCAGTATTGAAGCGGCAGCAGCACATAGAAGGCGGCGACCAGCGGCAGGTGATCGGCGCCGCGCGTCGGCGTCAGCGATATGAACTCGCGCAGCGTGTAGAACGAGGTGAGCGCGAAGAGCACCACGGTCACGCCGCGGCCGAGACCGAAGCTCACCGCGAAGATCGCCACCATCACCCACCAGGCCTTGATGCGGGCGTTGAGATTGGCGACCGTCGCCCGGCCGTTTTCGGAGGTCACCTTGCACGACAGCACGAAGCCGATCACCGAGGCGATGCCGAGCAGCGCTGAGATGCCGCCGAAGAGGATGGAAAGCTTGTCGATCAAAGACATGGCGGCCTCATGGAACCGGGTCGGAGGCGAGCGCGCCGACGGCGGCGCGGGCGCGTTCGAGAAACGCGTCCTTCTCCTCCCCCGCCCGCCGCATGAGGGGCGCGCCGAAGCGAACGGTGCAGCTGATCGGAACGGGCAGGAAGGTTCCCTTCGGGAAGGCGCGCGAGGGATTGTCGAGATAGGTGGGGATCAGCTCGACCTCCGGGAATTCCTGCGACAGCCAGTAGAGGCCGCTCTTGAACGGCCCCGGGAGACGCTCGCTGCCGCGCGTTCCCTCTGGAAAGAGAACGAGCGACTCGCCGTCGGCGAGCACACCGCGCAAGGGGGCGAGCGCCGATCCGGGCGGGCCTTGCGTGGCGCGCTCGACGAGCACCGCATTCAACACCTTCAGCGCAATGTGGCGGCGGAGCTTGCCCCTGCCCCAATAGTCTGCGGCCGCGATCGGATGAGTGATCCCGCGCAGGGGTCGCGGTAGGGCCGACCAGATCAGCAGCGTGTCGAGATGGCTGGCGTGGTTGGCGAAATAGATGCGCTGGCGCGTGTCCGGCACGGCACCGATCCATTGCGCCTGGCCGCCGACGAGAAACCGGGTGAGGCCGATCAGCAACAGGTCGATCACGGCTTTGCGGCTCCCGGGATGCGCGAGACGATCGCCCTGGTGCGGGTCCAGCAGGTGAGAAGCGCTCCGACGAGGATGATCCATGCCGTGGCGTAGAGAACGAAACGCCCCGTTGTCAGCCAGGCTTCGCCGAGCGCCAGGAGGGAGGCGAGGCTCATGAGTGCCATGCGGTGCTGCTTGGCCATCGGTCCGCGAAAGTCCTGGACCTGGCCGAGCGAGCCGCCGAAGACGCGCACATAGGCCGTCAGGGCGGCCGCAAGCGCGCCGGCCCAGCCGAGCCAGCCGGCGCCGGCGGCGTAGCCAAGCGCCACGATCAGCAGCGTGTCGGCAATGCGATCGGGAAATTCGTTGTAGAGCGCGCCGACCGGCGAGCCGCGGCCGCCCTCGACCGCCACCATGCCGTCAAGCAGATTGCACAGAAGCCGCAACTGGATGCCGGCGACGGCGACGAGATAAAGCAACGGCCAGCGCGGCGCGGAGACGAGCGCTGCCGCGCCGACAGCGGCGAAGCCGATGCTCAGCAGCGAGATCCCGTTCGGCGTGATCGGCGTCTTGAGGAGCAGCGCCGTCAGGCGGCGCGCCAAGCCGCTGTCGCGCGCCGCAATGGGACGCCGATCCGCGCCCGGCCTCTCGGGCTCTGCGCCATCCGGAGCGACACTCATCTTTGTGGAATTCAGCCCCTACAAAATTTATGATTGCAACCTGTCATAAAACAACTTCGCGCCAAAGGCCATATGGCCGCCTCGCGACTGCGGACGGGGCAACGGCGGCCATGCCGGAGTCACCCGCGTTCCTTCTCCTGGGCCTCCGTTCCGGCCACCGGGAAGCGCATGGAGATCCGCGTTCCGCGGCGCCTGAGGGCCGGGCTCTCGGCCTTGATCCGCCCGCCCATCGCCTCCACGAATCCCTTGCTGATCGACAGGCCGAGCCCGGTGCCGAGCGAGCGTCCGTCCGGCTTTCCCTTGCGGAAGAACTTGTCGAAGACCTGATCGATATCGGCGGCGGCAATGCCCTTGCCGAGATCCGTCACCGACAGAACGACCTCGTCGCCCTCCCGCCGGGCATAGATGCTGACGGGTTCGTCACCGCCGAAGCGGTCGGCATTGTCGAGCAGATTGAAGAGGGTCTGCCCGAGCAGGACGCTGTCGCCGCGCATCAGGGGCAGCTCCGGGGCGATGCTGGTCTCGAAAACTCGGCCCGGAAAATATTTCCGCGCCCGTTCCACCGTGTCGTGGACCACTTCCGCCACATCGACCCGATCGCGCCTGGCATTGATCGTTCCGGCCTCGAGCCGGATCATGTCGAGCAGGTTGGCAACGAAGTGCTTCAGCCTGCCGCTCTCCTCATCGATCGAGTTCAGCAGATCCTCCCGATCCGCCTGCGGCATTCCTTCGCCGAGCTTGCGGAGGTTCGCGACCGCGCCGCCGATCGCCGCCAAGGGGGTCGTGAGATCGTGGGACAGCGACGAGAGAAGCGCAGCACGGAACTTCTCGCCCTCAAGCTGGGCGGCCTGATCGAGGCTTTCACGCGACAGCCTCGCGCGATCGACGGCGATGGCGGTCTGGTCGAGGATCGCGGCAAGGGCTCGTTCCGCGTTGATGTCAGGAGGGTTGCCCTCCTGCAGAAAGCCGCAAACACCAACGACACCATGCGGGCTCATCAGCGGCCTGAACTGAAACGGGCTGTTCGGCAGCGTACCGGTCTCATTGCCTGCCGGCTCCTTCTTTTCGAACGCCCAGCGCGCCGCCATCATGTCGCTGACACTGAGTTCGGTGTCCGGAGGCCAAGCCACCCTCACGGCGATGTCAACGTCTTCCGGCAGCAACAGCACGGCATTGCGCTTCAATGTCGCGTGAATCTGGTTGGCCGCCGCCCACAACACGTCTTCGGCATTGGCAGTGCCGGAAAGCTTGCGGGAAAAATCGTAAAGCGCCTGCGTCGCCGTCGCCCGGCCTTTGGCGGTCTTTGCCTGCTCGCGGATGCGCGAGGCAAGCCCGCCGGCGAGCGCCGCTGCGGCCAGGAAAACGAAGAGCGCGAAAACCTCGTGCGGCTCGGCCACCGTGAAGGTGCCGACCGGCTCGATGAAGAAGAAATTGTATGCGACGACGGAAAACAGTGCGGCTGCCAGGGCCGCGAAGTAGCCGGCATAAACCGCCGAGGCGAGCACCGCGAGGAGATAGAGGAGCGAAATATTCTGCAGGATGATGACCTGCTCGATCAGCACGCCGAGCGCGGTCGCCAGCCCGACGGTGCCGGAGGCTATGCCGAAGGCCCGCCCCAATCCTTCCGGCAGCAATTGCCCGCTTCTCCGCCGCCGCTTTGCGGCGGGCTCGATCTTGCCCGTGACGAGGTGAATGCCGACACCCGCGACGCGCTTGGCCAGTGCATCGGGCAGGGAGGCACGGAAAAGGCTAAGAGGGAACCAGTGGCGGCGCGCGCCGATGACGATCTGCGTGGCATTCTCGCGCCTTGCAAGCTTCAGGATCTCCTCGACGAAATCGCTGCCGACGATGCGGCGCGTCTCCGCGCCCAATTGCTCGGCAAGGCGGAAGATCTCGTCGAGCTGCCGCATCGCCTCGCCGTCGCCCGCTTCGCGATCCGCCCGTTCAATGGAAACGACGATCCAATCGGCATTGAGGCCGGAGGCGAGCCGGCTCGCCGTCCTCACCACCTTTTCCGATAGCGGATCCGGGCCGATGCAGACGAGGAGCCTTTCGCCGGCCGGCCAGGGACCCTCGATGGCGTTCTGCTTGAGGTAATCGACCATCTGGTCGTCGACCCGGTCGGCGGTCCGCCGCAGCGCAAGCTCGCGCAGCGCCGTCAGATTGCCGAGCCGGAAGAAATTGTCCGCGGCACGCCGGGCATTGTCGGGCAGATAGACCTTGCCCTCCTTCAGCCGCTCGATCAGTTCCGCCGGGGGCAGGTCGACCAGCAGGACTTCGTCGGCCCGATTCAGGACCGTGTCGGGAATCCGTTCGCGCACCGGCACGCCGGCGATCTGGGCGACGATGTCCGACAGGCTTTCGAGGTGTTGGATGTTGAGCGCCGTCCACACATCGATGCCGGCATCGACGAGTTCCTCGATGTCCTGGTAACGCTTCGGATGGCGACCGTCGCCGAGATTGGTATGGGCGAGCTCATCGACGACGATGATCGTCGGGCGGCGCGCCAAAGCGGCGTCGAGATCGAATTCGCTCAGCGTGCGGCCGCTATGCACGACTTCCCGGCGCGGCAGGACCTCCAGCCCTTCGAGCAGCGCCGCGGTTTCGCTGCGCCCATGAGTTTCGACGAGCCCGATGACGATGTCGGCGCCCTGTTGCTTGAGGCGTTGCGCCCGCATCAGCATGGCGAAGGTCTTGCCGACGCCCGGCGCGGCGCCGAGGAACACCGTCAGCTTCCCTCTTCCGCCCTGTTCGGCCAGAGCCAGCAGGGCATCGGGATCGGGGCGGTTTGCCAGATCGCGATCAATCTCGGACATGCAATCTCTCGAACTCGGTCGTTGGAGAAGGTTCGCTCCCAGAGACCATCCGTGACCGGACCCTCAACGTGCGGATCCTATTTCGCGGCGATGTCGACGCGGGAGATCGGCTTTGCCGCCGGCTCCGGCTGGTTCGCCACCTCGTGCATCCATTCCCGCCAGATCGCGACGAGCAGTGCCATCAGTACCGGGCCGACGAAAAGGCCGAGGAAGCCCATCGTCTTGACGCCGCCGACGAGGCCGAAGAAAGTCGGCAGGAAGGGCAGCTTGATCGGGCCGCCGACGAGCCTCGGGCGAAGCGTCTTGTCGACGATGAAGAGCTCCGTCGTACCCCAGGCGAAGAGCGCCACGCCGTGGAACGGCGAACCGCTCGCCACCAGATAGATGGACACCAGGGTGAAGCAGAGAGGCGCGCCGCCCGGAATGAGCGCCATGAGGCCGGTGATGATGCCGAGCGTCACCGGCGACGGCACGCCCGCCATCCAATAGGCGACACCGAGCACGATGCCTTCGCCGATCGCGATGATGCCCATGCCGGTTACCGTCGAGCTGATGGTCAGCGGCACGACGCGCGACAGGCGCTCCCAGCGCATCGGGAAAATCTGCTCGCCGAGACGATCGAGCTGCTTAGAAAACGACTGGCCGTCACGATAGACGAAGAACAGCGTGATCAACATGAAGAGCAGCGTCAGGAAGGACTGGAAGGCGGAGGCTCCGATCACCAGGACGCCGCGGTAGATGTTGCCGATATTGGAGCCGCTGACGAGTTGGACCAGTTCGCCAAGCGCGCCGGGATGGCCCACATATTTCACCCATTGCTGACCAAGCCAGGCGCCCGCCACGGGGATGGTCGTCAGCCAGGCCGGCACCGGCGCTCCGTTGACGTTGGTCTCCACCGCCCAGACGAGCCAGTCGCGCACCTCGTCCACTGCATAGGCCGCGGCGATCGAGATCGGCACGACGATGAAGGCGACGACGGAGGTGATGGCAATGGTCGCCGCAAGCGTCCGATTGCCGTTCAGTGCCTGAAGCAGCCGACGATAGATGGGCCAGCTGGCAAAGCCGATGACGACGGCGGCAAGCACCGGCACGACGAAGCCGTGAAAGAAATAGACGCCGGCGATCAGTACCAGGACGAGCAGCCAGCGGGCTGCCGAGATCGGCAGGACGAGGGCCGAGCGTGCATGGGCAGGCTGCCCGAAGAGCCGCGGCTCCACCGGGGGATTTTCTCGCTCACGATTGCCCAATTGCACCTGTAGTCCTCCGTCTTTCAAGAACCTTACAACAATCCCGCAGGCTTGCCAGCCCGTCTGCTGCGTCTATCCGCGCTTTCGGCTTGAAGGAGCCGGCGTCTCCAAATCATCGCGACGATTAAGGATCAATTCACAATTGCCGTGATCGCCTTCACCGTCTAGCGGACGGACATGACAGGCAGATTTAGCCGTGACCGAGGAACGCTCGCGGCAAAATTCGCCATGCGCAGTCACGTCCGGATTGTTGACGTTTACGTCAAAGTTATATAATTCCGATTAGTGCTTGAAGAGACGCTGGAAAAGCAGCATCTTCGATCGGGAGGGAAGATCGGGAGGGATTTTTCTTCGCCGTGAGCAAGGCCGTTCGTTGCCACCAGAGGGAGAGAGATCATGGCGGAAGCAAGCTTGCAGCAGGCGGGGTCCGGCGCGGGCAAGAACTGGGTCAAGTCCTATCCGCCGGGCGTGCCCGCCGACATCGGACCGCTCCCCTACCGATCGCTCGGCGAGTTTTTCGACCATGCGGTGGCGCAGCATTCCTGGCGCCCCGCCTTCACCTCAATGGGCAAGTCGCTGAGCTTCGCCGATCTCAACGTCCATTCGGGCCGGATCGGTGCCTGGCTGCAGTCGCTCGGCTTGGCGAAAGGCGATCGCGTCGCCGTCATGATGCCGAACATCCTGCAGAACCCGGTGATCGTCTACGGCATTCTCCGGGCCGGCTATACGGTCGTCAACGTCAACCCGCTCTACACGCCGCGCGAGCTCGAGCACCAGCTGGTCGATGCCGGCGCCAAGGCGATCTTCGTGCTGGAAAACTTCGCCCACACGGTCGAGCAGGTCGTCGCCCGCACCAAAGTCAAGCATGTGGTGGTCGCGACCATGGGCGACATGCTCGGGGTGAAGGGCCTCGTCGTCAATCTCGTCGTACGCCGCGTGAAGAAGCTCGTTCCGGCCTGGTCGCTGCCCGGCCACCTCTCGTTCAAAACGGTTCTAGCCAGGGGCGAGAAGCTTCAGCTTGCGAAACCCAATATCGGGCCGAGCGACGTCGCCTTCCTGCAATATACCGGCGGCACCACGGGCGTTTCGAAGGGCGCCACCCTCACCCATGCCAATCTTCTCGCCAACATGGCGCAGATGGAACTCTGGCTGAACACGGCCTTCCTGCGCAAGCCGCGCCCGGAAAACCTCACCTTCATGTGCGCCCTGCCGCTCTACCACATCTTCGCACTTACGGTGAATTCGCTAATGGGGCTTGCGACCGGCGGCAACAACATCCTGATCCCCAATCCGCGCGATATTCCCGCCTTCGTGAAGGAACTGGGCAAGTACAAGACCAACATCTTCCCCGGCCTCAACACGCTGTTCAACGCCCTGATGAACAATCCGGACTTCCAGAAGCTCGACTTCTCCTCGCTGATTCTCACATTCGGCGGCGGCATGGCGGTGCAGCGACCGGTCGCCGAGCGCTGGCTCGCGATGACGCACTGCCCGATCCATGAAGGCTACGGGCTCTCGGAAACCTCGCCGGTCGCTACCGCCAACCGGCTCGACACGGACGAGTTCACCGGCACGATCGGCATGCCGCTGCCTTCGACCGAGGTCGAAATCCGCGACGAGAACGGCAACGCGCTGCCGGCCGGCGAAATCGGCGAGATCTGCATCCGCGGCCCGCAGGTCATGGCCGGCTATTGGCAACGCCCGGACGAGACGGCGAAGGCGATTTCGCCGGACGGCTTCTTCCGCACCGGCGACATCGGCTTCATGAATGCGGCAGGGCTGACGAAGATCGTCGACCGCAAGAAGGACATGATCCTCGTTTCCGGCTTCAACGTCTTCCCGAACGAGATCGAAGAGGTCGTGGCGACCCATCCCGGCATTCTGGAATGCGCTGCGGTCGGTGTTGCCGACCCGCATTCCGGCGAGGCGGTCAAGCTCTTCATCGTGCGCAAGGATCCGAACCTCACGGAAGCGGACGTCAAGCGCCACTGCGCCGAAAACCTCACCAACTACAAGCGGCCGCGGCACGTCGAATTCCGTGACGAACTGCCGAAGTCCAATGTCGGCAAGATCCTGCGCAAGGACCTGCGCGACTAGCATTGGGAGTGCCCCTCATCCGCCTGCCGCCACCTTCTCGCCGCAGGCGGGGAGAAGGGGCTCGCGGCATCGCCCACTACGAGAGTCCCCTCGCCCCACGTGCGGGGTTAGGGTGAGGGGCGCTTACAAGGGCTCGCCACTCGCTTTTTTCGCTGCAGTGCACACCTGCCCTTGATTTGCCATGTCTAAACCGACTAGCTATCGCAGCCGATTTCCGATGCAAGGAGCCCTGCGATGAAAGCGCTTGTCGAAAACCTCAAAGCCACTGCACGCGAGACCAATGCAGCCGACATCCGGGCCGCATTCGCGGCCGATCCGAAGCGCTTTTCGCGCTTCAGCACGAGGCTCGGCGATCTCCTCCTCGACTATTCGAAATGCGCCGTCAACGATCGGATTCTCGACGGTCTCGAGGCGCTGGCGAAGGCCGCAAGGGTCGAGGAAAAGCGCGACGCCATGTTCCGCGGCGACATCATCAACATCACCGAGGAACGCGCCGTCCTGCACACGGCGCTCAGGAACCGCTCGAACCGGCCGGTCCTCGTCGCCGGCAAAAACGTCATGCCCGACGTCAACGCCGTTCTGGACGCAATGGGCGCCTTCGCCGGCGACGTCCGCTCCGGCGCCTTGAAGGGCGCCA
This sequence comes from Sinorhizobium fredii, assembly GCF_002944405.1. Lineage (NCBI taxonomy): Bacteria > Pseudomonadati > Pseudomonadota > Alphaproteobacteria > Hyphomicrobiales > Rhizobiaceae > Ensifer > Ensifer fredii. Next base: position 490,316 of record NZ_CP024307.1, on the reverse strand, counting down.
CCGGCAAGAAGATCACCGACGTCGTCAATATCGGCATCGGCGGCTCCGACCTCGGCCCGGTCATGGCGACGCTGGCGCTCGCCCCCTTCCATGACGGGCCGCGGCTGCACTTCGTTTCCAATGTCGACGGCGCCCACATCGCCGATACGCTGAAGCTGCTCGACCCGGAGACCTCGCTCTTCATCGTCGCCTCGAAGACCTTCACGACGATCGAGACGATGACCAATGCGGCCACAGCGCGTGCCTTCATCGCCGGCAAGCTCGGCGAAGCGGCGGTCGGTCACCATTTCGCGGCGGTCTCCACCGCCCTCGACAAGGTCGCCGCATTCGGCATCGTCGCCGCCCGCGTCTTCGGTTTCTGGGATTGGGTCGGCGGCCGCTATTCGATCTGGTCGGCGATCGGCCTGCCGCTGATGATCGCCGTCGGAAGTGAGAATTTCGGCCGCTTCCTCGATGGCGGCCATGCGATCGACGAACACTTCCGCTCCGCACCGCCGCGCGAAAACATCCCGATGCTGCTCGGCCTGATCGGCTTCTATCACCGAAATGTGCTCGGCTATCCGTCGCGGGCGATCCTGCCCTACGACCAGCGCCTCTCCCGCTTCCCGGCCTATCTGCAGCAGCTCGATATGGAATCGAACGGCAAGGCCGTGACGCTCGACAGCACCCCCGTCGAATTCGCGACCGGGCCGGTCGTCTGGGGCGAACCCGGCACCAACGGCCAGCATGCCTTCTACCAGCTCATCCACCAGGGCACCGACATCATCCCGGCCGAGTTCATGATCGCCGCCAACGGCCACGAGAAGGATCTGCGCCACCAGCACCAGCTGCTGATCGCCAACTGCCTGGCGCAATCGGAAGCGCTGATGAAGGGCCGCACGCTTGCGGAGGCCAAGGCGCAGCTCACCTCGAAAGGCATGGACGAGGCAAAGGCGGACAGGATCGCGCCGCACCGCGTCTTCACCGGCAACCGGCCGTCGCTCACCTTCGTCTACGACCAGCTCGATCCCTTCGCACTCGGCCGGCTGATCGCGCTTTACGAGCACCGCGTCTTCGTCGAGGGCGCGCTCTTCAACATCAATTCCTTCGACCAGTGGGGCGTCGAGCTCGGCAAGGAGCTGGCGACCGGGCTGCTGCCGGTCGTCGAGGGCAAGGAGAGCGCCGAGGGGCACGATTCGTCGACCGCCGGCCTCGTTGCGGCACTGCTGCAGGCGGCACGCTGACGGACAGGAAAAAGGGCGCCAACCGGCGCCCTCTTTCACGCGGATTTGCTGGCGTCAGAGCCCGATTTCATATTTCCACGGCGGGTTGGCGCCGGCGCGCGACACGGTGACGGCGGCTGCCTTGGCGCCGAGAGCGAGTGCCTGCCGGACCGCCTCGTCGCTCAAGTCTGCGACCTGTTCCTTGGTCAGCAGATTGTTGAGCTTCAGCGAGGCGAGCACTCCGGCATCGAAGGTGTCGCCGGCGCCGACCGTATCGACCACCGCGACCCGCTCGCTCGCCACTTCGACCTTGTGGTTCTTGGTATAGCCGACGGCACCGTCCGCGCCCCTGGTGATCACCACCAGCTTGGGCCCGCGCTGCAGCCATTCCGCCGAGAGCGTGTCATGGCTCCCCTCCATGCCGAACCAGGCGAGGTCCTCGTCGGAGAACTTGACGATGTCCGACATTGCCGCCATGCGGTTCATGCGGGCGAAATGGGCGTCGCGGTCCTTGATGAAGCCGGGCCGGATATTGGGATCGAAGGAGATCACCCGCTTTTCGTGTTCGCGCGTCATCAACGCTTCGTAGGTCGAGCCGCAGGGTTCGGGGATCAGGCTGATCGCACCGAAATGCAACGCCTCGCAGAAATCTCCGAAGGCCGGCAGGTGATCGGTGGTGATCATCCGCCCGGCGGTGTTCTCGTCGAAGAAGGCGTAGCTTGCGTGGCCGTTGACGAGTTTCACGAAGGCAAGCGTCGTGTGCAGCGGCAGGGTCGCGCATGGGCCGAAATCGACATTCGCCGCTTTCAGGGTCTCCCGCAGGATGTCGCCGAACATGTCGTCGGAGAGCCCGGTGAAAAAGCCGGTCGGAATGCCGAGTCTGCCAAGCGCGATCGCCGTATTGAAGATGGCGCCCCCGGCATAGGGGGCAAAGGCGCTTTCACCGGCCGGCGTCTCGCGCGGCAGCATGTCGATCAGGGCCTCTCCGCAGCAAACGATCATCAACGTCCTCCCTTGAAAACTATTCCATAGACCAGCGTCGAATCACTGGGCAGCGAGTTCGCCGACACCGCCGTTGCGGGCCGACCAGGCGAGCGGCGCATTGAGGAAAGATTCCACCTCGTTCAGCGTCTTCTCGTCGAACAGCGCCTGCTCTCGGGCAACGGCGAGCACATTGCGCCAGGTGGCTATGTAGTGCAGGTCGACCCCCTTCGACTTCATGTTGGCCCGGGCTTCCGGGAAAATGTCGTAGTAGAAGAGCGCGATGCCGTGCGCGACGATGCCGCCAGCGGCGCGGATCGCGTCGATGAACTTGAACATGGAGCCGCCGGCGGTGGTCAGATCCTCGATCACCAGCACGCGCGCGCCTTCCGGCATGTGGCCCTCGATCTGGGCATTGCGGCCGTGTCCTTTCGGCGCTTTGCGCACGTAGATCATCGGCAGGCCGAGGCGCTCGGCGAGCATGGCGGCAAAGGGGATGCCGGCCGTCTCGCCGCCGGCGACCACATCGAACTGCTCGAAGCCGGCCTCGCCGAGGATCGTCGCTGCAGCGAAATCCATGACCGCCGAGCGGATGCGCGGATAGGAAATCAGCTTGCGGCAGTCGATATAGACCGGGCTCGCCATTCCGGAGGAGAGCTTGTAGGGCTCGTCGGCCCGGAAATGCACCGCCTTGATTTCCCAAAGCATCTTGGCGACCAGCTCGGCCATCACCGTCTTGTCGGTGAACGCATTCGAAAACATGACCTCTCCTTCAGAAGCGTGACCCGAAGCGGCTTCCAGTCACGCGGCAAAACATTTCTCGATCAGACGACCGCCCAGTGGAGCGGGAACATCGGGTCGAAAACCGTGATCGGCCCGGCTTCGGTCTCGACCTTGGCGGGATAGCGGACCGCCTCTTCTGCCTTGCGCAGCGTGATCGTTTCCTCGTTCACTGGCAGGCCATACCAGGCGGGGCCGTTCAGCGAAGTGAAGGCCTCGAGCCGGTCAAGCGCCCCCTCCTCCTCGAAGACATGGGCAAGGCAGCTCAGCGTATTGACCGACGTGTAGATGCCGGCGCAGCCGCAGGCGCATTCCTTGAGGGGATCGACATGTGGGGCGGAGTCGGTGCCGAGGAAGAAGCGCACATCCCCCGACACGGCAGCGGCGCGCAAGGCCAGGCGGTGCGTCTCCCGCTTGGCGACCGGCAGGCAGTAATAATGCGGCTTGATGCCGCCGACGAGGATGGCGTTGCGGTTGATGATCAGGTGATGCGTGGTGATCGAGCCGGCAAGGTTGGCCGCATGCTCCTTGATGTAATCGATGCCGTCCTTCGTCGTCACATGCTCCATGGTGATGCGGAGATCCGGCAGCCGCCGGCGAAGCGGGTCGAGGACCGTTTCGATGAAGACGGCCTCGCGGTCGAAGATGTCGACCTCCGGTGTCGTCACCTCGCCGTGGACGCAGAGCGGCATGCCGATCTCGGCCATGCGCTCGAGAACAGGCATCGCCTTGGTGATGTCGCGGACGCCGCTGTGCGAATTGGTGGTCGCGCCGGCCGGATAGAGCTTCACTGCCTTGACCAGACCGCTCCTGAATCCGGCCTCGACGTCGGCGGGGTCGGTTCCTTCGGTGAGATAGAGAGTCATCAACGGTTCGAACCGGTCACCGGCCGGAATGGCGGCGAGGATGCGTTCGCGATAGGCCGCGGCGTCGGCAGAGGTCACCACCGGCGGCACCAGATTGGGCATGATGACGGCGCGGGCGAAATGCCGGCTCGTGTCGCCGATGACACCGCGCAGCACGCCGCCATCGCGCAGGTGGAGATGCCAGTCGTCCGGGCGGCGGATAACGAGCTCTTGCATTTCAGCTTTCTCCCGATGCTCGCGCCCGATCGGCGCGGGCGGCGTCAAAGCCGGCCAGTGCGCTTGAAGGCGTGGTAACTCATGTGGTGAAACCGCGCCTCGATACCATCATTGCGCCGCCGAAGACAATGGCTCGAAGTATATTTCAGAAATCCCCGATCACCACATCGCTGGCGCGGCGGCTGCCGACGACGCGGCGAGCGTTCGGGATATCGTTGCCGAACGCCTTTGTCCGGGCGGTCTCCTCATCGTAGCCGTGATCGTGCCAACGTTGCAGCAATCGCTGTTCGAGTACGTCGATCCCCGGATCGATGAAGATCGAGTAGTCGAAGGCCCCGTCGAGCCTGCTCCACGGCAGTTCGTCGAGCAGCAGGTAGTTGCCCTCGACCAGCACGATCCGCGTCTCCGGGGCAATTGCCCGGGCCGAGGCAACCGCCAGTTCCCGGGTGCGGTCGAACACCGGAACGAGCACCTCGCCGTCATTGTCGCGCACCGCGGCGAGCGTCGAAAGGAAGGCCCGCACGTCGAAGGTTTCGGGCGCGCCCTTGCGCGCCAGCAGGCCCTTGTCGGCGAGGACCGCATTGTCCATGTGGAAGCCGTCCATCGGCAGCACCGCCACGCGCTCCCCCGCTTCGGCGATGGCCTCGGCGAGACCGTCGGCAAGCGTCGACTTACCGGCCCCCGGCGGGCCGGCGATGGCGACGATGAAACGGCCGGCGCCCGCCGCCCGTTTCAGGATTTCGTCCGTCAAGGACTGCACATTCATGCGGCGACTGCCTCGCCGGGCGGCGCCTTGGCGCCGGTCATGAAGGCGACCGCGTCGGACATGGTGTATTCCTTCGGATTGATCACACAGAGCCGGCGGCCGAGGCGGTGGATATGGATCCGGTCCGCAACCTCGAAGACGTGCGGCATGTTGTGCGAGATCAGCACGATCGGCAGGCCGCGGCGGCGAACGTCGAGGATCAGTTCCAGGACGCGCCGGCTCTCCTTGACGCCGAGCGCCGCGGTCGGCTCGTCCATGATGACGACCTTGGAGCCGAAGGCGGCGGCGCGCGCCACCGCCACGCCCTGGCGCTGGCCGCCGGACAGCGTTTCCACCGCCTGGTTGATGTTCTGGATCGTCATCAGGCCCAATTCGGAGAGCTTGGCCCTTGCCATCTTTTCCATGGCCGAGCGGTCGAGAGTGCGAAACAGCTTGCCGAACAGGCCCTGCTTCCGGATCTCCCGGCCGAGGAACATGTTATCGGCGATCGACAAGGCGGGCGAAAGAGCGAGGTTCTGGTAGACCGTCTCGATGCCGGCGGCGCGGGCGTCCATGGGCGAGCGGAAGTGCACCGGCTGGCCCTCGAGGCGGATCTCGCCCTCGTCGGGGGTGACGGCACCGGAGATCGCCTTGATCATCGAAGACTTGCCGGCGCCGTTGTCACCGATCACTGCGAGGATTTCGCCGGGATAGAGGTCGAAATCGGCGTGGTCGAGGGCGGTGACGCGGCCATAGCGCTTGACGAGACCGCGGGCGGTGAGAATGGGTTCCTGTGCCATTACGCTGCTACCTTTCTGATCCACTGGTCGATCGCGACGGCGGAGATGATCAGGACGCCGGTCAGGAAGACCTTCCACTGGGGGTCGGCCCCAAGCATGTTGAGGCCCATCGACACGACGCCGACGATCATCGCGCCGATCAGCGTACCTAGGATCGAGCCACGGCCGCCGAAGAGCGAAATGCCGCCGATCACGGCCGCGGTAATGGCCTGCAGGTTGTAGTCGGTCACCGCCGCCGACGGGGAGATCGAACCGTTGCGGCCGATCGAGACCCAGGCGGCGAGAGCGGCGATCAGGCCGGCGATCGTGTAAGCGCTCAGAAGCACCTTGCCGACACGGATACCGGAGAGCTTGGCGGCCTCAGGATCGTCGCCGACCGCATAGAGATGGCGTCCCCAGGCGGTGTGGTTCAGCGCGTACCAGAGACCGAAGACCAGAAGCACCATGCTGATCACGCCAAGGGTCAGGACGGCAGTGCCTATCTTGAAGCTTACACCGAAGACATGCAGCCACTGCGTCACCGCCGTCACGTCCGCCTCGCGGATCGTGGCGTTCTCAGAATAGATGAAGTTCGTCGACATGATCACGTACCACGTGCCGAGCGTGACGATGAAGGGAGGCAGCTTCAGCCGGGAAACCAGAAGGCCGTTCAGAAAGCCGCAGGCGCCGCCCACCAGGAAGCCGGCCGCCACGGCAAGCGGCGCCGGCAGGCCGTAGGTCACGGCGCAATTGCCCATGACGACGGCCGAGATGACCATGACGACGCCGATCGAAAGATCGATGCCGGCCGTCAGGATCACCAGCGTCTGCGCCGCGCCCAACATGCCGACGATGGCAATCTGCTGGAGGATCAGCGTCAGCGTGTAGGACGAGAAGAACCTGCCGCCGATCGCCAGCCCGAAAACGAGGATCGATGCGACAAGCACGACGAACGGCACCGCGGCCGGCGTCGAATGCAGGAAATGCTGGATTCTTTGGAGCGGCGTCTTGTCGTGCGTGTCGAAGGACGCCACATCCGTCGAACTGTTGACCAGGACCTTTTCGAATTCCTGGGATGGCTGTGCGGCTGTGTTTGGCTCGGCCATGGAGACTCCTCCCATAACCCCCACTCTCAAGGGGGCGCATTATTGCCGGATGCGCGGCCCGCCGGTCGTCGCGGCAGGGTTCAGAACCTTTTTCGGTCACGGCAGGTCCGGGCTATCCATCCAGATCAACCGTGGCGGTTCCGAGAAGCCAGAGCGGTACGCGCGCGAAAGCGCCTCGCGACTTTCGTCTATCCCGCTCTCAAATTTGCGCAGGTTTTGCGCCTTGTCAAAGAGATCGGCGCTTAAGCGAAGGGCGGCCGGGGCCGCCCTTCCCTGTCGGTTGCTTCTGGACCAAGCGGGCGATCAGCCCCAGCACTTCTCCGTGCCGACCTTGGTGTCGATCGATTCGACGCCGGCGGCCGGCTTGTCGGTGACGAGCGCTACGCCCGTATCGAAGAAGTCCTTGCCTTCGGTCGGCTTCGGCTTCTCGCCGGTCTCGGCGAATTTCTTGATCGCCTCGATGCCGAGCGCCGCCATCATCAGCGGATATTGCTGCGAGGTGGCGCCGATGACGCCTTCGGCAACAGACTTGACGCCCGGGCAACCGCCGTCGACCGATACGATCAGCACGTCCTTCTCCTTGCCGACGGCCTTCAGCGCCTGGTAGGCGCCGACAGCGGCCGGCTCGTTGATGGTGTGGATGACGTTGATGTCCGGATCCTTCTGCAGAAGGTTTTCCATCGCCGTGCGGCCACCTTCCTCGTTGCCGTTCGTCACGTCATGGCCGACGATACGCGGATCGTCCTCGTCTCCGATCTTGTTCGGATCCTTGGGATCGATGCCGAAGCCGATCATGAAGCCCTGGTCGCGCAAGACGTCGACCGTCGGCTGCGACGGGGTGAGGTCGAGAAAGCCGATTTTTGCGGTCTTCGCGCCCTCGCCCATGGTTGCGGCCGCCCACTGGCCGATCAGCTTGCCCGCCAGCAGGTTGTCGGTGGCGAATGTCGCGTCTGCGGCCGTCGCCGGATCGAGAGGCGTGTCGAGCGCGATCACCAGAACGCCTGCGTCCTGCGCCTTCTTGACCTGGTCGACGATTGCCTTGGTGTCGGAGGCGGCGATGAGAATGCCCTTCGCGCCATCGGCGATGCAGGATTCGATAGCGGCAACCTGGCTGTCGTGATCACCGTCGACCTTGCCGGCATAGGACTTCAGCGTGACGCCGAGTTCCTGGGCCTTGGCGGTCGCACCTTCCTTCATCTTCACGAAAAAGGGGTTGGTATCGGTCTTGGTGATGAGGCAGGCAGAGACGTCCGCCGCCTGCGACGGCGACGCGAAGGCAACGCCGAGAGCGAGCGCGCCGAGTGCGGTGGAAAGAACAGTTTTCTTCATCAAACCCTCCCAAGGTTCAAATAGTGCCGGTACCGGCCTTCAGGCTTCGCCGCCGCAGCATTCTCCTCCTGCGGGCGGCGCTTCCGAGCGTCAATCAAACACCAATTTCTCGGAGTGTCAATAAATAAATCAAATTGAATTATTATCTGGATGTGGCATTCTCCGTGCAGCAGGCGGTCCTGTGGGGCGGGGCGGCGGCCAGGTGAGCGTACGGAATGACGAGACATTCTGCGCGAAAAGTGCCAACGGGAGGAGACGGTGGCATGTCATTGATAGGGGACCCCCACCGGGGATCCGGACAGCCGGATGTGATCGACCCGAGCGGCGGGGCGAACCAGACGCGCGTGCGCGCCTATAACGAGCGGCTGGTGATGTCGCTGGTGCGTCGCCACGGCAGCCTGTCCAAGGCGGAGATCGCTCGCCGGTCCGGACTTTCCGCCCAAACCGTTTCCGTCATCATGCGGTCGCTCGAAGCCGACGGGATGCTCATCCGCGGCGAACCCGTGCGTGGCCGCGTCGGTCAGCCCTCGATCCCGATGCGCCTCAACCCGGATGCGGTCTATTCCTTCGGGGTCAAGATCGGCCGCCGCAGCGCCGACCTGGTGCTGATGGATTTTCTCGGCACCATCCGCCTGCATCTACACCAAATCCACACTTATCCGCTGCCCGACGACCTCGTCACCTTCATCGTCGAGGGCATCGAGAAGCTCGAAAGGCAGCTCAGCCCCGCAGATCGCAAGCGCATCGCCGGCGTCGGCATTGCGACGCCGTTCGAACTGTGGAACTGGGCCGAGGAAGTGGGCGCGCCCCACCACGAGATGGACCGGTGGCGCAATTTCGACCTGCAGGCTGCGGTCGCCGCGCGCACGCCGCACCCCGTCTTCCTCCAGAACGACGGCACCAGCGCCTGCGGGGCGGAACTCGCCTTCGGCGTCGGCGCCAACTATCCGGACTTCGTCTATTTTTACATCGGCTCGTTCATCGGCGGCGGCGTCGTCATCAATTCCGCGCTGTTCTCAGGCCGCACCGGCACGGCCGGCGCCGTCGGTCCGCTGCCTGTCTCGGCCAAGGACGGCAAGACGACGCAATTGCTGAAGATCGCCTCGGTCTTCGTACTGGAAAAACTGTTGCGCGAGCGCGGCATGGATCCGAAGCCGCTCTGGTATTCGGCCGACGACTGGATCGATTTCGGCGAGCCGCTCGAAATCTGGATCCAAGATTCGGCGGCAGCCCTTGCCCAGGCCATAGTCTCGGCCGTTTCCATAGTCGATTTTTCCGCCGCAGTGATCGACGGCGGCTTCCCGCCCTGGGTGCGGGCGCGCCTGCTGGCCGCGACCCGCAAGGCGCTGCAGGCGCTCGACCTTCAGGGCGTCACGGTTCCGGACCTCGTCGAGGGTGCGGTCGGGAGCCACGCCCGGGCGATCGGCGGTGCGAGCCTGCCGCTCTTCTCCCGCTATCTGCTCGACACCAATGTCCTCTTCAAGGAGCTTACCTAGATGCTAAAGGGAATCGACCCCATCCTGAGCCCGGAACTGCTTGCCGCGCTCAGGGCGATGGGGCATGGCGACGAGATCGCGCTCGTCGACGGGAACTATCCGGGCCAGGAGCATGCCCGCCGGCTGGTGCGGCTCGACGGCCATCATCTGATCCCGATCCTCGATGCCATCCTCAGCGTGCTGCCGATCGACGACTTCGTGCCGGAGGCGATCTTTCGCGCGACGGTCAAGCAGGACAGGGATGCGCTCGATCCGGTGCACCGGGACATCATCGAATGCTGCCGCAGGCACGAGCCGTCGCAGCCAGTCGTTCCGCTTCTCGGCCCGGAATTCTATCCGCGAGTCAAAGCCGCCCACACGGTCGTGCAGACCAGCGAACCGCGCCTCTACGGCAATGTCATTCTGCGCAAGGGCGTGATCTATCCCGCGTGATAATGCAAAGAACCCGCCGACGCAGCCGGCGGGTTCTTCTTTTCCAGGCGAGGAACCGGAGGCCTAAGCGGCGACCACCTTGCCGACGCGGGCGTCAACGGAGAGCGCTCCAGGGCCGAAGCCGGCAAGCACCAGGAAGGCGCCGGCAATGGTGATGTTCTTCATCATCATGATCTGGTTGAACATGGAGAGAAGCCCGTTTGCCGCTTCCGGGAAATCCGGAACGTTGATCGGGCCGCTGTGGAAGACGAAGGCCGTCACGAGGCAGAAGGCGGCGAGCAGATAGGAAGCGATGCGCGTCTGGAAGCCAACCAGAACGGCAAGACCCGCGACCAGTTCGAAAAGACCGGCGAGATAGGCAAGCACCGTTGCCGCCGGCCATCCGGCATTGGTGATCATGCCGGCGGTGCCTGCCGGATCGGCGAGCTTGCCGAAGCCGGAGACGAGGAAGATGATCGAGAGAAGAACGCGCCCGACGAGGACGATGACATTCTGAGGCATGCGCAAAGGCTCCTGTTCAAAACTGATTTGCAGCAGGAATATCAGCATTTTGCGAATCGACCAGCCGCCATGGCAGAAACACATCGTTCACAATTTCGAGACGATCGCGTGATTTCGTCAACATTTCTCCCGATGCACTGTCCCCCCAATGCTTTTTATGTTGCAACGGCCGCGACTGTGTGAAGAATCTCCGGCGCGTAGGGCACGCAGGGGAAGTCTCATGACCGAAATTAACCGGAGTCCCGCCTTCTGGCGGTCCTTTCCGATTTTCGAAGAGTTCGACAAGGAAACGCTCTGCGAACTCGCCGACATCGCCAGTTACCGCAGGTGGCCCGCGGGCACGGTCATCTTCCAGCGCGGCGACGAAGGCAACTACATGATTGTCGTGGTTTCCGGGCGCATCAAGCTTTCGCTGTTCACCCCGCAAGGCCGCGAGCTGATGCTGCGCCAGCACGAGGCGGGAGCGCTGTTCGGCGAAATGGCGGTGCTCGACGATCAGCCGCGCTCGGCCGATGCGACCGCGGTCACCGCCGCCGAAGGCTATGTGATCGGCAAGAAGGCCTTTCTCGATCTGATCACCCAGAAGCCGAGGATCGCCGAGGCGGTCATCCGCTTCCTTTGCGCGCAGCTGCGCGACACGACCGACCGGCTGGAGACGATCGCGCTCTACGATCTCCACGCCCGGGTCGCGCGCTTCTTCCTGGCGACGCTTCGGCAGATCCACGGCAACGAACTGCCGGAAAGTGCAAATCTGCGCCTGACGCTGAGCCAGACCGACATCGCCGCCATTCTCGGTGCGAGCCGGCCGAAGGTGAACCGTGCCATTCTCTCGCTCGAGGAAAACGGCGCTCTCAAGCGGACGGACGGCATCGTCTCGTGTAATGTGGGGCGCCTGCTGATGATAGCAGATCCACCGGAGGACTAGGCACTGACGCCATGGCCGCATCGCCGCTTCAGCCCGTTTGCCGGCGGGGTCGTTGCGAGTCTGGTCGCGGCGCTTGTTCTCTACCTCCATGCCGAGGCGGCGTTCCGCACGCCGCGTGAACTCTTCTTCGACAATCTCACCCAGTGGGTCCCCTCGCCGCGCTCGGCAGATATCACCGTGGTCGACATCGATCAGACGACCTTCGAGGCGCGGTCGGAAAGCTGGGACAGAGGTGCGACCGCCGAACTGATATCGCGCCTGGCAGCCGCCGGCGCCAAGGCGATCGCCGTCGACTTCGTCTTCAGTTCCGACTGCGATCCGGCCTCGCCGGCCAACGTCGCGCTCGCCTCGGCGATCGGCGAAGCGCCGGTCGTCCTTGGTTTTCTCGCAGCCGACCGCACCCTTGAGCACCCCCGGCCCGTTCCACCGCTCGCCTTGCGGCGCCAGCTCGCGGTCCCCGATGCGTGGTTCATACCGGGCGCAGAGACCGCCTGCGCGATGTTCATGGACCGGTCGAAGGGGGCGACGGCGGCCTTCCTGGTGGGAGACAAGGATGCCCGGGTCCGGCGCGCGCAGGCCTACGCCATTCTCGACAACCAAGCCTTTCCGGCGCTCGGCATCGAAGCGGGCCGGCTCGGCGCGGCAAGCAGCACGCCGGTGCTCGGCGGAGAACCCGCCTGGCTGAGACTCGACCATGCCATCATTCCCCTCGATGCGGACGGCAACCTTCGTTTTGTGGCGAGTTCGCAGGCGGAGATCGCTGCCCGGACGGTCTCGGCCGCCGACATCATCGCAGGCAGGTTCGACACGGGCCGTATCGCCGGCAAGCTCGTCTTTCTCGGCAGCAGCATGCCGAGCCTCGGCGGACTGAGGCCGACCGCCTCGACGCCGCTTGAGCCCTCCGTGCAGATCCATGCCGACATCGCCAATGCGGTGGTGACGGGCTTCGTGCCCTACCGCGGTGGCGACCTGCCGCTGATCGAAGCGCTGTTCGGTCTCGCCGCCGGTGTCGTTGCCGCCTATGGCGCAACGAAGCTCCGTCCTTTGACGACCATGACACTCGGCGCCGCGGCCGTGCTTTCCGTCAGTGCCTTTGCCGGCGCGATCTATGGCACGACCGGCTGGCTCTTCGACGCCGTCGGCATCTCGATCGCGCTGGTGGCAATCCTCATCGTGACGAGCGCGCTGCAGCTCGCCCGGGTGCGCCGAGCCGAAGCGATCGCCCGGCAGAAATTCTCGCAATATCTGCCGCAGTCGGTGGTGGCGCGCTACATAGACGATCCGGACCGCAGCGGTGCGACGGGCGAAGAGCGACCGGTGACCGCTCTCTTCACCGATATCGAAGGCTTCTCGACGCTGTCCCAAAAGCTAGGGCCACGCGAGCTGGTGGCCTTGCTCGACGTCTATTTCGCGGAGGTGAACGCGCTCGTTGCCCGCCATGGCGGCATGGTCGACAAGGTGGTCGGCGATGCGGTCCATTCGCTTTTCAACGCGCCGGAGGATCTCGCCGACCATGTCGACAAGGCCATCCAATGCGCCATCGCCGTTCACGCCTTGACGGAAGAAATGCGGCAGCGACCGCAATTTGCCAAGCATGGTTTCGGCAGGACCCGGATCGGCATCGAGACCGGACCGGCGGTGCTTGGAGAGGTCGGTGCCGGCGGCAAGCTCGATTATACCGCCCACGGCGACGCGGTGAGCCTCGCGGCGCGTCTCCAGGAGGCGAACAAGTTCCTCGGGACGGCGATCTGCATCGGCCCGGCAGCCGCCGCCGAGTGCAACGTTGCGCTTCGGCCGCTCGGCAGGCACGAAATCCGCAGTTTCGGATCGATGGAATTGTTCACCGTCGTGGACGCCGAATGGCAGTAGCCGCTACCTTAAACCCACGCTCGCATAGGCCTCGCGGATGCGCGCCTGCCCCCATCGCGTCACCGCACCTGGCGCTGCGCCCGGCCGGTCGAAATCCACGCCCTCGCCGGCAGTCAGCGTCCGCGCGACGCCGGCGCCTTCGACGCTGACGGCACCGTGCTCGACAAAAACAGCGAAGGCAGCCGCCCGGCTGGGCCCGCAGAAGAACTTCGTGCCGCGAACGCCGATCATTCCGAAGGCGGTGCGGACCGCGACGTCGGCCTTCGGCAGCCCTTGTGGCCGGTCAAAAACCATGCGGCCGACGCCGAGCTCGAGCGTGCCACCTTCGCCGGCAATGAAGCTGTCGATCAGCAGCTCCGTTTGGGGTCCCAGTAAGATTCGGGTCTCGCTCAGCGCGAGATCGGCAAAGCTGTTGGTGCTGGTCGTGACATAGTCACGGTCGAGAACGGCGCCGCCTGCGGCAAGCCGCTCATCCGCCTCACCCTGCCGGCGGCGAACATTGCCGCGGATTTTCTGCGCCTTGCCAACGACTGCACCGTTCGCCGCCGCAGCCCTGCGGCCGCCGATAACCGCCGCGAGCAAGCCGCCAAGCACCGCCCTTCTTCTTATCCGTGGCTCAGGCATCGGCTTCTCCCGCTGCGTTTGCAGCCCTCCCTGTTCGAGCCTTCGTTCGAGGATAGACCGAGGCATGGAGGATGCAAGACGTCTCGCTTCGAAGGCGTGCCAAGACCCTGGCTGTTTCGCTCGGAACAGGCACCGGCTCACAACCGTTCTACGATTATGGCCGGAGAACGGAGAGTATCATGAAGACCCGGATCAAACCGACCATTCGCATCGCGAGCGGCCCGCTCATTGCAACGGCGATGCTTCTGTCCATCGCCGCCACGCCCGCGGCTCGCGCCGCCGAGCTCACTGCCGCCGAGCAATGCGATCGGGAGGCCGGCAGCGAACTCGATCTCGAGCGCAACAGGGCCTTTCCGGCTGTCGCGACGCAGGATATCCGCATCGGCGTCGCACTGTCGGCCTGCCGCGAAGCCTATAACCAGAATGGCGGCGCGCGGACGCAGTTTCAGCTTGCCCGCGTGCTCGAACGCGCCGGCGAAAGGCTAAAGTCGCTTCGTATTCTCGGCGAGGCGGCGCAAAACGGCCATGCGCTGGCGATGGCTGTCTACGGCACCCGGCTGGCGGAGCGCGGCGAGCCGGAAGCGGCCTTCGAGCTCTATCAGCGCGCCGCCTCCGAGGGCAATCGCGCCGCCGCCCAGTATCTCGCCGCCGCCTATCGGGATGGTGTCGGCACGCGGGTCGACGGCGTCCTTGCGGCGCAATGGCTGGAGCGGGCGAAGACGAACGATCTCCAGTGAGGACGCTGGCTACGCGAAATCCACCGAAGCCGGCACCTCGTGTGCTTAGAGCTAGCGGATCTCGCCCGCCTGGGGGCCCCAGGTATCGGTCAGCGCAAAACCATCGGCGAGCGGATCGAACGGATCGAGCGCCAGCTGATGCAAGCCGAAGGTCCAGCCGCGGCCGGATATGGTCGGAATGATCGCCTTCCGCCCGGCGACCGTCGTCTCGGCTTCGAGGCCGACCTCGAATTCCGATCCTATGATCGAGCGCGATTTCAGGACGTCGCCCGGCTTGACCCTGCCGCGCGCATGGAGCGTCGCAAGATTTGCCGAGCTGCCGGTGCCGCAGGGCGAGCGATCGACACGGCCGGGCCACATGGTGGTGCAGGTTCTGACGGCGCCGTCTTCCTCCGTGTCGCGGAACATCACATAGGCAACGCCGCTGATCTCGGGGATTACCGGGTGCACCACCGGTATGGTGCGATTGATGATGTCCTTCAGTGCCATGCCTGCCTCGACGATCCGGCGGGCATTCGCCTTTTCGATCGTCGTGCCGATCTGGCGGACGTCAACCAGAGCGTAAAACACGCCGCCGAAGCAGAGATCGAGCTTGATGCGGCCCCATTCCGGCGTGTCCAGCTCGACATCCAGCTCCTGGACGAACGACGGAACCATGGTGAGCTTCACCCGCTCACAACGGCCGTCGCGGCAGCTGGCCGTCGCCTTCACGAGACCCGCGGCGGTGTCGAGCATCACCACGGTTTCCGGCTCCTTCATCTCGATCATGCCGGATTCGAGCAGCGCCGTCGTCACGCAGATCGAATTGGAGCCGGACATCGCATGCGCCTGGTCGGCCTGCAGGATGATGAAGCCGGCATCGGCCCCCGGCCGCGTCGGCGGCAGCAGCAGGTTGACCGAGCCAATCGATCCGGAGCGCGGCTCGAGGCAGAGGAACCGGCGCAGGCTGTCATCCACCGTGTTGATGTGGTTCAGCTGCTCGGCGATAGAATTGCCTGGGATCTTCGGCACGCCGCCGATCGCCACCTTGCCGATCTCACCCTCGCAATGGACGTCCAGCAACTGGATCGTGCGCTTCCATCTCATGACCGTCTCTCCGGATATCGACTGATATATCAGCGTCAGCAACCCATAGCGCGTTCGCCATCGAGCCGCAAGAGACTGCCTGCCGGCCCAGTCGCAAGCGTGCCTGATCGATCCACCCAAAGATGCCGCTTGACCGGCGGAGCCAAGGGGAGGAGCGTGCCGTCAGATCAGTATTGCGACGCCCCCTCATGACAAAGTTCATCATCTTCACCGATCTTCACATGGTTCCCGACGGCACGACGATCATTGGGATCGACCCCTATCGGCGGCTCGCCAACGGCATCGACCATGTCAATCGCTACCATGCCGATGCCGACCGGGTGATTTTTGCCGGCGACCTCACGCACCAGGCGGACCGTGCCTCCTATGAACGGTTGAAGGATCTGCTTTTCGAGTTGATCCCGCCCGCGGCCGTGATGCTCGGCAATCATGATCGGCGCGAAGTTTTCCTGGAAGTGTTCCGGGAGGCCGCGAGAGACGAGAACGGCTTCGTGCAGCAGGTGATCGATTTTCCCGATTGCCGGGCTGTGTTGCTCGACACGCTGTTTGCACCGCCTTACGACTATCCGATGAGCCATGCCGGCCAACTCTGCGAGAGGCGCCTCAACTGGCTCGACCGGCAGCTCGGCAGCGCCGACGACCGGCCGGTCCTCATCTTCATGCACCACCCGCCGCATGCCAGCGGATTTGCGGGCATCGACATGATCCGGCTGATCAACGAGGAGCAATTCTACGGGCTCGTGAAACGGCACGGCAATGTACGCCACATCTTTGCCGGACATGTGCATCGCACCATCAGCGGCTCCAGCCGCGGCATTCCCTTCTCGATCTTCAAGAGCCCGGTCCACCAGCAGCCGATGCCCTTCGACATCGCGGATGCATCGCTTTCCGTCGATGAGCCGGCGGCCTACGGCATCGCGGTGGTCACCGCCGATGGCGTGCTGGTGCATACCGAAGACTACGAGATCGCAAAGCGCGACGCGGCGGTGGCGTGAGACCCGCTTGGCCAGTTCCGACGCCACCGGCTTCGTGATAGGCTGGCGCCATGACCCTCTCCCTTTCCGCCAGCCGCGACTTCGCCAGTCACGATTTCGATTGCCAGAGCTGCGGCGCCTGTTGCGCCTATTCGGCCGAATGGCCGCGTTTCTCGCTGGAGACGGACGAGGAACTGGAACGAATACCGGCGGACCACGTCGCCGCCGACCTTGGCGGCATGCGCTGCGAGAACGAGCGCTGCACGGCGCTCGAGGGCACGCTCGGCAAATCTGTCGCCTGCAAGGTCTATGCGGTGCGACCGATCGTCTGCCGGACCTGCATGCCCGGAGACGACGAATGCCTGATGGCCCGACAACGGCTTTTCGGCGCCGCGGCTTGATGTGGAATCGTCTGGATCATTCTTCCTGATCCGTACATTTCACTACCTTGGTGATATGGGTAGCGAAACATCCTGGGAGATGGCGAATTTGCCGGATGGAGGTTCGGCACCATAAAGCGTATTGTTCGGCCACGAATTCCCGCGTGGAGGATCGCGTTCGATGAGCCAGACCCGACTTCAAAAACCAACCGTTACGACCGACGCCGACCCGGCGCCGTTTGCGAACTTCGCGCCGCCGATCCGGACCCAGAGCACGCTGCGTCAGGCGATCACGGCCGCCTATCGCCGGCCTGAGACGGAGTGCCTGCCGCCGCTCGTCGAGGCCGCAACACTGCCTCGGGAAATGCGGGACGCCGCCGCACGGACCGCTCGCAAGCTGGTCGAGGCACTGCGCGCCAAGCACAAGGGTTCGGGGGTCGAGGGGCTGGTGCAGGAATACTCGCTTTCGAGCCAGGAGGGCGTGGCGCTGATGTGCCTTGCCGAGGCCCTTCTCCGCATTCCCGACACGGCGACGCGCGACGCGCTGATCCGCGACAAAATCTCCGATGGCGACTGGAAATCGCATCTCGGCGGCGGCCGATCGCTCTTCGTCAACGCCGCCACCTGGGGCCTGGTCGTCACCGGCAAGCTGACGTCGACGGTCAACGACCGCAGCCTTGCCGCGGCGCTGACGCGGCTGATCTCCCGCTGCGGCGAACCGGTGATCCGCCGTGGCGTCGACATGGCGATGCGAATGATGGGCGAGCAATTCGTCACCGGCGAGACGATCGACGAGGCGCTGCGACGCTCCCGCGCGCTAGAACAGAAGGGCTTCCGCTATTCCTACGACATGCTTGGCGAAGCGGCGACGACCGCCGCGGACGCGAAGCGCTACTACAAGGACTATGAGAACGCCATCCACGCGATCGGCAAGGCTTCGGCCGGACGGGGCATCTATGAAGGTCCCGGCATCTCGATCAAGCTCTCCGCGCTCCATCCGCGCTATACGCGGGCGCAGGCGTTGAGGGTGATGGAAGAATTGCTGCCGAAGGTGAAGTCGCTCGCGATCCTCGCCAAGAGATACGATATCGGCCTCAACATCGACGCCGAAGAGGCCGACCGGCTGGAACTCTCGCTCGACCTTCTGGAAGAGCTCTGCCTCGACGCCGATCTCGCCGACTGGAACGGCATGGGCTTCGTCGTGCAGGCCTATGGCAAGCGTTGCCCCTTCGTGCTCGACTTCATCATCGACCTGGCGCGGCGCGCCGGCCGGCGCATCATGGTCAGACTCGTCAAGGGCGCCTATTGGGACGCCGAGATCAAGCGGGCGCAACTCGACGGGCTCGAAGATTTCCCGGTCTTCACCCGCAAAATTCACACCGACGTCTCCTACATTGCCTGCGCCCGCAAGCTGCTTTCGGCGACCGAGCTGGTATTCCCGCAGTTCGCCACCCACAACGCCCAGACGCTCGCCGCCATCTACCACATGGCCGGCAAGGACTTTCACGTCGGCAGATACGAATTCCAGTGCCTGCACGGCATGGGCGAGCCGCTCTATGAGGAAGTGGTGGGCCGGGAGAATCTCGGCCGGCCCTGCCGCATCTATGCGCCGGTCGGCACGCACGAAACGC
Organism: Sinorhizobium fredii; assembly: GCF_002944405.1. NCBI lineage: Bacteria > Pseudomonadati > Pseudomonadota > Alphaproteobacteria > Hyphomicrobiales > Rhizobiaceae > Ensifer > Ensifer fredii. The sequence goes on along the minus strand of NZ_CP024307.1, from coordinate 471,657 downwards.
TGCTTGCCTATCTCGTGCGCCGCCTGCTCGAGAACGGTGCCAACTCCTCCTTCGTGCATCGCATCGCCGATCCGATGGTCTCGATCGACGAGTTGGTCGCCGATCCCGTGGAGATCGTCCGCGCCATGCCGGTGGTCGGCGCAAAGCACGAGAAGATCGCGCTGCCGGCCGAGCTCTTCGGCGCTGCACGCCCCAATTCGGCCGGCCTCGATCTTTCCAACGAAGCGACGCTCGCCTCCCTGACGGAGACGCTGAAGGCGAGCGCCGCGATCGCCTGGACGGCGGTGCCGCAACTCGCGACCGGCGCGGCGGGCGGCGAAACCCGGCCGGTCGTCAATCCGGGCGACCATCGCGACCGCGTCGGCTCGGTCACAGAGACGTCGGAGGAGGATGCAAGACGGGCCGCTCGCCTAGCCGCCGATGCCGCCTCGAATTGGGCTGCCGTTCCGCCGGCGGAACGGGCCGCCTGCCTCGAGCGCGCCGCCGACCTGATGCAGGCACGCATGCCGACGCTTCTCGGGCTGATCATGCGCGAGGCGGGCAAGTCGGTGCTGAATGCCATTGCCGAGGTGCGCGAGGCGATCGATTTCCTGCGCTATTACGCCGAGCAGACGCGCCGCACCCTCGGTCGCGGCCATAGGGCGCTCGGCCCCGTCGTCTGCATCAGCCCGTGGAACTTCCCGCTGGCCATCTTCACCGGCCAGGTTGCTGCAGCCCTTGTCGCCGGCAACCCGGTGCTCGCCAAGCCGGCGGAGGAAACGCCCCTGATCGCCGCCGAGGGCGTGCGCCTTCTGCATGAGGCCGGCGTGCCGGCAAGCGCGCTGCAGTTCCTTCCGGGCGACGGCCGAGTCGGCGCCGCGCTGGTCGCAGCGCCCGAGACTGCGGGCGTGATGTTCACCGGTTCGACGGAGGTCGCGCGGCTCATCCAGGCTGAGCTCGCCGATCGGCTTTCGCCCTCCGGCCGGCCAATCCCGCTGATTGCCGAGACCGGCGGCCAGAACGCGATGATCGTCGATTCCTCGGCGCTTGCCGAACAGGTCGTCGGCGACGTCATCGCCTCGGCCTTCGACAGCGCCGGACAGCGCTGCTCGGCGCTGCGCGTGCTCTGCCTGCAGGAGGATATCGCCGACCGGACCCTCAACATGCTGAGGGGAGCGCTGCACGAATTGAACATCGGCCGCACCGATCGCTTTTCCGTCGATGTCGGTCCGGTCATCACGGCAGATGCGAAGGAGACGATCGACAAGCACATCGAGCGGATGCGCGGGCTCGGCCGCAAGGTGGAGCAGATCGGCCTCGCCGCCGAGACGCAAAAGGGCACCTTCGTGCCGCCGACGATCATCGAGCTGGAGAAGCTCTCCGATCTCCAGCGCGAGGTTTTCGGGCCGGTGCTGCACGTCATCCGCTACCGCCGCGACAACCTCGACCGGCTGATCGACGACATCAATGCCACTGGCTACGGACTGACCTTCGGCCTGCACACCCGCCTCGACGAGACGATCGCTCATGTGACGAGCCGCATCAAGGCCGGCAATCTCTATGTCAACCGCAACATCATCGGCGCGGTGGTGGGCGTGCAGCCCTTCGGCGGCCGCGGCCTTTCCGGCACCGGCCCCAAGGCCGGCGGGCCGCTCTATCTCGGCCGGCTGGTGACGACGGCCCCGGTGCCGCCGCAGCACAGCTCCGTGCATACCGATCCCGTTCTGCTCGATTTCGCCAAGTGGCTCGACGGCAAGAGCGCCACAGCGGAAGCGGAAGCAGCGCGCAACGCCGGCAGCAACTCGGCTTTGGGGCTCGATGTGGAACTCCCCGGCCCGGTCGGCGAGCGCAATCTCTATGCGCTGCATCCGCGCGGCCGCGTTCTCCTTGTGCCCGCGACCGAGAGCGGCCTCTATCACCAGCTCGCCGCGGCGCTCGCGACCGGCAACAGCGTCGTCGTCAACGCCGCCTCCGGCCTGCAATCCTCGCTCAAGAACCTGCCGCACAGCGTCGCGCTGCGCGTCTCCTGGTCGAAGGACTGGGCCGCCGACGGCCCCTTTGCCGGCGCGCTGGTCGAGGGCGACGCCGAACGCATCCGCGACGTTAACAAGGCAATTGCGGCGCTTCCCGGTCCGCTCGTGCTCGTCCAGGCGGCTTCCGGCGAGGAAATCGGCCGCAATCCGGACGCCTATTGCCTGAACTGGCTGGTCGAGGAGGTTTCCACCTCGATCAACACGGCCGCCGCCGGCGGCAATGCCAGCCTGATGGCGATCGGCTGAGACTCTGGACATACCCCTCCCCACAAGGGCCCACAAGGCGGAGGGGCTTGAGCTGCCGCACCCTTTAGGCCCGCGTTTGGTCGTTGCAGCAGGCGAGAGTGTTCCGGCATGGCAGTCGGCCGCAGCGGAGGCTCAAGCCCCTCCCCCGTGTGAGGAGGGGTTGGGGAGGGGCGAGGTGCGCCTCGGCAGGCAATTCATCACAGATGACGAAGTGCCCCCATTCCGCTATGACCGCTCCCAAACCGGAAACAGCGGATGTTCACCCTTCAGCGCATCGAGACCTCGACACAGGAAATCAAGAAGAGCCGCTTTCTGGCGATCGCCGGTCCGATCGACGACGAGCAGGCCGCAAAGGCCTTTCTCTCTGCCCATTCCGACCCCACCGCCAATCACAATTGCTGGGCCTGGCGCATCGGCCAGACCTATCGCTTCAATGATGACGGCGAGCCGAGCGGCACCGCAGGTAAGCCAATTCTCGCGGCGATCGACGGACAGTCGCTCGACCGGGTCGCAGTCGTCGTCACGCGCTGGTTCGGCGGCATCCTCCTCGGCAGCGGCGGACTGGTCCGGGCCTATGGCGGCACTGCCGCGCTCTGCCTCAGGACCGCGGAAAAGGTCGAGTTGGTCGAGACGCTGCGGGCCACGGTCGCCTGCGATTTTGCCGATCTCGCCCTCATCAAGGCGCGGCTTGCCGCTCGCGGCGTCTCGATCGCCAGCGAGAGCTTCACCGACACGGGCGCGGTGCTGGCGATCGGGCTGCCGAAGGACGCGGCAGACGCAACACGCGCACTCGTGAGCGATCTCAGCCGCGGCAGGGCTATCCTGTCGAGCGAGGACTGAACGCCTTTTCCTCGGCCTCACAATCATCATACAATTGATCGATAAGCACGCACGGCGCCGCTGCGATTTCAGGATAATGGAGGAGACCTGCAGATGAAGACGAGAATTTTGGGACGGACGGGCGCGGCGATTTCGGAGCTTGGCTTCGGCGCCTGGCAGATCGGCGGCTCCTGGGGCGATGTCAGCGAGGAGGACGGCAAGCGCGCCCTGCACGCGGCGCTCGATAGTGGCGTGACCTTCATCGACACGGCCGACGTCTATGGCGACGGGCGCTCGGAAAAGATCATCGCGGCGGTGCTGAAGGAACGCGGCGGTGAGAAGCCCTTCGTCGCCACCAAGGCCGGCCGCCGGCTCAATCCGCATGTCGCCGACGGCTATACGGGCGCCAATATCGAGCCCTTCATCGACCGCAGCCTCGAGAATCTCGGCGTCGAGACGCTCGATCTCGTGCAACTCCACTGCCCGCCGACCGACGTCTACTACCGGCCGCAGTTTTTTGAAGCACTCGACCAGCTCAAAGCTAAGGGCAAGATCCGCCACTACGGCGTTTCGGTCGAAAGGGTCGAAGAGGCGCTGAAGGCGATCGAGTATCCGGGCGTCGCCACGGTGCAGATCATCTACAACATCTTCCGCCAGCGGCCGCACGATCTGTTCTTTGCCGAGGCAAGAAAGAAGAATGTCGGCATCATCGTGCGCGTACCTCTCGCCTCCGGGCTGCTTTCCGGCAAAATCGGCAGGGACACGGCGTTCGCCGCGGACGACCACCGCAACTTCAACCGCCATGGCGAAGCCTTCGATGTCGGCGAGACCTTTGCCGGCGTGCCGTTCGAGGCGGCGCTGGAGGCGGTGGAGGAACTGCGTGCTTTCGTGCCGGCCGGCGTGCCGATGGCGCAGTTCGCGCTCCGCTGGATCCTCGAGCAGGAAGCGGTTTCCGTCGTCATCCCCGGCGCTCGCAATGCCGGCCAGGCGCAATCGAACGCGGCGGCGAGCGCCCTTCCGCCGATCGACGGAGCGGCCATGGAGGCAATCGCCGCACTTTACGAGCGGCTGATCAAGGTCCATGTTCATCAGCGATGGTAGGGGCCGCGACAGCGCCTGCCTGACGGCGGCACAAGGCAAGCCGATGAGCAACGCCTTCGATCTCGAACGTTTCGTCACGGCACAGCAAGGCGTCTATGAAACGGCGCTGGCGGAGCTCCGCGTCGGCGCCAAGCGCAGCCATTGGATGTGGTTCATCTTTCCACAGGTTCAGGGCCTCGGCCATTCCTCGATGGCGCAGCGCTACGCGATAGCGGATATCGATGAGGCGCGAGCCTATCTCAAGCACCCGCTGCTGGGCCGGCGCCTCATCGAATGCACGGAGGCGGTGAACCTGGTAGCAGGGCGCAGCGCGCTGGAGATTTTCGGCCGGCCGGACGATCTCAAGTTCCGCTCGTCGATGACGCTCTTCGAGGCCGCCGACCCGGCCGGCGGCGCCTTCGCAAGGGCGCTCGATCGCTACTACAGCGGCGTCCGAGACCCTCGAACGATGGAAATTCTCGAAAGTATCTGAAGACCGGCCAACATCAAGGCGACGCGCCCGGGATCTGGGTGACGAGAAGGATCAGAAGGGCACAGGCGCCCACCGGCGATGATCAGCATCGGCTCCTTCATCATATAGCCATGCACTCGCGGCCCTCCTTTCTCATCATGGCCTCACAATCGGTTTGCAGACGGAAATCATGTAGGAATCCGCCGGAGCCGTTTTGAGGCCGGTTCCGTGCACAACCGCGTGAACGCGCCGAAAATGCCGCCCGCGCTTGCCGCAAACGTGCCCCACTGCGCCGCTAAGTTCGAGGACACCGGGCGGGGCAGCATGGATGTTGCAAGGGAGTTCACCGATGGTCGCCAGGTTGATCACTCAGACCGTCGTCTGGTTCGGCATCATGGGAGTCGTTCTCTTCGTATCTGCCGGAACCTTCGACTGGACGGCGGCATGGATCTACCTCGCCCTCATGCTGGCACTCTCGCTCGGCACCGGGTTCCTGCTTGCCTGGCACGATCCGGCGCTGCTCAAGGAGCGATTGGCCGCACCCATCCAGAAGGACCAGCCGAGGGCCGACAAGGTGCTCATCTGCGTGCTTGTCCTGTTCCTGTTCGGCGCCTTCGCCTTCATGGCGCTCGATGCCGCCCGGTTCGAATGGTCGGCAGTGCCGCCCTGGGTGCAGGCGGCGGGCGCACTGCTGGTCGTTCTGTCGGTCGGCTTCAGCTACCGGGTCATGCGCGAAAACAGTTTTGCGGCGCCGGTAGTCAAGGTGCAGAGCGAGCGGGGACAACGGGTCGTCACCACCGGACCCTATCGCTATGTCCGCCATCCCCTCTACAGCGGCAGCCTGCTTTTCGTCGCCGGGACGTCGCTGCTGCTCGGCTCCTGGTGGGGACTGCTTGCCGCATTGGGACTCGCGGCTCTCCTCGCCATCCGCATCGGCATCGAGGAAAAGGCGCTGCGCGCCGGCCTTGCGGACTACGACGCCTATGCGGAACGGGTGCGCTATCGGCTCGTTCCGTTGGTGTGGTGACGGTCGTCGCCGCGTCCATTCGCCGTTGACTCCGCAGACGATCAGAGCAGAATAAAATCATTCCTGCGTCACTGCTCAACAGAAGGGACGCCTACGATGACCATCGCCAGGAAACTCCAGCACTATATCGAGACCGAGGGTGTCGACTACGACACTGTCCCTCACCACCGGACCGCAACGACCAGCCAAACCGCCGAGGCCGCCCATGTTCCGGGCAACAGGCTGGCCAAATCCGTGGTCGTACACCACGAGATGGGCTACGTGCTTGCCGTCGTGCCGGCCACGCACCGGGTCGAGCTCTCGACGTTGCAGGATGTGATGAACCGGCGTCTCGGCCTCGCCTCGGAGGAAGAAGTCAGCACGCTCTTCAACGATTGCGAGATCGGCGCCGTGCCGCCCATCGGATCGGCCTATGGCGTACCGGTCATCCTCGACGAGAGTCTCGACAAGGCCAATGACGTCTATTTCGAGGGCGGCGACCACCGAACCCTGGTGCATATGAGCGGCACCAGCTTCCGCAACCTGACGAGGGATGCTCAGGTAGCCCGTTTCAGCCATCCCGGTTGAACGGCGCAGCAGGCCCGTGTCGTCGCAGGGCTACGCTGTTGTCTACGCGCAAGCTAAGCAACTAACTCCGGAGTGGACTTCTGACGATGTGAAAAAGGGCGCTTGAACCCGAGAGCTTGAGCTTGGCGGATGGCTGGCGAGACGCGGTCAGCACAGCCTACTGGAGCATCTGCCGTCGCCTTCGTGCCGCGAAGGCTCAGGACCATGCCGACGAGGAGGAAGGAACTGCTATATGATTGTTTTCACAATTTAATTCTTCATCGAAGAAACAACGCTCACGCCAACCGCACTCACTTTGGCCTGCCCCGGCTGAATCGACAATTTCCTTCTGCAAAAGCATTCGTTCATCAGGGGTAAGTTCAGCTTCTACTCTTGGCAAAAATGCTTGCGCGAGCGGATTACCTTACTCGGCGCTCGCCCTAAGCCAACGTGTAGCACGCAGTCGATCGAGCTCCACACCGGCGCCAAGGTGCACCGATCATCGCTTGCGCGCCAGCATGACCTCGTTGAGCCGCTTGCAAAAACCAGAATGCGGCTTGCTTTGGATCCCCCGGACCTGAGAGGTAGGTGACGTTTCGTACCGAAGACGTGGGTGGGGTGACAATCTCGTGCCGTACGGATTGTGACCCATGTGGCAGGGACATTCCGTCATCCCCTACCTGTCCAGGAGGGACACAGAGAGAATGGCGCACCCGAAGAGATTCGAACTCCTGACCCCCAGATTCGTAGTCTGGTGCTCTATCCAGCTGAGCTACGGGTGCGTGGCTGAAGCGGTGACCACCGCTTGCGTGGCGATCCTCTAAAGCGTCCTTTCGGGGATTGCAAGCGCCTTTCGGCAAAAAACTTCATTTTTGCGACAGCGGTGGACAAGCCGGCGTTGCGCTAACATCCCGGTCGCAGGAGAGGCGTCAGGAGCGTCCCTTGGCGCGGAAAGCATCGAGGCGCACCGGGCGGTCCGGAAGCTCGATGCGGAACAGCGTGCCGGGCGTCGGCTTCTCGACGAGCGCGATCGTGCCGCCATGGGCGAGAACAAGCTCACGGGCGATCGCCAGGCCGAGCCCGGTGCCGCCGGAGCGCGCCGAGCCGCGGAAGGCCGCGAAGAGGTTCTCGCGTGCCTTGGCCGGCATGCCCGGGCCGGTATCCTCGATGGAGATCGTCACGACGCTGCCGGTCCGCACCGCCGAGACGGAGACCACCCTCGGGCGGCCGTTCTCCGGCTGGTGGTTCGTCAGTGCCTGGACGGCATTGCGGCAGATATTGTGGACGACGCGGAAAAGCTGCTCGCTGTCCGCATCGACTAGGATGTCGTCGCGGATCTGGACGTCGAATTCGATGCCGCTCTGGCGGTCAACGGCCAGGAGCTCGCCGACATCCTGGACGAGCGGGCGAAGCGCCACGAAGCGGCGATGCGGTTCGGCCTCCGCAGTCCGCCCGTAGGAGAGAACCTCCTGCGTATAGCCGACGGCGCGGTCGATGGTTCTGAGCAGCGTCGGCGCAAAGCGCTTGACGACGGGATCGTCAACATCGGCAAGCCGGTCCGAGATGAGCTGCGCCGAGGACAGGATGTTGCGCATGTCGTGGTTGATCTTCGACACCGCAAGGCCGAGCTCGGCGAGGCTCTTCTGCTGCTTCAAGGTCTTCTGCAACTCGCGCTGCATGCTAGCGAGGTGCTGACCGGCGACCGCCAGCTCGTCGCCGCCGTCGGGCGGCACGAGGACGCGTTCGGGGCTCGAAGGCTCGTCGGAGAACTCCTGCATGCTTGCCGTCAGGCGTTTTATCGGCACGATCAGCATGCGGTTGATGGCGAGGAAGATCAGCGCCGCGGTAATCAGCGAAATGACGATCGACAGCAGGAAGACGTTGCGCGAATAGACGAGCATGGCCTTGCGCAGGCTCGCATCCTTCATCACCAGCTCGATCGTCGCATCGCTCTCGCCGAGCGGCCCGTAGACGCGCATGATGCGGCTGCCGCCAAAAAGCAGCGTGTCGAACGCGTCGCGGATCGCCCCGAGGGCCGTAAAATTGGCGATGTCGTATTCGCGGTCGATCGCCGGCGGCATGTCGACGGTCGCGATCATCCGCGAGGCATCCTTGCGGCGGATGACGATCGCCTTGGTGCCGGTGGCCATCAGGGTCTCGCGCTGTACGGCGCGCGGCAGCTCGATGTTCTGCAGCCCGTCGACGACGACGGCGGCGGCGGCCACGGTGTTCAGCCGGTCCTCGAGCCAGCGGATGCGCATGTTGGCGACGGAGGGCACGAAGATCAGCACCTCCGCCAACATGACGAAGGCGATCGTCAGCAAGAGGAGCTTGCCGGAGAGTCCGCGCAGAAATCCGACGGCCGCTCGCGGCGGCGCACTCTCTTTGGCCGGACGTGCGTCTTCTACCATCACCAGTGACTATTCCCTGCCCTCAGCCGAAACGCCGCAGGATGCGGATCGCGGAGCGAACGAAGCGATTTCGCGCCAGTGGAGAATAATAGGAGATCGCCGCCTGTTTTCCAATCTCGGAAAGGGTGGGATAGGGCGCGACATAGTCGCGAAAATTCTTGAGTGTCAGCCGGTTGGCAATGGCGAAGGCCCAAAGGTTAATCATCTCGCCCGCACCGGCGCCGGCGATCCCGGCGCCGAGAATGCGCCCGCCGCGGCCGGCCACGACCTTGACCATCCCCCGGCCCAGGCCGTCCGTTCGGGCCCGGTCGTTTCCTGCCAGGTCCCAACGGACCACGTCAATCGCGCTAAAGCTTGCGCGCGCCTCCTCCTCAGTCGGTCCAACCTGGGCAATTTCCGGGTCCGTGAAGGTGACCCGGGGAACGATGTCCCGGATTTCGTGCGCCGGCAGTCGAAAGAGGATTTGCTGCAGGACGAGCCGGGCATGATAGTTCGCGGCATGTGTGAATTGCAGGCCGCCGGCCGCGTCGCCGATCACATAGACGCGGCGGTTGCTGGTGCGCAGGTCAGCGCCGACGAAAATCCGCTGCGCATCGTGGCGGATCCCGGCCGCACCAAGGTTCAGGGCCGCATGATTCACGGTGCGGCCCGCGGCAAGCAGCAGATCGCTGCCATCGATGTCGAAGGCGGCATTTTCGCCCACGCAATGCAGCCGGATCCCCTTGCCATCGCGCTCGACCGAGCGAATGTCGGTCCTCTCGTGCAGCACTGCGCCTTCAGCGCGGACGGCATCGAGCACGATCGCCTTCAGTTCCGGGTCCTCCCTCGACAAGGCGTCCGCCCTCTCGACGACCGTGATGCTGGCTCCCAATCGGCAATGGGCCTGCGCCATCTCGAGACCGAACGGCCCGGCGCCGATGATGACGAGATGGCGCGGCAGAGGGGTGAAGTCGAACAGCGATTCGTTGGTCAGGAACGGCGTCTCCGCCAGGCCGGCGATCGGCGGAATGGCGGGCGAGGAGCCCGTGGCGATGACGAAGCGCCGGGCGCGGATGAGATGATCGCCGGCGGCGACGGTTCGGCCGTCGACGAAGCGGGCCGGCTCCTGGATGACCTCTACGCCAAGGCCGGAGAAGCGCTCGACCGAATCATGCGGCGCGATGCCCTCGATCACCGAGCGGATGCGCGCCTGCAGCCTTTCGCCGTCGATGAAGGGCTCCGCCGACAGGAGGCCGAATTCGCCGGCCTGGCGCATCGCCTGCGCCCGTCTTGCCGCCGCGATCAGCGCCTTCGAGGGCACGCAGCCGTAGTTCAGGCAGTCGCCACCCATCTTGCCCTGTTCGACGAGAACGACCGGAACGCCGAAGGCGGCCGCACCGGCGGCGAGCGACAGGCCGGCCGCCCCGCCCCCGATCACGCAGATGTCCGGATTAAGAAGCTTCCCCACGCCGCCCGCCTTCCCGCCATCAGCCTTGTCGACGTGACTTTATTAGCCTGTAGGCCAGAGGCAATGCCGCAAGAAGGGCCAGCGCGAGAAGGGCGAGCGAAATTTCCTTGGTGGCGAAATCCGAAAGCGACAGCGCGTGGCCGCTCTCGCCGGCGCGGGCGATCACGTCATCGAGTTCGCAGCCCAGCCACGCATAGGCAAAGGTAGCCGGAACGATGCCGATGAGGGTGGCGGAAACAAAGGTGCGCAGCTTCACGTCGAAGAAGGCCGGCGCGATATTGACGATGAAGAAGGGAAAGATCGGCGCCAGCCGCAAGACCAGCAGGTAGAGGAATGCATTGCGCCGGAATCCTCCCGCGAGGCGCTCCAGAAAGCGTCCGGCACGCCGGCGCAAGAGATCGGCGAGGACGCCGCGCGCCGCGAGGAACAGGAGGCTCGAGCCCAAGGTAGCGGCAAGAACAGTGATCGCGCCGCCGAGGAAGGGGCCGAACAGAAAGCCGGCGGCAATCGTCAGCACCGACGCCGCGGGGATTGAGAAGACCACCGCCGCGACATAGAGGACGAAGAAGGCGAGGCCCGAGCGAAGCGGAAAGGCGTCGACATGGAGGCTCAGCGCCTCCTGATGACGGACGAGCGCCGACAGCGAAACATAGTTCTGCAGCCCGAGGGCGTAGGCGGCCACTCCGCCCGCAAACAACAGCGCCAGCGGCACGACCCGCCAGCGCGACGACCGGCCCCCTCCAAAAACATCGTCCTTCCGGCCCGGCGACACTCTCAGGGCCGCTCCTTCTTCCGCCCTGTTGCTGACATCCTGGCTCATGAACTTTGCTTTCGACGAGACTTGCTCCTGACTTAAAAGGACTCCGAGCCGCGGACCAGTAAAGAATGGTCGCGCCCTCAAACGTCACTGTGAAAGGGCGGCGATGACAACTCACTTTGCCGTGAGACGAAAAGAGCCCGCGGCCGGCGGCCGGCGGCTCCTTGAGATCGCTCGGGTCTGCCGTGCCGACGCTTGCAGCGCCGCGCGTCTTTTCAGACGCGCAAAAGACGCTGTAACACTTGAACATCGTGCTTTCCGAAAATCGCCTCCGATTTTCGGGCCGATGCGCTAGAACTCTTCCCATTCGCTGCGGGCGGCGGCGGCCGAGCCGCCGCCGAAGGCGCGGGCGACCGTTCCGATCATGCGGCGGGCGGGCGAAGCGACCGGGCGGCTCGTCTCCCTGGCCGGGCTGGCTGCACGCGCCGGCTCGCGCTCGACCTTGAAATAGGTGATGAGCGTGGCGAGAGCGTTCGCTTCGGCGGAAAGCTTGTGCGTCGCCGCATTCGCCTCCTCGACCATTGCGGCGTTGCGTTGCGTCACCTGATCCATCTGGTTGACGGCGGTACTCACCTCGCCGAGCCCTGTCGACTGCTCGCGTGCGGCGGTGGCGATCGAATGGATGTGATCGTTGATCTTCAGCACCCGCGTCTCGATCTCACCGAGCGCGGCGCCGGTCGCCTGCACCAGCTTGACGCCGGTCGCCACCTCGCTGCCGGATTTCGAAATGAGCGCCTTGATGTCCTTGGCGGCGCTGGCGGCGCGTTGGGCGAGTTCGCGGACCTCCTGCGCGACGACCGCGAAACCCTTGCCGGCGTCCCCCGCCCGGGCCGCCTCGACGCCCGCATTCAGCGCCAGCAGGTTCGTCTGGAAGGCGATCTCGTCGATGACGTTGGTGATCTGGCCGATCTCACTCGAAGCCTGCTCGATGCGCCCCATCGCCTCGATGGCATTGCGGACAACCGAGGCGGATTCGGCGGCGTTTTCCTTCGCCTCGGTCACCATGACGGTGGCCTCATGCGCCCGCTCGGTGGAACTCTTCACCGCCGCGGTGATCTCGTCGAGGGCGGCGGAGGTCTCCTCCAGCGCGGCCGCCTGCTGCTCGGTCCGCTTCGACAGGTCGTCGGCTGCCGAGCGCAACTCGGACGCGTTGCCGTTGATCGAATCCGTCGCCGAACGCACCTCGCGCATGGTCTTCTGCAGGGTCGAGAACGTCTCGTTGACATTCTTCTGCAGTTCGGCGAAGGCACCCTGGAAGCGGCCGTCCATGCTTTGCGTCAGGTCGCCGGCGGCAAGGCTCGCGATCACCCGACGCGTTTCGGCGATGCCGCTGTCGACGCTGCCGACGAGCTCGTTGACGCTGGCGGCGAAGCGGTTCAGATCGTCGTTGTCGTAATCCTTGCCGATGCGCTGGGCGAAGTCGCCGGCGGCCGCGGCCGCAACGACGATGCCGATGCTCGACTGGAGGTCGGCGCTCTTTTCGCGCAGCGCCGCTTCCTGGGCATTCAACTCGCGCACGGCGAGCCCGTTCTGCTTGAAGACTTCGACGGCCGCCGCCATGTCGCCGATCTCGTCCTTGCGCCCGGCAAAGGGCACATCGACCAAGAGGTCGCCGCTGGCCAGCAGCTTCATCCGGCCGGTCAAGTCGACGATCGGCCGGCTGAGATGATTGGTGCCGATATAGAAGGCCGCACCTATGCCGGCAGCCATGCCGAGGCCGGCCATGCCGAGGAGGACGAGAACGACGGCGTCTTCGAAGGCGGCGATTTCATCGTTGATGGCTTGAAGCGACTCACGGTCGGCGTCGACGACGACGTCGATCTCCGCCTGGAAAGCCTTGCGGTTGGCGCGGTTCGCCTCGTTGTTACCCTGCTCGTTGGCGGCCTGCGGCGAGACCTCCCGGCCGAGCCGCGCGGTTTCGGTGCGGAACGTCTTGAATTCCTCGGCCCGTTTGGCGACCGCATCGAAGGCCGGCAGCCTGTCGGCCGGAACCAGCGGCCGCCAATCCTTCAGCAGCGCGTCGATCTTGTCGAGGTTCTTGAGGATGCCTTCGGCGAAAGGGGTTGCCTTCTCGATCGTCGGTGCGGCGTAGACGCCGCGCGACTCCATCACCACGGCCGTGACCAGGCGATTGAGCCGCTCGCCCTTGAAGCTCCGTTCGGACGCGTTCTGGAGTTGCTGAAGCTCGTCGTTGTATCTGGATACGATCATCAACGACATGCCGGTGATGGCGATCGCCAGCAGGCCCATGATGCCGACGATCAGGTAGATCTTTCCGCGAATTCTCATTTCCTGCTCTCCTCGCCGCAGCCACTCACGCCTAGCGAGCATGGGCACGCGGTATACACGTTTCAGTAAATTCTAAAATACCGGAGGTTAACAAAGACCTCAGCATTTCATGAAATGTGCCGGAACGAGGCGTCTCCCTGATCGATATCGCCTTCTGCTCGGCTTTGCGCGGGGGAAAAGTGGCGGGAATTGACTTTACCGGACATTTGTCCTTATAAGCCGCGCACGTCCGGTCAAGCCGCGCGAAAGCGGAGCCATGCCCGGTAACGTAAACGCTCTTGCAAATTGCAAACCCAAGAAGGGCCGCACACCGCGGTATTAAAATAAATGAAGCGTACCTACCAACCGTCCAAGCTTGTTCGCAAGCGCCGTCACGGCTTCCGTGCACGCATGTCCACCAAGGGTGGCCAGAAGGTCCTCGCAGCCCGCCGGGCTCGAGGCCGCAAGCGTCTTTCGGCCTGAGCCGAAGCTGCCCGAAAGCATTGTTTGGGCACATGACGTCAGAAAAAGACAAGACCACTGTCGGACGGCTGAAAAGCCGTCCGCAGTTTTTGGCGGTCAGGGCGGGAGAAGCCCGAAAAGGGCCGCACTTCCTCCTTGAAGTGCTTGACCGGGACGATCCGGAAGGCGAGGCCCGCGTCGGCTTCACCGTCACCAAAAAACACGGCAATGCCGTCGAGCGAAACCGCATGCGCCGACGCCTTAAAGAAGCCGTGCGGCTGTCCGCCGGGTTTGCAATGAAACCCGGACACGACTATGTGATTGTCGCCCGACGCGATCTCCTGAATGCACCTTTTGACGCATTGACCCGGGCGCTCAAGGATCGCATCGAAAACAAGCCGAAACCGAAACGGCCGCCGGCCGGTTCCAGGAAACCATGATGGAAAACAACCGCAATTATTTCGTGGCGATAGCGCTCTCGGTGCTGATCCTCGTCGCTTGGCAGTTCTTCTATGTCAATCCACGGATGGAAAAGGAGCGGATCGCTGCGGAAAATGCCCAGCAGACGCAGCACGCGCAGCCCCAGCAGGGCGGCGAGCCCGCCGCGCCCGGCCAGGCACTGCCGGGCGGCGCGGTCCCCGGCGAAAGCCGCGATCAGGCGGTCGCCAAGTCTGCACGCGTGGCGATCGACACGCCGGCGCTTTCCGGCTCCATCAACCTGACCGGCGCCCGTTTCGACGACCTGAAGCTCAAGGGGTACCACGAGACAGTCGACCCGAAGAGCCCGGTCATCACCCTTTTCAGTCCGGCAGAAACCGCCGACGGCTATTTCACCGAGATCGGCTATATCGGCAGCGACGCGACCGGCTCGGTGCCGGGCCCGCAGACAGTGTGGACGCTCTCGGGCGGCGACAAGCTGACGCCGGCAACGCCCGTCACGCTCACCTACACCAACGACAAGGGCATCACCTTCGCGAGGACCATCTCGGTCGACGATCGCTATATGTTCCAGGTCGTCGACAGCATCAAGAACGCGGGCTCCGCGCCGGCCTCGCTTTCCTCCTACGGCCGGGTGACCCGCTTCAACAAGCCGACGACTCCGAGCATCTACGTGCTGCACGAGGGCTTCATCGGGGTCGCCGGCGAGAACGGCCTGCAGGAAGTCGGCTATTCGAAGGTCGAGGACGACCAGCCGGTCGAACCGGGCAAATCGACCGGCGGCTGGCTCGGCATCACCGACAAGTACTGGGCTGCGACGATCGTGCCGCCGCAGCAGACGCCCTTCGACATTCGCTTCTCTCACTTCGCCGATGGCCGCCCGCGTTACCAGAGCGATTACAAGAGCGATGCGATCACCGTCGCCCCGGGGCAGGCCGCGGAGGTCAAGAACCTTGTCTTCGCCGGCGCCAAGGAAGTACCGGTCGTCGACAATTATGAAGTGGCCTACGCGATTCCCAATTTCGACAAGCTGATCGACTGGGGCTGGTTCTACTTCATCACCAAGCCGATGTTCAAAATGATGGACTTCTTTTTCCGTCTGTTCGGCAATTTCGGCATCGCGATCCTGATCACCACGATCGTCGTCAAGCTGATCTTCTTCCCGCTCGCCAACAAGCAATATGCCTCAATGGCAAACATGAAGAAGGTCCAGCCGAAGATGGAGGAACTGAAGAAGAAGTTCGGCGACGACCGCATGGGGCTGCAGCAGGCGATGATGCAGCTCTACAAGGACGAGAAGATCAACCCGCTGGCGGGCTGCTGGCCGATCCTCATCCAGATCCCGGTGTTCTTCGCGCTCTACAAGGTGATCTACGTCACCATCGAGATGCGTCACGCGCCGTTCTTCGGCTGGATCAGGGATCTCTCCGCCCCCGATCCGACGACGATCGTCAATCTCTTCGGCCTGCTTCCCTTCGACGGGCCGGCCTTCCTGCATCTCGGCATCTGGCCGATCGTCATGGGCATCACGATGTTCCTGCAGATGCGCATGAACCCGACGCCGCCGGATCCGACCCAGGCGATGCTGTTCACCTGGATGCCGCTGGTCTTCACCTTCATGCTGGCGTCCTTCCCGGCGGGTCTGGTGATCTACTGGGCCTGGAACAACACCCTGTCGATCCTTCAGCAGGGAATCATCATGAAGCGCCAGGGCGTGAAGATCGAGCTCTTCGACAACCTGAAGGGGATGTTCGCCAAGAAACCCAAGCCGGCGGAATAGCCGGCACTTTGCTCCCCTGCGCCAGTTTGCGGCCCCGGATCACAAAGATCCGGGGCTTTCTCATTTCCCGTGAGAGGAACCGCCGCGGCGGCCGAAGGTGCGGCTGCGCTTGACAAGCGGGGCCAAAAGCCCGATGCCGGCCCGGCAAAGAGGAAGGTCAGGACATGTCCGGGAAGAACAATCAGAACGCCTCGAGTGTCTTCGGCCGGCCATGGATCTTCATCCGCGGCGTGCCGGCGATGAAATTCCTGCCGCCCGAGGGCCCGGTCGAGATCGCCTTTGCCGGACGTTCCAATGTCGGCAAGTCCTCTCTGATCAATGCGCTCGTCGGACACAAAGGGCTCGCCCGCACCTCCAACACGCCAGGCCGCACCCAGGAACTCAACTATTTCGTGCCCGACGGCTATTCCGGCGAGGCCGATGATCTGCCGCCGATGGCGCTCGTCGACATGCCCGGCTACGGCTACGCCCAGGCGCCGAAGGAGCAGGTCGATGCCTGGACGAAACTCGTCTTCGACTATCTGCGCGGCCGCTCGACGCTGAAACGCGTCTACCTGCTGATCGACGCACGCCACGGCATCAAGAAGAACGACGAGGAAGTGCTGTCGCTCCTCGACAAGGCGGCGGTCTCCTACCAGATCGTGCTGACCAAGGCCGACAAGATCAAGGCCGCCGGCGTACCGCGGCTGGTCGCCGAAACGCTCGAGAAAATCAAGAAGCGGCCGGCCGCCTATCCCGAGGTGTTGTCGACCTCGTCGGAGAAGGGCGCCGGGATCGAAGATCTGCGCACGGCGATCGAGCAGGCCGTCCTGCGCTAAAACCGTCATGCGCGGCACCGGTCGCCGGTGCCGCCAAAGACATCTGCCGCAACTCACTACCCGGCGACTTCGGCCGCTCTATCTCCTCGCTGGCGACGACAGGTGCTCGTCGCCTCACGGTCAGAGGAGAGAGAGAGATGTCCGACTTGATTGTCATTGGTTTCGACACGCCGGAGGAGGCCGACCGGGTCCTCCTGAAGCTCCACAGCCTGAAGAAGGAATATCTGATCGATCTCGAAGACGCGGTCGTCGTGGTGCGCGACGCCGAAGGCAAGGTGCATTTGAAGCAGAGCCTCAATCTCACCACCGTCGGTGCCGCCTCGGGTCTTCTGTCAGGCTCGCTCTGGGGTGGACTTGTCGGCTTGCTTTTCCTGAACCCGCTCGCCGGCTTTGCCATCGGCGGCGCGCTCGGCGCAGGCGCCGGAGCCCTCTCCGGTTCACTTGCCGACTACGGCATCGACGACGAATTCATCAAGTCGCTCGGCAGCACGATCCCGAACAATTCGTCGGCCCTTTTCATCCTAGTGCGCAAGGTGCAGCCCGAGAAGGTTCTGGCCGAACTCTCGGGGCTTCGCGGCCGCGTATTGAAGACTTCGCTCTCGCCGGAGCAGGAGCAGAAACTGCAGGCCGCCCTCTCCGAGGCACAGACGCCGTCGCCGCAGGCGGGGAGCTTTTAACTCTTCAGTTGATGAAGAAACCCCCACTCCCAGCCGCGGCGTGTGCGCGTCCAATTGGACGCGCGGCGCTGGAGAAGGTTGCGGCAGCCGGATGAAGGTCTAAAAGCATTGCCGGCATGTCTCGCGAGGTCAGCGATAGCCGGCAGTGCCGCGGGCGAGGAATGGGCCGCTCGGCAAGCCGGTCGGTGAACCGCCGCGCGGCTCGAGGCTGACGGCAAGCGTCGAGCCTTCGGTTATCTTCGTCCGCATGGCAGGAGGAACCCGGAACTCGCCTTCGCCGGACTGCGGCAACACTCCGAGGGAGATCGCCGGGTCGCTGCCCCGCAGCAGCCAGAACTCGAGGGATCTTTCGCCGTCACCGCCTGCCGCGACCGGCGTCAGGCGCAATCGCCCGGAGCCGACATCGAAGGTTGCGACGAAACCGATCGCATTGCCCTCGCCCGAAAGCTCGGCCAGCAACGGCCGACCGCCCGATCCGCCGCCGAACAGCCCCGCCAAAGAGACCACCAGGACCGCGACGGCGGCCAGCGAGGCAAAGGCGAGGCTGCGCCAGAACGACAAGGAATCCCACAATCCGATGGAATCGTCGGCCCCCGCCTGAGCCTCGAACGCCCGGTGCTCGGCGGTAGGCAAGGCGCGCGCCTGCGCGATCGTTTCATAGGCCGTATCGAAAGTGGCGAGATTGTTGCGCCAGCGGAGAACCATTGCCGCAAAATCCCTATCCGTCGCCATGCGCGCTTCGACCTTGCGGCGGTCCTCGGCGGACAGGACGCCCAACACGTATTCCCCGGCGATCACCTCATCGCGGCGAGAATCCCCGCTCTCGGGCTTCTGCGTGGTCATCGTTCCATGTTCTCTCACATTCGAGAGATTGCACCGTAGCAGGATCGGTCAAATCACAAATCTCGTCAATCGTGCAGGCGGCCGGTTTTTCGCCATGGACCGGCGCCAATCTTCGGCGACTTGTGTTGCCTGGATCATTCCATCAGCGGGCAACATGCGCTAGATAGCAGCCGGTATATTTCGAGGGTCGCCATGTCCGCATCAGAAAGTGAAATCCAGGCACGCCTGCTGGCTCAGGCCCTGCCCTACATGCAGCGCTACGAGAACAAGACGATCGTCGTCAAATATGGCGGCCATGCCATGGGCAATCCCGAGCTCGGGCGCGCCTTCGCCAGCGACATCGCGCTTCTGAAGCAGTCCGGCGTCAACCCGATCGTCGTCCACGGTGGCGGCCCGCAGATCGGCGCCATGCTCAACAAGATGGGCATCGAATCGAAGTTCGAGGGCGGCCTGCGCGTCACCGACGAGAAAACCGTCGAGATCGTCGAAATGGTGCTCGCCGGTTCGATCAACAAGGAGATCGTCGCGCTCATCAACCAGACCGGCGAATGGGCGATCGGCCTTTGCGGCAAGGACGGCAACATGGTCTTTGCGGAAAAGGCGCGCAAGACCATCAAGGACCCGGATTCCAATATCGAACGCGTCCTCGATCTCGGCTTCGTCGGCGAAGTGGTCGAAGTGGACCGCACGCTCCTCGATCTGCTGGCGCGCTCGGAAATGATCCCGGTGATCGCGCCGGTGGCCCCCGGCCGTGACGGCCATACCTACAACATCAACGCCGACACCTTCGCAGGCGCGATTGCCGGCGCGCTCAACGCGACGCGCCTCCTGTTCCTGACCGACGTTCCGGGGGTTCTCGACAAGCAGGGCAATCTCATCAAGGAGCTTTCGGTCGCCCAGGCGCACGCGCTGATCGCCGACGGCACGATTTCCGGCGGCATGATCCCCAAGGTCGAGACCTGCATGGAGGCGATCAAGTCCGGCGTCCAGGGCGTCGTCATCCTCAACGGCAAGACCGCTCATTCCGTGCTCTTGGAGATCTTCACCGAACGCGGCGCCGGCACGCTGATCGTGCCGTAAGGCGGCCGACTCGCGAGAATTGCCCCTCTCCTCGGGTTTAACCCGGGTTTAACCCGAGGACCAACCCCCTCCCCGCGCGCGGAGAGAGGGAACTGAGGCGGCGCGGCATACCCCTTCGCCCCGCTTGTGGCGAGAAGGTCGCGGCAGCGGGATGAGGGGCAGTTCCCTCTTACGAGCGCTTCCGCCCCGACCTACTTCCTAGGGCCCTCATACACCTTCTCCGCCTCGCCGCGCAGCCAGGCGATCATCGCCCGGTAGGGAAACGGTCCGTAGCTGACCCGAGCGACGCCCGCGGCGGCAAGCGTGGCGAGGTCCGGCGCGCCGGGCCGCATCATCACGTTCACCGGCAGCGGCGACGCAGCGCAAAGCTTGCCGATCAGGTCGACATCGACGAGCCACGGCGCGAAGAAGCCGCTCGCCCCCGCTTCGGCATAGGCCTTGGCACGGGTGATCGCACCCTCCAGCAAACCTGCATGGCGCGTCGTATCGTTTTCCTGCAGGAACAGGTCGGTGCGGGCGTTGATGAAGAGCGGCACGTTCTGGCGCTCCGCCATGTCGCGGATCGCCCGGATGCGGGCCGCCTGCTTGTCGATCGGATGAACCCCGCCCTTGCCGACGATCTGGTCCTCGAAATTGATGCCGATTGCACCGGCATCGATCAGTTGCGCCACATTGGCGGCACCCTGGGCCGGGTCTTCCGAATAGGCGCCTTCGAAATCGACCGACAGCGGCAGGTCGGTCGCCGCGACGATCTCGCGGGCGATCTCGACCAGCAATTGCAGCGGGATCTTCTGCCCGTCGCCGAAACCATGCGCGGCCGCCACCGACCAGCTCCCCGTGGCCAGCGCCTTGGCGCCGGCCTCGGCCACGCAATGGGCACTGCCCGCATCCCAGATATTGTAAAGAATGATCGGATCGCCCTTGCGGTGCAGCGCCTGAAAGGCACGCGCCCTTTCCTCCTGGTTCATCGCATCTCCTCCGTAAACAGTCCGACAGGTCTCATCTTTCCTTCATGCCGAAGCAGCCACTGCTTTCGCTCGAGGCCGCCACCGTATCCCGTCAGCGATCCGTCCGCGCCGACGCAGCGATGGCATGGGACAACGATCGCAATGCAGTTGGCGCCGTTGGCTCTCGCCACGGCCCGCACAGTCTCAATGGTAGCGACTTCCCGGGCAATGTCGCTATAGGATCGCGTCTCGCCGATCGGGATTTGCATGAGCCTCGCCCATACCTGCCGCTCGAAGGCGCTGCCGTCGAGAGCGAGCGGCGTCAGAAACTCACCGGACAGTCCGGCGAAATAGGCCTTGAGTTCCGTCTCGATCTGCTCGATGGGCGGCGTCCTGCCCGGCACGAGGGCCGACCGCGCCGTTCGCTTCAGCCTCTCCATCTCGGCGGGCAAAGCCTTGCGATCGTGGAACTCGAGCAAGTGCAGGTGCGTTTGGTCGGCGACCGCTACCATCGGCCCGAGCGGCGTGTCGATCCAATCGGCAAAGAGCAGTTCACGGCCCTGCGCCTTCGCCGGCGCCTCGCCGATCAGCCGCGCGAAGGCAGCGCGAAAACCGCTTGGCGACTCGTAGCCCGCATCGACCTGCGCCGCGATGACGCTCGCCCCGGCGGAAAGCTGCCGCGCAGCCTCCCCCATGCGCCGCTGGCGGGCGAGGTCGAGAAAGGTCACGCCGAGGCTTCGCTTGAACGTGCGGCGGACGGTCGACGGATCGAGACCGCGCCGCACGAGGTCGTCCTCGGTCCAGCGACGGTCCGGATGCCGATCGAGGAGCTTCAGCAGTTGTTCGACGAGCGGCTCCTTGCCGGCAGCCTGCTCCAGCGGCCGGCATCGCTCGCAGGGCCTGAAACCCGAATTGACGCAGGCCGCGATGCTGTCGAAAAACAGGGTGTTCTCCCGCTTCGGCTTGCGGGCCGGGCAGGAAAGCCGGCAGAAGATGCCAGTGCTCTTCACGCAGGCGAAGGCCTGGCCCTCATAGTCGGAACTGCGGGCCAGCAGCGCGTCGTAAAGGATGTCGTCGTTCGGCAAATCGAAAAGCATGCCCGCGTTGTAGCACCCTATGATTGAATCTTCCGCCGAAATTCGGGCGCTTATTCTACATCGGAATGCGCCGACTAGAGCACGAGCAGCATCACGACGCCGAGCACGATCAGCAGGCAACCGACGAGTTCGAGCCTGTTGATCCATTCGCGGAAGACGAAGAAGGACGAGGCGAAGGTGAACAGCATCTCGACCTGCGCCACCACCTTGACGATCGCCGCCTGCTGCAGCGTCATCGCCATGAACCAGCCGAAGGACGCCGAGGCGCCGACGAAGCCGACGATGAAGGCGGGCTTCCAGGCCGCGCCGATCCGCGTCAACTCGTCAGGCTCGCGGGCGACGATCCAAAGGAGCATGACGACGGTCTGCAGCAGGATGACGAAACCGAGCGTGAAGCTCGCCTGCATCATATAGTCCGGCGCCGGCAGGCTGGGCGCCAGCGCCAGCGAGGCCGAACGATAGGACACCGCCGAGAGCCCGAAGAACGTGCCGGAGAGCAGGCCGATCGCCGCGGTCGGGCTGAAGACCGAGGTCAGCAGCGACCGGGCGCTGAGCGTCGTGCGGGCAACGGAGATCAGCATGACCCCGACCACCGAGATGGCGATCGCCACCAGCGTCCCCTGGCTTGCCTTTTCGCCGAGAAAGATCAGCCCAAAGAGCGCCGCCTGGGCCGGCTCGGTGCGGGAATAAGCGGTGCCGACCGCGAAGTTGCGGAAGGAGAAGAGGTGAACGAGCAGGAATGTCGCGGCGATCTGCGCCAAACCGCCGATGATTGCCCAGATAAAGAAGGAGCCGTTCGGCACCGGCAGAGGGTGGCCCGAAACGCGCCAGAGCAGGAGGAGATAGAGGAGCGCGAAGGGCAGTCCGAAGCCGAAGCGCACGAAGGTGGCGCCGGTCGTGCCCATGGCGCCCTTCAGGTGCTTCTGGATGGAGGAGCGGATATTCTGCAGAAAGGCCGCGCCGATGGTGATGAGAACCCAGGTTTCCATGGTTGCGAGCTAGCACGCAGGTCAGGACATTGCCAAGAACTCCGTGGAGCTACGGTGTTTCGGTCCGCTTTTCCTGGACCTCCGCCAGATCGATGGCGTGACCGAATACGAGCGGCGGCCCGTCCTCCTCGAATGTCTTCACGCGCTGGTCGTAGCTCGGCGAGATCGTGCCCAGCACACGATCTTAGAACGAGAAATAGTTGCCGTAGTTGTACCGGAACCCCGAATGATGCTGGTCATGGAACGTCGTGGACAACAGAGGGGACGGATAACGCGTCGTCGATGAGGCGAAATACTCGAAGCCACAGTGCCCGAACATGCCGTTGAAATGCTCGAACAGTCTTTGTCCGATGAGAATCGCCGGCGGAAACGGAACGACGAAAACGATGACGGCTGAAAAGCCCTGCAATAGAAAATTGTCTAAGACATCCTCCGAATAGGTGCTCCAGATCGTTGGTGCGACACTTTTGTGATGGAGTGCGTGCAGGGGATAGAGCCACTTGGTGTGCAGCAGCCGGTGCATGAAATAGAACCAGGTATCGTAGAGGAACATGCACAGGACAAAGAGCGGCACCGCCGTCCACCAACTGAAGGCCCAGGGCGCCGGCGCGCAGCCCTTTTGCTGGGCGTAGAGGCCGATCGTCAGCGGCAAGCAGGCGCTGAACATCGACGCCAGGCTCTGGCGGATTTCCGCCTTGCGGCGCTTGTCGGAACCGCGCCCCTTCTGAATCTTCCGCTGAGGATTGCGGTCGTTGACCCAGGTCAGGCCGTAGCCGAGGGCGAAATAGGTAACGACCGTCGTGGCGTAGAATCCGAACAGAAACATGAGATAGAACAGTTCGTCCGACATCAGCACCTGCATCCCCCGAGCGAAAGCTGCGCCGGGCGGAAGATGCCATGCCTCTTTGACAATTCAAAGTAGAAATGTTCACGGCAGCAGGCGGGCCTCTGAGGCGCGGGACGCATTTTCTCGTTTGCCGCCGCCCATACCCATGTCATAACCCGCTCATGAAAAAGCTCGACCGCCTGCCGACCCACGCCGAATTCGCCCATGTCACCGAGTGGGTCTTCGATCTCGACAACACGCTCTACCCGCATCACGTCAATCTCTTCGCGCAGATCGACCGCAACATGACGGCCTATGTGGCCGAACTCCTGTCGCTCGAGCCCTCGGAGGCAAAGAAGCTGCAGAAGGAATATTACCGCGATCACGGCACGACCCTGCAGGGCCTGATGCTCCATCACGGCATCGATCCGAACGATTTTCTCGAACGGGCGCATGCGATCGACTACAGCGTGGTGCCGGCAAATCCCGATCTCGGCGAGGCGATCAAGGCACTCCCCGGCCGCAAGTTCATCTTCACCAATGGCAGCGTCGCCCATGCGCAGATGACGGCCCGCGCGCTCGGCATTCTCGACCATTTCGACGACATTTTCGACATCGTCGCCGCCGGCTACCTGCCGAAGCCGGCCGGCGATACCTACGACAAGTTCATGAGCCTGCACCGCGTCGACACGCAGCATGCAGCAATGTTCGAGGACCTGCCGCGCAACCTGCTGGTCCCGAAGGCCCTCGGCATGACGACCATCCTGCTGGTGCCGCGCAATCTCGAATATGAGTTCGCGGAAGCCTGGGAGACCTCCAGCGACGCCGACGAGCAGATCGATTACGTCACCGAGGATCTCGCCGGCTTCCTGCGCCGCGTGGTGGCGGCGGACTAAACGCCCGCCCGAACCCTACCGCCTGCCCGACGCCATAGGCACGGCGTGGGGATCCACCGACTCGTAGAAGCGGGCAATGATCTGCCACGCCTCTTCGGCGGTTTCCACGAAATGCAAGAGGTCGATATCGTTTGGGGCGATCGTGCCGAATTCGGCGAGCGCCTCGAAATTGATGATCGAGCGCCAGAACTTCTCGCCGAACAGAACGAGCGGCACGAGTGCCAGGCGACCGGTCTGCATCAGCGTCATGGTCTCGAACAGCTCATCGAGCGTGCCGAAGCCGCCCGGGAAGACCGCCACCGCCTTGGCGCGGAGCAGGAAATGCATCTTGCGAATGGCGAAATAGTGAAAGTTGAAGGACAGCTCCGGCGTGACGTAGCTGTTCGGCGCCTGCTCGTGCGGCAGGACGATATTGAGGCCGATCGACGGTGCGCCGACATCCGCGGCACCGCGGTTTCCGGCCTCCATGACGCCGGGACCCCCGCCGGTCACGATCACATATTCCTTGTGGCCGAGCTTGGCGGACTGCTCGGAACAAAGCCGCGCGAACTTGCGCGCCTCGTCGTAATAGACCGAAGCGGCTTCCAGGTTCTTGCGCTGCGTCTCGTTCTTGGCCGCCCAGGCTTCGCCGCCCGGTTCCGGAATGCGCGCGCCGCCGAACATGACGACGGTCGAGTTGATGCCGCGTTCCTCGAGCATCATCTCCGTCTTCAGAAGCTCGAGCTGCAGGCGCACGGGCCTCAGTTCCTCGCGGCACAGGAAATCGTCGTCGATATAGGCTAGCCGATAGGTCGGAGAGGCCGATTGGGGCGTCAGCGGAACGGTCGAGGCGCGCTGCCTGCTTTGCGAGCTGTCTGCCAGCGGATCCCAAACCCCGCCCTTGCCGCGCAAACTGCGCTTCTTCATGCGTCCCATATGTCCTCGTCCCGTCGTGTTCCGAACAGCCGGCACCTCGTCCGGACATGTCCTTTCATGCTTTTCAGCCATAAGTGCGTCTCTCTGCCGGAAACGGGCAGGCTTGCCAAGTCCCTCGTTCGGAGAGCGGGCCGAAAAGCCCTTCAACTTTTCGGACCCGGGCGCCGCAAGGATGCACTTTTTTCGGGCGTGAATGGGGGCTGCCGCCCTCTGAATTGCCCGCCAAATCCCTCCTTTAATCGGTTCCGATTCGAGGGATTATGCAGTAGAGCTTGCTGGACAACGCGAACATAAGGAAATCCGATGACGAACCACGACCTCGCCTCCCTGTCGCAGACGATCGAGACCGCCTTCGATGATCGCGAGGCCGTCAGCACAAGCACGCGCGGGCCGATACGCGACGCCGTAGAGACGGCACTGAACCTGCTCGACGGCGGCAAGGTGCGCGTCGCCGAACGCGGCGCCGACGGGATCTGGACCGTCAACCAGTGGCTCAAGAAGGCCGTGCTGCTCTCCTTCCGGCTGAACCCCATGGAGCTCGTCAAGGGCGGACCGGGCGAGTCGGTCTGGTGGGACAAGGTGCCGTCCAAATTCGACGGCTGGAGCGTCAACGAGTTCGAGAAGGCCGGCTTCCGAGCCGTGCCGAACTGCGTCGTGCGGCGTTCCGCCTATATCGCCCCCAATGCAGTCCTGATGCCCTCCTTCGTCAATCTCGGCGCCTATGTCGGCGAGGGAACGATGGTCGACACCTGGGCAACCGTCGGCTCCTGCGCGCAGATCGGCAAGAACGTGCATCTTTCCGGCGGCGTCGGTATCGGCGGCGTGCTCGAACCGATGCAGGCCGGGCCGACGATCATCGAGGACAATTGCTTCATCGGCGCCCGCTCCGAGGTCGTCGAAGGCTGCATCGTCCGCGAGGGCTCGGTCCTCGGCATGGGCGTCTTTATCGGCAAGTCGACGAAGATCGTCGACCGCGCCACCGGCGAAGTCATGTATGGCGAAGTGCCGCCTTATTCCGTCGTCGTCGCCGGCTCGATGCCGTCCGGCTCGACCATGGCCAACGGCCAGCCGGCGCCGAACCTCTACTGCGCCGTCATCGTCAAGCGGGTCGACGAGAAGACCCGGTCGAAGACCGGCATCAACGAACTGCTCCGGGATTGATCATGGCCGAGGAGGGGCGGCAGCCGAGCATGACCTGGCTGTTCTTCAGCCCCTCCGGCCGGATCGGCCGCCTGCCCTTCTTTCTCTCCTGGCTTTTCTGGTTCGTCGTCGGCGGCATCATCCTGATGCAGATGCTGAAATACGAGGACCAGGACGCGGCGCTGGCGCTCTGGACGCTGGCTGTGATCGGCTCCGGCATCGCCTCGACCATTTCGATCGCCATGCTGGCGATCAAGCGGCTGCACGATATCGGCTATCCGGGCCCGCTCGCGCTCTGCCTGTTCATCCCGGTATTGAGCCCCATCGTCTTCATCGCACTCTGTCTCTGGCCCGGCGCGCCAGGCGCCAACGAGTTCGGCGGGCGCCGCAACGGCCCCGCGCGTTGACCATCCGGCCCTGTACATTCCCTCTCCCAACGCGTATGTAGCCCCGCAAATGAACAGGGCCGCGACGTTGGCCGCGGCTATCGACGCCTGAGGACGACCCGACTTATGGTCCGCTCGTCTTCGGCGCGACGACCGAAATCCGAAAGACAGGACATGACAGAGTTCGAAGGGATCGCGCCCTCGATCGCCGCGGCATTGGCGAAACGCGGCTACAACACGCTGACACCGGTTCAGGAGGCGATGCGCGACCCGGCGCTCGACGGCGCCGACGCGCTGGTTTCCGCTCAGACCGGCTCCGGCAAGACCGTTGCCTTCGGCTTGGCGCTGGCGCCGACGCTGCTCGGAACGGCAAGGCAATTCGGCACTCCGGAGGCGCCGCTGGCGCTTGTCATCGCGCCGACGCGCGAGCTGGCCCTGCAGGTCAAGCGCGAGCTTGAATGGCTCTACGAGATTGCCGGGGCGACGATCGCGTCCTGTGTCGGCGGCATGGACATCCGCAGCGAACGACGCGCGCTCGAACGCGGCGCCCACATCGTCGTCGGCACGCCGGGCCGGCTCTGCGACCATATCCGCCGCGACTCGCTCGACATCTCGGCGCTGCGCGCCGTGGTGCTCGACGAGGCGGACGAGATGCTCGATCTCGGCTTCCGCGAGGATCTGGAATTCATTCTCGAGGCGTCGCCGCCCGAACGCCGCACGCTGATGTTCTCGGCGACCGTGCCGCGCTCGATCGCCACGCTTGCCAAGAACTACCAGCGCGACGCGGTGCGGATCGGGGTTGCATCCGAGCAAAAGCAGCACGGCGATATCGAATACCGGTCGCTTCTCGTCGCTCCGAGCGATCGGGAGAACGCCATCATAAACGTGCTGCGCTACTACGAAGCCCGCAACGCGATCGTCTTCTGCTCGACCCGCGCTGCGGTCAACCACCTGACGGCCCGCTTCAACAATCGCGGCTTCTCGGTGGTCGCGCTCTCGGGCGAACTCAGCCAGAACGAGCGCACCCACGCGCTTCAGGCGATGCGCGACGGCCGTGCCCGGGTCTGCATCGCCACCGACGTCGCCGCCCGTGGCATCGACCTGCCGGGCCTCGAGCTCGTCATCCATGCGGATCTGCCGACCAATTCCGAGACGCTTCTGCACCGCAGCGGCCGCACCGGTCGGGCGGGCCAGAAGGGCGTCAGCGCATTGATCGTACCGGTCAATCAGCGGCGGAAAGCGGAGCGGCTCCTGGATGGCGCCCGCATCACCGCCGCCTGGGCGAAGCCGCCGTCGGCAGAAGACGTGACAAGCCGCGACGACGAGCGTCTGATTGCCGACGCGGCCTTCGACGAGGCGCTGCGCGACGACGAGCAAGCGATCGTCGAGGCGCTGATCGCGCGCCATGGCGCCGAGAAGCTGGCCGCCGCCTTCGTGCGGCAGTTCCGCTCGCGGCACTCCGCCCCCGAGGAGCTCTCCGAGGTCTCGCTCGCGGACGATCGGAAGAAAAGCCGCCGCGACGGACCGGCTTTCACCGGCGACGAGGGCCCCGCGCCGCGCGCGGACTTCACAGACGGCCAGTGGTTCTCGCTCTCCGTCGGGCGCAAGCAGAACGCCGAACCGCGCTGGCTCATCCCGATGCTCTGCCGCCATGGCAAGCTCAGCAAGCGCGACATCGGCGCAATCCGCATGCAGCCGGAGGAAACCCATGTCGAGCTGACTGCCGAGGGCGCCGAGCGCTTCCTCTCCGCAATCGGCCCAAACCGGACACTGGAAAAGGGCATTCGCGTCAAGTCGCTGCCGGGCGCCCCGGACGGCTCGCGGTGGCGCGACGACAAGCAAGAATTCGCGAAAAAGCGGCCGCGGCCGGCAGAGGCTCAGCCGGAGCGTGGCCACAACGACTTTCAGCCGAAACGCAAGTACGAGAAGAAGCCGCCCGTCAGCCAGGACGCGCATCCGGAGAGGCGCGACGAAAAGGCCTGGAGCAAGAAGAAGGGGAAGCCTGACGCGAGAAAGGCGGCCGGCGACTTCAAGCCGAAAGCCAAGCGCAACAACGCCAAGAACCGGCAAGCCTGACTTCGCATTCTCGGGTTACGCGCCGTCGAGCTGCGATTGCGCGACCACTTTCACCACCCAGTCGGCGAAGACGCGCAGCCGGCTGCTCAAATGCCGGTTCGGCGGATAGACCAGATAGATCGGCATCGGGTCGACCTGCCAATCGGCGAGCACCGGGACCATGGTGCCGGCGCGGAGATCGTCGCGCACCATGAACTGCGGCGCCTGGATGACGCCCATCCCCGCCCTCGCGGCCGCGACATAGGTCGTCGCCTCGTTAGCTGCGACTGTATAGCGGCAATTGACCTCGATTTCCTCGCTGCCGCGCCGGAAGTGGAAGGGCATCTGCTGACCGGTGGTCGGCCGGAAATAGCCGACGGCATAGCAGTTCTTCTCGAGGTCGGAGGGATGCTGCGGCGCCGGGTGCCTTTCGAGGAAATCCGGCGTGGCGCAGGTGGTGAACTTCATCTCCGTGATGCGTCGGGCGATCAGCGACTGGTCCGTCAGCGCACCGCCACGGATCGCACAATCGACGTTCTCGGCCAGATAATCGACGTTGCGGTCGGACACGCCGAGATCGATCTGGATATCGGGGTACTTGCGGTGAAACTCAGGGAGCGCCGGAATGATGATCAGGTTGGCGAAGGCGCTCGCGGTTTCGACGCGCAGCCGGCCCTTCGGCAGGCTCTGGGCGCTCGACAGGCTGCCATCCAGTTCGTCGATGTCGGAGAGCAGGCGCGCGGCGCGTTCGTAGTAGAGCGCACCGTCCGGCGTTACCAGAACCCGCCGGGTCGTGCGATTGAGAAGCTTGGTGCGAAGATGCGCCTCCAGGCCTTGAATGAGATTGGTGACGGTCGCCTTCGGCATGTTGAGCGAGGCGGAGGCCCGGGTGAAATTGCCGGTCTCCACCACTCGAAGGAACACGCGCATGGCCGTAAGCTGGTCCATTTTCAATAGCCAATTGTTCGAAATACCGAATAGTGTAATCAGAACCCACTGACTATTCCAGAAGAAAGACAATGTTAGGATGTGACCGTCGCGGGTTGTCCCTCATCTAGGGATTCACCCATTTTCGAGGCAAGAGATGGACACGCATTTTACCGAAGAGACGATGCAGACGGGCCAGGGCTCGTGCCGCGCACGCGTCTACAAGGGTGCGTCGTTGCTCGCGCCGCCGCCGGTCGTCCTGCATCTGCACGGCGGAAGCTTCACGGGAGATTCGGTCGCGGCCGGAGAGAAGGTTGCCGGGGCCCTCGCCGCTGCCGGTGCGGTCGTCGTCTCGCCGGAATATCCGTCGGCCTGCCTCAACCCGTTTCCGGCGGCTCTCGACACCGCCTATGCCATGCTGGCTTCCATGCGCAGCCGCTGCCCGCAGTTCGCGCACAAGAAGTCGCTGCTGTTCGTCGCGGGCGAGGAGGCAGGCGGCAACCTCGCCGCCGGCTTGGCGCTGATGGCGCGGGACCAGTTTCTGACCGACCTCAAGGGCCAGATCCTGCTGTCACCGCTGCTCGACCCCTGCCTGGCGACGCCGTCGTTCCGCAAGTTCTGTCCGCAGAGCTCTGTCCAATCGATCGCCGACGGCTGGCAGCAATATCTCGGTGAAGGCAGCGGCCTGACCCACCCTTACGCGGCGCCCGGCCATTGCACCCGGCTCGGCGGTCTCGTTCCGGCCCTCGTGGTCACCAGCGAGGAGTGTCCGATGCGCGACGAGGCAAAGGCCTATGCCGAGCGCCTGCGCGCAGCCGGCGTTCCGGTGGAGATGCACGTCCTGCCCGGCCGTGCCGCCTGGGTCCCGGCCAATGTCTCGGCCCAGAAAAGCTGGCCCGAACAGGAAGAAATCATATCCGGCATTTTCTCCCGCTTCTTCGAGAAGGCGGGAGCGAAGGCCACACAGAAGTAAGCAGACATTTTTTAGAGCCGGCTCCCAACCGGCAAGGAGAGATCATGACGTCGAGCGTTACTCGCCGCGCCCTGTGGGGTGCCGGCCTCAGCATTCTATTGTCCGTCGCCGGCGGCGGTGCCGTCCTTCTCGGCCTGCCTGCCCGCCTGCAGGCGGATGCCACAACTGAAGCGGCGTCCGCCGCGCCGCCGGCCGTGCCGGTTTCCGTCGCCCAGGCGGAAACGCGCCGGATCACCACTTGGGAGAGCTTCTCCGGCCGGCTCGAGGCGATCGAGCGGGTCGAGGTTCGCCCGCGCGTCGGCGGGGCGATCCTTAGCGCCCATTTCCGGGAGGGTGCGCTCGTCGAGAAGGGCGACCTGCTCGTGACCATCGACCCCGAACCCTATGCGGCAGCGGTCGAGCGCGCGGAAGCGGAGGTGGCGGCCGCGGAAGCCCGGGTGGCACTCGCCAAGACCGAGCTCGAGCGCGGCCGCAAGCTGGTTTCCACCAGCGCCATTCCGCAGAGCGGCGTCGACCAGCGGCTCAGCGCCTATGACGAGGCGCAGGCGAATGTCCGGTCGGCCAAGGCGGCGCTGCGCTCCGCGCGGCTCGACCTGCAATATACCGAGGTGCGCGCCCCGATCAGCGGCCGTGTCGGCAGGCTCGAGGTTACGGCCGGCAACCTTGTCGCGGCGGGCTCCGCCTCGCCGGTGCTGACCACGCTCGTCTCGGTCGACCCGATCTATGCGAGCTTCAATGTCAGCGAGGAAGTGGTCGCGGCAGCGCTCGCCAAGCTCTCCGCTTCCGCCGGTGCCGAGTCGATCGAGCAAATACCCGTACAGATCGGCACCGCCGCCGACGAGGGCACGCCGATCAGCGGCCATATCCAGTTGATCAACAACGAGGTGGATGCGGCAACCGGCACGATCCGCGTGCGGGCGGCGCTCCAAAATGCCGACGGCCGGCTGATCTCGGGCCAGTTCGTCCGCATCCGCATCGGCGATCCGGCGCCGGCAGAGAAGCTGGTGATCAGCGACCGCGCCATCGGCTCCGACCAGGACAAGAAATTCGTGCTGGTCGTCGGCTCCGACAACAAGGTCGAATACCGGCAGGTCACCCTCGGACCGACGGCGGACGGCCTGCGGATCATCGAGACCGGCCTGAAGCCCGGCGAGAGCATCGTCGTCAACGGTCTGCAGCGCGTCCGTCCGGGCGTCGTCGTCGCGCCGCAGCCGGCCGAGCAGGCAACCGCGTCGATCGCGAAACCATAGTTAGGCGCGCCCTGCCGCTGAGAGGCAGGGAAGCGCTTAGACATCCAACGGCATGCATCGGCGCGCGGCGGACGCTTTTCCGCCGCAGAAGCTCTTTGTTTGCCTGAAGTTCCCAAGGGGGATCGTTATGAACTTCTCACGCTTTTTCGTCGACCGCCCGGTCTTCGCGGGCGTTCTCTCCGTGCTCATCTTCGTCGCCGGCCTGATCGGCATGACCGGCCTGCCGATCTCCGAATATCCGGAGGTGGTGCCGCCGCAGATCGTCGTTCGCGCCCAGTATCCGGGCGCCAACCCGGCCGTCATCGCCGAAACTGTCGCCACACCGCTCGAAGAGCAGATCAACGGCGTCGAAGGCATGCTCTACATGCAAAGCCAGGCGACCGCCGACGGGCTGATGACCCTTACCGTCACCTTCGAGCTCGGCACCGATCCGGACCAGGCCCAGCAGCTGGTGCAGAACCGCGTCTCGCAGGCCGAGCCGCGGCTGCCGGAGGAGGTGCGCCGGCTCGGCGTCACCACCGTCAAGAGCTCGCCCGACCTGACGCTCGTCGTGCACCTGATCTCGCCGAACGGCCAGTACGACATCAACTACCTGCGCAACTACGGCGTCCTGAACGTCAAGGACCGGCTGGCCCGCGTCGAAGGCGTCGGCCAGGTCCAGATCTTCGGCGGCGGCGACTATTCGATGCGCGTCTGGATCGACCCGGAAAAGGCCGCCGAGCGAGGCCTTGCCGCGAGCGACATCGCCAATGCAATCCGCGGACAGAACGTCCAGGCGGCCGCCGGCGTGATCGGCGCCTCGCCCTCCGTTGCCGGCCTCGACCTGCAGCTCTCCGTGAACGCCCAGGGGCGTTTGAGGACGCCTGAGGACTTTGCCGATATCGTGCTTAAGTCGGGCGCCAATGGCGAGATCACCCGCCTCGGCGACGTCGCCCGCGTCGAAATGGGCGCGGCGGACTACTCGCTGCGCTCGCTACTCGACAACAAGGCGGCCGTCGGCATGGGCGTCTTCCAGGCGCCGGGCTCGAATGCCATCCAGATTTCCGAAAACGTCCACAAGGCAATGGCCGAGCTGAAGCAGACCATGCCGGAAGGCGTCGACTACGAGATCGTCTACGACACGACGCAGTTCGTCCGGGCGTCGATCGAATCGGTCGTCCATACGCTGCTCGAAGCGATCGCGCTCGTCGTGCTCGTCGTCATCGTCTTCCTCCAGACGTGGCGCGCCTCGATCATTCCGCTGGTCGCGGTGCCCGTCTCGATCGTCGGCACCTTCGCGGTGATGTATGTCTTCGGCTTCTCGATCAATGCGCTCAGCCTCTTCGGCCTGGTGCTGGCGATCGGCATCGTCGTCGACGATGCGATCGTCGTCGTCGAAAACGTCGAGCGCAACATCTCCCAGGGTCTCTCGCCGGTGCAGGCGACATATCGCGCCATGCAGGAGGTGTCCGGGCCGATCATCGCGATCGCGCTGGTGCTCGTCGCCGTCTTCGTGCCGCTCGCCTTCATCACCGGGCTGACCGGCCAGTTCTACCGCCAGTTTGCGCTGACGATCGCGATTTCGACGGTGATCTCCGCCTTCAACTCGCTGACGCTGTCGCCGGCGCTCGCCGCCCTTCTCCTGAAGGACCATCACGCGCCGAAGGACCGCCTGACGCGCATCATGGACGCGCTGTTCGGCTGGTTCTTCCGCGGCTTCAACCGCTTCTTCGGGGCGAGCTCGGAAGCCTATGGCCGCGGCGTCGGCGGCATTCTGACGCGCAAGTCGCTGATCATGGGCCTTTACGTCGTCCTCCTCGGCGTCACCTTCGCGCTGTTCCGCTCCGTTCCTGGCGGTTTCGTGCCGGCGCAGGACAAGCAATATCTGATAGGTTTTGCGCAATTGCCGGACGGGGCGACGCTGGACCGCTCGGAGGACGTCATCCGGCGGATGAGCGACATCGCGCTGAAGCACCCCGGCGTCGAACATGCCATCGCCTTCCCGGGCCTGTCGATCAACGGCTTCACCAATTCCTCGAACTCCGGCATCGTCTTCGTGTCGCTGAAGCCATTCGAGGAGCGGAAGACGCCGGAACTCTCGGGCGGCGCGATCGCCATGCAGCTGAACCAGGAGTTCGGCGCGATCCAGGACGCCTTCATCGCCATGTTCCCGCCGCCGCCAGTTCAGGGGCTCGGCACGACCGGCGGCTTCAAGCTGCAGATCGAGGACAAGAATGGCCTCGGCTATCGGGCGCTGGACGACGCGGCCAAGGCCTTCCTGGCGCAGGCTGCACAGACACCGGAACTGGCCGGGCTCTATTCGAGCTACCAGATCAACGTGCCGCAGCTCTATGCCGATTTGGACCGCACCAAGGCGCGCCAGCTCGGCGTCGCGGTCACTGACGTGTTCGAGACGCTGCAGATCTATCTGGGTTCGCTCTACGTCAACGACTTCAACGCCTTCGGCCGCACTTACAGCGTGCGCATCCAGGCCGACGCGAACTATCGCAGCCACGCCGACGACATCGGCAAGCTGAAGGTCCGTTCGCAGTCGGGCGAGATGATCCCGCTGTCGGCGCTCTTGAAGGTGGAGCAGACGGTCGGTGCCGAGCGGGCGATCCGCTACAACGGCTTCCTCGCCGCCGACATCAATGGCGGCCCGGCACCGGGCTTCTCCTCCGGCCAGGCGCAGGCCGCCATCGAGCGAATCGCCGCCGAGACGCTGCCGCCCGGAATCTCCTACGAGTGGACTGATCTGACCTACCAGCAGATCCTCGCCGGCAATTCGGGCATCCTGATTTTCCCGCTGGCGCTGCTGCTCGTCTATCTGGTGCTCGCGGCGCAATATGAGAGCCTGTTGCTGCCGATCTCGATCATCCTGATCGTGCCTATGGGCATCATGGCGGCGCTCACCGGCGTCTGGCTGACCGGCGGCGACAACAACGTCTTCACGCAGATCGGCCTGATCGTGCTCGTCGGCCTCTCGGCGAAGAACGCGATCCTGATCGTCGAGTTCGCCCGCGAGCTCGAGTTGTCCGGAAAGAGCGCCGTCAGCGCCGCGATCGAGGCGAGCCGGCTGCGGCTCCGGCCAATCCTGATGACGTCGATGGCCTTCATCATGGGCGTCGTGCCGCTCGTCACTTCGACCGGCGCCGGTGCTGAAATGCGCTCGGCCATGGGCGTGGCGGTCTTTGCCGGCATGATCGGCGTCACCGCCTTCGGCATCTTCATGACGCCGGTCTTCTACGTGCTGATCCGCAAGCTCTCCGGCGAGCGGCCGCTGAAGCACGCGGGAGCGCATATCGAGGCGCCGCATCTCGCCCCGGGCGAATAGCCTTCTCCCGGAACACACATCCGACGGGCCGGACGATCGTCCGGCCCGTTGCGGTCTCCAAGCGCGTCGCCCTCTCATCGGGCGTGACAGCCGGGGAGCGATCGGATAAACCAGCAAACTCAGTTCCTTGGCCCACCGGCTCCGCAGGCATTCCGTTCGATGTTCCCGACCGATCCGATCTCCAATCTCTCCGCCCTTATCCGTTGCCCCTCGGTCACCCCGGCCGAAGGCGGTGCCTTGTCGGCGCTCGAAGGCATGCTGGCGCCCCTCGGCTTCACGCTCGATCGGGTAATGGCCAGGGAGGCGGGAACGCCGGATATCGAGAACCTCTATGCCCGCCTCGGCACCGAAGGCCCGCATCTAATGTTCGCCGGCCATACGGACGTGGTGCCGGTCGGCGACGAAGCCGCCTGGACCCATTCGCCCTTTTCGGCCGTGATCGCCGGCGGCGAAATGTACGGGCGCGGCGCTGTCGACATGAAGGGCGGCATTGCCTGCTTCGTCGCGGCGGTTGCCCGCCACATCGAAAAGCATGGCCGACCCAAGGGATCGATTTCCTTCCTCATCACCGGCGACGAGGAAGGACCGGCGATCAACGGCACGATCAAGCTTCTCGAATGGGCTGCCCAAAAAGGCGAGCGCTGGGACGCCTGCCTCGTCGGAGAGCCGACCAATCCGGATAACCTCGGCGACATGATCAAGATCGGCCGGCGCGGATCCCTCTCCGGCCGGATCACCGTCCACGGCGTCCAGGGGCATGCCGCCTATCCGCACCTTGCCGACAATCCGGTGCGCGGCATTCTGCAGCTGACGCAAGCGCTGATGGACCCGCCCTTCGACGCCGGCACCGAGAATTTCCAGCCGTCCAACCTGGAGGTGACGACGATCGATGTCGGCAATGCCGCCGTCAACGTCATTCCGGCCAAGGCCAGTGCCGCCTTCAACATCCGCTTCAACGACCGCTGGACGGCCGAAAGCCTGAAGGCGGAGATCGTTGCCCGCCTCGGCCGTGCCGCAAAGGACGGTGCGCTTCGGCCCGGTCGCGATCCGGTCAGATACGACATCGTCTGGAACGAGCGCCCGAGCCACGTCTTCCTGACGCGCAACAACGCGCTGATCGATTCGCTTTCCGGCGCAGTCGAGGCCGTGACCGGCCGCCGGCCGAAGCTCTCCACCACCGGCGGCACGTCGGACGCCCGCTTTATCAAGGACTATTGCCCGGTGGTCGAATTCGGTCTCGTCGGCCAGACAATGCACATGGTCGACGAGCGCGTCGCGGTCGCCGATCTCGAGACCCTGACCGAGATCTATGAAACCTTCATCGCCCGCTGGTTCGGCCATGCCGCTGCTTGACGAGGTTCTCGCCTATATCAAGGGGCTCTGGCTGCTGATCCAGGGCAACCGCGAAGGCTATAACTGGCTGGACATCAGCGAAAGCGGCTTGTGGCGCTCCTTTTCGGCGATCCTCTGGTCGCTGCCGGCCATGGCCGTTTCCTGGGCGTCCTGGCGCCTCTATTATCTTTCGGCGATGCCGAGCGGCTCGACCGTCGGCATCGGCTTTTTCCTAAAGCTGCTCGTCGTCGATCTCGTCAGTTGGCTGCTGCCGGTCATGCTCGTTGCTGGCCTTTCGCGGCCCCTCGGATTTGCCGGATTGGTCGTGCCTGTGATCGTCACCACCAATTGGCTCTCGGTGCCGCTTTCCTATGCGATGGCGATCCCGGCCGCGCTCCTCCTTCTCGCGCGTGGAGGCCATCAGCTCACTGCTCTCCTGTCGCTGATCGTCCTCATTGCGGGCGTCGTCCTGCTCTTCCGGCTGCTGCGCTCGATAACCGGCAATCAGAACCTGCTCGCTTCCGCCCTGACGGCCCTTTACCTGCTGCCGCCGATGATGCTCGCCCAATATCTTCAGCACTTCTTCGGACTGATCCCCGGCTGAGCTGGGTGAGCGCGAGCGGTCAGTAATCGACCTGCATGAAGAACAGGCCATCCGGCGGGGCAACGGGTCCGCAGGCCTTGCGGTCGCGCGCCTCGAGTGCGGCCTTGAGGTCGTCTGGCGTCCACTTGCCCTCGCCGACGAGCTTCAGTGAGCCGGCGAAGGAGCGTATCTGGTTGTGCAGAAAACTTTGCGCCGTCGCGCGAATCTCGATCAATTCGCCGCTGCGGGTGACATCCAGCCGATCGATGGTGCGCAGCGGACTGGTCGCCTGGCAATGGGCGGACCGGAACGTCGTGAAATCGTGATGGCCGACGAGATGTTGTGCGGCCGCATGCATCGCCTCTTGGTCGAGCGTCTTCGGCACCCACCAGGCGCGCCGTGCCTCGAGCGCCAGCGGCGAACGGCGGGAGATGATGCGGTAGAGATAATGCCTGCGGACGGCCGAAAAGCGCGCGTCGAATTCCGGCGGAACTTCGGCCGCGTCGAGGATCGACACCCGCTCGGCGGCGAGCGTCAGGTGGGCATTGAGCGCATTGCGCAGCGTGTGGGTCTTCCATTCGCGGGTCAGGTCGAGATGCGCCACCTGGCCCCTGGCGTGGACGCCGGAATCGGTGCGTCCCGCGCCGCGGATCGAGACGGTCTCGCCGGTCAGGGACAGCACCGCCTTCTCGATCGCCCCTTGCACGGAGGGACCGTTCTCCTGCCGCTGCCAACCGACATAATCGGAGCCGTCATATTCGACGGTCAGCCGGTAGCGCGGCATCAGGAAATCCTCGTGCCGGCGGCGATCGGCGTGCCGCGCAGAAAGTCAGGCGCAGCAAGCGCCTTGCCGCCTGCCCGCTGCAGGCGCGTCGGCCGCACCGCCCCTTCGCCGCAGGCGATCGTCAAGCCGTCGTCCAGGATCGTGCCCGGCGTGCCGGCCCCTGCGGCAAGCTCCGACCCCAGCACCTTGATCCGCTCCATCCGCCCGGCGACCTGAAGTTCGAACCAGGCGCCCGGAAAGGGCGCGAGGCCGCGGATATGATTGTGAACGTCGGCCGCCGGCCGCGTGAAAACGATCCGCGTCTCGTCCTTCGTAATCTTGGCGGCGTAGGCGACGCCTTCCTCGGGCTGCGGTGTCAGCGTCAGTTCGCCCATCTCGAGCCGCACCATCGCCTCTTTCATGAGCGCCGCTCCGACATGCATCAGCTTGTCGTGCAGCTCGCCGGCCGTCATCGTCTCGCCGATCGGAACAGACTTGACGAGCGCCACGGGCCCGGTGTCGAGCCCCTTATCCATTTTCATCACCATCATGCCGGTCTCACGGTCCCCGGCCATGATCGCCCTCTGAATCGGTGCGGCACCCCGCCAGCGCGGCAGGAGCGAGGCATGGCCGTTATAGCAGCCGTGGCGAGTGCCCGAGAGGATCTCCTCCGGCAGCAGCAGGCCATAGGCGACGACGACTGCCACATCGGCACCGAAATCGCGAAAGATCTGCCGATCCGCGGTTTGCCTGAGGTTGACGGGTGTCAACACCGGAACACCGAGAAGTTCGGCCGCCTGATGCACCGGCGACTTTCGCAGATCGAGGCCGCGCCGGCCGCCGGGACGCGGCGGCTGCGTGTAGACGGCGACGATCTCGTGACGCGCCTCGACGAGAGCAGAGAGCGTCGGCACGGAGAATTCCGGTGTGCCCATGAAGATGATGCGAAGCGGCAAGGCGGTGAACTCCGTCTTTCTCAAATGCCCCAAGCAGGGCAGCGGCTCCGAGTCAAACGCCTCTAGGCGCGGGGCGCGACGGTCAGATGGCCTTGGCGCCGCGCGTCTTGGCCGCCTTGGCGAACTTGCGGATCACCATGTCGCGCTTGAGCTTGGAGATGTAATCGATGAACAGGACGCCGTTCAGATGGTCGATCTCGTGCTGCAGGCAGGTGGCGAGCAAGCCGTTGGCCTCAACTACCTGCTCCTTGCCGCCGCGGTCGAGATATTCGACGGTGATCGCCGCCGGTCGCTCGACTTCGGCATAATAGTCAGGGATCGACAGGCAGCCTTCCTCGTAGACGGAGCGCTCCTCGGAGGATTTCACGATCTTCGGATTGAGGAAGACCAGCGGTTTCTTCTCCTCGCCCTCCTTCGAAACGTCGAGAACCAGAAGGCGCTTCGGCACGCCGATCTGGATCGCCGCCAGTCCGATGCCGGGAGCGTCATACATGGTCTCGAGCATATCGTCGGCAAGCCGGCGAATGTCGGCGTCGATCGTCTCAACGGGCGTCGAAACCTGGCGCAGAAGCGGATCGGGAAGGATGATGAGCGGCTTGATCGTCATGCTCCCCCATAGCCGATCTTTCCGTCGCTGCGCAAGAAAATTGCCGTGTGATGAGTTGAGCCGTTTGTTCTTGTTTTGATCTAGTTTTCAGATGCGAATCTGTTTAGGCTGCCGCCATGGAGCCCACTGCCTTCGCCATCGACCAGCCGCTGTTCCTCATCGGCACCTTTCCCCTAACGGCTGGCCATCTGCTCAGCCTCGCCGCTCTCCTGTTCGTTTTGCTGGCAATTGCGTCGGCCCGCAGGGCGCGGGCGCTTCGCGCCGACGACCGGGACCAGCAGCTATCGGCGCTGCTCGCGGCACAGACCGAAATGCAGGGACGCATCGCCGCGATGGCCGATGTCTTCGGCACACGGCAGGCGGAACTCAACCAATCGCTCAGCCAGCGCATTGACGGCATGACGCACCGGATCGGCGCGTCGATCAGCGAACAGACGAAGGCGACCCACGAGAATTTAAGGCGGCTGCAGGAGCGGCTGGCGGTCATCGACAGCGCCCAGAATAATATCCAGTCTCTCGCCAGGGACATGGCCGGGCTGCAGAGCATTCTTGCCAACAAGCAGACGCGCGGCGCCTTCGGCCAGTCGCGGATGGAGGCGATCGTTGCCGACGGCCTGCCGATGGGCGCCTTCACCTTCCAGGCGACGCTTTCGAACGGGGCGAGGCCGGACTGCATCATCCGCATGCCGAATGCCCAGCCGCCGCTCGTCATCGACGCAAAATTCCCGCTCGAAGCCTGGAATGCCATGCGTGATGCGGAAAGTGCCGAGCGGCGCCAGCAGGCGGCGCAAGCCTTCCGACGCGACATGGAGGTCCATATCCGCGATATCGCCAGCAAATATCTGCTCGCTGGCGAGACGCAGGAAACCGCCTTCCTGTTCGTTCCGTCCGAATCGATCTTTGCGGAAATCCACGAGCATTTCGAAGCGACCGTCCAGAAGGCGCACCGCCAGCGCATCGTCATCGTCTCGCCGTCGCTGCTGCTCCTTTCCATCCAGGTGATCCAGTCGATCCTGAAGGACGCCCGCATGCGCGAGCAGGCGCATCTGATCCAGGGCGAGGTGGTGCGCCTGATGGAGGATCTCTCGCGGCTCGACGAACGGGTCCGGAAGCTGCAGGGCCACTTCGCGATGACCCAGAAGGATGTCGAGGACATTCTGATCTCCTCCGACAAGCTGACGCGTCGCGGCGCCAAGATCGAGGCGCTGGAACTGGAGGCCGCACCGGCGAACCACGGCGCCAGGGAGCCGGCCGACAAGAGTGAGCGGGCAGTCGACAACCGCATCGGGCAATTGAAGCTGCGGGTGGTTGACGAAGACTGACGGCCTCGGGCACTCTCCGGCACAATCAGCAACCCGACGGGACATCTCCACATGATCACTGTTCTTGGGTCCATCAACATGGACCTGATCGCCACGACCGCACGCCTTCCGAAGCCGGGCGAAACCGTTGCCGGAACGGGCTTTTCCACCGCCGCCGGCGGCAAGGGGGCGAACCAGGCGCTGGCAGCCCGGCGCGCCGGCGCTTCCGTGCGGATGGCCGGCGCCGTCGGCTCGGACAGCTTTGCGGAAGGCGCGCTTACCCTGCTCAAGGAGGCGGGCACGGACCTTGGCCTCACCAAGACCGTGAGCGAGCCGACCGGGACCGCCCATATCCTCGTCGGCGGTGACGGCGAGAACGTCATCGTCGTCGTCGCCAGCGCCAATGCGACGGTGAGCGAGAGCGACGCGGTCACGGCCCTCGAGCAAATGGCGGCCGGCGACACGCTGATGCTGCAGCTCGAAATTCCGGCGGCCTCGGTGGAGAAGGCGCTGGTGGAGGCCAGACGCCGTGGCATCCGCTCGATCATCAACATCGCGCCGTTAACGCCGGAGGCGGCCCGCCTTGGCCGCATGGCCGACATCGTCATTGCAAACGAGACCGAGTTCGAGCTTTTGGCGGGCAAAAGCGGTATCGCCGGCGCTGAGCGTGAAGCGGCAATGAAGGACCTCCACGACGAAACCGGACAGATCGTCATCGTCACCCTCGGTGCCGAGGGTGTCGCCGCCGTCCATCAGGGCGATATTCACAGCGCCAAGGGGCTGGCGATCGAACCCGTCGATACGGTCGGAGCTGGAGATACGTTCTGCGGCTATCTCGCGGCAAGCCTCGACGCGGGCCTCGCCTTCCCCGATGCGCTGCGCCGTGCCGCCGCCGCCGGATCGCTCGCCTGCCTGAAAGCGGGAGCACAGCCGTCCATACCGCTCGCCTCCGAGGTCGCCGCGCGCCTTTGACTGCCGCAGTCTATTTTTGGTCCGTTTCGCGATCTGGATAGGATTTGGCGCGGCAACGATGCTCGCCGCGCAGAATCCACTTTGGACGGCCAGGAATTGGCCCGGATGTTGGCCTTAAATTAATCTTTGATGATCTATCCAGATTGCGAGGCAGCCCGCTCGCATCGGTCCGGCTCCTGTATGCCGGTCGGCATCACGCGCTCCATGATGGAGCTTCACCCACATTTGGAATGTCATGCCGCAGGCAAGAAACCTGCGGACCTCTCAGTGCGTGAGGATTTCATGTTCAACTTCCATGCAAAATCGCTGGCCACCAAGCTGATCGCCGTCACGGGCGGCACGATCGCTCTCGTGTTGCTCGCATCGAATTTCGTTCTCATTTCGCAGACCCAGGATCGTGTCGAAACGCTCGTCTTCGACGGCGCCAAGACGGAGGCCCGCGCGATTGCCGCCGAAATCGCCGGCAGCGTCGGAGAGCTGGCGGCCGCCGCCAACACGATGTCGGGCGTGCTCGGCCGCGGCCATGCCGGAAAATCCGTCGACCGCGCCGGCGCCATCAACCTATTGAAGGCCAACCTCGATCAGCATGACTTCGCCTTCGGCAGCTGGTTCGCCGAGGCGCCGAAGGCATTCGACGGCAAGGACGTCGTCAACAACACCGAGCTTGGCGGCAATGCGGAAGGCGCCTTCACGCCCTATTGGTCGAAGGACCGCAACGGCAAGGCACAGCTTTCGACCTTCCGCGCCGACTACGCGGCCGAATGGTACGCGCTAGCCGCGAAGAGCGGCAAGGGTGCCATCACCCAGCCCTACATGGCCGAAGGCACCGACGTTCCGACGACGATGACGTCGATCGCCTATCCGGTGCTGTCCGACGGCAAGATGATCGGCGTCTCGGGCGTCGACATCTCGCTCGCTTCGCTTGCCGACCGGCTCGCGACGTTGAAGCCCTTCGGTTCGGGCCGCGTCTACCTGCTGTCGCAGAGCGGCAAGTGGCTCGCGGCGCCAATTCCCGATCTCCTGATGAAGGATTACGAGGGCGAGGGTGAGGATATCATCCAGAAGGCGCTCTCGTCCGACGCGTCAGGCATGATCAGGAACCTGACCTATGACGGAAACGCGCCCTTCGACCGGGTCGTCTATCCCTTCAAACTGCCCAATGTGGCTGCGAACTGGCTCGTCCTCGTCGACGTGCCGCGCACCGCCATCAATGCACCGGTCAACGATCAGACCTATATGATGATCATCGGGGGCATCGTCGTTCTCGCCGCCGTGCTCGCCGGCCTCCATCTCGCCGTTCGCCGCTTCGTCCAGAAGCCGCTCGCGGGCCTCGTCCGCGACGTCGAAACGCTCAGCAATGGCGACTATGCACAGCCGATCTCCGGGCAAGACCGCTCCGACGAGACCGGCTCGGTCGCCAAGGCCCTCGAAGGTTTCCGTCATCGGTTGGCCGACGCCAAACGCCTAGAAGGCGAAGCCCGCCACGAGCGCGAACAGGCCGAGCTGGAACGCAGCCGCTCGGAGAGCGAGCGCGCCGAGACCGGGGCGCTGCAACGCGACATCGTCGCACGTCTCGGCAAGGGTCTCTCGCATCTCGCCTCCGGCGACCTCGCCTACCGGATTGCGGACGAGTTCCCGGGCGAATATGCCCAGCTGAAGCGCGACTTCAATGCGGCGATGGAGAGCCTTGAAGAGACCATCCGCACCGTCAACCACTCGGTCGTCAATATCGGCAGCGGCACCAGCGAGATTTCCAACGCCGCCAACGACCTGTCGCATCGGACCGAGCAGCAGGCCGCAAGCCTGGAGGAAACCGCAGCCGCCCTCGACCAGCTGACGTCGCAAGTGGATGCCAGCGCCGAAAACGCCAAGGTCGCGGCAAAATCCGTCGAACTGGCGAGCAGCGATGCGGAGCAGTCCGGCGCGGTCGTGCAGAAGGCGATTGCGGCAATGCAGGGCATCGAGCAGTCCTCGCACGAGGTCAGCCGCATTATCGGTGTCATCGACGAGATCGCCTTCCAGACCAACCTGCTCGCACTCAATGCGGGCGTCGAGGCCGCACGCGCCGGCGAGGCCGGCAAGGGCTTTGCGGTCGTCGCGCAGGAGGTCCGCGAGCTTGCGCAGCGCTCGGCCAATGCCGCCAAGGAGATCAAGACCTTGATCAACACCTCGGCCGGACAGGTGCGCGAGGGCGTCGATCTCGTCGGCAAGACGGGCGGCGCACTCAAGAAGATCGCCGAGCAGGTGGTGCAGATCAACGGCTTGATCCGGCAGATCTCCAGCTCCGCCTCGGAGCAAGCCGTCGGCCTCAAGGAGATCAACGCAGCGGTCAACCAGATGGATCAGGTGACGCAGCAGAATGCGGCCATGGTCGAAGAGACGACGGCGGCCAGCATGACGCTGAACGAGGAGGCCCGGACACTGAGCGGGCTGGTTGCGCGGTTCCGCGTGGTCCAGCGAGAGCCGGTACAGTCTTCCGCCGAAAAGCTGCGTGGCGCCGCCGCCAGGATGC
This sequence comes from Sinorhizobium fredii, assembly GCF_002944405.1. NCBI lineage: Bacteria > Pseudomonadati > Pseudomonadota > Alphaproteobacteria > Hyphomicrobiales > Rhizobiaceae > Ensifer > Ensifer fredii. Next base: position 427,674 of record NZ_CP024307.1, on the reverse strand, counting down.
GAACCGCAGAAGCTCCCCGCCCGGCAGCGGAACCGCCGGCGGCACGCGGCTATTCGAGCTCGACGCAGCGGGTTCTCGTCCAGACCTCCGGCGCAAACGCCCTCGCTCAAGGCAATTGGGAAGAGTTCTGATCGAAACAGACAAGACTAAAGCGGCGCCCGACGGGCGCCGCTTTCATTTTCAGAGGCGCGCCAGGCGATCGGTCAGGAGCTCGAAGAATCCCTCGTCGTCGATATGGCGCATCACCTTGGCATTGTGCTTTCGGCCGGTGACCTGCCACCAGTCGACGACGGTCATGCCGGTGGTCAGCGCCGACGCCGTCTCGATCTCGACATTGCAGTCGCGGCCGGTGAAGAGCTCCGGCCGCAAGAGATAGGCGATCACCGTCGGATCGTGCAAAGGCCCGCCATCGGTGCCGTATTTCTCGATGTCGAAGCGTTCGAAGAATTCCAGCATTTCAGCGAGCGCGACCGCCGCCGGGCGGCCGATGGCGCGGATTTTCTCGACCCGGACCTTATGGGTGAGGACGCGATGCGTCACGTCGAGCGGCATCATGACGATGGGAATGCCGGAGCGGAAGACGATCTCGGCGGCTTCCGGATCGACATAGACGTTGAATTCGGCCGCCGGCGTGATGTTGCCGCCTTCAAAGAAGCCGCCGCCCATCATCACCAGCTCCCGCACCCGCGGCGCGATTTCCGGCGTCCTCGTGAGCGCCAGGGCGATATTGGTCAACGGACCCAGCGTGCAGAGCGTCACTGTGTCCGGCGCTTCGGCAAGCAGCGTCTCGATGATGAAGTCGACGGCGTGCTGCTCCTGCAGCGGCAGGGTCGGCTCGCTGAGTTCAGGACCGTCGAGGCCGGTCTTGCCGTGCACATGTTCGGCCGTCACCAGCGGCCGCGCCACGGGCCGCTCGGCCCCGGCAAAGACCTTGATGTCGGTCCTGTTGCAAAGTTCGCAGACGATCCGCGCATTGCGCGACGTCAGCGTCAACGGCACGTTGCCGGCAACCGTGGTGATGCCGAGCACGTCGATTTCCTCCGGACTGCCGAAGGCCAGCATGATGGCGGCCGCATCGTCCTGTCCCGGATCCGTGTCGATGATGATCTTTCTCGCGCTTGTCACTGTCTTCCTCCTGCGAGTCGGATGGTATCGGATCGCCAGGCCATGACCTGGTGAGGTGAGCCGGTCACGGGGAGACTTGAGCAGCCTGCGCGTGCGCCGGGGAATTGGACCTCCGCAGCGGACTATGATTTGCGTCAGCGGCCGAGGCAAGCCGCTTGCACTCGTTGCGCACAGCTACCATATTGCTGTCGAAGGATGCTGCCTGGCAGGTCCGAAAGATGGTCGCTTGAGCTCACAAGGACTTGGAATGAGCAGGATTACGCCCTTTACGAGCCCGCTGCTGGTGGGCTTCGACAGCATGGAAAAGACCCTCGAGCGGATCGCCAAGGCGAACGACGGATACCCTCCCTACAATATCGAGCGCATTCGCGGCGATAGCGCCGCCGGTACGCCGGAACGGCTGCGGATCACGCTTGCCGTCGCCGGATTCTCCGAAGAGGATCTGGAGGTCACGACGGAGGAAAACCAGCTCGTCATCCGTGGCCGCCAGGTCGAAACCGGCGAACGGGATTACCTGCATCGCGGCATCGCCGCCCGGCAATTCCAGCGGACCTTCGTGCTTGCCGACGGCATGCGGGTGCTCGGCGCCGAACTCCGCAACGGTCTTCTGTCGGTCGATCTGGTGCGCCCCGAGCCGGTCCGTATGGTAAAGAAAATTAACATTTCGGTCCCAGAATAGGATAACCGGCGGGATTTTCCTCCCGCGCCGGCGACCACGGAGCATGACCATGGGACTGAAAACCATCACCTCATCGCTGTCGAAAAACGACCTTGCGCATCTCGGCGCCGGCGAAGTCGGCTATATCCGCAAGATGCGGTCGGAGGAGGTCTCCCGCTGCTTTCCGGAAGCGCCCGAGATGGGACCGGGCATCGATCTCTGGGCCCTGTTTGCGGCGGACGGCACGCCGATCCTGTTGACCGACAACCGCTCGAGCACCTTCTTCAAGGCCGCCGAGGACGACCTTCGCACCGTCAGCCTGCATTGAGCAGCTGAGGCATTCCAGCTGAATTTGGCGCCTCATCCAGCTGCGCCACCTTCTCCCCGCAGCGACGGGGAGAAGGAACAAGGGGCTATGTCCCACCGCCCATTTTCCGCACTAGCTGGGGTAAGGCCAAAGCGCAAAGAGTCCTAAACGCGCCGAAACGTCAGATAGGCCGAACTTCTGCCTTCCCGTCGGGCCTTGGCCTCGTAGCGCGTGCTCGGCCAGCCGGCAAACGGGGTCAGCCAATCGGCCGATCTTTCCGCCGTCCAGTCGAAGGCGGCGTGGTCGCGGCAATGGATGAGCGTCCAATTGACATAGTTGTCGATGTCCGAGGCGAAGCAGAAGAGGCCGCCGGGTTTCAGGACGCGCGCGAAGCGGTCGAGATTGACCTTTGAGACGAACCGCCGCTTCCAATGCTTCCGCTTCGGCCAGGGATCGGGATAGAGCAGATCGATCTGATCGACGGAAGCCTGCGGCAGCCAGTCCAGCACCTGCGTGGCATCGTCGTCATAGAGGCGGACATTGTCGATCTCCCTCGCTTCGATCTGGCCGAGCAGCTTTGCCATGGAATTAACGAAGGGTTCGACGCCGATGAAGCCGGTGGACGGATCCTCCGCCGCCCGATGAATGAGATGCTCGCCGCCGCCGAAGCCGATTTCCAGGCGAATCCGCTTGACCTCCGCGGGAAACAGCGCCGACAGATCGTCCGGCGACGGTTGCTTGAGATCGAGCCTCAGGACCGGCAGCAGCGTCTCGAGCTGCGCTGCCTGGCGTTCCCGCAACGGCTTGCCCTTGCGGCGCCCGAAGAAGGCCTCCGTCGATCTGGCACCACGCGGTTCGGTCATATTTGTTCTTCCTTGGATCATGACGATTTTCGGCCTCATTCGACCGAAGATCACAAGCATGATCGACTTCATTATGTCCAGACGCCGGCGCCTGACCGCTCACATCTTCCCGCGCAAGCAGAGGGGCGGAGGCTCCTTCGAGCATCCGCCCCGATCTGCTTTTCACTTGCGTTCAACCGCGGCAACACCGTGGCGCTGACGCCAGCCTCTTCGGCCCACCCGTGTGTGAATATCAAGCGGCGCGGCTGCTGATCGGCGCAGAATCGAGCGAGATCGCTTCCTTGAGCGGCTTGACGAGGTCGAGCTTCTCCCAGGAGAAGGAGCCGTCGCGGCCAGCCTTGCGGCCGAAGTGGCCATAGGCGGAGGTCTTGGCATAGATCGGCTTGTTGAGGTCGAGGTGGCGGCGGATGCCGGTCGGCGAAAGGTCCATCGTCTTGCGGATGGCCTTCTCGACCTGGTCTTCCGAAACCTTGCCAGTACCGTGCAGGTCGACATAGATCGACAGCGGCTGGGCGACGCCGATCGCATAGGAAAGCTGGATCGTGCAACGTTCCGCGAGGTTGGCCGCCACGACGTTCTTCGCGAGATAGCGGGCGGCATAGGCGGCCGAGCGGTCGACCTTGGTCGTGTCCTTGCCGGAGAAGGCACCGCCGCCATGCGGTGCGGCGCCGCCATAGGTGTCGACGATGATCTTGCGGCCGGTGAGACCCGCGTCGCCGTCCGGTCCGCCGATGACGAACTTGCCGGTCGGGTTGATGTACCAGGTGCAGTCGTCGGCGATCTTCAGGTCGTCGAGGGCCTCGCGGATATAGGGCTCCACGACCTTGCGGACCTTGGCGGAATCCCAGCTGTCGTCGAGGTGCTGGGTCGACAGGACGATGGAGGTGACTTCGCTCGGCTTGCCGTCGACATAGCGTACCGTCACCTGGCTCTTGGCGTCCGGGCCAAGCTTGGCAACGTCGCCCTCGCCCTTCTTGCGGGCGGCGGCGAGCAGATTGAGGATGCGGTGCGAATAGTAGATGGGCGCCGGCATGAGCTCGGCGGTCTCGCGGCATGCATAGCCGAACATGATCCCCTGGTCGCCGGCCCCCTCTTCGCCCTGCTTGTCGGCGGCATTGTCAACGCCCTGGGCGATGTGCGCCGACTGGAAGTGCAGCAGCACGTCAATCTTCGCCGTCTTCCAGTGGAAGCCGTCCTGCTCGTAGCCGATGTCGCGGATCGCCTTGCGGGCGGCCGCCTTGAACTTCGAGGGGTTGATGACGTCGTTGCCGTTCTTGTCCTTTTTCAGAAGGCTCGGCGGCAGGCGTACTTCACCGGCGATGACGACGCGGTTGGTGGTCGCCAGCGTTTCGCAAGCAATGCGCACGGTCCACGGGTCGACTCCGCATTTCGCCGCTTCGCGGTAGACCAGGTCGACGATCTCGTCGGAGATGCGGTCGCACACTTTGTCCGGATGACCTTCGGCAACGGATTCGCTGGTGAACAGGTAATTTGCGCGCATACGGGAAGTCCCCTCAATGAAAGAAGCATGTTCACTGTTAGTGGTTTTGCCACCGAAAAACAAGCGCACAAGGACATAAATATATCTTTATATCGATATCGCGACGACGATTGGAACGGCATTTCTCCAAGCCGCGCCGACCGACAAAAACAGTCTCAGGAGCCCCCGGCACCTACGAAAAAAGCGGCCCTGGGCCGCTTTTTCGTAAGGTCGGAAAGTTCTGCTATTCGCTCTCGGCTTCGGCCGCCAGTGCCTTCACCAGATCCACCAGCTTGCGGCGGACCTTCGGATCGGAAATCTTCACGAATGCCCGGTTGAGCTGCAGGCCTTCGGAAGAGGAGAGGAAGTCCACCACATAATTGGAGCTCGGCGCTTCCGCCATGCCTGATCCGGCGCCGCCCTCGCCCGGAGCATCCTCGAAAAAGAACGAGACCGGGACGTTGAGGATGGAGGAGATGTTCTGCAGCCGGCTCGCACCGACGCGGTTCGTTCCCTTTTCGTATTTTTGGATTTGCTGGAATGTGATCCCCAGACTCTCGCCGAGCTTCTCCTGGCTCATGCCAAGCATCGTCCGGCGAAGGCGAATCCTGCTACCGACATGAATGTCGATCGGGTTCGGCTTCTTCTTGTTTTCAACCATAGTCGCGTTCCTGAACACGCTGTTTCGATAGGCCACAACCCATCATTGACGCAGCAATTGATGAACAGCCTGCCAGCGAAAGCAGGGCTCCAGTGGCAGGCATGGGTTGATGGTGAAATCCACTATGCAATTTTAGGGGTTTTAGGTCAATTCGTCCAAAAGTTAAAACCCCTGCGCGAGATTACCGCAACCAACAATAGAAACGCCGCCGTGAACCAGAAGATCCTGCCACGCATCGTGCTGTCGGTCATGGTGGGCATCTTGCCCGGCAGAATTGTGTCCGTCACTCCCTTGTAATTGTATCCCAATCCTACCACTAAAACACCACGTGCATCAACAATTGCTGATATACCGGTGTTGGCGGCTCGGATCATTGGCGTGCCGGTCTCGATTGTGCGCAGCCGAGCCTGATGGAGATGCTGGCGCGGGCCGGGCGTGTCGCCGAACCAGGCGTCATTGGTGACGTTCAGGAGAGCGTCGGAGAGCTGCGCATTGCCGTCGATTTCGTCGGCAAAGATCGCCTCGTAACAGATCAGCGGATAGAATGTCCTGCCGCCGGGCAGCGTCAGGACCGAACGGTTCGGCGCCGCCGAGAAGCCACCAGGCATATTCGCGGCAATCGAACTCAAGCCCCAGGAATTGAGGACGTCCTCGAACGGCAGATACTCGCCGAATGGAACGAGATGCACCTTGTCCGCCGCGCCGACGATCTGGCCGCGGTCGTCGATCACGTAGATCGAATTGTAGTAGCGCGGCGGCAGGCCCGCCCCCGCATCCTCGGCCCGCACGGCGCCCGCCACGAGGATTTGCCCCTCCTGGAGAACCTCCGCGATCCGGGTCAGCGCGTCGGGATTGTCCGTCAGGATGAAGGGGATCGAGGTTTCCGGCCAGACGATGATATCCGGGCGCTTGCCGCCCGCCTGCGGCGGCGCGGCGGTCAAGGACAGATGCTCCTCGAAGATCGCCGCACGCTCGCGGTCGTCCATCTTCTTCGCCTGGTCGATCACCGGCTGCACAAGACGAACGGTGCGTTCCGGCATCATCGGCTGCGGCGCCGGCAGGGAAAGCCGGTGATAGCCGTAGCCGGTATGCGCAGCGAAGAGCAGTGCAGCGGCGGCAAGGCCGATCCGCGCGCCCCTGCCGGTGCCGACGAGGGCCGGAGCGGCAAACACGAAGACCGCAAGCATATTGATCGTCGCCACATTCAGGACGCTCGCCGATTGCATCATCAGCGGCATCGGCATTGCCGCATAGCCGATCGCATTCCAGGGGAAGCCGGTAAAGAGGAAGCTGCGCAGCCATTCAGAGAGGCCGAAGCCGACCGCAAGCGCAGCAATACGTCCGACGCCGTCTGACCAGAGGCAGCGGGCGATGATCACGGCGAGCGCATAGAACAGGGCGAGCGCGGCGGGAAGGCCGATGACGGCCAGCGGCAAGGCCCAGGCGAAGAGATCCGCCTCCACCAGGAGCGCGTTGCCGAGCCACCAAAGACCGCCGAGGAAATAGCCGAAGCCGAAACTCCAGCCGATCGCAGCCGCCGGCAGGAGCCGCCGGACGACGCCGTCGTCGGGATGGGTCGGTACCCCGTCGATCAGCCAGACGAGCATCGGAAAGGAAATGAAGGCCGCCGCGAAGATGCCGAAAGGCGGCTGGGCGAGCATCGCCAGCACGCCCGCGAGGAAGCCGACCAATGCGCGAGACGCCCCGGAGAGCAATATGATCCTGCCTGCCAGTTTTTCCATGCAGCCTCCAAGTCGCGCCGGCGAAGGCCTCGCGCGTAAGATCAATCGAATCAGTGCCGGCAGTTTTCCAAAAAACCGCTTGCTTGTCCCGTGGCCGTGGCGGCGCCGCGCCGCTGCTGCATGGTTTGGCCTTGGGTCGGTTCCGCTTCACGAAATCATGCAGCAGATCGTGGCGAGATGAAGAGAGAGGGCAATTACCCGGATCACCGCCCGACTGGTTGAGATAGGAGCCGGATTAACCACACCCGGCAGAATTCACGCTCCGGCCACCGCTGGTTGTTCCCTCCTGGGGACGATGCCGTTAGTCTGGTCCAACTACTCGGCACTGGGCCCATGTGACGCGTCTACTGCATCACTCCTAAAATTCGAGAATTGATTTGAGGAGGAAATCATGCAGCAATTCAAAGTGCTACAGCGACCTTTGCACGTCTCTTGACCGCGCGGCGTTGTAGGAGAGGCGATCCAGAACAGCATCTCGGACAAATAAGGGGTCCCCATGTTCGATACCCGCGAAAAGATCGCGCTTTTCATTGACGGCGCCAATCTCTACGCGACATCGAAGAGCCTCGGCTTCGACATCGATTACCGGAAGTTGTTGACCGCATTCCACAAACGCGCCTATCTGCTGCGCGCCTACTACTACACGGCGCTCATCGAAGACCTCGAATTTTCCTCGATCCGGCCCTTGATCGACTGGCTGGACTACAATGGCTACACGGTCGTGACCAAACCGGCCAAGGAATTCACTGACGCCCAAGGCCGGCGCAAGATCAAGGGGAGCATGGATGTAGAACTCGCGATCGACGCGATGGAACAGTGCCGCGTCGTCGACCATTTCGTCCTCTTCTCCGGCGACGGCAATTTCACCACCCTGGTGGACGCGTTGCAGCGCAGGGGACGCAAGGTTTCCGTCGTTTCGACGCTCACGACCCAGCCGCCGATGATCGCCGACGAACTGCGCCGCCAAGCTGATCATTTCATCGATCTCATCACATTGCGCAGCGAGATCGACCGCCATCCACAGGCGTCGCCCCAGACCGCCAAGCCGGTCGACGAAACGCTCACCACCTAAAACATATCATTCCGCCGAGCTCGGAGGCGGGGCGTTTGCCTGAGCGCCGCCATTCGCCGGCAGCGCATCGGGCAAGATTTCCTTTTCGGGCTTGACCACTCGCCGGCGTGCCGGCGGCCGCTTGCGCATGATGCGCACCCGCTTTACGCGACGCGGATCGGCGTCGAGGATTTGGAACTCGAAGCCGGGAATGGCCTGCACCACCTCGCCGCGGACCGGAATGCGGCCGAGCGATGCGAAGACCAGGCCGCCCAGCGTGTCGACGTCCTCGAGCTGCTCGCGCACGTCGAAATCCCGACCGATCGCCTCGGCAATCTCCTCGAGCTCGACACGCGCGTCCGCCACGAAAACGTCGTCCGACGAGCGGGCGAACATCACCTCGTCGTCGTCATGCTCGTCCTCGATGTCGCCGACCACCATCTCGACAATGTCTTCGAGCGAGACCAGCCCGTCGGTGCCGCCATACTCGTCGATGACGAGCGCCATCTGAATGCGTGCGGCCTGCATGCGTTGCATCAGGTCGGAAGCGAGCATCGAAGGGGGCACGAAGAGGACCTGGCGAATGATGCCCGCCTCCTCGACCGATTTGTTCAGGTCGACGCGCGATAGATCGAAGCCCGGCCTCGGCGGGCGCGGCATCTTCTCCACCTTGTCGGCGACGACCGGATGCGCTGCCTTCCCGTTGCGGCGGCGGTTGCGGGCCTGCCGGGTCACATAGGCGAGCAGGTCGCGGATATGGACCATGCCGCGCGGGTCGTCGAGTCCCTCGCTATAGACCGGCATGCGCGAACGGCCGGATTCTTCGAAGAGAACCATGAGTTCGCCGATCGTGATGCTCTGATCGACCGCTTCGATATCGGCACGCGGCACCATCACGTCCTCAACGCGGACCTCGCGGAAGCGGAGGATGTTGTTGAGCATCGCCCGCTCTTCGGGCGAAAAGGCGGTGTTGCTGTCGGCATCCGTCATCAGCGCGTCGGCGAGATCCTCGCGCAGGCTCGACGCACCCGCACCGCGCCACAGGCGGGCCGCACGGCTCCAGAAGGATGAGGTGGATTTGTTGCCCTCTGGTCGGGCGGTGGTACTACTACTGCCCGCGTCGGCGTCGCCGGAGGCATCGGCCTCCTCGCTGGCAACCGTTGCCGGCTGTGTCTTGAAGTCGCTCATTGTTCCAAACTGTCAATCCGGGGTCCGGTCCCCGTAGGGATCAGATAGGCCAAGACGCGCCAAAATGCGAGTCTCCAACCCTTCCATTCTTTCCGCTTCGTCGTCTTCAATATGATCATAGCCGAAAAGATGGAGGAATCCATGGACGAGAAGATGCGTCAGATGCTCGTCGAAAGATTTCTCCAATTCATCGGCTTCGCGCTTCAGCGTCTCGTAGGCGACGATAATGTCGCCGAGCATCGGCCCCGGCATCCTGCCGGGCGTCACCGGGAAGGCGGGGAAGGACAACACGTTGGTCGGCTTGTCCTGGTTGCGCCATTCGGCGTTGATCTCCCGCATAGACCGATCGTCGGTGAAGACCAGCGACAGTTCCGGCGGTTCGGCCGGGAACGGCTGCTTCTCCTCGGTGGCGAGAAAATCCGCGGCCGCGCCGAGAATGCGCGCAGAAAGGGCCTGCAACCGGTCCTCCGGCGGCCAGTCTCCTTCATCGACGCTGATCTGAATATCCAAAGCCGTCATGACTGGTCGCGACCGCCTCAGCGGTCGCTCTGTTCGCTTTCGTCGTGAACGGCCGTATGGCTTTCATAGGCCCTGACGATCCGCGCCACCATCGGATGGCGCACCACGTCGGCATCCTTGAAGCGGATCACCGACACGCCTTCGACGCCCTTGAGGATCTGCAGCGCCTCGACGAGACCGGATTTCACGCCGCGCGGCAGGTCGACCTGGCTCGGATCGCCGGTGACGATCATCCGGCCGTTTTCGCCGAGGCGCGTCAGGAACATTTTCATCTGCATCGACGTCGTGTTCTGCGCCTCGTCGAGGATGACGGCGGCATTGGCGAGCGTCCGGCCGCGCATGAAGGCGAGCGGCGCGATCTCGATCACGCCGGCCGAAATCGCCCGTTCCACCTTGTCGCCCGGCATCATGTCGTAAAGCGCATCGTAGAGCGGCCTGAGATAGGGATCGACCTTCTCTTTCATGTCGCCGGGCAGGAAGCCGAGCCGCTCGCCCGCTTCGACCGCCGGCCGCGACAGGATGATGCGGTCGACCGCGCCGCGCTCCAGCAGCTGGGCCGCATGGGCGACGGCGAGATAGGTCTTGCCGGTGCCGGCCGGGCCGACGCCGAAGACGAGCTCCGCCCGCTCCATGGCCCGGATATAGGCGTCCTGCATCGGCGTGCGCGCAGCAATCGTCTTCTTGCGCGTCGATATCTGCGCCATCGTCAACTTGGCTTTGCGCTCCATGGTCGGCAACTGCAGCTGGTCGTCGGCCGCGACCGCCATGCGGATCGCCCCTTCGACGTCGGACGTATCGATCGAAGCACCACTTTGCAGTCTTCCATAGAGATAGTCGAGCGCGCGCCGCGCCTGGTTGGTCGCCACGATGTCGCCGGAGATCGCAACGGAATTGCCGCGCGGCCTCGCATCGACGCGCAGCCGTTCCTCAAGCAATTTCAAATTCTGGTCGAACTGGCCGAAGAGCTCGCTGGCGAACCGATTGTTCTCGAACGTGAGCACGAAGTGATTGGCGTCTGTCGCGGTTGTCTTGGAATGGCGCGATGAGGTTGAAATCATTTCGTGTCCGTTCAAGCGGTTCTGGCTCCTCACTCTCGATCTCGGCACCGCGCGTGAAATGACGCGCAGAGAATGTTCTAACGCCTTAACTCAGCAAAAGCTCCCGAGAAGGCTCTCGTGCCCCTGCTCTATTCAATCATCTCGGCAAACAGGCTGTTCGGGCCGGCCTTGGTGATTCGTACCTTGATAATGTCACCGATTTGCGATCGTTTTGCATCAACATTCACGGGCTGCAGCCAGGGCGAGCGGCCGACTAGCTGACCCGGCATGCGGCCGGGCTTTTCCAGAAGCAGGTCTATCTCTCTGCCGACGCAGGCGGCGGCAAAGTCGCGCTGCTGTTTGAAGAGCAAAGTCTGCAATCTTTCCAGTCGCTTGGCCTTTACGTCTTCGGGAACCTGGTCCTTGAGATCGGCCCCCGGCGTACCCGGGCGACTTGAATATTTGAAAGAGAAGGCCTGTGCATAACCCACCGCCTCGACGAGACGCATCGTGTCCTCGAAATCCTGGTCGGTCTCGCCCGGGAAGCCGACGATGAAATCGCCGGAGAGCGCCAGATCGGGTTGAACGGTGCGAATCCGCTCGACAAGGGCAAGATATTCGGCCGCCGTATGGCGCCGGTTCATCGCTTTCAGGATGCGATCGGACCCGGATTGGACCGGCAGATGCAGATAGGGCATCAGCTTGGCCATCGATCGGTGCGCCTCGATCAGGCTCTCGTCCATGTCGCGCGGGTGGCTGGTCGTGTAGCGCAGCCGCGCGAGGCCGTCGATCTCGGCGAGGCGCCTCAGAAGGTCGCCGAGGCCCCAGTCGCGTCCGTCAGGCCCCGTTGCGTGCCAGGCATTGACGTTCTGGCCGAGCAGCGTGATCTCACGCACGCCGCCGTCGACCAGCTTTTCCGCCTCAGCGACGATCTGCGTCACCGGGCGCGAGACTTCCGAGCCGCGTGTGTAGGGCACCACACAGAAGGTGCAGAATTTGTCGCATCCTTCTTGCACGGTGAGAAAGGCGGTGACGCCGCGGGCACGGGTCTTGGCCCTGTCCGGCGCCGGCAGATGCTCGAACTTGTCCTCGATGACGTAGTCCGTCTCGACGACGCGCTCGCCGCTCCTCGCCCGCTTCAACGCCTCGGGCAGCCGGTGGTAGGTTTGCGGGCCGATGACGAGGTCTACCGCCGGCGCACGCCGTAGTATCTCGTTGCCCTCGGCCTGGGCGACGCAGCCGGCGACGCCGATCACCATTTCGCGGCCCGCGCTCGCCTTCGCCTTCTTCAGTTCCCGCAGCCGGCCCAGTTCGGAATAGACCTTTTCGGCGGCCTTCTCGCGGATATGACAGGTGTTGAGCAGCACGAAATCGGCATCTTCCAGCACGTCCGTCGCAATATAGCCGTCCCGCGTGAGCGCGTCGGACATACGGTCGGAATCGTAGACATTCATCTGGCAGCCATAGGTCTTGACGAAGACCTTGCGCGCCGGAGCGTGTTCCTCGCCCGCCACGGGCGATTTCGGCAGAAGAGCGGTTTCCTGGGTCATGCGGGTTCTTTAGTGCAAAGCGGCCCAAAGTTGAAGCATTTTCGGCCGGCACCCAAGGCGGCGGGGCGGCTCGTTATCGCTAGGCCGCGGTCCTCTCGCGGGCCGGCGCCCGGCCTCTCAGCCGGTCCGACAACATGTTGCGGATCCGCTGCTCGACGAGGCGGCTGATGGTCTTGCGGCTGGAGTGCCGGTCGTAATCCACCGCCTCGCCGAAATCCACTTCCACGTCGATCGCCCCTTCCCGAAGGACCCCGACGAGGTGCGGCAGCAGCCCGATGTCGCCCGGCCAGGCCGCGATCGGCCGGTAGTAGCGGCCCATGGGCATGCCATGGATGCCCGTATAGGAAATCGCCACCGGCTGGACATGCACGACGCCGGTCGGCGACTGCGGCACGGCCGAGGCGGCTGCGCCGAACAGCGAGGTCTTGATCTCGAGAAGGCGGTTGCCGTCCGAAGTCGTGCCCTCCGGAAAGAGCACGACGACCTCGCCGTCCGCGAGCCGGCGGCCGATCTCGCTTACCTGTTGGCCGATTGTGCGTTTCTGCTCCCGTTCAATAAAAACCGAGGCCTGCAGGCGGGCAAGGATACCGAAGACGGGCCAGTCCCTGACGTCCGACTTGGCTACGAAAACGACATCGGCAATGGACGACAGGACCATTATGTCCTTCCAGGAGACGTGATTGGCGCTTATCAGCAGCGGCCGCCGCCGATCCAATTCCCCGTGGACCCGAACGCGAAGGCCGAGCAGACGGCAGGCGATGCGATGCCAGAACCGCGGCAGGAAGCGGCGCGGCTTCATATCCAGCCAGAGGCAGACAAGTTGGACCGGCATCAGCAGCAAAGAGACGATCGCCAGCAGGATGGCGTAGAGCGCGACCCGTATCCAGTTGATCATCCGGAAAGACTTTCTGATCCGACCACTTCGACGGGACTGGAGCGGGTGCGCTCAATGCGTCCGCGCCGCCGCTCTATCGGATTGATTTGCCGCATTTATGCGACGGCAGGTGAGTCCACCTGCCTGCAAAATGCTCTAGCGAAGATCGAGCCGCATGACAAGGGCGGCCGTGCGCGACCCGCCCGCTCCCTGATAATAGGCCTTGCGCTCGCCGACCTTCGCGAAGCCGAGCTTGCCGTAAAGTCCGATCGCTGCCAGGTTCGTCTCATCGACTTCGAGGAATAGCGTCTCAGCGCCCTTGACGATCGCCTCGCGCATCACCGCCTGCATCAGCCGCCAGCCGAGACCGGAGCGGGCAAAACGCGGATCGACGCCGATCGACAGGACCTCGGCCTCACCCGCGGCGGCACGCGACAGCACGAAGCCTCCGAATGCAGGTCGAAACGTGCCATTCGTCTGGCGGGCAGCGAAGCCGAAGACCGTTTCCTGCAGCAGGAGCGCATGAATTTCGCCGTCGCTCCAGGGCTTGGCGAAACGCTGGCTGTGCAGAGTTGCCGCCGCGATCAGGTCCGCCTCCTCCAGCGGGAAGATGTCGAATTCAGTTCGGCGCGTGAAATAGTCGGTGAAGCTCATCTCTGTCCTGCGCATCCGGCTCGACGGTACCGCGCCCTCCTCATCCAGGGCGCCGGCCGGCTGTCTCGATTGGCTGAACGGGTCTATCCTGCCGTCGCCCTCCTGACGGCGAAGCCCGCCTGAGGCTTTGCATCCGGGCCCCGCAAGTAGAGCGGTTTCGGCTTGGCCGAGGCTGGATCGGCCGTAGCGCCTAGCCGGCCGACGAGGCCGATATCGATGGCGATATCGATCTCGTCCGGCTTGCCGACCGTATCGGCCGAGGCAACGAGCGGTGCGCCGGAGCCGCAAATAACGCCGACGAAACCGGAAAAGCGGTCGCGCGCTGTGGCGAGCGGCAGGATTTCGGGCTCGCCTTGCGCCTCGCCGCACGCGCTAAAGGCCTGGACATAGACCTCGTCCCGTTTCGCGTCGATGACCGCCAGCACCGGCTGCCCCGGCTGCTTCTCCCTGGCGCTCTCGGCAACAAGCTGGAGCGTGGTGATACCGAGGGCCGGCTTGCCGAGGGCAAGCGCCAGGCCGCGCGCCGCTGCGACGCCGACGCGAATGCCGGTGAACGACCCCGGCCCTACGGTGACGGCGATCCGGTCTATGTCCGCAAGTTCCCTGCCGGAGGCGAAGAGCGCCTCATCGACGAACTCCATCAGGCGCTCGGCATGACCGCGGCCGATGTCGGCGCCGGCATGGGCCAGCACTTCGCCCGCCGCGCCGTCATAGACTGCAGCCGCGCAACCGCTGCCCGAGCTATCGATGGCAAGGACCAACATTGTGAGACGCCATGACCTCCCTGCGCTGCTTCGCCGGCCCGCGAAGAGGCTCTTCCGCTGCAAGGCGCGACCGCAGCCGTCGCCTGTCGTCGGTGTCCGAAAATCTTGGGGCTGCAACAAGCCTAAGTCGGTACGAACCGTATCCGCAAGAGCGGCGCAAGCGCCGCTCCGCCTATCCCGCTCGGCCGGCTTCAGACCGATTCGACCGATTCGACCTCGGGCACGAAATGGCGCAGCAAGTTCTGCACGCCGTGCCTGAGCGTCGCGGTCGAGGACGGGCAACCGGAGCAGGCTCCCTTCATGTTCAGGAACACGGTGCCGTCCTTGAAACCCCGGAAGGTGATGTCGCCGCCATCCTGGGCGACGGCCGGGCGCACCCGCGTGTCGAGCAGTTCCTTGATCGTCGCGACGATCGCCTCGTCGCCCTCGTCATAGAATTCGCCTTCCTGATCCGTCTCTTCGGCTCGGCCGGCGCCCGACATGATCGGCTGGCCGGACATGAAATGCTCCATAATCGAGCCGAGGACCGCGGGCTTAAGGTGCTGCCACTCCTGCCCTTCCTTGCTGACGGTGATGAAGTCGTAGCCGAAATAGACGCCGCTGACGCCGGGAATCGAGAAAAGCCGTGCCGCCAGCGGCGAACCGGCGCGCGCCTCTTCCTCGCTTCGGAATTCGGCGGTTCCGTTCTCCATCACCACCTTGCCCGGCAGGAACTTCAACGTGGCCGGATTCGGCGTGGCTTCGGTCTGGATGAACATGGTTCTCTCCGTTGCGCCGGGAGCACTCTCAACCGGCTCTTTAGAATTGTTCAAAAATATAGGGGCATCGCTCCGGCGCCGCAAGGGCGCGTTCTGCCGCACTGTCAGGTCAGCGCGTCGATCTCCTCGTCGGTCAGAAGATCGGGAATGACCGTGACCGGAATCGGAAAGGCCGCCGCCTTGCCTGCGATCGAAGATACGAGCGGCCCGGGCCCTTCTTTCGCCGATCCCGCGGCAAGCACGAGGATGGCGATATCCCGATCTTCCTCGATCAGCGCGTATATCTGCTCCGTGGCGATCCCCTCGCGAATGACGATTTCAGGCTCGATGCCGATCCTCTCGCGTACCGTCTGCGCGACCTTGGCCAGCGTCGCCTCGGCCTCCTCGCGCGCCTCCGCCCGCATGATTTCCTCCACCCCCAGCCATTGCTGGAAGTCGGCGTCGGAGATCACATAGAGCAGCACGAGACCGCCATTGGAGTTCTTGGCGCGCATGCCTGCATAGTGCACGGCACGGCCGCATTCGGGCGTGTCGTCGATCACCGCCATGAACTTGCGGCGATGACCTTCCAGTCGTGAGAGTCGGGTGGAAACCATGCGGCGAACATTACATCGCCGCATGCGTCCCGCAAGCTCTCATTTCGGCGGACTACTGCAAAAAGCCGATGATCTCGCGAACCTCGCGCATGGTCTTTTCCGCCCGCGCCCGCGCCCGCTCGCTGCCATTCCTGAGGATCGAGTCGATATGCGCCGTGTCGTCCATCAGACGACGCATCTCGCCGGTGATCGGCGACAGCACTTTGACGGCGAGATCGATGAGGGCCGGTTTGAAGACCGAGAATTGCTGACCGCCGAACTCGGCGAGAACCTCATCCTTCGTCCGGTCGGCAAGGGCCGCATAGATGCCGACGAGGTTTTCCGCTTCCGGGCGGCCCTTCAGCCCCTCGGCTTCGCTCGGCAGCGCATCCGGATCGGTCTTGGCCTTGCGGATTTTCTTGGCAATCGTCTCCGGATCATCCAGCAGATTGATGCGCGACAGGTCCGACGGATCGGACTTCGACATCTTCTTCGTGCCGTCGCGCAGCGACATGACGCGGGGCGCCGGTCCGCCGATCAGCGGCTCCACCGGCGGGAAATAGGCATGGATCGGTTCTTCGCCGACGACAATGTCGACGCCGTAGCCGCGCGTCCGGATGTGCTCCATGAAGTCGATGTTGAACTTCTGGGCAATATCGCGGGTGAGCTCCAGATGCTGCTTCTGGTCGTCACCGACCGGAACATGGGTGGCGCGGTAGACGAGAATGTCGGCCGCCATCAGGCTCGGGTAAGCGAGCAGGCCGAGCGAGGCGTTCTCGCGGTCCTTGCCGGCCTTGTCCTTGAATTGCGTCATCCGGTTCATCCAGCCGATGCGGGCGACGCAGTTGAAGATCCAGGCAAGCTCCGCATGCTGCGGCACCGCCGACTGGTTGAAGACGATATGCTTCTCGGGATCGATGCCCGAGGCGACGAAGGCGGCCGCGATCGAGCGGATCTGACCCGGCAGGTCGTCATGCACCAGCTGCGCGGTGATGGAGTGCAGGTCGACGACGCAATAGATGCAGTCGTTGTTCTCCTGCAGGGCGACGAATTTTCGGATCGCGCCGAGATAATTGCCGAGATGCAGATTGCCGGTCGGTTGAACGCCGGAAAATACGAGCGGCCTGAATTCGTTCATGTCGTCCTCATCGGGCTTGTGGAGGGCCCACCAATTGATATCGCCGCGCTTATGCACGGCGCGCCAAATGCAATCAAGAGGCGGGTTGCAGGAGGTCCCAACGATTGCCGAACGGATCGGTGAAGACGGCGACAATGCCGTAGGCCTCATGGCGCGGCGTCTCGAGGAATTCGACGCCGGCGGCAAGCATCGTCGCATGGTCGCGGGCAAAGTCGTCGGTGAAGAGGAAGAAGCCGACGCGGCCGCCGGTCTGATTGCCGATCGCCGCCTTCTGCCGATCGCCCTCGGCCTTGGCGATGAGCAGCGCCGTTTCGGTCGCGCCTTTCGGCCGCACCAGCACCCAGCGCTTGCCGCCGCCTAGATCGGTGTCCTCGATCAGATCGAAGCCCAAGCGACCGCAATAGAAGGCGATGCCCTCGACATAGTCCGGGACGAGAATGGCGACCCGGGCAATGGTCTGCCTCATGGCTCGCCGTTCTCCTCACCCGCCCTCGAGGCAGCCGCCGGAACAGCTTTGCGCTTCAAGCTGCGGCGTATCATCCCCAGGCTGGCGCCGCCAAGCCCAAAGGCGGCGGCGAAATAGATCGACATCGCAACCGCCACCAGGCCGCAGACGGTTGCGGCGCGGATCGCCAGTGGCGCGGCGGAGGAAAGCGGGAAGGCCAGCCACTGGATGGCGTAGTGGAGCGCCGCCGCCATGATCGCGGCGGCGATCACAAGGCGCGGAATGCGGGTGAGTAGCGGAATGTCGCGGCCCCAGTGGCCGCGCCAGGCGAGCGTCGCAAAGAGCAGGAGGGCGTTCACCCAGCCGGCGACGATCTCGGCGGTGGCGATGCCGCTGGCGCCGAGCGAGGGAAACAGCGTCAGCGCCAAGGACACGTTCACCGCCACCGAGATCGCAGCGAAGATCATCGGCGTGCGCGTGTCCTCGCGCGCGAAGAAGCCCGGGATGAAGGCCTTGATCAGCACGAAGGCCGGCAGGCCGAGACCGTA
Source organism: Sinorhizobium fredii (assembly GCF_002944405.1). Lineage (NCBI taxonomy): Bacteria > Pseudomonadati > Pseudomonadota > Alphaproteobacteria > Hyphomicrobiales > Rhizobiaceae > Ensifer > Ensifer fredii. Next base: position 409,737 of record NZ_CP024307.1, on the reverse strand, counting down.
GATCGCCAGGATATGCCCGACGACGACGGTCGATTCGGGCGAGAACTTGCCGCGTTCGAAGAGCAGCCGGACGATCGGCTCCGACATGACGAGCAGCGCCGCGGCCGCCGGCAGCGTCAGGAACAGGGTGAACTCGACGGAGCGGTTCTGGAGGTTCGACGCCTCGTTGAGATTGCCGGCGCGCAGCGCCCGCGACAGTTCCGGCAGGAGCACGGTTGCGACGGCGATGCCGACGACGCCGAGCGGAAGCTGGTAGATGCGGTCCGCATAGACGAGCGACGAAACCGCCCCTTCCTGCGCCGAGGCGATATTGGTGTTGATCAGCAGGTTGATCTGGGTGATGCCGCCGGTGATCGCCGCCGGCAGCGCCAGCACCAGCAGGCGCCGGACATTGGCGGTCAGGCGCGGACGGCGGAAGCCGATCCGGATGCCGGCGTTGCGGACGGCGATCCAGACGATCGCCAGCTGGACGAGGCCGGCCGCCATGACGCCCCAGGAGAGGCTGTAGCCGACGGCAACCGCGTCCTGGCCGCTATACCAGGCATAGGCAAGCGCGCCGATCAGGATGAAGTTGAGGAACACCGGCGCGATCGCCGCGGCGAAATAGCGGTGCAGCGAATTGAGCATGCCCGCCATCATCGCCGCCAGCGACATGCAGGCGAGATACGGGAACATGATCGTCGCGAAGGTGACGGTGCTTGCGAATTTCGCCGGATCGTCGGCGAAACCGGGAGCGATCAGTTCGCCCACGATAAACGGCATCGCCAGTTCCATGGCGATCGTCAGAAACAATAGGACGGTGAAGAGCACGCCGAAGACTTCTTCGGAGAAGCGGCGGGCGCCGTCCATGCCGCGCGCCTCGATCTCCTTGGCGAAGAGCGGCACGAAAGCCGAGTTGAACGCACCCTCGGCGAAAAGCCGGCGAAAGGTGTTGGGGAGCCGGAAGGCCGTGTTGAAAGCGTCGGCGACCGGTCCGGTGCCGAGGGCGGCCGCCATGAAGGTCTCGCGCACGAAGCCGAAGACGCGGCTTCCGAGCGTCGCGCCGCCGACGGTTGCGAATTTCTTGACGAGGCTCATGTTTCGGCTTTTGTCGTTCTGGAAGCCTGCGACGTCCGCGGCGGATGGGCGGGAGCGATGATGCCGGAGGGCATGCGCTCGCGCGCCTCGTCGACCTCGCCGGCCAGCACTGCCTTGAGGCGCGCGGCAATGTTACTCTGCCGGTTCTCATTGATGATCTTCGCGCCGACCAGGTCGGTCACATAGAAGGTGTCGATGACCTTCTCGCCGAAAGTGGTGATATGGGCCGAGGCGATATCGAGCGAGAGGTCGGAAAGCACCGCGGTGATCTCGGAAAGCAGGCCGGTCCGGTCGAGGCCCTCGACCTCGATGACGGTGAACTTGTTCGACAGCGTATTGCTGATCGTCACCTCCGGCGTCACCGTGAAGGCCTTGCTGCGCCTCTTCGCCCGGGTGCGGCTGGCGATCACCTCCGGCAGCCGCTTGCGGCCGGAGAGCACGTCCTCGATCAGCTTGCCGATGCTCGCCGCGCGCCGCATCTCGTCCTCGTCGACCGAGAACTCCCGGTTGACGAGGATCGTATCCAGCGCCCGGCCATCCGAGGTCGTATGGATCTGCGCGTCTACGATGTTGGCGCCCGCGGCGGCGCAGGCGCCGGCGATGACCGTCAGCAGCCGCGGATGGTCCGGCGAAAGCACGGTGATCTCGGTGATGGCATGGAAATGATGGGTGCGCACCATCGTCGCCAGGGTCTTGCCGGCCTTATCCGCCTCGCGGATGAATTCGGCGTGCCGCACCTGATCCTCGAGCGCCACGGTCAGGAGATAGGGCTGGTAGTGAAGCCGGACATAGGCGTCCCGCTCCTTCTTCGACCAGTCCTTGAGCGCGTCTGCAAGCATATGGGCGGCGTGCTTTGCCCGCTCCTTGCGCGACAGTTCCGAGAAGCCGCCGGAGAGAAGAAGCTCGGTTTCGTAATAGAGCGTGCGCAGCAACTGCCCCTTCCAGCCGTTCCAGACGCCGGGGCCGACCGCCCGGATGTCGCAGACGGTCAGGATGAGCAGCATCTTCAGGCGCTCGAGCGATTGCACGCGCTCGGCGAAGTCGAGGATGGTCTTGCGGTCATTGAGGTCGCGGGTCTGCGCGACCATCGACATGGTCAGATGTTCCTCGACCAGCCAGACCACCGTCTCGGTCTGCTTCGGCGACAGGCCGAGACGCGGGCAGAGCTTGCGGGCAACCTTGGCGCCGGCGACCGAATGGTCCTCGGGCCGGCCCTTGGCGATGTCGTGCAGCAGCACGGCGACGTAGAGCGCCTCGCGATCCTCGATGCCGGGCATCAGCATGGCCGTCAGCGGGTGCGCTTCCTCCTCGAGGCCGCGATCGATCCGCGACAGCACGTCGACCGTGCGCAAGAGGTGCTCGTCCACCGTGTAGTGATGATACATGTTGAACTGCATCATCGAGACGATCTTGCCGAAATCCGGGATGAACCGGCCGAGCACGCCCGACTCGTTCATGCGCCTCAGGATCAGTTCCGGATTGCGGCGCGAGGTGAGGATCGACAGGAACAGCCGGTTGGCCTCGTCGCTTTCGCGCAAATGCGGGGTGATCAGGCCGAGCGAACGGGTCACCTGCTTCAGCGCGTTCGGATGGAACTCCAGCCCGTGGATATCGGCAATATGGAACAGGCGCAGCAGGTTGATCGGATCCCGTTTGAAGACGTCCGGGCTTGCGAGCGCGATGCGGCCGCCATCGTCGACGAAATCGAGCGTACCGGCAATCTTGCGCGTGCGGTGCCGGAAGCGGCTGAAGACGCCCGAGATCCCCGGCGTATCCTTGGCCTGCTGGTCCTCGAGCGCGGCGCAGAAGATGCGGGTGAGATCGCCGACGTCCTTGGCGACGAGGAAGTAATGCTTCATGAAGCGTTCGACGGCCGAGAGGCCCGGATGGTCGTGATAGCCGAGCGCTTCGGCAATCTCGCGCTGGATGTCGAAGGACAGGCGTTCCTCCGCCTTTCCGGTCAGGAAGTGCATGTGGCAGCGAACTGCCCAGAGGAAATCGTCCGATTTCTGGAAAAGCTTGTATTCCTGCCGCGACAGGACGCCGAGCTTGACGAGGTCGGCCGGATCCTTAACCCGGTAGAAATACTTGGCGATCCAGAACAGCGTGTGCAGATCGCGTAAGCCCCCCTTGCCCTCCTTGACGTTCGGCTCGACGAGATAGCGGGTGTCGCCCGCCTTGCGGTGGCGCCCGTCGCGTTCGGCGAGCTTGGCAGCGATGAATTCGGGGCCAGTGTTGCGGACGATCTCGTGATCGAAGCGCTGCTCGAGTTCGCCAGCCAGCGCCTCGGAACCGCAAATATAGCGGCATTCGAGGATCGCCGTGCGGATCGTCATGTCGGCGCGCGACAGTCGGATGCATTCGTCGATGGTGCGCGTCGCATGGCCGACCTTGAAGCCGAGGTCCCACAGGACGTAGAGTGTGAATTCGATGGCAGGCTCCGCCCAGACCGCCTTTTTGGGCGGCAACAGGAAGAGCAGGTCTATGTCCGAGCCCGGCGCCAGGGTGCCGCGGCCATAGCCGCCGACCGCGGTCACGGCGAGCCGGGAAGCCGCCGGCGCATGGGCGGCGTCGAACACCTCGTTCAGCACGAAATCGTGCAGCACGGTGATCAGTTGATCCTGCAGCCAGGATATGCGCTCGGCGCATTTGATGCCGGCCCCGTCGACGGCAAGCAGTTCGCGCGCCTTGGCTCGGCCTGCATTGTTCGCCTCCTTGAAGGCGGCGAGAAGCGCGCGGCGCATCGGCTCGCGCTGCTCGGCATGGGCCGAGGCGATGAAGCCGCACTTGGCCCGAAGTGCGGCGACGTCGAGAATTTCAGGGAAGGAAGTTTCGTGTTTGGCCATTTAGTGCCGGGAGGCGTCCTGTCCGACTGATCGTAATGGTTCGCTGCATGTGCAAGCGCCGGAATCATGCAGCATTTCAAGCACTACCGCATGCCCTCGTGAAAAGGCACGCGGCGCTGTATAGCCTTTTTGCCGGTCGATTGACAGGGAAAATCGGGGCGCTGCGCAACGGCCCGGGCGCGTCGAGACGCGCCTCTCAAGTCAGCGGCCGGCGAGGTCCTTTTTCAAGGCGTAGAGCGCATCCAATGCGTCGCGCGGCGTCATGTCGTCGGGATTGAGCGCCCTTAGCGCCTCTTCGACCCTGGAGGGGCCGGAGGCCCTCGCCGCCTCTTCGCGCCTGACCGCCACCTGGAAGAGCGGCAGGTCGTCGATCAACTGGCTCGCCGGATTCTTGCGGTCGGCATCCTCAAGCTTGGCAAGCACGTCCCTCGCCCGCGCGACGACGGAGGCGGGAAGCCCGGCAAGGCGGGCGACCTGAATGCCGTAGGATCGGTCGGCCGCGCCCGGGCCGACCTCGTGCAGGAAGATCACGTCGCCATCCCATTCCTTGACCCGCATCGTCGCATTGGAGAGCCGCCCGAGCTTTTCCGACAGCACCGTCAGTTCATGGAAATGGGTGGCGAAGAGCCCGCGGCAGCGATTGACCTCGTGCAGATGCTCGACCGCCGCCCAGGCGATCGACAGGCCGTCGAAAGTCGCGGTGCCGCGGCCGATCTCGTCGAGGATGACGAGCGAGCGGTCGGTCGCCTGGTTGAGGATCGCCGCCGTTTCGACCATCTCGACCATGAAGGTCGAGCGGCCGCGGGCGAGATCGTCCGAGGCGCCGACCCGTGAGAACAGCCGGTCGACAATGCCGATATGGGCAGCGTTGGCGGGCACGAAGGAGCCCATCTGCGCTATGATGGCGATCAGCGCGTTCTGGCGCAGGAAGGTCGACTTGCCGCCCATGTTCGGACCGGTGAGCAGCCAGATGGCGCCGGCCTCCGGACCGTCCGGAGGCGACAGGTCGCAGCCATTGGCGACGAAAGGATTGGCCGCCTGGCGCCTGAGCGCCTGCTCGACGACCGGGTGGCGTCCGCCGTCGATCGAAAACATCCGCGAGTGATCGACGAGCGGCCGTGCATAGTTCTGTTCCTCGGCAAGCACGGCAAGCCCGGCCGAGACGTCGAGCGTCGCGAGCGCCAGCGCCGCCGCCTTGATCGCGTCGGCCTCGGCGACGACCTCGCGGGCCATCGCCTCGAAGGCCGCGAGCTCGATCGCCAGCGCCCGATCGGCGGCATTGGCGATCTTCGTCTCGAGCTCGGCAAGTTCCGTGGTGGTGAAGCGCATCGCATTCGCCATGGTCTGGCGATGGATGAAACGGGCGCGGCCGGCATCGGTGTCGGTCATGGCGCCGGCATTGCCGGCCGTCACCTCGATGAAATAGCCGAGCACATTGTTGTGCTTGATCTTCAGCGACTTGATGCCGGTCTCTTCGCAGTATTGGAGCTGCAAGCCGGCAATGACGCGACGCGACTGGTCGCGCAGCGCCCGCATCTCGTCGAGTTCGCCGCTTGCCCCTTCGCGCAGGAAGCCGCCGTCCCGCTTCAGAAGCGGCAAGTCTTCGGCAAGCATTGAATCGAGGCGCTCCAGCAGGGCTGCCGGCAAGGCGGCGAGCGCGGCTTGCGCTTCGGTAAGCTCCGACGAAAGCCGCGCCTCCGCAAGCAGCGCCGAGGTCGCCGCCGCGGCCCGAAGTCCCGCCTGAATGGCGCCGAGGTCGCGCGGGCCGCCGCGGCCGAGCGCGAGCCTAGAAAGGGCCCGCGGCATGTCCGGCGCGCGCCGCAAGGCGTCGCGGACGTCCATGGCGAAGCTTGGCTGGTCGATAAGGACCTCGATCGAATCGAGACGGTGATTGATCCGCTCCGGGTCGGTGAGCGGCGACATCAGCCGCTCGGCGAGCAACCGCGCGCCGCCGCTGGTGACTGTGCGGTCGAGGGCTCTCAACAGGCTACCGTCGCGGGAGCCGGACAGCGTCTTGACGAGTTCCAGATTGGCGCGGGTTGCCGGGTCGATGAAGAGGGTCGAGGCGGCGCTCTCCCGCTCCGGGATGCCGAGCGCCGGTCGTTCTGCGAGCTGCGTCTTCTCGACATAGGAGATCGCGGCGGAAGCGGCGGCAAGTTCGGCGCGCGAGAAGGTGCCGAAGCCGTCCAGGGTCTTTACGCCGTAGTACCGGCCGATCCGGCCTTCCGCCGTGGCACTGTCGAAGAGGACCGCCGGCTGCGGCACCGCCACCCGGCCGAGCACGTCGAAGACCGGGCGCAGTTCCGGATCGTGGAAGACGGTATCCGGCAGGATCAGCTCGCGCGGCTCGACGCGCAGGATGTCGGCGAGCAGCCGGCTCTCGGCCGTCTCGGCAAGACGGAAAATGCCGGTGGAAATGTCGATCCAGGCGAGCGCGTAGGCCGGATCCGAGCCGCTGCGGATGCGGGCGAGCGCCATCAGATAATTGGTTTCCGAGGGCGAGAGCAGCTTGTCCTCGGTGATCGTCCCCGGCGTCACCAGCCGCACGACGTCGCGGCGCACCACCGATTTGCCGCCGCGCTTCTTGGCTTCGGCGGGGTCCTCCACCTGCTCGCAGACGGCGACCCGGAAGCCGAGCGCGATGAGCTTCTGCAGGTAGTCGTCGGCGGCGTGCACCGGCACCCCGCACATCGGGATGTCCTGGCCCAGATGCTGGCCGCGTTTGGTAAGCGTAATGCCAAGCGCGCGCGAGGCTTCCACCGCATCCTGGAAGAACAGCTCGTAGAAATCGCCCATCCGGTAGAACAACAGCGAATCCGGATTGTTCGCCTTGATCTCGATGAACTGCTCCATCATCGGCGTGGCAGTGGAGCGGCTCTCCTCGCTCGCCAGATCGGACACGGAAAGGACGTCGCCCGTGCGGCTCGATGCGTCAGGCATGAAATTCATGATTGTTCCAAAAAAAGAGATGTCACACTATCCGCAAGCATTTATAGACGACAACAACAAAGAGGCTGATCGAAAGGGTCGCCCACAGGAGGTTGAGGAAACATGCCGGCTACCGACAAGTCCGACCGCACGAGGACGAGCGTGACTGAACAGGAAGCACTCGACTTCCATTCCCAGGGTCGTCCCGGCAAGCTGGAGATCTCGCCGACGAAACCGATGGCGACGCAGCGCGACCTGTCGCTCGCCTATTCGCCGGGTGTCGCCGTTCCCGTCAAGGCAATCGCCGAGGATCCGGCGACGGCCTATGACTACACGGCGCGCGGCAACATGGTGGCGGTTATTTCGAATGGCACGGCGATCCTCGGCCTCGGCAATTTGGGGGCGCTTGCCTCGAAGCCGGTGATGGAGGGCAAGTCGGTGCTCTTCAAGCGTTTCGCCGATGTCGATTCGATCGACCTCGAGGTCGATACCGAGAATGTCGACGAATTTATCAACTGCGTGCGCTTCCTCGGTCCCTCCTTCGGCGGCATCAATCTCGAGGACATCAAGGCACCGGACTGTTTCATCATCGAGCAACGACTGCGCGAGGTCATGGACATTCCGGTGTTCCATGACGACCAGCACGGCACGGCGATCATCGCCGCCGCCGGTCTCATCAATGCGCTGACGCTGACCGGGCGCGACTTCAAGACGACCAAGCTCGTCTGCAACGGCGCCGGTGCGGCCGCCATCGCTTGCATCGAGCTGATCAAGGCGATGGGCTTCAATCCGCAAAACATCATCCTCTGCGACACCAAGGGCGTGATCTTCAAGGGCCGCACCGAAGGCATGAACCAGTGGAAGTCGGCGCATGCGGTCGAGACCGATCGCCGGACGCTGGCCGAGGCGGTCGAGGGCGCCGACGTGTTCTTCGGACTCTCGGCAAAGGGCGCGCTGTCACCCGATATGGTGCGCTCGCTCGCTCCGAAGCCGATCATCTTCGCCATGGCCAATCCGGATCCGGAAATCACCCCGGAAGAGGTCGCCCAGATTCGCGACGATGCAATCGTCGCGACCGGCCGCTCCGATTATCCGAACCAGGTCAACAACGTCCTCGGCTTCCCCTATATCTTCCGCGGCGCGCTCGACGTGCGCGCCTCGACGATCAACGACGCGATGAAGATCGCCGCGGCGGAAGCGCTTGCCAGCCTCGCCAAGGAAGACGTGCCGGACGACGTCGCCGCCGCCTACCAGGGCAACCGGCCGCGCTTCGGAGCGCAGTACATAATTCCGGTGCCCTTCGATCCGCGCCTGATCTCGGCGATCCCGATGGCGGTCGCGAAGGCAGCCATGGAGACGGGCGTCGCGCGCAAGCCGATCACCGATCTCAATGCCTACGGGCAGCAGCTTTCGGCCCGGCGCGATCCGATCGCATCGACGCTGCAGCGCATCTACGAGCGCGTCCGCCGCCAGCCGAAACGCATCGTCTTCGCCGAGGGCGAGGAAGTGCAGATGATGCGCTCGGCCATCGCCTATGCGAACCAGCAGCTCGGCACGGCCATCCTGCTCGGACGCGAGGAGCAGATGCGCGAAACCGCCGAGCGGGAAGGCATTGACCTCGACCGACCGGGCATCCAGATCGTCAATGCCCGCCTGTCGAAACGTGTCGGCGCCTATACCGACTTCCTCTATGCCCGCCTGCAGCGCAAGGGATATCTCTTCCGCGACGTGCAGCGGCTGATCAACAACGACCGCAACCACTTCGCCGCCTCGATGGTCGCGCTTGGCGATGCCGACGGCATGGTCACCGGTCTTACGCGCAATTATTCGACGGCGCTCGAGGACGTCCGCCGCTGCATCGACGCAAAGCCCGGCCACCGGGTGATCGGCGTCTCGATCGCGCTCTGCCGCGGCCGCACCGTGCTCGTCGCCGACACCGCCGTGCACGACATGCCGTCGGCCGAGGAACTGGCCGATATTGCCGAGGAGGCCGCCGGCCTCGCCAAGCGGCTCGGCTACGTGCCGCGCGTCGCGATGCTGGCCTATTCGACCTTCGGCCATCCGTCGGGCGAGCGCTCCGAGCGGGTGCGCGAGGCCGTGAAGATACTCGACCGCCGCCGTGTCGACTTCGAATATGACGGCGAAATGGCCGCCGACGTGGCGCTCAATCACCGGGTGATGGAGCAATATCCGTTCTGCCGGCTTTCCGGCACCGCCAACGTGCTGGTGATGCCCGCCTTCCACTCGGCCTCGATCTCCACCAAGATGCTCCAGGAGCTGGGCGGTTCGACGGTCATCGGCCCGCTGCTCGTCGGCTTCGACAAGTCGGTGCAGATCGTCTCCATGTCGGCCAAGGACTCCGACATCGTTAACCTGGCCGCAATCGCCGCCTACAATGCCGGGACCTGACGGGGCGGATGCGCCGTTTCGGCACGGCCCACCTTGTCGTAGTCAAGCGCATTTGTGAATCTGTACAGTAACGGTACAAAGTCTCCAAATAAAACAAGAGCCCACTTCTTGAGAAGGAAGTGGGCTCAATACATTGTGGCCAACCTACAGCTTACGTCATCAAAAATACGGAACTTTCCGCGATCGCGGCTCCCTCCAGCCGCAGCGGCGGTTGCCCCCTTCTTTTTTACACCGCTTCGTAATGAAATTGAGATCCAACCACGAGGATATATTTCCGTCTCATTATGTTAGAAGTCAAACATACACTTAATAAGTGGTTAACGGTTAAACTGCGACGTAAAAGGCATGGCTTCGCCGAGCATGATCTTCTTGAACGATCGGCGTGATGGGGAGATCAGGAGACGGATGAAGAAAAACGTCCCGCGTCGGCACCGTAGTAGTTGAGATAGCGACCGGAAATATTGCTGATCGGCAGAACGATCAGCACGTCTGTCGTGCGGAAAGCGTGATCGACCACGGCACCGTCGCCGACCATGGCACCAAGCCGCATATAGCCCTTGATCAGCGGCGGCAGGGCCGCAAGCGCCTTTTTCGGATTAACCGCCTCGGACGGCATCAGATCCATCGTGCGATAGAGCTCCGGCCGGGCGGCGACCGCCCATTCGTCGCGAGCCAGAATATTGTGGTGCAGGAAGGAGAGCGCCAACGCGTGCTCCGCCGGAACCACGCCCGGAAGCGAACCGCAGCCGAACATGGCGTCGATGCCGTGCCTCAGCGCATAGGCCCAATTGCCCTGCCAGAGCAGTTCCACCGTGCGCTTGGTCCGGTACTCCGGCAACACGCAGGATCGGCCGAGTTCCATGAAGCGCTTGTCCGGATGCCGGGCGAGAAGATCGCCGATCGCGAACTCGGAGGCCGAATAGAAGCCGCCCGCGCGCACGGCAACCTCCTGGCGCAGCAGGCGATAGGTGCCGACGATCTGCTCCTCGGCATCGCCTTCGATCGACGTGTCGAGGACGAGCAGGTGGTCGCAGATCGCATCCCAGCCGTCGACATCGCGTTTGCGCCGTTCTGCTTCGGGCGCCACCTGCGCCTTCATCTCCTCGACGAAAACCCGGTAGCGTACCGCCTGCGCCGCATCGATCTCCGCGGCCGTACGGGCAAGGCGCGTTTCGAGATTGGCGATACGGCCGAGAACATCGGTTGCCGGTGCCGCAATCGTCTTGCGGACGCAAGCCTGTGAAGTGTCAACCACGCTCGTCGAATCCAGAAGGTCGATCGTCATGCCGTGTCATCCCGAATCGTCAGTGTCCGTCGGGCTTAGACCACGTTTCTGCAACAACATAGTGACACGAAAACGCAAGACAACCCCGAGGCGGGACAATGCCGCGCGGCGGCTAGGCTTGCCCGACCCCAAGCAGCCGAGCGACTTCATTGAGGAACTGCTGCGGTTCGACCGGCTTTGTGAGAACGGCGTCGACGCCGGCCGCAAGCAACAGCCGATGAAGATCGCTGCGGACGTCGGAGGTCAGAACGATCACCGGCAGGCGACGTCCCGTTCCGGGCGCTTCCTCCGCGCGAAGGCGCCGCAGCAGGGCAAGACCGTCGCCGCCCGGCATGTTGACGTCCGTCACGATGAGCGCCGGGGCACCCTTCTCTCGCAACACGGCCTCGAGCGCGGCGAAATCGCCAACAGGGTGGACGGCGTGCCCGGCTCCTTCGAGCATTTTCCGCAGGATCAGGGCGTTCACCGGATCGTCCTCGGCGAGCAGCACCGGGCGGCCGTGATCTCGGACCGTTGCCGCCTTCGGCGGCTCCGCCCTCAGGATCGGCCTGTTGTCGTTGATCCCGTCGCGCCTTTCGATGCCCGTCATGCGGCCGAGCAACACCTCGACCAGCGATTTCTCCCGCAAGGGGCGTATCAGCCAGGCCTCGTAGCCGCCCATCCTGCTGAGCGGATGGCTGCTGCGCTCTTCGGGGCTGATCAGGCAGGTCTTGCGCAATCGCTGCCGCCCGAGCGCCGGCTCCAGGGAGAGGAGTTCGCGCAACTGCGCCGCATGGCGGTGATCGACGATAATATCCGTCAGCGGCAAGCGATCGGCGAGCGCGTCGGCTGCGACAGCGCGCGCGGCCGAGAGGGTTCCGGCACGGTGGCACTTGCCGCCGAGCGTCTCGATCGTCGCCGCAAGCGCCGTCGAAGCAGGACCGTCGGGAGCGAGCAAGAGTACATGGGTGTCGGCAAGGACACCGCGGCGGGGCTGAGCCGCCGAACCGGCTCCAGCGACCGGGAAGCGAATATCGAAGCGGCTTCCCTCTCCCGCGATGCTCGACGCGGTCAGGCTGCCGCCGAAAGCCTCCATGATGCGGCGGGATATCGCCAAACCGAGACCCGTTCCCTTGGAGCGCTGGGCGTCGTCGCCGGCCTGTTCGAACTCATCGAAGACACGCGCCAGTTCGTCGGCCGACATGCCGAGGCCGCTGTCGTCGACGCGGATGCGGACGATCCCCGCTTCGAAGCCGGCCGTGACGAGGACGCCGCCGGTCTCGGTGAATTTCACGGCATTGCCGATAACGTTGAACAGCACCTGCCGCAGCCGCGCCGCATCGAAGGCCACGCAGCGCGGCACACTCGCATCGATCGCGGCGCCGATTTCGATGCCTTTCTCATGGGCACGATGCGAGAGCATCTCCACGACGTTCTCGATGACGAGGCGCAGGTCTTGCCCGGACGGATGCAATTGAAAGCGCCCAGCCGAGAGCGAGGAGAAGTCGATCAGGTCCTCGACCAGTTGCACCAGGGCGTGGCCCGACTGCTGCATGTCGGCAAGATAGTTCCGCTGCTCGGCCGACAGTTTCGTCTGGGCGAGCAGATGGCTCATGCCGAGAATGCCGGAAAGCGGCGTGCGGATCTCATGCGTGACGGTCGCAAGCAGCCGCGATTTCGCCTGGCTCGCCTCTTCGGCGCGCTGCCGCGCCTCCTCCCGCCGGCGTGCCGCCTGCGCTTCCTCCGTTATGTCGCGGGCGATGCTGTGGCGCATCAGCCGGCCGGTTGCCGGGGCGCGGATCACGACATCGTGCCAATCGAAAAGGCGCAAGCCCGCCGGCGTCGCCAAGCGGACGATGAAACGGTCGGGATCCGGCCGCGTTTCGAACTCGAGGCCCAGCGAGGAGCAGGTCAGCCCCCGCACGTCGGCTCGCCCGCACATTCGCGTGAACACCCGGTTCGCCTGGACGATCCTGCCGTCCATGCCGCGGACGAGAGCAATGTCGCCCAGCGCGTCATGGATCGTCGAAAGCAGCTTCGCCGTCTCGGAACACAGCGCATCGGCTGCGGCCCTGCCCGCCTCCGGAACCTGCCCGGAGGCCGTGCCATGGCTGGAGAGCAGCAGAAAGCCGCCAACAAGGGCACTGAGGGCCGCAAGGACCGGCAGCAGATAAAGATCGGCGCGCGCGCCGACGACCAGCAGAACGCCCGCAGCAGCGAGGCCGGCGAGCGCAAGGAGAAGTCGCCCGACGGATGCTTCGCCGCCGATCGCCGGCCGCAAGCCACCACCGAGCGTAGTCGCCTTCGAGAACGTGATTCCAGCCGCTCCGGATCGCGCGCCCGAGCCGGCTTGGTTCCGATGCTTGACCGATGGAAGCTCGCTCATGCCTTCAACCTGGCATGGCAAGCCTTCCGAATGGCTTCAACGGACGTCTAAAGTTTTAGCGACCGCGGTTTTTTCGCCTGCAACAGCTCGTCCAGAATGATCGCACCGGCCCCGACGGTGATGAAACTGTCGGCGAGATTGAAGACGGCGAAGGACCAGGTGGCGGTGTGGAACAGGATGTAGTCGATGACATAGCCGAAGAGCAGCCGGTCGACGAGGTTGCCGAGCGCGCCGGCAATGATCATCGCATAGCCGAGATGGGCGAAGAAGCGGTCCTTCGGAGTGCGGCGCCACAGCCAGAGCACGAAAGTGACGACGGCGAGACGAATACCGACGATGAACCAGCCTTCCATGCCGGAGAGCATCGAGAAGGCGACGCCGTAATTATAGGTGCGGTAGAGCGCGAGCATCGGGATGACCGACACCGCCTCCTGGAAGGGCAGGAAGGCTTCCACCAGATACTTGATCGCCTGGTCGGCAACGAGCGCGACGAGAATGAAAAGCGCGATCGGCAGCGGCCGGGAAAAAAGGGTGTTGCGTTCACTCATCAGCGCTCATCCAATGAAAGAAGATGGCGGCGCGCCTCGAACAGCATGATGCCGGTGGCAATCGCCAGATTGAGCGAGTCGGCCCGGCCCGCTTGCGGAATGCGCGCCAGTGCGCCGGCTTCGCGAGCGAGCTCGACGGGCAGGCCTGCTTGCTCGTTGCCCATCAGCAGGACGACCGGCTTCGACCGGTAGTCTATGGTGCGATAGTCGACGGAGCCCGCCAGATGCGTCGCCACCACCTGGACGCCGGCCGACTTCTGCCAGCGGACGAACTCCTCGGCACTGGCCCGCGCGATCGGCAAGGCGAAGACCGAGCCCATCGTTGCGCGCACCGTTTCGAGCGAGAAGGGATCGGTGGTCTCGCCGACCAGGATGATGCCGGACGCTCCGGCGGCGTCGGCGGTTCGGATGATCGTGCCGAGATTGCCGGGATCGCGCACCCGGTCGAGCGCCACGTAGGTCTCGCCCTCCTGAGGGCGGATATCCTTCAGCGGCCGGTAGCGTTGCTCGAAGATGCCGACCACCATCTGCGGGTTGTCGCGGCGGGTGATCGTCGAGATCACCTTCTCGCTGACCTCGAGGACGAGCCCGCCCTTTGCCACCGCCTTTGCCGCTATCTGCTCGACCTGCGGTTTGCCTTTGGCCGCCTTGGCATAGACGAGCGTCTTGATCTTCCAGCCGAGATCGAGCGCATCGATCACCAGCTTCAGCCCTTCGGCCATGAAGGAGCGCGTCTCGTCGCGATGCTTCTTCTGGGAGAGCGCGCGGATATCCTTGATGATCGGATTGGTGAGGCTGGTGACCTCCTTGACCTGGCCGACGCGCGGCGTGCCGTGATCGCTTCTGTCAGAATTCATTTGGGTACCCAGCGGCTGAAGAGGGAGGTGGACAGCGCCCGACCGGGCGCCGTGCCGTCGAGACCGCCCTCGCGGATGATAAGCTCGCCCGATTCCACCCGGCCGCCGCGCCCCCGCATCGTCTCGCGCATGAGCTCGTGGATCGAATAGAAGCTGGCGCGGATCGAATAGGCGGTGAGCACCAGGCCGCGAGCATCCTCAGACAGGATTTCGCGGCAGATGTCGAGCATCGCCGCCAGATGGTCGAAGAGCTGCCAGACCTCGCCGTTCGGACCGCGGCCGAACTTGGGCGGGTCGGTCAGAATGATGTCGTAGCGGCTGCCGCGTCGCTCCTCGCGCTGGATAAACTTCATGGCGTCGTCGCAGATCCAGCGGATCGGCAGTTTCTCGGCGCGCGCCATGGCTTGGTTCTCGCGTGCCCAGCCGATTGCCTTCTTGGAAGCATCGACATGGGCCACCTCCGCGCCGGCCTTCGCCGCGATCAGCGAGGCGACGCCGGTATAGCCGAAGAGGTTGAGCACCTTCAGCGGCCGGCCGGCCGACGCGACCTGGTCTTTCATCCACGACCAGTGGGCAAGCTGTTCGGGGAAAACCCCGACATGCCGGAACGAGGTGAATCGGCCGAGAAAATCCGTGTCGAGAAGCTGCATCGGCCAGGTTTCCCCGAGCGCTTCCTGCGGGAAACGCCAACGGCCCATGCCATCCTCGTCGGTGTCGCCGGTGAAGATCGCATCCGCCTTTTCCCAGACGCCAGAGGGCAGCGCCTTCGGCCACAGCGCCTGGGCTTCGGGCCGGACGATGCGATAGGGCCCGTACTGTTCCAGCTTCTCGCCGTCGCCGCTGTCGATCAGGTGGTAGCCGGCGGTCGGCCGCGTCTCGAGGATGAGCGGCACCGTCTCGGCCGGCTTCGCGCCGCTCCGCGGCTCCACGCGGCGCGGCGGCGTGCTCTCCTGTGCGGCCGAACGCGGCAATTTCTGCGGCGCCGCCTTTGGCGACGGCAGCCCGCCGGCCTTGCCCTTCTGAGGACCGCCCTTTGCCGAAGAATGCCTTTGCTCGTGACGACCGCCACGCGCCTCTGCGCCGCGTCCCTTGGCCGCCGTGACCGAGGCGTTCTTCGATCGCCGATCTTTTTCCTTCACGCGCTGATCCTTGGATTTCGCTCGATCACCGGCACATCCCTTTTGCCCGGCCAGCAGAGGGAATGTGCCCTGGCCGCGCGCCCGGACGGACGCGCGACTTGCTCAGTGCGTGCAATAGCATCGCGGATGCTCTTGGCAAAGCCGTTTCCGGTCTGCGAAGATCGGTGACTTCACTACAGCGTCGCGCGCCTCAGGCGCGCAAAGGTCGCTGTAGCACTTTGAATTGCTGCATGTCTTTGTCCTTAAAATCGAGGTCGATTTAGGGACACATACAGTAGAAGGGAGGAAGCTCTATGGACATTACCGGAGAGGAGCGGATCGCGGCACGGCGGGAAGCGGTTTGGCAATGCCTGAACGACCCCGAGATCTTGAAGCGGTGCATTCCCGGTTGCCAGGCGATCGAGGCGGTCTCGCCGACGGAACTCACGGCCGTCGTGAAGGTCAAGATCGGTCCGGTTTCGGCGACCTTCAACGGCACGGTCATGCTCTCCAACCTGAATCCGCCCGAAAGCTACCGGATATCGGGTGAGGGAAAGGGCGGCATCGCCGGTTTTGCCAAGGGGGGCGCGGATGTCATGCTTGCCGAAGCGAGTGACGAAACGGTGCTGCGTTACGACGTCAAGGCCGAAGTCGGCGGCAAGCTCGCTCAGCTTGGCTCCCGCCTGATCGATTCGACGGCCAAGAAGCTCGCGCAGCAGTTCTTCGCCAATCTGAACCTCGCCGTCAGCGGCGAGCCGGCGGGCTGAAGCGCGCCCGCATCTCGGCCAGTCAGTTCTGCGGCGCCGGCAGGCTCGATTGCGCCAACCTTTCGGCCTCGCTGCGGTGCTTTTCAGCCTCGCGATGCCATTTCAGCGCCTCATGGGCCTCGTTGCGCGCCCGGCGGCGGTACTTGCCCTGGCTGAACCAAACCACGGCGGCCCCAAGGAACAGGCCGAGGACGACCGCCAGAAATAGGAAGAGGAAAAACGGCGCGGATACGGAAAGCACGTTGTCGGCCGGATCGAAGGGATTGAGCGACAATGTAACGGTCTGTCGGTTGGCGACGCTCAAGGCGACAAGGATCACCCCGAGCGGTACGAGCACGACGATGTTGACGATTTTCTTGAACATGCACCGCTCCGGCTATGGCACCGGCTCGGAATGCTCTGCGGCAGGCACGGTGCGCTGTTGGAATGAGAGGGGCGACCGCCGCTTTCAAAACGTACGGCGCTGTCGTCGCTGCGCCTCTCGCTCAGTCTTCATCCTGACCGTTCATACCTGGATTGAGCCGTTCGCGCAGCTCCTTGCCGGTCTTGAAGAACGGCACCCATTTCTCCTCGACGAAGACGGAATCGCCAGTGCGCGGATTGCGGCCCGAGCGCGATGGCCGGTTCTTCACCGAGAAGGCACCGAAACCGCGCAGTTCGACCCGGTTTCCGGCCGCGAGTGCGTCAGTGATCTCATCGAGGACCGCATTGACGATATTTTCAACGTCGCGGTGATAGAGATGCGGATTGCGCGCGGCCACAATCTGCACCAGTTCTGACTTGATCACTTTCGCCCCCTGGTCTTTTGCTTTTTGTGAATGTTTGTGACGCTTGGAAGACCTCACCGGACGCCCGGAGCATGGGTGAGGCCCCATCTCGCCTCAGGGCGGCATTTCTAGCCTTCCTTATTGAGCATCAACCTGCCAAACCGAAACAAGACCGTCAAGAAACAACTTGTCGCCGCCAATCTTTTCGATCCCGTTCATCGCCGGAAAAGCATCATATCCCAACAGCTTGAGCCAATTGGATACGACCGTCGAAAGCCCGAAGGGGAAGGAGCCGCCCGGATCCTTCCAATCGACGACGGGCAGGTCCTTCGACACCTTGCGCTCGGCCAGAAATGCCCTGATCTCGTCGTCGCCACCGATCGTGTCGACGAGTTTGTCCCTGAGAGCCTGCCGCCCGGTGAAGATCCGGCCGTCTGCCAGCGCCAGCGCCTCCGGCCGCGGCAGCTTGCGCCGCTCGGCCACGAGATCGACGAACCAGTTGTAACTGTCGTCGATCATCGTCTGGATCATCGCCCTTGCCTCGGGGCTGGGCGGGTGGAACGGCGAGGGCTCGGCCTTCAGCGGCCGCGACTTTATCGACTCCAGCGACACGCCGACCTTGTCCATCAGTTCCTTGACCTGCGGATACTGGAAGATGACGCCGATCGAGCCCGTGATCGAGGTTTCGCCGGCGACGATGCGGTCGCCGGCGAGCGCGATCATGTAGCCGGCGGAGGCGGCAAGCGTCCTGACATCGGAGACCACCGGCTTCTTGGCTGCGACTTTGCGGATCGCCTTGTAGAGCACCTCTCCGCCATAGGTGGTGCCACCCGGCGACGATATGGTCACGATCAGAGCCTTGGCGGAATTGTTGTCGGCAATGCTCTCCAGCCTCTCGACCAGCTCCCGATCGTCCTGGATGACGCCCGTCACGGTCACGCGGGCAACGTGCTCGCGGGCCCGTCCGCTGACCTCCGTCCAGCCCAAAAGGGCAACGAGCGCGAAACCGCCCAGAACGAGGATGGCAGCCGCCGCCCAGCGCCAGAAGCTCAGCTTCCGGCGCAGGCTGCGGCGATCGGCAACGGCGAGTTCGTCCATGGGCATCTCCCAAATCTTGGCGCGGGTCCTGTCAGTTTCCTCAGGAACATGCTATCTGCGCCCGCGGTGGCAGGCTAGATAGGCGCGGCTGGCGACGGAGGAAAGTCGAAAGCCCGCGTTTTTCGCAGTCCCTTCAAACTTTTTGCCGCTCCATTGCCGGACGATAACAAAATAACCATATTCGCCGTGACCTACGCCATTGCATGTAAATGCGGATCTTGCGGCTATCGCAAGATCCGAACGGAACCAACAGGCCCTTGATGCTGAACCAAGCGCGTTTTCCCGATATCGTCGCCGATACGGGCACGAGCTCCGTGGATGCCTATGCATCGGCGGCGCGACACTCCGCGCGGGTGAAGCGCCTGAAGATCGTCCTGCCGCTCGCGGCCGGCGTCGTCGCTCTCGTCTTCGCGGCCATTTCCTTCATCCGCGCCTTTCTGCCGGAGGAACTGCAGCTCGAAACCGCGACGATCGAAAACGGCAAGATCGTCATGCAGAATCCGGCGATTTCCGGCCGCAACCGGCAGGATATCAGCTATTCCATGAAAGCCCAGCGGGCGCTGCAGGACATTGCCAATCCGGACATCATCACGCTCGAGAAGATCCACGCCGAGATGCCGGTCAACGAGACTTTGGTGGCGACGGTCGACGCGACGAGCGGCATTTACGATCGCGGCGGAAATACGCTCGATATGAACGCGCCGTTCACTATTTCGATGAATAATGGCGTCAATGCCGATTTCCAGTCGGCATATCTGGATATCGACGCCGGCGAAATGGAGACCAAGCATCCGATTGCCATCAGCATGAACGGCGGATCGATCATTGCGCAGTCGCTGCGAATGACAGATAAGGGACGTATTGTAACATTCGAAGGCATGGTCCGGGTCAATGTCGAACCCAGCGCCATCCGCAAGAACGCCAAATAGGACCTGGTGC
The DNA here is from genome assembly GCF_002944405.1 of Sinorhizobium fredii. Taxonomy (NCBI): domain Bacteria; kingdom Pseudomonadati; phylum Pseudomonadota; class Alphaproteobacteria; order Hyphomicrobiales; family Rhizobiaceae; genus Ensifer; species Ensifer fredii. The sequence continues at coordinate 390,733 of NZ_CP024307.1, read as the reverse complement.
ACCCCCATGTCGGTCACATCTACCGTTTCTTTTAAGGTATCCGCCACCCTGGCTGCCGCCGGGCTCGGCGCTTTGATCATTGCTTCCGGCGCCTTGGCGCAGGCCACATCCAGCCGCATGAAGGGCATGCAGCTTTCCAACGACCAGCCGATCCAGATCGAGAGCGACAAGCTCGAGATCAAGGATCCGGAAAGCAAGGCGATCTTCACCGGCAATGTGAAGGTCGTGCAGGGCACGACGACGCTGCAGGCCGGCAACATGACCGTCTTCTACAAGGCGACCGAAGGCGCGACGATCACCAGCGGCAACGCCGATATCGACCGGATCGAGGTCAGCAACAAGGTGTTCTTGAGCTCCGGCGCCCAACAGGCCACGGGCGATACCGGCCTCGTCAACCTGACCAACCAGACGATCGTGCTCAAGGGCGAGAAGGTCGTGCTGTCGGAGGGCAAGAACGTCTTCGTCGGCTGCCAGTTGAATGTGCAAATGGATACGGGCGAAGCCCAGCTCGAGGCCTGCGGCGGCCGCGTGCAGATTCAGCTCGATCCGCAGTCCCGCAAGCAGAATTGATGCAAGATTCGGACGTGCAGATCCCCTTTCTTCCCAAACGCAAACGGGTCAAGAAACCGTCGGCGGCAGCCGTTGCTGCGCGCACGGTCGACAAGGCGCGCTATGACGGCACGCTGATCGCCCGCGGCCTGACGAAATCCTACCGCTCGCGGCGCGTCGTCAACGGCGTCTCGCTTGTCGTGCGCCGCGGCGAGGCGGTCGGTCTGCTTGGGCCGAACGGCGCCGGCAAGACGACCTGCTTCTACATGATCACCGGATTGGTCCCCGTCGACGAGGGAGCGATCGAGATCAACGGCAACGACGTCACCACCATGCCCATGTACCGCCGGGCGCGGCTCGGCGTCGGTTACCTGCCGCAGGAAGCCTCGATCTTCCGTGGGCTGACGGTGGAGGAAAACATCCGCGCCGTGCTCGAAATCCACGACAAGAATGTCGAGCGGCGCGAAAGCAAGCTCAACGACCTGCTTGGCGAATTTTCGATCACGCATTTGCGCAAATCACCGGCCATCGCCCTTTCCGGCGGCGAACGCCGCCGCCTCGAGATCGCCCGCGCCCTTGCAACCGACCCGACCTTCATGCTGCTCGACGAACCCTTTGCGGGCGTCGATCCGATCTCGGTCGCCGATATCCAGGCGCTGGTCCGGCACCTGACCTCGCGCGGCATCGGCGTCCTGATCACGGATCACAACGTCCGCGAAACGCTGGGGCTGATCGACCGCGCCTATATCATCCATGCCGGTGAAGTGCTGACCCACGGGCGCGCCAATGACATCGTCACCAATCCGGATGTGCGCAGACTTTATCTCGGCGACAATTTCAGCCTGTAACCGTGCGTGCAGGCGAATTACCGCTTCACAACGCCTCGGCGCTTGACCAAATTCCAGTAATAAGCAATTTTTGGGCCAACTAAGAAATGGCCCGTCCACGCTAGACCGGCCCGAAGAATTGACGGGAGTTTCGCGTCTGCATGGCTTTGTCCGCCAGCCTTCATTTGCGACAGTCACAGTCGCTGGTCATGACCCCGCAACTGATGCAGTCGATCCAGCTGCTTCAGATGACGCATCTCGAACTCGGCCAATTCATCGCCCAGGAAGTCGAAAAGAACCCGCTGCTGGAGTTTCAATCGGCCGAGGAGGCAGGCTCCGGCCCAGACCGGTCCGAACGCGACGAGGCAGGCCTTGCCAGCGAGACGGGCGGCGGGGCGGAGGAGAGTGGCAGCCAAAGCGACCTCTATGACAGCACCATGTCGAGCACCGGCGAGAGGCTCAGCGAAGAACTCGACGCCGACTTCGCCAACGTCTTCCAGGACGATACGGCTCCGCAGCGCGCGGATGCGCCGGAGCTGCTCGGCCAATGGAAATCGATGCCGGGCGCCGGCGGCGGCGATGATGGCGAAGGATACGATCTCGACGATTTCGTCGCCGGCCGGAAAACGCTCCGCGAGACGCTGCTCGAGCAGATCCCCTTTGCGCTTGCCGCCGCGCGCGACCGGCTGATTGCCCAGCATCTCATCGACCAACTCGACGAAGCGGGCTATCTGCATGCGGAGATCGGGGAAACGGCGGCAAGGCTTGGCGTGGCCGCGCAGGACGTGACGCGCGTCCTTTTCGTCCTGCAGCAGTTCGATCCGCCCGGCGTCTTCGCGCGCTCGCTCAGCGAATGCCTTGCCATTCAGCTGCGCTTGCGCAACCGCCTCGACCCGGCCATGGAGGCGCTTGTCGCCAATCTCGAGCTTCTGGCGCGCCGCGACTTCGCGAACCTCAAGAAGATCTGCGGGGTGGACGAGGAGGATCTCGTCGACATGCTCGCGGAGATTCGCAAGCTCGATCCGAAGCCGGGGACAAGCTTCGAGACCAGCATCACCGAGGCGATCATACCCGATGTCGTCGTCCGCTCGGCACCCGATGGCGGCTGGCTGGTCGAGCTTAACCCTGACGCGCTGCCGCGGGTCCTCGTCAATCACGACTATTTTGCCGAGGTTTCACGCCACAGCCGGAAAAACAGTGCCGAGCAGGCTTTCCTCAGCGATTGCATGCAAAACGCCAATTGGCTGACGCGCAGTCTCGACCAGCGCGCCAGGACGATCATGAAGGTCGCGAGCGAGATCGTGCGGCAGCAGGACGCTTTCCTCATCCATGGCGTCGACTACCTGCGGCCGCTGAACCTCAGGATCGTCGCCGACGCGATCAAGATGCATGAATCGACGGTGAGCCGCGTCACCTCGAACAAATACATGCTGACCCCGCGGGGTCTTTTCGAGCTGAAATACTTCTTCACCGTGTCGATCGGCTCGGCGGAAAACGGCGACGCCCATTCGGCGGAATCCGTCAGGCACCGCATCCGCACGTTGATCAGTCAGGAAAGCGCCGATGCGGTGCTGTCTGACGACGATATCGTCGATGTCCTCAAGCAGGCCGGGGTCGACATCGCACGGCGCACCGTCGCCAAATATCGCGAAGCGATGAACATCCCCTCCTCGGTCCAGCGGCGCCGCGAGAAGCGCGCGCTTGCCAAGGCAGCCGGGTTCTGATTGGGGTTTTTTTTCGGCTGCAATTGACTCGCTGCGACGCAGGCGATATGAGGCCGCCGCGAAATGCCGAGCCAGTCACTCCACTTCGGCGGCTCCACGCGCCCCGTCCGCCCCCTCGTTGAAACGCTTGGATGACGAAGGCGCTTGGAATAGACTGGATACGCAAGTCACGAACGAGAGAGGAAACTCCATGAGTGTGCGTGTATCCGGTAAACATATGGAAATCGGCGAATCGTTTCGCTCGCGCATAGGCGAGCAGGTCCGCGAGGCCGTAACCAAATATTTCGACGGAGGATATTCAAGCCAGGTCACTGTGGAAAAATCCGGCTCACGCTTCAGCGCCGACTGCAAGCTTCATCTCGACACGGGCGTGGTCTTGCAGGCAAACGGTCAGGCGAATGAACCACAGCTGGCCTTCGACGCGGCTTCGGAGCGCATCGAAAAGAGGCTCCGGCGCTACAAGCGTAAGCTCAAGGACCATCACAACGGCAATGGTCAGAATGCTACCGAGGTGGCCTACAGGGTAATGGACTCGGTTCCCTTCGAGGACGAGGAAGTTCCCGATGATTACGCACCGACCATCGTCGCCGAAAGCACGAAGCAATTGAGGACAATGTCCGTCGCCAACGCCGTCATGGCGCTCGACATGACGGACGAGCCGGTGCTGATGTTTCGCACCCCCGGCAAGGAAGATCTGAACATCGTCTATCGGCGCAATGATGGAAACATTGGCTGGATCGACGCCGCCAATATCAAAGGATGAGTGGGTTCGGGGAATGCCGGCGCGGTCGGCCTTCCCCGCCGCTCCGTTCGGCGGGCCAGGAAAGTTCGTCTTTTCTGTGAATGCGACCCACCAGCCTAAAGATGGTTGGAGCCATTGCGGCAAATTTGTGTTGAAGTTGTCAGGCTCTGACCGGCAAACGAGGATAAAAGAATGGCATTGGCAGGCTTGCTGCACCAAAATGCGATCATCCCGGCCATGAGGGCCAACTCGAAAAAGCAACTCCTTCTGGAATTGGCAGCAAAAGCATCGAAGCTCACCGGTCTGCCGGAACGGGAGATTTTCGACGTCATCCTGCAGCGCGAACGCCTCGGCTCGACCGGCGTCGGCAACGGCATTGCCATCCCGCACGGAAAGCTCAGCAATCTTTCTTCGCTCGTCGGCATCTTCGCACGGCTTGAAACGCCGGTCGATTTTGAAGCCCTTGACGACCAGCCGGTGGACCTCGTCTTCCTTCTGCTCGCCCCGGAAGGCGCCGGCGCCGATCACCTCAAGGCGCTGTCGCGCATTGCGCGGGTGCTGCGCGACCATGACATGGTGACGCGCATCCGGGCGACCGATTCCGCCAGCGCCATCTATATGCTCCTCAATGAGGACACGACCTCGCACGCCGCGTAAAAGCGGCCGTAGTGGAGCGGGCCGGATTCACTTGCGCTTCGCTGACCGAGACCGATCGTGTTTCCGTCCGCGTCCGGATTGATCAAACAATTCAAGCGTTCCGCTGCTCTCGCCCACCCGAAAAGGGCTATCGACAGCTTCCCCGTCGTCAACAATAATCCACTCCGGCATTCGATCGGCGATGCGGGGAGGACGACATCATGACGGGCAGGCTTTCGGGCAAGGTCGCGTTGATCAGTGGCGGCGCCGGCGGCTGCGGGCTGGCGGCCTCCGAGCTTTTCGCGCGCGAGGGCGCCAAGGTCGGCATCGTCGACCTGCCGAAGAGCAAAGGCGAGGAGGTTGCAGCCGCCATTCGCGCCCGGGGCGGTGAGGCCGTGTTCGCGGCCGCCGACGTCTCGGTCTCGGCCGACGTGAGTGCGGCGGTCCGCCCCGTCGAGGATGCCTTCGGCCCGATCACCGTCCTCTTCAATCATGCCGGCATTCTCGCCGTCGGACCCTTCCTCGAAACCGAAGAGGCGGAGTGGGACCGGCTGATGGCGGTGAACGTGAAGAGCATGTTCCTGATGACCAAGGCGGTGCTACCGGGCATGATCGGCGCTGGCGGCGGCAGCATCGTCTGCACCTCGTCGATCTCGGCAGTCGCGGCGACGCCGATGGAGGTGCTCTACGACACGACAAAGGGCGCCTGCCACATGTTCGCCCGGGCGATCGCCGTCGAGTTTCGCGACCGCGGCATTCGCTGCAACGCCGTCTGCCCGGGCTTCATCGCCACCGATCACGGCAAGCGCGAGCTCGCCGGCCTCACCAAACACGGCGTCGATGTGTCCGAAGCGGCAATCGCCGCCCAGCAGGGGAGGATGTGCGATCCGATGGAGGTCGCCAATGCCGCGCTGTTCCTGGCGAGCGACGAGGCGAGCTTCGTCAACGGCACGCATCTCTTCGTCGACAATTGCTTCACGGCCGTCTGAGGAGACAAGCATGCTGCAAGCGGGTGGTCATTGGCGCAACTGGGTCGGAAATCAGTCCTGCATCGTCCGTCACAGGGGCGTGCCGGAGAGCGAAGCGGAACTTGCCGAGATGGTGCGGGAAGCGACGTCCGCCGGTCTCAACGTTCGCTGCGCCGGCTCCGGCCATTCCTTCACACCGGTCGCGCTGACGAGCGGCCTGCATCTGACGCTGTCCGGCATGCAGGGCGTCACCCAAATCGACCAAGCACGCAAACGGATATCGGTCAGCGCCGGAACGACGATCAACCAGCTCGGCAAGGCGCTGAAACCGAACGGCCTGTCGCTCATCAACCAGGGTGACATCGACAGCCAGGCGCTCGCCGGCGCGCTCACCACCGGCACGCACGGCACCGGCGCATCGCTCGGCAACATGGCGTCGCAGATCGTCGGCATGCGCCTGGTGCAGCCGGACGGCTCGATCCTCGTCGTCGACGAGACGACGCCGGATCTCCTGGAGGCCTCCCGCGTCTCCGTCGGCATGCTCGGCGTCATCTCGGAAATCACCCTTCAGGTGATGGACAGCTACAACCTTCATGAAAAGCTGTGGCGCTGCGACTTCGACGAATGCATGGAGCAGCATGACGAGCTCGCCGCGAAGCATCGCCATTTCGGCTTCTTCTGGTGCCCGGTTCCGGAAAGCCGCCATTGCTACTGTCTGCCGGATACATCATCCGTCTCGACGACGGAAAAGACCGCCGATGTCTGCGAAATGAAGGTGATCGACATCACCGAGCGCCCGCCGATGGACGGGGCCTTCGAGCGGATCGCCTATTCCTCGGAAATCTACCCGATCGAATATGTCCCGAACTTCCACGAACTCGAATATGCGGTGCCCGTCGCACACGGCAAGGAGGCCGTCCGCGCTGTGCGCCAGCTGATGCTCGAGAAGCACCCGACCTGCATCTACCCGATCGAATACCGCTTCACCGCTGGCGATTCCGGCTGGATCAGCCCATTCTTCGAGCAGGATTCGATCACGCTTTCGGTCTCCGGCGAACCGGGCACCGACTATTGGGACTATCTGAAGGACGTCGACACAATCCTGCGCCAATATGGCTCGCGCCCGCATTGGGGCAAGCTGCACTTCTTGGGCGCCGAAGACGTGACGGCGCTCTATCCGCGCTCCGGCGATTTCCGGGCGCTACGGGCGAAGGTCGATCCGGAGGGCCGCTTCCTGAACGACCATCTCCGGCAGCTTTTTGGGTAGGACCCCTGCGAGGTCGTTTGCAAGCAAGCAACGTCAAACGCCGCTTCACCTTACGCGGTCGCTCCAAACGCGGGTCGGAGGAATAGCTGCGGCACTGAGCCCGGGCAAGCAGCACACCAAAATATCAGACGCTCAATAACGACCCGTCGTACCAAACATCCTCATAATTCCCGCTAATCAGAAATCGCCATCCGGGCGGCAAAGCAAGATACTTCTGAATCTCAGGATACCAACCAGCCAAATGCCGCACATGCAGTGGTTTAAAGAAATCCGTGTCCGCAGATAGCATTTCACCGGCCCATATATACCAGCCGGTGGTGTCGCCTTCGGGCGGATGACGCAAGCCATTTATGGGCGTTTTACCATCCCAGCCGTTCAGAGCGATCCCTACCTTCATCCCTGGTGGTGAAAGGTAGTAAGCCGTGCCGTATTTCGCGCAGATTTCTTTCTGCGCATTTTCGACTGCGTCGGTCAGGTCCAACCTCCTCCGCCCTCAGGCGGCAGGCGTCTCGCTTTCCGCGGCGGCGACCTTCGGGCCACCCTTGGCGACGCCGACCATGGCCGGGCGCAACACGCGCTCGCCGATCGTGTAGCCGGCCTGGACAACCTGGACGACCGTGTTGTTCGGAACCTCGGTGTTCGGAACCTCGAACATCGCCTGGTGGAAGTTCGGATCGAATTTCTGGCCGGTCGGGTCCAGCTGCTTGACGCCGTGGCGCTCGAGCGCCGCCAGCATGGAGCGCTCGGTCATCTCGACGCCTTCGATCAGCGCGGCGAGGCCGGCATCGGCGGATTCCCTTGCTTCGGCCGGAATGGCTTCCAGCGCGCGGCGCAGATTGTCGGAGACGGCCAGCATGTCGCGCGCAAAGCCGGCGACGGAATAAGACTTGGCGTCCTTCACCTCGCGCTCGGTGCGCCGGCGCAGATTGTCCATCTCGGCGGCGAGGCGAAGATATTTATCGCGCAGCTCCGCACTTTCGGCCTTGGCGAGCTCCAGCGGGTCCGGCGCAGCGGCAGAAGTCTCGGCCTCCGGCTTCTCCACCGCGTCCGGCGCGGCGGCCTTTGCAACCTCTTCCGGCGCTGCGGCCTCAGCTCCGTTCTTGTTCGTTTCGTCGGTCATGACGGTCTCCGAATGTCTTGTCTTTGGCGTGTTCGGCATCATCAAACCAGCGGAAGTCGCTTTGCTTGAACGTTCTGTTGCCTGGATTTGAAGCCGATATCGAGGTTTGAGCCCGAAAAATCAAGGGTCCAATCGGTCTATTCGTCCAAAAGGATTCGCTCAGCGCGACAGTCGCGACATGAGCTGGGCGGTGTAATCGACCATGGGCACGATCCGGGAGTAATTGAGCCGCGTCGGGCCGATGACGCCGACGGCGCCGACGATCCGGTCGTCGCTGTCGCGATAGGGTGCGACGATCAGCGACGATCCGGAGAGCGAAAACAGCTTGTTTTCCGAGCCGATGAAGATGCGCACGCCCGGACCGCTTTCGGCAAGATTGAGAAGCTCGATCAGGCTGTCCTTCTTTTCGAGATCGTCGAACAGCATGCGCAGCCGCTCGATGTCCTCGCTTCCTTCCAGGCCCTCGAGCAGGTTGGCACGTCCGCGCACGATCAGGCGCGCCGGCTTCTCGTCGCCCTCGCTGCCCGACCAGATCGCAAGGCCGCGCTCGACCAGGTCCTGCGACAGCGCGTCGAGTTCGCCGCGCACGGTCTTCTTGACCTTTTCGAGCTGGGCGCGCAGTTCCGGAATGGTCTGCCCGGCAAGATGGGCATTGACGAAGTTCGCCGCCTCGGTGAGCTGCGCGCTGGTGACGCCAGCCGGCAGCTCGATGATGCGGTTCTCCACCTGGTCGTGATCGCCGACGAGGACCGCAAGCGCCTTGGTTGGCGCGAGCCGGATGAATTCGACGTGTTTCAGCACCGGATCGCTTTTGGTGGTGATGACGAGGCCGGCGCCGCGGGACATGCCGGAAAGCATCTGGCTTGCCTCAGTGAGAAGACTTTCGACCGGTTGGTCCCGCCGCACCTGCCGCTCGATCGAGGTCCGCTCCTCGGTGGAAAGCTTGCCGACCTGCATGAAAGCATCGACGAAGAAGCGCAGGCCTGTCTGGGTCGGCAAGCGGCCCGCACTGACATGCGGCGAATAAATGAGCCCTAGATCCTCGAGATCGCTCATCACGTTGCGCACCGAGGCGGGCGACAGCGACATCGGCAGGAGGCGGGAGAGATTGCGTGAACCGAGCGGCTCGCCGCTTTCCAGATAGGTTTCCACGATGCGGCGGAAGATCTCGCCGGAGCGCTCGTCCAGCGTCGATGCGATCCCCTGCTTTTGAGGGTTGCGCAGTACCATGTCACTCCATGCAAACAACCGTTCGTGTCGCCGAAGAATATAGTGATCCGCCGGGGCAATGGCAAAAGGGAAAAATCACCGTCCCGGCCCGATATCAGGCGGTTCCCTTTGGGGGCGCCATGATCTAGAAGGCTGCTGAGAACACAGGAGTTGAAGATGCGGCCATCCGGCAGAAAAACCGACCAAATGCGCAAGGTTTCCTTCGAGCGCAATTTCTCCAAGCATGCGGAAGGGTCCTGTCTGGTGCGCTTCGGCGACACGCACGTGCTCTGTACCGCGAGTCTCGAAGAGAAGGTCCCCGCCTGGCTGCGCAACGGCGGCAAGGGCTGGATCACGGCGGAATACGGGATGCTGCCGCGGGCGACCGGCGAGCGGATGAAACGCGAGGCCGCCGCCGGCAGACAGAGCGGCCGCACACAGGAGATCCAGCGGCTGATCGGCCGTTCGCTCCGGGCCGTCGTCGATCTGCCGGCGCTCGGCGAGCGGCAGATTTCGATCGACTGCGACGTGCTCCAGGCGGATGGCGGCACCCGAACCGCCTCGATCACCGGCGCCTGGATTGCCCTGCACGACTGCCTGAAATGGATGGAAGCGCGCAACATGATCAAGGTCGAGAGGGTGCTCAAGGACCATGTCGCCGCCATTTCCTGCGGCATCTTCGCCAACCAGGCGGTGGTCGATCTCGACTATCTGGAAGACTCGGCCGCTGAAACCGACGCCAATTTCGTCATGACGGGCAGCGGCGGTCTCGTCGAGATCCAGGGAACGGCGGAAGGAAAACCCTTCAGCGAGGAAGAGTTCGCAAGCCTGATGCAACTCGCCAAGGACGGCATCGCCGAGCTCGTGGCGCTGCAGAAGCAGGCGATCGCCGGCTAGCGGTAGGCGGGGCGCGCGCGCCCGCTTTGGCTGACAGAAGAGAGGATTGGCATTGGCTCCGGCTCTTGAAGGCATCCTCGAAACCGCACTCTATGCGCACGATCTGGATGCGGCCGAGGCATTCTACGGCAACGTGCTCGGACTGACGCGAATCACGCGGGCCGGCAACCGCCACGTCTTCTTCCGTTGCGGCGACGGCGTGCTGTTGATCTTCAATCCGGCGGAAACGGTGAAGCCACCCGCGGCCGGCGCGCTGCCCGTGCCGCCGCATGGCACGCAAGGCAACGGGCACATGTGCTTCCGTGTCGCGGCGCAGGCGCTCGATGCCTGGAAGGCGAAGCTGGAGGCGGCGGGAGTTGCAGTCGAGGCGGATGTCCGCTGGCCGAACGGCACCCGCTCCTTCTACTTCCGCGATCCGGCCGGAAACAGCCTTGAATGCGCGGAACCCGGCCTCTGGGCCATCGATTGATGACGCTTTGAACGTTTGGACGGAACGAAACTCGAATGCGCAAACTGGTTGACAAGACACTCGTGGTGGCAAGCCACAATGCCGGCAAGATCCGCGAAATCCGTGACCTGATCGGACCGCTCGGCTTCGAGGCAAGATCGGCCGCCGATCTCAATTTCATCGAGCCGGACGAGACCGGCACGACCTTCGAGGAGAACGCGACGATCAAGGCGCTCGCCTCTGCCAAAGCCTCCGGCCTGCCGGCGCTTTCGGACGATTCGGGCCTTGCCATCGATGCGCTCGGCGGCGCTCCCGGCGTCTACACCGCCAATTGGGCGGAACGCGACGACGGCAGCCGCGACTTCGCGATGGCCATGGAAAAGGTCGAAAAAGAGCTCAGGGAGAAAGGTGCGACGGAGCCGGGCGAGCGTACCGCCCGCTTCGTCTCGGTGCTCTGCCTTGCTTGGCCGGACGGGCATGTCGAGCTCTTTCGCGGCGAAGTCGAAGGCTACGTCGTCTGGCCGCCGCGCGGCACGAGCGGCTTCGGCTATGATCCGGTCTTCCAGCCCAAGGGCTACGCCACCACGTTCGGAGAAATGAGCGCCGAAGAGAAGCACGGCTGGAAGCCGGGCGACGCGGACGCGCTCTCGCATCGCGCCCGCGCCTTCAAGCTGTTTGCCGAGACCTGCCTCGGCGCCTGAGAACGAGAATGATCCAGACGGCCCCGCTTTCGGCAATCGGTGACGGCATGGACCCGGGCTTCGGCGTCTATGTACACTGGCCGTTCTGTGCCGCCAAATGCCCCTATTGCGACTTCAACAGCCATGTCCGCCACCAGCCGGTGGACCAGCCGCGCTTCGTCGCCGCCTTTCTACAGGAGATGGCGGCGGTGCGGGCGCTGTCAGGCCCGAGAACGGTGACCAGCATTTTCATGGGCGGCGGCACGCCGTCGCTGATGGACCCGGCGACCGTCGCCGCGATCCTCGACGGCACAGCGAAGCACTGGCATGTGCCGGATGGCATAGAGATCACCATGGAGGCCAACCCCTCGAGCGTCGAGGCGACACGCTTCCACGGCTATCGTTCTGCCGGCGTCAACCGTGTCTCCCTCGGCGTCCAGGCGCTGAACGACCGCGACCTGAAATTCCTAGGCCGGCTGCATAATGTCGAGGATGCGTTGAAAGCGGTGCGGCTGGCGCGCGAAATCTTCCCGCGCATGTCCTTCGACCTGATCTATGCGCGGCCGGACCAGACAGTCGACGAATGGGAGCGCGAGCTGAAGGAGGCGGTTTCCTACGCCGTCGATCATCTGTCGCTCTACCAGCTCACCATCGAAGAAGGCACGCCCTTCTTCGGGCTGCACAAGGCCGGCAAGCTGATCGTTCCGGATGGCGAACAATCGGCGGTGCTTTACGAGGCGACCCAGGAGATCACGGCGGCGATCGGCATGCCGGCCTACGAGGTCTCCAACCATGCCCGGCCGGGGGCGGAAAGCCGGCACAACCTCACCTATTGGCGCTATGGCGACTATGCGGGGATCGGACCCGGCGCCCACGGGCGGCTTACGGTTGGCGGCAGCAAGATCGCGACCGCAACGGAACGGAACCCGGAGGCGTGGCTGCGCCTCGTCGAAGAACGCGGCGAAGGCATCACCGAACAGGAGCCGCTCGACCTGGAAGCCCAGGCCGACGAATTGCTGCTGATGGGCTTGAGGCTTCGGGAAGGCGTCGATCTTGCCCGCTGGCAGAGCCTCTCCGGCCGGGATCCGGATCCGGAGCGCGAACAGTTCCTGATCGATCACGGCTTCGTCGAGCGGCTCGGCAATTCACGCCTGCGCTGCACGCCGGCCGGCATGCTGATCCTCGATGCGGTGGTCGCCGACCTCGCCTGCTGACGGCTGGGAGGAAGCGGAGCGCGGATTGCCCCTCTCCTCGCATGCGGCGCAGGCGGGGAGAGGGGACTGATGGCGACGCGGCATAGCCCTTCGCCCCGCCTGCGGGGAGCCGGCAGGCGGATGAGGCTCGTCAGCTCTTCTTCACCGGCGCGACTATTCCCCAGGTGACTCCAAAGGGATCGCGCAGCTGACCGTAATAGTCGCCCCAGAAGGCGATCTCCAGCGGCATCGTCACCTCCGCCCCCGCCGCGACGGCCCGCTCCCACCAGAAATGGGCGTCGTCGACGAGGAGGTGCAGCACAAACCCCTCTGGCGCCTTCCAGGGAATGCCGAACTCCGGGAAGGGGTCGTTCAGCATCAGCGCGCCGCCGTTGATCGTCAAATGGCAATGGATGAGGCGCTTGCCGTCCTCGGCATATTTTCGGTCCTCCTCCTTGGCGGCAAAGGCGCGGGCATAGAATTTGGCGGTCGCGTCCGCATTCTCGACGTTGAGATAGGCGATAACGCCCGCCATCGGCGGATGCGGGGGCGCGTTCCAGTCGATCTTTGATGTGGGCTCGAGATCGACCGCCGCCTTGAGGCTGCCGTCCATGTAGAAGGGGACGGATTCGTGCTGGTGGGCGATCTTCCAGCCCTTGTCGGTGCGTTTCAGGCCGAGCGTCTGGCGATACCAGAGCGCGACTTTCGATCCGTCCTGCTTCTCGCCGGAAAGATGGGCCAAGGACGTGGCGAAGGCGACGTCGCCGCTTGCGGAAATGTCGAGCTCCTGTAGCCGGTAGCCGAGCGGTCCTCTCCAGGTCGAGAACCATTGCTCAAGTCCATCGGCGTCGGCGTCCGAGCCCTTCAGCGGCGGCGCCAGCGAAAAGACGAGACAATCCTTGGTGCCATGCGAGAGGACGCGATCGGCATCCTTCTGGCGCAATGCCTCCGCCCAGTCTTCGATCACCGCCCGAATCTCCGCGGTGCTGCTGCTCTCGGTGCTGGACATATTCCGTCCTCCGCTCAGAGTTTTGCGACAAGGGCCGCGAGCTGGTCGGCACACTGGCCCCAGCCCTCGTGAAAGCCCATCTTCTCGTGGGCCTCGCGATCGGCGACGCTCCAGTGGCAGGCGCGGGCGGTGTAACGGGTCTTGCCGCCCTCCTCCTCGAAGGTCAGGATCGCCGTCATGAAGGGCTTTTCGGAGGGCTTCCAGGCTTCCGTATAGGCGTCGGTCATGACCAGCTTCTCGTTCGGCACGACTTCGAGATAGACGCCCTGGTTGGGATAAAGCTCGCCCTCCGGCGAGCGCATGACGAAACGGTTGGTGCCGCCCGGCCGGACATCGAGCTCCGCTTCCGTGATCGTCCACGGCAAGGGCGCGAACCATTGCTTCAGCAGCTCCGGATCCGTGAAGGCGCGATAGACTTTCTCACGCGGCGCGTCGATCAGGCGGATCAAAATCAGTTCGCGTTCGTTGGCGACGTCGGCTGCTGCGGTCATTTGCAATTCCTCCTTGCTGGGTTCGAACCTAGGACGATGGGGGAGATCGAGTCCCGACAGCGGCAGAAGATTTTTATTGCTGACCTCCGCGCGAGGTGCCCGCCTCTCCTGCAAGATGGTCGAGCTGCTTGCGGATATAAGCTGCCTCCGCCGCGTTGGTCGCAAGCGCGATCGCCTGGTCGAAGGCAATCCGCGCCTCGCGCGCCCGGCCCATCTGCTTGAGCAGGCCGCCGCGCAGGCCGTGGAAATAGAAGTAGCCGGAGAGCCTGTCGGCGAGCGGCTCGACCAGTGCCAGCGCCGCCTCCGGCCCCTGTCGCTTCGAGACGGCCACCGCGCGGTTAAGGGTGACGACCGGGGACGGCTGCAGACGCTCGAGCGCCTGGTAGAGCAGGTCGATCTCCTCCCAATCCGTCCCTTCCGGCCGCTCGGCGCGCGCGTGCAGGGCCGCAATTGCCGCCTGGATCTGGTAGGGACCGGGGCGGCGATGGCGCATCGCCTTGTCGATCATCGCCAGCGCCTCGGTGATCATCGGCCGGCTCCACAGCGAGGGATCCTGATCATCGAGGAGGACGATGGCGCCATGCGCGTCGAAGCGGGCACGAGCGCGCGAATGCTGGAGAAGCAGGAGCGCCGTCAGCCCCATGATTTCGGGCTCCGCCGGAAACAGGCGCAAGAGCAGTCGGGAGAGCCGGATCGCTTCGTCGCAGAGATCCGCGGACACGCCCTCGGGGCCGTTCATGCCCGAATAGCCCTCGTTGAAGACGAGGTAGATCATCGTCGCGACGGCCGCGAGCCGCTCAGCGCGGTCCGCGGCGTCCGGCGTTTCGAACGGGATGCCGGCCGCAGCGACCCGCGCCTTGGCACGGGTGATGCGCTGTTCCATCGCTGCCTCGCTGACGAGAAAGGCGCGGGCGATCTGCTTGACGGTAAGGCCGGAGACGATGCGGAGCGCCAGCGCGATCTGCTGTGTCGCCGGCAGGGCCGGATTGCTGCAGACAAAGAGCAGCCGCAGGATGTCGTCGCGATAATGCGCGCCGTCGAGACGGTCGGCAAGCTCGCTTTCCCGGTCCCCGAGGTCGGAGAGAATGTCCTCCGGCGGCAGGGGCGTCTCGCGCGCTTGCCGCCGGACCTTGTCGATACCGCTGTTGCGGCCGACGAAAATCAGCCAGGCGGCGGGATCGCGCGGCGGTCCGTTCGTCGGCCAGGTCTTCAATGCCCGGATACAGGCCTCCTGGAAGGCTTCCTCCGCCAGATCGAGATTGCGGAAATAGCGCAGCAGCGCGCCCATGGCCTGCGGCCGCGCGGAAACAAGGGCAAGGTCGATCCAGGCCGTGTCGGTCATGGGGCAAGCTCGCCCGGTTTGTAGAGAGAAAGCGGGCGGATCTCGTAGGAGCCGGCGGCCGGATTGGCGGCACTCAGCTCGCGGGCAAAATCCAGCGCCTCGTCGAGCGATGCGCAATCGATCAGGTAGAAGCCGAGCAGTTGCTCCTTGGTCTCGGCGAAGGGTCCGTCCATGACAACGGTCTCGCCCGGCCGGTGGCGCAATGTGGTGGCCGCGGTCGTCGGCAGAAGCCGTGCAACCGGGCCGAGTTTGCCGGCTTCGACATATTTGCGCTGGACCGCCGTCAGGTCGCGCATGACCTGGTCGTCCTCCTCTTTGGTCCAGGCACTGGTGACGTCTTCCGTATTGTAGCAAAGCACCGCGTAAAGCATCGAGACCTCTCCCGCTTCGATTGAATAGACGAATGACGAAAGAGATAGCCGACAAGCGCGGCGAAAAAAACACGGGGCAAGCCGCATGCCACGCACACCCGCGGGTGCCGGCCAACAAAAAGCCCGGTCGAACCGGGCTTTTCGTAACTACAAGCTTACCTATCCCTATTCATTGATCAGGCGCTTGAGCAGCTCGATCTCGTGGCTGAGCTTCGTGTCGCCCGCGATCAGTTCCTCGATCTTGCGCACCGCGTGCAAGACGGTCGTGTGATCGCGGCCCCCGAAGCGGCGGCCGATTTCCGGGAAGGAGCGCGGCGTCAGCGTCTTCGAAAGATACATGGCGATCTGGCGCGGCTTGACGATGACGCGGGTGCGGCGGTTCGAGACGAGTTCCTGACGCGAGACGTTATAATGCTTGGCGACGATGCGTTGGATGTCCTCGATGCGAACGCGGCGCGGCTCACCGGCATTGACGAGATGGCCGAGGAGCTCGTCGACGCGCTCGATCGACAGCTGCGGCTCGAAGGAGCGGCGGAAGAGGAGTTGGTTGAAGGCCCCTTCCAGTTCGCGGCCGCTGGCGGTGACGTTGCGCGCCACATGGGACAGGATTTCCTGCGGAATATCGAGCGACCCATCGTCCTGACGGGCCGCTTCGAGGCGGCGCTTCAGCATTTCGAGGCGCATCTCGTAGTCCGGGCCCTCCATCTCGATCGCCACGCCGCCCTGCAGGCGCGAGCGAACGCGGCTATCGAGCGATTCCAGTTCCCAGGGCGCCCGGTCCGCCGCCACGACCACCTGCTTGGCCGAGTCGAGCAGCATGTTCAGGAGATGGCAGAATTCGTGCTGGATCGACTTGCCCTGCAGGAACTGCATGTCGTCGATGACGAGAAGATCGATGTTGCGCAGCGATTCCTTCAGCGACAGCGCGTCGTTGTCACGGATCGCGGTGGCGAAACGCCACATGAAATATTCGGCCGTCAGATAGACGACGCGCGGCGCCCGGGCGCTCTGCAGAGCCGCTAGTGCGATCGCCTGCAGGAGATGCGTCTTGCCGAGGCCGACGCTCGAGTGAATGAACAGCGGATTGAAGCGCACGGCGCCGGCGCCGGCCTCCGCGATGGTGCGAGCGGCAGCGAGCGCAACGCGGTTGGAGGAGCCTTCGACGAAGCTCTCGAAATTGTAGCGCTGGTCGAGCGGCGAGCCGAAAAGCGGCGCCTGGGCCGGCTTTGCGGCGGCGGCGACCGTGGCGGCGGCAGCGGCGACCGGCTGCGGCGAGGCCGTGCGGCGGACCGGGGCAGCGGGCGCAGGTTCGGCTGCCGCAGTCGCTGCCTCCTCGTGAACCGCCGGACGCTGGCCGCGGGTCGCGGTGCGGACGAGGATCTCCACTTTCAGGATCTCACCGTCTTCCTGCTGGAAAATATTGGTGATCAGATCGAGATAGCGATTGTTGATCCACGACTTCAGGAACGTCGTCGGCACCGACAGGCGCACGACGCTTTTCGATACCGAATGGAGCTTGAGACGCCCGAACCAGCTGGCGAAGACATCCGGACCGACCTGGGCTTTTAGACGCGCACTTACCCGCTCGAAAAGTGCGTCATGCCGCATGTCGTGCTTTTCCCCCGCCGCCTGAGACTGATTGCTTCCGGCCTGAAATCCTTCAGACGCCGTCGCCAAATTCATCTGCATGTTGCCGCCTTCCAATATCATTGTCCGATGCCGTCATTGCTGCCGGCGTCATTCTTTTATCCATCGGACACGGCCGCCTTCCGAAGCCATGCCGCGTCCGACGGACGCCCTGTCGCAGTGAATCGGGCTCCTCATAATCCCGCCCCGCTGCGCGCTGCGCGCACCCGCTCGCCTCGAACAAGCGAATGTCCCCTCGCGCCTCCTGCATGCTTCCCTGAACCGGCTTCGATTCAAGGACGGAACCATGCAGCACTCAAAACTCTACAGCGACCTTTGCGCACCGAGACGAGGTGCGTGGCGCTGTAGTCCTATCGATTCCGCGTGGCCGTTTTCAAGCCATCCGGTCCTATTCATAGCGACTACGCCGCACCCTCGTACGAAGCGGGTAGCCCGGGCCTCCTTCCTCTTGAACGAACACCGACACAGTACCGATCGGGGCCGCGCACGACACAACCTTAAGACGAAATGTCCTCGTTCCGCGGCGACGGATCGCCCGGTTCACCATCTCGACTTGTCTGATTGAGCGACGTGGATTTCCCCCGCCACAGGGAACAGAAAGCCCAAAGCCATCTCGTTGAAATGACTCCAAACCTCCTTGATACAGATGTGATCCGTGTCCCCTGTGGAAGCCATTTAGGCAGGATCGATGGGTAAGATCAATGGCGATTTTTACCGCTTCTTAAGCGCTGGCAGTTGACTCTCGTGCCGCGTTTTGCATGCGGGTTTGCGAGTCCCGAAAGAATCCCTGTTGAATCAAGGGTTTTAATTTTTGCTGCCGTGTTTAGCTGGCGAAAAAGAAAAAAAATAAAAATCTGCTTGACTCACTTCGCCCCGAAGAGGGCAAGCCGCCGACACCTATTCCTTGTGACAACCTCGCGCAACCGCTTGAAATTGTTTCAATAATTTTGTCACGCCACTGACACAACCATCCTTCTGGCAGGCTAGTCACGACCATGGCAGAATTATGAATCCGAAAAGCCCGGCGCACGCGCCGGGCTTTTCATCAACTGCTTATTATTTAGCCGGGTTAGGCCGAAAGCGACTTCACGCGCTGGGCCAGACGGGACACTTTGCGCGACGCCGTGTTGGCGTGCAGCACGCCCTTGGTGGCGGCGCGCATCAGTTCCGGCTGAGCTGCCTTCAGGGCAGCGGCGGCGGCTGCCTGATCGCCGGAAGCGATCGCCTCTTCAACCTGGCGGACGAAGGTGCGGACGCGCGAACGACGAGCCTTGTTCACTGCGGTACGGCGTGCGATCTTGCGGGTCGCCTTTTTCGCCGAAGTTGTATTGGCCATTGATGCCTCTCTTCGAAAACTGACATGAACTCCGCCTTCGCCGTGCCGGGTCACTGCGACCTGTCATCGAAGCAATTCGGGAGCAGTATCGGAAAGCCATGCGAGATGGCGTTTCAAACTGAGGGCGGCGTATAGCGGGAAAGCGCCCGCGCGTCAACGCGCATTTTGCGAAATCCCGCACCTTGCCGATTCACCTGTGCTTGAATTCCGCCTTGCGCTTCGCCACGAAGGCGGCCATCCCCTCCTTCTGATCCTCGGTGGCGAAAAGCGCCTGGAACAGCCGCCGCTCGAAACGCAGGCCCTCGGCAAGCGTTACTTCCAGCGAGCGGTTGACCGCTTCCTTGGCCATCATCACCGCCGGAAGCGCGAAGGAGGCGATCTTCTCGGCGGCGCCGAGCGCCTCTTCCATCATTTTGTCGGGCGCAACGATGCGCGCAACGAGGCCGGCCCGCTCCGCCTCTGCCGCGTCCATCATGCGGCCGGTCAGAATCAGGTCCATCGCCTTCGCCTTGCCGACCGCGCGCGTCAGGCGCTGCGATCCGCCCATGCCGGGAATGACGCCGAGGGTGATCTCCGGCTGGCCGAATTTCGCCGTCTCCGAGGCGATGATGAAGTCGCACATCATCGCAAGCTCGCAGCCGCCGCCAAGCGCAAAGCCCGACACGGCGGCAATCATCGGCTTGCGGGCGCCGGCGACGTGTTCCCATCCGCCGAGAAAGTCGCCGAGATAGCTGTCGACGAAATCGAGCGACTGCATTTCCTTGATATCGGCGCCGGCCGCGAAGGCCTTTTCCGAGCCGGTGATGACGATCGCGCCGACCCCCTTGTCCGCGTCGAAGGCCCTCAACGCCGCGTCAAGCTCGCGCATCAGGGTCGAGTTCAGTGCGTTCAGCGCCTGCGGCCGATTGAGAGTGATCAGGCCGACGCGCCCGCGCGTTTCGACCAGCAGCGTCTCGTAACTCATTGTCGTCTCCTCCAATTTCGAACTCGATTGGGTAGGCGCTGAGGCCCTCCCCGCTTATTTCTGGCAGCGCGGGCAATGGAAGGTCGAACGCCCCGCCTGAACGATGCGAGCGACCGTACCGCCACAGCCCGGCTTGCGGCAAGCCTCGCCCTCCCGGTCATAGACGGAGAAGGCGTGCTGGAAATAGCCGAGGCTGCCATCCGCCTGGATATGATCCTTGAGCGAAGAACCGCCGGCCGCGATCGCATCGGCGATCACCGCCCGGATCGCCTCGACAAGTGCGGACAAGGTCTTTCTCGGACGACCGCGCTTGTCGACGAGCGTGCCCGCCGCGCGTTTCGGCGACAGGCCCGAGCGCCACAGCGCCTCGCACACATAGATATTGCCAAGCCCGGCAATGGTCTTCTGATCGAGGAGCGCCGCTTTCAGTGGCTGCGCCCTGCCGACGAAGCGCTGGGCCAGATAGGTGGCGTCGAGGGCATTTCCCGTCGGCTCCTCCCCGAGGCCGCGGAAGAAGGCATGCTCGGCGATCGTGTCGCGGCGTGCCAGATCCATGAAGCCGAAGCGGCGCGGATCATTGTAGATCACCCGCGCCCGGCCGGAGTGTCCGTCGAGATGGAAGACCACATGGTCGTGCTTCTGGTCCTTGCCACGCGGATGATGGAACGCGCCGGGCGTGGCTGGTGCCGCCCCGGTTTCGATCCGGAACGATCCGGACATGCCGAGATGCGCGACGATGACATCGCCGCCCTCGAGATCGATCATCAGATATTTGGCGCGGCGCGAGAGCGCAACGATGCGCCGGCCCGAAACGGCGGCGGCGAAATTGTCAGGAAAGGGAAAGCGCAAGTCCGGCCGGCGCAATTCGGCGCGCACCAGCAGCGCCCCCTCCATCGTCGGCGCCAACCCGCGTTTGACCGTCTCGACCTCAGGCAATTCCGGCATCGGCCGTCTTCCTTCACTCTTTGTTCATTCCATCCGCCCGCAGGGCGAGCGCACCATTCCCATGGCAGCATCGATGGCCTATACGGATGCGCTATGTCGCAGCCATGTCCCGCGCGCTGAGATAGCGCGTGCGGGGCGATTTCGCTATGGTGCCGGCAAAATTCGTGAAGTGGAGTTTCGTATGACGGATGAGCGCGTATCGACGGATGGCGGAATGGAGACCTCCTTCGGTTTCCGCGAGGTCGGCACGGGCGAAAAGCAGCCGCTGGTCAACGACGTCTTCCACAAGGTCGCCAAGCGCTACGACATCATGAACGACGTCATGTCGGCCGGTCTCCACCGCGTCTGGAAGGATGCGATGATCGCCGCGCTCAACCCGCCGCGCCGTGAGGACTATCGCGTCCTCGACGTTGCCGGCGGCACGGGCGACATCGCATTCCGCATCGTCGAGGCCTCCGGCCGCAAGGCGCATGCGACGGTGCTCGACATCAACGGCTCGATGCTTGCCGTCGGGGCCGAGCGCGCCAGGAAAAAGGGGCTTCTCGGCAATCTCGAATTCGTCGAGGCGAATGCCGAGGACCTGCCCTTTGCGGCAAATTCGTTCGATGCCTATACGATCGCCTTCGGCATTCGCAACGTGCCGCGCATCGACGTGGCGCTCAAGGAGGCCTATCGCGTGCTGAAGCGCGGCGGCCGGCTGCTGGTGCTCGAATTCTCCGAGGTCGGGATGCCGCTGCTTGACCGCTTCTATGACGCCTGGTCGTTCAACGCGATCCCGAAATTCGGCAAGCTCATCACCGGCGACGACGCGCCCTACCAGTATCTGGTCGAATCGATCCGCAAGTTCCCGGACCAGCGCGATTTCGCCGCGATGATCCGCACTGCCGGCTTTGGCCGCGTCTCCTTCACCAACTACACCGGCGGCATCGCAGCCCTGCATTCCGGCTGGAAGATCTGACCGCATGAGCACGCCTGGAGCATATTTCCGTCTCGTGCGGATAGGCTGGGTGCTCGCGCGCGAGGACGCATTTGCAGCGGTCCCGTCCGAACACCTTCCGCCGCTGGCGCGTTTCGTACAGCGGCTCGCCGGGCTGCTTGCCCGCCGCAGGGCCCGCTTTGAGGTGCGCAGCGGCCGGCTCGCCCGGGCCGTCGAACGGCTTGGCCCCTCCTATGTCAAGATCGGCCAGTTTCTCGCCACGCGTCCCGACGTCGTGGGCGCCGAGCTTGCCGCCGACCTCTCCCTCCTGCAGGACCGGATGGCGACATTTCCCGAGAGCGAGGCGCGGGCCGCCGTTGAAGGCTCGCTCGGCCGCTCCGTCGATACGCTTTTCGTCGAGTTTTCCGAAGCGATGGCGGCCGCGTCAATCGCCCAGGTCCATCCGGCAGTCGTCCTGCGCGACGGCAGGCGCGAAAGGGTGGCCGTCAAGGTCATCCGCCCGGGCGTGCGCCAGCGTTTCGCCGCCGATATCGAGGCGATGTATCTCGTTTCGCGCATGCAGGAACGGTTCCTGCCCTATACGCGCCGGCTGAGGCCGGTCGAGGTGACGAAGACGCTCGAACAGACGACCAAGGTCGAAATGGACCTCAGGCTCGAGGCCGCCGCCCTTTCCGAACTCGGCGAGAACACCAAGGAGGATTCCGGTTTTCGCGTCCCCAAGGTCGACTGGGAGCGCACCGGCCGCGACGTCGTGACGATGGAATGGATCGACGGCGTGAAGATGTCGGATATCGAGGGCCTGAAGGCCGCCGGCCACGACCTCAATACGCTCGCCGAAACGCTGATCCAGTCCTTCCTGCGCCACACGCTGCGCGACGGCTTCTTCCACGCCGACATGCATCAGGGAAATCTGTTCGTCGACGAGGCAGGCCATATCGTTGCGGTCGACATGGGCATCGTCGGCCGGCTCGGTAAGAAGGAGCGCCGCTTCCTCGCCGAGATCCTCTTCGGCTTCATCACCCGCGACTACCAGCGCGTCGCCGACGTGCATTTCGAGGCGGGCTACGTGCCCTCGCACCATGACGCGGCGAGCTTTGCCCAGGCGATCCGTGCCATCGGCGAACCGATCCACGGCCAGCCGGCCGAAACGATCTCGATGGCCAAGCTTTTGACACTGCTCTTCGAGGTGACCGAGCTCTTCGACATGCAGACGCGCCCCGAGCTCGTGATGCTGCAGAAGACCATGGTCGTCGTCGAGGGCGTCGCCCGCACGCTCAACCCGCGGTTCAACATGTGGAAGGCGTCGGAACCGGTCGTCGGGAAATGGATCCGCGACAATCTCGGCCCGAAAAGGATCGTCACGGATCTGCGCGACGGGCTGCACGCGGCACTCCGGGTCGCCGAAGCCGTTCCGGAAATCGCCGCGCGCACCGAACGTTTCTCGGCCGAAATCATGGCGATGACCGAGAATGGCCTGCGCTTCGATCCGGAGACGGCAGAAGCGATCGGCCGGGCGGAGGCAAGGCACACCCGGTCGGGTCGGCTGGCGCTCTGGGTGATCGCGGCAACGCTCATTTTCATTGCATGGCAGCTTGTTTGACCGGTGGAGTGAAGCAGGCTGCTTTGCATTTGAGCCCCTCATCCCGCTGCCGCGACCTTCTCCCCGCTCGCGGGGAGAAGGGACAAAGCCGCGCCGCTTCATTCCCCTCGCCCCGCTTGCGGGGAGAGGGTTAGGGTGAGGGGCAAAGTGCTGACGAACACCCTTCCTACATCCCGCATCCTGGAATAGTATCCGTCCATGGACAGTCGTTTTTCGCTCGTGATGCCGGTGACCACGCAGACCTCAGGGTGTGCGGGAGACCTGTTGCACTAAGCGAGCCGTCTTCATGCCAACCCTGCCGAGGCAAGCAGGGTTCGGCTCTGTTTCCTCGGCGAGAAGAGAGAGGAAACAATGACCGCTGGTTCACCCGCACTTCATATCCGCGCCGCGTCCATCTCCGACTGGGAAGTCCTCGCCGCTTTGCGCGATCTGCCCGGCATTCGCTCCGGAACGCTACGCCTGCCCTTCGCGCCGCCGGAGCAGACGCGACGCTGGCTCGAAAGCCTTACGGAAAACGACATGGTTATCGTCGCCGAACTCGAGGGGCAGATTGTCGGGCTTGCCGGTTTGCACCGGCACAAAGGAAGGCGGCGGCATGCGGCCGACATCGGCATGTCGGTCCACGACGATTACCGCCGGCGCGGCATCGGCAAGGCACTGCTCGAGGCGCTGACCGAGGCCGCGGACCGCTGGCTCGGCATTTTACGCATCGAACTGACGGTCTTCACCGACAACGAGGCGGCGATCGGCCTCTACCGCAATGCCGGTTTCGTCACCGAAGGCGTGTTGAAATCCTATGCGCTGCGCGACGGAGCATATGCCGACGTCTTCGCGATGGCGCGTCTGCGGCCGTGATCGGAGGAAGCGTGCCTGCGGCCCCCACCGGCGCGGAGTAGCTCTGACCGATTCACGGGTCCCGCGTCTTGCGATCGACCGTCGGAACTGTCATTGCCGTTCGCCAAATCGGGAGACCAGCACATGAAGCACGAAACTCCTCCTGTTGTGGCCGGCGCCGTCATCCGCCAGGGCGGAAGAACCTGCCTTCATCGCCTGACGAACACCACCCCGGTGCTTATCCATGTTCGTTCGGGAAACAAGGTCGTGGTCATCCGCGACACGCCTTTGCTGCTCACAGCCGGCGAGTTTGGCCTGTTGCCCGACCACCAACCCATGACGATGGAGAACATTCCCAAGGCACCGCAGAACTACGAAGCGCGCATCCTACCCGTACCGCGTCCGTTGTTCGAGGAAACATATGCCCGCCTGGCTTTCATCACGCCACCTCGAACCGCCCTTCCCGTGAAGGCTTTGGACCTGCCCGCCGAGGCCGTGGCTCTGTTTGACTTCTGCTGCTCCCCGGAAAATTTCTCGAGGCTCCCCGCCCCCGTGGCGACGGTCCGCTTGATGGAACTCATCACCTGGTTTGCTCTGAGCGGCGCCGTATTGGGCGTCCAGGGAAATCCCCTTTTGCAGCATCGCCTGCGCCAGATGATCGAAGCCGAGCCTGCCCGCAACTGGACCCTCGGCCAGGCCGCACGCAGCTTCAACATGAGCGAGGCCACGCTTCGGCGTAAGCTGGCGGCGGAAAACACCAGTTTCACCGAAACATTGAGCGATACGCGCATGACGCGGGCGCTGGCGCTGCTGCAAACGACCACCCTGCCGATCGCCCATGTCGCCCAGGAGGTCGGCTACGACTCGCCATCGCAGTTCTCGGCAAGGTTCAAGGAGCGATTCGGCATCAATCCGCGCGAGGTACGCGGCGATCTCGGAATTTTTGAGCGGATCGGGACAGAAGTTGAGCAGATCAGGAGAGACGCTGTGTCCGTCTGGGGATAGGGTTTCTTTGTCAGATCACCTCATTGTTTCCCTGAAACACTGAACTGACCTAACCCTCTGAAACTACGCAATTCCGTACGGAAAGACCGTTGCACACTTTTCCTGGAATTGCTCCAGCAACTGCAGGAAAGATCCATGCGCTTCATCACCACACTTCTGGCCCTGAGCTTCCTCGGCGCTACCGCCGCGCACGCCGAAATGAAACTGACCTCGAACGACTTGGCGGCCGGAAGGACCATGGCCGACGCCCAGGTCTTCAACGGCTTCGGCTGCAGCGGCAAGAACATCTCGCCGCAATTGCAATGGTCGGGCGCGCCCGCGGGCACCAAGAGCTTCGCGATCATGGCCTATGATCCTGACGCCCCGACCGGCTCCGGCTGGTGGCATTGGACGGTATTCAACCTTCCGGCAGATGCGACGGAGCTCGCGAATGGGGCGAGCGGAGGCGGAAAGCTTCCGATCGGCGCGATCGAGGGCCGCACCGATTTCGGTTCGTCCGGCTATGGCGGTGCATGCCCGCCGGAAGGTCATGGACCACACCGCTACCAGTTCACGGTCTACGCGCTGTCCGTCGACAAGCTTCCTCTCGACAAGGACGCCCCCGCCGCCATGGTCGGTTTCTTTACCCGAGCGAACGCGCTGGACCAGGCGACGATCGAGGTCACCTACGAGCGCTGATCCGGCATCAGCGGCAGCACAGCGCTTTTGTGCCCTGCGGCGGATTTCAGCCGCAGGGTGCAGCGTCATTCCGGCGGGCACAGCCTTGAGCCTCCGATTGCGCGGGTCAGTCGCCTCGGATAGGCTCGCGTCATACAGCAAGGAGCGGCGAAAAGCCGAAGCGGAATGACACTGTCGGGCAAGCGTATTCTCCTCATCATTTCCGGCGGCATCGCGGCCTATAAGAGCCTGGACCTCATCCGCAGGCTGCGCGAACGCGGCGCCACGGTCCGGCCGGTAATGACTGCCGGGGCGCAGCAGTTCGTGACGCCGCTCGCGGTCGGTGCGCTTTCGGCCTCGCACGTCTATACGGAGCTCTTTTCACGCGAGGACGAGCAGGATGTGGGGCATATCCGGCTGGCGCGCGAGTGCGACCTCGTCGTGGTGGCGCCGGCGACCGCCGACCTGATGGCCAAGATGGCGAGCGGCCATGCCGACGACCTTGCCTCGACGATCCTGCTCGCAACCGATCGCACCGTGCTCGTCGCCCCGGCGATGAACCCGAAGATGTGGGCGCATCCAGCGACCCGCCGCAACCGCGCGACGCTTGCCGCCGACGGCATCCGCTTCGTCGGGCCGGCCTCCGGCGAGATGGCGGAAAGCCGCGAGGCCGGCGAAGGCCGGATGGCCGAACCCTTGGAGATCGTCGCGGCGATCGAGGACTTACTCGCCGGCGCAAAGCCGCTTGCCGGGCGCAAGGCAATCGTCTCCTCCGGGCCGACGCACGAGCCGATCGACCCGGTCCGCTATATCGCCAACCGCTCATCCGGCAAGCAGGGTCATGCCATCGCCGCGGCGCTGGCGCGGCTCGGGGCCGACGTCACTCTCGTCTCCGGTCCTGTAACGATCCCCGACCCCGCGGGCGTGCGTGTCGTTCGGGTCGTGCGCGCCGATGAGATGCGCGACGCGGTCGTCGCCGCGCTGCCGGCCGATGTAGCGGTGATGGTGGCGGCGGTCGCCGACTGGCGCGTCGCTTCCGCCGCCGGCAACAAGATCAAGAAGCGGCCGGGCGAGGCACCGCCGCCGCTGCAACTTGCCGAAAATCCCGACATCCTGAAGACCATCGGCCATCATGCATCGCGCCCGAAATTGGTGATCGGCTTTGCCGCGGAGACGGAAAACGTCGCGGAGAACGGCCGGGCAAAGCTTGAAAGGAAAGGCGCCGATTACATCGTCGCAAACGACGTCTCGCCGACAACTGGGATCATGGGCGGCGACAGGAACCGGGTGAAGCTCATCGCCCGCGACGGCATCGAGGAGTGGCCGGAAATGGGCAAGGACGAAGTGGCCGACAAGCTCGCGGCCCTAATCTCCGCGAAACTGTTGTCGTAAGAAGCGCCGCTTCGATCAGGCAACAGGGCTTGCGACCTTCGCGGAAGAGGAGGCGGAGGCAACGGACTCCCGTGCCGAAAGGTCGGCGGCGCTGAAAAGGCGAACGTCGACGCCGTTTTCACCGACGATGACAGCCGAGCCATCCGGTATCTCGGCCCATGCGTTGTCGTCGTCATTGAGGGGTTCCGATACGAGGCAGTAACCGCCCTGCGCTCCCATCGGGGCGGCATAGAGCGTCGGCGCCTTGCGGTCGGAGGCGTAGCGCACCGCATAGAGATCCTCACCGTCGGAAAATGCCGCGGTGAAGCGGACGAGCACCTTAAGGCTGAGTTGTTCTGCGAGGCGCTCCACGAAGCCGAGCGCCTCGGCGACCGCGCCAAGCGGATCGCGGTCGAGGCCGAACTGCAGGGCGAGCAGGAAAAGCAGCTCCGAATCCGTCGTTCCGGTGCGGGCCGCATAGAGATCGTCGGCGAGCATGTTTTCCATCGGCCGCCGCAGATGCTCGAAATGGCCGATCTGGCCGTTGTGCATGAAGGCCCAGCGGCCATGCACGAAGGGGTGACAATTGTCGCGCCGGGTGCCGCCGCCGGTCGCAGCACGGACATGGGCCAGAAACAGGCGGGAGCGTATCTGCCGCGCAATGCTCTTCAGGTTGCAGTCGGACCAGGCGGGCAGGATGTCGCGATAGCGGCCAGGCTCGGGGCGGTCGCCATACCAGGCGATGCCGAAGCCGTCGCCATTGGTGGCGGTCTTCGCCCGTGTCGCGCAATGGGATTGCTCAATCAGCGAATGCGCCGGCGACGTCACCAGTTCCTCGAGGTAAAGCGGCTCTCCACGATAGGCTGCCCAGCGGCACATGCGTCGATCACTCCGGTTCGGGTTCTTTGATAAAAGGCGATTCGCCGACGATCGTCACGGCGATGTTCCAACAGAACATGGTAAAAATGCGTTAACACTTTTCGCATGGCGTGCTTTTCAACAGCCGAGAGCATGCCGCCACATGCGCTGTTTCGCTTGGCACATCGGAAAGCCATTTCGAACAAACATTCCATATTGACAAGCTTCGCACATTTCATTTCATTTCGATCCAGATGCAAAGGCTCGGCCGGGAGGAACGACATGAGCGGCAAACGCAGATTGGGTGTCGGCCTGATCGGTACGGGCTTCATGGGCAAGGCCCATGCGCTCGGCTTCACGATCGCTTCGCGGGTCTTCGACCTGCCCTTCGAACTGGATCTGGTTTCGGTTGCCGACGTCACCGTGGAGACTGCCGAGGCCGCCCGCGCACGTCTCGGTTTCCGCAAGGCGACCGCCGACTGGCGCGAGCTCTTGACCGATCCGGACATCGACATCATCGACATCACCACGCCGAACCTTTTGCACAAGGAGATGGCGCTTGCGGCCATTGCCCATGGCAGGAATGTTTATTGCGAAAAACCGCTGGCACCGACCGTCGCCGACTGCGCCGAAATGGTCGCGGCGGCCGAGAAGGCCGGCCTCGTCACCCAGGTGGGCTTCAACTATCTGAAGAACCCGCTGATCTTCCTCGCCAAGGAGATCATCGACAGCGGCGAGATCGGCGAAATCCGCTCGTTCCGCGGCGTCCATGCCGAAGACTTCATGGCCGACGCCACGATGCCGTGGGCCTGGCGGCTCGATCCGAGGAGCGGCGGCGGCGCGCTCGCCGACATCGGCAGCCATATCATCGCCTGCATGCGTCACCTCGTCGGCCCGATCAAATCCGTGCTTGCGGAGACGGTCATCCACATACCGGAGCGTCCGGTCGCACGCGGCGCAACCGAGACCCGCGCGGTAGAAGTCGACGACATCGCCCGCGCCTTCATCCGCTTCGAGAGCGGCGCGAGCGGCAGCTTCGAGGCGAACTGGACCGCCACCGGCCGCAAGATGCAGCATGACTTCGAAATCTACGGCTCGAAGGGCAGCATCGTCTTCACCCAGGAGCGGCTGAACGAGATAAAGGTCTATTCGACCGGTGGCGACATCAAGAGCCGCGGCTTCCGCACCATCTGGGCAGGACCGGAACACCCGCCCTACGGCGCCTTCTGCGTGGCACCGGGACACCAGATCGGCTTCAACGATCTGAAAGCCATTGAGGTGCACGAGTTCCTGGAGGCGATCGCCAAGGGCGGCAGACCTTCGACGGATTTCCGCGAGGGCTACGAGGTCCAGAAGGTGCTTTCGGCCACCTACCGGTCGGCCAGGAGCAACGAATGGGTAGAGATCAGCTGACGGCGTTTCCTTCTCGAGAGGAAACGACGCCCGGGAATCGCCCTCACCCTAACCCTCTCCCCGCAAGCGGGGAGAGGGACTTGGACGGCGCGGCATATCCCTTCTCCCCGCGCGCGGGGAGGGCATATCCCTTCTCCCAGCGCGCGGGGAGAAGGTCGCGGCAGCGGGATGAGGGGCCAAACGGCTTTTCACCGCCACGGAGAATCCACAAAAATAGAACGTCCGTTCTATGCCCGTATCGCCTAATCGATTAAAGTGAGGCAAATAGAACAAGCGAGCCTGGAGACGCTGAACGATGTCGACATCGGAGACGACCACGGATGCCCCGCAGGATTTCGAGGCGCTGAAGGCCGTCATCCTCGAACGCAAGGCGCAATTGCCGAAGCGGCTGAAACAGGTCGCCGCCTATTCGCTCGACAATCCGGACGAAATCGCCTTCGGCACGGCGGCGAGCATCGCCACCTCGGCCGATGTCCAGCCGTCCACTCTGGTGCGCTTCGCCCAGCATTTCGGCTTCGAAGGCTTTTCGAGTCTGCAGCAGATTTTTCGGGCGCGCCTGCGTGAGCGAACACCGGGCTACGAGGACCGGTTGAAGGCGCTGCGCGGCAACGAGCACAGCAAGCTCGAGAGCGGCTCGATCTTCAACGGCTTCGTGGCGGCCGCGCATCGCTCGCTCGACAACATCGCAACATCGGTCGACCCGGAAGCCTTCGAGCAGGCCGTCGACATCCTCGCCAAGGCGGAGACGATTTATCTCATCGCCAAGCGCCGCTCCTATCCGATTTCCAGCTACATGGCCTATGCCTTCGGCAAGCTGAAAGTGAAATACCAGCATGTCGGCACGGCCGCCGGCATCGACGACGACATGCTGGCGATGGCGACGAAAGAGGATGCCGCCTTCGCCGTCAGCTTCTCGCCCTATGCGTCCGAGAGTGCGGCCCAGGCTCGGCTTTTGGCGAATCGAAGGGTTCCGGTCGTGTCGCTGACAGACTCCGCCTTCTCGCCGCTGGCCGAGTCGTCGAAGGTCTGGTTCGAGCTCGTCGAAGCCGATCATGCCGGCTTCCGTTCGCTTTCGGCCAGCATGGCCTTCGCCATGGCGCTGACCGTGGCGATCGCCGAAAAACGCCGTCGCGCCGAAGATGCCGCGTCAATATAGAACGAAAATTCCATA
Source organism: Sinorhizobium fredii (assembly GCF_002944405.1). NCBI lineage: Bacteria > Pseudomonadati > Pseudomonadota > Alphaproteobacteria > Hyphomicrobiales > Rhizobiaceae > Ensifer > Ensifer fredii. Next base: position 360,522 of record NZ_CP024307.1, on the reverse strand, counting down.
TTGACGAGAGGACGGAATTTATGTTTCATACACTCATCGCCCAGCACCTAACGAAATCTGTCGGCGCCGGCGCGGCGTCCGCGGGGAGGAAGCAGTGAGCCAGATTCCATCGGCATCGGCAAAGGGCGCCAAGCCCCTCGACATCATCACCATCGGCAGAGCCTCGGTCGACCTTTACGGTCAGCAGATCGGCACGCGGCTTGAGGACGTGGCGAGCTTTGCCAAATCGGTCGGCGGCTGCCCCTGCAATATTTCGGTTGGCACCGCGCGCCTCGGGCTCAAATCGGCGCTGCTGACGCGCGTCGGCAACGAGCAGATGGGCCGCTTCATCCGCGAACAGTTGCAACGCGAGGGCGTGGAGACGCGCGGCATCGTCATCGATCCGGAACGGCTGACCGCACTCGCGATCCTCTCCGTCGAGAACGAAAAGTCGTTTCCGCTGCTCTTCTATCGCGACAATTGCGCCGACAACGCGCTCAATGAAGATGACATCGCGGAGGACTTCATCCGCTCCGCCCGCGCGGTCCTCGTCACCGGCACGCATTTCTCGAAGCCCAACACCGATGCCGCGCAGCGCAAGGCGATCCGGATCGCCAGGGAAAGCGGCGCGCAGATCGTCTTCGACATCGACTATCGCCCGAACCTCTGGGGTCTCGCGGGCCACGATGCCGGCGAAAGCCGCTACATCGCGTCCGACCGCGTCTCGGCACATCTGAAGACCGTGCTCGGCGATTGCGACCTGATCGTCGGCACCGAGGAAGAGGTGCTCATCGCGTCTGGGGAGAGCGACCTGCTGCAAGCCTTGAAGACCATCCGGTCGCTGTCGAACGCGACGATCGTCTTGAAGCGCGGACCGATGGGCTGCATTGTCTATGACGGGCCGATCTCCGACGATCTCGAGGACGGCATTGTCGGCAAGGGCTTCCCGATCGAAGTCTATAACGTGCTCGGCGCCGGCGACGCCTTCATGTCCGGCTTCCTGCGCGGCTGGTTGAAGGGCGAGCCGCATGCGACCTCGGCCACCTGGGCCAATGCCTGCGGCGCGTTCGCGGTATCGCGGCTGCTCTGCGCGCCGGAGATCCCGACCTGGACTGAATTGCAGTATTTCCTGGAGCACGGCAGCAAGGAAAAGGCGCTGCGCAAGGACGAGGCGATTAACCACGTGCACTGGGCGACGACGCGCCGCCGCGACATTCCGCTGCTGATGGCGCTCGCCATCGACCACCGCAGCCAGCTGGAGGATATCGCCGAGGGCAAGCCGGAACTGCTGGCGCGCATCCCGGCTTTCAAGGCGCTCGCCGTCAAGGCCGCTGCTGAAGTGGCCGCCGGCCGGCCCGGCTTCGGCATGCTGATCGACGACAAATACGGCCGAGACGCGCTTTATGCCGCCGGTGCCTACCGCGATTTCTGGATCGGCAAGCCGATCGAGCTACCGGGCTCGCGGCCGCTGCAGTTCGAATTCAGCCAGGATCTCGGCAGCCGGCTTATCGACTGGCCCGTCGATCACTGCATCAAGGTGCTCTCCTTCTACCATCCGGACGATCCGGCCGAAATGAAGGCCGCGCAGATCGCCAAGCTTCGTTCGGCCTTCGAGGCGGCCCGCAAGGTCGGCCGCGAGATCCTGATCGAAATCATCGCCGGCAAGCACGGACCGCTTGAGGACGACACGATACCGCGGGCGCTGAACGAGCTCTATGATGCCGGCCTGAAACCCGATTGGTGGAAGCTCGAGCCGCAGGCGAGCCGCGGCGCCTGGGCGGCCATCGACGCCGTCATCGAAAACCGTGACCCGCTCTGCCGGGGAGTCGTCCTGCTCGGCCTCGAGGCCCCTTACGACGTGCTGAAGGACGGGTTCGCGGCGGCGAGGACGTCGACGTCGGTGAAAGGATTTGCCGTCGGCCGGACGATCTTTGCCGACGCCGCCAAGAGCTGGCTCACCGGTTCGATGAGCGACGACGAGGCCGTCGCCGACATGGCGGCGAAGTTCAAGGCGCTGGTGGATCTCTGGCTGCGCTTGGGTGAAACAAAGGCTGCCCAAGCAGGACAAGGACGTGGGAAGCACCCGAAGCCTGCTGTACTTATAGCCGGCCTGCGGCATTAAAAACGACAATGGGCGAAGCGGACTTCGCCACCTGGAGGAAATTCAAGATGAGCCAGAAAACCGTGCGCCTGACCATGGCACAGGCCGTGGCGCGGTTCATGACCCGGCAGATGACGATCATCGATGGCAAGCGCGTGCCGATCTTCGGCGGCGTCTTCGCGATCTTCGGCCATGGCAACGTCGCCGGCGTCGGCGAGGCGCTCTACGCCATCCGCGAAACCCTGCCGACCTACCGCGCCCAAAACGAGCAGGGCATGGCGAACGCTGCGATCGCCTTTGCCAAGGCGAGCTTCCGCCGCCGCTTCATGGCCTGCACGAGCTCGATCGGCCCCGGCGCCCTCAACATGGTCACCTCGGCGGCCCTCGCCCATGTCAACCGCCTGCCTGTCCTGTTCCTGCCCGGCGACGTCTTCGCCAACCGCCGGCCCGATCCGGTGCTGCAGCAGGTGGAAAGCTTCGGCGATGCCACCATCTCGGCCAATGACTGCTTCCGTCCGGTGTCGCGCTATTTCGACCGTATCACCCGGCCGGAACAGATCATCCCGGCGCTTCGCCGCGCCATGCAGGTGCTGACCGATCCGGCCGATTGCGGTCCCGTGACGCTGTCGCTCTGCCAGGACGTGCAGGCGGAAGCCTATGACTATCCGGAATCCTTCTTCGACGAGAAGGTCTGGGTGCCGCGCCGCATCGAACCGGACCTCGACGAGTTGGCATCGGCGATCGAATTGCTCAAGTCCGCGAAGAAGCCGATCATTATCGCCGGCGGCGGCGTGCTCTATTCCGAAGCGACCGCAGACCTCGCTAACTTTGCAGAAAGGCACGGCATCCCAGTCGTCGAGACGCAGGCCGGCAAGTCCGCATTGCCGCATTCGCATCCGTTCAACATGGGCTCGGTCGGCGTCACCGGGACCTCCGCGTCCAACCGGCTTGCCGAGGAGACCGACCTGGTGCTCGCCGTCGGATCGCGGCTGCAGGACTTCACCACCGGTTCCTGGGCGCTCTTCAAGAACGACGAGCTGAAAATCATCGGCCTCAATGTCCAGCCCTTCGACGCCGGTAAGCACAACGGCCTGCCGCTGATCTGCGACGCGCGGGTCGGCCTCAACCGCCTGTCCGGCGGGCTCGGTGGCTACACGGTCGACCGGAGCTGGACGGAAAAGGCGAAGGCCGGCAAGGCCGAATGGATGGCCGCGGCCGACAAGGCGACGGCCACGACCAATGCGGCGCTGCCCTCCGACGCCCAGGTGATCGGTGCCGTCCAGCGCGCCCGCGGCGGCAACAAGACGACGCTCGTCTGCGCCGCCGGCGGTCTGCCCGGCGAGCTGCACAAGCTCTGGCAGGCGGAAGAGCCCGGCGGCTACCACATGGAATACGGCTTCTCGACAATGGGCTACGAGGTTGCCGGCGGCCTCGGCGTCAAGCTTGCCAGGCCCGAGCGCGACGTGATCGTCATGGTCGGCGACGGCAGCTACATGATGCTGAACTCGGAGATCGCCTCGTCGATCATGCTCGGCGCCAAGTTCACCATCGTTCTCCTCGACAACGCCGGCTACGGCTGCATCAACCGGCTGCAGATGGAGACCGGCGGCGCCAACTTCAACAATCTGCTTCAGGACACGCATCACGTAGAACTGCCGCAGATCGACTTCGCCGCGCATGCCGCCGCCATGGGAGCCGTCACCCGCAAGGTCGGCTCGATACCCGAACTCGAAGCGGCACTTGCCGAAACCGCCAACGAGGCCCGCACCACGGTGATCGTCATCGACACCCATCCGCTGATCACGACCGAGGCCGGCGGCCATTGGTGGGACGTCGCCGTTCCGGAAGTCTCGGAGCGCGAGCAGGTGAAGGTGGCCCGCGACGGTTACGAGAAGGCACTGCAGTCGCAGCGCTTCGGTTGATCTCAATAAACCACGGGTTCCAGTACATTCAGGGGCCCCTCTCCTCGGGTTTAACCCGAGGACTAGCCCTCTCCCTCAAGCGGGGAGAGGGGACTTCGGAGGTCGCGGCATATCCCTTCTCCTCGTCCTTACGGGGAGAAGGTGGCGGCAGCCGGTTGAGGGGCATTGCGCCAAAAGATAACGAAGCAACCGCTTCGAGCAGACAAACCAGAAAGTGAGACCATGATCCGCTACGGAACCAACCCGATCGCCTGGAGCAACGACGACGACCATTCGATCGGCGCGCATCTGACGCTCGAGGACTGCCTCTCCGATTGCCAGAAGATCGGCTTCGACGGCATCGAGAAGGGCCACAAGATGCCGTCCGATCCGGAGGCGCTGAAGCAGAAGCTCGGCTCCTACGACCTCGTCTTCGTCTCCGGCTGGCACTCGACCAATCTCTTGACCCATGACGTCGAGGCCGAGAAAAAGGCCATCCAGCCGCATCTCGATCTTTTGAAGCACAATGGCTGCAAGGTGGCGATCGTCTGCGAGACCTCGAACGCCATCCATGGCGACGATTCCAAGTCGCTCGTCAGGGACAAGCCGGTGCTGCCGGCCGATCAGTGGAAGAAGTTCGGCGCGGATCTCGAGGTGATCGCTGAGTATTGCGCCGACCAGGGTATCGACCTCGTCTATCACCACCACATGGGCACGATCGTCCAGAGCGGCGAGGAGATCGACCTGTTGATGGAAAACACAGGGCCGGCGACGAAGCTGCTGCTCGACACCGGGCACGCCTGGTTCGGCGGCTCCGATCCGGTGGAAGTGGCGAAGAAATACATGGACCGCGTCCGTCACATTCATTGCAAGAACGTCCGTCCGGCGGTCCGCAAAGTGGTTGAAGGCGAAGGACTCTCATTCCTCGAAGGCGTGCGCCGCGGCGTCTTCACGGTACCCGGCGATGCCGAAGGCGGTGTCGACTTCCTGCCGGTGCTGAAAATCGCCGCCGAACACGGCTATGATGGCTGGCTGGTGATCGAGGCCGAGCAGGATTCGGCGGTGCGCAATCCGTTCGAATACCAGTCCTTGGGCCTGAAATCGTTGAAGGCGTTTGCGAAGGAAGCGGGGCTGGACAAGTAAGCTCTTATTCGTTGGCAGCGCCCCCTCATCCGGCTGCCGCCACCTTCTCCCCGCTCGCGGGGAGAAGGGATATGCAGCGCCGCTTAAAGTCCCCTCTCCCCCTGCAGGGAGAGGGTTAGTCTTCGGGTTAAACCCGAGGAAAGGGGCGGGCCCAGACGCGGCTACAAGGAAGAAAATCAGGAGACCGTCACATGTCCAAACTGCTCGTCAAACCGAAGGCGCAAACCGGTCTGGTCCAGGACATCACGCCGGAGAGCGCCGGCTGGACCTATGTCGGTTTCGCGCTTAACCGGCTGAAGCCAGGGGAAAAGACCGGCGGCGAAGCGGGCGAGAAGGAATTCTGCCTGGTGCTCGTCAGCGGCAGGGCGAAGATCTCCGTCGACGGCGAGGATTTCGGCGAACTCGGCGAGCGCATGACGCCCTTCGAGGGTCAGCCATATGCCGTCTATGTGCCGAAGGGCAGCGCATGGCAGGCCGAAGCCACGACCGACCTCGAGCTCGCCGTCTGCTCCGCACCCGGTGGCGAAGGCTTCGAGGCGAAGGTGATCCACCCCGGCACGCATCCGCAGATGACGCGCGGCAAGGGCACCAATACCCGCTACGTCACCAATATCATGCCGGAGGACGACGGCTCGGCTCAGTCGCTGCTGGTCGTCGAGGTGATCACGCCGGGCGGCCACACCTCCTCCTACCCGCCGCACAAGCACGACCAGGACAACCTGCCGGCCGAAAGCTATCTCGAGGAAACCTATTACCACCGCCTCAACCCGCCGCAGGGCTTTGCCATGCAGCGCGTTTACACGGACGACCGATCGCTCGACGAGACCATGGCGGTGGAAGACGGCGACGTGGCGCTCGTCCCGAAGGGCTACCATCCGGTCGCCGCCATTCACGGCTACGACTCGTATTATCTCAACGTCATGGCCGGGCCGAAGCGGATCTGGAAGTTCCACAATGCCAAGGAACACGAGTGGCTGTTCACCGGCATCTGAGCCGGGGCGGCAATACACTCGACGAAACGGGCGGGCGCCCTATCGTATCTTGCTGAGGCAAAGCGACGAGGAGCCCTCCCATGCACATCGACGGCCAGTGCCATTGCGGCTTCGTCACCTATGAGGCGGAAATCGATCCCGAGGACGTCTCGATCTGTCACTGCACCGATTGCCAGAAACTCACCGGTTCCGCCTATCGCGTGACCGCGAGCGCGCCGCGCGCCTCCTTCCGGCTCACCGGCGGCGAACCGAAGCTCTACGTCAAGATCGCCGAGAACGGGCGCAAAAGGCTGCAATTCTTCTGCCCGCAATGCGGCTCGCCGGTCTATACCACGGGCACGGATGAGGACGCGGAGGAGATCGGCATCCGTGTCGGCACGATCAACCAGCGGGCCGAACTCACGCCGCGTTCGCAGATCTGGTGCTCCTCCGCCCTGCCTTGGGTCGGCGACATAAGCGCGCTGCCGGGGCGGCCGCGGGAATAAGAGAGGGTGTTGATACCCCCTCTGCCCTGCCGGGCATCTCCCTCACAAGGGTGGAGGGGTAGATGCCCGGCAGGGCAGAGGGGGGTGCGACCCAGGGGTACTCCGCAGATCCGACCCCGCGCAATCTCCGCGTACCACTACGCCACCGGATAGGGCCCCTCGGCGAACACCGTATCATGGTAGCCCTTCGAGCCGATCTCACGCGCCAAGGGACTTCGGAAATCCTCATCCCGGCGAAGGCAAGAAAGCGCGTGCCGGAAATCATATTTGGGCCGCCAGCCGAGAGACGAGATTGCCCGGGCACTCACATAAACCCGGTCGATCGACGGAAAGAGCTTCCAGCCCCGCTCTGCATAGAACGCTTCGCATTCCGGGAATCGGCGCAGGACGACGCGCGCGGCGTTCGTCCTGAGCTCGGCCAGGTCGTTAGGCGAAAAGGGCGTCGGCGCCGAGACGATATAGCGCCCGAAGCCAATCTCCTCTGCCCGCTCCAGCGCCGCCAGATGCGCGCTCACCACGTCTTCGATATCGGCCCGGCGGTAGAGGAGTTCGTTCGCCTGAGCATTCTCCGTTTCATAGCGGCCCCGGATTTCCGCATCGTCGTCGGCCTCGGGAAAAAATCGGGAGGTGCGCAGAATGAGGGTGGGCAGCCGGTGCCGCCGGGCGAAGAGTTCGCAGAGTCCTTCCGCCGCAAGCTTGCTTGTGCCGTAGATATTGCGTGGAATCGGCGTGACATCCTCGGTGATCCAGGCGGCCGGCGCGCCAGGCGCCGGCGTCAGCGCGGAACCGAAAGCGCTGGTGGTGCTGGTAAAGACGAAGGCGCCGACGCCCGCATCGGCTGCGGCCTCGAGCAGGTTGAGCGTCCCGGTGATATTGGTATCGACGAATTCCGAATAGCCGTGCGTCGCCACATGCGGTTTGTGCAGTGTCGCCGCATGGATGACGGCTCGCACGCCCTTGACGGCGTGCCGGACGAAGGCGGGATCGGCGATCGAGCCGAGATGGTCGCCGAATTCCGAGGGCTTGATGTCGACACCGCGCACCGGGCGCCCCGCCCGGCGCAATACTCGCATCAGCGCCTCGCCGAGATGGCCAGCGCTTCCCGTCACTAGAATTGTCATCCGTTCGCTCCTCGTTTCCTGGAAGGCTAAACGCGGCCGGCGAGGAGCGACAAGGCATAAATTATACCCCCGCGATCACGTCAGCGTCGTCACCAGGCGGCCGATCGCTCCGTCCGAAAGTGGAATGCGTTCCCACAGCACGCTGCCCGCGAGGATCGGCACGTCGTCGCGGCCGTTCGGCCCCGTCGCGACGACAAGCGACGACGTCTGGCCGTGATACCAGCCAAGGTCTTGAAGCGTCGCCTCAGCCTGCTGAATGCCCTCCGACGCATAACGGAACATCGGCGTTCCGAGCATATCTCGTCGCCATTCCTTCCGCCGGGCCGGCGACGCCGCCAGCAGCCGATGCGAGTGGTCGCAAATCAGATGGACGCGCGCTGTCGAGGTTTCGACGAGCCGCCTGATGGCCGCATCGGCGGCGGATGCCTGAGGTGCGAAGAGGCGTTCGAGAGCGGCTCGCTGATCCTCGGCGGGCATCAGGACGCCGGTCTCCCAGCGCGATACCGTCGCCTGCGTGACGCCCAGGAGCTCCGCCACGTGGCTCTGCTTGATGCCGCGCATGAGGCGCAAGCGCTTCAACGCGCGTCCTGTGTAAAGCATTGCCACCTCCTCGAAGCCGAACCGCGTGCCGCTTTGCCGCAGGACAACGGAAAGGCTATACCAGCATCGGGCCCAACGAAGAACACAGACGGCGATCGGATCGTGATGAAAGGCCAATTCAGGGTGATGCCGCGCCGCATTGACGGGGTCGACGTGGTCGAAGCCGCGACACGCCATCGCTTCGCGCGCCACACCCATGAGCAATTCGGCATCGGCCTCATTCACCAAGGCGCGCAGAGTTCGCTGAGTGGGCGCGGCACCGTCGAGGCGGAAGCCGGCGACGTGATCACCGTCAATCCGGGCGAGGTCCACGACGGCGCGCCGGTCGGCGACGCCGGTCGCTCCTGGCGGATGCTCTATCTCGCGCCGTCGCTGATCGAGGCTGTCGTCAGCGACATCAGCGAAGGACGAATGCGGACCTGCGAGTTCGCCGTTCCGGTCATCCGCAACGTTGTCCTCGCGGCCCGCTTTCGCGCCCTCTTCGCGGCTGCAGCGACCGCAGTCGGCGCCGAGGCGACGCTTCGCTGGGAAGAACTGGCGGTGACGTTGCTTGCCGAGGCGATGCATCTTGTCCCCAGATCCGCCACCGGGCAAAAAGTGCCCGCTTCGATCGCAGCGGCGATCAGTCTGATCGACGACGATCCGCTGACGCCGCTCACCTTGGCGGACCTCGCCCGCGAAAGCGGCTTGAGCCGCTTCCAGGTCGTGCGCGGCTTTGCCAAGGCGACCGGCCTGACGCCGCATGCCTATCTCATGCAACGGCGCATCGATATCGTCCGTCGGCTGATCGGCGAGAGCACGCCGCTTGCGGAGGCGGCGATTGCCGGCGGTTTTGCCGACCAGAGCCATATGACGCGGCTATTCGTCCGCAAATATGGGTTTTCGCCAGGCGCCTATGCGCGGGCTGTCGGCATGTCGCCCAAAAGTGCGCAGCGGTTTTGTGACATCGACATGCACAAAAACAAACACCCAAAGCGCGTGGCATGAATATGGTTGAATGCGACGCGCTTTAGGACCTGCAATTCCGTTCAAGACCGCCGCCCCCCGATCCGATTTTCTGCCGTCAGCAATCACGGATGGCGGGCAGCATGTCGAAGCAAGCTCAGGGATACTTCTATCTTTCTCTCGCGATGGTTCTGGTGGGGAGCACGGTTGCTGCGAGCAAGATCATCGCGGCCGGCCTGCCGCCTTTCACCGCAACTGCGCTGCGTTTCGCCATCGCCTTCCCGCTCTTGCTGCTGCTGATGCGGCGAACCCGAACGCCGTGGCCGCGGCTCCCAAGGGGCGACTGGCTCATCCTTTTTCTGCAGGCCGGCGCCGGCAGCGTCGGCTATACGACCCTGCTCATTTCCGGCTTGAAGCTCACCCCCGCGGCAGATGCCGGCGTGATCATCGGTACGCTTCCCGTCGTCTCGGCGGCGATCGCCATCGTCATTCTTGGTGAAAGACCGCATCCTTCGACGCTTCTCGCGATCGCTCTTGCCGCCGCAGGCGTGCTGACGATCGTTTTTCGATCGGAGACCGGCGGCATGCATTCGCTCACCGGTAGCGTTCTGATCTTCTGCGCCGTCATCTGCGAAGGGCTGTTCATCCTCCTCAACAAGCGTTTGAAGCGCGCAATCCCACCGCTGACCCTATCCAGTCTGATGGCCGGCCTCGGCGGCGTGATCGCCGCGCCGATTGCGCTTGCGGAGGTTCCCTGGGCCGGATCGACAACCACGGCCGCCATTGCCGCCGTCGCGTATTATGCACTGGTGCCGACCGTCGGCGGCTTCCTGCTCTGGTATGCGGGGCTGGCCAAGGTGAGCGGTACCGAAGCGTCGGTCTTCACAGCGCTTGCGCCCGTTTCCGCCGTGCTTTTCGCCTTTGCGGTGCTCGGCGAGCCGCTGACTCGTCATCAACTGCTCGGCATCGGCTGCGTCCTTGCCGCGGTGCTCTGCCTCGGCCGTTCCAGACCGACGACTCCGGGCAGCCTACGGATACGACCCGAACCTCATTGAACAGGAGCAGTCTCATGCATTTCCGTCACTCGACCGATATCTGGACAGAGTTCCCCGAACTTGCGGCGGGCGTCCTCCATGTCGAGGGCATCCATCGGGACGTGCCCGTCGCAGCCCATGCCACTGAGTTCGAGGCCGTCGCGAAAGCCCGACTTGCAGAAGCCGCAGAGGGTGATCTTCCCGAAATACAGGCCTGGCGCCGCGCCTTTTCGCGCATGGGGATGAAGCCGACGCAATATCGCTCAGCCTCCGAGGCGCTGCTCAGGCGGTTCAGGAAGGAGGGAACACTACCCAAAATCCATCCGCTGATCGATCTTTGCAATGCGGCTTCGCTCGCCTTTGCCATTCCGATCGCAGTCTTCGATCTCGACAAGGTGGCGGCCCATCTCGAGGTGCGGCACGCTGACGGCGACGAGATCTACATGACATTTGCCGGCGACATCGAACATCCTGAGCCGCGGGAGGTCATCTTCACCGACGCCGAGAAACGTGCCCATGCGCGACGCTGGACCAACCGCCAGAGCGGTTATTCGGCCGTGCGCGACGAGACAAAGCGCGTGCTGGTCGTCGCCGAGGCGCTGCATGCCGGCGCGGCGGCCGACGTGAAACGGCTGACCGACGAACTCGGCGCCGCCATCCGCGCCGTCTGGTCCGTCGAGCCTCGATGCGCGATATTGGGCCGGACGGCGCCGCGTCTTGATTGCTGAACGGCCACCATTCGCTTGGTCATCGCCTCACTGCTGCCAAAAAGCTTTGAACGGCTAAGGCGCGTTCCAACCGCGACAGCGAGGATCAAATCCATGCTTGATGGAGGCGTTCCATCACTTGCTGCGCCCAACTGATTCTCGCGCTGCGAATGTCATTCTCGTGGGGGTCGATCACGCCGCCTTGGCGACGTGATATTCCTTGATCGCCACCATTTTGATCGCCGGGTAGCGTTCCGACTCGTAGCGCAGCGAGAAGCCGTCCTGGGCCATGAACACCGGGTCGCCATCGAGGTCGCGGGCGATGTCGCCGCGCCGCGCCGCGATAAACTTTTCGAGTTCGGCGGGATTGTCGGCGGAGACCCAGCGGCAGACGGAGAAACGCGACATTTCGAAGGAGACGGGCAGGCCGTATTCCGCCTGCAGGCGCTCCTTCAGCACGTCGAGCTGCAGCGCGCCGACAACGCCGACGATGGCAGGCGCACCGTCATCGGGGGAGAAGAGCTGCACGACGCCCTCCTCCGCCATCTGCTGCAGCGCCTCCTTCAGCTTCTTCGCCTTCATCGCGTCCTCGAGCCGCACGCGGCGGAGGATTTCCGGCGCGAAGTTCGGCACGCCTTGGAAAACGAGCGGCTCGCCTTCCGTCAGCGTATCGCCGATCCGAAGCGTGCCGTGGTTCGGGATGCCCACCACGTCGCCGGCAAAGGCCGTATCGGCGAGCTGGCGCTGCGAGGCAAAGAAGAACTGCGGGGCGGTAAGCCCCATCTGCTTGCCGGTGCGCGACAGGCGCGCCTTCATGCCGCGCTCGAGCTTGCCCGAGCAGACACGGACGAAGGCGATGCGATCGCGGTGGTTCGGGTCCATGTTCGCCTGGATTTTGAAGACGAAGGCGGTCATCCGGTCGTCGGTCGCCTCGACGGTGCGGATGTCGGCGACCTGGGCGCGCGGCGGCGGCGCGAAGTCGCTGAGCGCATTGATCAGGTCGCGAACGCCGAAATTGCGGAGCGCCGAGCCGAAGAAGACCGGCGTCAGATGGCCCTCGAGGAAGGCTTTGCGGTCGAAGGGCTTGCAGGCCTCGATCGCCAGCATCGTCTCCTCGATGAAGGCGTCGCGCTCGTTCTCCGGCAGGCGATGCGAGGCCATTTCCGGATCGTTGACCTTGGTCAGCCGCTCCTGCGTGTCGGCGCCGCGCACCTCGTTGGTGGCAAGATGATACGTGCCGCAGAAGGTTTTCGAACGGCCGATCGGCCAAGTGACCGGCGCACAGTCGAGTGCCAGCTTTTGCTCGACCTCGTCGAGGATCTCGAAGGGGTCGCGGCTCTCGCGGTCCATCTTGTTGACGAAGGTAATGATCGGAATGTCGCGCAGGCGGCACACCTCGAAGAGCTTGAGCGTGCGCGGCTCGATGCCCTTGGCGGCGTCGATCACCATGACGGCCGCGTCGACCGCCGTCAGCGTGCGATAGGTATCGTCGGCAAAGTCCTCGTGACCGGGCGTGTCGAGCAGGTTGAAGACCGTGTCGTCGTATTCGAAGGTCATCACCGAGGTGACGACCGAGATGCCGCGCTCGCGCTCGATCTTCATCCAGTCGGAACGGGTCTGGATGCGGTCCTTCTTGGCCTTCACCTCGCCGGCGAGCTGGATCGCGCCGCCGAAGAGCAGCAGCTTTTCGGTGAGGGTCGTCTTACCGGCGTCCGGGTGCGAAATGATCGCAAATGTGCGGCGGCGGGAAACCGCCTCGGCAATGCTTTCGGCCATGATCTGAGTATCCTGTGAGTTGCCGCGTCCTTTACAGGCTCGGACGGCAATATGCAATTGACTGCCGGGAGACCGATCCTGCTTATGGCGGAATGGCCATGCACAATTCCATAGACCACCCTGCTCTCGCTCTCGTCCGTCTGCCGCACGCGCGAGACCTCGACCTGCCTGCCTATGAGACGGCCGGGGCCGCGGGCATGGACCTGCGAGCCGCCGTGCCCGCTGATCAGCCGATGACGATTCCGCCCGGCGCTCGCGCGCTGGTGCCCACGGGCTTCATCTTCGAGATCCCCGCCGGCCACGAGGGCCAGGTGCGACCGCGCTCCGGACTTGCCTTCAAGCACGGCATCACTTGCCTCAACACGCCGGGCACGATCGACAGCGACTATCGCGGCGAAGTGAAGGTGCTGCTCATCAATCTCGGCGAGACGGATTTCATCGTCGAGCGCGGCATCCGCATCGCCCAGATGGTGATCGCCCCGGTGATCCAGGTGGCGATCCGCGAGGCAGACGGCGCCGCGCCGACCGAGCGCGGCGCCGGCGGTTTCGGCTCGACGGGAGCTAACTGATGCATGTCCGCCAAAAGTGTGCAGCGGTTTTGGGATAACGACATGCATAAACAAGAATCTATAGCGGCGGCAGGCGCCGCTTGACCGGCGTCGACTTAACGATCGAGGTGTTGGTCTGCGCCTTTTCGGCGATGCGATCGAGGATCGTGTCGAGCTCGCCCATGTCACGGACGAGCATCTTGGCGATGAAGCAATCGTCACCGGTGATCTTGTCGCATTCGACGATTTCCGGTGTCTCCTGGATCAGCTTTTCGACGATGTGCAGCATGCCCGGCATCGGCCGGACGCGGACCACCGCCTGCAGCGGATAGCCGAGCCGCGCCGGGTTGACGGAGACGGTAAAGCCGTTGATCACGCCACGCTCCTCTAGCTTGCGCAGCCTCTCGGCAGCGCTCGGCGAGGAGAGCCCCGCTTCCAGCGCGAGTTCCTTCAGCGACACGCGGGCGTTCGCGGCGAGAATTTCCAGGATACGACGGTCAAGTTCGTCCAGCATCGGCAACTCCGTAAGTCAACTTGGGAAGTTCCCCTTACACAATTAGGCATTCTCTCACAATCTCCTTCGTCAATCCCTATATTCGCATCAGCAGACTCATTACTCTGGCGGTCAAGTCATCAGTGGAGCGAGAGCGATGAACAAGGATTTGCGGCGCGGAAGCGCGGAAATGACGGCGGCAATGCTGATATCGGGAACTATCGGCTGGTTCGTACTGATGTCGGGACAGCCGGTCGCCGGCGTCGTCTTCTGGCGCTGCGTCTTCGGGGCCGTGACGCTCGCAATCCTTGCCGCAGCCCTCGGCCTCATCGATCTCAGGCACTTGCGTCCGAAGGTCGTCGGGCTTTCCGTGCTCGGCGGTGTGGCGATCGTCATCAACTGGCTGCTGCTTTTCGAAGCCTATTCGCACGCCTCGATCTCGATTGCGACGATGGTCTACAACACGCAGCCCTTCATGCTGCTCGGGCTCGGGGCGCTTTTCCTCGGCGAGAAGATCACCCCAACCAAGCTGTTCTGGCTCTCGGTCGCCTTCATCGGCATGCTGGCGATCGTCTCCGCAAAGCCGGCGGGCGGAGCCGGAACCGGTCATTATCTCGCAGGGATCGCCCTCTCGCTCGGCGCCGCCTTCTTCTACGCCATTGCGGCGATCGTCACCAAGCTGCTCAAGGGCACGCCGCCGCAGCTTATCGCGCTGATCCAGGTCTTGACCGGCGCGGCGATGCTCGCCCCCTTTGCCATGACGGCGCCGCTGCCGCAGAGCGCAATCCAGTGGACCTTGCTGATCACCATCGGCGTCGTCCACACCGGCATCATGTACATCCTGCTCTATGGCGCGATCCAGCGGCTGCCGACCCATGTGACGGGCGCGCTTTCTTTCATCTACCCTATCGCCGCAATCCTGGTCGACCGCATTGCCTTCGGGCACCAATTGCAGCCCGTGCAGATCCTGGGATCGGCCGCGATCCTGCTGGCAGCGGCCGGCAGCAATCTCGGCTGGACGCTTCGTTCGGCCCCACGTATCAAGCAGCACGCCGAACGGAGCGCCTGATGATCACCTGCTATTTGAAATACGTCATCGATCCTTACAAGCTCAAGGAATTCGAGCATTACGCCAAGCTCTGGATTCCGCTGGTGAACCGGCTCGGCGGCAGCCATCACGGCTATTTCATGCCGCATGAGGGCGCCAACAATATTGCGCTCGCGCTCTTCAGCTTTCCCTCGCTCGCAGCCTACGAGACCTATCGCGAGCAGATGGCCGCCTATCCTGAATGCCAAGCGGCCTTCGCCTATGCCGAGGAGACGCGCTGCATTCTAAGCTACGAGCGCAGCTTCATGCGTCCAGTGTTTGAATGAGCTCGCTTGACGCCGCGGCTCCATCGCGCTCGATGCACTCCGCTACGAGCGCTTGTAGGCGCCACAAATTGCGATCTCGAATGCCCCTGGCTTCAAGATGCGTTACCGTGTTGAGGAGATACTCCGCGCCCGAGCCGACATGGCCGCAGGCGCGCGCCAGGACTTCGGCGACGGCCTCGAGAGGAAGGCTTCCGGTATAGAATGACGAAGCGCGGTTCATGACGAAACCCAGAGCGGGAACGGATCCCTGCCCCGTCTCGACCTTGATCCAGCGGGGCATGCTGTTGGGCGGCTTATAGGTGAACTCACGCCGGAACAGCCTTCCGAGCTGGCCTTCGAGGTCGTCGTTCGGCAGTTCGTAGAGAACGCCGCGGCACTGCCCGCCGCGGTCGAGGGCCATCATCAGACCCGGCTCATCGGGTGTGCCCCGAAAGCGAAGCATCCGCAAGCAGAACGAACGATGCCAGCCCCGGGCGATGCCGATCTCTTCCCTGACATGCTCGATCTCCGGCCTCCAGATCAGTGATCCATAGGCGAAGAGCAAGGTTGGCAAGCCCGGAGCCGGATGGCACTTCATTATCCGCGCCACCCAGTGGTCATAGTCCGCATCTGTGTGCAGTTGCGCTCCGGATCCCGGACCGCCGTCCGCAATCGCTCTGTGGACCTGCGCAACATGGGCCGCGGTCAAGCTGAAGGATGTTGATCTGCCGGACATGGTCAAAATCTCCGCCGAAGAGGATCGCGCAACGGTCCCCCGGGTGCAAGCTGGCCTTTCACGGGTGACCTCGCCTACCGGCGCGCCTCGGCAGCCATGCTGACGGCGAGGCTGGCGAGCACGGTGCTCATCATCCAGCGCTGCACCAGCATGAAGAGGGGCCGGCCTGCGAGGAAGGCGGCGATCGACCCGGCGGTCACGGCGATCAGCACATTGACGCTGACGCTGATTGCGATCTGCAGGCTGCCGAAAACGAGCGACTGCAGGAGCACGCTTCCGGATTCCGGTCGGATGAACTGCGGCAGCAGCGAAAGGTAGAGCGCCGCCACCTTCGGATTGAGCAGGCTGGTGACGAGGCCCATGACGAAGAGCTTGCGCGGTCCGTCCTGCGGCAGGTCGCGGACCTGGAACGGCGAGCGACCGCCGGGCTTCACGGCCTGCCAGGCGAGGAAGAGGAGATAGAGTGCGCCGGCGAAGCACAGCACGTTGTGGGCGAAGGGAACCGCGAGCAACAGGGCGGTGATGCCGAGCGCGGCGAAGACCATGTAGAAGACGAAGCCGAGTGCCACGCCGCCGAGCGAGACAAGGCCGGCGCCCGGGCCTTGGCAGATCGAACGGGAGATCAGGTAGATCATGTTCGGTCCCGGCGTCAGTACCATGCCGAGCGCAATCAGCGCGAAGCCGATGAGATTGTGAGTTTCGGGCAAGGCCGTTCCCCTTCCGCAGTTTTTCCGGAACGTGCACGGCTCAACGAGTCGCTAGCAACGCCGTTCTTGTCACCGGGTCAATTTTTGCGAGCGATGGTGCGGCGTTCTCAAGCGGAACTTTCCACGCCGTGCTATCCACCGACCGGAAAAACATGCTCCAACCGGCGGGTTTGCTATCGCTTTTTCCTTCGCCTGCCCGCATCCGGCGCTTTCCCGCTCTGGAATGGACCGTTGATTGTTCCTATTCTCATGACAACCATCTTGAGCAACGGGAGAAGTACAATGCCAGAAGCGCGCAAGCCCGGCCGCGGCCGCGTCTTTTCATCAATCACCGAAACGATCGGCGACACTCCCATCGTGCGGCTGGACAGGCTCGCCAGCGAAAAGGGCGTGAAGGCGAACCTGCTTGCCAAGCTCGAGTTCTTCAATCCGATCGCCTCGGTCAAGGACCGCATCGGCGTCGCGATGATCGAAGCGCTTGAGGCGGAGGGCAAGATCGAGCCCGGCCGGACGACGCTGATCGAGCCGACATCGGGCAATACCGGCATAGCGCTTGCCTTCGTGGCCGCCGCTAAAGGCTACAGGCTGATCCTCACCATGCCCGAAACGATGTCGGTCGAGCGGCGCAAGATGCTGTCGCTGCTCGGCGCCGAATTGGTGCTGACCGAAGGGGCAAAGGGCATGAAGGGCGCCATCGCCAAGGCGCAGGAACTCACCGAGACGCTGCCCGACGCCATCATCCCGCAACAGTTCGAAAACCCGGCCAATCCGGAAATCCATCGCAGGACGACCGCCGAGGAAATCTGGAACGACACCGAAGGCAGCGTCGATATCCTTGTTTCCGGCATCGGCACCGGCGGCACGATCACCGGCGCCGGTCAAGTGCTGAAGGCGCGCAAGCCGTCGGTCAAGGTGATTGCCGTCGAGCCCGAGGAGTCGCCGGTTCTCTCGGGCGGCACGCCGGGACCGCACAAGATCCAGGGCATCGGCGCTGGCTTCGCGCCGCCGATCCTCGACACCTCGATCTATGACGAGGTCGTCACCGTGAATGCGGGCGAAGCGGTCGAAGTGGCACGGCTCGTCGCCACGCTCGAAGGCGTGCCGGTCGGTATCTCCTCCGGCGCCGCGCTCCAGGCGGCGATCGAAGTCGGCCGGCGCGAGGAGAATGCCGGCAAGATGATCGTGGTGATCATTCCGTCCTTTGCGGAGCGTTATCTTTCGACGGTGCTTTTCGAGGGGCTGGGCGGGTAGAGGCGCGGGCACTGCGGAGCGGGATGAGAGGAGGTGCTCGGTTTTCCGCCCACCGCGCTCGATCCCTTCGCTGTTCAGCGACACGACGATCTCGTGCCAATCGCTGGGCTTGTTCATGAGGTCGGCCTTGGTCGAAGCCGCTTTCGCATTCTCCGCACCTCCCTCATCGATCTCATCTTCGAGGCGAACTCGGCGATGAAAGGTTCATCCCGCCGTCCCTGATCGCGATCGCCTGAAAGGGGGCGCGGACGCTGTAGTGCAGCACGCTTCGCCGTTTCGTGGCGCTATTTCGCAATTCCGGGGCAAAGGCTTTGAAAAATTTCGAGCCTCTCGGCGTAGGAGGCAAGCGAAAGGTTTGGGAGAAAAGCCTCGTCACCGTCGCGGCGGATGAGATAGTCCGTCTCCGACAGCAGCCCTTTCTTGATCATTTCAGGAGACTGCCTGGCGGAGCCGTGAAAGGAATAGCTGGAGCCATGCATGTCCGTCCAGGTGCGCTCGACGCAATTGCCGGTGACGCGGTCAGCGAGCTTCGTCGTCGCGATCACGTCTCCAATGCAGCGCAACGAGTCATCGCGGAGATATTCGACGCAGAAGACTTTCGCGTCCTGCGGCGTGTGCTTCAGGCGGATCACAGCGTTTGCCGTTCCAATTCCCTCCTTCGAAACGATCGTCATCGTCATGCCGATTCTCGCCCCATAGGAGAGCTTGCTTGGGTTCTCGGACACTGCCGACCCCACGGCCGGTCCAAGGAGAATGCCTGCCACAAGGGCGAGCGGCATAACGAAACCGTTTGGTTGGAAGGTGCCGTTGAAGGGGAACACGATAGCGGGCCTTGAGAGATGGACTTGGATTTGTGCAACTGGGCCAGGCGAGCGCTACGCCGCTACCGGCAGGCGCTCGCCGGCGACGCGATAGGAGATCGCTTCGGCGAGATGGATCCGTCCGACGGTCGGTGCTTCGTCGAGATCGGCGAGCGTGCGGGCCACCTTCAGTACACGGTGATAGCCGCGCGCCGAGAACTTCATCTTTTCCGCGGCGTCCCTGAGGAGCTGCAGCCCCGCCGAGTCGGGTTCGGCGATTCTCTCGATCATCGCCGTCGATGCCCGGGCATTGCTCGTCAATTCCGGATGGCCGAGGGCGGCGAGGCGACCCCGCTGCAACTCGCGGGCGCGGGCGACGCGGCGCGCGACGACGGCGCTTGCCTCCGCCGTGCCGGGGCGGATGAGGTCGGCGGCACTGACGGCGGGCACGTCGATGCGGATATCGATGCGGTCCATCAGCGGACCGGAAATCCGAGCCTGGTAATCGGCCATGCAGCGCGGGCCGCGGGCGCAGCTGCGGCCCGGCTCGCCGGCCATGCCGCAGCGGCAGGGGTTCATCGCGGCGACGAGCTGGATCGCCGCCGGGTAGCTCACACGGTGATTGGCGCGCGCAATGACGCATTCGGCGGTTTCGAGCGGCTGGCGCAGCGCATCGAGCACCTGCGGGGGAAACTCCGGAAACTCGTCGAGAAACAGGACGCCATGATGGGCGAGCGACGCCTCCCCGGGTTTTGCCCGCAAACCGCCGCCGATCAGCGCCGCCATGGTGGCGGAATGGTGCGGCGCACGGAACGGCCGGCGGTCGGAGAGCTTGCCGCCCGCCAATTGCCCGGCGATCGAATGGATCATCGACACTTCGAGCAGTTCGGCTGGGGAGAGCGGCGGCAGGATGGACGGCAGACGCGACGCCAGCATCGACTTGCCGGAACCGGGAGGGCCTACCATCAGGAGATTGTGATTGCCGGCGGCCGCGACCTCCAGCGCCCGTTTGGCGCTTTCCTGGCCCTTGATGTCGGCGAGATCGGGAAGATCGGCGGCGGCCGCCCGGACCGCCGGTTCGGGGCGGGAGAGCACCTGCGTGCCGCGGAAATGATTGGCGATGGCAATCAGGCTGCGCGGCGCCAGGATATTGATCTCGGCGCCGGCCCAGGCCGCTTCAGCGCCGCTTTGGGCTGGGCAGATCAGCCCCTTGCCGAGTCCATTGGCCCCGATCGCCGCCGGCAGCGCGCCGGCAACTGGAGCGATCGTGCCGTCGAGATTAAGCTCGCCGATGACCACAAAGCCGGAAAGTGCATCCGCTGGGATGGCGCCGAGCGCCGCCATCAGGCCGAGCGCGATGGCGAGGTCGAAATGGCTGCCTTCCTTGGGCAGGTCGGCCGGCGCCAGATTGACGGTGACCCGCTTGGCCGGCAGCGCCAGGCCCGAGGCGTGCAGCGCCGCCTGGACGCGTTCGCGGCTTTCGGCAACGGCCTTGTCCGGCAGCCCGACGATCTGCATGCCGACCTTGCCAGGAGCCACCATTACCTGGACGTCGACCGGAACGCCCTCGATACCCTGAAACGCAACCGTGCTGACGCGCGCGACCATGATGCCCCCATTGCTCCAGCCTGCACCGCACAACCGCCGCCGGTAGCAAGCCAAATCTTGCACGGTACGCGCTCAAAAACAAGAACAATAATAGAACAAACGCGCGTGAGGTGAAATCGGCGTGTGCCGACCGGGTAGGTCGAACGTTCCTAAACGATTGCGGAGGTCAGCCGCGTTTCTTTTCGATTGCATCCCAGAGCATGCTGGCGACATCGGCGCCGCCGAACTTCTTGACCTCGCGGATGCCAGTCGGCGAAGTGACGTTGATTTCGGTCATGTAATCCCCGATGACATCGATGCCGACGAAGAGGAAGCCGCGCTCTTTCAGCGCCGGTCCGATGCGGGCGCAGATTTCCTTCTCGCGAGCGGTGAGCTCGGTCGCCTCGGCGCGGCCGCCGACATGCATGTTGGAGCGGGCGTCGTGTTCGGCCGGGACGCGGTTGATGGCGCCAACCGGCTCGCCATTGACGAGCAGGATGCGTTTGTCGCCCTTTCGGACCGCCGGCAGATATTCCTGGGCAATGAAGGGCTCGCGAAACATCTGGCCGAACATTTCAAGCAGCGACGAGAGATTGCGATCGTCGCGCGCCGAATGGAAGACCCCGGCGCCGCCATTGCCGTAGAGCGGCTTCAGGATGATGTCGCCCATCTCCTCGCGGAAGCGGGCGATCTCGCTCGCATCCCGCGTGATCAGCGTCCGCGGCATCAGGTCGGGAAATTCGGTGACGAAGATTTTCTCCGGCGAATTGCGCACCCAGGCCGGGTCGTTGACGACGAGCGTCTTCGGGTGAAGCCGCTCCAGAAGATGCGTCGAGGTGATATAGGCCATGTCGAAGGGCGGATCCTGGCGAAGCAGGATGACGTCCATGGTCGAAAGATCGATCCGCTCGGGCTCGTCCAGCGTGAAATGGTCGCCCTTGACGTCGCGCAGCGTCATCTGCTGCGCGGTCGCATAGACCTTGCCGTCACGCAGCGACAGCTTGTCGGGCGTGTAGTGGAACAGCCGGTACCCGCGCGCCTGTGCCTCGAGGCTCATGGCAAAGGTGGAATCGCCCGCAATGGTGATGCCCGAGACATGGTCCATTTGGACCCCGACATTGACGATTCCTGCCATTTTCCCGTTCCCGTTGGTTCCCCTGCCGCATTCGCCCAAGGCGGAAATCGCTTCGGCGAAATCATACAGCAATTCAAAGCGCTACCGCGACGATCATGCACCCGCAACGGCGGACACCGCCACAGGAGGCCCGCCACATGTAGAATGCGCAAGGCGCTTAGGCAAGGAGACCGGCGCCTATTGGAAACCCTCGACGAGGCAGGTGATGAGGTCGTGATCGGAGAGCGGCCGCCCTGAGGTGTCGAGCGAGGGAACGATGCGGCTCTCGCCGATCTTCAGCCCCCGCGCTAAGAACCAGTCGAGCTTCATCGCCCGTTTCGGCCAACGGGTGATCAGGCTCGGACGGGTGGTCATTTGATCGAGCGGTCCGCCGTGGCGGGTGAAGCCGCGTGCAGCGCTCGCCGCAAAGAGGCCCTCCGCCTCGAAATCGCCGCCGATATGGTTTCCCGTATTGAGATCGCCGCCGATCAGGATCGGAAGTTCGGGAAAGGCGGTGTCCAGCTGATCGATCAGTTCCTTCATCTGCCGCTCGCGATAGGCGGCGGTCGTGGCGCTTTCCAAATGCGTGGAAACGGCGACGAAGGGACCCGCTTCGGTCTCGATCACGGCACCGACGGCGCAGCGCTCGCCGAGACGCGGCTGATCGGTCTCGTCCCTGAACCACAGGCGCTCCCCGCAAAGCCGCAACAGGAAGGGACGCCGGAGGGGCACGGCGGTCAGCAAGGCATTGCCGTGGAAGCCCTTGTCGTTGAAGTCGTCCTTGCAGAATTCGCGCTCGGTATCGGAGCCGAGGCCGAGCTCGATGAACTCGACGCCGTAGGCGTATTGCATTTCCAACGCGCTCGCAATCTCGGCCGTCGTGTGGCGCTGGCCGGTGCGGGCCATGCCGTTGTCCATCTCCGAAAGCAGCACGAGCCGCGCCCCGGTCGCGCGGAGATGCTCGGCGCTTTCTTCGGGAAACAGGCAGCGCTCGAGGTTCCAGGCAGCAACAGTGAAGGGAAAGGCAAGCGGCGCTGGCGTCGTGGCGGCGCCGCCGACCTCGATCGTGTTCATCGCCTCGATCCCGGCCATGATCGCGTCATGGGTAGGGATGCTGCGTTCCGTCCGGGCAATGCCCTCGCGGTGCTCTCGCGAAGGAACAGCAAGGGTCGATACGGCTTTCTCAATCACGACACAGGCTCCAAATTCACGGCGTGCGGACGGGCCGGCGCGGCACCGGCCATGCCATCCGCCCGCTCTTGACGATGAAGCCGCTTGCCGTTCTCCGCCGAGAAGAAATGCAGGCGATCCATCGGGATGGCGATGGCAAGCTCGCTGGAAAGCGGCGTTTCCGGCGGCAACGCGACGGTCAGCGGCTGATCCTCGACCGCGCCGTGCACCAGGCGTTGTGCTCCGAGTTCCTCGACATAGTCGACGCGGAAGAGCAAGGCCTGCTCGCCGGCAGATGCCGGGCGCAAGTCTTCCGCCCTGAGCCCGACGGTCACCGGCCCCCGGGTCGGCGCCGGATAGTCGAGGTCGATCGCATGCGTGCCGATATGCAGGCGGCCGCCTTCGAGCATGCCCTTGAGGAGGTTCATCGCCGGCGAGCCGATGAAGCTCGCGACGAAGGTCGAGGCCGGTGCGTGATAGACCTCGAGCGGCCGGCCGATCTGCTCGATGCGGCCGCCGTTCAGCACCACCAGCCGATCGGCGAGCGTCATCGCCTCAAGCTGGTCGTGGGTCACGTAGAGCGAGGTGGTACCGAGCCGCTTCTGCAACCGCTTGATCTCGCCGCGCATCGAGGCCCGCAGCTTCGCATCGAGGTTCGAAAGCGGCTCGTCGAAGAGAAAAGCGGCCGGCTTGCGGACGATCGCCCGGCCCATGGCGACGCGCTGGCGCTGGCCGCCCGAAAGCGCCCGCGGTTTGCGGTCGAGATAGGGCTCGATCTCCAGCATCCGCGCGGCTTCCGCGACGCGCGCGTCGATCTCCGCCTTCGGCGTCTTCCGGTTCCTGAGGCCATAGGCCAGGTTCTGGTAAACCGTCATGTGCGGATAGAGCGCATAATTCTGGAAGACCATGGCGATGTCGCGTTCGGCCGGATCGACATCGTTGACGAGGCGCGTGCCGATCGTCACGCTGCCTTTCGAGATCGTCTCCAGCCCGGCGACCATGCGCAGAAGCGTTGACTTGCCGCAGCCGGAGGGGCCTACGAGCACGATGAACTCGCCGTCGGCAATGTCGATCGAGACCGACTTTACGGCCTCGACATTGCCCGAGTAGATTTTTAGACCTCTGCGATATCGATCGCCGCCATGGCTAGCTCCGTTGGTCAATGAGGAATGCGGAGCGGGAACGGATCTAAAACCCGCCGCGCCTCCGGTCGTTCCACTTTGTGTCTGCGCATTTCCGACGGCGAACCGCCGCACACTTCGCCGGGAAATGCTCTATTTGTCGCTCTCAGTAAGTCCCTTGATGAACCAGCGCTGGAACATGACGACGATTATAACCGGCGGCAGCATGGCGAGGATGGCCAGCGCAAAGGCCTCGTTGTAATCGGGAATGTTGGAGCCGACCCAGACGAGCAGGATCTGCTTGATGCCGCGCACCAGCGTGAAGAAGCCCTCGTCCGTCGTCATCAGCGTCGGCCAGAGATACTGGTTCCAGCCGTAGACGAACATGATGATGAAGATCGCCGCCATCATGGTGCGCGACAGCGGCACCAGCACGTCGATGAAGAACTTGAACGGCCCCGCGCCGTCGATCCGCGCCGCCTCCAGGAGTTCGTCCGGTACCGACTTGAAGAATTGGCGGAAATAGAAGGTGCCGGTCGCAGAGGCGAGAAGCGGCACGATCAGCCCGGTATAGGTGTTCGTCAGCCTCAGGGCATTCATCACCTCGTAGGAGGGCAGGATGCGGACCTCGAGCGGCAGGAGCAGCGTCGTGAAGATCACCCAGAAGAACAAGCTCGCCAGCGGAAAGCGGAAATAGACGATCGCATAGGCCGCCAGCATCGAGAGCACGATCTTGCCGACGGCAAAGCCGACGCCGAGGATCATGGAGTTCAGCATCATGTTGAAGCCGGTGACCTTGCCGGTGAAACCGCCCTCGCGGGCCAGAACCGTCTCATAAGTCTCGGCGAAATGGCCGCCCCAGGTGAGACTGAGGCCATTGCGGTGGATGTCTGCCGCCTCGTGGGTCGAGGTCATGAAGGCGACGACGACGGGCATCACCATGATGAAGACGCCGATCAGAAGAATGACGTGGTCGAGCAAACGGGTGCGATGCATCGGCATCACCTCAATTATAGTGCACGCGCCGCTCGATGAAGCGGAACTGGAAGACGGTGAGCACCAGGACGATCAGCATGAGGATCACCGATTGCGCCGAGGAGCCGCCGAGATCGTTGCCGCGGAAGCCGTCCATGTAGACTTTGTAGACGAGCGTGATCGGGTTGTTGGCGGCCTTGTCCTTCACCATCACGTCGATGATGCCGAACGTATCGAAAAGCGCATAGGTGACGTTGATGATCAGCAGGAAGAAGGCAGTCGGCGCCAGCAGCGGCAGGATGACCGTCCAGAAGCGGCGCAGTTCCGAGCGGCAATCGATCGCCGCCGCCTCGCGCACCGACACCGGAATGCCCTGAAGTCCCGAAAGGAAGAAGATGAAGTTGTAGGGGATTTGCTTCCAGACCGCGACGACGATCATCGCGAAGGCCGTGTCGAAATAATCGAGCCCGACTTTGATGTCCCAACCGAACCAGCGGGCGAATTCGACGAGCGGGCCGATATGCTGGTTGAAGAACATCATGCCGATCAGGCCGGCGGCAGGCGGGGCGATCGCATAGACCCAGATGAGCAGCGTCTTGTAGGTCGCGTTGCCGCGAATGACGCCGTCCGCCTTGACGGCGAGCAGGAGCCCGATCGCCAGCGCGAAGAAGGTGACGAGGGCGGTGAAGATGGCCGTGAACCGCGCTATGCCGAAATACTCGGTCGACTTCAGGACGTCGGCATAGTTCGTGAGGCCGACGAAGGTGGAGCCGAAACCGAACGGATCCTCGAGATAGAAGGAGGACTGGATCGCCTGGGCAGACGGCCAGTAGAAGAACACGAAGATGATCGCGAGCTGCGGCGCGAGAAAGAGATAGGGCAGGAAAGGCGAGGCGAATTGCACGCGCTTGGCGGCTGCCTGCTCTCCTTGATCTTTGGAGCGGCCCCTCATCCGGCCTGCCCGCCACCTTCTCCCCGCACTGGCGGGGAGAAGGGACGCTCCATTGTCGGCGGCATTCCCCTTTCCCCGCGCGCGGGGAAAGGGGAATGGTGAGGGGCTCGCCTCGCTCATCGCAATCAGCCGGCGGTCTTGGCGAAACGGGCGAGCAGTTCGTTGCCTTCCTTCTCGATCGCTTCTAGGGCATCCTTCACGGTCGCTTCGCCGGAGAAGATGCGGCCGTATTCGCGCTCCATGATCTCGCGGATCTGCGGATAGAAGCCAAGGCGGTAGCCCCTGGACCAATCGCCGGCCGGCAGCAGGAGCTGCTTGATGCCGACTTCGGCGACCGGCTTTTCCTTGTAGTAGCCGTCCTTCTGGGCGAGCTCATAGGCCGCCTTGGTGATCGCAACATAGCCGGTGTCCTTGTGATAGAAGTACTGGACTTCCGGCGAGGTCAGGAACTGGAAGAAATCGGCCACGCACTTGTTTTCCTCGTCCGACTTTCCGGACATGGCAAAGAGTGCGGCGCCGCCGATGAAGGAGTTGGTGCCGGCGCCCTTGATCGCGTTCCAATAGGGCAGGAAGGTCGCCGAGAAGGGCATGGTCGCAGTCTTTTGCAGACCGCCGAAGGAGCCGGAGGAGCCGATCCAAAGGGCTGCCTTGCCTTCTTCGAAGACTTTCTGGTTGTCGTTCCAGCCGGCACCGTAGAAAGCGAAGTAGCCCTGGTCCTTCCAGGCCTTCAGCTTCTCGAACATCATCTCCAGGTTCGGGTCGGTGACCTTGAGCTTGGTATCGACGACGCTGTCGTAGCCGTTGTTGTTGGTGGCGAACTGGATGTTGTTGCGTGAGAAGAAGTTCTCGGTGAACTGCCAGGTGAGCTGCGACTGGACGAGCGGAATGAAGCCAGCCTCCTTCAGCTTCGGTGCGATAGCCTCGAACTCTTCCCAGGTCTTCGGGGCCTCGACGCCGGCCTTCTTCAGGGCCTCGTCGTTGATATACATGATCGGCGCCGAGGAATTGAACGGCATGCCGACGAACTTGCCTTCGCTATCGGCGTAGAAATAGCGCACGCCGTCGATGAAAGCGCCACGGTCGAAACTGTAGCCCGCCTTGGTGATCAGGTCCTCGGCCGGAATGACGGCGCCCTTGGCGTTGATGATGGTTGCGGCACCGGCGTCGAAGACCTGCAGGATGTTCGGCTGTTCGCCGGAGCGGAAAGCGGCGATGCCGGAGGCAAGCGCTTCCTCATAGGTGCCCTTGCTGACCGGCGTCAGGGCGCAGGCGCTCTGGGAGACGTTGAATTTCTGGGCGACCTCGTTGATCACCTCGCCGTTGCGACCGGCCATGCCGTGCCACCAGGTGATGTTGGTCGCGGCGAGCGACGTCGTCGTGGAAAATGCAAGAGCAATGGCTGCGAACGAAATGGTTTTCAACATGGCTGGTCCCTCTCCACCGTGGTTGCGGTGGGCAGTGGACTAGTGACATTCGATGACAGGCCGGTAATGCTTTTGTGTCGGATCGATTACATTTTTGATCGTTTGATCAAAACGCGTCCGGCAGGTGCCGCGGCCAGCGCCAGGGCATGACGGCGACGATGTCGTAGCTGACCGAGAGGCGGTGAAAATCCGTCTGGCGCGACAGCCAGATATCGCTCGCCGCCCTGATCCGCCGCTGCGCCGTATCGGAGACGGCGAAGACGGCTCCGTCGAAACTCGCCCGGGCCTTGACTTCGACGCAGGCGATCAGGTCGCCGCGGCGGGCAATGATGTCGATCTCGCCGAGCTTGGTGCGATAGCGCATCGCGACGATCCGGTAGCCCTTGAGCATCAGGCAGAGCGCGGCTCGGTATTCGGCGAGATGGCCGCGCTTCAGCGCCATGAGCTTGCGGGCAGCCGGGCGCTCAGCCTTCATGACTGTCCCTCAGGCTGAGGAGTCGATCGTAAAGCTCCTTGCGCGGCAGTCCGGTCCGGCGCGCCGCCTCCGTCGCCGCCTTGCCCATCGGCATGTCGCGGACGAGCTCCTTCAGCAGCGCGTCCACGTCCGCGGCCTCCGCGACGGGCTTTGCGTCCGGCGGACCGATCACCAGCACGATCTCGCCCTTGACGCTCGCGCCTTGGTCATAAAAGGCTTTGAGCTCGCCGAGCGTGCCGCGGCGGAACTCCTCGAAGGCCTTGGTCAGCTCGCGGCAGACAGCGGCTCTCCTCTCCTCGCCGAAAACCGCGGCGGCGGCGGCGACGGTGGCGGCGATGCGGTGCGGCGACTCGAAGAAGAGGAGCGTCGCTGGCACAGCGGCGAATTCCCTGAGCCGGTCACGCTTCGCCTTGTCCTTGGTCGGCAGAAACCCGGCAAACAGGAAGGCGTCGCTCGGAAGTCCCGACGCGACGAGGGCGGCAAGCGGCGCCGACGGGCCGGGGACGGGAACGACCTTGTGGCCGGCGTCGACCGCGAGTTGCGCCAGGCGATACCCGGGATCGGAGACGAGCGGCGTACCGGCATCGGAAACGAGCGCCACCGATTTCCCCTCGGCGAGCCCCGCAATCAGCCGCGGCCCGGCCTCGGCGGCATTGTGTTCGTGGTAGGCGACCGGCCGATTGACGATGCCGTAGCGATCGAGCAGCACCCGCGTCACGCGCGTATCTTCGCAGGCGAGCAGATCGGCGCCGGCAATCGTCTCCAGCGCCCTCAAGGTGATATCGGCGAGGTTGCCGATCGGCGTCGCCACCAGATAGAGCGCCGGTTCCAGGGGGCGCGCCGGTACGCTTGCATTGTGCAGCCGAAAGCTGCGCTGTCTTTCCTTCTCCGCCGCCTCGGCCGATTGCTGCTTTTCCAACGCCCTGTTCCCGCTGATGCCCGGCTTGCCGATTCGCGCCCTTTATGAGTGAGCGGCCAGCGCAGGGCAAGGCCGGCCGGGACGGCAGGCTGCTGCATTTGGGAAAAGCCCGCGAAACCGCTTGCTTTCGCGGCGATTTTTCTGCCATTTTGCCCGTCCACATCGCTCCGGCCGGCCGGCCGGGACACACGCAGTTTGACGCCGCGGCAGGCGCGCCCCGCCCGTCCGGCAATGGTTGAAAGCGGTAGCATCCCATGCGCATTACTCTCGAGCGGTCCAATCTTTTGAAATCGCTGAACCATGTCCACCGCGTGGTCGAACGGCGCAACACGATCCCGATCCTCTCGAACGTGCTGCTGCGCTCCGACGGCGCCAGCCTCGAAATGAAGGCGACCGACCTCGACCTGGAGATCACCGAGGCAACACCGGCGCAGGTGGAACAGGCGGGCGCAACCACCGTTCCGGCGCATCTGCTCTATGACATCGTTCGCAAGCTGCCGGACGGTTCCGAGGTGCTGCTCGCCACCAATGCCGAGGGCACGGCGATGACCGTCGCCTCGGGCCGCTCCAAGTTCTCGTTGCAATGCCTGCCGCAATCGGACTTCCCGGACCTCACGGCCGGCAGCTTCTCGCATTCCTTCCGCGCCAAGGCGACGGATCTGAAGATGCTGATCGACAGGACGCAGTTCGCGATCTCGACGGAGGAAACGCGCTACTACCTCAACGGCATCTTCTTCCACACGGTTGAGAACAAGGGCGAGCTCAAGCTGCGGGCGGTGGCTACCGACGGCCATCGCCTCGCCCGCGCCGACATCGAGGCGCCGGCCGGCTCCGAGGGCATGCCCGGCATCATCATTCCGCGCAAGACCGTCAGCGAATTGCAAAAACTGCTCGACACTCCTGACGTGGTGGTCACGGTCGAGGTCTCGGACGCGAAGATCCGCCTGACGATCGGCTCGATCGTCATGACGTCGAAGCTGATCGACGGGACGTTCCCGGACTATCAAAGGGTGATTCCGGCCGGCAATGACAAGGAACTGCGCGTCGACTGCCAGTCCTTCGCACAGGCCGTCGACCGCGTTTCGACGATCTCCTCCGAACGCGGCCGGGCCGTCAAACTGGCGCTCTCCGACGGCCAGATGACGCTGACCGTCAACAATCCGGATTCCGGCAGCGCAACGGAAGAATTGCCGGTCGGTTATGAGAGCGATCCGCTCGAAATCGGCTTCAACGCCAAATATCTTCTCGACATCACTGCCCAGCTTACCGGCAATGAGGCGGTCTTCATGCTGGCGGATCCCGGCTCGCCGACCTTGGTGCGCGATCTTGCCGCGGACGACGCGCTCTACGTGCTGATGCCGATGCGCGTCTGAGGACAATACGTCTCGATCAGACGCACAGAGGTCGCTGCAGCACGTTTCCGGTCCGAAATCGACTGCGATTTAAAGAGGCGGGCAGCGGCGCGAAATCGGATAGAACCCGCCATGCTGCCGCCTGGCGGGTTTTTCATTGGCGGGACTGTCGCTGGTTGTTGATAAAGTGTCGCTTTCAGACGCAGGCCGACTTGTTTTCGCCGCAGATGGGAGCACATTATGAGCAGACGCTTACGCGCGGCCGCCGAATCGCGGTACCGCGCGCAAAGCCATGGGAACAATGAAGCCGAGGGGATTCGATGAGTCTGCGCCTGAAGGTGAAGGAAAAGTTCGGTCAGAAGTTCGACGAAGAGATTCGCTTCTTTAAGGGCTGGATGAGCAACACCCGCGCGGTCGGCGCGATCCTGCCGACCTCCGCGGTGACGGCGCGGCGGATGGCGAGCGTCGTCAATCCGCGTTCCGGCTTGCCGGTGCTTGAGCTCGGACCGGGGACGGGCGTGATCACCAAGGCGATCCTCGAGCGCGGCATCTCCCCTGAAAAGCTGGTATCGATCGAATACTCCACCGAATTCTTCAACCAGTTGAAGCAGGATTTCGCCGGTGTGAACTTCATCAACGGCGACGCCTTCGACCTTTCGCGCACGCTCGGCGCGCTGAACTGTCAGCAGTTCGACAGCGTCGTCTCCGCCGTACCGCTCCTTAATTTTCCGATGCACCGTCGTGTCGAGCTGATCGACGATCTGCTCTCGCGCATCCCCTTCGGCCGCCCGGTCGTTCAGATCTCCTATGGGCCGATGTCGCCGGTCGTCGCCATGCCGGATCGCTATCGCATCCAGCATTATGATTTCGTCGTGCGCAACATCCCGCCGGCACAGCTCTGGATTTACAGCAAAGCCCATTAGACGGACGGCTCGCCCGTGTTCGGCGTCTATATCACGCACCCGCAGATCCAGATCGATCCTGCTGTCCCGGTGCCGGAGTGGGGCCTGTCCGATCTCGGGCGGGAACGGGCGCGCCTGACCTCCAATCAGCCGTGGGTCCGGCTGCTTGGCCGCGTCATCTCAAGCGGAGAACGGAAGGCGCTGGAAACCGCAGCGATCCTTGCCGAGGCCGCGGGCGTTCCGGTCGAAACGGATGAGGAAACCGGCGAGAACGACCGCTCCGCGACCGGATTTCTGCCGCCAGAGGATTTCGAGAAGGCCGCGGACCGATTCTTCGCCCATCCGGAGAAAAGTTTCAGGGGCTGGGAGCGCGCCATCGACGCGCAGGCGCGGATTGTGAAGGCGGTATTCTACATCCTCGACCGCCACGATCCGGCCGTCCCGATCGCCTTTGTCGGCCATGGCGGCGTCGGCACGCTGCTCAAATGCCGGATGACCGGGACGGCGATCGCCCGCAGCGCCGACCAGTTGCCGGGCGGCGGCAATCTCTTTGCCTTCCGTCTTGCGGATCGCGGCGTCACATGCGACTGGACGCCGATGGAAATCTGGCAGGGGTGATCGACATGAGCACAAGCGCGCGTGACCGGCTGATCGTCGGCCTCGATATTCCGACGACCGCCGAGGCGGAGAAAATCGTTTCGACGCTTGGCGACGAGGTCCTCTTCTACAAGATCGGTTATCAGCTCGTCTTCGCCGGCGGCTTGGATTTCGCCCGTGATCTCGCCGCGGGCGGCAAGAAAGTCTTTCTCGACATGAAGCTGCTCGACATCGACAACACGGTGGCGAAGGGCGTCGAGAACATCGCCAGGATGGGCATGTCGATGCTGACGCTGCACGCCTATCCGAAAGCGATGAAGGCGGCCGTCGACGCCGCGAAGGGATCCGACCTCTGCCTGCTCGGCGTCACGGTGCTGACCTCAATGGATGCCCAGGATGTCGCCGATGCCGGCTATGGAACCGATCCGCATACACTGGTGCTGCGCCGTGCCGAACAGGCGCGCGCCGCCGGCATGGGCGGCATCGTCTGCTCGGCGGAAGAAGCCGCAGCCGTCCGCCGTGTCATCGGGGCGGAGATGGCGGTGGTGACGCCGGGAATCCGTCCCGCCGGTGCGGAGAAAGGCGACCAGAAGCGGGTGATGACGCCGGCCGAGGCGATCCGCGCCGGCTCGAGCCATCTCGTCGTCGGCCGGCCGATCGTCAAGGCGACCGATCCGCTGGCTGCGAGCCGCGCCATCCTCGCGGAGATGAAAAGCGCCCTCCCTGGTTGATTCCGTCGCCAGGAAGCAATCAGACTCGGCTTTTCGACTTCTCGTCTGCCGGCACGCTTGACCTCGACCAGGAATTGCCGGAAGTAACGATCCCGTCTGCACTTTTCGGAAAGACGAGGAGCTCATCATGGCCAAGGGATACTGGATTGCTCGGGTCGATATCAGAGACCCCGAACGCTACAAGGACTATGTGGCGGCCGCAAAACCCGCCTTCGTGAAATATGGTGCCACCTTCCTGGCGCGCGGCGGCGAGTTCCACCGGCTGGAGGGGGCCGTGCGCGCCCGCAACGTGGTGATCGAATTCCCCTCGGTGCAGGCCGCGATCGACTGCTACAATTCCCCCGAATATCAGATCGCCGCGGCGATCCGCCAGGAGGTCGCCGACGCCGAGATGGTGGTGGTTGAGGGCGTCTGAGGATTAGCTGGGAGCCCTGCCGCGGGCAGCGGACGGAAGGCTAACAAGCCGTGCCGTGGAATGGCCTTCACCTTGCCCGCTGCTTCGGCTATGTAGCAATCCATTCTTGCCAACGACCTCAGGAGTGCGCTTCCCATGACCTTGTCCAACCTTCCGCCGCTGGTGACGATTTTCGGCGGATCCGGATTTGTCGGCCGTCATGTGGTTCGCGCGCTTGCAAAGCGAGGCTATCGCATCCGCGTCGCGGTGCGGCGGCCGGACCTCGCGGGCCATCTCCAGCCGCTCGGCACCATGGGCCAGATTTCCTTCGTCCAGGCCAACCTGCGCTATCGCCGGTCCGTCGACCGCGCCGTCGAGGGGGCCGATCACGTGATCAATTGCGTCGGCGTGCTCTTCGAGCGCGGCCGCAACACCTTCGACGCGGTCCAGGACTTCGGCGCCCGGGCCGTCGCCGAAGCCGCCCGCGCGGCCGGTGCACAGCTGACGCATATTTCGGCGATCGGCGCCAACACGAATTCCGAATCCCAATATGCCCGCACCAAGGGCCGGGCCGAGATCGCCATCCTCGAAACGGTGCCAGAGGCGGTCATCCTGCGGCCGTCGATCATCTTCGGACCCGAGGACGATTTCTTCAACAAATTCGCCAGCATGGCGCGTTTCGCGCCGGCCCTGCCGCTGATCGGCGGCGGCCACACGAAGTTCCAGCCGGTCTATGTGACGGATGTCGCCGAAGCCGTCGCCCGCTCCGTCGACGGCAAGCTCAAGGGCGGGACGATCTATGAACTCGGCGGCGCCCAGGTCCTTTCGTTCCGCGAATGTCTCGAGATCATGCTCGAAACGATCGATCGCAAGCGTTCCTTCGTCTCGATCCCCTTCGGCATCGCGTCGCTTCTCGGCAGTGTCGCATCGCTCGTGCCCTTCATCGCGCCGCCGATCACCGCCGACCAGGTCGTGTTGCTGAAATCCGACAATGTCGTTTCCCCGGCCGCCGAAGCGGAAGGCCGGACGCTCCCCGGCATCGGCATCGAGCCGACGTTGTTGGACTCGATCCTGCCGACCTATCTGGTGCGTTTTCGCCCGCAGGGGCAGTACACGCGCGGCGGTCGCGCCGCCTGATCATCCCCGCGGGGGTTGTCGTCTGATCCAGCCGCCGGTCCCGCCGGCGGCTTTTGCTTGTGGCGCTGGCGCAACAGCGTTGCAGTTCTGCCGCAGTCGAAAACCGGAATGGTGTTTACCGCAGATTCAGCATGTCCTGATATTGATCATGACACGCCCGGCGAATAAACACCGCTCGCACCCACGGCGCGGCGAGCGCAGGCGGTGACAACTTCATACTCGAAAGGCACAACGTCCCATGGGCAAGTCGATCGCAATCTTTTTTGCGTCTGCGGCACTGATCATTCTGGCTGGCTCATTCATCGCACCGGGCACTGTGGCGAGCAGCAGCAAGGGCTGCACGCCTGCCTATGGCGTCGATCCGTGCACGACCGCGTCGATCGGCGCATCCGGCTGGTAAGCCGGGCAACTGCCTCGGCCGTGAGGCAGACATTTTGAGTTTATTGGCGGGGGCCAGGGGCCGCATGCGTTTCGCAAGAGACGCATGCGGCTTTAGTTTTTCGGGCTGCGCCTACCCCAGTAGCCAGAGGCCGATCAGGCCTGCGGTGCCGACAACAATGCGCCAGATCGCGAAAGGCGTGAAGCCGCGCTGCGAGACGAAATCGAGCAGCGAGCGCACCACGAAGATGCCCGCGACGAAGGCGGCGATGAAACCGATAGCGATCAGGCTGATGTCGTCGAAGGAGAGCGCGTTGCGGTTCTTGTAGAGATCGATGGTGAAGGCGCCGACCATGGTGGGCATAGCGAGGAAGAAGGAGAACTCGGCGGCCGAACGCTTGTCGGTTCCCATCAGCAAAGCGCCGGCGATCGTGGCGCCGGAGCGTGACGTCCCCGGGATCATCGCCAGGCACTGGAAGAGGCCGATCTTCAGCGCCAGCGAAGGCGGGTAATCGAAGACGTCAGTGTAGCGCGGTTTCAAGGGCAGCTGATCGATCACATAGAGGATGACGCCGCCGACGATCAGCACGACGCAGATCAGCATCGGCGTCTCGAACAGCACCGTCTTGATGAAGTCATGCGCCGCGGCGCCGATCAGGGCCGCCGGCAGGAAGGCGACGAGCACCGAGAAGACGAAGCGCCGCGCCTTGACGCTTGTCGGGAGCGCCAGCGCGATCGACAGCAGCTTCTTGAAATAGACGAGCAGGATCGCAAGGATGGCGCCGAGTTGGATGAGCACGGCGAAGGTATTTCCCGGCGACTTGAAGCCGAGGAAGTGTCCGGCAAGGAGCACATGCGCCGTCGACGAGACGGGGACGAACTCCGTCAGGCCTTCGATGAGCCCGAGCACGAGCGCGCTGATGATCGATTGATCGGCCATATATGAACGGTTCCTGATATTCTTGGATTTGGGAGGAGAAAGTCGATTCTCTTGTGTTTGCCACCGCAACTACCTATAGCTCGTTGTATGAAGCCGTGGCCAGTTGCATATGCCGCGATGCCTACTGCATGTTTCCTTAAATCGAGCCGATTTAAGGATCAAAACATGCAGCGATTCAAAGTGCTGCAGCGTCCTTTGTGCGTCTGAAAAGACGCACGGCGCTGTAGATCCCCGAAAACAGCTGCACCCTGATATCGATGCCGACACTGTATCATCACCCCATGTCCTCCGCCTCGCGGTTCGTACGCCTTATTCTCTCAGAATATGGCTATCAGACGGAATTGAGCGAAGAGCAGCCCTGGGAGAACCGGCGCGACTTCCTGGCGCTCAACCCGGCCGGCACCCTGCCGGTCTATGTCGACGACAGCATGCGGGCGCTTTGCGGCGCGACGATCATCTCCGAGTATCTCGACGAGACCAGCGGCATCATGAAGCGTGATCGCCGGCTCTTGGCGGAGGATCCCTTTCAGCGCGCCGAAATCCGCCGGCTCAGCGAATGGTTCCTGCAGAAGATGGAGGCCGACGTCACCCGGCCGCTGGTGCGCGAGCGCATCTACAAGCTGCAGATGACGCCGGACCAGGGCGGCGGCGCGCCGGATTCGAAGATCCTCCGGACCTCGCGCAACAATATCCGCCAGCATATGAAGTATCTCTCCTGGCTCGCCGGCTCGCGTCCCTGGCTTGCAGGCGATCGGATTTCCTACGCCGATCTCGCGGCGGCCGCGGCGGTCTCCGTCCTCGACTATCTCGGCGAAATCGACTGGTCCGACGCCCCGACCGCCAAGGAATGGTACCAGCGGCTCAAATCCCGGCCGTCCTTCCGCCCGCTGCTCGCCGAGCGGGTGCGCGGCGTTACCCCCGTTTCCCATTATGCGGACCTCGATTTCTAAGGACACGACAATGCCCGGCGACGCTGCAAAGGCGGAGAACCAGGGCAGGAAACGCCGGACGCTCACCGCCTTTCTGAAGGAGGAAGCCGCGGCCAAGGGCTTCGAGCTCTGTCGGATCACCCGGGCGGATGCCATACCGCAGGCGCCGGAGCGGCTCCGGCAATTCCTGACCGCCGGCTGTCACGGCACGATGGAGTGGCTGTCCGAGACGGCGGAGCGGCGCGCCGATCCGCGTGTGCTGTGGAGCGAGGTCCGCTCGATCGCCCTCTTCGGCATGAACTACGGGCCCGACACCGATCCGCTGGAGATCCTCGCCAAGCAAGATCGCGGCGCGATCTCCGTCTATGCCCGGAACCGCGACTATCACGACGTCGTCAAGGGACGGCTCAAGGAGATCGCCACGCGCTTTGCGGCGCGCGCCGGCGAGGATGTGAAGGTCTTCGTCGACACCGCGCCGGTCATGGAGAAGCCACTGGCGGAAAGGGCCGGACTCGGCTGGCAGGGCAAGCACACCAATCTCGTCAGCCGCGAATTCGGCTCCTGGCTGTTTCTCGGCAGCCTGTTCACGACCGCCGATCTCGACATCGATGATCCCGAGCGGGACCATTGCGGCTCCTGCCGGGCCTGCCTCGACGCCTGTCCGACCGGCGCTTTCCCGGCGCCCTACCAGATCGATGCGCGGCGCTGCATCTCCTACCTGACGATCGAGCACAAGGGGCCGATCGACCCCGAACTCAGACCGCTGATCGGCAATCGCATCTATGGCTGCGACGATTGCCTGGCCGTCTGTCCCTGGAACAAATTCGCGCACTCGGCCGCGGAGATGAAGCTCAAAGCCAGGGAGGACCTCAGGGAACCGGAGCTCGCCGCCCTGCTGACGCTCGACGACGCCGCCTTCCGCAACCTGTTTTCCGGCTCTCCCGTGAAACGCATCGGCCGCGACCGTTTCGTCAGAAATGTCTTGATCGCCGCCGGCAATTCCGGTGAAGAGAAGTTGCTACCCGCCTGCAAGGCATTGGCGCGTGATGCCTCCCCAACGGTCCGGGCGATGGCCGTCTGGGCGCTTTCGCGGCTGATGGCAGCTGACGAGCTCGCCGCCTTCGCTATGGAGTGCGGGCAGGAAACGGATGACGAGGTGCTTTCGGAATGGCAAATGGCGGGAGTGAGCCGATGCATGTCCTGATACTTGGTGCCGGCTATTCCGGCACGGCGATCGCGAAGGCGCTGGCGCCAGCCGCACAGTCGGTCGCGGGAACGACCCGCTCGCCGGAAAAGCTGACGGCGCTCCAGGCGGCCGGCATCGAGCCGCTGCTGTTCGACGGCGACGACATTTCCCCGGGACTCGCCGAGGCGATGGGCAAGACGACGCACCTCATCCAATCGATCGCGCCGGGACGCGAAGGCGACCCGATGTTCCGCTCGGCGACGCCGCCACTCGACGACCTCATGCCGCGACTCCGTTGGGTCGGCTATCTCTCGACCGTCGGCGTCTATGGCGACCATGGCGGCGGCTGGGTCAGCGAGGAAACGCCGATAAAGCCGGTTTCGCAGCGCTCGAAGGAACGGGTCGAGGCGGAAAACGCCTGGTCGGACTATGGCGCCAGGCGGGGCGTTCCCGTCGCCGTGCTTCGACTTGCCGGCATCTACGGCCCGGGCCGCAACGCTTTCCGCAATCTTTCCGAAGGCACGGCCCGACGGGTCGTCAAGGCGAACCAGGTCTTCAACCGCATCCGCGTCGAGGATATCGGCGCGGCGGCCGCGTTCCTTGCCGACCGCGGCATGGGCGGGACCTTCAACGCGACCGACGACGAGCCGGGACCGCCGCAGGACGTGGTGGCCGAGGCCGCCCGGCTGATGGGCGTCGAACCGCCCCCGGAAATTCCCTTCGAGAGCGCGGAGATGTCGCCGATGGCGCGCTCCTTCTATGGTGAGAACAAGCGCGTTTCCAATGCGCGTCTGCACGAGACCGGATTCGACTTCGCCTATCCGAATTATCGCGTTTCGCTTGCACAGCTATGGGCAAGCGGGACCTGGCGTGGATAGTAAAACCACCTCTCCGATACTTTTATCAGAATATCCCCCACCGCCGAAAGCATGTTGCGAGATCATCCGAAAGTAATAGATTCGGACGACTCACCTTGACTGCCTCATACTGCCCTATTTCGACCTATACTTCGCCATTCTATACAACCTAGGCGATAGATGGGGATTTTGATGAGGGAAATTCGTAGAAATTCACGCGCATCGAAATTTTAAATGATTTTTTACGTCAGCCTGGGAGTTGGGAGGAACCAAAACCCGCAGGAAACGTTTAGGCGCTGATTCAAAAGAACTTCTTGGGTCTTCTAAAGCAATTAAAACGGCATCTCGTTTTAAATTAACAGCATTTTTCAATAAATCCTAATGACTGGTTAACGGTTGAAGCACGTTTTTGCCATGTTTTGCCCTAATTAGCTCGAACTGCAAAGGGAACTAGTCGAACATTCAATCCGAAGGGGTCACCGCTTGAAGCCCGCGAAAATCAAGACTGCTGCCGCCGCAGCGCTATTCGCCGTCGGGATGGGTCTCGTCTCGGCATCCGACAGCCAGGCAAAGGGAACGGGTTGCGGTGGCGCCTCCTGGTATGCCCTCACCTCGAAAACCGCCTCCGGCGAGCGCATGAACGCCGCGCGCCTGACGGCCGCGCACCGAAGCTTGAAATTCGGCACCAAGGTCCAGGTCACCAACAAGCGAAACGGCAAGTCCGTCGTCGTGCGCATCAATGACCGCGGTCCCTTCATTCGCGGCCGGGTCATCGATCTTTCCAAGGCGGCCGCCTCGCAGATCGGCATGGTCCGCTCGGGCACCGCCAGCATCTGCTACCAGGTCGTCAATTCCTGATCGTTCGAAGGCCGCCGGCTTGAGGCTGGACGGTTCTCTTCCGCGGGGCGATCGCTCCCGCACATAATGCGACCGCTCACTTGCTCTTCGGTGCCATCGCCGCTACCACGGCGAAAAAGGAGTTGATCGAAGATGCGATTGGGCGGACGGCTCGCCGGAGCCATAGACGTTCTTGACGATATCGAGAAGCGCAAGCGCCCGGTTGCCGACGCGCTCAAGGACTGGGGCCTGTCGCATCGTTTTGCCGGCTCGGGCGACCGTGCCGCCATCGGCAACATCGTCTATGACGCGCTCCGGATGAAGCTCTCCCACGCCTATCTGATGGATAGCGAAAGCCCGGCCGCCCTCGGCCACGCGGTCATGTACCGCCAATGGGGCTTCACGCCCGATAGGCTGGCGGCGGAACTCTCCGACGACAAGTTCGCCCCGCAGGCACCCTCGGCAGAGATGATGAGGGCGTTCCGCGAGCGCCGTATCGAAGACGCGCCGCTCCATGTGCAGGGCGATGTCCCTGAGTGGACGCAAGCCTCTTTCGAAGAAAACTTCTCGGACGACTGGCTCGACGAAGCCAGGGCGCTCGCCGGCCGGCCAACACTCGACCTTCGCGTCAACACGCTGAAGGCAAGCCGCGACAAGGTCTTGAAGGCATTGGAGCGCAGCGGTGCCGAACCGTCGGCGATCGCCCGCCACGGCATACGCATCCCCGCCGGCGAGGGCGCCGCGCGCCTGCCGCACGTCACCGCCGAAATCTCGTTTCAGAAGGGCTGGTTCGAGGTTCAGGACGAGGGCTCGCAGATCGTCGCCGACCTGGTCTTTGCGCGCGAGGGTGAGCAGGTGCTCGACTATTGCGCCGGCGGCGGCGGCAAGACGCTCGCCATCTCCGCCGCGATGAACAACAAGGGTCAGGTGCATGCCTATGACGCCGACCGCAAGCGTCTCGCGCCGATCATCGAGCGACTGAAGCGCGCCGGCACCCGCAATGTCCAGGTGCACGAGTCGGCGGAGGCGCTCACCCCGCTTGCAGGCCGCTGCGACCGGGTGCTCGTCGACGCGCCCTGCACGGGGACCGGAACCTGGCGGCGCCGGCCCGACACGAAGTGGCGCCTGACCCAGAAGAACCTTGAGGAGCGACTGGCCCAGCAGGAGGAGGCGCTTGCCGGCGCCGCCCAGTTCGTGCGCCCCGGCGGGCACCTGATCTATGTGACCTGCTCCGTGCTTCCGGAAGAAAACGAAGCGCAGGTCTACGGCTTCTGCGAGGACAATCCGGAGTTCGAGATCCTCTCGGCCGCCGCAACATGGGCGACGCTGTTCGGTACCGACAAGCCACAGCCCTGGTCGGCCGATATGAAGACCGTCACGCTGACGCCCGCTTCAACCGGAACCGATGGGTTTTTCTTTTGCCTGATGGGCAGGAAAAGCTAGCGGCCCAGTGCATGTCGCCCACAAGCGTGCAGCGGTTTTGGGGCAACGACAGATACCGAGACGAACGCTGCAAGGGGAAGTCGCAAGTTTGAAAATCTTCTAAACTATACGCTTTGACACCAGTTTGCTTTTGGTTCATGACATGAGCGCTTTACCGGCCTCGAGCCGCTTTGCTCGGCCGGTCTGCAAGAAGCGAAGGAGAGGGTCATGACCAAGAATTTCACCCGCGCCGCCGCGCTGGCACTCATGACGGCCACGTCCGTGCTGGCCCTGCAGCCGGCCAGCGCCGCGACCGACGCAGCCGCCGTCGTAATGCATTATGCGGCGATCGCGCATGCCAAATACGAGGACGCGGTGACGACCGCCGAAGCCCTCGACAAGGCCGTCGATGCGCTGATCGTCAGCCCCAACGAGGAGACGCTGAATGCGGCGCGCGAGGCCTGGCTCAGGGCGCGCAACCCCTACCAGGAGACAGAGGTCTACCGCTTCGGCAATGCGATTGTCGATGAATGGGAAGGCAAGGTGAACGCCTGGCCGCTCGACGAGGGCCTGATCGACTATGTCGACCCGAGCTACGGCACCGAGAGCGACGAGAACGCGCTGTTCACCGCCAATGTCATCGCCAACAAGACGATCAAGATCGACGGCAAGGACGTCGACGCGACGAACATCACGCCGGAATTCCTGGCCGGCACCCTGCAGGAAGCCGGCGGCATCGAGGCGAATGTCGCGACCGGCTACCACGCCATCGAATTCCTGCTCTGGGGCCAGGACCTGAACGGCACCGGCCCGGGCGCTGGCAAGCGCGCCTATACCGATTTCGACACCAAGGCCTGCACCAACGGCAATTGCGACCGCCGCGCTGCCTACCTGAAGGCGGCGACCGACCTGCTCGTCTCCGATCTCAAGGAAATGGTCGCCAACTGGGCACCGGAAGGTGCCGCGGCCAAGGCGGTGGAAGCCGAACCCAAGGCCGGCCTCGCGGCGATCCTCACCGGCATGGGCTCGCTCTCCTATGGCGAACTTGCGGGCGAGCGCATGAAGCTCGGCCTGCTGCTGCACGATCCGGAAGAGGAACATGATTGCTTCTCGGACAACACCCACAATTCGCACCTGCATGACGCGATCGGCATCCAGTCCGCCTATACGGGCGAATACACCCGGATCGACGGCACGAAGCTCACCGGCCCGTCGCTTTCCAAGCTCGTCGCCGCCAAGGACGCCGCGCTCGACAAGGAGATGACGGCCAATCTCGCGACGACGGTCGAGAAGATGCAGGCGATGGCAAAGCGGGCCGAGACCGTCGAGGCCTACGACCAGATGATCGGCGAAAACAATGCGGAAGGTAACGCTACCGTCCAGGCCGCGATCGACGGGCTGATTGCCCAGGCCAAGACCGTCGAACGGGTCATCGCGGCGCTCGACCTCGGCACGATCGAGCTTGAAGGTTCGGATAGCCTGGATAATCCTAACGCGGTTTTCCAATAAGCTGAAAAGGCGGGCCGTTCCGACAGCGGCCCGGCTCTTGCCCGATGAAAGTCCTGACCGCCCGCTTCCTCGCGCTGCCGCTCGCCGCGCTTATCGGCGTTGCCGCCGCGGCTTGGGCTACAGGCGATGGCCTCGGCGCTGCCGCCGGGGTGAAGGGTGATACCCCCCTCTGCCCTGCCGGGCATCTCCCCCACAAGGGGGGAGATTGGCCGGAAGCAAAGCCCTGCCCCATCAACGCGCAAATACTGAACCTGTCGAATTCAACCGAACACGCGCAGCCTAATTCGTTGAGCGGAACATCGGCGCTTACCGATCTCCCCCCTTGTGGGGGAGATGCCCGGCAGGGCAGAGGGGGGTGCCTCCCGGCCCGCGACGACCTTTCCGGACAGGATCTCGAACGCGTCGAAACCGTCACCCGGCCCACCCAGGACTTTTCCAAGGCCGAACAGTTCGAGGCGATGTCGGCGGGCGCCACAACGACGATCGCGCCAATCGACCAGAGGGTCTTCCAGCAGTTCTCGGCCAACCTACCCTTCGAAGACGAAGAGAATTTCAAGCTCGGCAAGGCGCTGTTCGAAAAGCTCTGGGTCTCCGCCCCCTCCTCGACCCAAGCCTCCGATGGACTCGGCCCTCTCTATAACGCCCGCGCCTGCGAAAGCTGCCATCCGCGCGATGGGCGGGGCCGCCCGCCGGAGGGGGTGGATTCGACATCGACGGTCTACCGTCTCGCCCGTCCGCCGCGCGACGAAGCCGAACGGCGCTTCATCGCTGACCACCAGGCACTGAATTTCCCGGACCCCGTCTATGGCGCCCAGCTGCAGGACAGCGCCGTGCCCGGGCTTGCCGCCGAAGGCCGTCTCAAGGTCAGCTACCGGGAAGAAGCGGTGCCGCTTGCGGATGGCGAGATCGTCCATCTCCGAAAGCCGCATTACAGAGTCACCGATCTCGGCTATGGCCCGATGGACCCGATGACGACCCTGTCGCCGCGCGTCGCCCCGGCGATGATCGGGCTCGGCCTCATCGAGATGATCCACGAGGCAGACATTCTTGCGAAAGCCGACCCGGACGACCGGGACGGTGACGGCGTCAGCGGACGGGCGGCAATCGCCCGGGATCGGGACAGTGGCACGATCGCGCTCGGCCGCTTCGGCTGGAAGGCTCAGAATCCGACCATTCGCCAACAGGCAGCAGACGCCTTTGCGGTCGATATCGGCATTTCCACGCCGGCCTTCGACAGCGGCCATGGCGACTGCACCAAGGCGCAGGGCGCTTGCCTGACGCTTCCGATCGGTGTCCAGGCGCGGCTCGGTCCGGTCGAGGCCCCCGACCCGGTGCTCGGCCTCGTCACCTTCTATTCCGCCAATCTCGCGGTGCCGGCCCGGCGCAAGGCGAGCTTTCCGCAAACGCTAGAGGGCAAACGGCTTTTCTATGAAGCGGGCTGTCCGGTCTGCCACACGCCGAAATACGTGACCCGGCGCGATGCGCCTCACAAGGAGCTGGCCTTCCAGCTGATCTGGCCCTATTCCGACTTCCTGCTGCACGACATGGGCGACGGGCTCGCCGACGGCCAGCAGGTCGGAATTGCCAGCGGACGCGAATGGCGCACGCCGCCGCTTTGGGGGCTGGGCTTGACGAAGACCGTCAGCGGCCACACGTTCCTGCTGCATGACGGGCGTGCCCGGAATTTCACCGAGGCCATCCTCTGGCACGGCGGCGAGGCGGAAAAGGCCCGCGATGCCTTCGCCGCCATGTCGAAGGACGACCGAAACGCCCTGCTTTCCTTTCTGGAGTCGCTCTGATGCGCCTGCGCCTTCCCCTGATCCTCGGCTTGCTGCTTCTTGCAGCGATCGCACCCGCGGCGGCCCAGGAGGGCAACGCGCTTTTGCCGCGCGTTCTCGACGAAGCCGCCCTGCCGGGCGTGATGGCGAAGGCGGTCGATGGCTTCATCATTCCCGGCTATCGCGACCTGAGGCGGGCGACGGGCGAACTTGGCGAGAAAAGCGCCGCGCTTTGTGCGACGCCGTCTGACGCTGCACTTGAGGAAACGCGAGCGGCCTTTTCGGATGTCGTGCAAAGATGGTCGACGATCGAGATCATCCGCCTCGGACCGGCCCTCGAACAGAACAGGTTCGAGCGCTTCCTGTTCTATCCGGATCGCAAGAGCACCGGCCTGAAACAGGTACAGGCTATTCTCGCCAAGCGCGACGAGAGCGCGACGCAGGCGGAAAGCCTGAAAACGAAAAGCGTCGCCGTGCAGGGCCTCGGCGCGCTTGAATATGTTCTCTACGGCACGGGAGCCGAGACGCTGACCGGCGCGGAAGGTGACTTTCGCTGCCTTTACGGAACGACGATCGCGCAGAACCTGGCGACGATTGCCGGCGAGTTGCTCGCCGCCTGGGAGAAGCCCGAGGGCCTCCAGTCCGCCTGGAAGTCGCCGAGCGCTGACAATCCCCTCTTCCGCGACAACAGGGAAGCGGCAACCGAACTGCTCGGCGTTCTCGTGCACAGCGTCGAAATGATCAAGGACCAGCGGCTGCGCCCCTTCTATGCCGGCGCGATCGACGGCAAGGCTGACGAGGGCCGCCCCAAGCTCGCCATCTACTGGCGATCGGGCAATACGATGAGGTCGATCGCCGGCAACCTCAGCGGCCTGCAGACGCTGTTCAATGCTGCGGGAATGGAGAGCCTGCTTCCCGCCGACAGCCGCTCTATTGCCGGGTCGGTAAATTTCCTTTTCAAAGCATTGATCGGCATGACCGAACGCGTCGACGGCCCGCTCGACGCGGTGCTTGCCGATCAGAAACAGCGTTCCCGGCTCGACTTCATCACTCTCAACACGGCCGACCTCCTCGACCGGCTGAACCGCGACTTCGGCGGCGCGATCGGGCTTGGGGCCGGGTTTTCCTTCGCGGACGGCGATTGACACTACAGCGCCGTGCGTCCTTTCAGACGCACAAAGGACGCGGTAGCGCTTTCAATTACTGCATGTTTTTGTCCTTGAATGGGCTACGCTTCAAGGAAACATGCAGTAGCGTGAAAAAGCCTCCGGTTGACA
Organism: Sinorhizobium fredii; assembly: GCF_002944405.1. Classification (NCBI taxonomy): domain Bacteria; kingdom Pseudomonadati; phylum Pseudomonadota; class Alphaproteobacteria; order Hyphomicrobiales; family Rhizobiaceae; genus Ensifer; species Ensifer fredii. The sequence continues at coordinate 315,887 of NZ_CP024307.1, read as the reverse complement.
AGCCGCGAATATGGGAGCAAAGCGCATTCCATGCCCGTCTCGCGGGCATGCTTCACCCACGAAGGACTAACCCAAGATGAACCCCGACAGTCGAAGTCGAGTCTTCCTTGCGGCCGTGCGGACCTGATTGATCAGGGCTCCGGGCGGTCCGATGACCTCGCCCATGGAGCCCAGAATGCTGCGCATCTACACAAGCCAGAACGGCCATCTCGTGCTCGTCGATCGTGCCGCCGGTCCTGCCTTCCAGGAGCCGGTGACCTGGTTCGACCTCTTCAACCCCTCCGCAGATGAGACGCGTTTCGTCGAGGAGCATCTCGGCATCGCCATTCCGACCCGCGACGAGATGCAGGAAATCGAGCTGTCCGACCGGCTCTACCAGGAGGACGGCGCGGAATTCATGACCATGACCGCGACCGCCAAGCTCGACAGCGACTACCCCGCCAAGGTGCCGGTGACCTTCGTGCTGAAGGGCGCGACGCTCGTCTCGGTGCGCCACGCCGACCCGAAACCGTTCCAGCTCTATGCAACGCGCATCCAGAAGCCGAATGGTGCCGTCTGCGAGACGGGCGAACTGGTCATGCTGGGTCTGCTCGAGGCGATGATCGACCGGATTGCCGACGCGCTGGAGCGGGCCGGCAACGAGGTCGACGCGATTTCTCGCGAGGTCTTCCGCAAGTCGCATGCCAGCGCCACCAAGAAGACGCGCGACCTGCAGTCGCTGATCGAGCAGATCGGCCAGAAGGGCGACCTGCTGACGACCATCCGCGAAAGCCTTGTCAGCATCGGCAGGCTCGTCGCCTATCACGTCGCGGTGGAAGGGAGGGCGGCACGCAAGGCCGCCAAGGAGAGTCGGCAGCGGATCAAGCTGATCCAGCGCGACGCCGCCTCGCTCGGCGACCACGCGCTGTTCCTGTCGAACAAGATCAACTTCCTGCTCGACGCGACGCTGGGGCTGATCAATCTCGAGCAGAACCAGATCATCAAGATCTTCTCGGTCGCCTCCGTCGTGTTCCTGCCGCCAACACTGGTCGCCTCGGTCTATGGCATGAACTTCGACGCGATACCGGAACTGCACTGGCACTTGGGTTATCCCTATGCACTGGTGCTGATGGTCATGTCCGCGCTGTTGCCGTATCTCTATTTCAAGCGCAGGGGCTGGTTGTAGATGACGCAGTCGAGACCCCTCCCCAACCCCTCCCCACAAGGGGGAGGGGCTTGCCCGCCGCGGCCCGCCGAGCGCCATCTGCGACATCCGAACTCGCGGATCCGCTCTAAGCGGCCGAATCGGTCGCGGCATTGTAAATCCCTCCCCCTTGTGGGGAGGGGTTGGGGAGGGGTTGCGCTGCAGGATCGCCTCTCCGCCGAGAGACGTTCACTGTCGTCGGCCACGCGGAAAAACGCATGAGCACCAAAACCCTCATCGATCGACGCAGCTTCGTCAAAATGGCCGGCGCCGCCTGGATGGCGACGCTCGCCCCAAGCGGGGCCTTCGCGCTCGAGCGGGCGGATGCCGTCTTCGCCTCGGCCTTCATGGCGCCGGACGGCAGCTATGGCGTGGCGACGCTGACGGAGGAGGGAGAGATCGTCGAACGGACGCTACTGCCGGCGCGGGCGCATGGCATGGCCTTCTCGCCGGCGGCCCGCCGCGCCGTCGCCTTTGCGCGCCGGCCCGGAACCTATGCCATGATCCTCGCGACCGACGGCACCGCCGAGCCGGTCGTCATCTCCGCCGCCGAAGGCCGCCACTTCTTCGGCCACGGCTGCTTCTCCGCCGACGGGCGGCTGCTCTACGCCACGGAGAACGATTTCTCCGCCAATCGCGGCATGATCGGCGTTTACGACGGGACGCGCGGCTTCATCCGCACAGGCGAATTCCCCACCTATGGCATCGGTCCGCACGACATGACGCTGACCGCCGACGGCCGGACGCTCGCAATCGCCAATGGCGGCATCGAGACCCATCCGGATTTCGGCCGCACCAAGCTCAATCTCGATCACATGGAACCGAGCCTCGCCCTGGTCGATACGGCGACCGGCGCGCTCATCGAGAAACACGGCCTGCCGCCGGAGCTCAAGCAGCTTTCCACCCGCCACGTCGATATCGGCGCCGACGGCAGGATCTGGTTTGCCTGCCAGTACGAGGGAGCGCGCAACGACCTGCCGCCGCTGGTCGGGCATTTCAAAAAGGGGGAGGAGCTGAGTTTTATCCCCCTCCCCGAGCGCACGACCGCCGCCCTCGCCAATTATGTCGGCGCCATTGCCATCAACCGCCGCGAGGACCTTGTCGCGCTCACGTCGCCGAAGGGCAAAGTCGCCGTGACGCTCGAAGCGAAAACGGGCGCGGTCTTGAAGGAGGAACGGGTCGTGGATGCGGCGGGCGTTGCCGCCGCGAGACCCGGCTTCGCCGTCTCGACTTATGATGGCCGGTTCAAGGGTCAGAAGAGTGCCGTCGCCTGGGACCAGCACATCCTCGGGCTCGGCAAGGATTAGGACGCTTCTAAATCAGGTCGCGACATTTCCCGCACCGGAAAGCTTGACCAGGTCATCCCAGCGATAGGCGATCTGTTCGAGGCTCTCGCGGCCGACGCTGACCCGGCCCTCTCCCACCGCCCGCGCGCCGAGCCGCTCGTAGAAGGCCCGGTTCGGATTGCCCTTCAGCACCCAGGCGAAGAGCGACGAGGCCTGCAGCTCCCGGCAGTGGGCCGCGACCGTGCGCACCAGCGCCGCACCAATGCCCGCGCCATGGAACTCCGGCAGAAGATAAAGCTCGTAGAGTTCCCGGTCGAAGGCCGGCGGCATGGACCGCGCCCGACCGTAATTCGCAAAACCGACCACTCGATCTTCCGAGAGATCGACGGCGACCAGGAGGAAGGCGCCCGGTATTCGCATTCGCCGCGCATGGCCGATCGCCTGGTCCTCGACCTTCATGGCGTCGAGATAGGCATCGGAAATGATCCCGCGGAAGGTCGCGCGCCAGGTGTTCACCAGCACCGACGCGATCATCATCACGTCGTCCGGTACGGCAGGGCGGATCTCTATGCGCCTGAAGTTCCTCATCAGGATGATATATGGATGCGGCGTGCGTCCCGAAAGTCCGTCGGCACCGGGTTCGCCCGTGCGGACGATTGCGCTTGTCCTCGGTCGCGACGCATGCAACTGTCGGCGCGATCGGGCATTCCGGTCCGTTTCAGCAAGGGGCTTTTTGAATTGAGGCACGACAGCGAGCCGCACGATTTCCGCGCCCGCATCCGGGAGAGTTTCGACCGCCAGGCCGCCATGCGCACGATCGGCGCGGAACTTACCCGCGTTGAGCAGGGCACGGTGGAGATCGAATTGCCGTTCGATCTCAAGCTGACGCAGCAGCACGGGCTGCTGCATGCCGGGGTGATCTCGGCAGCGCTCGATGCCGCCGGCACCTATGCGGGCTATTCGCTCATCGATCCCGACGCATCGCTGCTGACCATCGAGTTCAAGGTCAATCTCCTTTCGCCCGGCCGCGGCGAGCGTTTTCTCTTCCGCGGCGAGGTGACGAAGCCCGGCACGACGATCATTGTCTCGGACGGCAAGGCCTATGCCGTCCGATCCGACGGACCGGCAAAGCTAATCGCCTCGATGACCGGAACGATGATGGTGGTGCGCGGCCGCGAGGGGATCGAGGGATGAGTTTCGAGTTGAAGCCGGTCGCCGGTAAGAACATCCTCTACGTGATGGCCGTCAACCTGGAATACGGCCCCTGCCTCAAGCACCGGATCAGGCCGCTGATGACCGGCGTCGGCCCGGTCGAAGCGGCCGTCGGCCTGACCAAGGCGCTTTGCGAGCTCAAGGCCGCAGGCAGGCTGCCGGATCTCGTCGTCTCGCTCGGCTCCGCCGGTTCCGCCACGCTCGAACAGACGGAAATCTACCAGGCGGCCTCGGTCGGCTATCGCGACATGGACGCCTCGCCGCTCGGCTTCGAGAAGGGCGCGACGCCCTTTCTCGATCTGCCCGCCGTCGTCAAGCTGCCGCATCGGGTCCCGGGCGTGAAGGAGGCGCGGCTTTCGACCGGCGCCGGTATCGTCTCCGGCAAGGCCTATGACGAGATCGACGCCGACATGGTCGAGATGGAGACCTATGCCGTCCTGCGCGCCTGCCAGGCCTTCGACGTGCCGCTGATAGGGCTGCGCGGCATATCGGACGGCAAGGCGGAGCTGAAGCATGTCGACGACTGGACGGAATATCTGCACGTCATCGACGAGAAGCTGGCAGACGCGGTGGACCGGCTGGAAAAGGCGCTCGACACGGGCCAAATCCGGCTCTGACGGTTCTGCAGCAGGTCCTAAATTGTCGGGGTGCAATGAAATCGTTGCGCCAAGGGCGGCCTTTCATTAAAGGCTCGCCATGTTCAAGCTTGCCTGAAGGCCCGCCATGACCCAGACAGCCCATCCCGACACCGTCCTGATCGTCGATTTCGGCAGCCAGGTGACGCAGCTCATCGCCCGGCGCGTACGCGAGGCCGGCGTCTATTGCGAAATCGTGCCGTTCCAGTCGGCCGAAGAGGGCTTCAGGCGCCTGAACCCGAAGGCGGTGATCCTGTCCGGCAGCCCGGCCTCGACGCTCGAGATCGGCTCGCCGCGCGCGCCGTCGGTGATCTTCGAAAGCGGCCTGCCGGTCTTCGGCATCTGCTACGGCCAGCAGACCATGTGCGCCCAGCTCGGCGGCAAGGTGGAAAGCGGCCATCACCGCGAATTCGGCCGCGCCTTCCTCGAAGTCGAGAAGGATTGCGCCCTCTTTGACGGACTCTGGTCGCTCGGCTCGCGCCACCAGGTATGGATGTCGCATGGCGACCGGGTGACAGCACTGCCCGAGGGCTTCGAGGTGGTGGCGACCTCGTCCAACGCCCCCTTCGCCTTCATCGCCGACGAGAAGCGCAAATATTACGCCGTGCAATTCCATCCGGAAGTGGTGCATACGCCCGACGGCGCCAAGCTCATCTCCAACTTCGTCCACAAGATCGCCGGCATCAAGGGCGACTGGACGATGTCGGCCTATCGCGCCAAGGCGGTCGAGGCGATCCGTGAGCAGGTCGGCGACAAGAAGGTGATCTGCGCGCTTTCGGGCGGCGTCGATTCCTCCGTTGCGGCCCTCCTCATCCATGAGGCGGTCGGCGACCAGCTCACCTGCATCCTCGTCGACCACGGTCTGATGCGCAAGGACGAGGCGGCCAACGTCGTCGCCATGTTCCAAGAGCATTACAACCTGCACCTCCTCCATATCGATGCCTCCGACCGCTTCATCGGCGAACTTACGGGCGTCAGCGATCCGGAAACCAAGCGCAAGATCATCGGGCGGCTGTTCATCGAGGTCTTCGAGGAAGAGGCGAAGAAGCTCGGCGGCGCCGATTTCCTCGCCCAGGGCACGCTTTATCCTGACGTGATCGAAAGCGTTTCCTTCACCGGCGGCCCATCGGTGACGATCAAGTCGCACCACAATGTCGGCGGCCTGCCGGAGCGCATGAACATGCAGCTCGTCGAGCCGCTGCGCGAACTCTTCAAGGACGAGGTGCGCGTGCTCGGCCGCGAACTCGGACTGCCCGACAGCTTCATCGGCCGCCATCCCTTCCCCGGCCCCGGCCTTGCCATCCGCTGCCCGGGCGGCATCACCCGCGAAAAGCTCGAAATCCTGCGCGAGGCGGACGCAATCTATCTCGACGAGATCCGCAAGGCGGGCCTTTACGATGCCATCTGGCAGGCCTTCGCCGTGCTGCTGCCGGTGCAGACGGTCGGCGTCATGGGCGACGGGCGCACCTACGAATTCGTCTGCGCGCTGCGCGCCGTCACCTCGGTCGACGGCATGACCGCCGACTTCTACCACTACGACATGGAATTCTTGGGCCGCGCCGCGACCCGCATCATCAACGAGGTGCGCGGCATCAACCGCGTCGTCTACGATGTGACCTCGAAGCCGCCGGGCACGATCGAGTGGGAGTGAGGCTCAGTCCTCCAGCTTCGCCCAGCAAAGGTTTTGTGGGGTCTGCAGCGCCATCCGTCTCTTCAGATGCATGGCGCTGATGTTCACGTCCTCAAATCGACAACACCAGGAATGTTCGCTGAGGATAAGGCGGTGCGGCGGTTGCTTCAGAGCAACTCCGATATAGGCTACTTGCACCATCAAACTTCAGCGATGGGAGCACCATGCCAAGGCAAGGATGGACATGGAAAGTCGATGGCTTCCTGTTCGAACCGGGAAGCAACCGTTATCTCGGGCGCCTCCGCAAGTTCAGCCAGTGTCCCAAAGGCAAATTCGATGCCTTGCGCCAGGCTGCGGCGCAATCCCCTTCAACAAGGTCGTCGCGGGATTTACGCCGCGTGCCGACCTGTTGAAGCCGGCACGCTATGCGATGCTCTATGAGCGGGGAAAGGGAGTGCTGCGCTCCGCGCTCGACCTGCCCACGGTCGATCAGGATTGATCCGGCCAGTCAATCGGCTTGCATGGCGAGGCTCATGCAAATAACGACTTGCGCGGGTATGGCCCGAACCATTGAGGACGGCAAAGTGGAAGTTTCCGAGATCATCATCGCCGGTGATACGCCGGGCGTCGAGTGGCGTCTGCCGGTGTTCCGGTTCACTGGAACCAGAGCCGGGGCACCGCGGAGCTATATTCAGGCCGCCCTCCACGCCAACGAACTGCCGGGCACGGCACTGCTTCATTTTCTCCTGGACCGACTGCGCCAGGCCGAGAGGGAAGGCATGATCCTCGGCGACATCACCGTCCTTCCCCAGGCAAACCCGATCGGCGCTGCGCAAGCGCATTTCGGCGAGCTGCAGGGCCGCTTCGATCTCGGCACCCGCGCCAATTTCAACCGCGACTTTCCGCTGATCCGGCTTGGCGATCGCGGCGGCCTCATCGAGAATCTCGAACAGTATTCGGCGGTCGACCGGCTGAAGCGACATCTGCTGCACATGGCACTCGGCTGCGACCTAGTGCTCGACCTCCATTGCGACGACGAAGGACTGCAATACGCCTATATCGACGAGGCCTTCTGGCCGGAGGCCGCGGACCTCGCCGCCGCACTCGACATGCGGGCGGTGCTCCTCTCCGACGGGGAAAGCTCCGCCTTCGAGGAGGCCGTTGCCTATGCCTGGAAATACGGGAGCGCCGGCGAAAGGAAGACCTCGCTGCCCGGCCGGCTTTCGGTGACCGTGGAACTGCGCGGCACGCGCGATGTCTATCCTGACCTGGCCGGCAAGGATGCCGAGGGCGTCTATCGGTTTCTCGCCGGACGCGGCGGCGTCGCGGCGGACGACGATCCTCGCCCGAGCTTTGGCGGCGTGGTGGCGCCGCTCGACAATATCGAGATGATTCGCGCGCCAGCAGCCGGGGCGATCCTCTTTCACCGGGACCCCGGCGAACAGGTCAAAGCCGGGGACCTGCTGGCGACGATCCTCGCCAGGCCCGGCGTGGCTGATGGAGCGATCGAGGTTCGGGCGCCGCAGGACGGCTTGATCGTCACCCGCGTCTCCACCCGCTTCGCCCGCTGCCGATCTGACCTGATGAAGATTGCCTGCCCCGGGCCGTCGCGGGCTCGGCGCAGGCCGGGGACGCTGGAGGCGTGACCCACACGCAGGCATTTCCTCAGCCTGACGATCCGGCCGCTCCTAAGGCGTCGAACCACCCTGCAGCTTCGGGCTGTCGAGCAGGATCGTCGAGCGCAGCGTCTTGATTTCGGCGATCTGCTCGAACTCGCTCCAGAGCAGGCGCTTGTAATCCGCCACATCGCGCACCGCTATCTTCAGCAGGAAATCGAAATCGCCGGCGACCGTATGGCACTCGACCACCTCCGGAATGCGTGACACCAGCTCGATGAAGCGCTGCCCGACCTTGCTGGCGGTCCGTTCCAGCGTCACCTCGACAAAGGCGTGGAAGCCGATGCCGAGTGCCTTCGGGTCGACGACGACCGTCTGGCGGATGACGCCGGTCGCGTAGAGACGCGCCAGCCGCCGCGACAGCGGCGCCGGCGACAGCCCCACCTTGGCGGCGAGTTCGTTGTTGCTCTGCGACGCATCTTCGATCAGCAGCCTGATGATCCGCCGGTCGGTCGCATCCAGCTCCGTTCGTTCGATTTCCATCATTCCCGAGTTTTCGCAAATGGGATGCAGTTGATGCCCAGTATACCGCAAAAGCACGCGCCAGCATTAGCGAAATCAGACAAATATGTCGTCGATTTTGCGCCATGCTTATCTTACAGAGGATCCGTCAAAGCCCTGATGCGGCTTGCCTTTGAACAAACCCAAGACGACTATCGACCGGTCACAGCTCCAAGGATCTCCAGCATGTTCGACGCCCTCGCCCGCCAACCCGACGATCCGTTGCTGGCCCTGATCGGCCTGTTCCGCAAGGACGAACGCCCCGGTAAGGTGGATCTTGGCGTCGGCGTCTATCGCGACGAGACCGGCCGCACGCCGATCTTCCGCGCCGTCAAGGCGGCGGAAAGGCGGCTGCTCGAGACGCAGGAGACGAAAGCTTATGTCGGCCCCGAGGGAGATCTGGTGTTCCTCGACCACCTCTGGGCCCTCGTCGGCGGCGAGACGGTCGAGCGCAGCCATGTGGCCGGCGTGCAGACGCCCGGCGGCTCCGGCGCGTTGCGGCTTGCGGCTGACCTGATCTACCGCATGGGCGGCCGGAAGATCTGGCTCGGCCTGCCGAGCTGGCCGAACCACGCGCCGATCTTCAAGGCAGCAGGCCTCGAGATCGCCACCTACGACTTCTTCGATATTCCGGCGCAATCGGTGACCTTCGACAATCTCGTCAGCACGCTCGAAGGTGCTGCCGCCGGCGACGCGGTGCTCTTGCATGCGAGCTGCCACAACCCGACAGGCGGCGTCGTGACCGAACCCCAATGGATGGAGATCGCGGCGCTCGTTGCCGAGCGCGGCCTGCTGCCGCTCGTCGATCTCGCCTATCAGGGTTTTGGGCGCGGCCTTGAACAGGACGTGGCCGGGCTCAGGCACCTCTTGACCGTCGTTCCGGAAGCGCTCGTCGCGGTTTCCTGCTCGAAGTCCTTCGGACTCTATCGCGAGCGCACCGGCGCGATCTTCGCCATCACCCCCTCGTCCTCGTCCGCCGATACGGTGCGTTCCAATCTCGCCGGCCTTGCCCGCACCAGCTATTCCATGCCGCCGGACCACGGCGCGGCGGTCGTCCGCACGATTCTTGCCGATCCCGAACTTGCCCGCGACTGGGCCGAGGAATTGGAAGGCATGCGGCTGCGCATGACCGGTATCCGCAGAATGCTCGCGGAAGGCCTCAGGAGCCGCTGGCAGAGCTTGGGCGCGATCGCCGGCCAGGAAGGGATGTTCTCGATGCTGCCGCTCACCGAAGCGGAGGTGATGCGGCTCAGGACCGAGCACGGCATCTACATGCCGGGCTCGGGGCGCATCAATATTGCCGGGCTGAAGACGGCGGAGGTCGCCGGTGTCATCCAGAAATTCACCAGCCTCTGATCGGATCGCCGGAATGACAGCCGACAGCGAAGCGGTCGACGCCCCGGTCGAACGCCACAAACTATACGAGGACGTGCTCGCCATCCTGACCGGCACGCTCATCGTCTCCCTTGGGGTGGTGATCTACAGCAAGGCGGTGCTCTTGACCGGCAGCACTGCCGGGCTGGCGCTGCTCCTGCAATATGCGACCGGCACCAGCTTTTGGCTGGTGTTCTCGCTCGTCAACCTGCCCTTCTACATCCTGGCGGTGAAACGTCTCGGCTGGTTTTTCATGCTGCGGACTTTCCTCGCGGTCAGCCTCGTCTCGCTCTTCTCCAGGCTTACGACGCAATGGGTCGAGTTCGCCCGGCTCGACCCGATCTATGCGGCGGTCGTCGGCGGCGGGCTGATGGGGATGGGGCTGCTGGTGCTCTTCCGCCATCGAACCGGCCTCGGCGGCATCAACATCCTGGCGATCTACCTGCAGGAAAAGAGCGGCATCCGGGCCGGCTACTTCCAGCTGGCGGTCGACCTCGCGATCCTGGCCGCCGCTTATTTCGTGCTGCCGCCCGCCAATCTGATGCTGTCGGTCCTCGGTGCAACCGTCGTCAATATGATGCTGGCGATCAATCACAGGCCCGGGCGCTATGTCGGCGTGACCTGAGATCGCCGCTTCCGGACTTTTCTCCGCCGCCGCGCGCGGCTATGTGTGATCCCGAATGCGGCGGAAGAAGGTTCGAGCAATGACGGTCACGATCTACGGCATCAAGAACTGCGACACGATGAAGAAGGCGCGCGGCTGGCTCGACGGCCGCGGCACGACCTACCGGTTCCACGACTACAAGGCCGAGGGCATCGACCGCGCTCACCTCGAGCGCTGGTGCGCGGAGCTCGGCTGGGAAACGGTTCTCAATCGCCAGGGCATGACCTTTCGCAATTTGCCTGAGGCGGAGAGGCAGGATCTCACCGCCGAAAAGGCGATCGCGCTGATGCTCAAGCAGCCGTCGATGATCAAGCGGCCGGTGCTGGAAGCCGACGGCAAGCTCGTCGTCGGCTTCAAGGCCGAGCTCTACGAAGCGGAATTCGGCGCATAAGAGCGATGTCCAAAACGACCCGCGCCACTCAGACGCTCACTATGGCCGGCGTCTCCTTCACGGTGCACAGCTACGAGTACGATCCGGGCGCCGAGCGCGTCGGGCTGCAGGCGGCGGAGGCGCTCGGCGAGGAGCCGTCGCGCGTGTTGAAGACGCTGATGGCGGAGGTGGACGGCAAGCCGGTCTGCTGCATCGTGCCCTCCGACCGGGAAGTCAGCATGAAAAAGCTCGCCGCCGCCTTCGGCGGCAAGTCGGCGAACATGATGAAACCGGCCGACGCCGAGCGGTTCACCGGCTACCATGTCGGCGGCATCAGCCCCTTCGGCCAGAAGAAGCTCGTGCCGACGGCGATCGAGGAAGCGGCATTCGGCGAGGCGCTGGTCTATATCAACGGCGGCCAGCGCGGGCTGCAGGTGCGGCTTGCGCCCAAGGACGCGCAGGCGGTGCTCAAGGCGATCGGCGCTCCGCTGATCGCCTGACGAGGTCAGGAGAGTCTTGAAAGCAGCGCGGCGAGCGCCTTGGCCTCCGGCTCACTGAGCTTCGTGCCGACATGCGTCTCGATCGACTGCGAATAGGTCTCCCACATGCGAGCCCGCATCGCCCTCCCCGCTTCGGTGACGGTGACCCAGCAACCGCGCGCATCCTCGTCATAGGATTCGCGGCGCACCAATCCTTCCTTTTCCAGCCGATCGATCAGACGGGAAAGATTATATTGGGCAAGCAGCGTCCGGGCCTCGATCTCGAATGGGCGTAGTCTGCCTGCTTCGACCTTCACCAGTTCCCAAAGCACGTCGTACCAGGAAAGCGGAGGGAGCCCTGCCGCCTTAAACTCCTTTTCGATGGCCGCAAGAACGCGCTGCTGCGCCCGCATGAGCCCTATCCATGCGTCGGTGGTCGCTGATGTCGGCCCGGCTATTCCTTTCATACATGCAATTACATCTATCTTGACGCAGTTGGCAAGTCGAGATATATGCAACTGCATATACTTCTCTCACCAGCGGAGGCTCCCATGACCGCGTCACTGACCCTGATCAGCCATCATCTCTGCCCCTATGTGCAGCGCGCCGCGATTGCGCTTGCCGAAAAAGGCGTGCCGTTCGAGCGCGTCTATATCGACCTCGCGAACAAGCCAGATTGGTTCCTGAAGATCTCGCCGCTCGGCAAAGTGCCTCTGCTGCGCATTCCGCAAGACAGGGGCGGGGCGGTCCTCTTCGAAAGCACGGTCATCTGCGAATATCTCGAAGAAACTCAGCCGGGCGCGAAACTCCACCTGGCAGATCCTCTGGCGAGGGCACGGCACCGCGGCTGGATGGAGTTCGGCTCCTCCATCCTTTCCGATCTCTGGGTCTACGAGACCACGCAGGACGCCGACACGCTCGGCGCAAAGGGCAATGCCCTCAAGGCCAAGTTCGAGACGGTCGAAGCGGAGCTCGGCCACGGCCCCTATTTCGCGGGCGCCGATTTCAGCCTTGTCGATGCCGTCTTCGCGCCGATTTTCCGCTATTTCGACCTGTTCGACTTGGTTGCGGAGCATGGCATCTTCGATGGTCTGCCGCGCGTCGGCGCCTGGCGCAAGGCACTGGCCGAGCGGCCGAGCGTCAGGGCGGCAGTGACCGCCGATTACGCCGAGCGGCTGATGGCGTTCCTCGAGAAGCACGACGCGGCATTGCTGAAAACGGCAAGGATCGCCGCCTGATTGGTGAAACACGGACCCTTCTGTTTTTGCGGGAAGCGGTCTAAAACGGGCGTATCCGCATAACATCCGAGAAGGAGCTGCCATGAACGCCCCCCTCCAGTCGGCCAGAAATCCCGTCGACCCTGCCAAGCTCGACAAGCTTGCCGAGGTCGCCATCAAGGTCGGCCTGCAATTGCAGCGCGGGCAGGACCTGGTGATGACCGCGCCGATCGCCGCGCTGCCGCTGGTGCGTCTCATCACCAGGCATGCCTATATGGCCGGCGCCGGGCTGGTAACGACCTTTTATGCCGACGAGGAGGCGACGCTCGCCCGCTACGCCCATGCGCCGGACGAGAGCTTCGACCGGGCCAGCGACTGGCTCTACGAGGGCATGGCGAAGGCCTTTGCCGGCGGCGCGGCGCGTCTGGCGATCGCCGGCGACAATCCGATGCTGCTTGCGTCCGAGGACCCGCAAAAGGTCGCCCGCGCCAACAGGGCGAACTCGATCGCCTACAAGCCGGCGCTCGAAAAGATTTCCAATTTCGACATCAACTGGAACATCGTCTCCTATCCGAATCCCTCCTGGGCGAAGCAGGTGTTTCCGGACGATCCGGAGGCGATCGCCGTCGAGAAGCTGGCAAGCGCCATCTTCGCCGCCTCCCGCGTCGACGCCGACGACCCGATCGCCGCCTGGGCGGAGCACAACGCCAATCTCCGCCGGCGTTCGGCCTGGCTGAACGAGGAGCGCTTCTCCGCGCTGCATTTCACCGGCCCAGGCACCGACCTGACGGTCGGCCTCGCCGACGGCCACGAATGGCACGGCGGCGCTTCCAGCGCGAAGAACGGCATCACCTGCAACCCGAACATTCCGACCGAGGAGGTCTTCACGACGCCGCATGCCTTGCGCGTCGAGGGGCATGTGTCGAGCACAAAGCCTCTGTCGCATCAGGGCACGCTGATCGACAACATCCAGGTCCGCTTCGAGGGCGGCCGCATCGTCGAGGCCAAGGCATCCCGGGGCGAGGAAGTGCTGAAGAAGGTGCTCGACACCGATGACGGCGCCCGCCGGCTCGGCGAAGTGGCGCTGGTGCCGCATTCCTCGCCGATCTCGGCTTCCGGCATCCTCTTCTACAACACGCTCTTCGACGAGAACGCCTCCTGCCACATCGCGCTCGGCCAGTGCTACTCGAAGTGCTTCCTCGGCGGCGCCAGCCTCAGCGAGGAACAGATCCGCGCCCAAGGCGGCAATTCGAGCCTGATCCATATCGACTGGATGATCGGCTCCGGCAAGGTCGACATCGAAGGCGTGCGCGCCGATGGCGGCCGCGTGCCCGTCATGCGCCAGGGCGAGTGGGCTTGAGTCTATGTAAGTCTTGCGCTGGCACCCGGCTACACCCCCCTCTGCCCTGCCGTGCAGAGGGGGGTGTAGCCGGGTGCCTCAGCTCACATGTCCAGCCATCGAAGGATGGATTTGAGCGCGGCGATGCCCCTGCATAATTCGATTGCTATGTCCTAAGGGACTCGGCACGCCGCGCCATCTGCGCCTGCTGACTCATCCATACACTGGCGAACACGACGGCGATCCCGATCGCTTGCACCGCCGTCACCTGCTGCCCAAGCACGCCCCAGCCAAGCAGGATCGCCACCACGGGGCTCAGGAAGCCGAGCGGCGAGACCTGGGACGGCTCCAGTCGTGACAATCCGCGGAACCATAGAAGATAGGTGAAGGCGGCGCCGATCAGGCCGAGATAGGCGAATCCCATCAAATGGGAGGCGGTGAGCGGTGGCAGCGAGGGTTCGAAGAACAATGCCACGGGCACGAGGAGAAGCCCGCCGGCCGCCAGTTGCCAGGCGGTGAAGGTCAGCGGCGAGACCGGCGGCGCCCAATGCCGGCTCAGCACCGTCCCGAAGGCCATGGAGACCGCGCCGGCAAGACCGGCCGCGACGCCCAGCGGATCGAGTGCAGCCCCGGGCGTCAGCACCAGCAGCGCCACCCCGGCAATGCCGGCGATGCCGGCAATGACGCTCAGCGCCTTGACCGGCGAACCAAGCACGACACGCGACAGCATGACGACGATCAGCGGCTGGATGGCACCGACGGTCGCGGCGACGCCGCCCGGAAGGCGGTAGGCCGAGACGAACAGCATCGCCCAGAAGAACGAGAAGTTCAGCGCGCCGAGCAGAAAGCTGCGCGGCCACCAGATGCCCTTCGGTATCTGCCGAACGACGAGCAGCAACAGCAGGCCGGCCGGCAGCGCTCTCAGCATAGCCACCGTCAGCGGGTAGCCGGCCGGCAGAAATTCGGTGGTAACCAGATAGGTGCTTCCCCAGATCGCCGGGGCTATGGCGGTAAAGGCAAGGTCGAGGTTCTGCTTCATTATCTTTGCCTAAAGTAACTTGACATCAAGATAACTGTAGCGGAGTTTATCTTGACGTCAAGACACCCACTTAGTAGTGCCATGGTGAAGGCGCGGAGCGGCTCCGCCTGTCATGCCGGGGGTGCATATGAAACACAGCGACAAGGACCACGTGGATCGGATCCTGGCCCAGTGGCGCCGGGAGCGGCCGGAACTGGACGTCGCCGCCATGGGTCTCCTCGGACGCTTGGGGAGGCTCAGGGCCCATATCGCCCGGGAGCAGGAGGCAGTCTTTGCCGAATACGATCTCACTTCGGCAAGCTTCGACGTGCTGGCGACGCTCCGCCGTTCCGGTCCGCCGTTTCAACTTTCGCCCGGCGAACTGCTTGCGGCAACAATGGTGACCTCCGGCACCATGACCAACCGCATCGACCAACTCGAAAGAGCAGGCCTCGTCGAGCGCCTGGACAATCCCGAAGACCGACGCGGCGTGATCATCGCGTTGACGCCGAACGGCTTGAAGCGCATCGATGCAGCGGCGGCGGCGCACGTCGCCAACCAGCAGCGCCTGATCGCGGGCCTTGAGCCCGAGGAACGGGAGGCGCTCGACGCGCTGCTCCGGAAATTCCTCGCGACCTTCGAATGAGCTGATCAGATCCGGCTCATCAGGGCGCGGACGCGCTCGATATGGCGCTTGCGCTTCGCCTCAGTCGCCCGATCCATATCGTGAAGGCTGACCATGCGGAACCTGACATCCTTGCTGCAGAAGGCGGCGATGCCGCGCTTCAGCAGGCGGCGAACCGGGTTGCCCATATAGAGATGGACGACCCACCAGGGCGAGCCGGTGGTCGTCAGAGCGCAAAAGAGCTTAATGTTGGTGAGCCGCGGGATGATGCATCCGCCCGCTAGATCATGGTCGAAGGCGACACCTGGAGCGAAGACCCGGTCGAAGAAGCCTTTCAGGATCGCCGGAAAATTGAACCACCATTGTGGAAAGACGAGCATCAGCCCGTCGGCCGCCTGCAGCCGCCCGATCCAGCCGGCAACTTCGGAGGCATCATATCGCTGGGAGAAATAGCTGGCGCGCTCGGCAGCGCTCAGGCACGGATCGAAACCTTCGCGATAGAGATCGAGCAGATCGACGGTGTTGCCGCGGCTTTCCAGGGTCTCCTTGGCGGCGCGCGCGACGCTCGCCGCAAAGCTGTCCTCGAGCGGGTGGGCGAGCACCATCAGAATTCGCATCGCCCCCCTCTCAGAACAGGCTGCCCTGCTTTGTCGGCTCGGCCGTCCGGGCCGATCGTTTCTTCGGCGCCGGCGCCGCCGGCGAGCCGCCCTCGCCCGCTACGGCCGAGACCCGGCCGTCGGCGAATTCGAGCGACAGCGTCATGCCCTCCGTCACTGCCGCCGCCTGCTTCACCGGTTCGCCCGCCGCATCACGCACCAATGCAAAACCGCGCTGCAGGACGTTGCGATAGGACAGCGATTGCAGCACCCGGTCCTGCGCCGCGAGCGCGCCCTTCAGCCGGCGCATTTCCGCGGCCATGGCTCCATCGGCGCGCGCGCTCAAGCCCGAGACACGGTCCGACGCGCGGTGGATCTGGCTGACGAGCCGCGACGGCAGCGCACGAAGCGACGCATCGGCGGCGGAAACGCGCGCCTGCCGACGGTCGAGCTGGCGCTCCACGCAGCGCTCGGCCTTGTTCATTGCCTCCAGAAGATGCCGGCGTTGCTCGCGGATCTTCGTCGTCAGGAGTTCGGGTCGCAAATGGGCCGCGATGCGCTCGAAGCTGCGGCGCTTGTTGGCGGTGTTCATCTGCAGACCGCGGCCAAGCCCGGCGGCCGCCTCGTCGAAGCGTCTCCTTGGCAGGGCGAGCAACTGATCGAGCGACGGCAGCGCCCGGGCGACCGCCCGCAGCGCGTGGCGGCGGTGATCCATCTGCCGTGTGGCGGCCGCCTGCAGGCGAGCCGAAAGATTGGCGGTCTGCGCCTCGAGATCTGCCTTCACCGGAACCGCCATCTCGGCCGCACCGGTCGGCGTCGGCGCCCGCTGGTCGGCCGCGTAGTCGATCAGCGTCCAATCGGTTTCGTGACCGACGGCTGAGATCAGCGGAATGGCGGAGGCCGCCGCCGCGCGCACCACCGCCTCGTCGTTGAAGCACCAGAGATCCTCGAGGCTGCCGCCGCCGCGCGCGACGATCAGCACGTCCGGTCGCGGAATGGCGCCGCCAATCTCGAGCGCGTTGAAGCCGCGGATCGCCGCCTCGATCTCGTCGCACGCCCCGTCACCCTGGACGCGCACCGGCCAGACGACGACATGGACCGGGAAGCGATCGGCAATCCGGTGCAGGATGTCGCGGATGACGGCGCCTGTCGGCGAGGTGACGACGCCGATCACCTTTGGCATGAAGGGCAGCGGCCGCTTCCTTGCCGCATCGAACAGTCCCTCTGCCGCGAGCTTGCGCTTGCGCTCCTCGATCATCGCCATGAGCGCGCCGGCACCGGCGGGTTCTAGCGAGTCGATGACGATCTGGTATTTCGACGAGCCGGGGAAGGTCGTGACCCGGCCGGTCGCGATCACTTCCATCCCCTCCTCCGGCCGGAATTTCAGCCGCGCGAAGGTGCCCTTCCAGATCACCGCCTCCATCCGGGCGCGATCGTCCTTCAGCGCGAAATAGGCGTGGCCGGAGGAATGCGGCCCGCGATAGCCGGAAATCTCCCCGCGCACCCGCACATGCTCGAAGGCCTGCTCGAGCGTGCGCTTGATCGAGCCGGACAGTTCCGACACCGAATATTCGGCGACGTTGGATGAAGAATCGGATTCGAAGAACGACGTCATGAGCCCTTTGTAGCCGACCGGGCGACGAAGATCAGCACTCCGTGGCGCCTTTCTACTGTTTTTCCGGCGAGGTGACCTTCTCGAAAAAGCGTCGCGTCGCGTCGTCCGCCGGGAAGAAGGATTCGATCAGCACGCCCTCCACCAGCGCATCCTGGGTCGAACCGAAGGTCGACAGCGTCGTGATGAAGCGCAGTTCCGTATCGCCGACACGCAGTTCGATCGGCAGCACGGGCAAACGATCCGTCGCGGGATAGCTGTCGAGCGCCTTGACGACCGCCGGATCGGCAGTGAGCCGGTCGAGCCGGCGCTGCAGCGGACTGCGAGGCCCCTGCAGCCAGGCCTCCGTCCGAACCCGCTGGACAAGGTCCGCGGCTGCCGCCTCCCAATTCACGACGAGGGTACGGACGCTCTCGGCGCCCAGGAAGGCGTCGAGGAAATTCTCCCCCGGCCCGAACGGCGCATCGGCGACCGCGGCAAGCGCTGCAAAGGCCGGATTGGCCATTAGTACGCTGTACTGATGATCGAGGACGAGGCCCGGATAAGGGTCGTGCCGGTCCAGCATCAAACGGATCGCGCCGGCGATGGCGGCCGGCATCGCGTCCAGGCCGGAGGCCGGACGCGTCGCCATGCGCGGCCGATAGCCGGCCGCGGAAAAGAGCGAGCCTTGGTCGCGCGCCGGAATATCGAGCACCGACGCAAGCCGGAGGATCATGCCCTCGGTCGGCCGCGAACGCCCGGTTTCGAGAAAGGAAAGATGCCGGGTGGAAATACCCGCCGCGGTCGCAAGATCCAGCTGGCTCATGCGGCGGTGACCACGCCATTCCTTCAACTGACTGCCGAATCCCATGGCGCCCTCCTCGTTGCGCGGCAAGAATGGGCCGAACACAGCGGGAAATCCATTACCTCAGAGGTAATTGGTTTGATGACCGCATCAGGCCAGCATTGCTCCATCGACAACCGAAGGAGACCGACATGCTCGCCCTTTCCCACCGCTCGCTTCTCAACAAGGCATTCCTTGCCGACGGCATCGTCTCGCTCGTCGCCGGCACGGTTTTGATCGTCGACGCCGCACCGCTGGCATCGCTCGTCAGCCCCGTCATTGCCCCGGGGGTCATCGGGCTTCTCGGTACCGGGCTGTTGCTCTGGGGCGCCTTCCATCTTGTCTCGGCAAGAAAAGGGGGCCCGAGCGCGCCGGCGGCCCGCATCAGCATCGCCGGCGACATCCTCTGGCAGGTTGCCAGTCTCGCCATTCTCGCGCTTGCCTATGCGTCGCTGACGGCAATCGGCATTGGATTGATCGTGGCGGCGATGGTCGGCGTCGCCGACTTTCTCTTCCTGAAACTCAAAGGTGCCGCCCAGGTGGGCATACGACCGGCCACTTAGCGTCCAGGCAACGAATGCGACGGCCCGCCATTTGGCGGACCGTCTTTCAATTTACCTCAGACCGTTTCCCAACCGTCTTTCTCGCTGGCGCGGTAGATCGCGTCGATGAACTTTTGATTGAGGCGCGAGCTCTCGAGCGTCACCACCTCTTCCGCCTCGCCCTTCGCCGCACGCGCGAAGGCTTCCGCCTCGAGCTTGTACTGGCGCGCATCCTGGAAGCGGAAAAGCTGCGATTGGGCGTGGTTCTGGTTGGTGAGTTCCACTTCCTCGCGGCCGTAGCGATCCGCATTGAAGGGGGATTTCACCTCGATGAACCCCTGGTCGCCGTGGAACACCATGACCTGGCGGGCGGCGAGCTGGGTGGAGATGTAGAAGCTCAGCTCGAAATCGCCGAAATCGGCACGCACGCTCGAATAGATGTCGGTGCCGAATTCAGGATCGCGGTCGGTATTGGCCTGGACGCGCAGCGGCTCCTTGCCGGTCGTGAAGCGCGTGGTGATCGCAGGATAGACGCCGATATCCGGCAGGCCGCCGCCGCCGAGCGCCGGGACATTGCGCATGTTGCCGGGATCGCGGTTGTAATAGGTGAAAGCACCCTGAACGTGCCGGAGCTTGCCGATCGCTCCCTCGGCGATGAGCGAGCGCACCTTCCGCCAGACGGGGCTGTAGGTGACCATATAGGCTTCCGAAACCAGCACCTTGTTGCGGTCACGCGCCGCGATCACCGCGTCAATCTCCTCGGCCTTGAGCGCCAGCGGCTTTTCGCAAAGCACATGCTTGCCGGCGTCGGCCGCCTTAATCGCCCACTCGACGTGCTGCGAGGTCGGGAGCGGAATGTAGACCGCGTCGATCACGTCGCAGGCAAGCATCTCCTCATAGGAGCCGAAGGCATGCGGCACCGAAAAGCGGTCGGCCATCGCCCGTGCTTTCGCCTGGTCGCGGCTGGCGATTGCCGTGACCACGCAATTCTCGGCATCCTGAATGGCGGGCACGACGAGTTCGCGGCCGATCCTGGCCGTCGACAGAATTCCGAAGCGCAACATGGGGCAGTCTCCTTTTTCGAGCGGAACATGAGTAAGGCTGTTGACGAGCCCGCATCCTGTTCGATTGCTGCAGGTCGGAGCGGGACGCGGGCGGAAAACGGCTCGCACCTGGCGAGGACCGATCGCGGTACGATTCCAAATCGCGCGATCAAGCGAACCGACACTATCGCCGAGGTACGTGCCTAGCAAGCCGTGCGCGGACCGGAAAATCGGCGGCAGCAGGTGTCCTTGGACCGGAAGCTGTCCTATGTTTCCCCAGCAATCCTCCCGATCGCAGCTCGTTTTCATCCAACCACATGGAGCGAAACCATGGTAATGCGCAGACTTGGCCGTACGGGTCTTTCCATTGCCCCGCTGGTCTTCGGCGGCAATGTGTTCGGCTGGACGGCGGACGAGAAAACCTCCTTCGCCCTCCTCGATACCTTTTTCGATTCGGGCTTCAATGCCGTCGATACGGCGGATGTCTATTCCTCCTGGGTGCCCGGAAACCGGGGCGGCGAGTCCGAGACGATCATCGGCAAGTGGCTGAAGCAATCCAGACGCCCGCGCGACCGGGCCGTCATCGTCACCAAGGTCGGCTCCGACCTCGGACCCGGACGCAAGGGACTCTCGCGCCGCTGGATCCTGCAGGCGGTCGAAGAGTCGCTGAAGCGCCTGCAGACCGACCATATCGACCTTTACTTGTCGCACTGGCCCGATCCGGAAGTGCCCAATGAGGAGACGCTCGCCGCCTATGACGCGCTCCTCACCCAGGGCAAGGTGCGGGCGATCGGCGCCTCGAACCTCGATGCAGGGCAACTCGGCGACGCTCTCGCCGTCGCGAAGGCGAAGGACCTGCCGCGCTATGACGTTTTGCAGCCGGAATACAATCTCTACGATCGGGCCGCCTATGACGGACCGCTGCGCGACCTCTGCATCGCCGAGGAGATCGGCGTAATCACCTATTTCAGCCTCGCCCGGGGCTTTCTTTCCGGCAAGTACCGCTCGCACAAGGATCTTGAAGGGACTGCGCGCGGTGGCGGGGTCGAAAAATATCTGGACGGGCGCGGCATGCGCATTCTCGGCGTGCTCGACGAGATCGCCGAGGAGACCGGCGCGAAACAGGCGGAGATCGCCCTTGCCTGGATCATCGCCCGCGACGGCGTCACCGCGCCGATCGCCAGCGCCACGAATCTCGATCAGCTGGTAAGCCTCGTGAGATCGGCGCATCTCAAGCTCTCGGAGGAGGCGATCCAGCGGCTGAACGATGTGAGCCAGTAATGTCCAACAACGCCCCTCCCCAACCCATCCAAGGTGGCACGGTTTGGGGAGGAGACATCGTTACGACGCCCTCACGAGCGTAGGAAACCCGGCGTAGAAATGCTGGTGGCTGCCCTCGTGGTTGGCCATGCCCGGCTTCGTCAAGAGGCCGCGCGGCTCGGCGAAGCTCCGGATTCGCCGCTGCGGCCGCTCATGCCATTGGATGTTGAAGGCCCAAAGCTTCGGGAAAAAGCAGAGCGAGGCATAGGGCAGGTGGTCATGGATCCACCAGGCCAGACTCTGCCAACCGCCCTCGCCGCGCTCCCGGTCCCATACCCAGGGAATGACGATGCAGGCGGTCGCCCCCATGCAACCGTCTGCGTCGCGCATATCCCAGATATGGTCGGCCGCCGTCGCCGCATTGGTCGAGCAGTTGAGCTTGTTCCTGTTGCCGAAGTCGTTGACAACGCCGTTGCGATAGGCGGAGCGAATGTGAAGCCGCCCGAACGTCGCCTGCAGAGGCTCGAGAAGTTCCTCGCAGAGCCTGCGACCCGCTGCGATGGCGAGCTCCGGGTCGTCCGGGATGTTCGGGAGGCGATAGAATTCGGCGATCTCAGAATGCAGGAAATCGCGCAGGAAGAAGTTTTTGGACAGGCGCACCCGGCCGAGATCCTCCAGCGACTTCATCGACCCAGGCTTCCTCATTCTTCCTTCCTTCCGCCCGTTCATGTCCTGCTGATCGAAACGCCGCCATCCACCAGCAACGCGGTACCGGTGACGAAGCTAGCACCGTCGGAGGCGAGGTAAAGCGCGGCCTCGGCAATTTCCGCCGGCTGCGCCATGCGCTTCAGCGCATGCAGACCTTCAACGAAGCCGCGCGTCTCGGGCGGAGCACCCGGCAGGTTCGCGGCATTGGACGACGTGTCGGTGCCGCCCGGCAGCAGCGCATTGACCCGCACCCCACGCGCTCCAAACTCGACCGCCAAGGACTGCACCAGGCCGATCAGCCCCGCCTTGCTGGCCGCGTAGGCGGCCATCCCCGGGAAACCTGCCGTGTGACCGACGAAGCTCGAGGTGAAGACGAGCGAACCGCCGCCACGCGCAATCATGCCGGAGCCTGGTGCTTGGCGGCGAGAAAGGCGCTGGTCAGGTTGGTGTCGAGCGTTTCGCGCCATCCCTCGATCGAGAGCGACACGGCCTCACCCACAGTGCCAAGTGCGCCGGCATTGTTGAAGGCGACGTCCAACCCGCCGAAGCGGGTCAGCGCCAGATCGACAAGCGCCTCGTTCAAACCTTCGTCGCGCAGGTCGCCGGAAAGCATTGCCGCTTCACCGCCCGCTTGCGCGATCTCGCAAACGAGCTGCTCGAGGGCCTCGGCGCGCCTTGCGGCGATCACGACCTTTGCGCCTTCCCGCGCAAAGAGAGAGGCGGCCGCACGGCCTATTCCCGAACTCGCACCCGTCACGATCGCCACCTTTCCTGCAAGTCTCAGCATTTGATCTTCCTCACCATTGTTATCGACGCATGGAAGATTCCAGCTGGCGGCGGTCGCGGCCACCCGATTTCAGCGCAGAGGAAGCGGACGCGCTCATTGGAGATCGACGGGAGACAAGGGCGTCCACGCATTTTCCCCGAAGAAAGGAACAAATGCCTCTGTCTGATGTTGATTGGGCGTCACAGCCAAGCACCCACCGGACAAGGAAGGAATTCGACAATGCCCAAGGAAAAGACAATGGACGATCTGTTCTACGACGCGCTCAAGGACATCTACTATGCCGAGCGCAAGATCCTGAAGGCTCTGCCGAAGATGGCGCGTGCCGCGCAAGCACAGGAGCTCAAGGCAGCCTTCGAAAAGCACCGCGAACAGACGGAAACCCATGTCGAGCGGCTGCAGCAGGTCTTTGAGTTGATCGGCAAGCGCGCGACAGGCAAAACCTGCGAAGCGATCGAAGGTATCATTGCAGAGGGCGAGGAAATCATGGACGAGTTCAAGGGCACGCAGGCACTTGATGCCGGCCTGATCTCCGCCGCGCAATCCGTCGAGCACTACGAGATCGCT
Organism: Sinorhizobium fredii; assembly: GCF_002944405.1. Taxonomy (NCBI): domain Bacteria; kingdom Pseudomonadati; phylum Pseudomonadota; class Alphaproteobacteria; order Hyphomicrobiales; family Rhizobiaceae; genus Ensifer; species Ensifer fredii. The sequence continues at coordinate 292,743 of NZ_CP024307.1, read as the reverse complement.
CGCTACGGCACCCTGAAGACATGGGCACAGACCATCGGCCTCAAGGATGCGGTCCCGCTTCTCGACGCAACGCTGAAGGAAGAAGTCGTCACCGACCAGGACCTGACGAAGCTTGCGACGGCGAAAGCGAACAGGAAGGCCGCCTGACTTGCTACCGGCGACCGGCGAAGGGGCCGGTCGCCGGTCAATGAAGTCGATGAGCGCTTTGAGCGCCGGACGCACAATCCCCGCGCGGTTCACCTATTTCCATCTCCCACCCAACCGCTGAGGCCGCTCCCGGCCCCCGAGGTATCGCAATTCCGTTGCGATACCCTAACTATCAGGTGTTCGCCTCGAATGGTTGGAGCGGCATCGGAGGCGGGAGAAACCATGCGCAGAGCGTCGGGTCTTGGCCGCTTCGGGAATGGAGGAATCAGGCATGTCCGATGAGCAGGCCATCAGCGCGGTCATCCATCTCTATGTCGACGGCATGGCTTTCGCCAATGAGGCGGCGCTGCGTAAGGCATTTCACCCGAGCGCCTCGATCGTTGGCAATTACCAAGACTCGGTCGAATGGCTCACACGCGATGCCTTCATTGCCGCCGTTTCCAAGGAAGGCTCGGCACCGCCGGAAACGCAGCCCCTGATGGAGGTGGAGTTGATCCACATCACCGGCGACGCCGCGAGCGTGAAGGTCATCGATGAATTCGGCGGCGCGCGCTATACGGACTACCTGTCGCTGCTGAAGGTCGACGGCCGCTGGCTGATCGTCAACAAGGTCTGGCATCGCCACGCATAATCCGGCAATGCCTTCGGAGCGAAAAGGCCGCCGCGGTGAAACGGCGGCCTTCGAATTCCTCAGGCGCGCAGCACGCCGCCCGTGCTCTTGGCGACGTTGGCGACGATGCGCGAGGTCAGCGCCTCGAAATCCTCGTCGGTGAGCGTCCGCTCGACCGGCTGGATCGTCACCTCGATGGCGACCGACTTCTTGCCCTCGTCGAGCGAGGCCCCCTCGAAGACGTCGAAGACGTTGACCGCTGTCACCAGCTTTCGGTCGGCGCCGGATGCCGCCCGCGCGATTGCAGCGGCCTCCACCGCCTTGTCGACGACGAAGGCGAAGTCGCGCTTGACCGCCTGGAAGGGCGAGAGCTCGAGCGCCGGCTTGGTGCGCGTCGCCTTCTTCTTCGGCTCCGGCATGGCGTCGACATAGATCTCGAAGCCGGCGATCGGACCGGAAACGTCGAGCGTGTCGAGCGTCTTCGGGTGGAACTCGCCGAAGGCGCCGAGCACGATCTTCGGCCCAAGCTTGATCGTGCCGGAACGGCCCGGATGATACCAGGCCGGGCCGCCGGCCTCGAGCTGGACATTGGCCATCGGCACGCCGCAGGCTTCGAGCACGGCGATCGCATCGGCCTTGGCGTCGAAGACGTCGACCGGCTTGCCGCCGCCCTTGGCGGCATTCGACCATAGCCGGCCGGCGCCGTTGAGCGACGCGGTGCCACGACGGACGCCGCCGGCGACGCGGCGCTGCGCCTCGGGCGTGTCGCCCTCATAGATGCCCGAGACCTCGAAGATTGCCACGTCGCCATAGCCCTTGTCGGCATTGCGCTGCGCCGCGGTCAGAAGACCCGGCAGCAGCGACGGCCGCATGTCGGACATATCGGCGGCGATCGGATTGGCGAGCTTCAGCGCCGGCCGGCCGCCGCCGAAGAGCGTCGCCTGCTCTTCCGAGATGAACGACCAGGTGACGGCTTCGAGCATGCCGCGGCTTGCAAGCGCACGTCTCGCCTGGCGGGTGCGGATCTGCAGCGTCGTGAGGATCTTGCCGTTGACGGCGTTGTGGCTCGACAAGGCCGCGGCGACGATGTTGTCGACGCCATGGATGCGCATCACTTCCTCGACGAGGTCCGCCTTGCCGTCGACGTCCGGCCGCCAGGAGGGCACGGTGACGCGGAAGCGCTCGCCGGAGCCCTCGACGCCGAAGCCGAGTTTTTGCAGGATCGACACGCTCTCCTCGGGAGAGACCTCGAGGCCGGTGAGCCGCTTCACTTCCGAGACCGGGAATTCGACGACCTTAGGCGCGTGGCCCTCATAGCCGACGACATCCAGCCTGGCGGCCGTGCCGCCGCAGAGCTCCAGCACCAGTTCGGTCGCCCGTTCGATGCCCGGCACCATGTATTCCGGATCGACGCCGCGCTCGAAGCGGTAGCGCGCATCGGTGATGATGCCGAGGGTGCGGCCGCTCTTGGCGATGTTCATCGGATCCCAGAGCGCCGATTCGATCAGCACTTCGGTGGTCGCCTCATCGCAGCCGGAATGCTCGCCGCCCATGATGCCGCCGATCGATTCGATCCCGTCCTCGTCGGCGATCACCACGTTGGCCGGCGACAGCGTGTATTCGCGCGTATCGAGGGCCAGCACCTTCTCGCCTTCCGTGGCGCGGCGGACCGTCAGGCTGCCGGTGACCTTGGCCGCGTCGAAAACGTGCAGCGGCCGGCCCTGATCGAAGGTCAAGTAATTAGTGATGTCGACGAGCGCGTTGATCGGCCGAAGCCCGATCGCCGCCAGCCGCTGGCGCATCCAAGCCGGGCTCGGGCCGTTCTTGACGCCGCGCACAAGGCGCAGCGCGAAACCGGGGCAGAGATGCCTGTCTTCGCCAAGATCGAGTGTTACCTTGACCGGCGTTGAGCCTTCGACCGGGAAGGACGGCGCCGGCCGCGTCTTGAGAGTTCCAAGGCCGGAGGCGGCGAGATCGCGGGCAATGCCGTGAACGCTGGTGCAATCCGGCCGGTTCGGCGTCAGATTGATCTCGATGACCGGATCGTCGAGGCCCGCATAGGCCGCGTAGCTCGTGCCGACCGGCGCATCCTCGGGCAGGTCGATGATGCCGGTGTGGTCGTCGGAAATCTCCAGCTCCTTTTCCGAGCACATCATGCCGCGGCTTTCGACGCCGCGGATATTGCCGACGGAAAGCGGCGTGTCGATGCCGGGCACGTAGGTGCCGGGGGCGGCAAAGGCGCCGACGAGGCCGGTGCGCGCGTTCGGCGCGCCGCAGACGACCTGCACCGGCTCGCCGGAGCCGGTATCGACCTTCAATACCTTGAGCTTGTCGGCATTCGGGTGCTGCTCGGCGGAGACGACCTTGGCGATGACGAAGGGCTTGAAGGCCGCCTTGTCGTCGACGTCCTCGACCTCCAGCCCGATCATCGTCAGGCGGGCGCAGATGTCCTCGAGCGAGGCGTCGGTTTCGAGATGGTCCTTCAGCCAGGAAAGCGTGAACTTCATGATTTCACCTGTGTCCTAAGTATTCACGCCAAATTAAGCAGAGAGACCGCCGAACAGCGTCGGCATGTCGAGCGGCCGGAAGCCGTAATGGGTCATCCAGCGGACATCGGCGTTGAAGAAGTCGCGCAGGTCCGGCATGCCGTATTTCAGCATGGCGATACGATCGAGGCCCATACCCCAGGCAAAACCCTGGTACTCGTCCGGATCGAGGCCGCCGGCGCGCAGCACGTTCGGGTGCACCATGCCGCAGCCGAGGATCTCCATCCAGTCCTTGCCTTCGCCGAACTTGACGATCGGGCCGGAGCGATCGCACTGGATATCGACCTCGAAGGACGGCTCGGTGAAGGGGAAGAAGGACGGCCGGAAGCGCATCGTCACCTGATCGACCTCGAAGAACGCCTTGCAGAATTCCTCCAGCACCCAGCGCATGTTTGCGACGTTCGCCGCCTTGTCGATCACCAGGCCTTCGACCTGATGGAACATCGGCGAATGGGTGGCGTCGGAATCCTGGCGATAGGTCTTGCCCGGAATGATGATGCGGATCGGCGGCTTCTGAGCCTCCATCGTGCGAATTTGCACCGGCGATGTGTGCGTCCGCAGCACCTTGCGTTCTCCCTTCTCGTCCGGCTGGAAGAAGAACGTGTCGTGCATCTCGCGGGCCGGATGGCCCTCGGGGAAATTGAGCGCGGTGAAATTGTAATAGTCCGTCTCGATGTCGGGCCCCTCGGCGATCGAGAAGCCCATGTCGCCGAAAATCGCGGTGATCTCGTCGACGATCTGGCTGATCGGATGGATGCGGCCGCGCTCGGCCGGCGAGGAGCGAACCGGCAGGCTGATATCGACCGTCTCGCGCGCCAGCCGCTCGGCGATCGCCGCATCCTTCAGCGCTGACTTACGGGCCGAAATCGCCTCTGTGACGATGTTTTTCAGCGCGTTGATGCGGGCGCCGCGGGTCTGCCGCTCCTCCGGGCTCATCGTGCCGAGCGTCTTCAGAAGCTCCGAGATCGAACCCTTCTTGCCGAGGGCACCGACGCGCAACGCCTCGATCGCCCCCTCGTCGGCGGCGGCATCGATTTCCGCCAGCAATGTCCGTTCCAATGTTTCCAGTTCGCTCATTCTGTCTGCCTCGATGCGGAAATGGTTTGTTTTATCGGTTCAACACTGCAGCGATGTGATCGCCGGCGATCGAGCCGAACAAGAAAAACCCGCGCCAGCCCTGCCAGCGCGGGTTTCCCAACAATTTCAGAAACGGTCTTGGGAAAACGCTGGCTTAACGGACAGCGCTCTCAAACTCGTTTGCCGTGCCGGCTTCCTTGAGATAGGCGAGCGCCTTCTTGGAAGCCTCGACGAGCGCGCCGAATGCTGCCGGCTCATGAATCGCCATGTCGGACAGAACCTTGCGGTCTACTTCGATGCCAGCCTTGTTCAGGCCGTCGATGAAGCGGCCGTAGGTCAAACCGAATTCACGGACAGCAGCGTTGATGCGCTGGATCCAGAGGGCGCGGAAGTTGCGCTTGTTAACCTTGCGGTCGCGATAGGCGTACTGCTTGGAACGGTCGACCGCTGCCTTGGCGGCGCGGATCGTGTTCTTACGGCGGCCGTAGAAACCCTTGGCGGCCTTCAGCGTCTTCTTGTGCTTGGCGTGGGCGGTAACGCCGCGTTTTACACGTGCCATGTCATGATCTCCTTAACGTGTCCAATATGCCTGAAGTCTCAGAGACCGTTCGGCAGGTAGTTCTTGACGACCTTCTTGCCATCAGGCTCGGCGAGAACCATGGTCCCGCGCGCGTCGCGAATGAACTTGTTGGTACGCTTGATCATGCCGTGGCGCTTGCCGGCAGCGGCAGCGCGCACCTTGCCGGTCGCGGTTACCTTGAACCGCTTCTTGGCAGACGACTTCGTCTTCATCTTGGGCATTTTGCTACTCCATTGTTCTTGATATCTGAAACCGGCTGACGAGGCTGGTTTCCAGCGTTAAGAACGGCCACGGCATGCCCTGCCGGACCGTTCGGACCGGGGGCTTGTAGCCGAAGTCTTGCAAAAGCGCAAGCCGCGCGTCGATCCTGCGCCCACGACGTCAGACGGGATCGCGCCACGGACGCCGCACGACCCTGACAGGAAAGGTCAGCCGCGCTCTCAGCCCTCCTAGATCAGATTGATCGATGGTCAAGGAGGCGCCGTAGGCGTCGGCGATATCCGCACTGATCGCCAGACCCAGCCCGGTGCCTTCCGGCTCTCGTTCGTCGCTGCTGTCGATTCGCGCGCCGCGTTTGAGGATCGCCTCGCGGTCCTGCTCGGCAATGCCGGGCCCGTCGTCCTCAATCACGATGGTAATCGCGTCGTTCGCCCGGCGTGCCGAGAAGCGGATGAAGGAACGGGCCCATTTGGCGGCGTTATCGAGGAGATTGCCGAGGCACTCGGCGAGGTCGGCCGGATCGACGTCGAGAGAAAGCGAGCTGTCGATCGAGACCTCCCAGGCGACATTCCGCTCGGCGGTGACCGGACGAAGGACGCTGACGAGCTTGCCGCCAAGGCCCATGACCGACGTCGTCGCCATCCGCTCGACGCCCATGCGCGCGGCCTGCAGCTGCCGGTCGGCCCGCTGACGGGCGAGTTCCACCTGTCTGAGCGCAAGGGCGCGATCCTCGGGCGGAAGCCGGTCGGCAAGCTGCGCGAGCACCGTCAGCGGCGTCTTAAGGCCATGGGCGAGATCGCTGGCCCGGGCACGCGCGCGCTCGACCGCCACTTCGCGTTCCTTGAGGAGGAGATTGATCTCGCTGACCAGCGGCTGCACTTCGCTCGGGCCGGAGGTCCCGAAATCCCGTTCGCGGCCGGCGCGCACTGCGGCCGCCCGCTCGCTGAGGCGGCGGAGCGGTACGAGCCCTATGGCATTCTGGAAAAAGGCGGCGGCGGCAAGGACCCCGGCGGTGGCAAGCAGCATCAGCCGCAGCGGCGCCTGGAAATCCCCCAGCGCCTCGTCCAGTTCCCGCTGCGGAAACGCCGCCGACGCGACGAAGCGGACCGGCCGGGCATCCTCGCCGAGCGACAGCGTTTGGCTGTGCACCAGCATCAGACGACCGTCGGGACCCTCGCTGGTGGTAAACCCCTCATAGTGCGGGCTGGGCGGCGCGTCGGCATCGATCGATACGTCCCAAAGCGAGCGCGACCGCAAGATGTCGCTGCCGTCGATGGGCGAGATCTGCCAATAGCGGCCGCCGTTCGGCAGGTCGAAACGCGGATCGGCCGGCTCTCCGGTGAGCATCAGCTTGCCGTCCCGCACGGCGAGTTCGGCGGCGAGCGTGTCGACGGTCGTCATCATCTCGCTGCGGTAGCGCCCGACCACGTGGTCGGTGAACAGCCGCGTCAGGGAAAGCCATGCAACGAGCAGCACGAGGCCGATCGCGATCACCGCTCCGACCGCCAGTCGCAGCCGCAGCGAGCGCATCATGAGGGATCGTCACGCAGCAGATAGCCGAAGCCGCGACGCGTCTCGATGGCGCCGCTTTCGGTCTTGCGGCGCAGGCGGGCGATCATCGCCTCGACCGCGTTCTTGGCCGAATCGTCGTCGCGTCCCTGGACATGGCTTGCCAGTTCGAGCGAGGTCAGCACTTCGCCCTTGCGCTCGATGAAGTAGGCGACCATGCGGAATTCGAGCGGGCTGAGTTCGAGCGCCTCTCCGTCGAACGTCACCCGGCGGGTCGCCTCGTCGAGCGTAAACCGGCCCGCCGATTTGGTGATCTGGAATCGCGGGCCGGCGCGCCGCAGAAGCGCCCTCAGCCGCGCCAGCAATTCCTCGGCCCGAAACGGCTTGGGAATATAGTCGTCGGCGCCGGCCTCGAAGCCGTCGACGCGCTCCATCCAGGATCCGCGGGCGGTCAGGACCACGACGGGCGTTTCCACACCGTCGTGGCGCCACCGCTTGAGGATCGACAATCCGTCGAGACCGGGCAGACCGAGGTCGAGGATGATGGCGGCATAGCCGCCGTCTTCACCGCGCTCCCAGATGTCGGGACCGTGCGCCAGCGTATCGACCGCGTAGCCTTCGGCCTCGAGCTTGCCGCGGACATGGCCCGCGATATTGGGATCGTCTTCTGCCAGAAGTATGCGCATGTCTGCCTCAGAAATTCACGAATCTGCCGGTGCGCGCATCGATCCCGAGATCGCGGATGACGCCTGTGCCATCGCGCGTCCTCAGCCGGTAGACGTCGCTGCCCATGTATCGTACCAGCTCGACTGCGATGACCATGCCGTAAAGATCGCGATCGACCAGGGCGAGCAGCTTGCTGAGCGGCAGGATCTCTCCCCTGGCGACCGCGTCCCGCGCATCCTCCTGGCTTCTGGTTTCCCGGGTCCTGTCGTTCTCCGGGGCCGCCGTGCTGCGGTCGCCTCGGGTGCCGGTATCGCCGCTGCCGCCGGTATCCGAGGTGTCGCGGCTGTCCTTTCCGTCCTCGGCCAAAGCGGCACCGCTCGCGGACAACGGCAGGACACAGGAGGCGACCGACCAGCAAACGAATGCGGCCAGACTCCGGCGCATGAGCGAAGCGGGACGGGGCGGCGCAGCGCGCTCCAGGCAGATATGGTCTCTCATTATCCCCTCAACACAGGTCGCCGCAGCATCCGCCAGAAAAGTGACGGAAACAGGGGTGGAACTTCGATTTTCTTGCTGAAACGGGCGTGCCCCTCGCAGCAGGATGATGCAAGAGGCACGAATATGATAAGTCTGCGGCGATGGCGACAGCCACCGCCGCAGTTCAGGGCTCAGCCCGGAATCGGATCAGTTCGCCGTCGGCGTTCCGCCACCGTCTTGTCCACCGCCGGTACCAGTATCCTGTCCGCCACCGGAACCACCTTCGCCGCCGCTGCCGCCGCCTTCGCCGCCGCTGCCGCCGCCTTCGCCGCCGCTGCCGCCGCCTTCGCCGCCGCTGCCGCCACCTTCGCCGCCGCTGCCGCCGCCTTCGCCGCCGCTGCCGCCGCCTTCGCCGCCGCTGCCGCCGCCTTCGCCGCCGCTGCCGCCGCCTTCGCCGCCGGTGCCGCCGCCTTCGCCGCCGGTGCCGCCACCTTCGCCGCCAGTGCCGCCGCCAGTGTCTTGTCCACCGCCCGTACCGGTATCCTGTCCACCGCCTGTGCCGGTGTCCTGTCCGCCGCCGGATCCACCTTCGCCACCTGTAGTGGGGCTGCTCGTGTCGAAGCCGCCATTAGGTCCGGCTTCGAAGCTGCTGGCCGCGCCGGTATCCGCAAGAGCCATCGTCACGGGTCCTCCAACGACGCCGATCAAGCTCACTGTGGAAACGAGCAGCACTTTTTTGAATGCGCTGTGCATATCTATACCCTTCCTTGTTTTGGAACGGGCAGAGACTGGCATCCGGCAACTGACAGGCGGCTGAGCGCGGCTGTCAGCATTCTGTCAGGCCCGCCAACGATGCGCCACTGCATGTCTCCTTAAATCGACCTCGATTTAAGGAGACATGCAGCAATTCAAAGTGCTACAGCGACCTTTGCGCGTCTGATAAGACGCGCGGCGCTGTAGAACGCAAAAAGCCGCCTCACGGCGGCTTTCACTTGGGATTTCGCGTGCGGCCCACGCCTTCGTGCTTACTTCGGCGCGAGCACCATCATCATCTGGCGGCCCTCGAGCTTCGGCTCGGCTTCGACCTTGGCGATCGCCTGCGTATCGTCCTTGACCTGCAGCAGAAGCTTCATGCCGAGCTCCTGGTGGGCCATTTCGCGGCCGCGGAACTTCAGCGTCACCTTGACCTTGTCGCCCTCTTCGAAGAAGCGGTTCATCGCCTTCATCTTCACCTCGTAATCATGGGTGTCGATGTTCGGGCGCATCTTGATTTCCTTGATCTCGACGATCTTCTGCTTCTTGCGCGCCTCGGCCGCCTTCTTCTGGTTGGCGTATTTCAACTTGCCAAGATCGAGAATCTTGCACACCGGCGGTTCGGAATTCGGTGCGATCTCCACCAGATCAAGACCGGCCTCTTCCGCCATGCGGAGCGCCTGGTCGATCGGCACGTTGCCCATGTTCTGGCCTTCGGCGTCGATGAGCTGAACCCGGGGAACCCGGATTTCCTTGTTTGCGCGCGGGCCTTCCTTGACTGGGGCGTCCGCTTTGAACGGTCTGCGAATGGTCGTACTCTCCTCGAGCTGTTTTCGGTAATAGTGGTCGATCAAACGATCAGCGTCATCTCAAACTAGCGCTTGAAACAGTCACTGACGGCAATGTGTGAATTGCGGCTCCAGAGTCAATAGCATGGGTCGCAAGGAAAATCACCTCTTCCAGGCTCTGGCGAATCTGTTTTTAGCGGGATATCTGAACGAAACGGGTGCTTGCGAGGAATTAAGCGATGCCAGCCATGCCGGCCGAAACCGAAGTCACGCATGTAAAGGTGGGCGCGGAAGCCTCGGCGCGCAACATCGCCGTGCGGATTTTCCGCGCCGAACTCCCCTCAAACCGCCCGGCGCTCGTCTGGCTCGGCGGCTACCGGTCCGACATGACCGGCACGAAGGCGCTCGAAGTCGAACGCCATGCGCAAGCGATCGGAACGGACTGCGTCCGCTTCGACTATTCCGGCCACGGCGCTTCCGGCGGCGACTTCAAGGAAGGCACGATCTCGCGCTGGCTCGAGGAAAGCCTTGCCGTCGTCGATCACGCGGTCGCCGGGCGCATGATCCTGATCGGCTCCTCCATGGGCGCATGGGTGGCACTGCGCCTCATCGAAGAGCTGAGAGCACGCGGTGAGGGGAAGCGCATCGCCGGCCTGGTGCTGATCGCCCCTGCCCCCGACTTCACCGCTGAGCTGATCGAGCCCAACCTGTCGCCGGCCGAACGGGCTTCGCTCGCCGAACGCGGCTATTTCGAGGAGCCGTCGGAATATAGCCCGGAGCCGAATGTCTTCACCCGCGCCCTGATCGAGGACGGGCGGGAAAATCGGGTCCTTAAAGGGCCGATCGCGACCGGCTGCCCGGTGCATATTCTCCAGGGGATGCGCGATCCCGATGTGCCCTATACGCATGCGCTGAAGCTCATGGAGCACATGCCGGCGGACGATGTCGTCATGACCCTCATTCGCGACGGCGACCACCGGTTGTCGCGCGAGGAAGACGTCTTCAAACTGAAACAGGCGATCAGCGCCATGCTCGCCAAGGCCTAACTTCCGGGCCGGCACTCGTCAACAAACCGCCCCGTTTTCGGAACCATCCCGGACAGCCCGGGGTGCAAGGCTTCCGCTGACTTATAGTGGATGATCTTAACCATAAAGGTCAATCAGACGAATCGGTAGATTGACTCAAACCGCCCCGCCATATTAACACTTTATTAACGATTAGAGCAGCGCTAGGGGAAGCCTACAAAAGCTGTCATCAACTTGAGATTGCGCGTGCACGCACGCGCTGCAGGGGATTTGTATGGCATTTTGGACCGGGGTAAAGGCAGGCGTCGCGGGATTCTGCGCATTTTTCATTTCGGCAAGCATGGCGGTTCCCGCTCAGTCGGGATCCACTCCCTGGATGCAGACCGGCTCTGCAACCTCGCAGCCAATCGGGCATTTCGAATTCTGTCAGAAGAACAGAAGCGAATGCGGCGTCCGGTCTCGGGCGGGCGCGCCGCCGCGCGTCACGGCGAGCGGCTGGGCGGTCATCCGGCAGGTGAACGCAGCCGTCAACCGCGAGATCTCGCCGGTCACCGACCAGGAGCTTCTCGGCCGCGACGAGGTCTGGTCCTATCCGAAGGGCCGGGGCGACTGCGAGGATTTCGCGCTTGAAAAGCGCCGGCGCCTGATGCAGCGCGGCTTCGCGGCCGGCAATCTGCTGTTGACGGTAGTGCGCAAGCCCGACGGCGAGGGTCATGCCGTTCTGACGGTGCGCACCGCCCAGGGCGATTTTATCCTCGACAATCTCGACAACGGCGTGAAGCTCTGGACCAACACGCACTACCGCTTCCTGAAGCGCCAGGCTTCGAGCAATAGCGGCCGCTGGGTGACGATCGACAACAGCGCCGAGGTGCTGGTCGGTTCGGTCGGCAACTGAACCGCCGGACAATTCGATCAAGAAAGGGCCGGTCAGCGGCCCTTTCTTCATGGCGTCTCTTCCCAATTCCGCTGCGCCGTCGTCGCATCACGCATTGCCGATGACGATGCCCGCCGCGAGCACCAGGCCGCCGCCGAGCACGACCTGAAAGGCCGCCCTGAGGAACGGCGTTTCCATAAACCGGTTCTGGATGAAGGCAATGGCCCAGAGCTCGAAGAAGACGATCGCCACCGCGGTCACCGTCGCCGTCCAGAAATGCGGGATCAGATAGGGAAGCGCATGGCCAAGGCCGCCGAGCGCGGTCATCACGCCGGAGGCGAGACCGCGCTTGACCGGTGAGCCGCGGCCGGAAAGCTTACCGTCGTCGTGGGCGGCTTCGGTAAAACCCATGGAGATGCCGGCACCGACCGAGGCCGACAGCCCGACCAAGAAGGTCTGCCAGGTATCCTGGGTTGCAAAAGCGGCAGCGAAGATCGGCGCCAGGGTCGAGACCGAACCGTCCATCAAACCTGCGAGACCCGGCTGCACATAGGTAAGGATGAACTGTCGGTGCGACGTTCGGTCTTCCTCGGCCCGCACTTGCGCCGGCGCATGACTTTCGCCGAGCCGGCGGGCGAGAGACTCATGTGCCTTCTCGGCAATCGCCAGATCCCCCAACAGCTTGCGCGTCGCCGCGTCCCGCGTGCGTGCTGCCGCCTCGAGATAGAAGCGGTGGGCAGCCTCCTCCATGGCTTCCGCCTCTGCGCGCGCTTTCTCGATCGGCATCTCGGCAATGAGCCAATCGGGCTTCCGCTCCGGGAAATCGCGCACATGCTCGCGCCGGATGAGCGGAATCCGGCTGCCGAAGCGTGCCACGTGCAGGTCGATCAGCGCCTGTCGGTGGTGGCTCTCTTCCTCGGCCATGCCTTCGAACACGCGGGCGGAATGCGGGTATTTTTCGCGCAGCGCATCCGCATAGGCGAGGTAAATGCGTCCGTCGTCTTCTTCGGAAGAAATGGCGAGTGCCAGAATATCCTGTTCGCCCAGCGACAGAAACGGACGCTTCGAGCGGGAGAAGAGACGGGAAAACATCGATAGCAGCCTTCTTTAGAATTATTCTAAAGAAATAGGCGGCTCATCCTCAGGCGTCAAGGCCGTGGGCCGGTAGGCAGCCGACGCAGCGCCGCCGCCATTCTCCGACCCACCGGCAAGGTTTCTCCCAATTCAGGCTTGGCGCGGTGAGCCTCGCTTCATTCCGCGTCGGCGACGCGGAGCGTCTCGAGCGTCGGCATCGAGGTGATGTTATAGCCGGAATCCACGTAATGGATTTCACCGGTGACGCCCCGGGAAAGATCGGAAAGCAAGTAGAGCGCCGAACTGCCGACGTCCTCGATGGTGACCGTGCGGCGCAGCGGCGAATTCTTCTGCTGCCAGGAGAGCATGGCGCGGGCGTCGGAAATGCCGGCGCCGGCGAGCGTGCGGATCGGGCCGGCGGAGATGGCGTTGACGCGGATGCTGCGGGTTCCGTAGTCGGCCGCAAGGTAGCGCACCGAGGCTTCGAGCGCCGCCTTGGCGACCCCCATGACATTGTAGTTCGGCATCACCCGCACCGAGCCGCCATAGGTCAGCGTCAGCATCGTGCCGCCATCGCTCATGAGGTCGGCGGCGCGCCTGGCGATCTCGGTGAAGGAGAAGCAGGAGATCACCATGGTGCGGCTGAAATTCTCCCGCGACGTATCCGCGTAGAGACCTTTCAACTCGCTCTTGTCGGAGAAGCCGATGGCATGGACGACGAAGTCGAGCTTGCCCCAGCGCTCCTTGATCGCGTCTATGACGGCGTCGACCGAGGCGATATCCTCGACGTCGCAGGGGAGAAGGAAGTCGGAATTCAGCTCCGCGGCAAGCGGCTTGACGCGCTTGCCGAGCGCCTCGCCCTGATAGGTGAAGGCGAGTTCGGCGCCCTGGCTTGCGAGGGCCTTGGCAATTCCCCAGGCAATAGAATGGTTGTTGGCCACCCCCATGATGAGGCCGCGCTTTCCGTTCATCAGTCCGTTCATCTGGTTATCCGTTATAGCGCTGGAAGACGAGCGTGGCATTGGTGCCGCCGAAACCGAAGGAGTTCGAGAGAACCGTGTCGATCTTGGCGTTGTCGATGCGCTTGCGGACGATCGGCACGCCCTCGAATTCGGGATCGAGCGTGTCGATATGGGCGCTTTCGCCGATGAAGCCGGCCTGCATCATCAACAGGCCGTAGATCGATTCCTGCACGCCGGCAGCCCCGAGCGAATGGCCGGTCAACGATTTTGTCGACTGGATGTGCGGCATCTTCTCGCCGAACACCTCGCGGATGGCGCCGATCTCCTTCTGGTCGCCGACCGGCGTCGAGGTTCCGTGCGTGTTGATATAGTCGACCTCGCCCTTCACGGTCGCGAGCGCCTGGCGCATGCAGCGCACCGCGCCCTCGCCGGAGGGGGCCACCATGTCGTAGCCGTCCGAGGTCGCGCCATAGCCGACGATCTCGGCATAGATCTTGGCGCCGCGGGCCTTGGCGCGCTCCAGCTCCTCGAGCACGAGGACGCCGGCGCCGCCGGCGATCACGAAACCGTCGCGGTCGACGTCATAGGCGCGCGAGGCCGAGGCCGGCGTGTCGTTGTACTTGGAGGACATGGCGCCCATGGCGTCGAAGAGGTTCGACATGGTCCAGTCGAGATCTTCGTGGCCGCCGGCGAACATCACGTCCTGCTTGCCCCACTGGATCATTTCCGCGGCATTGCCGATGCAATGCGCCGAGGTCGAGCAGGCCGACGAGATCGAGTAGTTGACGCCGTGGATCTGGAACCAGGTGGCAAGCGTCGCGGAAGCGGTCGAGGACATCGCCTTCGGCACCGCGAAGGGGCCGATGCGCTTGGGGCTGACATTCTTGCGGGTGATCTCTGCGGCCTCGACGATGGTGCGCGTCGAGGCGCCCCCGGAACCCATGATGATGCCGGTGCGCTCATTGGTAATGTCGGCGGCATCGAGGCCCGCATCGGCAATCGCCTGCTTCATCGCCACATGGTTCCAGGCACCCGCCTGCGACAGGAATCGCATGGCACGCCGGTCGACGAGTTCGGCCGGGTCGAGCGTCGGCTGGCCCCAGACCTGGCACTTGAAGCCGTGCTCGGCGAAATCCGGGGAAAAGGTGATGCCCGACTTCGCTTCGCGCAGCGACGCGGTGACTTCGTCGGCATTGTTACCGATCGAGGAAACGATGCCGAGGCCCGTTACAACAACCCGTCTCATGGTAGATGACCTTTTCTTTATCTCGCTGGATGCGGGAGACGTCCCGCGGCTTAGTCGGCCTTGTCCTTGGACAGACCGACACGCAGATCGGTCGCCTGATAGATAGTCTCGCCATCGGCCTTCAGCCAACCGTCGGCGGTGCCGAGGACGAGGCGCCCGCGCATGACCCGCTTGAAGTCGATTCCGTATTGAAGCAGCTTGGTATGGGGACGAACCATGCCCTTGAACTTCACTTCGCCGGTCGACAGCGCCATGCCGCGGCCCGGTTCGCCGAGCCAGCCCAGGAAGAAGCCGGTCAATTGCCACATGCCGTCGAGGCCCAAGCAGCCGGGCATGATCGGGTTGCCCCGGAAATGGCATGGGAAATACCAGTCGTCCGGACTGACGTCGTATTCGGCGCGGATAAATCCCTTGTCGAAGTCGCCGCCCGTTTCGGAAATCTCCGTGATGCGATGGACCATCAGCATCGGCGGCAGCGGCAGCTGCGCATTGCCGGGGCCAAACAGTTCGCCTCGGCCGCAGGCAAGGATTTCCTCATAGCTGAAGCTGGATTGCCTGGTGGTCATGAATGGTTGCTTCCCCGAGTTCTCAAAAGTTCTCCGACCTGCTTTAGAGCAAGTTCGGCCTGAATTGAAGCGCGGCCCGTTATGGTCGCTGCCGGTTGCAGTCTGTCACCGTCGTCCAAGCAGAGCGACATGCGGGTGGAAAAACCCGTCTCGCATTGTCCTAAGCGCCGCTCCCTAGGCGATGGCGTTCCGCCGTCGCTTACAGTATGTATGTGGCCTCTGCCAGAGTTAAATGCCAGCCTTCCCCCCCTTTAGGCCGTTTTTCAGGCCTTTGCAGGTCCTTCCAGGGGCGGAATCTATTGAAAGCCTCGGCGGCAGAAGTTATATCGCAAGCTGATACTCCATAATCTTGGCAGGAATATCGGAACGGCTGCGCATGACGAAAGCAACGGAAATCTCTTCGCAGGAGAGGCTGCGCAATTCGGGCCTGCGCCCGACGCGCCAGCGCATCGCGCTCGCGGATCTGATTTTCGCCAAGGGCGACCGTCACCTGACCGTCGAGGAACTGCATGAGGAGGCGGTCGAGGCGGGCGTGCCCGTATCGCTCGCAACCGTCTACAACACCCTGCACCAGTTCACCGAAGCCGGCATGATCCGTGTTCTCGCCGTCGAGAGCGCCAAGACCTATTTCGACACGAATGTTTCGGATCACCACCATTTCTTTATCGAGGGCCAGAACGAGGTCCTCGACATTCCGGTGAGCAACATCCAGATCGGCAACCTCCCGGAGGCGCCGGAAGGCATGGAGATCTCCCATGTCGACGTGGTCGTCCGTCTGCGCCGCAAGACCCACCGCTGAGTCTACATGACCTCGTCTGGATCACGGCCTGGCCCGGCCTTGCCGGCCGGCAGCGTCCAGCCATAGCGAAGTGCCCCCCCGCGGACCGCAAAGGCAGCCGCAACGCCGAGCGCTGAACTCGCGGCAAGTGGCAGGCCGATCAGCGTCGCCACCACGAAGGCGCCGGCGCCGACGAGTGCGGCGGTGACATAGATTTCCGGCCTCAACAGCACTGACGGCTCACCGGCCAAGAGATCACGCAGGATGCCGCCGAAGGTCGCCGTCAGCATGCCGGTGACAATCGCAACCGTCGGCGAGCCGGTCGCCGCCAATCCCTTCGCCGCGCCCATGACGCAATAGGCGGAAAGCCCGACCGCATCGAGCCAGACGAGCAGCCGGTAACGCGACTCGAAACGGTGCGATGTCAGGAACACCAGGAACCCGACCGCGACGCAGACCAAGACATAGGCGGGGTTCATCACCCAGAAAACCGGCGTCGCGCCGAGGATCACGTCACGCATCGTGCCGCCGCCGATGCCGGTGACGGAGGCGAGGAACAGGTAACCGACGATGTCGAGTTGCTTGCGCGAGGCAGAAAGCGCGCCGGTCGCGGCGAACACGGCGATGCCGGCATAGTCGAGAATTTCGAGGATCGGCATGGATGCTCCGCTTGGACGACGCCCGAATTGGCAATTCAAGATCATTAACGCGGCGTCGCCGACAAGTCAGGAGGCACGCGCGCTCTCGCTGCCGTATTGCCGTCCACGCCTGTATCACTCTGGCAGCAGCGTCTGCGTGCGGCCGAGCAGATAATAGGCGAGAAGCCCCGTCCATTCCTTGGCGGCCGTCGTCGCCAGCTGCGCATTGAGCAAGGGCTGAGTGAAATCAAAGACGAGCCGCACCTTGCCGCTCGTCCGGTAGTCCGCCGGCCAGGGCACGACCTCGATGCCGTTGGCGCGGAAGAGGCCGATCGAGCGTGGCATATGATAGGCCGAAGTGACCAAAGCACAGCGTTCGAGCCCGTTCGTCGCGAGGAGATCCCTCGTATAGCGGGCGTTCTCGAAAGTCGTGCGCGAGGCTTCCTCGCGGATCACCCGATCGGCCGCGATCCCGAAGGCGCCGAAAAAGCCTTGCGAGGCCCGCGCATCGCCTTCATAGGCGCCTGTGATCGAGCCGTCGCCGCCCGAAACCAGAACGCGCGCCGCCGGATAGGCCTTGGCGAGCCGGACCGCCTCGATGAAGCGATCGGCCGCCTGGTTGAACTCGATACCGCCGCGGCTTGCGATCACCACATTCTCAAAGGCGCCGCCGAGCACGATGATGCAGGAGATTCCCGCCGGCGGGGCCAAGGGTCGGGGAAACCGGTCTTCGAGGATCTGCAGGAAATAGGGGCCGGCGGTGGTGAACAGGCTGAGGAACAGCACCAAGAGACCGAGCGAAGCGAAGATGCCGCCGCTCCGGCGGAAGCGGGAGAAGATCAGCAGCACGCCGAAGAGGATGCTGAAGAAAGCAACGGAGAGCGGCTGGGCAATGAGCCAGAAGATTTTGGAGGCGAGGAACATGATGATCGTTCTTGTTCCGGTCGGTTAAGATTTCGCAAAGTCCTTAGGCGGCTTCACCGTCCAGACATGCCACTCTCGACTAAGTCTCTCATCAATTTGTCCGTTTTGACTCCGGATGCAAAGCGGACTTCACTCAACCTTGGGATCGCGTTGAGGGGCGTTCGTGTTCAAACGCTTAGCTTTAGTACTTGGCTTCCTGTGGATGATGCCGCTCAATGCCGGCGCCGCACAGCTTCAAATGGAGAAGCTCTCGGAGAGCATTCATCTGATCCTTGTCGACGGCGAATTTATCGAAGGCGACGACACCCGTTTCAAGAATATGGCGATCACGGCCGAACGAGCCGTCGTTGCGTTCAACAGCCCCGGTGGCCTTGTACAAGTCGGTATTGAGATCGGCCGAACGATTGCGATCAAAGGCTTCTATACGGCCGTTGCGGATCAACATGTGTGTGCATCGTCATGTGGGTTGGCTTGGCTGGCTGGCCACAAACGGCTGCTTTCTCCAACATCCAAGATCGGATTTCATGCAGCCTTCGTCAACGAGGCGGGTCGGCAAGATGTAAGCAGTGCGGGCAATGCCCTGGTCGGCTCATACCTCCAGCAGCTCAACCTTAATCCGAATATCATCGTCTATGTCACCGCGACCGGCCCCTCCTCCATGCAGTGGCTGACGGCGGATGATGCGGAGCGGATCGGCCTGGATGTGAAGGTCTTGCATCTAGGTGACACCGCCGCAGGTGCACCAGTGCCCTTTGGCGGAGCCGCAGAAGAACAAGCCAATCTCTCCGTGCCGGAATCCACTGTCCCGCAGCGAAGCTGGCTCTATTTCGACTACACCGATCTTCCGGGCTACGACCTACCCGGCATGCCGCTGAAGCTCGAGACCGCCGCGCAGTGCCAGTCGGCCTGCCAAGCCACCGACCGCTGCTCTGCCTTCACCTTCAATCAAATTCACAGCGCTTGCTTCCTGAAAGGAATGGCCACCGAAGCGCTACAGTTTTCGGGCGCCGTTTCCGGCTACTATGGTCAGACGAGCGACATCAGCAGGGTCGGCCACGATTTTGGCCCTTCGGTCGCATTTCGGACGAGCAGAAACGTCGAGATCGTGGGCAAACCGTTCGCGAGGATCAAGAACTTCAGTCTGGCCGCCTGTCAGGATCAGTGCGTCCTCACTCCATCTTGCCAAGGCTTTTCGTTCTATCGAAACGGAATGTGCCTGATGTTCGAGGCGCGCAACCCCACGAAGGCAAATCTTACGTCAGTAGCCGGGGTTCGTGCGGACTGAGGGCTGCTTGGGAAATTTTGGTGGAGCTAAGCGGGATCGAACCGCTGACCTCTTGCATGCCATGCAAGCGCTCTCCCAGCTGAGCTATAGCCCCATCAAGGGTCCGGCAGTGCCGGTTCCGGGAAGTTCGTCGGGCGTCGTGCCCAGCGAGTGGCGGCTTATTACTTCTGCTTTTGGCAGATGGCAAGCCGAAAATTAAAGGCCGGAGAAATTTTATCTTCCTTTCCGGCCGGCCGCCCGGCCGCTGCATGATCGCGCGGCCGGAGCAGCTTTTATCCGACTTTTGAACGCCTTAGACGTCCTCGTCCTCGTCGGAGACGCCGATAAGGTCGCTCATGTCGTCGTCATCGTCTTCGTCGTCGGCCTCGAGGAAGGTGTCGTCGTCGTCGCCGTCGATCTCGACGTCGTCATCGCCGAGATCCGGCAGGTCGTCGCCGCCCGATGCCTCGTCGTCGGCATCCTCGAGCGAAACGAGTTCGACTTCGGTGTTCTCTGCATCGACTTCCGTGACGTCTTCCTCTTCCTCCTTCTCGAGCACCTTGGCGACGGAGGTTTCCTCGAAGAACGACAGCGGATAGGACTTGCCGGTATAGGGGGAGACGATCGGGTCACGGTTCAGATCGTAGAATTTGCGCCCCGTTTCCGGGTCGATGCGCTTTGTTCCAAGTTCCGGTTTTGCCACAGTCAAAGCCTCTTGAATGGCCGGCGAGCCGGCTCTTGCCGGTAAAGCCGGCGGTTAGAAAGGTATCAAGCTGATGATGATTAGCCGGTCCCCATAATCGTCTTGGTGTCGTCTGTCAAAGGCAAACTTCCGGGGCCGGCTGCGCCGGATTTTCTTCTTGGGGGAGGATGACCCCTATTGCTCTTTATGTTAGGGAGCGCGCAACACCGGCGGTTCCTCGTTCAACCCCAAGCAGCGCTTGTCCCTGGACCGCCGACGAGCCGGATTGTCAGAGGTAAATATCATGTCCCATGGCCTGAGCCCGCGGCCCGCCACCGCCAAGAAGTCTGCCGATCTCAAGGGCACCGTGCGCATTCCCGGCGACAAGTCGATCTCGCACCGCTCCTTCATGTTCGGCGGCCTTGCCTCGGGCGAGACGCGCATCACCGGACTGCTCGAGGGCGAGGACGTGATCAATACCGGCAAGGCCATGCAGGCGATGGGTGCGAAGATCCGCAAGGATGGCGACACCTGGATCATCAACGGCGTCGGCAACGGCGCCCTGCTGGCGCCGGAAGCGCCGCTCGATTTTGGCAACGCCGGCACCGGCTGCCGACTAACCATGGGTCTTGTCGGCGTCTATGATTTCGATTCCACCTTCGTCGGCGACGCTTCGCTGACCAAGCGGCCAATGGGCCGCGTGCTCGACCCGCTGCGTCAGATGGGCGTGCAGGTGAAGTCGGCCGAGGGCGACCGGCTGCCGGTGACGCTGCGCGGGCCGCAGACGCCGAACCCGATCACCTATCGCGTGCCGATGGCCTCCGCCCAGGTGAAATCCGCCGTTCTGCTCGCCGGCCTCAACACGCCGGGCATCACCACCGTCATCGAACCGGTGATGACCCGCGATCATACGGAAAAGATGCTGCAGGGCTTCGGCGCCAACCTGACGGTCGAGACCGGTTCAGACGGCGTGCGCACCATCCGCCTCGAGGGCCGCGGCAAGCTCACCGGCCAGGTCATCGACGTGCCGGGCGATCCCTCCTCCACCGCCTTCCCGCTGGTGGCGGCGCTGCTCGTCCCGGGCTCGGACGTCATCATCCTCAACGTGCTGATGAACCCGACCCGCACCGGGCTGATCCTGACGCTGCAGGAAATGGGCGCCAATATCGAGGTCATGAACCGGCGCCTTGCCGGCGGCGAGGACGTCGCCGATCTGCGCGTCCGCCATTCGGAGCTCACGGGCGTCACGGTGCCGGAAGAGCGCGCCCCGTCGATGATCGACGAATATCCGGTGCTCGCCGTCGCCGCCGCCTTTGCCGACGGCGCCACCGTGATGAACGGCCTCGACGAACTGCGCGTCAAGGAATCCGACCGCCTTTCGGCCGTCGCCGACGGCCTGAAGCTCAACGGCGTCGACTGCGACGAGGGCGAAGCCTCGCTCGTCGTGCGCGGCCGCCCGGACGGCAAGAGTCTCGGTAGTGCCGCCGGCGCTCAGGTGAAAACCCATCTCGACCACCGCATCGCCATGAGCTTCCTTGTCATGGGATTGGCCTCCGAGCATCCGGTGACCATCGACGACGCAACGATGATTGCCACCAGCTTCCCGGAATTCATGGATTTGATGACGGGGTTGGGTGCGAAGATCGAGTGATCGATATAACAGGACATCGGTCGGACTCGCGTGGAACCAAATCTCTGCAAAGCGAAGTCGCAACGAGGCTGACGCGGTGTCATGAGCACCCCTGTAGCCGACCTTCCCCGCAGCCTCGCTTATGAGCCGTCGCCCGAAAGCGACGGCTCATACGTTACTGCGTGCCACCCGATGGGGCTTGCTGAGTACCCTGTCCTCCTGTGGGAGCGGGTTGCGTGGTTTGCCCGCCTTCAGGCGCCTGTTGCGTTCCCTGCCCACCAGCCGGTGTTTCGATGGTCGGGGCGTTGACATTGACATCCGTGTCACCTCCGCCGCCGGCACCATCGAACAGGTCGCCGCCAAAGAGGAACAAGGCGCCGACGACAAGCAGAACCAACACTATAGCCACGGCCCAGCCGCCGCCACTACCAGTATTCACAACTGTTGGACCTCTATCAGCCATTTAACTTCTCCTTATTCTTCACGCTGTGGCAAAACTCACAGGAGTGATTTAGGTTCCACCAAGAACAAGGACGGCAAAGCGGTACGATATGAGCCCGTGGACGGGTTTGAAATCACGTTTAAATAGTTTGACGCGAAATAATCGTGGTTTTCTTCAGTCGGACGAAAGAATTCCCCTATTGTTTGCCCGGCATGCAGTTGGATGTCGCTCTGAATAGTACCACCGCTGATCAGCGCCCTACCCGGCCCATACGCAACAGGCCGGCAAACCGTAAATTATCGAATGATCGTGGATTCTCCGTCGATTTTGATCTAACAGGCCCCGCAGAAACGACCGCAGGACCAAATATGATCATCATCGCCATCGACGGACCCGCCGCCTCCGGCAAGGGCACGCTTTCGCGCCGCATCGCCGAGGAATACGGCTTCCACCATCTCGACACGGGGCTCACCTATCGTGCCACGGCCAAGGCGCTCCTCGATGCTGGGCTGTCGCTCGATGATGAGGCGGTGGCCGAGAGGATGGCGCGCGAGATCGAGCTTGCCGGACTCGATCGTTCGGTACTGTCCGCGCATCAGATCGGCGAGGCGGCCTCGAAGATCGCCGTCATGCCGGCGGTGCGGCGAGCGCTGGTCGAGGCGCAGCGTGGCTTTTCGCTGAGGGAGCCCGGGACCGTGCTCGACGGGCGCGACATCGGCACCGTCGTCTGCCCGGATGCGGCGGTAAAGCTCTATGTCACCGCCTCGCCGGAAGTGCGGGCCAAGCGGCGCTATGACGAGATCATTGCCGGCGGCGGCACGGCCGATTACGGGGCGATCTTCGAGGACGTCAAAAAGCGCGACGAGCGCGACATGGGCCGGGCCGACAGCCCGCTGAAGCCCGCCGAGGATGCGCACTTGCTCGACACGTCCGAAATGGGTATAGAGGCCGCATTCCAGGCGGCGAAGACGCTGATCGACGCTGCCCTGAAAGAGAAGATTTGAAGAAAGCCCTGTTTCCGGTTCCGGCCGAAACCGTCTTTCTCGAAAAGCCTGAAATTCCGTCCATGCGCCGGATTGCCCTTTAAGAAGGGCGGACTGGGTTCAGGCCCTTTTAACGCTAGCCCCCGGCGCACATGCGTCTCCGCCAGGAGATGCAGCAGGAGATTACATGTCTGCAACCACCCCCACCCGTGATGATTTCGCCGCACTTCTCGAAGAGTCCTTCGCCAAGACGGACCTCGCCGAAGGCTATGTCGCCAAGGGCGTCATCACGGCCATCGAAAAGGACGTCGCCATCGTCGATGTCGGTCTGAAGGTCGAAGGCCGCGTTCCGTTGAAGGAATTCGGCGCCAAGGCCAAGGACGGCTCGCTCAAGGTCGGTGACGAAGTCGAGGTCTATGTCGAGCGTATCGAAAACGCGCTCGGCGAAGCCGTTCTGTCGCGCGAGAAGGCTCGCCGCGAAGAGAGCTGGCAGCGCCTGGAAGTGAAGTTCGAAGCCGGCGAACGCGTCGAAGGCATCATCTTCAACCAGGTCAAGGGCGGCTTCACCGTCGATCTCGACGGCGCCGTAGCCTTCCTGCCGCGTTCGCAGGTCGACATCCGTCCGATCCGCGACGTCACGCCGCTGATGCACAATCCGCAGCCCTTCGAAATCCTCAAGATGGACAAGCGCCGCGGCAACATCGTCGTTTCGCGCCGCACGGTTCTCGAAGAGTCGCGCGCCGAGCAGCGTTCTGAAATCGTTCAGAACCTCGAGGAAGGCCAGGTTGTCGAGGGCGTCGTCAAGAACATCACCGATTACGGTGCGTTCGTCGACCTCGGCGGCATCGACGGCCTGCTGCACGTCACCGACATGGCATGGCGCCGCGTCAACCATCCGTCGGAGATCCTGAGCATCGGCCAGCAGGTCAAGGTTCAGATCATCCGCATCAACCAGGAAACCCACCGCATCTCGCTCGGCATGAAACAGCTCGAGTCCGATCCGTGGGATGGTATCGGTGCGAAGTACCCGGTCGGCAAGAAGATCACCGGTACGGTCACGAACATCACCGACTACGGTGCGTTCGTCGAGCTGGAGCCGGGCATCGAAGGCCTGATCCACATCTCCGAAATGTCCTGGACCAAGAAGAACGTTCACCCCGGCAAGATCCTGTCCACCAGCCAGGAAGTCGACGTGGTCGTTCTCGAAGTCGATCCGACCAAGCGCCGTATCTCGCTCGGCCTCAAGCAGACGCTCGAGAACCCGTGGCAGGCCTTCGCGCATAGCCATCCGGCTGGTACCGAAGTCGAAGGCGAAGTCAAGAACAAGACCGAATTCGGCCTGTTCATCGGCCTCGACGGCGACGTCGACGGCATGGTCCACCTTTCAGACCTCGACTGGAACCGTCCGGGCGAGCAGGTCATCGAGGAATACAACAAGGGCGATGTCGTCCGTGCTGTCGTTCTCGATGTCGACGTCGAGAAGGAGCGGATCTCGCTCGGCATCAAGCAGCTCGGCAAGGACGCCGTCGGTGAAGCGGCTGCTTCCGGCGAACTGCGCAAGAACGCCGTCGTTTCGGCCGAAGTCATCGGCGTCAACGATGGCGGCATTGAAGTGAAGCTCGTCAACCACGAAGACATCACCTCGTTCATCCGCCGCGCCGATCTGTCGCGTGACCGCGACGAACAGCGTCCGGAGCGCTTCTCGGTCGGTCAGGTTGTCGACGCCCGCGTCACCAACTTCTCCAAGAAGGACCGCAAGATCCAGCTGTCGATCAAGGCTCTGGAAATCGCGGAAGAGAAGGAAGCCGTCGCTCAGTTCGGTTCATCCGACTCGGGCGCCTCGCTCGGCGACATCCTGGGTGCTGCTCTGAAGAACCGTCAGAGCAACGAGTAATCGTTGTCAGGCTGGAAATGATAAGCCCGCGGAGAGCGATCTCCGCGGGCTTTTTTTGGGCTGCGATTGCTCTTGGTTCGGCGTTCAACCGAGATCGCCGAGTTTCCTGTAGAGGTCATAGGCGTCGCTTGCCTTGGCATCGACCGCATCGTCGCCGTCGCCTTCGGGATCTTGCCCTCGCCTCGCCTCTTCCCGGTCGTCTTTGCCGGTGCTGTCGTCCTCGCCCTTATCGGCTGGATGGCGGTCGGTCCGGTCGGCTTCGTCTTCCGCCTCCTCCTTTGCCGGCAGATAGGGCACCATTGCGAAGGGGATGATCTCCGGCAGACCGCTCTCGACGAGGAGAGCGACGGCCTGTTGCATGGCGACGTCTTCGCCCGCCGGCGCTTGCCCTTGAACGGCAGCCGAACCTCGCAGGGCGGCGTCCGGCTTTTCCGCAGCGACCGGTTCGGAGATGGGCTGCCCGTCCTCGGCGGCACTGCCGGGGGGCGGAGCCTCCGGCAGCCGCTCGGGCAAATCAGGCGCCGGCCGCGTCCGCACAGCTTCTCGTTCGCCTTCCCCCGATGCCGGCGCTCGCCGGTCCTCCGCCACGCCTTCCGGCAGATCGAGACTCACTTGCAGGAGCGCATCGACGGCATCGGCGAGTGCGGACTCCGGCACGATTTCCGGAGGCGCCGCGGCCTGGACCGGTGCCCGTGCGTCGCTTCCTTTGGCGCGCGTCGGCCCATAGGTTCCGTCCGCCTCGAATCCTTCCGACCCCCTGGTCGGCGCTTGCGCGCCGGCCGGTTCCGCTTCGCCAAAAATCTGCTCCGCCCCGCCGTCCGGCAACTCGGCGGCCCGATGCTGGGCGGCCACGTCATCGCCTTCAGAACGAGCCGGCAATACGTCGTCCGTCGAAGCCGCGGCATCTTCCGAAGCCTCAGCCAAAGCCGGCTCTATCGCCTCGGCCGGCTCGAGGCCGTCCTCCGTGGCCACGGCAGAAGGCGCAGGCGCAGCACTATCGCCATTGCTCGTCGATCGCGGCGTTGGGGCCGGGACCGGCGGTTCCTCTGCCCGGGCCGGTGCACCGGGCTCTCGCGGCATTTCTTCCAGAACCGGCTCGGCGGATGCACCGTCATCGGCACCATAGGTTTTCCGCAGCATCGCCTGCAGCAGCGCCAGGTCGTTGGGCGAGGGCATCGAGGCGACGGCAAGGTGCGGGGCGGCCGGCAGCGGCAGCGGCAAATTCCGTATTCCCGTGTGGCCGGCCGGCAACGGCGTCGTGGGGTTCGCGAATCCTGCCGATGGCCCGCTTCGCGTCAGGACAGCCAGGCGTCGCGCGAGGCCGCCGCCAAGCTGCCTCTCTATCGCCTGACGCTCCGGCAGCGGCAGGGATTCCATGAGTTCGACGAGACGCCGGACAAAGGCGCGGCCGCCTTCCTGCGGCAGCGGCGGAAACTTGAGGACGCGGGCAAGATCCTCTATGAGCCGCATCAGCGCCTCGCGAGGAAGGACCTCCTTGCCCGAGAGATGACGTCCGAGGATGTCGAGCAGCTTCTGGATCGCCTCGGCGCGCTGGCCGGCAGGCGGCAGGACCCGCCGGACGGCCTGGACGAGATCGTCGCCGAGCGTGGTTGCGTTCCTGATCGTGCCAATAGGTATCGGCATCCTCATCTCCAATTGCGTGCGGCGGCGCCATCGCGGAGCCGCGCTCGCCATCGAACGTCCTTGCTGCTAGAGGGCGCCTCATGCGCATATCGGCCGATGGGCCGGCCCCGCGGCGGCTAGCCGCTGGCATGGGACTTGGCATGATGACCGAATATAGAGCGAAGAAGTTTAGGAAGTGTTAACCATGGCTGCGGCAGGGGGCGCTTTTTCCGATGGCCTCGCCAACCGGATCATGCGTCCAAGGCTTCGCTCTTGCCGGAGGGCTCCCGCCGGTCCATCCTATGAGGGCCAGTCCCGATGGAGCTGCCGATGACATTCCGTCCGCCGCAAGCGCTCAGCCGTTTCGATGCCGGAAGCGGCGTGAACGTCCTCGAATACGAATTGATGGCCGAGCGCGCCGACGCCCTGGGGCGCCATGGCCTCAAGGTCGAGAAAGCGCTCGCCGCCCTTACCGGCTTCGACCGGGATCGGGGCCGGCCGGAGGAACGCCAGCGGCTGCTCGACGAGGCGGCTGACGCCGTCTGGGCCTTCCTGATCCAGCGGGAAATCTGCGGATTGCGCGACAGCCGCGACGCGGTGCGCCGCTACGGCATTCCGGGGGAAGTCATGGCGCGGCTCGGGATCGTCAGGAGAAGATAGGCCGCAGGTCCCAGGGGCGGGACGCGGCAGTCTGCTCGCGTCGCAGCTTCAGGCATCAGGCAGGCCCGGCGAAAAGCCGCCGCCGAGCCTCATTTGAGCGAGCCGTTACCAGCCGTATCTGTAGTACCGATGGCCGTAGTAACCGGGACGATAATAGCGGTACGGAGCGCCGTAATACCGGTATGGATAATAGCCGGGGTAGTAGCCTGGGCCGTAATAGCGGGTGCCGTAATAATAGCGGTTCCCATAGTAATGGTGACGCGGATAGTATCCACCCGTCCCGAAATAGAAGGTGATTCCGGCTCGCCGATAGCCGTGATGGTAGCCCGGCCAGCCGCCGTAATAGCCGCCGCGCCAGCGCGGGTAATAGCCCCGACCATAGTATCCGCGGTGGGTGACAGTTTGGACGCCTGCGGGCGCCTTGATCTCTATGTCGAGCGCCGGACGCGGCATGGCCTGGACGGGCGCTGCGGGGGGGATCATGGAGGCGGCCGCCAAAGCGCAGCTCATAACGAAATTCCGAAATCCCGTCATTTTCTCCTCACTTTCCGAAAGACGTGCTTTCTGGTTCCTGCCCCTTCTCCGAAGACATTTGTTTGGTTGGTTCTATTTCATGACTCTCGGCGCGCACACGCGTACTCAGGCCCGGATCTCCGCGCGGTCCAGTCGTCCGCAGAAGCATGCGCCTCTCCGGCGCTCATGTCACTGGAATTCTTGCCTGTCGTGGCGCGTTGGAACGCTCGTCGGGATCGGCGGAAAGCGGATTACGCCGAAGCGGCCGCTTGCCGGCGCTTTTTCGCATCCTGACGCGAAAACTTCAAAATGCCTGTTGACACTTCGCCCCCGGCCTTTTACATGCCGGTCCGTCGCCCAGATGGCGGAATTGGTAGACGCGCAGGTTTCAGGTACCTGTGCCGCGAGGCGTGGAGGTTCGAGTCCTCTTCTGGGCACCATTTCCCTTTAGAAATGCAGAAAAAGCCCGGATTCCCGGGCTTTTTGCATTTTTGCGATCAAGGCAAAAGCGGGCATGCTGACGCCCTACGCCGCCGTGCCCGCCTCTTCGCCGGGTGGCTGTCCGGCGTTCGCGGCGGTCGGCAGCACCTCGTAGATTTCCAGAGCAGTGGCTCGCCCCTTCGCCTGGGCAAGGCCGAGCGGGCGGAAGGCGATCACCTCGCTGCACTGCGCCACCACGGCGCCGCTCGCGAGAATCGTGGTGCCGTAGTCCTTGTTCATGCCCTCGAGCCGCGAGGCGACGTTCACCGTGTCGCCCATGGCGGTATATTGCAGGCGCTCCTTGGCGCCGACGCTGCCGACGACGGCCGGACCGGTATGGAGGCCGAAGCGGGTACGGAACTCCGGCAGCCCCCTCTCCCGCTGGCTGGCGTTGAAGGCGGCGAGCCGCTCTTCGACCGCCAACGCGCAGCGGCAGGCGTGTTCGGCATGGTGCGGATCGGCGACTGGCGCGTTCCACATGGCAAAGACCGAATCGCCGAGAAACTGGATGATTGTGCCTTCATGGGCGGCGACCACCTCGCTGAAGATGTCGAAATATTCCGACAGCATCGCCACCACCGCCTCCGGCGAGTGGTGTTCGCTGATCGTCGTGAAATCGTAGATGTCGGTGAACAGCGCCGTCACCTCCTGGCGCCAGCCGGCGCGACCGGCGAACCGCCCGGATTCGATGCCCTTGCGCACCAGTTCGCGCGGCACGTAAAGCGCAAAGGTGGAGATCGCATCGCGGGCCCTGTTCATCGCGCTGTTGAGGGTCGAGATTTCCGCCACGTGCGAGGAGACCTTGATCGGCGTTGCGAAATCGAGATCCTGCAGCCGATTGGCACTGGCGGTCAGCTGGTTGAGCGACTTGGTGATCAGATGCGCGAGGACTAGCGAGAAGAGGACGGCAAGCACCACCACCGAACCGGAGATGGCGAGGCCCTGGACGAGAGTCTCGTTGGCGGCGGCCATCAACTCGTCGAGCGGCGCCGCGACCACGATCCGGTGGCCCGCTAGAAGCTGCGCCGATTGGATCGGCGTCACCGCGACGAGATAGGTGCGATCGCCGACATCGACCAGGACCGCCTTGCCCGGGGCCGGCGGATTGCGCCGGATGCTTTCGACGAGCGGATCGGCCTCAGGCACCGCGACCGGAGTGGTGCTGTCCTTCGTAGCCAGAATGCGCTTCATCGCCATCGGATCCGAATGGATGATCGGCCTTCCGACAGCATCGAGAACCAGCGACACGGAGTCGACCGTCAGCCGTTCGCGAGACAGGAAATCGGTGATCGTGTCCACGACGACGTCGGCGCCGATGACGATCTGCGGATTGCCGCGATGAGCCTGCGAAATGGTCATGCCGAGCTTGCCCGTCGTTGCCATCTCGTAGGGGCCGACCGACATCGGCGCCTTGCCATTGACGGCCGCGCGGTACCAGGGGCGCGTCCGCGGATCGTAGGCGGTCGAGGGCACGCGGCGTTCGGCAAACTGCAGGCCGCTTTCGTCGAGGAAGAGGATCCGATAAAGCCCCCTTCCCTGGTCGTCGCGCTCCATCGAACGCACCGCGAGCGTCGCGCCGCGCGGCGCGTCGAGTGCCATCCGCCAGGCAGACGAGCGAAGATCGACTACGTGGAAGAAGGCGCCGCTCGGATAGCCGACATAGACGCCGTCGATATGCGGCGAGCGGATGATGCCTTCGCGCAGCAGCGCCACCTTGTCGTTCATGCGCTGCGGCGGCGGTACCAGAAAGGCGTTGGCGACAGATGCCACGAGGCTGACCAGCGCCGACGTGTCCCCGGAAAGCATACCGAGCCGATCCACGAGGCGATCGACGAAGGCGCCCATGTTGGCCTCGGCATCCTCGATTGCGGCGTTGCGGGCGCGGCGGTAGTCGAGCCCTACGAGGGTGGCGGACACGACGACGAGCACGGCGACCATGACGAGGCTCAGCAGCGACCGGAGCGTCCAGGTATCGAGACGCTTGTTCTCCTTAGAGCCGCGCATGTCCGTGCCCCTATGCGGATTGGCTAGGTCCTGAACCTAAAATTGATCTTGGCGCTATCGCGCGGGCTTGCATAGGGCCGTTTGTTGCCGTTGTCAGCAGGGCGGCGTCAATTGACGCTGACCGGCCGGGACCGCATCCGCACCACCGTCTCCCGTTCCGCCCGCTTGCAGCGCATCGGCGGCAGGTTGCGGTCCATCAAGTCCATGTCCTCGAGCACCATCTCGCCCATCTTCTTGAACGCCTGGTCGAGCGCGCCGGCGCGATGCGCCGAGCGCAGGAAGCCGGGAAGCCGGCGGACCGGATGGTCGAGCGGAAGCGGTTCTTCCGGGAAGACGTCGCTCGCCGCGACGATCCGGCCGCTTTCGACCGCGGCGATCAGCGCATCGAAGTCGACGACGCCGGCGCGGCTGAGCAGAATGAAGGCCGCTCCGGGCCGCATCTTGGCGAAGGCTTCGGCAGCGAGAAAACCTTCATTCTCGCTGGTGACGGCGGCGACGACGAAGACGAAATCGCTGATCGAGAGCACCGTCTCGAGCGAGGCCGGCTCAACCCCGGCGTCGGTGAGAATGGAGGCGGGCAGCCAGGGATCATGGACGCGGATCCTGGCGCGAAAACCGGAAAGCACCCGGTTCAACGCCCTTCCGAGATCGCCGAAGCCGACGATGCCGATCTCGGAGCCGGAGAGGAGCCGCGCCGAAGCGTTGCCTTCGCCGCCCCAGAGCTCGCGTCCCTCGCGGAAGGCGAGATCGGCATCGACGATGCCCCGGGCGAGATTGAGCGCCATGGCGAGCCCCAGTTCCGCCACCGGCTCGGCGAACACCTGCCCGCTCGTCACCACGTGAATGCCGCGCTGGAAAAGCACCTCATAGGGCATGTTGTTGAGGAGGTTGCTTTCGACATTGAGGATGGCGCGCAGCTGCGGCATGCGTTCGAGCGTCCGCTCGTCCAGCGGCGGCTGGCCGATGATGTAGCGAACCTCGCCAAGCGTTGCGTGATCGAGCCCGGCAATGTTTTCCGGATCGGCCTCGACGATGCGATAGCGTCGATCGAGTTCACCTCGCGTTTGCCGGCTGAAGATCAGCTCAAGCGTGCGCGGCGCCGGCGCGCTGATGACAAGCGGTCGCTTCGTCTCGGGCATTGTCTTTCCTCCCTCTCCAGCCGAGAAAGCCGCCGCATTCAATAGTTCAGGCCGCGCTTCTGCCGTTCGAGCGACGGCGGCAGTCGGCCGCTTTGAAAGACCGGCCCGTCGCCCTTGCGGCATCGGTAGATCGTATCGAAACGAGGGCGGCCATGAGAGGGTTCGAACGGCCCGTAGCGGTCGATGAAGACCTGCTCGCAGACGGTGCTCTCGCCGTCCTGCAACGGGTTCACTGGCCGCACGCCGGGAAGGTCATGAAAGCTCTGGGCGAAATTGAGACGCGTCCCGTCCGCCAGGGCGGCACTGGTGAAGAGGCTCAGCACCAGGGCGGCCAGGAAAAGCGATAGTGCGGAACGGAAGGAACTCATGCCGGCGGACTCTCGGAGCACGGCGGCGGAACGCCGACGCAGGGACACGGTATCGCGGCCGACAAACTTGCGCTATAGGCCAGCTACACTCTACAGCGCCGCCGCATCAGACGCGGCGAAGTGCTGCTACTTTGAATCACTGCATGGTTCCTTAAATCGAATCCGCTTTAAGGAACCATGCAGCTCACGATCTGGGGATTCTCGATGGCGAATACAATACGGTTCCACGAAGGTGATATTTCCGCAACCGACGCGGCCCGCTACACCGGCGCGATCGCCATCGACACGGAAACGCTCGGCCTCGTTCCCCGCCGCGACCGTCTCTGCGTCGTGCAGCTTTCGCCGGGCGACGGTACCGCCGACGTGATCCGCATCGCCGCCGGACAGAAAGAGGCGCCGAACCTCGTTGCCATGCTTGCCGATCCGGCCCGCCAGAAGATTTTCCACTTCGGCCGCTTCGACATCGCCGTGCTGTTCCACACTTTCGGCGTTACCGCCACTCCGGTCTTCTGCACCAAGATCGCCTCGCGTCTGACCCGCACCTATACGGACCGGCACGGCCTCAAGGACAATCTCAAGGAACTGCTCGACATCGATATCTCCAAGCAGCAGCAGTCCTCCGACTGGGCCGCCGAAATCCTCTCGCCGGCGCAGCTCGAATACGCCGCCTCGGATGTGCTCCACCTGCATGCGCTCAAGGACAAGCTGACGGCGCGCCTCATGCGCGACGGCCGCATCGACCACGCCGAAGCCTGCTTCGCCTTCCTGCCGACCCGCGCCAAGCTCGACCTGCTCGGCTGGGAAGAGACGGATATTTTCGCCCATAGCTAAGGGCAGGCTTGTCGGTTCTCGGGGTGAGTCTCGGGCACTGCGGTCCTTTGCCAAATCCCGATTTTCTCCACTCCAGCGTCATCCTCGGGCTTGACCGGAGGATCCATGCCCATGCCTCAAACAGTCGAAACTTGGTTACGCCAGTTCTGAAAAGCGCGTGCACCGGTGTTTGTGTTTAGATCCTCGGGTCAAGCCCGAGGATCTTGGTGGGGTGCGCCAGTGAGACGAGGCATACAGCCCGCGCACAATTCGGGGCGGCGACGTGGGGGCCGATCCCAGTCACCTCTTCAAGGCATCATCCACAGCAGCGCGGCATAGCGGGCCGCCTTGCCGATCGTCACATAAGCGAGGAAGGCGGCGAGCGGCGTGCGGAGCAAGCCCGCCGCGAGCGTCAGCGGATCGCCGACGATCGGTAGCCAGGAGAAAAGCAGCACCGGCTGGCCGTATCGCGCGAAGAGCGTTTCGGCCTTTTGCCGCGCCCGCGGCGAGACCGGAAACCAGCGCCGGCCCTCGAAGCGGATCGCGAAGCGGCCGAGGGCGTAATTCACCAGCGCGCCGAGCACATTGCCCGCCGTCGCTGCGAGAAACAGCGCGGCCCGGGTCGCCTCGGCTGAAAGAGCCGCAGCAACCACCGCCGCTTCCGACAGGCCGAACAGCAAGGTCGCGGAGAGAAAGGCTGCGCCGAAGACGCCGGCAAGCGTGGCGAGATCCAGGAGTTCAGCTCCTGTCGACGTGGCCGAGATCGCGCTCCGGCTCGATGACGTCGCGGATTCGCTGCTTCAATTCCTTTGGCCCCGGAAAGCCGCCGTCGCGCTTGCGCTCCCAGACGAGCTCGCCATCGACGCGGATCTCGAAATTGCCGCCGGTGCCGGGGATCAGCGCCACCTCGCCGAGCGTGTCGGCAAAGGTCGACAGCAGCTCCTGCGCCATCCAGCCGGCGCGCAGTAGCCAGTTGCACTGGGTGCAATAAAGGATCGTGACGCGCGGCTTCTCACTCATCTGACAATATCCTGTTTCGGCCACCATAGCTTTGTGGCTGGCGCGGAACAACCGGCGCCTCACTGGCTCTTCACACAATTGTCAACTCGAGCAATCATGTTTTTATCGCGCGGTCCTTGTTTTTGAAGACATGTGCGGCAAGAGACTTCGCATTGCAACACTTTGCGAGAGGGATAGCATGACCACTGCAACCAAAAGCCGCCCGCGGACGATCCTGCCGGCGCTCGAAAAGATCTACCTGCCGCTCGATACTTTCGCCGAGACGCTGCTGCGCGTTCTCGCCGGCGCGCTGCTCGTCACCCATGGCTACAGCAAGATCCTCGATCCGTTCGGCGCCGCCGGCATGGTCGAAGGGCTCGGCTTCTATCCGGGCGTCTTCTGGTCGCCGCTGCTTTCGGCCACCGAATTCTTCGGCGGCATCTTCCTCGCCATCGGCTTCCTAACCCGGCCCGCCGCCTTTGCGGCCACCATCGTGCTGCTCGTCACCGTCTATTTCCACGGCATCGTCCAGGGTGAGGGCCTCGGCGGCGCCGAGAAGTCGATCCTTTGGGCCGCGATCACCTTCTTCTTCGCCATCCGCGGCGCCAACGGCCAGTCGGTCGACGCCAAGCTCGGCAAGCAATTCTGAACCTTGTACCGAGACGCGGCCGAAGTGTTCCGGCCGCATCTCAGCCTACTTGAACGGCAGCTTCGCCCGTGGTCATCTGACGGCGGGAGGAGCGAAGCATGAGTGAAGCGATCGAAGGCGGCTGCTTTTGCGGCCGCATCCGCTACCGTCTGAAACGTCGGCCGATGTTCGTCCATTGCTGCCATTGCCGCGATTGCCAGCGCCAGCTCGGCAGCGCCTTCGTCATCAACGGCCTCGTCGAGGCGGAAAACCTCGAGCTTCTTCAAGGCGAGCCGGTCATGGTTTCGCTATCGACCGACAGCGGCCGGCCGCATGACGTCTATCGCTGCACCGATTGCCAGTCGGCGCTCTGGAGCGACTACGGCCGGCGCAAGTGGCTCTCCTTCCTGCGTCTCGCGACGCTCGACCGGCCGTCCGAATTTCCGCCGGACGTGCACATCTACACGCGCTCGAAACTCGATTGGGTGCCGCTGCCGGCGGGCGCCAGGGTCTTCGAAGCCTATTACGATACGCAGGCGGAATGGCCGCAAGAGAGCCTCGATCGCCTCAATGAGGCACGCACCAAGGCAAAAGGGCAGGCGAGGCCATGACGAAAAGCGAGCGCAAGAAGATGGCGGCGGGCGAGTGGTACACCTGCCTCGACCCGGAACTCGACGCACTGCGCGCCTCCGCCCGCCGAGCGGTTCACGAGCACAACACGATGGCACCGGACGAGCGCGGCCGCATGGCGTCGGCGCTCGAGGCGATCTTCGCAGCCGTCGCGGCGGACGTCTTCATCGAGGCGCCGTTCCATTGCTCCTACGGCATCAACATCACGCTTGGCGCCGGCGCCTACCTCAATGCCGGCTGCACCATTCTCGACAGCGCCCCGGTCGCGATCGGCGATGGCTCGATGCTGGGTCCCGGCGTCCATATCTACTGCGCCGAGCATCACAAGGACGTGGCGCTGCGCCGCGCCGGCCTGGAAATCGCCCAGCCGGTGACGATCGGCAAGGACGTCTGGATCGGCGGCGGTGCGATTGTCCTGGCCGGCGTGACGATCGGCGACGGCGCGATCGTCGGGGCGGGGGCGGTGGTGACGCGGGACGTGGCGGCGGGCGCGAGGGTTGTGGGGAATCCGGCGCGGGTTTTGCGCTGACAAAGGAAGGACGAGTCACAATGGCCGAAATAGCGATCAAAGTTCGCCCGGCGCGCTTCGCGGATGTGCCGGCGCTTTGCGCCTTCCTGAACGAGATCATCAGGATCGGCGGCACCACGGCGCATAAAGCGCCATTCACGCATGAGAGCTTCGTCGACCATTTTCTGGCAGGCCCGGGCTTCGTCAGTTGCTTCGTCGCCGAGGATGGTTCAGGCCAGCCCTGCGCCTTTCAGGCCCTAGAGCGCTTTGACAGCCTCCCCGAAGGCTGGGCAGACATCGGCACCTTCGCCCGGCCGCACGCGAAGCTTCCCGGCGCCGGCACGGCGCTATTCGCCGCGACGAAAGCGCATGCCCGCGATTCCGGGCTTACCGCAATCAATGCCACGATCCGCGCCGACAATGTCGGCGGCCTCGCCTACTACAGCAAGATGGGCTTCGTCGACTACAAGATCGACAAGGCGGTGCCGCTGAAGGACGGACGGGCGGTCGATCGGATTTCGAAGCGATATTTGTTTTGAGGCGTGTGCATGGATCCTCGGATCAAGCCCGCGGATGGCGAAGGACGAGGGACCGCAATTGACCCCGCCACGCTTAGTCATGCGGGGGCTGCTTTTTGGTTGGCACCAACTCAGGCGGTCGGCGGCTTGGGCAGTCGCTACGCAGCTTCAGTGCGCCGACCTCCCCACCCGTCATCCTCGGGCTTGACCCGAGGATCCACGCACAAGCTCTCACCAAAGCTCAAAATAGAGGTCGCGCCAGCCCGGATTCATCTTCTCGATCAATTCGACCTTCCATTGTCGGTACCAGCGCTTGAGAGATTTCTCGCGCTGGATAGCGGTGCCGATCTGCAGATGTTCTTCGTACCAGACGAGTCGGTTGCAGCCGTATTTCGATGCGAAGCCCGGTGTTAGCCCTTCTCGATGCTCGAAGATGCGGCGCTCAAGATCTGACGTGACGCCGATACAGAGCGTTCCGCGCATTTGATTCGTAACGATGTAGACGTATCCGGCCATGCCGACGATGGTGCTTGTGCATGGATCCTCGGGTCAAGCCCGAGGATGACGCGGGAGTGGGTGTGGCCGACAATTCCGCTACGTCTGGACGCGGTAGCCGTCAATGCTCTCGTCGCAAATTCACTCGATCGACTATGGGCGAAATTCACCCCGCCGTGCTGAGAGTCGGAAGTCGCTCCTTTTCCTCTCGGTCATACTCGGGCTTGACCCGAGTATCCATGCGCGAGCCCTCGACTTTCGAACCCCCGAAACGCGAAATCCGTGGCGGCAATAATCTTCCCGCGGTGGTTTGAAGGATCGCTCGCCAAGTCGCCGAGTTCGGTGAACGAAAATCGCAGCAAACTCATGGAACAATCACTCATCGCCCATCTTCAACGCCGCGATGAACGCCTCCTGCGGGATCTCCACCTTGCCGAACTGGCGCATGCGCTTCTTGCCTTCCTTCTGCTTTTCCAGAAGCTTGCGCTTGCGGGTGGCGTCGCCGCCGTAGCACTTGGCGGTCACGTCCTTGCGCAGCGCCCTGACCGTCTCGCGGGCGATGATGCGGCCGCCGATCGCCGCCTGGATCGGGATCTGGAACATGTGCTGCGGGATCAGGTCCTTTAACTTCTCGCACATGACGCGGCCGCGCTTTTCCGCCGCCGAGCGGTGGACCAGCATCGACAGCGCGTCGACCGGCTCGGCGTTGACGAGGATCGACATCTTGACGAGGTCGCTCTCGCGGTAGTCCGAGAGGTGATAGTCGAAGGAGGCATAGCCCTTGGAGATCGATTTCAGCCGGTCGTAGAAGTCGAAGACGACTTCGTTGAGCGGCAGGTCGTAGGTCAGCATCGCCCGGCTGCCGACATAGGTGAGTTCGATCTGGATGCCGCGCCGATCCTGGCAGAGTTTTAGGATGCCGCCGAGATATTCGTCGGGCGTCATGATCGTCGCGCGGATCCACGGCTCGCGGAATTCGGTGATCTTGACGACGTCCGGCATGTCGGCCGGGTTGTGCAGTTCCTTCTCGGTGCCGTCGGTCATGGTGAGCTGATAGACGACCGACGGGGCAGTGGCGATCAGGTCGAGGTCGAACTCGCGCGACAGGCGCTCCTGGATGATTTCTAGATGCAGCAGCCCGAGGAAGCCGCAGCGGAAGCCGAATCCCAGAGCCGCGGAGGATTCCATCTCGAAGGAGAACGACGCGTCGTTGAGGCGGAGCTTGCCCATGGCGCTGCGCAATTCCTCGAAGTCGGCCGCGTCGACTGGGAAGAGGCCGCAGAAGACCACCGGCTGCGCCGGCTTGAAGCCGGGCAGCGCCGTCTCCGTCGGGCGCCTGTCGTCGGTGATCGTATCGCCGACGCGGGTGTCAGCCACTTCCTTGATCGAGGCGGTGATGAAGCCGATCTCGCCGGGGCCGAGCGAATCCATCGCCACCATCTTCGGCGTCAGCACGCCGACGCGCTCGATCGTGTATTTGGCGCCGGTCCCCATCATCCGGATCGTCTGGCCCTTCACCAGCACGCCGTCGATGATGCGCACCAGAACCATGACGCCGAGATAGGTGTCGTACCAGCTGTCGACGAGCAAGGCCTTGAGCGGCGCCTTCTCCCCGCCCGTGCTCTTCGGCGCCGGCAGCTTGTGGACGATCGCTTCGAGCACATCCGGAATGCCGAGACCGGTCTTGGCCGAGATCAGCACCGCGTCGGAAGCGTCGATGCCGATCACCTCCTCGATCTGCTCCTTGATGCGGTCGGGCTCGGCGGCCGGCAGGTCGATCTTGTTGAGCACGGTGACGAGCTCGTGATTGTTGTCGATCGCCTGGTAGACATTGGCGAGCGTCTGGGCCTCAACGCCCTGGCTGGCGTCGACGACGAGCAGCGAGCCCTCGCAGGCCGAAAGCGAGCGTGAGACTTCGTAGGCAAAGTCGACATGGCCGGGCGTGTCGATCAGGTTCAGCACATAGGTGTCGCCGTCATTCGCCTTGTAGTGCAGGCGCACCGTCTGGGCCTTGATGGTGATGCCGCGCTCGCGCTCGATATCCATGCTGTCCAGCACCTGCTCGGACATCTCGCGCTCGGCAAGCCCGCCGGTCAGCTGGATCAGCCGGTCGGCCAGCGTCGATTTGCCGTGGTCGATATGGGCCACGATCGAGAAGTTGCGGATATGCGACAGGGGCGTCTTGGAAGATGGTGTGCTCATGGGGCGCATATAGCAGCGCGATCAGGCGGCGCAAAGCGGGAAATGAAGGCTTCGTTCACTATAAATCCGGGCGTGGCGCGGCTATTTCGCCCTCGCCTCCGCCTCGGCAAGCGCGCCCGCATTCGGCACCTGCGCGCTCTTCAGTTCGAAGCTCTCGCAGAGCTGCGGCGGCACGCGCTCGCGCAGCCGCAGGCGGATGAGCACGAAGGCCGCATAGAGGACGGCGACGGCGATCGTCGCATGGATGAACAGCTGTGCGCCGAAGACCGGCGTTAGCAGCGTCACGAGCATCGGCACCAGCGTCGCCGCCGCCGACCAGGCGACCAGCATGGTGCTGGCGAGCGGCACGTAATCGGCGGGATCGGTGCGGTCGTTGGCATGGGCATTGGCGATCGAATAGACCGTCTCGACGGCGCCGGCGAAGAGCGCGAAGACGAGCATCAGCAGCGGAAGGCTTTCAAAGGAGACGACGAGCGCTGCGAGCCCCGCCGCCACGATCAGGCCGCAGGTGGCGATGAGAACGATGCGGCGGTCGATTCGGTCGGAAAGCGAGCCCATCGGATACTGGATGAGGAGCAGGCCGAACTGCATGACGAACATCAGCGTCGCCACGTCCTCTTGGCTCATCGCATTGGCGGCGGCATAGATCGGCGTGAAGCCCTGCACCAGCATCGAGAGGCCGCCGGAGGCGAGCACGCCGATGAGGGCGACGGGGGAGCTGCGCCAAGCCATGGCGATGTCGATGCTGACCTTGGCGGGCGCGGGCGGCGTCGGCAGGCGTGTGAGGCCGATCGGCAATATGGCGAGCGCCGTGAAGAAGATCGTGACGATCGGTGCGATGTTGCCGTCGACCGGGATGCGGCCGAAAAGCCAGGCGCCGGCCCCAAGCCCGATCACATAGGCCATGTAGAAAAGCGCCATGGCCTTGCCGCGCCAGTGGTTGTCGCTCGCGTGGTTCAGCCAGCTCTGGGTGATGATGAAGTTGGTGTTGGCGGCTGCGCCGTAGAGCGCGCGAGCGAAGATCCAGAGAAGGGGATGGACGCCGAGGCTGATCAGCACGGCTGCTAGGATGACGAGCGCCATCGAACAGGAAAAGGCCCGCGCATGGCCGACGCGGCGGATCAGCGGACCAGCCATCACGCAGCCGATCAGGCCGCCGAAGGCGATTGCGGTGACCGCCGCGCCCGGTACCCACTCCGGTGCTGCGGAGCGCGTCAGCACGAAGGGAACATAGGCAAGCATCATGCCATTGCCGATGGCGACGGCGGTCATCGAGGTGACGATGCTGGCAATCGACAGGAGAGACGAACGATCGCTGCCCATGTGCTTGTCCTCTCGCAGCCGCTTCTCCGACGCAAACTAACGCGGCGCGGCCTGTCGCATTGTCGCCGGAGCGGCATGGAAGAAATTTATTTTGGGCCAACGCGGACCGCTTGACTCCACTATATGAGAAATGCAATCTCAAATAATGGAACAGGCAATCAACTCCCTCGAACGGACGATCGGCGAGCGCGTGCGTGAGATGCGGACGCTCCAGACCCTGACGCTCGACGAATTGGCGATCCGCTCCGGCGTCAGCCGGGCGATGATCTCCCGGGTCGAACGCGGCGAGGCGAGCCCGACGGCACAGCTACTGGCAAAACTGTGCAGCGCCCTCGGCACGACGCTCTCGGCGCTTTTCGCCTCTGCCGCGGACAACCCCTCGCCGATCGCGCGGCGGGCGGAGCAGCGGCTCTGGCGCGATCCGGAAAGCGGCTATCTGCGCCGCTCGGTGTCGCCGGAGGGCCTCGGCTCGCCGGTCGATATCGTCGAGGTCGAGTTCCCGCCCGGAGCCCGCGTCGTCTTCGAACGCCAGCCGGCCGACCGCGGCATCACCCAGCACCTCTGGCTTTTCTCCGGGCGACTGGAACTGACGATGGAGAGCGGACCGCAGGTGCTGGAGGCCGGCGACTGCCTGTTCATGGGCCTCGAAGAGGCGCACATCTTCCACAATCCCTACGACGAGCCGGCGCACTACGCCGTGATCCTCTGCCGCACCAAGGTGTAATCATGCCCGACGTAACGATCCGCGTGCTTACCGAAGCAGAAACCCGCGCCGCGCTGCCGACGCTCGCCGAAATCCTCTCCGACTGCGTCGAGGGCGGCGCCTCGGTGGGCTTCATGCAGCCCTTTGGACCGGAAGACGCGGTGCCCTATTGGCAGGGGGTCGCCGCCGCCGTCGGCCGGCAAGAGACGGTGCTCCTTGTTGCCGAGCTCGACGGACGCGCTGTCGGCACCGTGCAGCTTGGGGTCGCGACGATGCCGAACCAGCCGCACCGCGCCGACATCAAGAAACTGCTGGTGCATCAGGACGCGCGCGGCCTGGGTCTTGCTCGGCGGCTGATGGACAAAGCCGAGGCCGAGGCGCAAAAGCGTGGCCGGCGCGTGCTGGTGCTCGATACCGCGACCGGCGAGCCGGCGGAGGCGATCTACGAGCGCTTCGGCTGGCTGCGGGCCGGCGTCGTTCCCGACTATGCGCTGATGCCGGACGGGCGCTACTGCGCGACGACGTTTTTCTACAAGCATCTGGCGGCTTAAGTGGAACTCGGAATTGCCCCGCATCCCCGACCGAACCTATCAAGGTAAATTCCAATAGCATTGCCTAAAATCAGGACACCCAGAATGCGCGTTTACTTCTCCGAAGATCACAAGCTCCGAGACGCGAAGACAGAGCTGCATGGCGGCGAGCTCGTACCGCCCTTCGAGGCGCCATTTCGGGCCGAATGGATTCTCGCCGCCGTCAAGGAAGCGGGTTTCTCCGACGTGGTCGCACCCGAACAGCATGGCATGGAGACTGCGCTGAAGCTGCATTCGGCGGATTACCTCGAGTTCCTCGAAACCGCCTGGCCGCGCTGGGTCGCCGACGGCTACCGCGGCGAGGCTATCCCCGCCTGCTTTCCGGCGCGGCGCATGCGCCAGCATCCGCCGAAGGATATCGACGGCGCCCTCGGCTACTATTCCTTTGCCGCCGAGACGGCGATCACCGAAGGCACTTTCGCCGCCGCGCGCGCCGCGATGGATTGCGCGATTTCGGCGGCGGACCACGTCGCTGCCAGCAACCCTGCCGCTTTCGCGCTCTGCCGTCCGCCCGGCCATCATGCGGCGATCGATCTCTTCGGCGGCTACTCCTTCATCAACAATGCCGCCTGCGCCGCCCAGCGGCTGCGCGACCGCGGCGCGGCAAAAGTTGCCGTCCTGGATGTCGATTTCCACCACGGCAACGGTACCCAGGATATCTTCTACGAGCGCGGCGACGTCTTCTTCGCCTCGCTGCACGGCGATCCGGTCGATGCCTTCCCGCATTTCCTCGGCTTCGCCGACGAGGAAGGGGCCGGAGCGGGACTCGGCACGACAAGGAACTATCCCATGCTGCGCGGCACCACCTTCGAGACCTGGGTAGCGGCGATGGATGACGCGCTCGCGCGCATTGCCGGTTTCGGGACCGAGGCGCTCGTGCTCTCGCTCGGCGTCGATTCGTTCGAGCGCGACCCGATCAGCTTCTTCAAGCTGAAATCGGAAGATTTTCTTAGCATGGGCGCGCGCTTGCGGAAGGCCGGCCTGCCGGTCGTCGTCTGCATGGAGGGCGGCTACGGCGTGCCGGAGATCGGCCTCAACGTCGCCAATGTCCTGAAGGGCATCGCCGGCTGATCGGCCTCAGCCGTCTAGGACACGAAGAACTGCGACAGCCCTTGGCCGGCGGCGAAGGCGAGATAGGCGAGCACGGCGAAATAGATGGTAGTGGCGACGAGGAAGAGGTAGCCGCCGGCCACCATCAGCCCGTCGCGCTGGATGATGCCGAGCGACAGAAGCAGGATGGCAATGCCCGGCAGCGTGTTCGACAGCGGGATCAGCCCGAGCGGGAACATCAGCAACACGCCGCCCGCCATTATCATCAGGCCGTTGAAGCGGTTCATGACGGCGCCATGGGTGAGGAAGTGCAGCCTCGGGCGCACATAGCGGTCGAGTTTCGAAACCAGCGCCGCGCCCTTCTGCAGGGTCGGTACGAGTTTTTCGGTCTCGATCTGCCGGTCGAGAATGCGCCGCGGCAGCCAGGGCAGACGATTGAGGGTGATCGCCAGCGAAATGAGAATGATCGCCGCGCCGAAGACGGTGCTGACCCCGGGGATAGAAACCGGAATCAGGAAAGGCAGCGTCAACAGTGCGCAGAGAAGCAGGAAACCGTGCTCGCCGATCTCGATCATCAGTTCGCGCAGCGTGACCGTATTGCCTCGGATCGAAGCGATCATCCCGGTCAGCGTATCGCTGAGGCTGCGCTCTGTATCATCGAACTCGATCGCCATTCATATCCCTCTCGTCTGCGTCTCGGCCCGGCATTGGCACCGTAGCGCGGGCCTGTGAAGCTTCGGTTATCGTCCCCTCTGGACGGCAATGTGGCGAAGCAAGGTGAAATGCTGCAGTGCCGAAACATTACAGCTGCCGGTCTGTGTGGAAAGCGCCGCGCCCCTTCATCTTCCTGCCGCAATCGATAGTATGAAGCAGCTTTAGCACCAATGGGGACAATTGATTCGATGATCAAGAAATGCGCCATCCTGGCTGTCGCGGCCATCTATCTTTCCGGATGCACGACCACCGATCCCTATACGGGAGAACAGAAGATGTCGAACACGGCCGGCGGCGCATTGCTCGGTGCGGGTCTCGGCGCCGCAACCGGCCTCCTGGTCGGCGGCAGTGCGGCGGGACGGCGTGACGCCGCACTCGTCGGCGCCGGCATCGGTGCGCTCGGCGGCGGCCTGATCGGCAACTACATGGATCAGCAGGAATCGGAGTTGCGCGCCCAGTTGCAGGGCACCGGCGTCTCCGTCACGCGCCAGGGCGACCGGATCATCCTCAACATGCCGTCGAACATAACCTTTGCGACCGACCGCGACCAGGTGATCCCGCCCTTCTACCCGACGCTCGATTCGGTCGCGGTCGTCTTGCGCAAGTTCAACAAGACGCTGATCGACGTCGACGGCCACACCGATTCGACCGGCAGCGCCTCCCACAACCAGGGCCTTTCCGAACGCCGCGCCGCCTCGGTCGCCAATTATCTCGGCAGCCGCGGCATCGACCAGCGTCGCATTTCGACGATGGGCTACGGCATGGAACGGCCGATCGCGTCGAACGCCAGCGAGGCAGGCCGCGCCCAGAACCGCCGCGTCGAAATCTCGATCGCGCCGATCAAGCAGGGCTGAGAGCTTTTCGATATTTCGCGAGGGCCGCGCGGGTTCTCCGGCGACGCACACCTCCCCTACGGTCGTCATCCTCGGGCTTGACCCGAGGAT
The DNA here is from genome assembly GCF_002944405.1 of Sinorhizobium fredii. Lineage (NCBI taxonomy): Bacteria > Pseudomonadati > Pseudomonadota > Alphaproteobacteria > Hyphomicrobiales > Rhizobiaceae > Ensifer > Ensifer fredii. The sequence goes on along the minus strand of NZ_CP024307.1, from coordinate 249,488 downwards.
CCATTTGCCAATCACTCAAGCTGAGATTTTCGGAACGCCTTGCGTGTGGATCCTCGGGTCAAGCCCGAGGATGACGGCTTGAGGGAGGCGCGGTCCCGGTTATCGAAAGTGCAGCGCCGCCCGCGGCTCCTCAGCCTTGCGGCGGATAGATGTGCTCATTCCCGCGGAAATCGGTGACGGTGTAGCAGCCGCCGCCTTCCGCCTCTATCGCGCTGGCGCTGATGACGGCCTTGCCGTAACCGCCGGGGATATCAAGGATATAGGTCGGCTGGCAGAGGCCCGAGACGCGGCCGCGCAGCGAGGCGACGAGCGCCTGGCCCTCTTCGATCGTCAGTCGGAAATGGCCGGTGCCGGGCGCGAGGTCCGGATGGTGCAGGTAATAGGGCTTGATCCGCGTCTCGACGAAGGCGCGCATCAGTTCGGCAAGCACGTCCGGATCGTCGTTGACGCCCTTCAGCAGCACCGATTGGCTGAGCATGACGATCCCAGCATCGATCAGCCGGGCCGCGGCGCCGCGCGCTTCGCCCGTCAGTTCGCGCGGATGATTGGCATGAAGCGCCACATAGGTCGCCTTGCCGCTGCACTTGAGGGCCGCGATGAGATCCGCATCGACGCGGTGCGGCTCGACGACCGGTACGCGCGTGTGGAAGCGGACGACCTTGACGTGCTCGATCGCGCCGAGACGCTCGAGGATCTCCTGAAGCCGCCGCGGCGACAGCACCAGCGGGTCGCCACCGGTCAGGATCACCTCCCAGATCTCCGGATGCTCGGCGATATAGGCGATCGCCGCGTCGAGTTCGGCGGGCGTCAGCGTGCCGAGCCCCTGCGGGCCGACCATTTCGCGGCGGAAGCAGAAGCGGCAATAGACCGGGCAGACGTGGACGGCCTTGAGCAGCACCCGGTCCGGATAGCGGTGGACGATGCCCGCGACGGGGCTGTGGGCGCCGTCGCCTATCGGGTCGGTGCGTTCCTCCCGCGTCGAAGTCAGCTCCGCCGTGTCGGGTACGAACTGCCTGGCGATCGGGTCATGCGGATCGGCGCGGTCGATAAGGTCTGCAACGGCGGGGCTGATGGCGATCGCGTAGCGGGAGGCGACGCGGGAAATCGCCTCCTCGGCCGAGGCGTCGACAAGGCCGGCTTCGACGAGATGGCCCGCCGTCCTGAGGGAACGATGTACTGTCATGCCCCGGCCTCCGCCACCGGCGCCCAGAGCACCTGATCGATGCGCGCGGCGCCGGTCGCCAGCATCACCAGACGGTCGAAGCCGAGCGCGATGCCGCTCGCCTCGGGCATAATGGCAAGCGCCGCCAGGAAGTCCTCGTCGAGCGGATAGGTTTCGCCATAGACCCGCGCCTTTTCCGCCATTTCGAGCCGGAAGCGGCGGCGCTGTTCCTTGGCGTCCGTCAGTTCGCCGAAAGCGTTCGCCAGCTCGACGCCGCAGGCATAGAGCTCGAAGCGCTCGGCAACGCGAGGGTCGCGTGGCGTCGGGCGGGCGAGCGCGGCCTCGGCGACGGGGTATTCGTCCAGGATCGTGGCCCGCCCGAAGCCGAGGTTCGGCTCGATCTTTTCGACGAGCACACGGCTGAAGAGGTCGGCCCAGGTGTCGTCATCGGCGACCCGCAGGCCGGCCTTCCGCATGGCCGCCGCCAGCCCCTCGCGATCGGTCGTCCCGTCCTCGGCGATCGAGGCGAGAAGCTCGATTCCGGCGAAACGCGCGAAGGCCTCGGCGACCGAAAGCCGCTCCGGTTCGAGAAACGGGTCACAAATGCGGCCCTGATAGGCGAAGGACCGCGTGCCCGTCGTCTCGGCGGCAAGCGCGAGGACTTCGGCGCAATCGCGCATCAGCGTCTCGTAGCTCTCCTCGGCGCGGTACCATTCGAGCATGGTGAATTCCGGATGGTGCAACGGGCCGCGCTCGCGGTTGCGATAGACATGGGCGAAGCAGGCGATGCGGCGTTCGCCCGCGGCCAGCAGCTTCTTGCAGGCGAACTCCGGCGAGGTGTGCAGATAGAGCGGCTGCACCGATCCATCCGGCCCGAGCGCCTCAGTTGCGAAGGCGTGGAGATGCGCCTCGTTGCCCGGCGACAGCTGCAGCGTTGCCGTATCGACGTCCATGAAGTCACGCTCGCCAAAGAAGCGGCGGAGTGCCGACTGGATGCGGTTGCGGCCGATCAGAAAGGGACGCCGGTCGGCGTGGACATCCGGTGTCCACCAGGGAGAAGCATGCGGCATGATCGGTTCGGTCCAAGCTTTCTTCCGCGCGAATGCCGCTCAGGCTGGCTATTTGCGTGGAATTAGGGTAGTGGCGGCGCGAAATCTAAAATTTTCGCTCCTTCCGGGCCGATTTCGGCCCGCGCGTGTCGCTGATACCTCTGTTACAAGGAAGACTAATGGTCAAGGTCATCGCTTCTTCGGTCCGCAAGGGCAACGTTCTCGACGTCGACGGCAAGCTCTATGTCGTGCTCACCGCCCAGAACTTCCATCCGGGCAAGGGCACGCCGGTCACCCAGGTCGACATGCGCCGCATCTCCGACGGTGTGAAGGTCTCGGAGCGCTACCGCACCACCGAACAGGTCGAGCGCGCTTTCGTTGAGGACCGCGAGCACACCTTCCTCTATGAAGATGCCGAAGGCTTCCATTTCATGAATCCGGAGAGCTATGACCAGCTCGTCATGTCGGCCGAGGACATCGGCGACCTGAAGGCTTACCTCCAGGAAGGCATGGCGGTAATGCTGTCGATCCACGAGGGCATTGCGATCGCCATCGACCTGCCGCGCCACGTCATCCTCGAGATCACCGAGACCGAACCGGTGGTCAAGGGCCAGACGGCGTCTTCCTCCTATAAGCCGGCCCTGCTTTCTAACGGCGTCCGCACCTCGGTGCCGCCGCATATCCAGGCCGGCACCCGCGTCGTCATCGCGACGGAAGACGGCTCCTACGTCGAGCGCGCCAAGGACTGAGGCACGTCCTGAGAGCGCTGTATAACAGGGGCGGCGGGTTACCTGCCGCCTTTTTTGTCGCGACTCACAACTCAGGATGCGAGTGAGCAAGACCTGCAAAATTGAGCGTGCATTTTGGAGGCGCGCTGTTTAGGGTCAACTGCCGCCCGCCTACTGCATGTCTCCTTAAATCGACCTCGATTTAAGGACAAAGACATGCAGCAATTCAAAGTGCTACAGCGACCTTTGCGCGTCTGATAAGACGCGCGGCGCTGTAGTGCATCGGCGCGAAAATCGGGATCGATTTTCGGAAAGCACGATGCATAGGTTCAAAGCGGTACAGCGTCCTTTTGCGCGTCTGAAAGGACGCGCGGCGCTGTAGGCGGGACGAGATCGAGGGATTGCATGTTTCCACTGTCGCATATGATGAAAGCCTTCATCCGCAAGGGCACGCTGACCGTGATCGATGCCGACGGCAAAAGGCACGTCTTTTCGGGCGAGCCGGGGCCGAGCGTCACGATGCGACTCACCGACAAGCGGCTCTACCGCAGCCTCGTCCTCAATGCCGAACTCGCCGCCGGCGAGGCCTATATGGACGGGACGATGCGCTTCGAGGAGGGATCGACGCTTCGAGACTTCCTCACCCTCTTCTCGATAAACCGGCTGTCGCTCGGCTCCTACCCGATCCAGAAGCTGCTGCGGGCGATCAAGATGCGGTTTCGCAAGCGCCAGCAGGCAAACCCAAAGGGCAAGGCGCAGCAGAACGTCGCCCATCACTACGATCTCGGCAACGCGTTCTACAAGCTCTTCCTCGACGAGAACATGCTCTATTCCTGCGCCTATTTCCGCGCGCCGGACGAGACGCTGGAGGCGGCACAGCGCAACAAGCTCAGGCTGCTCGCCGCGAAACTCTGCCTGAAGCCCGGCATGAAAGTGCTCGACATCGGCTGCGGCTGGGGCGACCTAGCGCTCTATCTCGCTGCGCTCGAGAATGTCGAGGTCCTCGGCGTCACACTGTCAAAGGAGCAGCAGGCGCTCGCCTCCGAGCGGGCTCGCGCCGCCGGCCTTGCCGACCGGGTGCGTTTCGAGCTGAAGGACTATCGCGATGTCGAAGGTCCCTTCGACCGCATCGTTTCGGTCGGCATGTTCGAGCATGTCGGCGTTCATCACTACGACGAATTCTTCAAGAAGCTGAACGCGCTGATGCGAGACGACGGTCTCGCGGTGCTGCATTCGATCGGCCATATGAGCCCGCCCGGCATGGCGAGCCCGTGGCTCAGGAAGTACATCTTCCCGGGCGCCTATTCGCCCGCTTTGTCGGAAGTCTTCGAGGTGGTCGAGCGCAACAGCCTGTGGGTGAGCGACCTCGAATTCCTGCGCGTTCACTACGCGACGACGCTTGCCCATTGGGGCGCGCGCTTCGAAGAAAATCGCGACAAGGTGATCGCCATGTATGACGAGCGCTTCGCAAGGATGTGGGAGTTCTACCTGATCAGCGCAGAGATGATGTTCCGCACCGGCAGCCAGCTCGTCTTCCACATGCAGCTGTCGCGCTCGCGCGACGCGGCGCCGATCGTGCGCGATTACATCACCGACCAGCAGCGCGCCTATATCGAAAAGGAAAAGGCGCTCGAGCTGTCGATTTGAAGCCCGCCTGCCGATGCGGTGACGCGGGCAAATGCGCCGTCAGCGCTTCGCCCAAAGCACCTTGAAGCGCGCATTCCGGCAGGTTTCGCCGCTTTCCTTGAAGGCTTCCGCCAGGACCTGTTCATAAGGCAGGCCGCGATTGGCGACCAGCATCAGCCGGCCACCCTGCTTCAGGGCCTTGGCGGCTGCCTTGATCATCGCCGCGCCGAGAGCGGGCTCCGCCGCGTGGCCCTCGTGGAAGGGCGGGTTCATGACGATCAGGTCGTATTTGTCGCGTGTTTCTTCGCTCGTCAGATCGTGCCAGTAGAAGCGCGCCGGCGTCGACGAAGCGTTCGCCGCCATGTTGGCCCGCGCCGCCTCCAGGGAATTGTGATCCGCCTCGAACAGGTCGATGCCCTTGAGGCCCGGCGAGGCCTCGGCAAGCTTTACCGAGAGATAACCCCAGCCGGCGCCGAAATCCGCAGCATGGCCGCTGAACTCGCGCGGCAGGCGGGAGGCGAGCAGTTCCGAGCCGGCATCGACGCGGTCGTGCGAGAACATGCCCGGCGCCGCCTCGAACAGGCCGTCGACGCGCACGGGGACCTTGGCGAGCTTCGACACGGCCTCGGAGGCGTCCTCCGGCCGCGTGAACCAGAAGGCGACGCCGTGATATTTCGGCATCGAATCGCCTTCCCAGCCGAACTTGTCGATCTTCTTGCGCAGCGGCTGGATACCGTCCTCCTTGCCGCCGGCGACGACGATGAGGGCGCCGTCCCGGGTGCGTTTCAGCGCCTCGGCAATGCGGTCCTCGTTCTCGCCCTTGTGCTTGCCGCAGAGCACCAGTGCTGCGTCGTAGTCCTCGCCCGAGGCGACCGGCGCCGCTTCGGCCCGTGCAGCTTCCAGAGCGCGATACAGGGATTTGAGCGGCTGGACGGCCAGCATCGATGCGGCAAAGCCTTCCGGCAGCCTGTAGCCCGCTTCCGCACCGAGAAACAGGACGCGCTCGCCCTCCCCCGGCGGATCGATGACGCCGGTCTCGAAGGGATAGAACAGGGTTTTCAGCGCGTCGCGGCTCATGGATGTTTCCGTTAGCAAATCTGTCGGTCGAGTGCGGGCCGCCTCACAGGGAGAGTCTTGTCCCGCGCTTACGAGAAAGGGCGCGAAGCGATCTGCTCCGCGCCCCGAGTTGGATTGAACTGAAGCCGGCTTATTCGGCCGCTTCGCCGCCGTCCTTCTTGTCGGACTTGTCGCCCTTTTCGGCGACGATCTCCTTGCCGGTCGCCTGGTCGACGACCTTCATGGAGAGGCGGACCTTGCCGCGCTCGTCAAAGCCCATCAGCTTGACCCAGACCTTGTCGCCTTCCTTGACGACATCGGTCGTCTTGGCGACGCGCTCGGAGGCGAGCTGCGAAATGTGGACGAGGCCGTCACGGGCGCCGAAGAAGTTGACGAAGGCGCCGAAATCGGCGGTCTTGACGACCGTGCCCTCATAGATCTGGCCGACCTCCGGCTCGGCGACGATCGAGTGGATCCACTTGCGCGCCGCCTCGATCTCCTTGCCCGACGACGAAGCGATCTTGACGGTGCCGTCGTCCTCGATGTTGATCTTGGCGCCGGTTTTCTCGACGATTTCGCGGATGACCTTGCCGCCCGAGCCGATGACTTCGCGGATCTTGTCGACCGGAATGTTCATCACCTCGATGCGCGGCGCGAATTCCCCGAGCTGGCCGCGGCTCTCGGAAATGGCCTTGGCCATTTCGCCGAGAATGTGCAGGCGGCCACCCTTGGCCTGGTTGAGCGCAACGCCCATGATCTCTTCGGTGATGCCCTCGATCTTGATGTCCATCTGCAGCGAGGTGATACCGGCTTCGGTACCGGCCACCTTGAAGTCCATGTCGCCGAGATGGTCCTCGTCACCGAGAATGTCGGAGAGAACGGCGAAGCGGTCATCTTCCTTGATCAGGCCCATGGCGATGCCGGCGACCGGCTTGGCGAGCGGCACGCCCGCATCCATCAGTGCCAGCGAGGTGCCGCAGACGGTTGCCATCGAGGAGGAGCCGTTCGACTCGGTGATTTCGGAAACGACGCGCAGCGTATAGGGGAACTGCTCCGCCGTCGGCAGCATCGGGTGGATGGCGCGCCAGGCGAGCTTGCCGTGGCCGATTTCGCGGCGGCCCGGAGAACCCATGCGGCCCGTCTCGCCGACCGAGAAGGGCGGGAAGTTGTAGTGCAGCATGAAATTTTCCTTGTACATGCCGGTCAAGGAATCGACATACTGCTCGTCTTCGCCGGTGCCGAGCGTGGCGACGACGATCGCCTGCGTTTCACCGCGGGTGAAGATCGCCGAGCCGTGGGTACGCGGCAGGAGGCCGACTTCGGCGACGATCGGGCGAACCGTGACGAGGTCGCGGCCATCGATGCGGCTCTGGGTGTCGAGGATGTTCCAGCGGACGATCTTGGCCTGCAGGTGCTTGAAGACAGAGGCGATTTCCTCGGCCGAGTGGGCCGGGTTCTCGATGCCTTCCGGCAGGAAGTGCTCCTTCACCTTGGCCTTGACGGCGTCGACGGCGGCATAGCGTGCGGCCTTCTCGGTGATCTTGTAGGCGTTGCGCAGCTCGTCCTCGGCGATTGAAAGCATGGCGTTTTCAAGCGCGGAATGGTCTTCCGGCTCGAACTCGCGCGGCTCCTTGGCGGCCACTTCGGCGAGCTTGATGATCGCGTCGATGACCGGCTGGAAGCCCTTCTGGCCGAAAACCACGGCGCCGAGCATGACGTCTTCCGGCAGCTCCTTGGCTTCGGACTCGACCATCAGCACGGCTTCCTGGGTGCCGGCGACGACGAGATCGAGCGTCGATTCCTCCATCTCGTCGAGGTGGGGATTGAGCACGTACTGGCCGTTGATGTAGCCGACGCGGGCGCCGCCGATCGGGCCCATGAAGGGAATGCCGGAGAGTGTCAGCGCCGCAGAGGCGGCCACCATCGAGACAACGTCCGGGTTGTTTTCAAGGTCATGCTGCATGACCGTGACGATCACCTGGGTGTCGTTCTTGTAGCCTTCCGGGAAGAGCGGGCGGATCGGACGGTCGATCAGGCGCGAGACGAGCGTCTCGTTTTCGCTCGGACGGCCTTCACGCTTAAAGTAACCGCCGGGGATTTTGCCGGCGGCATAGGTCTTTTCCTGGTAGTTGACGGTCAGCGGGAAGAAGTCCTGACCGGGCTTCGGCGCCTTGGCGGAAACAACCGTGGCCAAGACGACGGTTTCGCCGTAGATGGCGAGAACGGCGCCGTCCGCCTGGCGGGCGATCTTGCCGGTTTCGAGCTTGAGCGGACGCCCAGCCCATTCGATTTCTACCTTGTGGGTCTCGAACATGTTCTGTCCTTCGTGTGCGGGAGACCGTCCGCGGCTGTTGCAGCGCAGACGATCTTGTTGCCGCTTGGTGTGGCGCATCACGGGCAAGACAACGGGAGGCTTCAAACAGTACCGGCCGCTCACCGCTTTGCCGCGCTCACCCGTATGGAAGCGCTTCGGCAAGCAGGCGCCGAAGCATCCTGCAATCCTGCCCCATGACGGGCCATCGGTTGATCCGCGATACCGGCCCATCCGGCTCGCTGGACATCTCCAGACTGCGCCTACGGCGCCCGTGGAGAGAGAATTCTACAGCGCCGTGCATCCCTTTCGACGCACAAAGGCCGCAGTGGGCGGTTCAGCGCCCAAAAAAATCCGGCGGATCGCCGAGCGACCCGCCGGACAGTCGATTAGCGACGGATGCCCAGGGCACCGATCAGCTTGCTGTAGCGCGCTTCGTCTTTCTTCTTCAGATAGTCGAGGAGCGAACGACGGCTGGAAACCATCGCGAGAAGACCACGGCGGGAATGGTTGTCCTTCTTGTGGTCCTTGAAGTGTTCGGTCAGGTTGTTGATCCGTTCCGTCAGGAGCGCAACCTGGACTTCCGGAGAACCGGTATCGCCTTCGGCGGTTGCGAATTCCTTGATGAGCTGAGCCTTGCGCTCTGCAGTGATCGACATCGGCTGATCCTTTCGTTTCGAGGATTTGAGGTCGCCGGCAGCCGGGATGTCGTCCAGCCGCGGCCGTTCACACGAAGAGGCGGCGCCTTTTCGCTGGCGTGGCTATAACCGAAACGGACACAAAAGGAAAGGGTGATCGAGCCGGCTGCGGGTACCCCGCTGCGCCACATTTTTCTTCCGCATCAAGCCGCCGCGAGCATTGACGCCGGCAGGCACCGGCATCAACTGTCCGCCCCGCCTCGGGGCTCGCCGCCGCGGGGGATGCGGATGTGCCATTCGATGCCGTCGGCATGCATCTTTCTGTCGAGTTCGGCGCGCAGTGCGATGCCGAGCATGCGCTCGATCACCACCGAGCCGAACCCCCGGCGGGGCGCCTGGCCCGGCTCGGCAAGATCCGCGCCGCTCTCGCGCCAGCGAATGGTGATCGTTCCGGGCGACACCGACCACTCGAGCTTGACCGCGCCCGTCGCATTGGCAAGCGCCCCATGCTTGATCGCATTGGTCGCCAGTTCGTGAAGGACCATGCCGAGCGTCTGCGCCATTTGGGTGTCCAGCCGCAAACTTGGCCCGGCAAGCACGATGCGGTCCGGATCGTCCGGCGCAAAGGGCTGAAGCTGGTCCTCGGCAAGCTCGCGGAAATCGACACCCATTGCCGCATTGGCGATCATCAGGTCGGTCGAGCGGGCAAGCCCAGCAAGCCGCTTGCGGAACGCGTCGACGAACTCCGCGGTATCCTCGCTCGACGCCGCGGATTGGGCAAGCATCGACTGGATGACAGTCAGCTGGTTCTTCGAGCGATGCGCGACCTCGCGCATGAGGAGGCGGATTTCCACCTCGGCCTTGGTACGGGCCGCCGCCGCGCGGGCAAGCGCTGTCGAGACGGCCTCGACTTCGGTAATGACGTAGCGGCGCGGCTCGATCACTTCGCCGGCGCCGAGACGCCGTGCGTCGAGCGCCAAGAGCTTGACCCCCTGTGTCAACAGCCGCGCGATGGTCAGGGATCCGGCAACGGCGATGCTGGCGAAAATGATGCCGCCGAGCGACAGCCAGAGAAACGACCACAGGATCGGCGCATCGACTACCTCCCGCGGAGCCCAGGCGACGATGCGCCAGCCGGTGATGACCGAGAATTCCGAGACGACGCGGTAATCCACCCCATGCTCGTTGATGTCGCTGACGCCGATGCTGATCTGAGGGAGCTTGTCCAGAAAGAACGCTTCCCCGGGACGGGCCGCGGGATCGGAGGAGGCGATCACCTTGCCTTTGCCGTCGACGAGCGCGGCATTCCACCCCGGTGAAAGCGTGTCCCGATTGACCGCCTTGGCCATCCGAGCCGCATCCTGGGTCAGGCCCAACAGATACCGTTCGCCGTCCGGCCCGTTTATCGGCAGATAGACGTTGAAGACCCAGCTCCTGGAGGTGTTCGCGAAGAAGGCGCCGGAAACGAGCGGTCCGCTGCTTTTCAGGGCCAGGTCGAGGTCCGGATCGGATCCCCGCCCCAACAGCGTCCCGAAGGGAACGCCGGTGCTCATCCGCAAATTGTGATCGCTATCGACGACGATCAGATTGGAATGGGTGCCCGCCAAAGCACTCGAAGCGCGGTGGTAGAAACCGCGCAGATCGCGAAGATCGACCGCCCCAGAGGTCGACAGGACCCGAAGCGTGGTCATCATGCCCTCGACCTCGCGCTCGACGATCCGGGTAACGGAGCCGGTCGAGGCCCTCAGCAGCGAGGTGACGACCTGCTCCTGCGCATCGACGCTGCGCTTCACGATCACGAAGGAGAAGATGAAGGAAGGGATGATGGCGATTAGCAGCAGCGAAAGCAGATAGAAGCTGAAGGGCCTGCGAAGATAGGTGCGAACAAAGGCCGCGACCGCTTGCAGTCCGCCGGATGAGACCTCGCTCTCGCTTTTCTCTGGCGCCTTGAGCATCCGTACCGCCTTTCGCCCGGGCTTCTCAACCCCGTTGCGCGCCTATACGCCGCACGCAAAGCGGCGCAATTGTTGGCCGGGCACCGGCTGCCGGTCAATGGCTGGCGAACACACGCTTCGGTCGAAATTCACCTTCGGCGACTTCACCGATCGCAACGAGCTTGCCGCGTGCTGTTGCGTAGGCCTCCGGAGCCGGCAACGGCGCGTCCCGACCACGCAGGATGATCGGGTTGCCCATTCTCAACCGGTGCGCCTGATCCTCGCTTACCGCCACATGCGGCAGATCGGAAAGCGCCTCGCCGGTGTCGATCAGATAATCGTCGAGCGCGGCAAGTCGTTCCGCATCGTCCTCGATCTTTTCCAGCGCCACGAGATCGGCGAGCGAGACCATGTCCTCCTCGCCGAAGGGCGCGACGAAGGTGCGGCGCAAGGAGGCGATGTGGCCGAAGCAGCCGAGATCGCGGCCCATGTCGCGGGCGAGCGAGCGGACATAGGTGCCCTTGCCGCACTCGATCTCGAAATGGGCGAGATGCGGCGTCGAGCCGATCAGCGAGAGGCGGAAAACCTCCACCTCGCGGGGTGGGATTTCTACGGTTTCGCCGTCCCGCGCAAGGTCGTAGGCGCGCTCGCCGTCGATCTTGATCGCCGAAAACTGCGGCGGTACCTGGCTGATCACGCCGGTATATTTCGGCAGCAGGGCACGGATTGACTCTTCGCTCGGACGCTCGGAAGACGAGCTGACGACATCCCCTTCGAGGTCGTCGGTCGAGCGTTCCTCGCCCCAGGCGACGGTGAACTCGTAGATCTTGCGGCCGTCCATGACATAGGGAACGGTCTTCGTGGCATCGCCGAGCGCGATCGGCAGCATGCCGGAGGCCAGCGGATCGAGCGTGCCGGCATGGCCGGCCTTCTGCGCCTTGAACAGCCACTTGATCTTGGACACAGCCTCGGTGGAGCCGAAATCGAGCGGCTTGTCGAGGATCAGCCAGCCCGAAATCGGGCGGCCCTTGGGTTTGCGCGGCTTGGACATGGATCTTCTATTCTTCGTCGTCGGTGTCGGGATCGAGGTCGCGGCTGACTTCCGGCGAGCGCAGCAGCGCGTCGATCTTCTGGTAGTTGTCGAAGCTGGTGTCGTCCCTGAAGCGGACGTCCGGCATGTATTTCATCTGCCTGAGCTGCGGCCCGAGCCGGCCTCGGATGAATTTCGCATGCTTGTTGAGCGCCTCGATGACCGCCGCATGATCGGCGACACCGAGCGGCGTAACATAGGCCGTCGCTATCTTGAGATCGGGCGACATACGCACTTCGGAAATCGAAATCACCGTCTTCTCGATCAGCGGGTCGCGGACTTCGCCGCGCTGCAGGACCTGGGTGATCGCGGCGCGCACCTGTTCGCCGACGCGCAGCATGCGCTGGGACGGAGCAGAGGATGTGGATCTGGTCATTGTGCTTATCCTGGATCACGGCGATTGCGGTCACATCGACCGGACTCGAGCCGCGATCGGTTCAATAGAGACGAGACGGCCATGATCGGCATCTCGCCAGCATCTCGTCTCGTTCCGCAAAAAACAGGAGCGCCGGAGATGATCCGGCGCCCCTACAATCTGTTGCCGGATCGACTTAGAGCGTCCGCGTGATGTGCTCGACGCGGAAGCACTCGATCGTGTCGCCGGCGCGGATGTCTTCGTAGTTCTCGAAGGCCATGCCGCATTCCTGGCCGGACTGGACCTCGGAGACCTCGTCCTTGAAGCGCTTGAGCGTCTTGAGCTTGCCTTCGTGGATGACGACGTTGTCGCGCACCAGACGGACACCGACGCCACGCTCGACCTTGCCCTCGGTGACGCGGCAGCCCGCGACCTTGCCGACCTTGGTGATGTTGAACACCTCCAGGATCTCCGCATTGCCGAGGAAGGTCTCGCGCCGCTCGGGCGAGAGCAGGCCGGACATCGCCGCCTTCACGTCATCCACCAGATCGTAGATGATGTTGTAGTAGCGGATCTCGATACCGGACCGCTCGGCCGCATCGCGCGCCTGCTTGTTGGCGCGGACGTTGAAGCCGATGATCGCGGCATTCGATGCCTCGGCGAGCGAGATATCCGACTCGGTGATGCCGCCGGCGCCGGAATGCACGATGCGCGCCCGTACTTCGTCGGTTCCGAGCTTGTCGAGAGCACCGGCGATCGCCTCGATCGAGCCCTGCACGTCGCCCTTGATGACCAGCGGGAACTCCTTTAGGCCGGAAGCCTGGAGCTGGCTCATCATCTGCTCGAGCGAGCCGCGCGAGCCGGACTGGCGGGCAACCATCTTCTCGCGGGCAAGCCGCTGGCGATATTCGGAGATCTCGCGCGCACGGCTCTCGTTCTCGACGACGGCAAACTTATCCCCGGCCGCCGGCGTGCCGGAAAGGCCGAGGACCTCGACCGGCATCGAAGGACCTGCTTCCTTGACGTGTTCGCCCTTGTCGTTGACGAGCGCACGTACACGGCCCCACTGATCGCCGGCGACGATGATCTGGCCAGGCGTCAGCGTGCCCTTCTGTACGAGGACGGTGGCAACCGCACCGCGGCCGCGGTCGAGCTCGGCTTCCACCACCGTACCCTCAGCCGTCCGGTTCGGATTGGCCTTGAGGTCGAGGATTTCCGCCTGCAGCAGGATCGCTTCGAGCAGCTTGTCGAGATTGGTCTGGTTCTTCGCCGAGACCTCGACATCGAGCACCTCACCGCCCATCGATTCAACGAAGACCTCGTGCTGCAGGAGCTCGGTGCGAACCTTCTGCGGGTTCGCCGTCGGCTTGTCGATCTTGTTGATCGCAACGATGATCGGCACGCCCGCCGCCTTGGCGTGGTTGATCGATTCGATCGTCTGCGGCATCACGCTGTCATCGGCCGCGACGACGAGGACGGCAATGTCCGTCGCCTGGGCGCCGCGGGCACGCATCGCCGTGAAGGCAGCGTGGCCGGGGGTGTCGATGAAGGTGATCTTCTGACCGTTCTGTTCGACCTGGTAGGCGCCGATATGCTGGGTGATGCCGCCCGCTTCACCGGCGACCACATTGGCGTGCCGGATCGCGTCGAGCAGCGACGTCTTGCCGTGGTCGACGTGGCCCATGATCGTCACGATCGGCGGGCGGGAGATCATGGTCTCATCCAGGTCGGCAACGTTGAAGATGCCTTCCTCGACGTCCGACTCGGAAACCCGCTTCACCGTGTGGCCGAATTCGCCGGCGATGAGTTCGGCGAGATCCGCATCGATCAGGTCGCCAGGCTTCATCATCTGGCCTTCCTTCATCAGGAACTTGATGACATCGACGGCGCGCTCCGACATGCGCTGCGACAGCTCCTGAATCGTGATGGTCTCCGGCAGGACGACCTCGCGCGAAATCTTCTCGCGGGTTTCCTGCATCTGGCTGCGCCGGAACTTTTCCTGGCGGCGGCGCATCGCCGAAAGCGAACGGCCGCGCTGGCCGCCGTCCTCGTCGACGGCAGCGGTCAGCGTCAGCTTGCCCTGGCGACGGCCCTCGTCGCCCTTGGCGCGCGGAGCGGGCTTTGCCGGCTCGGGACGTACGACCTTGCCGCGGGCCGGTCCGGCACCGCTGCGCGGGCGTTCATCCTCGTCGTCACTGCTTGGCCGGCGACCGCGAAGAGCTGCCCCGGGGGCACCGGGCGCCTGAGGCGCGGCAGGCGCCGGGCGGACGGGCTGAGGAGGTGCCTCGGCGCGACGCTCGGCGACCGGGCGCTCCTCCGCGACCTCATCGGTCTTTTCGGCGACGACCGCCGGGCGAGCAGCTTCCTCGGCGGCGCGTCGGGCGGCCTCTTCCTTTTCGCGGGCGAGGCGCGCTTCTTCTTCTGCGCGACGACGCACTTCCTCTTCGGCGCGACGCTTGGCTTCCTCGGCATCACGCACCTGGGCTTCAGCCAGCGCACGACGACGGGCTTCCATCTCGCCGGCCGAGAGGTCGTTCAACACGACGCCGACCCGGGGACGGTTCTGCTCCGCGCGCGGCTGATGGGGCTGCGGCTGCGGGGCCGGGCGGCCAGCCGGGTGCGGCTGAACGGGGCGCGGCTCGGCCGGCCGCGCAACGGGCGTCGCGCTCACCGGCGTGATCGGACGCTCGTCCTTGTGGCGCGTCAGGCCGAACTTCTTCTTGGTTTCGACCACGACCGCCTTCGAGCGACCGCGGCCCATGTCCTGGCGCACAGTCCCCTGCGTCACCCCGGCGGGCTTCAGGGTCAGCGTCTTCTTGCCCGCTACGCTGAGTGTCTTGTCGTCTTTGTTGTCGGTCATTCCGTTCCGTTCCTAGCGATCAGGGCCGGATGCGTAACACCTGACCCCGTCTTCCAATTTGTCTCAAGCAGCGTTCGCGATGCCGGCCTCTGCCGGTGACGCGTGTCATTGCTGTGGCTTATCAGCGCCGCCTTCGGCCCGGACCGGGACGGATCCTCGGTACTTTTCGAGCATGATTGCGCGCTTCACTACACCCTCACCCGCCTGCCCTGCAAGCGCTGCGGCATGGATAAAAGCATTACTTCCCAAAAGCTCCTCCATTTCCGCCGCCGCAAAGGGGCGGAACGCAGGTATTTCCGTTTCATCCTCGGCGACGAAGCTCATCGCCTTGCGGGCCTGATCGATCTTGCGGACACCGTCGGCGGCCGCTTCGGTCGCATGGAACACTGCAAGCGCCGCGAGTCCGCGCACCGCCTGCTCGGTCTTGGTGGCGCCGGAGACGAACTGGCCGGCCTTGCGCGCCATGTTCATCATTCCGGCAAGCTGCTCGGCGAGCAGCCTGTCGACCTCGTCGGCCAATGCCGGCTCGGCCTTCACCTCGGCACGCAGAGCGCGGGCGAAGAGCTTCTTCGCCACCGCCTTCTCGACGAGGCGCCGCTCCGCCCTTACCCAGCAACCGCGCCCCGGAAGCTGCCGCTTCAGGTCGGGCACGACGCGGCCGTCCGGCCCGGCCACGAAGCGGATCAGTTCATCCGGCAATCCGCTCTCGCGCGTGACGATGCAGGTCCGGCTGCTGCCGCTCCGGTCCTTCGGGCCCTTGTCTGAAGGCAGAATCTCCGAGAGCAGGATTTCGGTGGCGGCTGTCATCCTGGATCAGGCGTCCTGCTCCGAACCCTCGGCAACTTCGATCGGCTCGTCCTGATCGCTCGCGAGGTCTTCCTCGGTGATCCAGCCAGCCGCCAGACGCGCCTGGACGATCATCGCCTCGGCCTCTTCGCGGCTGACGTCGAGCTTGGAGAAGGTGCCCTCGAAGCGCTTGGTCTCGCCGTCCTTGCGCTCCGTCCAGCCGACGAGGTCGTCGGCGGCGCAGCCGGCGAAGTCCTCGATCGTCTTGATGCCTTCCTCGCCGAGCGCGACCAGCATCTGGCTGGTCAGGCCCTCGATCTGACGCAGGTCGTCCGAGACGCCGAGCTCCTTGCGCCGGGCGTCCATTTCGGCCTCGATCTTGTCCAGATATTCGCGGGCGCGCGTCTGGATTTCCGTCGCGGTTTCGTCGTCGAAACCATCGATCGAGGAAATCTCGTCGAGCTCGACATAGGCAAGCTCCTCGACCTGGGCGAAGCCCTCGGAGGCAAGCACCTGGCCGACCATCTCGTCGACGTCCAGCGCTTCCATGAACAGCTGGGTGCGCTCGTTGAATTCCTTCTGGCGGCGCTCGCTCTCCTCCTGTTCGGTGAGGATGTCGATATCCCAGCCGGTCAGCTGCGAGGCAAGGCGAACGTTCTGGCCGCGGCGGCCGATCGCCAGCGACAGCTGCTCGTCCGGCACGACGACCTCGATGCGCTCCGCGTCCTCGTCGAGCACGACCTTGGTCACTTCGGCCGGCTGCAGGGCGTTGACGATGAAGGAGGCGGGATCGGGCGACCACGGGATGATGTCGATCTTCTCGCCCTGGAGTTCGCCGACGACCGCCTGGACGCGCGAGCCGCGCATACCGACACAGGCGCCGACCGGGTCGATCGACGAATCGTTGGAGACGACGGCGATCTTGGCGCGCGAGCCCGGGTCGCGGGCGACGGACTTGATCTGGATGATGCCGTCGTAGATTTCCGGCACTTCCATGGTGAAGAGCTTGACCATGAACTGCGGATGGGTGCGCGACAGGAAGATCTGCGGACCGCGCTGCTCGCGGCGCACGTCGTAGACGAAGGAACGGACGCGATCGCCGTAGCGCATGTTCTCGCGCGGGATCATCTCGTCGCGGCGAATGATGCCCTCGCCGCGGCCGAGATCGACGATGACGTTGCCGTATTCGACGCGCTTGACGGTGCCGTTGACGATCTCGCCGACACGGTCCTTGAACTCCTCGAACTGGCGGTCGCGCTCGGCCTCGCGAACCTTCTGCACGATCACCTGCTTGGCGGACTGCGCGGCGATGCGGCCGAAATCCATCGGCGGCAGCGGATCGGCGATGAAGTCGCCGAGCTTGGCGTCCGGGTTGCGGTCTCGGGCGAGCTCGAGCGGGATCTGCGTCGAGTAGTCCTCGGCCTTCTCGACGACTTCGAGAAGACGCTGGAGACGGATTTCACCGGTCTTCGAATTGATGTCCG
This sequence comes from Sinorhizobium fredii, assembly GCF_002944405.1. Taxonomy (NCBI): domain Bacteria; kingdom Pseudomonadati; phylum Pseudomonadota; class Alphaproteobacteria; order Hyphomicrobiales; family Rhizobiaceae; genus Ensifer; species Ensifer fredii. Next base: position 232,409 of record NZ_CP024307.1, on the reverse strand, counting down.
CCCGGATGTTCGTTTCCGAACCATAGCGCGAGCGGGCCGCCTTCTGGATCGCGTCTGCCATCGCGGCCAGAACGATCTCGCGGTCGATCACCTTTTCGCGTGCCACAGCGTCCGCGATCTGCAGAAGCTCGAGCCGGTTAGCACTGACTGCCATGTCTTGTCTCCGTCTGGTTACAGGGGCCTCACAAGCGCGCCCTGGCTCATTCGATATCTCTGTCTTCGTCTTCGAAATTCTCATTGGCGGCACGCGCCGCCTTCGCCTTCTTGTCGGCCGCTAGCGCGTCGCGGATCAGATCGTCGGTCAGGATCAGCCGTGCTTCCGAAAGGGCGGTGAACGGGATGGCGACGACGGCCTCTTCGCCATAGGCGGGCTGGTCGCGCTCGAGGCGGAAACCGTCGTCGTCCACCGACACGATCTTGCCGCGGAAGCGCTTGCGCCCGTCGACCATGATCGAAGTCTCGCACTTCATCAGATGGGCCTGCCAGCGGAAGAAATCGGACTTGCGAACCATCGGGCGATCGATGCCCGGCGACGACACTTCGAGATGATACGCCTTGTCGATCGGATCTTCCACATCGAGGACCGGCGAAATGGCCTTGGAGACGTCCTCGCAATCCTCGACGGTCATGGTGCCATCGTTGCGCTCGGTCATGATCTGCAGCGTCAGGCCGTTCTGACCGGACATGCGCACGCGCACAAGGCGGAAACCCATCTGCACCAGCACGGGCTCGATGATGTCGGCAATGCGCCGGTCGAGGCCGGTCTCGGTGATCAGCCGCGGTTCATTTTCAGTTCCAGCCGTTGTCGGTTCGGACAAACGATCATCTCCTCGTCGGACCGGCTAATAAAAAAGAGCGGGTCCTGACGGGCCCACTCTTCATCTACCGATCAAGAATTTGACGCTCATATACGCTGCATCGCCGGAAATTGCAAGGCTTGCGGCAGACCCGGCCGGCAGAGGAGGCAAATCCCGTCTAATGGCAAGTTTAAGCGGCTGGCGTGCCGCATTTCGAGGTTTATAACGAGACCACACCCCGCATCATCGCCAAATGAGAGAGACACGAGGTGACGAACCGCATATCGCCGCTGGCGCCCTTCCGGCACGACACGTTCAGGATCATCTGGATCGCCAGCCTCGCTTCCAATTTCGGCGGCCTCATTCAGGCGGTAGGTGCCGCCTGGCTGATGACGTCCATCTCCCAATCGGTCAACATGGTGGCGCTGGTGCAGGCCTCGACCTCGCTGCCGATCATGCTCTTCTCGCTGGTCTCCGGCGCGCTCGCCGACAATTTCGACCGGCGGCGGATCATGTTGGTCGCCCAGGCCTTCATGCTTGCCGTTTCGGCGCTCTTGACCGTCTTTGCCTATTACGGGCTGATCACCCCGTGGCTGCTCTTGCTCTTCACCTTTCTGATCGGCTGCGGCACGGCGCTCAACAACCCGTCCTGGCAGGCTTCGGTCGGCGACATGGTGCCGCGCGACGACCTGCCGGCGGCCGTCGCGCTGAACAGCATGGGCTTCAACATCACCCGCAGCGTCGGCCCGGCGATCGGCGGCGCCGTCGTCGCCGCCGCCGGAGCGGCCGCGGCCTTCGCCGTCAACGCGCTGAGCTATTTCGCCATCCTGTTCGCGATTTCCCGCTGGCGGCCGAGCATCCCACAAAGCGCCTTGCCGCGCGAGCGGCTGGGCCGAGCGGTTTCGGCCGGGCTGCGCTATGTGGCGATGTCGCCCAATATCGGCAAGGTGCTCCTGCGCGGCTTCGCCTTCGGCCTTTCGGCAAGCGCGATCCTGGCGCTGCTGCCGCTTGTCGCCCGCGACCTCGTCAAGGGTGGACCGCTCACCTACGGCATCATGCTTGGCGCCTTCGGCCTCGGGGCGATCGGCGGCGCGTTGCTCAGCGCGCGCCTCCGGGAGCGCCTGTCGAGCGAAGCGATCGTGCGGCTGGCCTTCGCAGGCTTCGCCGCAAGCGCGATCGTCACTGCGCTCAGCCCGCAGGCATGGCTGACCTCGCTCGCCCTCACCGTCTCAGGCGCCTGCTGGGTGCTGGCGCTGTCGCTGTTCAACACCACGGTGCAGCTCTCGACGCCGCGCTGGGTGGTAGGACGGGCTCTCTCGCTCTACCAGACGACGACCTTCGGCGGTATTGCCGCCGGCAGCTGGCTCTGGGGCGTCGCCGCCGAAGAATACGGCGCCGCGAATGCGCTGATCGGCTCCTGTCTTCTGATGCTTACCGGCATCGCCATCGGCCTGCGCTTCGCGCTGCCGGAGTTCACGTCGCTGAACCTCGACCCGCTCAACCGCTTCAACGAACCGCTGCTCGCTCTCGACCTGAAACCCCGCAGCGGACCGATCGTCGTGATGATCGACTATGAGATCGACGAGCCGGACATCCCCGAATTCCTGACGACCATGGCGGAGCGGCGGCGCATCCGCATCCGCGACGGCGCTGGCCATTGGGCGCTGATGCGCGACCTCGAAAACCCGATCATCTGGACCGAGACCTATCACGTGCCGACCTGGGTCGAATATGTCCGCCACAACCAGCGGCGCACGCAGGCGGACGCGGCCGTCGGCGACAAGCTGACGGCGCTCCACCGCGGCGACCAGCCGCCGCGCGTCCACCGGCTGATCGAGCGCCAGACGATCGTTCCCGGGCATTACGAGCGCTACAAGCAGCCGGCGGAGATGCATTGAGGGGGCAGATGCGAAAATCTGACGCCGAGCACCGGAGCCGAAACGGCAAAAATTGGCTCCGTGAGTCCGTTGGCGATGAGCACGCTTGGCGACTGGAAAGGTCGCCGGGCCGATCACGATCGCCGTCGAGAGTAGGCAGGTGGTCAATACGGCCCAGGTGCGATCATGCTCAATTCTGCGAACACTCATCGGCAGAACTGAAGTCAATTGAACGTATGGAGCTTGATTTTCAAACTGCCATCGGCTTGGCGCTCAAAGACATGCGTGGCAATCCCACCCCAAGGCTGGTCTTTGCCCTGGGCATCCTTGCCCTTGGCAGACCATTTAGCTGCGCCGTAAATCAACTTTCCGTCGCCATCCACCCTGATCACCTCAAGTCTGTGATCGGTGGCGCCCATGCCGAATATGCCGCTGAAGAACTTTTCAACGCCAGCAGGTCCCTCGATCAAATCATGGCTAGGAGGAAGAAGAAGCGCGTCCTCCGCATAGAAGGTGGCAACCGCCTTGGCATCCCGCTTTCCAAAGGCCTCGTCCCAAGCTGTATATGCGGCCTTCACATCTTCCATAGGACCGGCCCGAGCTTCCATTGGCGCCATGGAGATGAAGTATGCTACAAGCATGGCGATACAATCATAGCGTAACCTGACATTCCTCCTTTGATTGTTGGCATGCTCCTGCAATTGCTAATGCATGTCTCCTTAAATCGACCTCGATTTAAGGACCCAAGACATGCAGCAATTCAAAATGCTACAGCGACCTTTGCGCATCCGATAAGACGCGCGGCGCTGTAGTGTATCAGATCTGGCTAAAAAGCGGCACGGAACGGCGACACGTCCACTGTAGTCCATTCAGGATAGAGGCCAGACCGATGATCGCTAGCGACGTGGCCGGCGGCCACGACGTCGGGGTTCGCGGACGTTTCAAGGACCGTATCAAACACCAGACCCTGTGCGCGATGAGCTGCGCTTCCTGGCGGAACGGCTCTTTGGCCTTTCCCGAGGAATTCAGCCTTTTGCGGCCAGACCCAAAGTCAGCGCAGCTTCGCCTTCAGCGACGGATCGGGAAAGCAAGTCGGCGCCAGGCCGTTCTTCGCCTGCCAGTCGCCGAGCGAGCGGCGGGTCTTGTAGCCCGGCAAGCCGTCGACCTTGCCGACATCGTAGCCGATTGCGACCAGCGCCTTCTGCATGCCGAGCACGTCGGAGCGCAGCATCTTGCCGACATCGCCCCATTCGCCTCGGAAGGCGCCGCCGCCCGAGGCGATGCGGTCGGCAAGGTTGCCGATGAAGAGGGCGTAGAGGTCGGAATTGTTGTATTCCTTGATGACGTAGAAATTCGGCGTGACGACAAAGCCCGGCCCGTGGGTGCCGGCCGGCACCAGCATCATGCCGGAAGCCGACCGCTCAGCGGACGGAAAGGCCTTGCCGGAAACGCGGGCGATCCCCATGCCGGCCCAATCGGCAATCGGCCGCGCCAGGTCGGGGCCTTCCTGGGCGCAGGAGACGCCGTTAGGGATCGATACTTCGAAGCCCCAGTCGCGGCCGCTCTGCCAACCCATTTCAGACAGATAATTGGCGATCGAGGCGAGGCTGTCCGGCACGGAATTCCAGATGTCGCGGCGGCCGTCACCATCGAAGTCCACCGCATATTTCAGGAAGCTCGACGGCAGGAACTGCGGTTGGCCCATGGCGCCAGCCCAGGAACCGCGCATTTCACTTTCCTTGACGTCGCCGCTCTCAAGGATGGTGAGCGCCGCGATCAATTCGCGCCGAAAAAGCTCCGGCCGCGTCGACATGAAGGCTTTGGTGGCCAGCACGTCCATGATCGGATGCGGGATCTTCGCCCGGCCGAAGCCGGATTCGCGCCCCCAGATGGCCAGCACGACCTGTCCCGGAACGCCGTAGCTCCGCTCGATCCGCTTCAAGGTCGAGGCATGCGCTGAGGCGAGGCTGCGGCCGGTCGCCGCGAGGCCCTGCAGCCTCTTCTCGGAAAAATAGGAACCGGGCGACGAGAACTCCGCCTGGCTCTGCTTGCGCTCCTTCGCCTTCGGAAAGCCCGGCGGCGCCAGATCGGGCAGGTCCCAATTGAGCTTCACATCGGCGAAGGCGGCCTTGAAAGCAGAAGCGGAAATCCCGGCCTGTCTCGCCTCCGGCCAGAGATCCTTCGCAAGCCACTGACGGAACTTTGCTTCGACATCGGCCTTGGTGGCGGCGTGGGCGGGAAGGTTGAGGGCGAGGAGTGCGGCGATGGTCGCGAGGATTATGCGTGCGCGAGGCTTACCCCCCTCTGCCCTGCCGGGCATCTCCCCCACAAGGGTGGAGATTGGCGGGCGGCAAGGGCTTCCCCCTGCGGAAAGAGACGCGTGTGCGGCGGCGGTATTGTGAATTTGTGCGCTCGTTCCAAACTGATCTCCCCCCTTGTGGGGGAGATGCCCGGCAGGGCAGAGGGGGGTGGACCCTGCAGGACCGGCAAACCACGAGCGAATACGAGACTTCAAACGCATCGGCATTCCTTCAGATCGTCGTGCGCGCCCGAAGCGCGGCGGTCAGCGTGCCTTCGTCGAGATAGTCGAGCTCGCCGCCGACGGGGACGCCATGGGCGAGGCGGGTGATCTTCACCTCCATGCCCTCGAGCTGGTCGGTGATGTAGTGAGCCGTCGTCTGGCCTTCGACGGTCGCATTGACGGCGATGACCAGCTCGCGCACGCCGCCCTTGGCGACGCGATCGACGAGCCCCTTGATGTTCAAATCATCCGGGCCGATGCCGTCGAGCGGCGACAGCGTGCCGCCGAGCACATGATAGGCGGCGTTCAGCGCCCCGGCGCGCTCCAGCGCCCAGAGATCGGCAACGTCCTCGACGATGATGATCACCGCCTGGTCGCGCCGCTCGTCGGTGCAGACGGTGCAGGGATCGATTGTATCGACATTGCCGCAGCAGGAGCAGATCTTCACCTTGCGATGCGCCTCGCCCATCGCCTCGGCCAGCGGACCGAGCAATTGCTCCTTCTTCTTGACGAGATGCAGCGCGGCGCGGCGCGCAGAACGGGGGCCGAGCCCCGGCACCTTTGCCAGGAGCTGAATGAGCTTTTCGATTTCGGGACCGGTGACTCGCTTTGCCATGGCCGGCTTTTAGCGCATCTCCCCGATAAACGGAATCGCTTTGACGGCGATCTCCGCCAATCAGAAGGGCAGCTTCATGCCGGGCGGGATCGGCAGGCCGGCAGTGAGTTCGCGGGTCTTTTCCGCCTGCACCGCGTCCGCCTTTTCCTTGGCGTCCTTGTGGGCGGCGACGATCAGGTCCTCGAGGATTTCGACATCGTCCTCCTTGAAGAGCGAAGGGTCGATCTTCAGGCTCTTCATATGGCCCTTGCCGTCGAGCCGGACAGTGACGAGGCCGCCGCCGGCGGTGCCGTCGACTTCGAGCGCGGCGATCTCCGCCTGCAGCTTCTCCATCTTGGCCTGCATTTCCTTGACCTTGCCCATCATGCCGATGATGTCGCGCATCGTCGTCTCCTGTCGGTTGCTATGTCTGCCTGAATTCGAAGGCGCCCCGTGTCTCGGCGCCTACTCGATGTCGTCGCCGGGTACGATATCGCCGTCCGCGGATTCGGCGGCCGCCGGGGCGAGCATTTCGGCCTCTTCCTCCGCGGCGCGGATGCGTACGTCGGTAATCCGCGCGCCCGGAAAGCGCGCCAAGATCGCGGCGACGTCCGGATCCTGGCGGGCGTCGTTGACGCGCTGTTCCTGGGCACGCTGCTCGGCCTCGACCAGCGTCGGCTCGCCCGGCTCGCGGCTGTAGCTGACGACCCAGTGGATGCCGGTCCACTCCTTGAGCTTGACGGCCAGCTCATTGAGCAGCGTCTTCGGCGCATCGTCGGGGAGGTTGACGTCGAGCCGGCCGGGCTCGATATGGACGAGCCGCAGGAAGCCGCGCACCAGCGTCTTCAGCTTGATGTCGCGGTTCTTCGCGCAGAGGTCGGCGATGTCGCTTACCGAATTGACCGGGACCTTCGGCTCCGGCCTGGCGGCGGCTGCCGGCGCCGGTTTCTCCTCGATGCGGCCGACGGCGATCGGCTGGGGAGCGGCATCCGGCACGGCGCGCAGCATGGTCGCGCCGTTGCCGGACGGCCGCTGCACGGGCGCCGCCTCGACGGAACGGGCCTGAACGGGGGGCTGGGCGGCCTGAGCTTGGGTACCGCTGCCATTGCGGGCCGGCGCAGGGCGCCCCTCGCCTGCCTCGCCGCCCGAAAGCTCGAGCAAACGCCGCGCAGCCTCTTCCGGCGAGGGAAGGTGAGCTGCATGGGCGAGCCGGATCAGCACCATCTCGGCGGCGCCGGCGGGACGCGCCGAGCTTTCCGCCTCGGGAATGCCCTTCAGGAGCATCTGCCAGATGCGCGACAGGGTGGTGACCGCGACGCTGCCGGCGAATTCGGCACCGCGACGGCGCTCGACCTCGCTCAAGGACTGATCGTTCGCCGCCTCGGGCACATATTTCATGCGCGTCACGAGATGGGTGAAGTCGGCAAGATCGGTAAGCACGATCGTCGGATTGGCGCCGGCCTCGTATTGCGCCGCGAATTCGGCGAGTGCCGCCGCGGCGTCGCCCTTGATGATGTGCTCGAAGAGATCGACGATCCGTGCCCGGTCGGCGAGACCGAGCATCGAGCGCACCGTTTCCATCTCGACCGAGCCGCCGCCATGGGCGATCGCCTGGTCGAGCAGCGACAGGCCGTCGCGCGCCGAACCTTCCGCCGCACGCGCTACCATGGCGAGCGCCTCCGGCTCGAAGGGCACGGCCTCCTTGCCGAGGATGGTGGAGAAGAGCCCGACCAGGTCCGAGGCGCTGATGCGCCTCAGGTCGAAGCGCTGGCAGCGCGACAGGACGGTGATCGGAACCTTGCGGATCTCGGTCGTCGCGAAGATGAACTTCACATGCTCCGGCGGCTCCTCGAGCGTCTTCAGCAGGCCGTTGAAGGCCTGGGTCGAGAGCATGTGCACTTCGTCGATGATGTAGACCTTGTAGCGCGCCGAGACAGGCCTGTAGCGCACCTGCTCGATGATCTCGCGGATGTCGTCGATGCCTGTATGGGAGGCGGCGTCCATCTCGATGACGTCGACATGGCGGCCGTCCATGATCGCCTGGCAGTGCTCGCCCGGAACGCGCAGGTCGATCGTCGGCTTGTCGATCTCGGCGGTCTTGTAGTTCAGCGCCCGCGCCAGAATGCGCGCCGTCGTCGTCTTGCCGACGCCGCGCACGCCCGTCAGCATATAGGCCTGGGCGATGCGGCCGGTCTCGAAGGCGTTGGTGAGCGTGCGCACCATCGGCTCCTGGCCGACCATCAGGTCGGAGAAATCCTTGGGGCGGTATTTGCGCGCCAGAACGCGGTAGGCGGCCGGTTTTTCGACGGATGAAACTGGGGATGAAATGGGCGCTTCGTCGCTCATCGACCCTGCCGCTGTTCGAACTCTTGTCCCGACAGGACGGAGAAGGTGGGAGGCTGGCACGATGACCCGTGCCGGGGCTCGTTAGGGCTGCTTCCTTCCGGACCTGACCCGGTTGGCGAGTGGCTCGTCCACCACCAACCTCCCGGCTTCCATATCGGCAATATCTGAAGCAAATGCAAGCCAAGCCGCCAAAAAACTGCTATCGATATAGAATACAAGGCGAATCCGCTTGATCCCGAGGGAGTTTTTCTTGACCGAATTCACGCTCGACGAGCGCCTCGAGCGCGACGGCATACCGATCGCCCCGTTCGGCCTCTGCCAGCTTCGCCTGATGAACGACCGCCGCTGGCCGTGGCTGATCCTCATCCCCCAGCGCGCCGACGTCTCGGAGGTCTTCGAGCTCACGCCGCTCGACCAGGCGATGCTAACCTTCGAGACGAATATGGCGGCAACGGCGCTCAAGAAAGTCACCGGAGCAGAGAAGATCAACATCGGCGCGCTCGGCAACATCGTCCGGCAGCTTCATGTGCATGTCATCGCCCGCCGCAAGGGCGATCCGAACTGGCCCGGTCCGGTCTGGGGCTTCGGCAAGGCCGAGCCGTGGCCCGAAGGCGAGCATCAGGTATTCGCAGCGCGTATATTGGAAAATCTTTGAAATGACGAAAACGATCTTCGATCTTCACAGCCCCCATCCGGAGCCGAGCACCTTCGTCGCCTTCGCGGAAAATCACCTCGACCGGCAATCCGAGCATCGCGCCGACGATTGCGTCGAGAAGGCGCTCAAACATCCGGGCGCGCATTTCCTCGCCTTTTCCGGGGCGAAGCTGATCGTCAAGCACGACGAGAAGATCATCGATCCGCTTTTCGCTCCCTATGAGCTCGCCGGTCTCGAACCGACGATCGACGAGGCGGTCCTGCTCGGCTTCCTGCCGAACGGCGAGCCGCGGCTCGCCGTTCCTTCCGGCCTGACCGAGGAGACCGTGCCAGGACCTTTCAAGATCGCCGATGCGCGCATGCTTTACCGGCAGCAGATGCTGCCGGAGGAGCTGCTCGGGCAGTTCGCCCAAGGGTCGAGCCTGATCACCTGGAACGCCAACAACCGCTTCTGCGGCCGATGCGGCGGGCCGATGGACGGTGCCGCCGGCGGCTACCGGCGAATCTGCACCGCCTGCGGCCACATGGTCTTTCCGCGCACCGACCCGGTCGTCATCATGCTGACGGTCGACATCGAGCGCGACCTCTGCCTGCTCGGCCGCAGCCCGCATTTCGCGCCGGGCATGTATTCCTGCCTTGCCGGTTTCGTCGAGCCGGGTGAGACCATCGAAAACGCCGTGCGCCGGGAAACGCACGAAGAATCGGGCATCCGCATCGGCCGGGTGCGCTATCACGCCTCGCAGCCCTGGCCGCTGCCGCACTCGCTGATGATCGGCTGCTATGCTGAGGCGCGATCGACCGCCATCAAGCGCGACGAGCAGGAACTCGAGGACGTGCGCTGGTTCACCCGTGCGGAGACCGAAGCGATGCTGGAGCGTTCGACGGGGGTCGCGACGACGCCGGACGAGCACATCCCGCCGCCGAAGGGGGCGATCGCCCACCAGTTGATGCGCGACTGGCTGTCCTGGCCGGAGCGCAGCTGAGCGGGTAGGGACAGGAATCGGTGTCGCGCTCGGAACGGCTCATCGATCTCATTCAGGTGCTGAGACGCCACCGCCGGCCGGTGAGTGGCCGGACACTCGCCGAGGAGACCGGCGTCAGCCTCCGCACCCTTTATCGCGATATTGCCAGCCTGCAGGCCCAGGGCGCCGGGATCGAAGGCGAGGCGGGCGTCGGCTATGTCCTCAGGCCGGGCTTTTTGCTGCCGCCGATGATGTTCTCCGAGGAGGAGATCGAGGCGCTGGTGCTCGGTTCACGCTGGGTTGCGAAACGCGGCGACAAGAGGCTTGCGACAGCGGCGGGCGACGCTCTGGCGAAGATCGGCTCGGTGCTGCCGGCCGAGCTCAAGGAGAAGCTCGACGGTTCCACACTGCTCGTGGGCCCACGTCAACCGGTCGCCGACCGGGTCGATCTCGGCCTGTTGCGCAAGGCGATCCGCTCCGAGCACAAGCTCGAGCTCAGCTATCTCGACAATGACGGCCGCGACAGCCGCCGCACGGTCTGGCCTTTTGCGCTTGGCTTTTTCGAGGAGACACGGGTGCTCGCTGCCTGGTGCGAGCTCCGTCAGGGCTTCCGCCATTTCCGGACTGACCGGATCGCAGAGGCGGCACTGCTCGACAGCCGCTACCCGCGCCGGCGCCAGGCGCTGCTCAAGGACTGGCGCGCCACGCATGGCGTCGACCCTGTCGGGGTCTGAATGACTGAGAAGTTCGCCTTTCCGTCACGCTCAGACTGCTGACAAAAACTGACAGCAGGCACCGCTAGCTTGAAGGTCCCGAAAGAAGGAGACCATCATGGCAAATCCCAATCTCATCGTCCTCTATGTTGCCGATCCGCTGGCAAGCGTCGAATTCTATCGCAAGCTGCTCGGCAAGGAACCGACGGCCGCCTTTCCGACCTTCTGCTCCTTCGAGTTCAAGGAAGGCTTCACCTTGGGTCTCTGGGCACTGGAGAAGGTGCAGCCCCAGCCTGTCGGCGAAGGCAGCCGGGCCGAAGTCGCATTCATGGTGGAGGGAGAAGAGGCCGTCCGCGCTCACTATGAGGAATGGTAGGCGATGGGGCTGTTGATTGCGCAGGAACTGACGAGGATGGATTTCGGACCGACCTTCGTCGCCCTCGATCCGGACGGGCATCGCCTGCGTGTCTGCCTCTACGACGAATGATGCAAAGGCAAGTGCAGGCTTCGCTCACACCCCGCGGGAACGCCGGCGGGGTGTGGAAGACTTTCGCGCCGCGGGTAGAATGCACGCGCGGGCAATCGTATATTAGCGGCCGTAGACGGCAGCCTGGATCTGGGATCGGGAAAGACCGATGTCGCTCAGTGCGTGGTCGTCCAGAGCGTTCAGCTCGCGTACCGCACGGCGCAATTTTGCATATTCCATGATCTTCTGACGGATCTTCATTTTTGACACTCCATTTTCTTTTTCTTGACGAAGGTCAAATAGGCATTTGCCTAAGATTTCAGTAGTTCCATGATTGCAAATTAGGCATGCGCTGGACGCGTAGCCGGTTAACGATAATTCGCCGTTTTTCGAAGGTCCGGGACGTCCATCCGGCACACGCTGCCAGCAGAATTGCGGGCATCGGAGACCGCCGTACAAGGTGCTGCGGCAACCGCCTGACCGGACTGTCGACGCCGCAATGGGTCGTGACATCCCCTCAAAGCGTCATCCTCGGGCTTGACCCGAGGATCCAATCGCAAGCACCGGTTCTGGCGGTGATTTGGCCAGCGTAACATGGATCCTCGGGTCAAGCCCGAGGATGACGACGGGGATGGAGGCCCGGGCAAAAGCGCTCCTGAAGCACACCGCATTCGGCGAACTCAGGCGACCTGCCTGGGACGCTGCATATTTCTCAAATGCACGCCTCTGGCAAGCGGTCGAAAGTCCGCCCACGCATCGTTCCCGACTGGCCCTCAGAGCACCCCACGCATCGGATGCGCCTTGTACGTCCCGAGTATCCGCACGTTTTCCGAGAAGAAGCGCAGCTCGTCCATGGCGTGGCGCACGCCCTCGTCGTCCGGATGGCCCTCGATATCGGCATAGAACTGCGTCGCCACGAACTTGCCGCCGAGCTGGTAGCTTTCGAGCTTCGTCATGTTGATGCCGTTGGTGGCAAAGCCCCCCATTGCCTTGTAGAGAGCGGCCGGAATGTTACGCACGTTGAAGACGAAGGTGGTGATGATCAACTCGTCGTCCGACTTGCGCGTCGTCCGCTGCTCCTCGCGCGACAGCACAACGAAGCGGGTGACGTTGCTGTCGGTGTCTTCGACGTTTTCGGCGATGATCTCCAGCCCGTAGAGGTCGGCGGCAAGCCGCGGGGCGAGCGCTGCCATCGAGCGGTCACCGGTCTCGGCGACGAGCTTGGCGGCACCGGCCGTATCGCCGGCGACGATCGGTTTCCAGCGATTGGCGCGGACGATCTTGCGGCATTGGCCGAGCGCATGGATATGGCTGTGCACGGTGCGGATTTCGTCGTGCTTGACGCCCGGAAGCACCATCAGCTGGAAGCGGATCGGCATGAAATATTCGCCGACGATATGCAGGCGCGATTCGGGCAGCAGGTGATGGATGTCAGCGACGCGGCCGGCGATCGTGTTCTCGATCGGGATCATGCCGAGATCCGCCTCGCCGTTCTCGACCGCCAGAAAGGCATCCTCGAAGGTCTGGCAGGGCAACGGGTCCATCGACGGGAACATGTCGCGGCAAGCCATGTCGGAATTGGCGCCGAAGTCGCCCTGGAAGGCAATCCTGTTGGTCTTGACGGTCACTTTGGCTGTCCTTTCAAGCCGAGAGCATGCGGCGGGCTTTTTCGAGGTCGGCCGGCGTGTCGACGCCGAGCGGCACGGAATTGACGATCTCGACGTCGATGCGCATGCCCGCCTCGAGGGCCCGCAGCTGCTCGAGCGATTCGCGCTTCTCGAGCGTCGAAGGCTTCAGCGACACGAACGTCTTAAGTGCGCTCCGCCGGTAGGCGTAAAGGCCGATATGGTGATAGAGCGGCCCGGCGCCATGGGGTGCGGTCGCGCGGGTGAAATAGAGCGCGCGCAGCCGGCTCTCCGACAGCGGCGACCCGACCACCTTGACGACGTTCGGATTGGTTTTCTCGCGCTCGTCGGTGATTTCCACCGTCAGCGTGGCGATATCGGTCGCAGCGTTTTCGAGCGGCTTCAAGGCCGCGCGGATCGGGCCGGGCTCGATTGTCGGCAGGTCGCCCTGGACATTGATGACGATTTCCGCCTCTCCGTTAGGGTCGGCCTTCTGCAGCGCCTCGTAGATCCGGTCGGAGCCGGACTGGTGATCGATGCGCGTCATGACCGCTTCGAAGCCGGCGTCGCGCACCGCCTCGTAGACCTCGTCATGATCGACGGCGACGACGATCCGGCCGACGTCTGCTTCCGCCGCGCGCCTGGCGACCTGGACGATCATCGGCAGGCCGCAGATGTCGGCGAGCGGCTTGCCCGGCAGGCGCGTCGAGGCCATGCGCGCGGGGATGAGCACGAGGGCTTTGCCCGAATTTTCACGATTCATCGTCATGCCTTCAAAAACCCCTGAGAAAGTGTCAAAAGGTCTCACTTCGGGGGCGATAATCTCTGTTGCAACGCAGAGCCAAAAGACATAGGTTCCGCGCGATTTCAAGATGGGCCGGGTTTTTGTTTGCGCCGGTGGCAAAGGGAGCGTTTGCAGATGAATCCATATGTGAACATGGGTGTGGGTGCCTTGCTGGGTACGGTCTTCGTGCTGATGACCGTGTCCATTGCTTCTGAAGGCATTTTCCATTCCGAAGCTCCCGAGAAGGAAGGTTTCGCGATCGTCGCCGAGGAGCCGACCGCCGAGGCCGGTGCGGGCGGCGGCGAAGAAGCAAAGTCGGAGCCGATCGGCCCGTTGCTCGCCAAGGCCGACGCTTCCGCCGGTGAAGCCGTGTTCAAGAAATGCGCAAGCTGTCACACCATCGAGAAGGGCGGACCGAACAAGGTCGGCCCGAATCTCTGGGGCCTCGTCAACCGTCCGGTCGCCTCGCATGAGGGCTTCGCCTACTCCGCCGGCATGAAGACCTTTGCCGAAGGCGGCAAGGTCGTCTGGGACTACGACCACCTGAGCTACTTCCTCGAGGCGCCGAAGAAACACGTGCCGGGCACGGCCATGGGCTTTGCCGGCCTGAAGAAGCCGGACGAGCGGGCGAATCTGATCGCCTGGCTGCGCGAGAAGGCCGACAGCCCGGCACCGCTGCCGGCGGCGGATGCGACCGGCGCGACGGACGCGGCACCGGCTGCCGCCCCTGCCGAAGGTGGTCAGACGGCGGCTCCTGCCCCGGCTCCGGCGGAAGCCGGTCAGGCGGCGGCTCCGGCACCGGCCCCGGCACATTAAGCGATCGATATTTCTTTTCGAAGAGCCCGGTCATCGACCGGGCTTTTTCTATCCGATCAGTCGCCGCCGGGTGAGCGCCGGAAAGCTTCGCGCCGATGCCGCGCCTATCGGATTTTTCTTTGGCGATGCTAATATCTGTGCAACTGACAATGTAACCAAATGCAATCCGATCGGAGCCTGGTCCCTCTGCGTGTGAGCGGGACGGTTGCATTCGGAGCGAAGGAGCGGACGATAGATGACCAGCGGCGGAACTTTCCTCATCGAGACACATCCGAACCCCATGGCAGCGGGCGAGCGTGAGGCCCTGCTCAAGAACCCGGGCTTCGGCCGCGTGCTGTCCGATCACATGGCGACGATCCGCTATTCCGAGGGACGCGGCTGGCATGACGCCCGGATCGAGCCGCGGAAGGCTTTCGATCTCAGCCCGTCGACGGTGGTGCTGCACTATGCCCAGGAGATCTTCGAAGGCATGAAGGCCTACCGCCTGCCGGACGGCGGCGCCACATTGTTCCGCCCGGGCGCCAATGCGCGCCGTTTCACCAACTCCGCCAATCGCCTGGCTATGGCGCCCTTGCCGGAAGAGCTGTTCGTCGAATCCGTGCGCGCCCTGGTGCGGGCGGATCGCGACTGGATTCCGGCGGCTGAAGGCGCCTCGCTCTATCTCCGGCCGTTCATGATCGCCACGGAGGCGATCCTCGGCGTGAAGCCCTCGTCCGACTACCTCTATTGCGTCATCGCCTCGCCGGTGGGCTCCTACTTCAAGGGAGGCGCTCCGGCGGTGACGCTCTGGGCCTCCGAAAACTACACGCGGGCGGCCCCCGGCGGCACCGGTGAGGCGAAATGCGGCGGCAACTATGCGGCAAGCCTCGCCGCGCAGGCAGAAGCGACCCGCGAGGGCTGCGACCAGGTCGTCTTCCTCGACGCCGTCGAAAAGCGCTGGATCGAGGAGCTCGGCGGCATGAACGTCTTCTTCGTCTTCGAGGACGGCTCGCTGCAGACGCCGCCGCTCACCGGCACGATCCTGCCGGGCATCACCCGCGATTCGCTGATCACGCTCGCCCGCGACCTCGGCCTCACGGTGCGCGAAGAGCCCTATTCGATCGATCAGTGGCAGGCGGATGCCGAGAGCGGCCGGCTGGCCGAGGCCTTCGCCTGCGGTACCGCCGCTGTGGTGACGCCGATCGGCAAGGTGAAGGGCCGCACCCGCAACTTCACGATCGGCGACGGCGGCGCCGGTCCGGTGGCCGGCCAGCTGAAGGCCGCGCTGCTCGACATCCAGAACGGCCGCGCCCCGGACCGCCACGGCTGGCTCGACCGGCTGTTCTAGCGAAACGGTGGCTCCGAGCCCTCACCCCGCTGCCGCGACCTTCTCTCGTTTGTACGGGGAGAAGGGACGATGCCGCGCCGGCTTGAACCCTCTCGCCGCATGCAGGAGTAGGCTCGTCCGGTGCGGCATACCCCTTCTCCCAGCCTGCGGGGAGAAGGTCGCGGCAGCGGGATGAGCGGCAAGCGCGAGCGCGAAAACCTACATTACATCAACAGATAGGCCCAGGCCGAAACGCTCACGACGCCAAGCGCCGTGGTCAGCGTGATGGTCGAGGAGGCGAGGCCGTGGCCGACATTGAAGTGGTTGGCGATCAGCCAGGCATTGACGCCGGTCGGCACGGAAGACGTCAGGACCAGGGCGGCGGTCCAACTGTCGCTCAGGCCCAGGAGATGGCAGGCGGCGAAGACGGCGCCCGGCAGCACGACGAGCTTCAGCGTGCTGGTGACGGCGGCGAGGCCGGTATTGCCGGCGAGCCCGTATTTGTCGAGCGCCATGCCGATCGAGACGAGTGCTGCTGGGGCGGCGACGCCTGCAAGCTGATCGACCACGATCTTGGCCGGACCGCCGAGCGGCTGGCCGAGAAGATGGAAGAGCGCTCCTAAGGCAAGCCCGATCACCAGAGGATTGCGGGCGAGATTGCGGCCCACCCCGGCTAAAAGCTTGAATAGGCTCTGCCGCGGCCGGCCGCTCACCTTCTGGTCGGCGCGGTCCATCATCACGGTCCCGGCGATCATCATCACCGGCAGATGCACCGAAAGCAGGATGGAAAGTGCGACGATCCCCTCCTCCCCCACCACCCGGGACACCAAGGGCAGGCCGATGAAGACCGTGTTGGCAAACGCCGAGGAGACGCCGGCCAGCACGCCCATGCGCTGGTCGCGGCCGAAGCCGAGCGTCGCGGCCAGATGGCCGATGGTCCAGGTGACGGCGACGCCGGAGAAATAGGCGACCCAGAGCGGCCAGGGCGACCCCTCCTTGAAATCCGCCTCGGCGATGGTGCGGAACAGAAGGACCGGCACGGCAACCCGGAAGACGAAGTCGCCCAGCGCCTCGCCAACGGCCGGCTTCAGATAGCCGAATTTCACGATCAGCCAGCCGGTGAGGATCAGCACGAAGATCGGGAGCACATTCAAAAAGACTTCGGACATGCGCGAGCCTTATCACGACAGTTCGGCTTGAACCGATTGATTGCGATCGGTTCCCGAGAGCGGGTCGGAGGGGAGCGCGCCCGGAGCCGCGCATTTGTGATTCATGCAGACAGACCGACGCATAGACCCGTTTTGACGGTGGAGGCAAGGCAGCGGCCTACTGCATGTCTCCTTAAATCGACCTCGATTTAAGGACAAAGCCATGCAGCAATTCAAAGTGCTACAGCGACCTTTGCGCGTCTGATAAGACGCGCGGCGCTGTAGTGCATGCTCCCTTCAACCGTACCGGATTAGGGCGCGCGACACCGTTAAGAAAAGGCCGCCGGCTGCGACCATTTACACCCGGAACATTCAGCCGTCACAAAGCGTTGCGCTTGGGGACGGGGTCAAAAGAATGTCGAGCGAGCATCCGATCTATTCGCACAAGGACGACGACCCGCATCTGACCGATGACGATCTGGCGCAGAAGGTCTTGCGCTTCCTCCGCTACGCGACTTTCATAGACACGAGCGACATGGACGTGATCGCCCTCGGCAATATGGTTGTCCTGTCCGGAACGGTGGCGCGCGAAGCGGACATTGCCTGCGCCGGCGAGGCGGCGGCCTCGGTGATCGGCGTCCAGAGCGTCGAGAACCGGCTGACGGCGCGACCCGGCGAAGCGGCGGGCTGAGCAGCACAAGGGGAGCGGAGGGCAGAGCATGAAGGACAGCATCGAAAAGCGCATCGAACTGGCGGCTCCGGTCGAGAGGGTGTGGCGTGCGCTCACCGATCACGAGGCCTTCGGCGAATGGTTTCGCGTCAAGCTCGACGGGCCCTTCGTGGTCGGTCAGGTCACCACCGGCGAAATCACCTATCCCGGCCACGAGGGCATCAAATGGACCTCGGTGACAGAGCGAATGGAGCCGTCGCAGCTCTTCGCCTTTCGCTGGCCGCATTCAGAGGATCCGAATGCCGACGTTTCGAATGCACCTTCGACGCGCGTCGAATTCCACCTCAAACCGACGACAAAGGGTACGCATCTGACGATCACCGAATCGGGCTTCGGCTCCCTGCCGCAGGAGCGGCGCGAGGAAGTGATCTGCAGCAACGAGAAGGGATGGGAAATCCAGGCCCAGAACATCAAGGCCTTCGTCGAACCCTGAACGGCGTGCGGCCATCGTCATTGACCTCGCAGACCGGCGCGATACCTTTGCTTTGAGAGAGGGCGAGGCGATGTGCGGGCGGGTCTATATCAAGAGCAATCTCGACGGTCTGTTGCGCGAATTCTCCTTTGCCGAGCGGGAAGCGGTCGAGGGGATGGCCAACCAGTTCCCGCGTTATAACGGCGCGCCGTCGCTTTACTATCCGATCATCGTCACCGAGGTGATACGCGACCCCGACGTGTTCGGCCCGAGCTTCGCGAGCGCCCGCTGGGGGCTGATCCCGCGCTTTGCGAAAACGCAGCCGGGCCGGCCGCCGCCGATCAATGCGCGCTCGGAAGGGATTTCGACCGTCGGCCTGTTCAAAGACGCCTATCGCCGGCGCCGCTGCCTGATCCCGGTCGACGGCTTCTTCGAGTGGAAGGACATTTACGGCACCGGCAAGAACAAGCAGCCCTACGCGATCGCCATGAAATCCGGCGAGCCCTTCGCGCTTGCCGGCCTCTGGGATACCTGGCGCGACCCGGAAACCGACGAGGACATCCGCACCTTCTGCGTCATCACCTGTCCGGCAAACGAGATGATCGCCGAGATCCACGACCGCATGCCGGTGATCCTGCACGGACAAGACTATGAACGCTGGCTTTCGCCGGAAGCGGATCCGGCGGAGCTGATGAGGCCGTTTCCGGCGGAGCTGATGACCATGTGGCCGATCGACCGCAAGGTCGGTTCGCCGAAATATGACGCGGCGGATATTCTGGATCCGGTCGAGCCGCCGCAACAGGAGTGAGCTGCCCTGCAGCGATCCCGTCGACGCCAGCAGAACCTCACCCGCGCAGGCCCGGCGCCTCCTGGCCGGTGCGCTCGACATATTCCCGATAGCCGCCGCCATATTTATGAATGCCGTCCGGCGTCAGTTCCAGGACGCGGTTGGACAGTGCCGACAGGAAGCGGCGGTCGTGCGAGACGAACAGCATGGTGCCCTCATAGGCCGAGAGCGCCTTGATCAGCATCTCCTTGGTATCGAGGTCGAGGTGGTTGGTCGGCTCGTCGAGGACGAGGAAGTTCGGCGGGTCGAACAGCATTGCCGCCATCACCAGCCGCGCCTTCTCGCCGCCGGAGAGCACCCGGCAGCGCTTCTCCACGTCGTCGCCGGAAAAGCCGAAACAGCCGGCCAGCGCCCGGAGCGGCGCCTGACCGGCCTTGGGAAAGCGTTCCTCCAGCCATTGGAGGATGGTGCTGTCGCCGTCGAGCACATCCATCGCATGCTGGGCGAAATAGCCGAGCTTGACACTGGCGCCGAGCGACACACTGCCCTGGTCTGGCTGGGCGAAGCCGGTGACGAGCTTCAGCAGCGTCGATTTTCCGGCGCCGTTGATGCCCATGATGCACCAGCGTTCGCGCCGGCGCACCATGAAGTCGAGTCCGCCATAGATCGTCCGGCTCCCATAGGCCTTGTGGACGTTCCTGAGATTGACGACGTCTTCGCCGGAACGCGGCGCCGGCAGGAAATCGAAGGCGACCGTCTGGCGACGCCGCGGCGGCTCGACGCGATCGATCTTCTCGAGCTTCTTCACCCGGCTCTGCACCTGCGCGGCATGCGAGGCGCGGGCCTTGAAGCGTTCGATGAACTTGATTTCCTTTGCGAGCATGGCCTGCTGGCGCTCGAACTGGGCCTGCTGCTGCTTCTCGTTCAGCGCCCGCTGCTCCTCGTAGAAGCCATAGTCGCCGGAATAGCTCGTCAAAGCGCCGCCGTCGATCTCGATGATCCTGGTGACGATCCGGTTCATGAACTCGCGGTCGTGCGAGGTCATCAGCAGGGCGCCGTCATAGCTTTTCAGAAAATCTTCCAGCCAGATCAGGCTTTCGAGATCGAGGTGGTTGCTCGGCTCGTCGAGCAGCATGACGTCCGGGCGCATCAAGAGGATGCGGGCGAGTGCCACGCGCATCTTCCAGCCGCCCGACAGCTTGGAAACGTCGCCGTCCATCATCTCCTGGCTGAAGCTCAAGCCGGCAAGGACCTCGCGGGCACGCCCCTCCAACGCATAGCCGTCGAGCTCCTCGTAGCGCGCCTGCACTTCCCCGTAGCGCTCGATGATCGCGTCCATTTCGTCCATCCGCTCCGGATCCGACATGGCCGCCTCGAGCGCGCGGAGTTCCGCCGCGACGGCGCTGACAGGCCCTGCCCCTTCCATCACCTCGGCAACCGCGGACCGCCCGGCCATCTCGCCGACATCCTGGTCGAAATAGCCGATCGTTACACCCTTCTCGACCGAGACCTGCCCCTCGTCGGGCTGTTCCTCGCCGGTAATCATCCGGAAAAGCGTCGTCTTCCCCGCCCCGTTCGGACCCACAAGGCCGATCCTTTCGCCGCGGTTCAAGGCGGCGGAGGCTTCGATATAAAGAATGCGGTGACTGTTGGACTTGCTGATATTCTCGATACGGATCATGTGGGGGACGGCTCGGTGGGGTTGCGGGCACCCCTATGCCACGGGTCGGTGCCGCTGTCACGCGAACATCCGGCGGGGCGGGCGCTGAGGATCACAAAGGAAAATATGGCGGACAGAGAGGGATTCGAACCCTCGATACGCTTTCACGTATACACGCGTTCCAGGCGTGCGCCTTCAACCACTCGGCCACCTGTCCATCCGTCTGCAGCCGTTGGTCACTCCGGCTGGATGGGGGAGTGAACTCCACCGTGCCGCCGGCAAAACCGGCGGACGGGCGCGATATATACTGATGATTGGCGGCGGATCAACTGGTTTCTGACAGATTGTTGACATTGCGTGAGATGTTGTGGCGCGCTCCGCCATTGCGCTCGTCCGGCGGCGAGCCTATCTCTTTCCATAAGACACGCCGAGCGGGAATGGGGCGGCTGGAAACGATCGACAGGCTTTAAGGGGCGAACCCGGCCAAGGAGGGTGAATGCGGCTCTTGCTGCGCTTTGCAAGCTTCGTCGCGCTGATGGCCGCGGTGCTTGCGGGCACCATCGATTCGATCCAGTCGGTGGCCGCCTCCGAGCCAGTGCTGACGCCGCTTGCGGAAGGGATCGGGCTGCTCGGGCCGGATGCGCTCAACTGGGTGCAATCGCTGCAGCGGACCGATGCGGGGCCGGCCATCTGGCTGACCGCCCTGCACTGGATCTTCATGCAGCCGGCCTTCGCCGTCATGGTCGTCGTCGCGCTGGTCCTGTGGATGGCGGGATACAAGAAGAAGCCGGCCGCCGGGCGCTTTGCGGCCTGAATCCGCGCCGCTCAACGCTTTCGGTCATCGGAAGGAGCCGCAGATGTTTCTGATCGACATGTTCAACAAGAAGAACATCCTGCCCGACGCCGAGACCGCGCTTGCCGGCCGCGCCGAGGAAATTCCGACGGCTGCGACGCACTTCGTCTCCGGCCGGTCGCTGAAGGGCCCCTACCCGGAGGGCATGAAGAAGGTGCTTTTCGGCATGGGTTGCTTCTGGGGCGCCGAGCGGCTCTTCTGGCAGATCCACGGAGTCCACGTGACGGCCGTCGGCTATTCCGGCGGACTGACGCCGAACCCCACCTATCAGGAGACGACGACGGGGCTGACCGGCCATGCCGAAGTCGTGCTGGTCGTCTACGATCCGCAAAAACTGTCGCTCCGCCGCCTGCTCAAGACCTTTTTCGAGGAGCACGACCCGACACAGGGGATGCGGCAGGGCAACGACATCGGCACCACCTACCGCTCGGCCATCTATGTCTTCGACGAGGAGCAGCTTGCCGAAGCGAATGCAGCGCGCAATACATTCAAGCGGGCGCTCAGGGCCTTCAATAACGACCGCGAGATCACCACGGAAATCGCAATTGCCGGCCCGTTCTATTTCGCCGAGGGCTACCACCAGCAATATCTCGCCAAGAATCCGGACGGCTATTGCGGCCTGCGCGGCACCGGCGTCAGCTGTCCGATCGGCTGAAGCGAAGTCCGTCCGCTTGCGCCAGCCGCCAGCGCTCCAAAGCGGGCCGGCGGCTTTTTACCATCTGAAAAATTTTGGATGTTTTTTTGAAGAAGCCGTGCAAGGATGCGGCCACCCAAGCCTTAAACAGAAGAGGGGCGGGCTCCGCAGGCAAGGCTCACGCCGCCCGCGGAAAACCCGAAAAGATCCAATTGCGACAACAGGGCTGCAAGATGAAAAAAACCATTCTCGGTCTCTTTGCTTTCTCGATGATGTCTGCGACGGCACTGGCCGCCGACGTCAAGCCGGCGCTCATCTACGATCTCGGCGGCAAGTTCGACAAATCCTTCAACGAAGCGGCCTTCAACGGCGCAGAAAAGTTCAAGGCCGAATCGGGCATCGAATACCGCGAATTCGAGATCGCCAATGATGCCCAGCGCGAACAGGCGCTGCGCCGCTTCGCCAGCGACGGCAATAGCCCGATCGTCATGGCCGGCTTCAACTGGGCCGCATCGCTCGAAAAGATCGCTGCGGAATATCCGGATACGAAGTTCGCCATCATCGACATGGTGGTCGAGAAGCCGAACGTCAAATCGATCGTCTTCAAGGAACAGGAAGGCTCCTATCTCGTCGGCGTGCTCGCCGGGCTCGCCTCCAAGTCGAAGACTGTCGGATTCGTCGGCGGCATGGATATCCCGCTGATCCACAAATTCGCCTGCGGCTATGTCGGCGGCGCCAAGTCTGTCGGCGGAGACGTCAAGGTGCTCGAAGCCTATACGGGCACGACGCCGGACGCCTGGAACGATCCGGTCAAGGGCGGTGAAATCGCCAAGTCGCAGATCGACCAGGGCGCGGACGTCGTCTATCACGCCGCCGGCGGCACCGGCGTCGGCGTGCTTCAGGCGGCGGCGGATGCGGGCAAGCTCGGCATCGGCGTCGACTCCAACCAGAACATGCTGCAGCCGGGCAAGGTGCTGACCTCGATGCTGAAGCGAGTCGACGTCGCCGTCTATGACGCCTTCACGGCGGCTAAGGACGACAAGTTCGAGTTCGGCATCTCCAATCTCGGCCTCAAGGAGGACGGCGTCGGCTACGCGCTCGACGAGCACAACAAGCCGCTGATCACGCCGGAAATGCTCGATGCGGTGGAAAAGGTGAAGGCCGATATCATCTCCGGCAAGGTACAGGTGCACGACTACATGACGGACGAGACCTGCCCGTACTGATCGGCAAGACATTCGCAAGGCCGCCGGTTCGCAAGAGCCGGCGGCTTTTTGCTGCCCGTCTCAATAGTGCGGCGGCCGTGTCACCGGGATCGCCTCGCGCGCCTGTTCCTCGAGGGTCAGGAAACGCTCAGTCAGCCGGTCGAGCTTGGCACGCATCTGCTCGGCCACCTTCCATTGCTCGGCAAGCTGGTCGGAAAGCTCCTCGATGGTTTTTGCCTGATGCGCCACCGTTTCTTCCAAATGAACGATCCGGCTCTCCATGTCGCTCATGCGCTTCTCCATCTCTTTATTATCGACGGGCAAATTGACCAACCTGGCTGCGCGGTCAAGCATGGCAGTCAGCCCCGTGCCCCGGCTGCGACGGCGTTCACCGCGGAAAAGCCGGGATCGCGTGCCGACAGCCTCTTGTGCAGGTGCACCATCATGCCCGCGGCAAACAGCGGCGTCAGCAGGTTGATGAACGGCACGGCCAGGAAGGCCGCGATCACGAGGCCGGCAAGGAACACCGTCGCCCGGTGCTTGGCGCGGAAGAGCCGCGCCTCGGCCGGCGAGCGGTGGCGCATGGCGGCAAATTCGAAGAATTCGCGGCCGAGCAGATAGCCGTTAACCAGGAAGAAGGCGATGAGATTGATGCCCGGCACCAGCAGCAGGAAGAGCGCGACGATGTTGCCGAGAATGACGACTCCGAGGAACTTCACCGAGCTTATCATCGCCTCGGCAAGCGGCAGCGGGGTGCCCGGCGGCTCGGCCGGATAATCGCGCTTCTCGACCACCTCGGCGACATCGTCGAGAAAGAAGCCGGCGATCAGCGCTGTCACCGGAGCAAGCAGCAGCGCCAAGGCGAGAGCGAGGCCGAGGCTGGCGAAAATGCCGACGACGAACGTGATCCAGCCCGCCCATTCGGGCGTGCCGGGCATCAGCACGTCGATCCAGGGCAGCGCCAGCCAGACGAACAGCTCGCGCATAGCAAACCAGAGGGCGACGAGCGCCAGCAGCGTGAGCGCGATGACCTTCCAGAAAACCGCGCGCGTCTCGGCGGCAAAGAGATTGGCGGAGGCGAGCCGCGCCGAGTCGACGATCATGATCGATCTCCATAAAGGACAAGTGGGTTCGATGTAGGCAGCCGCGTCGCCCGCGGCAAGGCACTTGCGCCGCACTCCTTCGCGGTGCACTACGATTCAATAGGCCGGCGCTGGCAAACACCATGGACGGCGATATTCTAAAGCGGAAGCAAGTCAGGTCCGTTGCGGCGGACTGTGAATCGACCAGGGGGAAGCCATGACCCAGCACAAGACGCTCGCCAGCCTCGCTGTTCTCGTACAGTCGGGACAATTGGATTCCCTCGCGCTCACAGAGGATACGCTGACGCGGATCGAAGGACATGCGGACCAGTCGATCTTCGTCGGGCTGACGCGAGACCGCGCGGCGCGCGAGGCGAACGCGGCCTCCGAGCGGATCAAGGCCGGCCGTTCCCGCGGCCTCTTGGACGGCTTGCCGGTCGCCTGGAAGGATCTCTTCGATGTTGCCGGCAGCATCACGGCCGCAGGCTCGGTCGTGCTCAAGGACAATGCGCCGGCTTCTTCAGACGCGGCGGTCGTCGCCGCGGTCGGCAGCGCCGGCATGGTGAGCGTCGGCCGCACCAATATGAGCGAGTTCGCCTTTTCAGGGCTCGGCATCAATCCGCATTACGGCACGCCCCGCAATCCAGCCTCGACGGACGTGCGCCGCATTCCCGGGGGCTCGTCGTCCGGCGCGGCCGCGGCGGTCGCCGCCGGGCTCGTGCCGCTGGCGATCGGCACCGACACCGGCGGTTCGGTGCGTATTCCGGCGGCAATGACCGGCATTGTCGGCTACAAGGCGACGCGCGGACGCTATGTGATGAAGGGCGTCTTTCCGCTCGCCCAGAGTCTCGATTCGCTGGGACCCCTCTGCCACAGCGTGCAGGACGCCGTCTGGGCGGATGCGGCCATGCACGGCATGACGGCGCCGGTTATCCGCCGCGCCGAGCTTGCCGATCTTTCGCTCGTCATCCCGGAGACGATCGTCTTCGACGAGGCGGAGGCCGAGGTGGTCGCTGCCTTCGAGGCGGCGATCAAGAGACTCGAGGCAGCCGGCGTCCGGGTGCGGCGCCAGGCCTTCCCGAGCTTTGCCGCGATCTTCGAGCTGACTGCCCGCCACGGCGCCCTGGTGAACGCCGAAGCCTACGCGCTGCACCGCGAGCGGCTTGCCGGGCCGGATGCCGCCCGCATGGACCCGCGCGTCGTCGTCCGTACGCGCCTCGGTGAAAAAATCGCCGTCAGCGACTATATCGCCCTCCTCAACGCCCGCGACCGGTTGATCCACGCGACCCTCGAGAGCCTTAAGCCCGGCGAACTGATCGCCCATCCGACGCTGCCGCATGTGGCACCGCCGATCGACCCGCTGCTTGCCGACGACGATCTGTTCTTCAAGGTGAACGCGAAGACGCTGCGCAACACGTCGATCGGCAATTTCCTCGACTTCTGTGGCATCTCCATTCCCTGCGGCACCGGCGCCGCCGGCATGCCGGTCGGCTTCCTCATCTCTGCACCGCACCACCAGGACGACCGGCTGCTTGCCGCCGCGCTGGCGCTCGAGGCGCTGATCCGGAGCGAGGCATGATCGTCTCTTTCGATATCGGCGGGTCTGCGATCAAGGGCGCGATCACCCACTCGTCGGAGCGCATCTTCCCGCTGCCCCGCCGAACGACGCCGCTCAACGATTTCCGCCGCTTCGTCGAAACGATGGAATCGGTGCTCGACGAGGCGGGCGGCCTTCCCGATCGGGTCGCGATCTCGATCACCGGCGTCATCGACCCTGAAACGCGGCGGATCAAATGCGCCAACATACCCTGCATCGACGGCCGCGAACTGGCGGCCGAGCTCGAGGCAGCGCTGCATCTGCCTGTGGTGATCGCCAATGACGCCGACTGCTTCGCGCTCGCGGAAGCGGGGATCGGCGCCGGCCGTGGCCACCGCATCGTCTTCGGCGCGATCCTCGGCACCGGCGTCGGCGGCGGCCTGGTGGTCGACGGCAGGCTGATCAATGCCGATGGCGGCTTTGCCGGTGAATGGGGCCATGGACCGGTCGCCGCGACCCATGCGGGGCACCCGCCCATGGCCATTCCCACCTTCGACTGCGGCTGCGGCCAACGCGGCTGCGTCGACACGATCGGGGGCGCGCGCGGGCTCGAGCGCCTGCACGCGACGATCCATGGCAGGACGCTTTCCAGCCACGAAATCATTGGCGCCTGGCAGAGCGGAGAGGCCGAGGCGGCGCGGACGATCACCATTTTCGTCGACCTCGTCAGTTCGCCTCTGGCGCTCGTTGTCAACATCACCGGCGCGACGGTCGTGCCCGTCGGCGGCGGCCTCTCCAATTCCGAGGCGCTTCTTGCCGAGATCGACCAGGCGGTACGTCAACGCATCCTCCGTCGCTTCGACCGGCCGCTGGTGGTGCGCGGCGAATGCCGGGTGGAGCCGGGCCTGATCGGCGCCGCGCTGCTCGGCTTCGGAGGGCTGGGCCGATGAGCGGCATCCTGCTCGAGGTTTGCGTCGACGATGCCAGGGGCTTGGCGGCAGCGGTCGAGGGCGGCGCCGACCGCATCGAACTCTGCTCGGCACTCGCCGTGGGCGGGCTGACCCCGAGCGCCGGACTGATGGCGCTCGCGGCCCGCACACCGTTGCCGGCCTACGCGATGATCCGGCCGCGTCCCGGCGACTTCGTCTTCGACGCCGCCGAACTCGACATCATGCGGCGCGACGTCGATGCGGCGCGCAATGCGGGCCTCGCCGGCGTCGTGCTCGGTGCATCGCTGCCGGGCGGGCGGCTCGACGTGCCAACACTCGCCGACCTGACGCGCCATGCCTCCGGTCTCGGGCTGACGCTGCACCGGGCCTTCGATCTGGTGCCGGATTTCGCCGAGGCGATCTCGATCGCCGTCGCGCTCGGCTTCGAGCGCATCCTGACCTCGGGTGGCGCCAGGACCGCGCCGGAGGCGGTCGACACGCTGGCAGAGCTCGTGGACCTGTCAGACGGCCGGCTCTCGATCATGCCAGGATCCGGCGTCACCATCGATACGATCGATCGGCTCCTGCCGAGGCTTGGCGTCGCCGAGGTTCACTCGTCCTGCTCTATTCGTGAGCCAGCTACTGACAAGGGGTTAGTGGAGCTGGGCTTCGCGCCGCCGGAACGTCGCCACACGGATGCGACGACAGTCAGCGCGATGAAGGCGCGGCTGGACGCCATCCTGGCGAGACGCTGAAACGCATTGAATGTAAGGGTCAAGAGAGGCCGTTCTCTAGCGTCCGCCCCTCATCCGCCTGCCGGCACCTTCTCCCCGTTCTAACGGGGAGAAGGGACATGCCGCGCCTCCGGTCCCCTCTCCCCGCGCGGGGAGAGGGCTAGGGTGAGGGGCACTCTGCCACTGGTGGATTGACGCAACCCGCTGCATCCCGACGACACGCGTTAAGCAGTAAAGACTACCTCTCCCCCAATCCAGGTCGACTTCATGCCGAGCTCCGGCGTCAGCAGCACGAAGTCGGCGTCGGTGCCGGGCAGGAGACGGCCCTTGTGTGAGGCGATGCCCATGACGTCGGCAGGGTAGGCAGAGGCCATGCGGATCGCTTCCTCGATCGGCAGGCCGAGCTTTTCGTGCACGAAGCGGACGGAGGAGAGCATGTCGATATCGGCGCCGGCAAGGGTGCCGTCGGCGAGCGTCAGGCGCCCATCCTTGCGCAGGATCTCGCGGCCGTTCAATTGGAAGCTCGTCATGGCGGTGCCGATCGGCGACATGGCGTCGGTCACCAGGAAGATCTGCCCCGGTCCCCGTTTGCCGCGCAGCGCGATGCCCATCGATGCCGGGTCGACATGGAAGCCGTCGGCGATCATCCCGGCATGCAGCGTGCCGGTCGCAAGCGCGGCGCCGACGACGCCGGGCTCGCGGTGGCCGAGACCGCTCATGGCGTTGAAGAGATGCGTGACGGTTCGGGCACCCGCCTTCGCATAGGCGCAGGCTGTATCGAAGCCGACATCGGTGTGGCCGAGGCTGACGACGATGCCGGCTCCGGCAAGGGCGCGCACCTGTTCCTTCGTGGTGTTCTCCGGGGCTACGGTGACCATCAATGAGCCGAGCGCGTTGACGCAGGCAAGCATCTCGGCGAGATCGGCATCCTCCATCGGGCGGATCAGCGCCGGATCGTGCGCGCCCTTGCGGGCAACAGAGAGATGCGGGCCCTCCAGATGCAGGCCGAGGAAGCCGGGCATCGCCGCGGCCCTGGCCGCGACGCCGGCCTCGATCGCCTTGGTGCGCATCTCGCGCGTGTCGGTGATCAGCGTCGGCAGCAGCGCCGTCGTGCCGAATTTCGCATGCGCCGCACAGATTTGCCGGATGCCGTCGAGGGTCGGCACTTCGTTGAGCAGCGCGCCGCCGCCGCCGTTCACCTGCAGGTCGATGAAGCCCGGCACCAGCAGCAGGCCGCGGGCGTCGATCGTCTCGGCATCGCCGGGAGCGGCGCCGCTCGCGACGATACCCTTGACGTGCCCGGCCTCGATGAGAAGCGCGCATCCGTCGTGCCAGTCGATGCCGTCGAAAATCCGCGCTCCGGTGATCTTCCTTTTGCCAGTCATCGTGTCTCTGTTACCTTCTTCAGGCTCGCCGGTGCATCCGGGTTCAAGCCGCGAGAGCGCGACCACGCTTCGACGAAGCCGTAGAACGGCAGGATCAGCGCCAGTGCGTCGGTGAGCGGGTGGCCGGTCTCGGCGAAGGGCAGGCGCTTTGCCTTTTTGGCCCGGGCCGAGGTGACATGCACCACCGCTCCCTTGGCGCTCATGCCGTCGGCGATCTCGGCGACCGAGCCCTCGGCGGCGTCGCGGGCGGCAAGCACCAGAACCGGGAAGCGGGCGCCGACGAGCGCCACCGGACCGTGCAGCACTTCCGCCGCGGAATAGGCTTCGGCATGCATGCCGGACGTCTCCTTGAACTTCAGCGCCGCTTCGCTGGCGATCGCCAATGCCGGGCCGCGGCCGAGCACATAGAGCGATTCGGCCTCGCCGAGATCGCCGGCAAAATCCTGCCAGTCGAGCTTCACCGCCTTGGCGAACTGGTTCGGCAGGTCGGCGACGGCGCGTTTCAGGCCTGCATCCCCGCTCCATTCGCCGAGAACGGCGAGGCCCGCGACAATAGAGTTAACATAGGATTTGGTCGCTGCCACGGCGAGTTCGGGGCCGGCGAGAATATCGAGCGGATGGCTGCAGGCGTCGGCGATCGGCGAAGGCAGCGTGTTCGTCAGCGCGATCGAGACGGCACCGGCCTGCGTTGCGGCCTCGGCCATTGCGACGATATCCGGACTTTTGCCGGACTGCGAGATGGCGATCGCCGCCGCACCGCCGAGCTTCAGTTCGGCGCCGTAGATCGAGGCAAGCGAGGGCCCGAGCGAGGCAACCGGGCGTCCGGCCGTGAGCTCGATCGCATATTTCAGGAACAGGGCCGCGTGATCGGATGAGCCGCGGGCGATCGTCACCAGAAAGGCCGGATCCTTGGCGCGCAGTGCGGTACCGGCGGCGGCGACGGCGGCGGCCGAGCGGTCGAGCAATCGTGCGACGGCCTCAGGAATCTCGTCGATTTCTCGCCGCATGTTGGTCTGCATCATCAGGTCCTTTCCTGAATAGGTTCAGAGCGAAGAGCGAGCCGCTTACACTTTCGCCGATAAGTCGGCTCAGCTTTCAGGGATCGTCAGCTCCGCGACAAAGTCATAAGTGTCGCCCCGGTAGAGCGAGCGGGTGAATTCCACGACGCGTCCCGAAGCAAGATAGGAGACGCGCTCGATCGACAGACCGGCCGCCCCGAAGGCGACGCCGAGCATAGTCGCATCGGGGTTCTTGATGTTGCAGGCCGAGATGCGCTGCACCGCCCGCACCGGCCGGGCATGCGATTTTTCTAGCGCGGCGTACAGCGACGAGGTCACCGCCAGCGGATCGGGGACGAACTCGGCCGAAACGCAGGCGCGCTCGATGGCAAGCGGCATATCGTCGGCAAGGCGCAGCCGCCCGAGGCGGGCAACCAGCGCATCGGCGGGAAGGCCGAGCGTCATCATCTCGTCGGGTGACGGATGGAAAAGCCCCCGCTCCAGCCATTCCGCGCGGGTGTTGAGGCCACGCCGCGCCATGTCCTCGGTAAAGGAGGTGAGCCGCGACAGCGACTGCTCGACGCGGGAGACCGGCCGGACGACGAAGGTGCCGGAGCCGTGGCGACGCACGAGCAGCCCGTCGCGCACCAGGTCGTCGACGGCCTTGCGGACGGTTACGCGGCTGACATTGGCGTAGTCGGCAAGGTCGCGCTCGGCGGGCAGCGCATCGCCATGATTGAGCTTGCCCGACAGGATCGCCTCTTCCAGCGATTGCCGGAGCTTGAGGTAAAGCGGGCCGGCACCGCCCGACTGGAGGCTTTCGAGCGGCAGGATGGCGGCAAGCTGCTGGTTCATAGAACCGCCTCCGGCCCAGTTCCAAAGCGGGCGGCGGCAAGGGCAACAGCTCCGGTCAGCGCGTCGGCTTCCGCCTCGGCGAAGAGCGGCTGATGCCGTTCGGCCAGCCAGGGCCGGTAAAGCGGCGCCAATCCGCCGAGCAGGCAGATCGTCCGGCTGCCCCTGGAGACAACGGCGTCGAGCGCCTCGTCCACGGTCGTCGCGGCCGCCATCAACAGGCGTGTCGCCACGGGATCGCCGCGCCCGGCATGGTCGAAGACACGCGGGGCGAAGCGGCCGAACTCGCCGGGCTTCGCCAGCCGCGCAAAATCGACGACGTCGCGCGGATCGTTGTTGAATTCGGAGAGGACGGAATCGGTCACCGGTGAGGCTTCGTGGATCCGGTCATAGGCAAGCAGGCTCTCCTGCAGCAGGGCATGGCCGATGCGGGCACCACTGCCGTGATCGCCGATGGTAAAGCCCCAGCCGCCGATATAGCTGACCACTTCACCCTGGCGGGCGATATAGATCGTCCCGGTTCCGAGAATGGCGACGGCCCCGTCCTTGTCGCCGAGCGCGCCCTGAAGCGCGATCAGTCCATCCGATTCGATATCGGCCGCGGCGAAGGGCAAGCGCCGCTTCACATAGTGGACGGCATCGCCGACATTATGCCCCGCGACGCCGACAATCGCACGCGCCGAGATAATGCCGCCGGGGTCCAGGCGCGCATCCTCGAATGCCGCGCGGGCGGCATCGGCAATATTCTGCAGCGCCGTTTCCGGATCGCTCAGAATATTGGCGGCACCGGATTTGCCGCGGCCCAGGATACGACCGTCCGAACCGGCGACGGCCGCCCGGCAGCTCGTCCCGCCGCCATCGATTCCGATCAGATAGGATGTCATTGGCACCTCCGCCGTCTAACATACCAAAAAAATACCATTAACCAAGCGCGATTCCATGAGGTCGCCGCCATTTATGTTATATGTTTGATTTTATGGATATATTTTTGGCGAGGCGTTTTTTATTTAGGCAGACGTTAAATTTCTTCTAGACAATTGGTATTTTTTTGGCATTAATTTGGAAAAGAGGAGAACGACGCGATGCCGGCAATGAAGACCGAGGAGCGCCACGACGAAGCAAAAGGCCTGGACCTGATGGACCCGGCGCTTGCGCTGCGCGTGCTCGCCTCCGGTCAGCAGGCCGCAGCCAAGGCCGTCGATGCGGCGATCGAACCGATCGCATGCGCGGCGGCACTTGCCGCAAGCATCCTTTCCGCGGGCGGCAAGCTTGCCTATGCCGGCGCCGGCAGCTCGGGCCTGATGGCCATGGCAGACGCACTCGAACTGCCGGGCACCTATGGCATTTCGCAGCAGCAGATCGTCATTCTTCTGGCGGGCGGCGCCGCGAGCCTCGGCGATCTCGCCGGCGGCTACGAGGACGACACGGAACTCGCCCGCAACGATGTCCGCGAGGCGGGGATTGCAGCCGGCGACTGCCTGATCTCGGTTTCCGCCAGCGGCTCGACGCCCTATGCGCTCGCTGCCGCCGAAGAAGCGAGGAAGCGCGGCGCCAAGGTCATTGCGGTCGCCAACAATCCCGACGCGCCGCTTTTCGAACGCGCCGATTTCGCCATCCTGCTCAAGACGCCGCCAGAGGTCATCTCCGGCTCGACGCGCATGGGCGCCGGCACGGCGCAGAAGATCGCCTTCAACATGTTCTCGACGCTGATCGGCATCCATCTCGGCCACGTGCTCGACGGCCACATGGTCAATCTCAGGGCCGACAATATCAAGCTGCGCGGCCGTGCGATCCGGATCGTCTCCGACATCACCGGCGTTCCTGCCGGCGAAGCCGAAAGGCTGATCCGTGCCGCCTCCGGATCGGTCAAGCTGGCGATCCTGCTCGCTTTTGGCGCTGAGGATCTGCCGGCGGCCGAAGCAGCGCTTGCCAATGCCAATCAGAATTTGCGCCGGGCGATCGCCATCGTCTCGACCTGAAGAAAACTGGGATCCAAACCGCGCCGTGGCGGCGCCTATAAGAGGGAGAACCTGAATGACCCGCACGACAATCAAAGGCTTGCTGCTCGCATCGAGCATTCTCGGCTCGGCCGGGCTTGCGCATGCCCAGGATAAGACGCTGACGATCGAGAGCTGGCGCAATGACGACCTGGCGATCTGGCAGGAGAAGCTGATCCCGGCCTTCGAAGCCAAGAACCCGGGCATCAAGGTGGTCTTCTCGCCGTCGGCGCCGACAGAATACAACGCTGCTCTCAATGCCAAGCTCGATGCCGGATCGGCGGGCGACCTCATCACCTGCCGCCCGTTCGACGCATCGCTGGAGCTCTACAACAAGAAGCACCTCGCCGACCTCACCGGCCTGGCGGGCATGGAGAACTTCTCCGACGTCGCCAAGTCGGCCTGGACGACCGATGACGGCAAGGCGACCTTCTGCGTGCCAATGGCTTCGGTCATCCACGGCTTCATCTACAACAAGGATGCCTTTGAACAGCTCAAGCTCGCCGTGCCGACCACCGAAGAGGAGTTCTTTGCCGCCCTCGACAAGATCAAGGCGGACGGCAACTACATCCCGATGGCGATGGGCACCAAGGACCTTTGGGAAGCCGCAACCATGGGCTACCAGAACATCGGGCCGAACTACTGGAAGGGCGAGGAAGGCCGTCTGGCCTTGATCAAGGGCGAGCAGAAGCTGACCGACGAGGCCTGGGTCGAACCCTACCGCGTGCTCGCCAAGTGGAAGGACTATCTCGGCGACGGTTTCGAGGCCCAGACCTATCCTGACAGCCAGAACCTCTTCACGCTCGGCCGCGCCGCGATCTATCCGGCCGGTTCCTGGGAAATCTCCGGCTTCAACACCCAGGCGCAGTTCAAGATGGGCGCCTTTCCGCCGCCGGTGAAGAAAGCCGGCGATACCTGCTACATCTCCGACCACAACGACATCGGCATCGGCCTCAATGCCAAGAGCCCGAATGCGGATGCCGCCAAGACCTTCCTGACCTGGGTCGCCTCGCCGGAATTCGCGGAAATCTACGCCAATGCGCTTCCCGGCTTCTTCAGCCTGAACTCGACGGCGGTGAAGATGACCGATCCGCTGGCGCAGGAATTCGTCTCCTGGCGCGAGAAGTGCAAGCCGACGATCCGCTCGACCTATCAGATCCTGTCGCGCGGCACTCCGAACCTCGAAAACGAGACCTGGGTGGCATCGGCCAACGTCATCAACGGCACCAGCACGCCGGAAGACGCTGCCAAGAAGCTGCAGGAAGGTCTCGACAGCTGGTATAAGCCGGCCAAGTAAGATCGAAAAGGAGCGCGCGGCCCTGCCGGCCCGTGCGCTCCCTATGCCCCGCGCGAACCGCGCGGCAGACGACGCCGCAGTTTTGTTGATACCGGCGCCAGGCCGGGACGTGACCGACAGCCGGCTTGCCGGAGACCACAAGAGCTTTTGATGAAGCCCGTGGCGGTATGGAATGCGGCATTTCGAGCGAAATGGGGCTGCGCTCATGGAGCCAGCCATTGAGAACGGGCCAGAGGCCGATGAAACCACGCGAAACCCCAATGGAAGTCGGCGAGCTCAAGCGTCCGCGGCGCTGGCACATCCTCGTCTTTCTGCTGCCGGCGCTCATCGTCTACACGGCGGTGATGATCCTGCCGCTGATCGAGACGCTGCGGCAATCCTTCTATAACACCGTCGACGGCCAATATACCTTCGTCGGCCTGCGCAATTTCAAGGTGCTGTTCGGCGACCCGCGCTGGGCGGCGGATTTCTGGAACGCGCTCCGCAACAATTTCGTCTTCTTCCTGATCCACATGGCGGTGCAGAATCCGATCGGCATTGCGCTCGCCGCCATGCTGTCGATCCCGAAGCTGCGCTTCAGCGCCTTCTACCGCACGGCGATCTTCCTGCCGACGCTGCTCTCCTTCGTCATCGTCGGCTTCATCTGGAAGCTGATCCTTTCGCCGATCTGGGGCGTGGCGCCCTTTCTCATGGATCTCGTCGGCCTCAAATGGCTGTTCGCGCCCTGGCTCGGCCGGCCGGACTCGGCGCTCATCGCCGTGTCGCTGATCTCGGTCTGGCAATATGTCGGCATCCCGATGATGCTGATCTATGCGGCCCTCCTCAACATTCCCGACGAGGTGATCGAGGCGGCGGAGCTCGACGGCGTCACCGGCTGGAGCCAGTTTTGGAAGATCAAGCTGCCCTTGATCCTGCCGGCAATCGGTATCGTCTCGATCCTAACCTTTGTCGGCAACTTCAATGCCTTCGACCTGATCTACACGGTTCAGGGCGCGCTTGCAGGCCCGGACGGCTCGACGGACATCCTCGGCACGCTGCTCTACCGCACCTTCTTCGGCTTCCAGCTCCAGCTTGGCGACCGCTCGATGGGCGCGACGATCGCGGCGATCATGTTCCTGATCATCCTGGCCGGCGTCTCGCTCTACCTCTTCGTCATCCAGCGCCGCATGCGCCGCTATCAGTTCTGAGGGAGATCAACGATGTCGAAAGCACGTAGCTCCATAGCCCGGACCGGCGCCGTCCATGTAGCGCTGATCGCCTATACGCTGGTGGCGCTGTTCCCGGTGTTCCTGACGATCGCCAACTCGTTCAAGAGCCGAAATGCGATCTTCCGCGAACCGCTGGCGGTGCCGACACCGGAGACCTTCAGCCTGATCGGCTACGAGACGGTGCTGAAGCAGGGCGATTTCATCGGCTACTTCCAGAACAGCGTCGTCGTCACCGTCGTGTCGATCGCGCTGGTGCTGCTGTTCGGCGCCATGGCCGCCTTCGCGCTGTCCGAATACCGCTTCCGCGGCAATACGCTGATGGGCCTCTATCTGGCGCTCGGCATCATGATTCCGATCCGGCTCGGCACGGTGGCGATCCTGCAGGGCATGGTGGCGGCGAACCTTGTCAACACGCTGACGGCGCTGATTCTCGTCTATACGGCCCAGGGCCTGCCGCTCGCCGTCTTCATCCTGTCGGAATTCATGCGCACCGTCTCGGACGACCTGAAGAATGCCGGACGCATAGACGGGCTCTCCGAATATGCGATCTTCTTCCGGCTGGTGCTGCCGCTCATAAGGCCAGCCATGGCGACGGTCGCCGTCTTCACCATGATCCCGATCTGGAACGACCTGTGGTTCCCGCTGATCCTGGCACCGGCCGAAACCACCAAAACCGTCACGCTCGGTTCGCAGATCTTCATCGGCCAGTTCGTCACCAACTGGAACGCTGTCCTCTCGGCGCTGTCGCTGGCGATCTTCCCTGTCCTCGTCCTCTACGTCATCTTCTCGCGGCAGTTGATCCGCGGCATCACGGCAGGAGCGGTCAAATGAGTTCTTCCGCAAATCCGATCCGCGTGCTCGTCGCGGGCCTCGGTAATATGGGCCGCAGCCATGCGCTGGCGTATCACGAGAATCCCGGCTTCGAGATCGCCGGCCTGGTCAACCGCTCGAAGGTGGAATTGCCGGAAGCGCTTGCCGGTTACGAGATCCTGCCCTCGTTCAACGAGGCGCTGCTCGAACTCCGGCCGGAGCTCTGCTCGATCAACACCTATTCGGACAGCCACGCGGCCTATGCGGTCACCGCCATGGAGGCCGGCTGCCACGTCTTCGTGGAGAAGCCGCTGGCGACGACGGTCGCCGATGCGGAGCGGGTCGTCGCCTGCGCCCGGGCGAACGGCCGCAAGCTCATCGTCGGCTACATCCTGCGCCACCATCCCTCCTGGATGCGGCTGATCGCCGAGGCGCGCAAGCTCGGGCCTCCCTATGTTTTCCGCATGAACCTGAACCAGCAGTCGAGCGGGGCGACCTGGGCGACGCACAAGTCGCTGATGCAGACGACGGCGCCGATCGTCGATTGCGGCGTTCACTATGTCGACGTCATGTGCCAGATCACCGACGCGAAACCCGTCGAGGTACGCGGCATGGGCCTGCGGCTCTCCAATGAGATCGCCGCCGACATGTACAATTACGGCCACCTGCAGGTGATCTTCGAGGACGGTTCGGTCGGCTGGTACGAGGCCGGCTGGGGACCGATGATCTCGGAGACTGCTTTTTTCGTGAAGGACGTGATCTCGCCGAACGGGTCGGTGTCGATTGTCATGGATCAGGCCGCCAAGTCGGACGACATCGACGTCCACACCAAGACCGCGGTCATCCGCCTGCACAGTGCGGCGACCGGGCCGGACGGACGTTTTGTCAAGGCCGACGAGGACCTCGTTATGGAGGGCGAACCGGGCCATCAGGAGCTCTGCGACAGCGAGCAGGCCTTCGTGCTCAAGGCCATTCGCGAAAACATCAATCTCGACCGGCACATGGACGATGCGGTGCAATCGCTGAAGATCTGCCTGGCGGCGGACGAAAGCGTTCGCAGCGGCAGGCCGGTCAAGCTTTAATTTGAAGAGGGCGACACGTGGGATCACTGCAACTCCAATCCATCCGCAAGGCCTATGGCGGCCATGAGGTGCTGAAGGGCATCGACCTCGAGGTGAAGGACGGCGAATTCGTCATCTTCGTCGGCCCGTCGGGCTGCGGAAAGTCGACCCTGCTCCGCACCATCGCCGGTCTCGAGGACGCGACCTCCGGCAGCGTGCAGATCGACGGCGTCGAGGTCGGCCATGTGGCGCCGGCCAAACGCGGCATCGCCATGGTCTTCCAGTCCTACGCGCTTTACCCGCACCTGACGGTGAAGGACAATATGGGCCTGGGCTTAAAGCAGGCCGGCGTGCCGAAACCCGAGATCGAGGAGAAGGTCGGCAAGGCGGCCGGCATGCTGTCGCTAGAGCCCTATCTCGCCCGCCGTCCGGCGGAGCTTTCAGGCGGCCAGCGCCAGCGCGTCGCGATCGGCCGGGCCATCGTGCGCGAGCCGAAGCTGTTCCTCTTCGACGAGCCGCTGTCGAACCTCGATGCGGCGCTGCGCGTCAACACGCGCCTCGAAATCGCCCGGCTGCACCGCAGCCTTAAGGCGACGATGATCTATGTCACCCACGACCAGGTCGAGGCGATGACGCTCGCCGACAAGATAGTGGTGCTGAACGGCGGACGCATCGAGCAGGTCGGCTCGCCGATGGAGCTCTATAACCGGCCCGCCAATCTCTTCGTCGCCGGCTTCATCGGCTCGCCGCAGATGAACTTCATCGACGGCGAGCGGTTCGGCGACGGCGAGGCCAAGACCGTCGGCATTCGCCCCGAACATATCGGCCTGTCGCGCGAGAGCGGCAAATGGAAGGCGAAGGTGATCCATGTCGAGCATCTCGGCGCCGACACCATCGTCTATCTCGAATCCGACGAGGTTGGGCCGCTGACGGT
The DNA here is from genome assembly GCF_002944405.1 of Sinorhizobium fredii. NCBI lineage: Bacteria > Pseudomonadati > Pseudomonadota > Alphaproteobacteria > Hyphomicrobiales > Rhizobiaceae > Ensifer > Ensifer fredii. Next base: position 194,694 of record NZ_CP024307.1, on the reverse strand, counting down.
GCGGCTCTTCGGCGAACACCGCTACGCGGCCGACGACATCGTCCATGCCACCCCGGTGATCGGCGGCATGCACCGCTTCGACAGCGAGGGGCGGGTGATCAATTCCGGGCAGTAGGCGCAATCCAAGTTACGCTCGAAAGCGGCTCGGGGTTCAAGAGGGAGGGGCATGCGATACCGCGCTCGCCCCGTTCATGCGGGTCCGCATTCTCGGGGGCCTAAGACGACATTGGCGCGGCAGCAGATGCGTGCCCCTCCTGGGGAGGGTCGCTCTGAAGCAATCACACATGCGTGATCAACCAAGGGCCGAAGCGACGAAGAGCCTGGGGCAATTGGCTTTTCTGCGGTTCCCCGCCTGTCGCCCCAGGCGGTTGCACTGCGCCCGAAATTAACATACATTCCTGTTTGTATATTAGCTTTCCGGTATCTTCCTTCGATTCCGGCTCCGCTTCATCTCCCTGACGGACCGCGCGGCAGGCGCCGCGAGACGGTCCCTTTGCATATTGGACATTGCGATGCATATGACCCGACCGATACTGGCCGCCTCGCTGACAGCCGTGCTGCTTCTCGCCGGCTGCCAGAAGAACGACGAGCAGGCCGCGGCCCCGGCTTTTCCTCCGGCGGCGGTCGCCGTTTTCACGACCGCGGCGGAGCCTTTGCCGATCACCAACGAGCTGCCCGGCCGCATCACGCCGACGCGGATCGCCGAGGTTCGGCCGCGCGTTACCGGCATCGTCGTCGAACGGGTGTTCGAGCAGGGCACGATGGTCAAGGAAGGCGACGTGCTCTACCGGATCGACCCGGCGCCGTTCCAGGTCAAGGTCGACAGCGCCGAGGCGACGCTGCAGCGGGCAATTGCCGTGCGCGACCAGGCCAAGCAGACCGCCGACCGGCAGTCGCGGCTGAAGGAGGCGCAGGTCGCGGCCGTCCAGCAATATGACGACGCGATCGCGACGCTCGCCCAGGCCGAGGCCGACATCGGCATTGCCGAGGCGGGCCTCGCGGAGGCGAAGCTCAACCTCCAATACGCCAATGTGACTGCGCCGATCAGCGGCCGCATCGGCCGGGCGTTGATCACCGAAGGTGCGCTGGTCAGCGCGAGCGACACACAGAACCTCGCAACCATTCAGCAGCTCGATCCCGTCTATGCCGACTTCACCCAGTCGGCGACCGACCTCATCCGTCTGCGCAAGGCGCTTCAGGACGGCCAGCTGATCAGCGGCAAGAACGAGGCGGAGGTGCAGCTCATCCTCGACGACGGCACGCCCTATGGGTTGAAGGGCCGGCTGCTCTTCTCCGAGGCGGCGGTCGACGCGACCACCGGCCAGGTGACGCTGCGCGGCGAATTTCCCAACCCCAACAACGATCTGCTGCCGGGCATGTATGTGCGCGTGCAGATCCAGCAGGGGCTGGAAAAGGACGCGATTACTGTCCCGCAGCAGGCGGTGCAGCGCAACAATGCCGGCCAGTCCCAGGTCTATGTCGTGACCGCCGACAAGAAGGTCGAGTTCCGCAACGTCACGCTCGGGCGAACCGTCGGCGAGCGCTGGCAGGTTACCGCGGGCCTCAGGGCCGGTGAGAAGGTCATCGTCGAAGGCTTCCAGAAGATCGGCCCCGGCGCTCCCGTCGAACCCACCGATTGGAAGCCGGGCGCCAAGCCCGGAACCGAACAGCAGAGTGCGGCGGCCGCCGGCGACAAGTCCGCCACCGCAGTGAAGTGAGAGCCTACCCATGCCCAGCTTTTTCATCGACAGGCCGATCTTTGCCTGGGTGGTGGCGATCTTCATCATGGTCGCCGGCATCATTGCGATCCCGCTCCTGCCCGTGTCGCAATATCCGGACGTCGCGCCGCCGCAGATCTCGATCAACACCACCTATCCCGGCGCCTCGTCGCAGGACACCTATCAGAGCGTCACGCGGCTGATCGAGGATGAACTGAACGGCGTCGAGGGCCTGCTGTACTTCGAATCGACCTCGAGCGCGTCGGGCTCCGTCGAGATCAATGCGACCTTCGAGCCGGGCACCGACCCCAGCCAGGCCTCGGTCGACATCCAGAACCGGGTGCAACGCGTCGAACCGCGGCTGCCCGATTCGGTGAAGCAGCAGGGCGTCCAGGTGGACGAGGCCGGCTCCGGCTTCCTTCTGATCATCTCGCTGACCTCGACCGACGGATCGATGGACGCGATCGGTCTCGGCGACTATCTGAGCCGCAACGTCTTGAGTGAAATCCAGCGCGTTCAGGGCGTCGGCCGCGCCCAGATGTTCGCGACCGAGCGCTCGATGCGCGTCTGGCTCGATCCGGACAAGATGCTCGGCCTCAACCTGACCGCCGCCGACGTGACGGCGGCCATCCAGGCGCAGAACGCCCAGATCGCCTCGGGCTCGATCGGCGCCCAGCCGAACCCGATCACCCAGCAGATCAGCGCCCCAGTGGTGATCAAGGGCCAGCTTTCGTCGCCGGAGGAATTCGGCGCCATCGTGCTTCGGGCGAACGCCGACGGCTCGGCCGTCCGGCTGCGCGACGTCGCCCGCATCGAAATCGGCGGCGAGAACTATTCCTTCTCGACCCGCCTCAACGGCAAGCCCTCGGCCGCCATCGCCGTGCAGCTCTCGCCGAGCGGCAATGCGATCTCGACCTCGCAGGCGATCAAGGCGCGCATGGACGAGCTCGCCGAGTTCTTCCCGCCGGGCCTCGAATATTCAATCCCCTACGACACCTCGCCCTTCGTCGCCGTCTCGATCCAGAAGGTGGTGGAGACGCTCGTCGAAGCCATGGTGCTCGTCTTCCTGGTGATGTTCCTGTTCCTGCAGAACATCCGCTACACGATCATCCCGACGCTGGTCGTGCCGGTCGCCCTGCTCGGCACCTGCGCGGTCATGCTGGCGATGGGGTTCTCGATCAACGTCTTGACCATGTTCGGCATGGTGCTGGCGATCGGCATTCTCGTCGACGATGCGATCATCGTCGTCGAGAACGTCGAGCGCATCATGTCGGAGGAAGGGCTGACGCCGAAGGAGGCGACCCGCAAGGCGATGAAGCAGATCACCGGCGCGGTGATCGGCATCACCCTGGTGCTCGCCTCGGTGTTCATTCCGATGGCCTTCTTCCCGGGTGCCGTCGGCGTGATCTATCGCCAGTTCTCGCTGACCATGGTGGTTTCGATCCTATTCTCGGCCTTCCTTGCCCTGTCGCTGACGCCGGCGCTCTGCGCGAGCTTCCTGAAGCAGGTCCCTAAGGGCCATCATCACGCCAAGCGCGGCTTCTTCGGCTGGTTCAACCGCAGCTTCGACCGGACCTCGCGCGGCTATACCGGCATGGTCGGACGCCTGGTGACGCGCACCGGCCGCTTCATGATTATCTACCTCGCACTGCTCGGCGGCCTCGCCTGGGCCTTCATGCAGCTCCCTTCGTCCTTCCTGCCGGACGAGGACCAGGGCTTCGTCATCGTCATGATGCAGCTGCCGTCGGAAGCGACCGGAAACCGCACGACGGAGGTCATTGAACAGGCGGAGCATATCTTCGGCCAGGAGCCGGCGGTCGACACGATCGTCGCCATCAACGGCTTCTCCTTCTTCGGCACCGGCCAGAACGCGGGGCTAGCCTTCGTGACGCTCAAGGACTGGAGCGAGCGCGACGCCAACAACGCGGCCCAGTCGATCGCCGGCCGCGCAACAATGGCGATGAGCCAGATCAAGGACGCGATCAGCTTCGCGTTGTCGCCGCCGGCAATCCAGGGCCTCGGCACGACCGGCGGCTTCTCCTTCCGGCTGCAGGACCGCGCCGGGCTCGGCGAAGCGGCGCTGGCTGAGGCACGCGACCAGCTTCTCGGTCTTGCCGCCCAGAGCAAGGTGGTGACGGGCGTTCGCTTCGAGGGCATGCCGGACGCGGCCCAGGTCAGCGTCAACATCGACCGCGAGAAGGCCAACACCTTCGGCGTGACCTTTGCCGACATCAACTCGACGATATCGACCAATCTCGGCTCGTCCTATGTCAACGACTTCCCGAATGCCGGCCGCATGCAGCGCGTGACGGTGCAGGCGGACGAGAACGAGCGCATGCAGACGGCTGATCTCCTGAACCTCAATGTCCGCAACTCGAACGGCGGCATGGTGCCGCTGTCGGCCTTCGCCAATATCGAATGGGTCAAGGCACCGACGCAGACGGTCGGCTACAATGGCTATCCGGCGGTCCGCATCAGCGGCGAGGCGGCTCCGGGCTACTCCTCCGGCGATGCGATCACCGAGATGGAGCGGCTGGTGGCTGAGCTTCCGCCAGGCTTCGGCTATGAATGGACCGGACAATCGCTGCAGGAGATCCAGTCGGGCACACAGGCGCCGCTGCTGATCGCGCTCTCCTGCCTGCTCGTCTTCCTGTGCCTTGCGGCGCTCTACGAGAGCTGGTCGATCCCCGTCTCGGTCATCATGGTCGTGCCGCTCGGCGTCATCGGCGCGGTGCTGGCGGTGATGATGCGCGACATGCCGAACGACGTCTACTTCAAGGTCGGCCTGATCGCGATCATCGGGCTTTCGGCGAAGAACGCCATCCTGATCATCGAGTTCGCCAAGGAGCTGCGCGAACAGGGCAAGCCGCTGATCGAGGCGACGCTCGAAGCCGTGCATCTGCGCTTCCGCCCGATCCTGATGACCTCGCTCGCCTTCACCCTCGGCGTCTTGCCGCTCGCGATCGCGACGGGCGCGAGCTCCGGCAGCCAACGCGCCATCGGCACCGGCGTCATGGGCGGGATGATCTCGGCAACGGTGCTGGCGATCTTCTTCGTGCCGGTGTTCTTCGTGTTCGTCATGAAGATCTTCGGGTGGAGAAAAGCAAGGGGCGCGGCACCTGTGGCCGCATCCGAGAGTGCCACACCCGCCGAGTAAGCGTATCAACGGCCCGCCCTCACCGGCGGGCCGTCCAGCAAGGAGAATGACATGCGCCGAACCAAGGCCGATGCCGAGGAAACCCGAAAGAAGATCCTGAGCGCCGCCGAGCGCGTCTTTTACAAGAAGGGTGTTTCGGGCACGACCCTCGACAAGGTTGCCAGCGAAGCGGGCGTGACCCGCGGCGCCATCTACTGGCATTTCGCCAACAAGACCGATCTTTTCCTGGCGCTCTACGATGCGGTGCCTTTGCCGCAGGAAGACATGATCGCCCGCGAGATCGAGACCGAGGCCTCCGACACGCTGGCGATCGTCGAGGCAGCGACCGGCGACTGGCTCGAAATGCTTGCGGTAGACGAGCAGCGGCAGCGCGTTCTCGCAATCATGCTCCGGTGCGACTACGACAATGAAATGTCCGCCGTGCTCGACCGCCAGAAGGAGATGAAGGAGCGCCACACCGCCATGCTCGAACTCGCCTTCGCCCGCGCGCTCGAGCGCGGGCAATTGCGCGACAACTGGACGCCGACTTCCGCCGTCCGCACGTTGCACTGGATGATGACGGGCCTCTGTACCGAATGGCTGCTCTTCGGCCGCCGTTTCGATCTCGCAGCCGAGGGGCGCGACGCCCTCAAGCGCCTCTTCGCCAGCTTCCGGCAGACTCTTCCCGCCCAGTCCGCCGCCTGAAGCGAACAGAAACCTCAGGCCGTCAGCATGCTTGCGGCGGCGCCAACGAGGTCCTGCTGGGTAGCCGGCTTGTCGACCACCACCGCGCCGTCGCATTTCCGTTGCATCGCGTCGGGCAGCGCTTGTCCGCTGTAGAACAGGAAGGGGATGCCGCGTTCGGCCAGCAGATCGCTGACATTCTCAGTCGTCGCATTCCCGAGGCGTATATCAAGCACGGCGAGAGAAAGCGGCTCGTTTCTGGCCGCATCCAAGGCGGCTTCCAGCGTCATGCATGGCCCGACAATGTCGGCGCCGGCGTCGCGGAATGCGGCCTCCATGTCGAGCGCGATCAGAAGCTCGTCTTCGGCGACCAGAATTCTGGCGCCGGCAAGAGGCAGGTTATGATCAGCTTTCCGCTCCATTTTGCGGGCTCTCCGGGAGCTTGATCTCGATTGTGCAGACGACGCCGTCTGGCCGGAAATCACGGTGCACCGTCGCTCCTGGCAAGCTCTTTTCGATCAACACGCCGCCGAAACCCTGTTCGGCCGGCGATTCGACCGGCGGACCACCGCGTTCCTCCCAAGTAACCGCCAGCCGCCGGTCCTTGTTCCCCACCTTCCAGCGGAGGCTGACCTGCCCGTCTGCCGTGGCGAAAGCGCCGTATTTGGCAGCGTTGGTGGCAAGCTCGTGAAGGACGAGACCGAAGGGCGTGGCGATATCCGGCGTCAGCATGACCGGCTCTCCCTCTATCTGCAGCCTGCGCCCGTCGGTGCCCGTGTGGGCCTCGAGCTGGCTGAGCGCCAGGGCGCCGAGCTCGGCCCCGCTCCATTCCGAATCGACGAGAAGCTTGTGAGCGCTCGCCAAGGCGTCGAGGCGCCCTTCAAAACGCTCGACGAAGTCCTCGCTCGAATGAGTGGTGCGCAAGGTCTGGCGCGCCAAAGATTGCACGACGGCGAGCGTTGTTCTTCACGCGATGGCTCAATTCGTTCAGCAACAGCTGCCGGCGCCGTTCCCAGCGCTTGCGATCGGTGATGTCGCGGGTGCTTTCCAGGACAAGCCGACGGTCGCCGAGGGGAACGAGCTCGATCTGGCTTTCCACCGTCAGCACCTGGCCGTCTTTCGTCGTGTGATGCAATTCGCCGCTCCAGCGGCCGGTTTCGAGCAGGGTTTTCCTCAGCTTGTCGAAGGATGAGCCCGGAACGGCAGTCTTGAGGAGCTGTTCTTTCTGCTTGCCGAGGGCTTCCTCGCGCGAATAGCCGTAGAGCTCTTCGCTGCCGCGGTTCCACTGCTTGATGCCGTCGTCGAAGTCCCAGACGAATATTGGCGAGCGAGACAGCTCGACCAGGCGCATTTCCTGGTCGAGGCGCTGTTCGCTTTCCCTCACTGCCGCTTCGGCATGACGGCGCTCGGAAATGTCGACAAAGGTCGCGACGACGCCATCAATCTTGTCGTCGATCGTGCGATAGGGACGCATTCGCACAAGATACCAGCCGTTGTCGTTGCTCTTGATCTCGCGTTCGATCGGCGCAAGGTTCTCTAAGACCGAGCGCGCATCCTCGGCCAGGCCGTCATATTTCAGATGATGGGTAAAGTCGGTGATCGGCCGTCCTTCGTCATTCTGGGTGACGTTGAAAATCTCCATCAGGCGCGGCGTGAAACGCTTGATACGGAGCGACGGGTTGAGGAAGAGCGTCGCGACGTCTGTTGCCGACATCAGGTTCTGCAGGTCGCTATGGGCTCGCGAAACGCTTTCGAGCTTCAGCTTGAGCTCGTTGTTGACGGTCTGCAGCTCTTCGTTGATCGACTGCAGTTCCTCCTTGCTCGTCTCGAGCTCTTCCGCCGTCGACCGATACTCCTCATTCATCGACTGAAGTTCTTCGTTGGCGGCACGCAGTTCCTCCGTGGCCGCCTCCGATTCTTCCCTCGTCGCGCGAAGCCGACTTTGCGCAAGTTGCAGTTCTTCCTGCAGTTGCCGCACGGCCTGCGTGGACGGAGGATGGCCGTCCACCCTCTCGGCGGGACCTGCGGATGGGTCGATCACATCGCCTTCGATGAACAGCACCAGGGCATGCCGGGTCGGGTCGCTTCCGTGGAGGACCGGCTTCACCTGAACGTAGACACGATGCGGCTGCCCGTCGAGTTGGGCGAGGATCGGCATGCTCAGGGTCGCTTCGTTCCGCTCGAAGGCGCGGTGGAGCGCTGCCCGAAGGTCGAATCGGAACTCCTCGCGCACGAGGTCCGTCGCATCGGTACTGACCGGCCCGCCCGATGGCCGTAGAAAGCGACCGGCGTTCTCGGAAAGATGTATGGCGCGATGGCTTTCATCCACGAGCATGCTCGGCGGAGCGATCTTCTCGAGCATCTGCCTGTGCAAAGCGACGTCGCCGATACTGCCGGTCGGCATCGGCGGCCGCGCGCTACTCGGCGCTCGCTCCAGCCCATGGTGGGGACCGACCAGCACGGGTAGAACCGGACGCCGGTCGCCGGCGCCTGGCACCGACCTGTAGATGCGTGCCTCGCGATCGACCATGCGGAAGAGCCCGTTCGGGTTGTCGGCGCTTTCCGACGATCCGAGGAAAAGGAAGCCTCCCGGATTGAGGGCGTAGTGAAAGATGGTGCATGCCTGCTGCTGGAGCTGTCGATCGAGATAGATCATGAGGTTGCGGCAGGAAATCATGTCGAGATGGGAAAAGGGCGGCTCTCGGAGCAGACTGTGGCTGGCAAACAGAACGACATCGCGCAGTTCGCGGCGCACCCGGTAGTGATCGCCTTCACGCTGGAAGAACCGCCGCAGTCTTTCCTCGCTAAGGTCGGTTTCGATCGTCACGGGAAAGCGCCCTTCACGGGCGATCGCGAGAGCGCCTGCATCGAGATCCGAGCCGAAAACCTGAATCTCCGGCGCGAGCTCGCGACGCGCCGCCTCCTCGAGGAGGAGGATGCCAATCGTATAGGTCTCCTCCCCCGTCGCGCAGCCGGGAACCCAGACCCGGATGCTGTCACCGGCCTCCTTTCCGTCAAACAATTGCGGAATGACTTTATTCGCAAGCGATTTGAAGGCCTCCGGATCGCGAAAAAATGTCGTAACCGATATTAGAAAGTCGCTGAACAGCGCCTGCGCTTCCTCCACGTTCTCGCGCATATAGGCGTAGTAATCGGCGAGCGTCTCCTTCCTGGTCACCTGCGCCCGCCGTCCGATGCGCCGAAGAATGGTGGCGCGCTTGTACTGCGAGAAATCATGTCCGGTCCGCACGCGCACATGCGCCAGGATCCGCCCGAGGAGGTCTTCATCGCCGGATAGCACATGGCCGGGAGGAAGGTGGTCGCGGCTGGCCAGCAGTTCGCTGAGCCTCTCGGGAAGTTCGCGGATGGGAAGGACGAAGTCGGCGACTTCCGTGGCGATGGCATTGCGAGGCATCGAAGCATATTCCGCCTCGCGCGGATCCTGCACGAGCACGATGCCGCCGGCCTCCTTGATGGCCTTGACGCCGATCGAACCATCCGCCCCTGCGCCGGTGAGAACGACGGCGAAACCGGTTCCGTGCTGCTCGGCAAGCGACCGAAAGAAAACGTCGATCGGAGCGCGGGCTGCACGGGGCTGCTCGAATGGAAGCGCGGAGATGGAGCCGTCGGCGATCTTCAGCCGCCGATTTGGCGGGATGACATAGACGTGGTTGCTTTCCAGTTCCGCCTGGTCCTCGATCTGCGTCACAGGCATCTGCGTGCGAGACGCCAGGATGCTGGCCAGTTCGCTCCGGGAGCGCGGATCAAGGTGGATGATGACAACGAAGGCCGCACCGGTATCGGTCGACATGTGTTCGAAGAAGGTCTGAAGTGCCTGCACGCCCCCTGCCGAGGCTCCGATGCCAACTATCGGCGGATCGAATTTCTGATCCATGCTCAATCTCCCCGACAACGTTGCCCGATCAGCCACGCTCTTGGCTCGACGTGTCTTCCACTCCGGATTCGGATTTTGCGGCCATTCTACTTCGAAAGGCGACTCCAGTGTAATTTGTTATGACAGCGGATCAAGCGGCCCAACAGAGGTGTTGGGAAAATCTTCCCCCTTACTCTTGCCATGGGGCACGGCACAATCCGACCGTCGAACCTATCCGCACGTGGAACGTTGTGGGAAGAATGGAGCATGCCATGGGCAGCCGCGACGTAATTGCTATTGGAGGGTCGACGGGGGCAATTGGCGCCGTCAAGCAGCTGCTTCGCGCGCTTCCTCCCGAATTCGCCGCCACCCTATTCATCGTCATTCATGTCGGCGCGCGCGGAAAGAACCTGCTCTCAGAGATCTTCAAGGAACACATCGCCGTTCCAGTGACGACGGCGAGCGACGGCGAGCGGATCGAAGCCGGTCATGTCTATGTCGCGCCCGCTGACCATCATCTTCTCGTCGTCGACGGTATCGTCAGGCTCGGCCGAGGACCGCGCGAGAATCTGGCTCGACCGGCGGTCGACCCGCTCTTCAGATCGGTTGGCATGACTTACGGCACCCGAGCCGTCGGAGTGGTCCTGACGGGGATGTTGAACGACGGCGCGGCGGGTCTTGCCGATCTCAAGCGCTGCGGCGGCGTAACCGTGGTGCAGAACCCGCAGGATGCGGCTGCACCCGACATGCCGCTCGGAGCCCTGAAGGCGAGCGACGTCGACTATCGCGCTTCGCTTGCGGATCTGCCTCAGCTGCTCGTCCAGCTCACGAGCGAGGCGGCCGGGCCGCCGGTTGCTATACCGGATGACCTCAGACTCGAGGTCGATATTGCGCTGGGCCGGCAGATCGACCCTGAAGCGATCGCCACCATTGCCGACGCCGTTCCCCTGTCCTGCCCCGCTTGCGGAGGCGTTCTTTCACAGATGAAGAGCTGGCCGCCGCTCCGCTTCCGTTGTCAGGTCGGTCATGCCTATACGTCAGATACGCTGGCGGCCGAGTCGGAGGGTTCCGTCGACGAGGCGATGCGGGTGGCGCTGCGGATCATCGAGGAAAGGGTGACACTCTGCGAAAAGATGGCCGACGATGCGCGGCGCAGCGGTCGAGACGCCGCAGCCGCCGCCAACACCCGGCGGGCCGACGAGGGCCGCGAGCATGCGGAAACCTTGCGCCGTGCCATTCTCGGCAAGACCGCCGGCGCGGCCGACGAGGTCGAGGAAGTCGAATAGTGCCGCTTGCAAGACCCCTCCCCAACCCTCCCCGCAAGTGGGAGGGGCGAGGCCATCGCGAGCGACTTCCATGTCCAACCGCCGGGGATGCACAAGGTTGCTGCAATACTTTGCAGGCGGCGGTCCGAGACGAATGTCTGTGGTGAAGGCAACGCGGCCCGCTAAGCCCCTCCCCCTTGTGGGGAGGGTTGGGGAGGGGTTAACTTAACTCCGTGGTCGCCTAATGCGCCTCGTCCCAATTCTGCGCGGCGCGCGCGTCGACCTTCAGCGGCACCTTCATGTTGAGCGCCGGCATTGCGGCATTCTCCATCACCGAGACGATCACCGGAAGCGTGCGCTCGATTTCGCTCTCCTCGACCTCGAAGATCAATTCGTCGTGGACCTGGAGCAGCATGCGGGCGGAAAGCTTCGCCGCTTCCAGCGCCGGTTCCATCTTCACCATCGCCCGGCGGATGATGTCGGCGGCCGAGCCCTGGATCGGCGCGTTGATCGCCGCGCGCTCGTTGAAAGCGCGGTGCGAGGGATTGGAGGAGCGGATATCCGGGTAGTGGGCGCGGCGGCCGAAGATCGTTTCGACATAGCCGTGCTCGCGGGCAAAAGCCTTGGTGTTCTCCATATAGTCGCGAATGCCGGGGAAGCGCTCGAAATATCTCTTGATGTACTCGCCCGCTTCCGAGCGCTCGATCGAAAGCTGGTTGGCGAGCCCAAAGGCCGAGATGCCGTAGATGATGCCGAAATTGATCGCCTTGGCGCGGCGGCGGATCTCGCTCGGCATCCCCTCCACCGGCACGCCGAACATCTCCGATGCGGTCATCGCATGGATGTCGACGCCATCGGCAAAGGCTTGGCGAAGCTGCGGAATCTCGGCCACATGCGCCAAGACCCGCAGCTCGATTTGGCTGTAATCGGCCGACACCAGCCTGTGGCCCGGGGTCGCGATGAAGGCAGTCCGGATCTTGCGGCCCTCGGTGGTCCTCACCGGAATATTCTGGAGGTTCGGCTCGGAGGAGGAAAGCCGCCCCGTCGTGGTGGCGGCGAGCGCGTAGCAGGTGTGGACGCGCTTCGTCTCCGGATGCACGAAGCCGGGCAAGGCGTCGGTGTAGGTCGATTTCAGCTTGGTGAGCTGGCGCCAGTCGACGATCTTGCGCGGCAGTTCGTGTCCGACGGCGGCAAGCTCTTCGAGCACCGAAGCGGAGGTCGACCATTGACCGGTCTTCGTCTTCGAGCCGCCCGGCAAGCCCATCTTGCCGAACAGGATGTCGCCGAGCTGCTTCGGCGAGCCGATGGTGAAGGTTTCGCCGGCCAGCCGGTAGATCTCGTCTTCGAGCGCTGCGGCGCCCTGCGCCAGTTCGCCCGAAAGGCGCGAGAGGATCTGGCGGTCGACGGTGATGCCGCGCTCCTCCATCTGAGCCAAGACAGCGACCAGCGGCCTTTCGAGGCGTTCATAGACGCGCGTCAGGCCCTTGGCGGCCAGCCGCGGCTTCAATACATGCCAGAGACGAAGCGTCACCTCCGCGTCCTCGGCGGCATAGGCGGTCGCCTTGTCGATGTCGACGAAATCGAAGCTCACCGACGCCTTGCCGGTGCCGGTGACGTCCTTGTAGGGAATAGGCACGTGGCCGAGCCAACGCTCGGAAAGCGAATCCATGCCGTGCCCGCCATTGCCGGCATCGACCACATAGGACATCAGCATGGTGTCGTCGAAGCTCTGCAGGACGATGCCGTGCCGCTTCATGACCAGATAGGCGTATTTCAGGTTCTGGGCGACCTTGAGCACCGACGGGTCTTCCAGCAGGACCTTTAGCCGGCTCAACGCCTCGCGCGCCGGCACCTGGTTTTCCACCATGCCCCCGCCCAGAAGATCGCTTACGCCGTTCCTGTGGATCAGCGGCACATAGGCGGCGCGGATGGTACCGCCCAGGGGATTGTTGCCGTAATCGGCAAACGCCATCGAAAGGCCGACGAGCTCCGCCCGCATCGGGTCGAGCGAGTTGGTTTCCGCATCGAAACCGAGGACGCCCGCCTCACGGGCATCGGCGATCCAGCGGTCGAGGGTTGCGAGATCGCGGATCGTCACATAGGCCGAATGGTCGAAAGGCGCCTTGGCGAAATAGTCGGCGCGCGCCTGCGCCAGCTCCTGGGGCGTCGCTCCGGTGACATAGGCGTCACCCTTGCCCGTGAGGAAGGAAACCGCAGCCTTGGCGGCAGTGCCGCGCGGCGGCGAAGCGCTCGACGATGCCGGCGTCGGCGGCGGACCGGCCGCCTCGCCGACGTCGAGATCGGGCCCGTGCGCCTCGGCGCCCCATTCGACCGGCACATGCGCCGGTTCGATCGCCTCCGCATCCGTCTCGGTCGCCGCGGCGACGCGGCGCGTCAAAGTGTTGAATTCCATCGTCTTCAGGAAGGCGATCAGCCTCGGTCCGTCCTGCGAATCGAGCCGCAGATCCTCGAGCGGCACGTCGAGCGGCGTGTCCTTCTTCAGGGTGACGAGCTCGCGCGACAGGCGCGCCTTCTCGGCATTGGCGATGATCGCCTCGCGCCGCTTCTGCTGCTTGATCTCGCCGGCCCGCGAAAGCAGCGTGTCGAGGTCGCCATATTCTTCGAGGAGCTGGGCCGCCGTCTTCGGGCCGATGCCGGGAATGCCCGGAACATTGTCGGTGGAATCGCCGGTCATCGCCTGGAGGTCGATCATCTTCTCGGGCGGCACGCCCCATTTCTCGATGACGTCAGGAATGGTGATCTGCTTGTCCTTCATGCTGTCGTACATCGACACATTGGCGGTCACCAATTGCATGAGGTCCTTGTCGGAGGAAACGATGGTGACGCCGGCGCCCGCTTCCTCGGCGAGCCGCGCATAGGTGGCGATCAGGTCGTCGGCCTCGTAGCCTTCCTTCTCGATGCAGGGCAGGTTGAAGGCGCGGGTGGCGTGGCGGATCAGCCCGAATTGCGGGATCAGGTCCTCCGGCGGCGCCGTGCGGTTCGCTTTGTACTGGTCGTAAAGCGTGTTTCGGAAGGTCTTGGAGGAATAATCGAAGATCACTGCGAAATGGGTCGGCGTCACGCCGACCGACGTGTCGCGCGCATCGGTCAGCAACTTCCAGAGCATGTTGCAGAAGCCTGCCACCGCATTGACCGGAAGCCCGTCCGACTTGCGGTTGAGCGGCGGGATGGCGTGGAACGCCCGGAAGATGAAGCCCGAGCCGTCGACGAGGAAGAGATGATCACCGTTTTTCATGCGGCCATGGATAGCGCGGGGGGAGGCAAAGGTCCATTGCGGTTTTCGCCCGAAGCCTCACGGAAACGTTACGCATTTGTAATGTGCGGGCGGGCCGGACAATCCTTGAAAAGCCACATTTGAATCCTCAAATCAAGGTGAGCGGCACTGAAACGATGCCGTCGTCTGGTGATTGGCCTGTCCCCCGCCCGCACCAGATGTGGACAAAGGCCTCATCCCCCTCTCCGGGCCTTTGTCCCGCTTTCACGAAGCCGCTACGGCGCCGCCTCCGCGCCGTGGCGGTTTTTGTTTGGGGCTACTGCATGTCTCCTTGGATCGACCGAGGAGAAAGACATGCAGCAATCCAAAGTGCTACAGCGACCTTTGCGCGGCTGATAAGACGCGCGCCGCTGTAGATCCCACTCCATCGCCTGCTTTGTAACTTGTCTTCATGCCGATTCGGGCCTACGCATGGGCATGGCCTTCGATCGTATGGACTCCGCGACATATCTGGCCAGCCTGCTGGCAAGGAGCTTCTCGCGCGCGCTGCAGCAGCGGGCACAGAAGCTCGGTTTCGCCCCGGGGCAGTTTCCCATTCTGCTGGAACTGTGGGCCGTAGACGGGCTGACTCAGAAGCAGCTTCTCGACCGCCTCGACATCGAACAGGCGACCATGGCCAATACGCTCGCCCGGATGGAGCGCGACGGACTCGTCATCCGCCGCAAGCATCCGAACGACCGGCGCTCGCAGCAGATCTTCCTGACGGAGCAGGCCCGGGGCATGGAGGCGGCGGCGAAGGAGGCGGCACTGGCGGCGGAGCAATCCCTGCTCTCCGGTTTCCGGCGCTTCGAGAAGGAGCTCATGCTCGAATATATGCGCATGGCGCTCGCCAATGCGGCGCGCAGCGGCGACGCCTCCTGACTGCCATCCGGACAATTTGTCGTTGCATCAAAAGATTTCGCTTAAAGCCGCCTCCATTCGATTCTAGGTTCGCCCGCGAAACCCACAAAGGATTCGCATGATGGCAGACATCACCCCCGTGCTCGAGCGCGCCGACGCAAACCTTCCTGAGAGCCTTGAGCGGCTATTCGATCTCGTCCGCATCCAGTCCATCTCGACCGACCCCGCCTTCAAGGCCGAGTGCCGCAGGGCGGCCGAATGGCTGGTGGCCGAACTCCAAGCTCTCGGCTTCGAAGCCGCGGTGCGCGACACGCCCGGCCATCCGATGGTGGTCGCCCATCATGCCGCCGCGAAAGCGAGCGCCCCGCATCTGCTCTTCTACGGCCACTACGACGTCCAGCCGGTCGATCCGCTCAACCTCTGGGAGGCTCCTCCCTTCGAGCCGGGGATCAAGGAACTCGAGCCCGGCCGGAAAGTGATCACCGGTCGCGGCACCTCCGACGACAAGGGGCAGCTTATGACCTTCGTCGAGGCAGTGCGAGCCTACAAGGAGACGCAGGGGGCGCTTCCCTGCCGCATCACCATTCTCTTCGAAGGCGAAGAGGAATCCGGCTCGCCCTCGCTGAAACCCTTCCTCGAGGCGAATGCCGCCGAGCTCAAGGCCGACTATGCGCTGATCTGCGACACCGGCATGTGGGACC
Organism: Sinorhizobium fredii; assembly: GCF_002944405.1. Taxonomy (NCBI): domain Bacteria; kingdom Pseudomonadati; phylum Pseudomonadota; class Alphaproteobacteria; order Hyphomicrobiales; family Rhizobiaceae; genus Ensifer; species Ensifer fredii. The sequence goes on along the minus strand of NZ_CP024307.1, from coordinate 179,181 downwards.
GCGAGACGCCGGCGATCTCGGCGGGCCTGCGCGGTCTCGTGGGCGAAGAGATCATCGTCAAGGCGGCGGACCGCGACCTGCACTCGGGCCTTTTCGGCGGGGCCGCGGCCAACCCGATCCACATTCTCACCGACATCTTGGCCGGATTGCACGACAAAACCGGCCGCGTGACACTCGACAATTTCTATGACGGCGTCGAGGAGACGCCGGCCGAGATCAAGGCGAGCTGGGAAATGCTCGGCCGCACGGCGGAGAAATTTCTTGGCGATGTCGGTCTTTCCATTCCCTCCGGCGAGAACGGGCGCTCGGTGCTGGAACTGACCTGGGCGCGCCCGACTGCGGAGGTCAACGGCATCACCGGCGGATATACCGGCGAAGGCTTCAAGACGGTGATCGCCGCGCAAGCCTCCGCCAAGGTCTCCTTCCGCCTCGTCGGCGACCAGGATCCGGCAAAGATTCGCGAGAGCTTCCGCGCCTATGTCCGCTCGAAGATTCCTGCGGACTGCTCGGTCGAGTTCCACGGCCATGGTGCTTCGCCGGCTATCCATCTTCCCTACGACTCGGCGCTTCTCACCACCGCCAAGACGGCGCTCTCCGCCGAATGGCCGAAGCCGGCGATCGTCGTCGGCATGGGCGGCTCCATCCCGATCGTCGGCGACTTCCAGAAGATGCTCGGCATGGAATCGCTGCTCGTCGGCTTCGGCCTCGCCGACGACCGCATCCACTCGCCCAACGAGAAGTACGAGCTGACATCCTTCCACAAAGGCATTCGCTCCTGGATCCGCATCCTTGATGCGCTTGCGGCATGACTCTCGTTAGCCGCTGCGAAGGCGTTCGCGGCGGCTGACCCTCAATGAAAGGACATCCAATCAGATATCCGGCCAGCGCTGCTTGACCTCACCGCGCCGGAATGCTTCCCTTTTGGAAAGCACAGAATGGGAATGGGCTGTTGGCAAGGGTGAGTATCGAGGCATCGCGTCTCCAGCGCGATTCTTTCTGCGACGGCGGATATGCCCGTTCTGGCAACGCCCTTCATGCCTGCACAAGCCGCGGTCGATCCATCGCCCTGGCGCCAGCATGACACGGCTAAAGGCATATTTCTGGCCCGCCGTGGGGCTGGCGGCAATCGTTTTTTCGGTGCGTGCGCTGGTCCATGAACTGCGTGGACTTTCACTGAACGAGTTCATTGTCAGTTTCCAAGCGATCTCGATCGGAAGCTGGTCGCTGGCCATAGGCTCGACCCTCGTCGCCTATGCGGCCCTTGCCGCCTATGACAAGCTGGCGCTCGACCATCTCGGCCACCGCATCTCGATCTGGTTCATCACGCTCTGCTCGTTCACGACCTATGCGCTGTCGCACAATCTCGGCGCCTCGGTGTTCTCCGGCGCCGTGGTGCGCTATCGCGCCTACCGTTCCAAGGGGCTGACGCCCGGCGAGATCGGCATTCTCGTCGCCTTCTGCTCCTTCACGTTCACCCTCGGCACGCTGATGCTGTCGGCAATCGTGCTGCTCGCCAAGCCGGACATCATCGAACGCTTTGCCGAGGTGCTGCCGATCGAGATGTCGCTGACGACGGGCGGCCTGCTCCTGACGTTTATCGGTCTTTACATCCTCGGGAGCCTGGTAGGGCTTCGGCCGCTGCGCACCCGATGGTTCCAGCTTCACTACCCGCGGCCGGCGATCGTGCTCCGGCAACTGGTGATCGCCCCGGTCGAACTGCTGGGCGCCGCCGGCATCATTTACTTCGCGCTGCCGGAAGCCGGCAATCCCGGCTATGTCGTCGTTCTCGGCATCTTCCTCGCCTCCTTCTCGGCGGCGCTGCTCTCCCACGCGCCGGGGGGGCTCGGCGTGCTCGAACTCGTCTTCATCGCCGCACTGCCCGAGATGGATCCGGCCGACGTGCTGGCGGCGCTGGCAATCTTTCGGCTGCTTTATCTTTTGATCCCGTTCGTCTTGGCGCTTGTCATCATCTTCGTCTTCGAGCATTCGCGCTTTCTGGAGCAGCGGGACGCGAAGGGTCGTAGCTGAGATCGCCGGATCGGGAGCCTTGCCCCTCATCCCGCTGCCGCGATCTTCTCCCTGCATGCGGGTCGAAGGGGTATGCCGCGCCGGCTTCCGTTCCCTCTCCCGTCATTACGGGTGAGCGGCAAATGCAAGCGCCCTCAAGGCGCGTTGCACTCTCCCGGAATCGCCTCGTCGATCGGTCCCTCTGCCGCCTCGAGGCGCGCCGTCTCGATCTGGTAGGGTGTGAACGGCGGGACCTGCGGCGAGGGATTGCTGATCCGTGCGACATAGCAGCCGGAGAAGAAGCGGATCTTGCCTTGCTGCTCGACCGACTTGATCGCCACCGGCACGGCCGAGTAGATGCTGCCGGCGGCACCCTCGGTCGTCACCTTTCCGATCCGGATGTCAACCGATTCGGTCTTGGCGTAACCATCGGCGAAGGCCTTGAACTCGCCGACCGGCTTCGAATCGCCGAAATAGGCATAGGCCCTGGCATATTCCTTGCGGTTGATGGCGTTATAGAGCGAGCGAACGAGCGCCGCCCCGTCGGAACGGTCGTCGACATAAGGGATGGATTCTTGCGCCCTGACCTCGGCGCTCAACGCCGCCAGGGCTGCTGCCAATAATGGCAGCATGATCGAACGAAGCCTCATCGTCTTCCTTTCGCAAGGATGAACATGGCCGGCCGAATCGCCGACCAAAGGCCCGTAGGATTGGTCATGATCACGACGATTTTGAGTTGACGCGACCGAACCGTCCTATGCCGGCGGCAGTCCCGCCTTGCGCCTTGCGACCACCCGCTCGCGCCAGACGGTGAAGATGCCGGCCGCCGCTACCAGCAGCGATCCGAGGATCATGTTCGCCGTCAGGGTCTCTCCGAAGATCGTCACACCCATGATCGAGGCGAAGACGAGCTGCAGATAGGTGAGCGGCTGCACCGCCACCGCATCGAGCAGGTCGTAGGCGCGGATGAGGAAATAGTGGCTCAGGCTGCCGGTGACGCAGAGGAGGATCATCCACACCCAGTCCGGACCGGACAGCGTCGCCCAGAAGAACGGGCCGACGAGGCTGATCGCCGCGGCGCCGACGACGCCGGTGTAGAAGAAGCTGGTCATCGCCGAATCCTCGCGGCTGACGAGCCGCGTCGTGATCGCATAGACCGCGAACATCAGCGCCCCGGCGAGCGGCAAGAGGAAATCGACGTCGAACGTTCCCTCTCCCGGCTTCAGGATCAAGAGTACGCCGACGAGGCCGGCCGTTATCGCCGACCAGCGGCGCCAGCCGACGCGCTCGCCGAGAAGCGGCATCGACAGCAAGGCGACGAAGATCGGCGTGGCCGCCAGGATTGCCTGCGAATGGGCAAGGCCCACGACCGTGAAGGCGGTGATCACCACGACGATCTGCGCCGGCAGCAGCACGCCGCGCGATATTTGCAGCAGCGGCCTCTTCGTCACCGCGGTGGCGCGGAGCCCTGCCGGCGACCGCCACGCCAGCGTGACGGCAAAGGCGGCAAAGGCCCAGTAGCGGATCATCGCCACGAAGACCGGCGGATAGTTGGAGCCGAGATGTTTGGAAAGCCCGTCCTGGATCGAGAAGATGACGATCGCCAGCAGCGCGAAGACGTAGCCGTTAGCCTTGGATCCCATGGGCTCGTCGATACACGCGTCCAGCAGCTTAAACCACGACTTTCTCGGGGCGCGCGCCACAGTCGCTGCGAGAAGCGGGTGCGTTGACAGAAAAAGACCCCGAGCCGGGAGGAGGTGGCGTCGGGGTCTTTCAAACTTGGCCGGTTCCTGGGAGGAGGAGTGAAACCGACCCGCATCGGGCGCCGCGGGAGGAGGTGCAGCGCTTCGATGAGGATGATCATAAGTCATTCCGGCTGATTTAATAGCGACAATGTTGCATCGCAGCATTGCAGTGAATGCAAGGCGGGCGAATCATCGGCCGCGTGACCGGCGTCTCGGCGCGCTGTTCCAGCCAGCCGCTCCCGGATACGCTCGCGATTGACTGTCATGGCCTCGGAGGTCGGATTCCAGTCATTGCACCATTCCGAGGGGAAACCGCTGAGCAGGTCTTCGGCCTCGCGATAGGTCGGCCGATAGCCACGCCGCTGCATTTCCGCGATCAGGCTCGCCTGCCGCTTGGCGAGGTAGGAAAGCCGGCTGTAGAAGAACCGGACATGGCCCTTGCCGAGCGTATAGGCGGGCGGATTTCGTGGATCGCCCGGGGTCTCGCCGCGCGCGATGGCCGCCCGCACGAGCGCAAAGACGCGCGGCAGTTCGCGATATTCGGCGAGCAGATGCGGGCCACTCAGTTCCGAAGGTGGAATGCAGTTTATTCTGGTCACTGGCGCCGATCCGTTTTCCTGGAACGCCGGGCCGCTGCCGGTCCTCGCATTCCATATCTAGTGTTATGCCTGTCGGGCACAAGGCCGCCGCAGCGGCCCTGCCAATGGCAGGAAGCGCGGCCGGCGCCGCCAAAGTTTTGAAGGCGTTGGGTTTTTCCCAGCGTCAATTCTTAACTCCCCCTTAAATTGCCGCATTTACAGTCGAGGGATCGGCATGGAGCGGAGCGGCAGGACCGGCGCCGCACGACAATCGCGCCGCCGGTGTCGCCTGGAGCGACGATCAACCGGTTCGGCTTCAGGGGACAATCCTTCCGGCATGGCGAGCAGAAACTCAGGGCAGCGGATCGAGCCTTCCTTCGGCGGCGACTACGATGACGACGACGATCTGCGGGTCGATGCGAGCGATCGCGTCAGCGGCAGCGGACGCAAGGCCACGCGTGCACGGCCGAGCGGCAAGGGCGGCCGCGAAACGCGCAGCCGGCGCAGCCGCGGCGGCGGGTCCGGCGGCGGCTTTTTCGCCCCGCTGCGGCGGCTTGCCTATTGGTGCGTCGTGCTCGGCATCTGGGGGGCGATCGGCGTCGGCGGGCTGGTGCTCTATTACGGCGCGCGCATGCCGAGCGCGACGAGCTGGTCGATCCCGGAACGGCCGCCGAACGTCAAGATCCTTGCCGTCAACGGCGACATCGTCGCCAATCGCGGCGCCACCGGCGGCGAGGCGCTGGCGCTCGAGGACATGTCGCCTTACATCCCGCAGGCGGTGATCGCCATCGAGGACCGCCGCTTCTATTCGCATTTCGGCGTCGACCCGCTCGGGCTGGCGCGCGCCATGCTGACCAATCTGACGAGCGGCCGCATGGTTCAAGGCGGCTCGACGCTGACGCAGCAGCTTGCCAAGAACCTGTTCCTCTCGCCGGAGCGGACGCTCGAGCGAAAGGTGCAGGAGGTGCTGCTCGCCTTCTGGCTGGAGCAGAAATACACCAAGGACCAGATCCTGGCGATGTATCTCAACCGCGTCTTCTTCGGCTCCAACGCCTATGGCGTCGAGGCAGCGTCGCGGCGCTACTTCAACAAGTCGGCGCGCGACGTCAATCTCGGCGAGGCGGCGGTGCTGGCCGGCCTCTTGAAGGCGCCGTCGCGGCTTTCGCCGGCGCGCGACCCTCAAGCCGCCGAAGCGCGCGCCCAGGTGGTGCTCGGCGCCATGCGCGAGGAAGGCTTCATCAGCGATGCCGAGATCAAGACGGCGATGTCGCAGACGCCGACCCGGGCGAAGAGCTTCTGGTCGGGCGCCGAGCATTATGTCGCCGACATGGTGATGGACCAGCTTCCCGGCATGATCGGCGAGATCAAGCAGGACCTGATCGTCGATACCACCATCGATCTGACGCTCGAGAAGAAGGCCGAGGAGGTGATCGCCGCCACCCTCGACGGGGAGGGCGGCAAGCTCAACGCCTCGCAGGCGGCACTCGTGTCGATCGACGGCACCGGCGCGATCCGGGCGCTGGTCGGTGGCCGGGACTATGCGGAGAGCCAGTTCGACCGGGCTTCCAAGGCCAAGCGCCAGCCGGGCTCGGCGTTCAAGCCCTTCGTCTATGCGGCGGCGCTCGAAATCGGCCGCAGCCCCATGTCGGTCAGGAACGACGCGCCGGTCAGGATCGGCAATTGGACGCCGGAGAACTACGACCAGAAATATCGCGGCGAGGTGACCCTTGCCGATGCGCTGGCCAATTCGCTGAACACCATCGCCGCCCAGCTCGTCATGGAGGTGGGACCGCCGAACGTCGTCAAGCTCGCGCATCGCCTCGGGATCGATTCCGAAATGCAGGCCAATGCATCGATCGCGCTTGGCACGTCCGAGATCACGCTCGTCGAGCTCACTTCCTCCTACGCACCCTTCATGAATGGCGGCTTCAAGGCGACCCCGCATGTCATCCGCCGCATCTCCACCGCCGACGGCACGGTGCTCTACGAAAACACCTATGACAACCCGCCGCGCGTGCTCGACCCGGCGATCGTCAGCGAGATGAACCGGATGATGGTGCGGGTGCTGACCGACGGCACCGGCAAGAAGGCGCGGCTGCCCGACTGGGAGGCGGCCGGCAAGACCGGCACGACGCAATCCTTCCGCGACGCGCTCTTCGTCGGCTATACGTCGAATTTCACCACCGGCGTCTGGTTCGGCAATGACGACGGCAAGTCGATGAAGAAGGTGACCGGCGGCGGGCTGCCGGCCAAGGCCTGGCACGATTTCATGGTCGCCGCCCATCAGGGACTTTCGCCTTCGCCGCTGTTCGGCACGACCGGTGTCCAGCCGGTCTTCGACGAGACCGGCCCCGTCGCCGGCGGCGAGGCCCTGCCTGACCGCTTTGGTGATCCCGCAGCCTTTCCGGAACGGCCAGCGACAATGGACGGTGCAGTCGCCGCCGATCAGTCCCGCCCGATGGAAGAGCCGGCGGGCGGCCCCATCCCGCCGGCAGGCGTCGGAGAGACGACCGGCGCGACCCGGCGTACCACGCTTTTCGAGCTCCTGACCGGGGGTTGAGCGCGGCGCACACCGCAAGGCCAGCCTGACGGATCGCTGGCGCACCTATCGCGCGCGCCGGTGCCCTGTTCAGGACCGCGGAGAGGCGGCTTGCTTTTGCCCCTGATCCGCCCGCAGAATGCCTTGCAGTCCGAAACGCCGGTCCTTATATACGCCGCATCGGCGCAGCCGCGGCTGCGATGAAATGCAAATGACCATCCCGTTAGGGGCTGTCCCATGAATGCCTGACCGGGTTCCGACAGTCCGCTGCAAGGAGAGAACGACATGGCTAAAGTTATTGGTATCGACCTCGGAACGACCAACTCCTGCGTCGCCGTGATGGACGGCAAGGACGCGAAGGTAATCGAAAACGCCGAAGGCGCACGCACAACCCCGTCTATGGTGGCTTTTTCCGACGACGGCGAACGTCTCGTCGGCCAGCCGGCCAAGCGCCAGGCGGTCACCAACCCCGAAAACACCCTTTTTGCGATCAAGCGCCTGATCGGCCGCACCTTCGAGGATCCGACCACCCAGAAGGACAAGGGGATGGTCCCCTACAAGATCGTCAAGGCCGACAATGGCGACGCCTGGGTCGAGGCGCACGGCAAGAGCTATTCCCCGTCGCAGATCTCCGCGATGATCCTTCAGAAGATGAAGGAAACCGCCGAATCCTATCTTGGCGAGAAGGTCGAGAAGGCCGTCATCACCGTCCCGGCCTATTTCAACGACGCCCAGCGCCAGGCCACCAAGGACGCCGGCAAGATCGCCGGCCTCGACGTGCTGCGCATCATCAACGAGCCGACCGCGGCAGCACTCGCCTACGGCCTCGACAAGAAGGAAGGCAAGACGATCGCCGTCTACGACCTCGGCGGCGGCACCTTCGATATTTCCGTGCTTGAAATCGGCGACGGCGTCTTCGAGGTGAAGTCCACCAACGGCGACACCTTCCTCGGCGGTGAAGACTTCGACATGCGTCTCGTCGAGTACCTGGCTGCCGAGTTCAAGAAGGAACAGGGCATCGACCTCAAGAACGACAAGCTCGCACTGCAGCGCCTCAAGGAAGCTGCCGAAAAGGCGAAGATCGAGCTGTCGTCCTCGCAGCAGACCGAGATCAACCTGCCGTTCATCACCGCCGATGCGTCCGGTCCGAAGCACCTGACGATGAAGCTGTCGCGCTCCAAGTTCGAGAGCCTGGTCGAGGACCTGATCCAGAAGACCATCGCGCCGTGCAAGGCGGCCCTCAAGGATGCCGGTGTGTCGGCTGCCGAGATCGACGAAGTCGTTCTCGTCGGCGGCATGACCCGCATGCCGAAGGTCCAGGAAACCGTGAAGCAGCTCTTCGGCAAGGAGCCGCACAAGGGCGTCAACCCGGATGAGGTGGTCGCCATGGGCGCTGCCATCCAGGCCGGCGTGCTGCAGGGCGACGTCAAGGACGTGCTGCTCCTCGACGTGACGCCGCTGTCGCTCGGCATCGAAACGCTCGGCGGCGTCTTCACCCGCCTGATCGAGCGCAACACGACGATCCCGACCAAGAAGAGCCAGGTCTTCTCGACCGCCGACGACAACCAGTCCGCCGTGACGATCCGCGTCTCGCAGGGCGAGCGTGAGATGGCGGCCGACAACAAGCTGCTCGGCCAGTTCGACCTCGTCGGCATTCCGCCGGCACCGCGCGGCATGCCGCAGATCGAAGTGACCTTCGACATCGACGCCAACGGCATCGTCCAGGTTTCGGCCAAGGACAAGGGCACCGGCAAGGAGCACCAGATCCGCATCCAGGCCTCGGGCGGCCTTTCCGACGCCGACATTGAGAAGATGGTCAAGGACGCCGAGGCCAATGCCGAGGCCGACAAGAAGCGCCGCGAAGCGGTCGAAGCCAAGAACCAGGCCGAAAGCCTGATCCATTCTTCCGAGAAGTCGCTGAAGGAATATGGCGACAAGGTTTCGGAGACGGATCGCAAGGCGATCAGCGACGCGATCGCGGCGCTGAAGACCGCCGTCGAAGCGTCCGAGCCGGACGCCGAGGACATCAAGGCGAAGACCAACACGCTCATGGAAGTCTCCATGAAGCTCGGCCAGGCGATCTATGAAGCCCAGCAGGCCGAAGCGGCGCACGCGGATGCGGCCGCCGACGCCAAGCGCGACGGCGACGATGTCGTCGATGCCGATTACGAGGAAGTCAAGGACGAGGACGACCGCAAGCGGTCGGCATAAGGTTCGCGTCCTCGGACGAACAGGGCCCGGGAGCGATCCCGGGCTTTTCTGTATACCGAGACCTCGCCGTGACATGAAAAGCCGGCCGATGAGGCGGGTAGGCGAAGGCATCACGAGGCGATAAGGACGGGAAATGGTGCGGGAACACCATTATTCCCGTCAAAAAACCACGCGGACGACGTTTGGGCTATGGTATCGCGCTTCAAGGTTTACTAAATCCTGTGGCAAGATAATCAGGGTCGGACCCTTCGCGCTGGCAAGCCTTGTCAACTGGACAACCGTTGAAGCATGAAACGTGATCTTTACGAAACGCTTGGCGTTCAAAAAAACGCGGACGAGAAGGAGCTGAAAAGCGCTTTCCGTAAACTGGCGATGAAATATCACCCGGACCGCAATCCCGGGGACCAGGAAGCGGAAAAATCCTTCAAGGAAATCAACGAGGCCTATGAGACGCTGAAGGACCCGCAGAAGCGGGCCGCCTACGACCGATACGGCCACGCCGCCTTCGAGCAGGGGGGCATGGGAGCCGGATTCGGCAATGGCTTTGCCGGCGGCGGCGCCGGCGGCTTCTCGGACATTTTCGAAGACATCTTCGGCGAGATGATGGGTGGCCGGCAGCGTCGCTCTTCAGGCGGCCGCGAACGCGGTGCCGATCTCCGCTACAATATGGAGATCACCCTCGAGGAGGCGTTTTCCGGCAAGACGGCGCAGATCCGCGTGCCGACTTCGGTCACCTGCGACGTCTGCACCGGTTCCGGTGCGAAGCCGGGCACCAGCCCGAAGACCTGCGCCACTTGTCAGGGCTCAGGCCGCATCCGCGCCGCCCAGGGCTTCTTCTCGATCGAACGCACCTGCCCGACCTGCGGCGGCCGCGGCCAGACGATCACCGATCCCTGCACGAAATGCCATGGCCAGGGCCGGGTCACCGAGGAGCGCACGCTGTCGGTCAACATTCCGACCGGCATCGAGGACGGCACCCGCATCCGCCTTTCCGGCGAGGGCGAAGCCGGCCTGCGCGGCGGCCCGTCCGGCGACCTCTATATTTTCCTGTCGGTCAAGCCGCATGAGTTCTACCAACGGGACGGGGCGGATCTCTACTGCAGCGTGCCGATCTCGATGACGACGGCCGCCCTCGGCGGCAAGTTCGACGTCACCACTCTCGACGGCACGAAATCGCGCGTCACCGTGCCGGAGGGAACCCAGGCCGGCAAGCAGTTCCGCCTGAAGGGCAAGGGCATGCCGGTGCTGCGCTCCAACCAGACGGGCGACCTTTATATCCAGATCCAGATCGAGACGCCGCAGAAGCTCACCAAGCGCCAGCGCGAATTGCTGCAGGAGTTCGAGCAGATCTCGTCGAAGGAAAATAATCCGCAATCGGCGGGCTTCTTCTCTCGCATGAAGGATTTCTTCGATACGCTGAGCGATTAGTTCGCCTCTCACATTTGCCCCTCTCCTCGGGTTTAACCCGGGGACTAGCCCTCTCCCGTCATGACGGGGAGAGGGGACTGGAGGGCGCGGTTTACCCCTTCTCCCCATCAAAATGGGAGAAGGTCGCGGCAGCGGGATGAGGGGCGCCACACACAACACACACCCACTCTCACATGGCAGCGGCAGGCCAGCCCAGCACCGCAGCCAATTGCCAGATACCAGAGATCACAAGCGCCGAACCGGCAATCCGCGACAGGATGCGCCCGGCCAGCAGCAGCTTTTCGGCCAGCACGAAGACAGCGATCGCGGCGATCCATAAGACATTCATGACGCCGCCGACGAACAGGAGGCCCATCAGCGCCCAGCAGCAGCCGACGCAATAGAGACCGTGGCGGAAGCCCAGCTTCACGGCGCCGCCCGGATCGCTTCGGAAGCCGCCGTGCCGCTGCAGGAAAACGATCGGCGCCTGGCATTGGGTCAGGCAGGCGTCCTTGAGCGGCGTCCATTGGTAAAGGCCCGCGACGACCAGCACAATGCCGCTGAAGAGACGACTGGCGCTTGCGAGCGCCGGGGTCAGCAGGATGCCTTCGATCAGCCATTGCCCGAGCGTAGCGACCAGCGCAAAGCCGGCCCAGGCGGCGAGATAGCCGCCGGTGAAGTAGCCAGCCGAAGCGAAAGGCTTGCCGTCGCGTAGGCTCTGCCGTCCGACACGGGCATAGAGAAGGATCATCGGCGACGCCGAAGGAAGCATCATGCCGACCATCATCACCACCCACATGGTCAAGGTGATGCCGGCCTCGACGGTGCCCCAGGGACGTGGCGATATCCCCAGCACCGAGTCGAGCGGACCGGCGCTCGTCCCGCCTCCCATGTCCATGTCCATATCCATGTCCATGCCGGGTTCCATGGGCATGGCTCCGTCGCCACCCGCCGCCGGCATCGGCATGCCGTCCATCCCGGCGGCCAGCCACAGGATGTAGATCCAGGCGATCGCTGCCAGAGCGGCGATCGCCGCCGCGACGATCGCCCGGTCGCGGCGCAACAGGGCTTCGAGCGTGGTGTCGGTCATGGTGTCAATGCACCACGCCGCGTTCGGTCATATGGATCCTGGCGAAATGGGCGTGCGAGTCCGCTAGCGAGAGCGGCAGGACACCGGTCGTGTCGGCCCAGCCCCGCCCCATCTCGCAGGTGTCGTACTCGAACCCGTTCGGCAGGTTGAGGCGGGCGCGATGCGAATCGCCGGTCACCGGATTGAGGATCGGCTCGCCGCGCGCCTCCATCCATCCCGGTACGCGGACGCGCGCCGTCCGCTTCTCGATGTCGACCTCGAAGTCGATCGGCGCGAAGACCGGATCGTGGAACGTCTCGAAGGTCGTCGAGAACACCTGGAAGAAGGTCGCACCGGGTTCGGTGTCCTGGCCGCTCATGATGCGCAGCAGCGCCTCGCGCTGGGCGTCCGAGGCGCGCTCGTCGACGATCGGCACGACTTCGCCCCTGCCCTCGTGGATGGCACCCGGCCAGGCGACGATCATCCCGCACCTCAGGCCGTCGAGTCGCGTATCGCCGTGATGGCCTTCCTCGATCTCGATCACCCCCACGGCGCTGCAATGCCCTTGCGTCGGCAGGGCATTGAACTGGCAGGGGCAGCCATAGGCGCAATTGCAATGAATGAATTCGCGGCCCTTGATCGTCCATTTGACGTCCGTCATCGTCCCCTCCAGAGACAATTCCTCAGGCTACGAATATATACACCCCGCCGGAAATACTGCCAATGTCGCGGCGGCCCCCGAGCGCCGACCATTTCGGGGCGAGTCGGTCAGTACCTGTGCTGGCGGCTGCGCGCGCTCTCTAGCCGACGAGGTCGACCGCGTAATAGGAGAGGGCCGAAATCAGCGCGGCGGCGGGCATTGTTATCACCCAGGCGACGACGATGTTTCCGGCAATCCCCCAGCGCACGGCCGAGACGCGCCGGGCCGACCCGACGCCGATGATGGCGCCGGTGATCGTGTGCGTTGTCGAGACCGGAATGCCGAGCCAGGTCGCTGCAAACAGCGTGATGGCGCCACCGGTCTCGGCACAGAAACCCTGCATCGGATTGAGCTTTGTGATCTTCGATCCCATGGTGTGGACGATCCTCCAGCCGCCGAACAGCGTACCGAGCGCGATCGCCGCCTGGCAGGTGATGACCACCCAAAAGGGCACATGGAATTCCGGCCCGAGATAGCCCTGCGAAAACAGGAGCACGGCGATGATGCCCATCGTCTTCTGGGCATCATTGCCGCCATGGCCGAGCGAATAGAGCGAGGCCGAAACGAATTGCAGGCCGCGGAACGTGCTGTCGACGGCAAACGGTGTCTGGCGCACGAACAGCCAGGAGACGATCAGCACCAGCAGGAGAGCGAGCACGAAGCCGATGCCGGGCGACATGACGATGGCGCCGGCGGTCTTCAGGAGGCCGGACCAGACGATGGAGCTGAAGCCGGCCTTTGCGAGGCCCGCGCCGACAAGGCCGCCGACGAGGGCATGCGAGGAACTCGACGGGATGCCGAAGACCCATGTCAGGATGTTCCAGGCGATGGCGCCGATCAATGCCGCAAAGATGACCTGCGGCGTAACGATGCCGGGATTGATGATCCCCTTCCCGAGCGTCTCGGCCACGTGCAGGCCGAAAAACAAAAAGGCGATGAAGTTGAAGAAAGCCGCCCACATGACGGCATATTGCGGCCGCAGCACCCGCGTCGACACGATCGTTGCGATCGAATTCGCCGCATCGTGCAATCCGTTCAGAAAGTCGAAGAACAGGGCGACTCCGATGAGGCCCACAAGCAGCGGGAAGGCGAGTGTGGCGTCCATCAGACGTTCTCGATCACGATGCCGCTGATCTCGTTGGCAACATCCTCGAAGCGGTCGACGACCTTCTCCAGCTCGCCAAAGATTTCGCTGCCGATGATATAGGCCATGGGATTGGTGCTGCCATGGCGCTTGAAGAGGTCCTTCAGGCCCTGCTCATGCAGCTCGTCGGAACGGCCTTCGACGCGGGTGACCTCTTCTGCGATCGTGCTCAGGCGATGCGCATTGACGCCGATCCGGTTGAGGAGCGGAATGGCCTCGGCGACAAGGTGGGCAGCCTCGACGACTGCGGCGCCCATCGCCTGCATGCCGGGATCGAAGCTCTGCTGCTCGTAGAGCCGGATGGTCTTCACCGTCTTGTGCATCATGTCGATCGCATCGTCCATCGACTGGATGAGATCCTTGATGTCGCCGCGGTCGAAGGGTGTGATGAAGCTGCGGCGCACAGCGAGCAGGACCTCCCGGGTGATCCCGTCGGCCTCGTCCTCGAGCTGGACGATGCGGTCGCAATGACGTTCGATGTCCGGTCCGCCGGCGAGCAACGCCTTCAGCGCCTCCGCCGCCTCCAAGACGGTGCGCGAGTGCTGCTCGAAGAGATCGAAGAACCGGTCTTCACGGGGGAGGAGCTTGCGAAACAGGCCGAGCATCAGCGATCCATACGTTGTCGATTGTCATGCCGCTGTCATATTGTACCTGCACGCCCGTGAAAAGTTCCGAAGCTGCGGAAAAACGGGGCTTTCCCACAGCGGTTTGGCGCAGGGCCCGGCCACGTGACCGGTCCACGCCTCGGGCGAGAGCCTTTCGGCTTGCCTCGGCCGGGCTTTCGTCCTACCTGACAGGCACGTCGAACGCGGACCCGCAATGCCCCATAAGGTCTATCTCAGCCGCCTGAAACTCAGTGATTTTCGCAACTACGCGGCGCTGTCGCTCGAGCTCGACCAGCGCCATGTGGTGCTGACCGGCGAGAACGGCGCGGGCAAGACCAACCTTATGGAGGCGATCTCCTTTCTCTCGCCGGGGCGGGGGCTGCGTCGCGCGGCTTATGCGGATGTCGCCCGGGTGGGCGCGGCGGACGGTTTTTCGGTTTTCGCGGCGGTCCAGGGCATGGACGGGCCGGTGGAGATCGGCACGGGCACGGCGGGTGCGGAGGAAGGGCAGTCGCGCCGCCTGAGGCTCAACGGCACGCCGGCCCGCACCGTCGACGAACTCACCGACCATCTGCGCGTGTTGTGGCTGACGCCGGCGATGGACGGGCTGTTCACCGGTCCATCCTCGGATCGGCGGCGGTTTCTCGACCGGCTGGTGCTGTCGCTCGATCCCGAGCATGGCCGGCGCGCCAGCGAGTTCGACCGAGCGATGCGCAGCCGCAACCGGCTGCTCTCGGAATTCCGGCCGGATCCCGCCTGGCTGACCGCGATCGAGCGCGAAATGGCAGGCTTGGGCGTCTCGATGGCGCTTGCGCGGCTGGAAATGCTTGGGCTTTTGACGGCACTTGTGGAACGCAGCCAAGGCGGCGGCAGCTTCCCGTCCGCCGGTCTTTCGCTTGCCGGCTTTCTCGACGATTGTCACGGCCTGCCCGCCTACGACCTCGAAGAACGCTATCTCTCGATGCTCAGCGACGGCCGCATCCGCGATGCGGCGGCGGGGCGAACGCTCGAAGGGCCTCACCGCAGCGATCTCCTGATTCGCCACCGGGAAAAGGACATGGAGGCGGAACGCTGCTCGACCGGCGAGCAGAAGGCGCTGCTCGTCGGGCTCGTGCTCGCCCATGCGCGGCTCGTCGGCGACCTGACCGGGCACGCGCCGGTGCTGCTGCTCGACGAGATCGCCGCCCATCTCGATCAGGGGCGGCGGGCGGCTCTCTTCGACCGCGTCGACGAGCTCGGCGGTCAGGCCTTCATGACCGGGACGGACCGGGCGATGTTCGAGGCGCTCGGCGGACGGGCCTGCCATCTGACGGTTGCAAACGGCCGCGTTTCGGAGTGACATCCGCCTGCTCCATGGCGTGCTTTAAAAAAAGGCGCCGACAGGCATCCACGGAGACGGACATGACCGCAGCAGCACTCGACTCATCGGAAATCGCCCGTTACGCGCGCCATATCGTGCTCCCTGAGATCGGCGGCGCCGGACAGCAGAAGCTGAAGGCCGCGCGCGTGCTGGTCATCGGCGCCGGCGGGCTCGGCGCCCCGGTGCTGCAATATCTCGCCGCGGCTGGCGTCGGCCGGCTCGGCATCGTCGACGATGACGCCGTGTCGCTGTCCAACCTGCAGCGCCAGGTCATCCACGCCACCGGCGATGTCGGCCGGCCGAAGGTCGAAAGCGCCGCCGCCGCAATTGCCAATCTCAACCCGCATGTGGAAGTCGCGCCGCACGCGTTGCGCCTCGCATCCGAAAATGCAGAGGCGATCTTCCAGCAATACGACCTCGTCGTCGACGGTTCGGACAATTTCGATACGCGCTACCTCGCGGCCGATGCGGCGGAGGCGGCGCGCCTTCCGCTCGTCACCGGCGCGGTCGGGCGGTTCGACGGTTCCGTCACCGTGTTGAAGCCTTACGAGGCGGATGCCGGCGGGCACCCCAATCCGTCTTATCGCGATCTCTTCCCGACGCCGCCTCCGCCGGGCGCGGTGCCGGCCTGCGCCGAAGCCGGCGTGGTCGGAGCGCTGACCGGCGTCATCGGCACGCTTCAGGCGATGGAAGCGATCAAGCTCATCACCGGCATCGGCGAGCCGCTTATCGGCCGGCTGCTGCTCTATGACGGCCTCGCCGCCACTTTCAACACGATCCGCTACCGGCGCGGCCGGGCTTGAGCGACGGAATGGAAACGCTCCGCCTCGACCCGGGCTTCGATCGCTACGAGGAGCTCCTGGCGCTGATCCTGAAATCCTTTGCCTCCATGGACGGGCGGATCGATCCGCCCTCCTCCGCCCATGCGCTGACGGTCGAGTCCCTGCGCCAAAAATCGAGGGACGAGGTCGGTTTCGTCGTCGCCAACGGCGCCGATCTTCTTGGCTGCGTGTTCTTGAAGCCCGAACCGGACTGCCTCTATATCGGCAAGCTCGCCATCGATCCCGGCCATCAGGGCAAAGGTCTCGGCCGACAGCTGCTTACCGCCGCGGAGGAGACCGCCCGAAGCCTCGGACTGCCGGCGCTGAGGCTCCAGACGCGGATCGAACTCACCGAAAATCACGCCACCTTCGCGGCCTGGGGCTTCGTTGAGACCGGCCGCTCCGCCCATCCGGGCTTCACCCGCCCGACATCGATCGAGATGCGGAAGATGCTGCGATAAGGGCGGCGTCCCGTATTGCCGCTCCCCACAACGATCCCCTTGTGGGGAGGCGTTGCGCGGCGGCTGCACCCGAAAACACCCGATAGCCGCCTCAATCCCGCCCCGGCAGCACCCGGTCCGGCGGGCGGTGGCCGTCGAAGAAGGTGCGGATGTTGATCACCACCTTGTCGCCCATGTCGATGCGGCCTTCGAGCGTCGCCGAGCTCATATGCGGCAAGAGAACGACCTTGCCCTCGCCGGCAAGCCGGATGAGCTTGGGATTGACGGCCGGTTCGTTCTCGAAGACATCGAGGCCGGCCCCTGCGATCTTGCCCTCCCGCAGGCTCTTGATCATCGCCGTCTCGTCGATCACGTCGCCGCGGGCGGTGTTGACGATGTAGCTGTCTGGGCGCATCAGCGCCAGCCGGCGCGCCGAGAGCAGATGATAGGTGGCGGGCGTCGACGGGCAATTGACCGAGACGATATCGACGCGGGCGAGCATCTGGTCGAGGCTGTCCCAATAGGTCGCCTCCAGCATCTCCTCGGTCTCCCGCTTGACGCGATGGCGGTTGTGATAGTGGATCGACAGCCCGAAGGCCTTGGCGCGGCGGGCGACCGCCGTGCCGATCCGCCCCATGCCGACGATGCCGATGCGCTTGCCGGCGATGCGCCGGCCGAGCATCCAGGTCGGCGACCAGCCGGCCCATTCGCCCTTGCGGTCGGTCAGCACCTGCGCGCCCTCGGCAAGCCGGCGCGGCACCGCTAGGATCAAGGCCATGGTCATGTCGGCGGTGTCTTCCGTCAGCACGTTCGGCGTGTTGGTGACGGTTATTCCCCGGCGGGCGGCGGCATCGACATCGATATTGTCGACGCCGTTCGAGAAGGCCGCGATGAGCTTCAGTTGCGGGCCCGCCTGCTCGATCAGCGCCGCATCGATCCGGTCCGTCAGCGTCGGAACCAGCACATCGACCCTCTTCACCGCAGCAACCAGCTCCGGCTGGCTGCGCGCCGTATCGTCGATGTTGAGTTCCGCGTCGAACAGCTCGCGCATGCGCGTTTCGACGACTTCCGGCAGTTTCCGGGTGATGTAGACGGTTGGCTTCTTCTTGCTTGTCATTCCTGCGAGCGGCCCTCGTTGACGGGTCCTTAACCAAGTTGGGTGATAGTTCTCCCCTATAGCCGCAATTTCTACCAGACCCGGTGGGGAAGACAATTGAAAGTCGCTGTCCGGGTAAAGGATTCGCGGCGCGCGCCCGGCGAGGCGCGTCTCTGGGTGCTTCTTCGGATCGGAACCGACCCGAGGTTTGGAATATGCGGCAATTCAACGTGCCACGGCGAGCCTTGTGCGCCTGAGAAGGCGAACGGCTCCGCTGAGACACCGCAAGGCTTCGCTTAGGATCGGAACATGGGCTTCGTCATGCGTCACTTCATTTCCAAAGCCTCTCTATTGCTGCTGGCCACGGTCCTCGCAACGGCCAGCATGAATTCCGCCGCCTTCGCCCAGGCGGCCAAGGGTCCGAGCGGTCTGCCGCTCCCCCGCTTCGTCAGCCTCAAGTCCAAGAGCGTCAATCTCAGGATCGGGCCGAGCCTCGACTACGCCGTCGCCTTCCGCTATCTGAAGAACGGCGTTCCCGTCGAGATCATCCAGGAATATGACAACTGGCGCCGCATCCGGGACGCCGACGGCACGGAAGGCTGGGTCAACCAGGCGCTGCTTTCCGGCGATCGCACCGCCGTTGCCGCACCGTGGATGCGCGGCAAGGGCGAAGGCGTCTTCGTCAATCTGCGACGCGACCCGCAGAGCACCGCACCGATCGTCGCCCGCATGCAGCCGGGCGTGCTTTTGCATATCGGCGAGTGCAATGGCGACTGGTGCCATGCCGAGACGCAAGGGGTGGAAGGCTGGATCGCCCAGAGCGAAATCTGGGGCGCCTATCCGGGCGAGGCCTTCAAGTAGCTGTCCAACCCTAGAGAAGAGCGGCTTCCCTTGCGGCACCGGCAAGCGAGACCATTGGGCGCGGGCCGATCTGGCCGATGACGATGCCGGCAGCCAGGTTGCCGAGCTTGCTGCAGTCTTCGAGCGATCTGCCGGTCGTGTAGCCGTAGAGGAAGCCGGCCGCATAGAGGTCGCCGGCGCCGGTCGTGTCGACCACCTGCGCGACGGCCGTCGCGCCGACCCGCACCCTTTCCTCGCCGCGAACGACGATCGAGCCTTCCTCGCTGAGGGTCACGGCGGCGAGCTTGCAGTCCCCGGCGAGCATTCGAAGCGCCTCATCGAAATCCTCCGTCTCGTAGAGCGCCAGCGCCTCCTGCTTGTTGGCGAAAACGATATCGACGGTGCCGGAACGCATCAGGTCGAGGAACTCGTCCCGATAGCGGTGCACGCAGAAGCTGTCCGACAGAGTCATCGCCGTTTCGCGCCCGTGCGCATGGGCAATTTTTGCCGCCTCGCGGATCGCGTCCTTGGCCCGCGGCGGGTCCCAGAGATAGCCCTCGAAATAGGTGACCGTCGATTGAGCGACGACGTCGGGCTCGACGTCTTCCGGACCGAGTTCGACACAGGCGCCGAGATAGGTGTTCATCGAGCGCTCGCCGTCCTTGGTGACGAAGATCATAGAGCGCGCGGTCGGCGGCAGGCTGTCGAGCGGCCTGGTTTGGAAATGCACCCCTTGTGCGCGGATGTCGTGGGTAAAGATCTGGCCGAGCTGGTCGCTGGCGATCTTGCCGAAATAGGCGGCGCGGCCGCCGAGGCTCGCCACACCCGCGGCGGTGTTGCCGGCGCTGCCGCCGGAGGCCTCGACAGCCGGGCCCATGCGCGAATAAAGGAGTTCCGCCCGCTCCGCATCGATGAGGTTCATCGCGCCCTTGATGATGCCGTTATGTACGAGAAAGCTGTCATCGCAGCGCGCAATGATATCGACGATCGCATTGCCGATCGTCAGTACATCGAATTTCGTCATGAGCTCCGTCCGGTTCCTGAATGGCCGGTGTTCGTTAATAGCGGTTTTCCGACCATTTGGAAGAGCCGTACCGCCTTTGAGGCGCGCGAGTAGCGCCGGAGCTCTAACAATGCTGCGAAAATGCCGCCATCACGCCGGCAGCGCCCTTTCATCATAGGCGTCTGCGAAGGCGGCGCTCGGCGGGATCGGCTTGATCACATCGATCATCACGCCGTTCGGATCGGCGGTGATGAAATGCCGCTGGCCGAAGTCTTCGTCACAGAGGGCCTTGAGAATGGGAAGCCCAGCGTCTCGCATCTCGGCATAGAGCCGGTCGGGATCCTCGACTTCGAAGTTCAAAAGCAGACCCTGAACCGGGGCGCGACGTTGCTCCGGAACGGTCTCGTGGCGGTAGTCGAGGACGGCAAGCGTGACATGTTCGTCCTCGCTCGACTGCAGATGCATGTACCAGTCGCTCTCGAAAAGCGCCTCGAAGCGAAAATGCTTCACGTAGAAATCGGCTGTAGCCCGCACATCGGCGGTCATGATCACCGGATAGTAGCTCGTGGTTTTCATGCTTTTCCTCCATCGATCATTATCATACAATCTGTATGTATCTCATTAACATACAGGCTGAATGTATGCAACAGGAAAGAAGCCGCCGGTCGAATCGCGAACGCTCGGACACGACCCGCGCCGCCATCATCGACGCGGCACACGCACTCTTCGTCGACAAGGGCTATGCCGACACGGCGACGCCGGAGATCGTCGCCGCGGCGGGGCTTACGCGCGGCGCGCTCTATCACCATTTCGAGGACAAGAAGTCGCTGTTTCGGGCGGTGATAGAAAGGGAGGCGCGCGAAGTCGCCGCAACGATCGAGCAGTTCGCTCCCGACGGCCTCGCGCCGCGCGAGGCGCTGCTCGCCGGGGCAGCCGCCTATTTCGACGCGATGGCGGTTCCCGGCCGGGTGCGCCTGCTGCTGCTCGACGGCCCGGCCGTCCTCGGCGTCACCGAGATGGCGGCGATCGACGCCGCGCATGGCGGCAGAACTCTCGAAGAAGGATTGAGCGCGGCCATGGCTCCCCACCGCCTCGAGGAGAAGGCGGTCAAGGCGATGGCCTTCCTCTTGTCCGCCGCCTTCGACCGGGCAGCGCTCGAGATCGATGCCGGTGCGGCGCGGGCCGACTATGCCTATGCGATCGACAGGCTGATCGATCGCTTGATCGACCCATGAAGAGCTGGGTCGTCAGCCGGCGACCGGAAGGACCTGTGGCGGCAATTCGACAAGCGGCGCCGGAATGTCGCAACTCTTTTCGGGCGACTTGCAGATGTCGGCGATGATGCAGCGCTCGCATTCCGGCCGGCGCGCCTTGCACACATAGCGGCCGTGCAGGATGAGCCAATGGTGGGCGTGGTAGAGATATGTCTCCGGGATGACCCGCATCAGATTGGCCTCAACGTCGTCCGGCGTCTTGCCGGGTGCGAGGCGAATGCGGTTGGCGATGCGGAAGAGATGCGTGTCGACGGCAATGGTCGATTGGCCGAAGGCCATCTGCAGCACCACATTGGCGGTCTTGCGGCCGACGCCCGGCAGCGTCATGAGCTCCTCGCGCGTCTTCGGCACCTCGCCGCCGAAATCGGCGATCAGCTTTTGGCTGAGCGCGATGACATTCTTTGCCTTGTTGCGGTAAAGGCCAATAGTCTTGATATAGTCGCGCAGTTTGTCTTCGCCGAGCGCCATCATCTTTTCGGGCGTGTCGGCGACGACAAAGAGCGGCCGCGTCGCCTTGTTGACGCCGGCATCCGTCGCCTGCGCCGAAAGCGCCACCGCCACCAGCAGCGTGAAGGCGTTGACATGTTCGAGCTCGCCCTTCGGCTCCGGCCGCTGGACCGAGAAGCGGCGAAAGATTTCCTCGATCTCCGCCTTGCTATAGACACTGCGCTGCCGCGTGGATCGGCGGGCAGCCGTTGCCGCGCGCGGTTTCGCGGGTCCCGGCGACAATTTGCGTTTCACGTTTTTCATGCTGCATCTATAGTCATTGGTTATGACCGAAGGCAACGCCGAGACACACATCAACGACGCGCCGATCTTTTCGGCGGAACTCACCCCCTACCGCTCGCTCGGCCTCAAAGGGTTCAAGATCCTGCTGATGATCGCGGCTGCGATGAGCGCCGTGCATGTCCTGGTGTTCCTGGTCATCGGCGCCTGGCCGATCGTGTTCTTCTTCGGCCTCGATTTCGTGCTGCTCTTCGGCGCCTTTTGGCTCAACTACCATTCGGCGCGCGCCCGCGAGGAGGTCAGCGTCTCGCGCACCGACGTGTCGGTGAGGAAGTTCGCGCCATCGGGAAACATGATCGAGCATCGCTTCAACCCCTTCTGGGCGCGCTTCAGCATCAAGCGCCACCAGGAGATCGGCATCGTCTCGATGAGGATCAGCGGCGACGGCCGGCAGACGGACGTCGGTTCGTTTCTCAACCGCGACGATCGCGAAACCTTCGCCGTCGCCTTCTCCCGGGCGCTCGCCACGGCGCGGTCGAGATGAATCAAGAATCGGGTGGTTATCCGGTCTCCGGCATGGTTTCCTGCGGCATGACAGGAGATGATCCATGAACGTCGTCACAACCATTCCCATCGACATCACCCCGGACGGCACCGATTACGACACGGTGCGCCACGTCATCGAGATGCTGACCGAGGATTACCGCGACCAGCCGTCGCTGGAAACGATCGCCCGCCGCCTCAGCCAGTCGCCGACGCAGCTCCAGAAGGTCTTTACCCGGTGGGCCGGTCTTTCGCCAAAGGCCTTCCTGCAAGCGGTGACGCTCGACCATGCCAAGCGCCTTCTGCGCCAGGAGGAGATGCCGCTGCTCGAGACCAGCATCGAGGTCGGGCTCTCCGGCCCCGGCCGGCTGCACGATCTCTTCGTCACCCATGAGGCGATGTCGCCCGGCGAGTGGAAGGCGCGCGGCGCGGGGCTGACGATCCGCTACGGCTTCCACCCTTCCCCTTTCGGCACGGCGCTGGTGATGGTGACCGAGCGCGGCCTCGCAGGCCTTGCCTTTGCCGACGCCGGCGAGGAGCGGGCGAGCTTCGAGGACATGGCCCGGCGCTGGCCGAACGCCAATTACTTCGAGGACAGCGCGGCAACGGCACGCTATGCCGCCCGCATCTTCAACCCGGAGCGCTGGTGCGCCGACGAGCCGCTCAACATCGTGCTGATCGGCTCGGACTTTCAGATCCGGGTCTGGCAGGCGCTGTTGAACATTCCGCTCGGCAAGGCGACGACCTATTCGAAGATCGCCGGCGAAATCGGCCAACCGACCGCGTCGCGCGCCGTCGGAGCGGCCGTCGGCCGCAACCCGATCTCCTTTGTCGTGCCCTGCCACCGGGCGCTCGGCAAGGGCGGCGAACTCACCGGCTATCATTGGGGGCTGACGCGAAAGCGGGCGATCCTCGGCTGGGAAGCGGGAAAGGCATGAAACAAAATGGGGCGCCGCGGCGCCCCTTTTGCTTCGATCGAGGATGTGGGCGCTCAATGCGCGGCCGACATGTCGCCGAGCACTTCCTTGGAGGCGACGGTGGAATCCGCCTTCAGCTTGTAGACCATCGGCACGCCGGTCGCGAGGTTGAGGTTCAGGACCTGTTCCTTGGTCAGGCGATCGAGCACCATGACGAGCGAGCGCAGCGAGTTGCCGTGGGCGGCGACCAGCACCTTCTCGCCGGCGAGCACGCGCGGCAGGATTTCGGTCAGGTAGTACGGCCAGACGCGGGCGCCGGTGTCGCGCAGGCTTTCGCCGCCGGGCGGCGGCACGTCATAGGAGCGGCGCCAGATATGCACCTGCTCCTCGCCCCATTTGGCGCGGGCATCGTCCTTGTTAAGGCCGGAGAGATCGCCGTAGTCGCGCTCGTTGAGCGCCTGGTCGCGGATCGTTTCCAGCGACGACTGGCCGACGGCGTCGAGCACCATCTGGCAGGTGCGCTGGGCGCGGACGAGATCGGAGGTGAAGGCGATGTCGAACTTGATGCCGTATTCGGCGAGCGCCTTGCCGCCTGCCTTTGCTTCCTCGACGCCAAGCTCGGTCAGGTCCGGATCGCGCCAGCCGGTGAAAAGGTTCTTCAGGTTCCATTCGCTCTGGCCGTGCCGGACGAGGACGAGAGTGCCGCTCATTTCGATTTCCCTTCAGCAGTTTGACGTGTCAGTTGAGCCCGAGAACATCGAGCATGGAGTAGAAGCCGGGCTTCTGGCTGCGCGCCCAAAGAGCCGCCGTGACGGCGCCACGCGCGAAAATCGAGCGGTCCGTGGCGCTGTGCGACAGCGTCACCAGTTCACCTTCGCCCGCAAGAATCACGGAATGCTCGCCGATGACCGAGCCGCCGCGCAGGGTCGCAAAGCCGATCGTACCTTGCGCGCGGGGGCCGGTATGGCCGTCGCGCACACGGACGGAATGGTCCGCAAGATCGATGCCGCGTCCCTTCGCCGCTGCCTCACCGATGAGGAGCGCCGTGCCCGAAGGCGCGTCGACCTTGTGCTTGTGGTGCATCTCGACAATCTCGATGTCCCAATCGGCAGGGCCTAGCGCGCGCGCCGCCTTCTCCGTGAGCACGCCCAGGAGATTGACGCCGAGGCTCATATTGCCCGACTTGACGATGCGTGCATGGCGGGCGGCCGCGCGGATCTTCGCCTCGTCGTCTGCGGAGCATCCGGTCGTGCCAACGATATGAACGATGCGCGCCTGTGCCGCGAGGCCGGCGAATTCGACGCTAGCCGCCGGCGCGGTGAAATCGAGCACTCCCTCCGCCTCGACAAAGGCTTCGAGCGGCTTGTCGGTGACGGGGACGCCGATCGGTCCGAGGCCGGCAAGCTCGCCGGCGTCCCGGCCGATGAAAGGCGAATTCGAGCGCTCGATCGCGGCATGCAGCCGCACGCCGGCCGTCTCGTGAACGATCCGGATCAGCGTCTGGCCCATTCGACCGGCCGCGCCGACCACCACGAGCTTCATGTCCGTTTCGCTCATCGCCAGATTTCCTCGTATCTACAGGATTTTCGCTTCGTCAGGCAGGTCCGCGCCGTTGCCCTGGAGGTTGTGGAGGCGAGCGTAGAGACCGTCCGGCCGCCGCGCAAGCTCCTCATGCGATCCCTCCTCGACGACCTTGCCGTCCTTCATCACGACGATCTTGTCGGCATTGACGACGGTCGAGAGCCGGTGGGCGATGACGATCACGGTACGCCCGCTCATCGCCTGATCGAGCGCCTTCTGCACGGCGGCCTCGGATTCGGTGTCGAGCGCCGAGGTGGCCTCGTCGAGAAGCAGGATGGGCGCGTTGCGCACCAGCGCCCGGGCGATCGACAGGCGCTGCCGCTGGCCGCCGGAGAGCGTCACGCCATGCTCGCCGACCGGCGTGTCGTAGCCCTGCGGCTGCGCCAGAATGAAATCGTGCGCATAGGCAAGCCGTGCGGCCTCCTCGACTTCCTGATCCGTGGCATCGGGACGGCCGTAACGGATATTGTCGCGGATCGAGCCTTCGAAAAGATACGGCTGCTGCGAGACATAGGCGAGGCCGTTGCGCAGCGACTGCTTGGTAACGCCGGCGATGTTCTGGCCGTCGATCAGGATCTCGCCCGACTGCGGATCGTAGAAGCGCGGAATGAGGCTGATGATGGTCGACTTGCCGGCACCGGAGGGTCCGACGAGCGCCGTCGTCTTACCGCCCTCGGCGCGGAAGCTCACACCCTTAAGGATCTCGTCGCCATTGGCATAGGAAAAGCGGACATCGCGCAGTTCGACGGTCGCCCCACCGAGCTTGAGCTCGGTCGCATCGGGGCGATCGCGCTGATGCGGTATCGTGTCGAGGATCTCGTAGATCATGCGGGCATTTACGGCGGCGCGCTCCATCGACACCTGCAGCCGCGCGAGGCGGCGGGCCGGATCATAGGCCATCAAGAGCGCCGTGACGAAGGCGAAGAAAGCACCCGGGGGCACGTTGCCGTAGATCGTCCGGAAGGCGGCATAGGCAAGCACGCTGGAGATGGCGAGGCCCGCGAAGGTTTCGGTCATCGGCGCCGTGCGTTCGCTCAGGCGTGCGATGCGGTTGGCGCGGTTCTCGGCCCGATCGATGATCGTCTCGACCTTGCGGCGGAGCTCGTTCTCCATCGTGAAGGCCTTGATGATGGTGATGCCCTGGATCGTTTCCTGCATCGCCCCGAGAACCCGGCTGTTGACCTCGATGGCCTCGCGTGTCGCCAGACGCAGACGTCTGGATATGTAGCGCAGGCCGAGAAACAGCGGCGGCGCGACGAAGAAGACGATCAGCGACAGCAGCCAGTCCTTGCTGAACATGACGCCGATCAGGCCGATCAGAGTCAGGAAGTCCCGGGCGATCGACGTGACCGTCATGTTGAGCACGTCACGTATGCCACTGACGTTCTGGCTGATCTTCGCCGCAAGCTGCGCCGAGCGATGCTCGTGAAAATAGCCGACGCTGAGCGCCATGATGTGGGAGTAAAGCCGGCGCTGATAGCGCGCCACGATGTTGTTGCCGATCTTCGACAGCGCGACGGCTTGACCGTAGGTCGCCAGGCCGCGCAGGACGAAGGCGGCGAAAATGGCCGCGCAGATCACCAGGACGATATCCGCCCGCCTGTTGGCGAAGGCCTCGTTGACAACCGTTTCCATGATCCAGGCGGTGAAACCGGTCGTTGCCGCGACGACGATCAGGCAGGAAATGGCGAAGGCATAGCCCCGGATGTGGTCGCAACCGTTCTCAGCGATGACGCGCCGCAGAATTCCGGTGATCGTCTCGGAATCCATCGCGCGCTGTTTTCTGTTCGTGGCGTTCAAGAAGCCCGTTTTCCCTGGCCTGCTGTGGCACGTCGGCGCCACGTGTCGGGGGTCTATAGTGGTTTGAAGCTGCTTTGGCGAGTCCTTGCATCGGTCCGCCGCTCAGCTTCGCCAGCGCCGTCCCTCCATTGCAACACCGAAGTCTCTTGACGCGCGTGCGAAGGCGGCAAGCCCGGAAAGCGCCGCCATCGGATGGACGACCGCAAAGGTCGGTATTGTTTGCATCAGCGCCGAATGCGGTGCCTTATTCTCGAAGGCGGCGCGGAATTCCGGCTTCATCAGCGCCGGCAAGATCTTCTGCGAAATGCCGCCGGCGAGATAGACGCCGCCGCGCGCCATGAAGACCAGCGCCATGTCGCCGGCGACGCGGCCGAGATAGGTGCAGAACAGCGACACCGTCTCGACCGCCGCCGGATCCTGCCCGGAAAGCGCGCTGGTCGTCACTTCCGCCTGATCCTTGAGCGACGGCTCCAGGCCATCGGCCGCGCAGACGGCGCGGTAGAGATTCATGATGCCGCGTCCGCAAAGGATCTGCTCCCCCGCCATGCGGCCTCCGATCGGCTCGAGGAACGGCCATATGCGGAAATCGCGCTCGCTGCGCGGACCGATATCCACATGCCCGCCTTCGCCCGGTACGGGGATCCAGGTGTCCTGGGCGAAAACGAGACCGGCGACGCCGAGGCCAGTGCCGGGGCCGAGCACCGCGCGGGAACTCCGCGGCCGGGCGCTGCCGCCGCCGATCTGCACGACATCCTCTTCGGCCGGAGCGGCGATCGCGAGCGCCTGCGCCTCGAAGTCGTTGATGACCAGCACGTCCTGCAGCCCGAGCTTCGCCAGCATGTCCTTCGGCCGGATCACCCAGCCGGCATTGGTCAGCGGGATCTCGTCGCTCTTGATCGGCCCCGCCACGGCAAGGATCGCCGAACGGGGTCTTTCGGAGACATGATCGAGAATGCTCTTCTTGAGCGCCTCCTCAATCGTCTCGAAGTCTCCCGTCTTGATCGGCGGCAGCTGCAGCGGCTCGGCGAACGGGTCGGCGAGCAGTGCGAAGCGGGCGTTCGTGCCACCGATATCACCGATCAAGATCGGAAAGGAGAAGCTCTGGTCATTCGCAGTCAGCATGGCAGATTCGTCCCGGCTCGCGCGTACAATTTCCGAAGATGTATCAGTTGCGCCTGATTCCGAAGATGTATCAGTTGCGCCTGAAGTCGATCAACTGCTCGGCGGTCGCCCGGTTGAGCGCCATCGGAATGTCGTAGACGATGGCTAGACGCATCAGCGCTTTGACGTCGACGTCGTGCGGCATGGCGGTCAGCGGGTCGACGAAGAAGATCAGGCAGTCGATGTCGCCGGTCGCGATCAAGGCACCGATCTGCTGGTCGCCGCCGAGCGGCCCGCTTTTCAGCCGCGTCACGTCGAGGCCGGGGCAGGCGTCGAGAACGCGGCCGCCGGTCGTGCCGGTGGCGACGATCTTCCAACTAGAAAGCGTGGCCTCGTGCGCCTTGGCGAATGCGGCGAGATCATCCTTCTTCTGATCGTGGGCGATCAGGGCGAGACATCTGCGATCGGCCATGCGGCGTCCTCGGCAAGCTCACGGGGCCAGAGTGGAGAGCACGGCGCAATCCCACTTCGATCCCGATTTAAATCGATTTGAACGGCTATACAGGAGTGCCGTGAAATTGCAAAGACACTGCTGCATGTTTCCTTATTGCAGCGCCGGACGCGGCAGCGGCACGGGGATCTCGGCAAACGGCGTCTCGGCCGCGGCCCCAATGACGGCTTCGATGCTCGTCGCGGCGGCGGGAATGGCGGCCGGAGCATGGTAGGCCGTTCCGAAGGTCGCCTGCTGCTCGGAGGCTGGAGCCGGGCCGTTCAGCACCAGCGCGCAGGCCTTCGGCAGGTCGGCAAGCGTCGCAAACCTCGGCTTCGGCGGCTTCTCGCCGGGTTTTTTCTTCGGCTTCGCCCAGGGTGCCTCGGTAAACCACCAGGCGAGCGACTTGTCGCAGCCGTCGCCGGCGGGCACTGCGGCCTGGTCCTTGCAGCCTTGCGAGCCGGCCGGGCATTTGATGCGGATATGGAAATGGTAGTCGTGGCCGTAGATCGGTCGCACCTTGCCGAGTGCTGCGCGATCGCCGCGCCAGGTGTCGCAGAGTTTCTTCTTGATCGCCGGATTGACGAAGACGCGCTCGACTTCGGGGTAGCTCGCCGCCAGCATGATCAGCCGCGCATGGGACGGCGTCCAGACGGAGCGGTCGATCGTCAGGAACTTGCTCTTGTCGAGCATCGAGGTCGCGGAAATCGATTCGCGCTCCTCATAGCTGAGCGTCTTCTGCGGCATCGGCGTCAGCCAGATGTCGGCGTCGAGGCCGATCTGGTGCGAGGCATGGCCGGACAGCATCGGGCCGCCGCGCGGCTGCGAGATGTCGCCGAGCAGCAGCCCTGGCCAGCCGATTTTTTCGGCCGCGTCGTTGGAGAAGCGCTCGATCAGAGCGATCATCTCGGGGTGCCCCCAGCGCCGGTTGCGCGACAGGCGCATGGCCTGCCATGTGGGGCCGTCGGTCGGAATGGCGATGCCGCCGGCAAGGCAGCCCTTGGAATAGAAGCCGTAGGACGTCGGCGCCGCCGCGGTCGGCAAGGCCCTGGCACCGAAGAGCTCCTTGGCAGGCGTGCCGTCGGCGGAGGCGGCATCGGTCGCGAGAAGACCCGTGCTCGTCATCAGCGCCAGCAGTGCGGAGCCGCAGCGTCGAAGCGCGGCACGCGTGTCAAATCCCATTCCATTCCCCCATCGGCAGCGACGCGCAACAGGCGGGCTCGATCCCGCCGATACTATCCTGATTCGCCGCGGTTGCATCAGCCTTGCGACTCACCCGGATGTGACTGAAAAATTTCGCCTGATTTTGGGCAAGTCCTGTCAATTGCCCAGATTTGGCCTATTCTCTCAAAAAAGAAGATTGAAATATAAGAGGTACCGGCTAGATGCCAAACTCCCGCAGGACCTTGAAACTTGGCCTTCCTGCCACGCTTTTCACAGCAGCGCTTCTTCTCCTCTCTCCTGCGTCGCGGGCCGAAGAACAGCCCGTCTGGCGCCATGGCACGTCGTCGATCGATGAGCCCAAGTACAAGGCAGGCTTCCCGCACTTCGACTATGTCAATCCGGATGCACCAAAGGGCGGAGAGCTGCGTCTCTCGGAAAACGGCACGTTCGACACGTTCAATCCCATCCTCGCCAAGGGCGAAGCGGCGACCGGCGTAGCATCCCACGTCTTTGAAACGCTCCTGAAATCCGCCGAGGATGAGATCACCACATCCTACGGATTGCTAGCCGAGGGAGTCTCCTATCCCGACGATATTTCCTCAGCCACATTTCGTCTGCGCGCGGAGGCCAAGTGGGCCGATGGAAAGCCAGTGACGCCGGAGGATGTCGTCTTTTCCTTCGACATGGTGAAGGAGCACAATCCACTTTTGACCAACTATTACCGCCACGTGGTTTCAGCGGAAAAAACGGGCGAGCGCGATATTACCTTCCGCTTCGACGAGAAGAACAACAAGGAACTGCCGAACATTCTCGGCCAGTTCCCGATCGTGCCGAAGCACTGGTGGGAAGGGCAGGACGCCAAGGGCAACAAGCGCGACATCAGCCGCACAACGCTGGAACCGGTCATGGGCTCCGGACCCTACAAGATCGCTTCGTTCCAGCCGGGCGGCTCGATCCGTTTCGAATTGCGGGACGACTATTGGGCCAAGACCCTCAACGTCAATGTCGGTCAGTACAATTTCGGCGCGATCACCTATGCCTACTTCAGCGACAGGAACGTGCAGTTCGAAGCCTTTCGCGCGGGCAACATCGATTTCTACCAGGACAACAGCGCAAGCCATTGGGCGACGGCCTATGACTTTCCGGCCATGAAAGACGGGCGCGTGATCCGCGCGGAGATAGAGAACCCCCTGCGCGCGACCGGAATTATGCAGGCCTTCGTGCCGAACATGCGCCGCGAAAAATTCAGGGATCAGCGGGTGCGCGAGGCGCTGAATTACGCCTTCGACTTCGAGGATCTGAACCGCAGCCTCGCCCATAACGCCTTCCAGCGCGTCGACAGCTATTTCTGGGGCACCGAGCTTGCCTCCTCCAACCTTCCCGAAGGCCGCGAGAAGGAAATCCTTGAGGAACTGAAGGACAAGGTTCCTGCCGCCGTCTTTACCACGCCCTATAAGAACCCCGTAAATGGCGACCCGCAGAAGGTGCGCGAGAACTTGCGCAAGGCTCTCGAACTGTTCAAGGACGCAGGTTACACGCTCAAGGGCAACCGATTGGTGAACGCCAAGACCGGCGAGCCCTTCAGCTTCGAACTCCTTCTGTCCAATCCGTCTTTTGAGCGCACGGTCACGCCGTTCGTCAACAGCGTGAAGAAGATCGGCATCGATGCTCGCATACGGACCGTCGACGACTCGCAATACACCAATCGCATCAGAAGCTTCGACTACGACATGATCTATGGCATCTGGGCGCAAACATTGGTGCCCGGCAACGAACAGATCGACTACTGGGGCTCGGCCTCGGTCGACCAGCCGGGATCACGGAACTATGCCGGCATTGCCGATCCGGCCATCGACGAACTCATACGGAAAATCATCTTCGCTCCGAACCGCGAGGAACTGGTTGCAACGACACGGGCACTCGACCGCGTTCTTCTTGCCCATCACTACGTCGTGCCGCTGTTCTACTCGAAGTCGGTGCGCGTTGCCTATTGGAACCATCTCGCCCGTCCCAAGGAGCTTCCGTACTACGGGACAGGCTTCCCGGATGCCTGGTGGTCGAAAAACGCCGCTGCCAAATGAAGTCCTTGCACTTCGATGGCGTCTCGATTCCAAATGCAAAAAACGAATCATTGAAACAAGCCCACAGGCACGATCCGGACTTGACAGCCGCAAGGAGACGCAAGGGTTGAGACACCATAGACGGCATGCCGATGCTTCGCGGGTGCGGGCCTCCGCCCATACGTCGATCCAGAGGTTCGCCTGATGGGTGCCTATATCCTGCGCCGGCTGCTCCTGATGATCCCGACGATCATCGGCATCATGGCGATCTCCTTTGCCGTCGTGCAGTTCGCGCCGGGCGGCCCGGTGGAGCAGGTGATTTCGGACCTCACCAATGCAGCCGGCTCCGATCGGCTTTCCGGCAGCGGCGGCGATCTCCTGCAGGGAGGCGGCGACGAGGGCGGGCGCTATCGCGGCGCGCAGGGGCTCGATCCGGAATTCATCGCCAAGCTCGAGAAGCAGTTCGGCTTCGACAAGCCGCCGCTCGAGCGCTTTCTCGGCATGATGTGGAACTATGCCCGCTTCGATTTCGGCGAGAGCTTCTTCCGCAACACCTCGGTCGTCGACCTCATCATCGAGAAAATGCCGGTGTCGATCTCGCTCGGCGTCTGGATCCTGATCTTCTCCTACGCCATCTCGATTCCCCTCGGCATCCGGAAGGCGGTCTCCGACGGTTCGACCTTCGACGTCTGGACCTCCGGCATAATCGTCATCGGTTACGCGGTGCCGAGCTTCCTCTTCGCCATCCTGCTGATCGTGATTTTCGCCGGCGGCTCCTTCTTCGACTGGTTCCCCCTGCGCGGCCTCGTCTCGGACAATTTCCACGAGCTTCCCTGGTACCAGAAGATCCTCGATTACTTCTGGCACATGACGCTGCCGCTGATCACGCTGCTGCTTTCGGCCTTCGCGACGACGACGCTGCTGACGAAAAATTCCTTCATCGACGAGATCAAGAAGCAATATGTGACGACGGCACGCGCCAAGGGGCTCAGCGAGCGCAAGGTGCTCTACGGCCACGTTTTCCGCAATGCGATGCTGATCATCATCGCGGGCTTCCCTGGCGCCTTCATCTCCGCCTTCTTCACCGGCTCGCTGTTGATCGAATACATCTTCTCCCTCGATGGGCTCGGCCGCCTCGGCTACGACGCCGTCGTCAAGCGCGACTATCCGATCGTCTTCGCCACCCTCTACATCTTCTCGCTGATGGGTCTCATCGTCAGCCTCATCTCCGACCTGATCTACACCTGGGTCGACCCACGCATCGACTTCGAGCGGAGGGACGTCTGATGAGCACCGTCGCGACCTATTCACAAGCGCCGGAAAAGGGCTGGCTGACGCCGATCGGCCGGCGCCGCTGGCAGAATTTCAAGGCAAACCGGCGCGGCTACTGGTCGCTCTGGATCTTTCTCGTGCTTTTCGGCCTCAGCCTCTGCGCCGAGTTCATCGCCAACGACAAGCCGATCGTTGCTTCCTACAAGGGCGAGATCCTGTTTCCGGTGCTGGTGGATTACCCGGAAGAGAAATTCGGCGGCTTCCTGGCCGAGACCGACTTCCGCTCCGATTTCATCCGCGACGAGATCGAGGCGAATGGCTGGATGATCTGGCCGCCGATCCGCTATTCCTATCAGACCGTCAACTCCAATATTCCGCATTCGGCGCCGACTGCGCCCTTCTGGCTGATGAGCGAGGAGGAGCGCTGCTCGGCCTATCCGCAAGGGTCGGCGGATCGCGGCTGCATACTCGGCAATTTGAACTGGCTGGGTACGGACGATCAGGCGCGCGACGTCATGGCGCGCATGATCTACGGTTTCCGCATCTCGGTGCTGTTCGGCCTGGCGCTCACTCTCGCCTCGGCGGTGATCGGCGTTTCGGCCGGGGCAGTGCAGGGCTATTTCGGCGGCTGGACGGACCTTTTATTGCAGCGCTTCATCGAAATCTGGTCGTCGATGCCGGTGCTCTACATCCTGCTGATCATCGCCGCCATCCTGCCGCCGGGCTTCTTCATCCTGCTCGGCATCATGCTGCTCTTTTCCTGGGTCGGCTTTGTCGGCGTGGTGCGGGCCGAATTCCTGCGCGCCCGCAATTTCGAATACGTCAATGCGGCCCGCGCGCTCGGCGTCGGCAACGGCACGATCATGTACCGGCACCTCTTGCCGAACGCGATGGTGGCGACGCTGACCTTCCTGCCCTTCATCCTGTCGGGCTCGATCACAACGCTCACCTCGCTCGACTTCCTGGGTTTCGGCATGCCGCCCGGCTCGCCCTCGCTCGGCGAGATGATCGCCCAGGGGAAATCGAACCTGCAGGCACCCTGGCTCGGGCTTACCGCCTTCTGCGCCATGTCGGTCATGCTGTCGCTCTTGATCTTCGTCGGCGAGGCAACGCGCGACGCCTTCGACCCGAGGAAGACATTCCGGTGAGCGCCACGACGATGACAGACACCCTCCTCTCCGTGCGCGATCTCTCCGTCGCCTTCCACCAGGGCGGCAACACCTCCATCGCCGTCGACCACATCTCCTTCAACATCAAGCGCGGCGAGACGGTGGCGCTTGTCGGCGAATCCGGCTCGGGCAAGTCGGTCTCGGCGAATTCGATCCTGAAGCTCCTGCCCTACCCGGCTGCGAGCCATCCGAGCGGCGAAATCCTCTTCAACGGCAAGGATCTCCTGAAGGCGAGCGATGCCGAATTGCGCCATGTGCGCGGCAACGACATCACCATGATCTTCCAGGAGCCGATGACGTCGCTCAATCCGCTGCACACGATCGAGCAGCAGATCGGCGAAATCCTCGAATTGCACCAGGACGTGAAGGGGCCCGCGGCGCGAGCGAAAACGCTGGAGCTCCTCGATCAGGTCGGCATCCGCGAGGCAGAAAAGCGGCTCGGCGCCTATCCGCACCAGCTTTCCGGGGGCCAGCGCCAGCGCGTGATGATCGCCATGGCGCTCGCCAACCGGCCGGAACTCCTGATCGCCGACGAGCCGACCACCGCGCTCGACGTCACCGTCCAGGCGCAGATCCTCGAACTCCTGAAGTCGCTCAAGGACCAGCACGGCATGTCCATGCTGTTCATCACCCATGACCTCGGCATCGTCCGCAAGATCGCAGACCGGGTCTGCGTGATGACCAAGGGCAAGATCGTCGAGACCGGCCCGACCGCCGAGATCTTCGCCAATCCGCAGCATGCCTATACACGGCATCTGCTCGCCTCCGAGCCGAAGGGCGAGCCGCCGCCTTCCGACCCATCGAAGCCGATCGTCGTCGAAGGCAAGGACGTGAAGGTCTGGTTCCCGATCAAGGCCGGCTTCCTGCGCCGTGTCGTCGATCATGTGAAGGCGGTGGACGGCATCGATCTGACGCTGCGTGCCGGCCAGACGCTCGGCGTCGTCGGCGAATCCGGTTCGGGCAAGACGACGCTCGGCCTGGCGCTGACGCGGCTGATCTCGTCGAAGGGACGGATCGCCTTCGTCGGCCAGGACATCGACGCCTATAGTTTCCGCGAGATGCGGCCGCTCCGGAACCGCATGCAGGTGGTCTTCCAAGATCCTTACGGCTCCCTCAGCCCGCGCATGTCGGTCGCCGACATCATCGGCGAGGGGCTGAAGATTCATGAGAGGGCGCTCTCCGACGACGAGCGCGATGCACGCGTTGCCGCAGCGCTGCAGGAGGTCGGGCTCGACCCGGCCACCCGCTGGCGCTACCCGCATGAATTCTCCGGCGGCCAGCGGCAGCGCATCGCGATTGCACGGGCAATGGTCCTCAAGCCGCAATTCGTCATGCTCGACGAGCCGACCTCGGCCCTCGACATGAGCGTCCAGGCGCAAGTGGTCGACCTCCTGCGCGATCTGCAGCGCAAGCACAATCTCGCCTATCTGTTCATCAGCCACGACCTGAAGGTGGTGCGGGCGCTCGCCAACGAGGTGATCGTCATGCGGCTCGGCAAGGTGGTCGAACAGGGACCGGCCGAACGGATCTTCGAGGCGCCCGTCGAAGACTATACCAAGGCGCTGATGGCCGCCGCCTTCAATCTCGAGGCCGTCAACCTTTCCGCCATCCGTCAGTAGAGCGTCCGAATGCCTGCCAAGAGCCCCATCATCGTCGACCTGAAATTCATTCCGGAGGAAGTGGGCGCCGCCCTTAAGGGCGCCTTTTCCGGACGCGAGGTGATCAACCTCGCGGATCCGTCCCATCGCGGCCGGGACCTCTCGGCGATCGATTATGCGGTGGTCTGGAAGTCGGCGCCCGACCTCTTCTCTCGCGCACCGGACCTGAAGGTCGTCTTTTCCGGCGGCGCCGGTGTCGATCACGTTCTGACGCTGCCGGGCCTGCCCGATGTGCCGCTGGTGCGCTTCGTCGACCGGACGCTGACGACCCGGATGAGCGAATGGGTGGTGATGCAATGCCTCCTGCATCTGCGCCAACATCGCGCCTATGAGGCGCTGGCCAGCAATCGCGAGTGGCGGGACCTAAGCCAACCGGAAGCCGCCGACGTTACCGTCGGCATCATGGGAATGGGCGTGCTCGGCCAGGACGCCGCCCGCAAGCTCGCGGTGATGGGCTTCGAGGTCATCGGCTGGTCGCGAACCAAGCGAACCGTCGAGGGCATCGACACCTATGATGCCGCCGGCCTCGACTCCTTCCTCGGCCGGACGGATTTTTTGGTCGGGCTGCTGCCGCTGACGCCGGATACGAGGGGCATTTTCAACGCAGCCCTCTTCAGGAAGCTCAGCCGCAAGGGACCTTTCGGCGCACCGGTTTTCATCAATGCCGGCCGCGGCGGCAGCCAGGTCGAAGCCGACATCCTCGAATGCCTCGATTCAGGCGTTCTGGGTGGAGCCTCGCTCGACGTCTTCGAAAGAGAGCCGCTGACGCCCGAAAGCCGCTTCTGGGACATGCCGAACGTCTATGTGACGCCGCACGTCGCCGCCTCCTCCGACGTCAAAGCACTCTTTGCCCATGTCGAAGAGCAGATCACCCGCTTCGAAAGCGGCCTGCCGCTGGAGCATGTGGTGGATAAGGTAGCCGGCTATTGAAGCTGAGAATGACGGGCATGCGGGCCGGACGGTGCAGCTTGGGCCGGCGCGCAAGGCGTCACTCCCCTACAGGAGCGCATCTATGCAAACAGTTCAAGGTCGTCGATACCCTGTCGGCTCTCCGTAGAGCCAGCCGATGCGGCGGATCGCATCGTCGAGCCCCTCGCGCGCCACCGTCATCGTATGGCCGTTGGCATGCACAAGGGTCTCCTCGTCCTCCATGATGGCCACATGGCCCTTCCAGAAGACGAGATCGCCCCGGGCGAGCTCGTCGCGGCCGATCGGCTGACCGAGAGCGAGCTGCATGTCGGTGTCGCGCGGCGCCTCCCGCCCCGTCATTTGCATCGCCAATTGCACGAGGCCGGAGCAATCGATGCCGAAGCCGGAGCGGCCGCCCCAGAGATAGGGGGTTTCCATGAAACGGGTGGCGATCGCGACATAGTCGTCGCCGATCGGCGCATCGGCCGGCGTGCAATGGTTGGCAACCACCGCCAGACCACCGTCGAGCAGGACATAGCGGGTGCCGCGTGTCTCCGCTTCGCCGACGACATTGATCCGGCTTCCCATGGAAAGTGCAAAGGCCAGCGGAAAGCGCAGGTCCGCGCCGCGATAGGCAAATGTTCGCGGCACGGTGACGATATGGGTTGCCGCCGCACCAACCTGCCCCACCGTGTCCTGCGGCACGTAGCCGACATAGCCGTCGCGTTCCGACTTGACCCAGGCCCATCCGTCGGCTGCGTCGAGCACGCGAACCGTTTCGCCATAGAGCACTTCCGTGTCGGTGCCGCAGGCAAGATCCGGCCTCGCCCTCAGCGGCACCACGGGCACGGACACGACAGCCGGCGTCCCTTCGACGAAGCGCTTCGCTTCAACGAGGCCGCGCAGGCGCTCCTCCGCGAGGTCCTCGCGATAGGCATTGAGACGGCGATCGAGCACTTCGGGCATGGCTGAACTCACAATTTGCGGCCCTGATTGATGATCAGATCGCCGAATTTTTCAAGATAGAGCGCGCCCTCGACGGTCCGCTTGATGACCACATTACGCCTGTCGCGCTCGTCGCGCACCCGATCGACGAGGCCGAGCGCCCCCATCGTATCGAGAGCGCGGGTGATCACCGGTTTCGTCACGCCGAGCTTGGCAGCAAGACCGCGCACCGTGTGCGGCGGCGGCACGAGATAGATTTCGAGCAGGATCGCCATCTGGCGGAGCGTCAGATCGCGGCTGTCGACCCGGACCTGCTCGATCGAGACGGCATGCCAAAGCCCCAGCGCTTGCGAGGGTGTCAGTTCGACCGGCAAGGCAAACTCCTGCGTAAGTCACGTTCCCGCACCATAGCCAGAGGATCGTTACGCAAGCGTTTCTTTATCGCCGGGCCGCAGGGGCAAGCCGCGCACCCCCTTCGGCGTCGCGGGAAAGAGGCGCCGCACATCCCTTCTCCCCATCAAAATGGCGAGAAGGTCGCGGTAGCGGGATGAGGCGCAGGCGACGACAGCAAGGCTACCCCGCCAACCGCCCGATATGGTGATAAAGCGCCCGGATCGCCTGCGCCTCGCCGCCGACGGGCGAATGCGGCCGCTCGGATTGCGCCCAGGCGTAAATATCGAAATGCACCCAGCTCTTCGCATTGGTGACGAAGCGCTTGAGGAACAGCGCCGCTGTGATCGAGCCGGCCATGCCGCCCGAGGGAGCGTTGGTGAGGTCCGCGATGCGGGCCGAGACGTCCTTGTCGTAGCCCATGTAGAGCGGCATACGCCAGAGCGGGTCGTCCACAGTCAGGCTCGCCTCGAAAAGGTCGCGGGCGAGATCCTCGTCGTCGGTAAAGAAGGGCGGCAGGTCTGGGCCGAGCGCCACGCGTGCCGCCCCGGTAAGCGTCGCCATGTCGACCATCAGGTCGGTCTTCTCCTGGTCGGCATAGGCGAGCGCGTCGGCAAGAATCAGCCGGCCCTCGGCGTCGGTGTTGTCGATCTGCACCGTCAGGCCCTTGCGGCTCCGGTAGATGTCGCCGGGGCGGAAGGCGTTGGAGGAAATGGAATTCTCGACGGCCGGTACGATGACGCGGAGCTCGACCTTCAGCTTCGCGTCCATGATCATCAGCGCCAGGCCCAGGACGTTTGCGGCGCCGCCCATGTCCTTCTTCATCAAATGCATCGAGGCGGCCGTCTTGATGTCGAGGCCGCCGGTGTCGAAGCACACGCCCTTGCCGACGAGCGTCACCTTCCGGTGCCCTTTCTTGCCCCAGCGCAGCTCCAGGAGCCGTGGCGCCTCGGCGCTGGCCCGGCCCACCGTATGCACCAGCGGGAAGTTCTGGGTCAGCAGGGCCTCCCCGGAGATCACCGAGACATCCGCCTTATAGTGCGCGGCAAGCGCTCGGAAAACCGATTCCAGCGCTTCCGGCCCCATGTCGTTGGTCGGCGTGTTGATCAGGTCGCGCGCCAGGAAGACGCCGGCGAGCTGCCGTTTGATATCGGCCGCGTCCGCGTCGGCCGGGATCATCAGCGTCGGCGCCTCGGGCCTGGGGGACTTATAGCGCTCGAAACGATAGGAGCCGAGACCGTAGCCGAGCGCCAGGCGATTGGCGGTCAGCGGCGCCGTTTCGATGTGCCATTTGCCGGGCGGCAGGCTGCGCGCGAGCTTGCCGGTCAGGAAGGGGGCCTCCGACGGCCTTGAGCCGAGGCCGAACAGTGCACCGCCGAGATGACCATCGGCAGAAGGAATGAGGAGGACGGCACCCGACTCCGCCTTGAACCCGGCCTTCCTCGCCCAATCGAGAGCGATCGGGTCGATGCTCCCCGTATCGATATGCGCCGGCGTCACCGCAAAGATGGGCAGCGTCTTGCCGGCACTGGTGTTGAAGGGCGACGGCCGCTCGATGAACTGGAAGGGAGCCATGAATGTCCTCGACTGACGGATAGGGATGGCGCAATTAACGCTCTGTTAGGGTTAACAGATTATTGCTGGAGTGAAAGTTGCGCCGTTGATGTTCGGAGTTCCGGTGCCAATCGCATTCTGGGGCACCACTCGATGACGACGAAAAACATCCTCTCCTCCTTCATGCAACGCCTGTCAGCCGGAGCCGCGGTTGCGCTGATGGCGCTGGCGCTCGGCGGCTGCGCCGGGCAAGAGGGCAGGAAGGAGCTGACGACCGGCTCGATCCCGAAGCTCTCGAAACCGGTGCAATCGATGAACGCCACCGAGCTCGCGGCAGCCGCGGAAAGTATCGGCCAAGCCTATGAGCGCGATCCCAAGAACCGCGAGGCGGGCTTGAACTACGCCAATCTGCTGCGGATGACGGGCCGCAACGAACAGGCGCTCGCGGTGATGCAGCAGGTGGCGATCAACCATCCGACGGACCGCGAGGTCCTCGGCGCCTATGGCAAGACCCAGGCCGCCGCCGGGCAGCTCGAACAAGCGCTCGCGACCATCGGCCGGGCGCAGACGCCGGATCGCCCCGACTGGAAGCTGAAATCGGCGGAAGGCGCCGTGCTCGACCAACTCGGCCGTGCCTCCGAGGCGCGCCTGCGCTACCGCGAGGCGCTGGATCTTCAGCCGAACGAGCCCACCATCCTGTCCAATCTCGGAATGTCCTATCTTCTCACCAAGGACCTCAAGACCGCCGAGACCTACCTCCGCTCCGCCGCAGATCAGCCCGGCGCCGGCAGCAGCGTCCGCCAGAACCTCGCCCTTGCCGTCGGTCTGCAGGGCCGTTTCCAGGAGGCCGAAACCATTGCCCGGCAGGAGCTGACGCCCGAGCAGGCGGAGGCCAACGTCGCCTATCTGCGCTCGATGCTGTCGCAGAAGGGCGCCTGGACCGAGCTCGCCAAAGCGGACGAGGGGAATACGAACTAGACCGGCGGTGCCGTAAATCCGACGGCGATTTTCTGATCGCGGTCCAGCATCTTCACGCCAAATCGGTTGCAGCGAAATCGTCTCCCTCGCAGGACCGATTCAGAAGCGCAACGGTTCTCTCGGGGGGCGATCGCTACTTCGGGAATGCGTCCGGCCTAAAACTTGTCCGCCACCTGAATTCCGGCAGGGCCGAGGATCACGGCGACGAGGACCGGCAGGAAGAAGAGGATCATGGGCACCGTCAGTTTCGGCGGCAGCGCGGCCGCCTTCTTTTCCGCCGCGGTCATGCGCTGGTCGCGGCTTTCCTGCGCCAGCACGCGCAGCGCCTGAGCGATCGGCGTGCCGTAGCGGTCGGCCTGGATCAGCGCCTGCATCACCGCCTTGACCTCCTCGAGGCCTGCGCGCAGGCCGAGATTTTCAAGCGCGATGCGCCGATCGGGCAGGAAGGAGAGTTCTGCCGTCGTCAGCACCAGTTCCTCGGCAAGCGCTGGAGACTGGGCGGCGATCTCGTCGGCGACGCGCCGCATGGCGAGTTCCATCGACACGCCCGATTCGACGCAGATCAGCAGGAGATCGAGCGCATCCGGCCAGGCGCGGCGGATCGAGTGCTGGCGCTTCGAGATCGCATTGGCGATGAAGATATTCGGCGCGTAGAACCCGAGATAGGCGAAGCCGAGCGTGAAACATGTCCTCAGCATGAACGGCTTCTCGGCAAAGTTGCCCAGCACGAAAATATATACGATGGCAACCGCCAGAAACAGGAACGGCAGGCAGAAGCGGGCGAAAAGGAAGGTGTTCAGCGCGTTCTGGGTACGGTAGCCGGCGGTCTTCAGGCGGTTGACGGTGTTTTCGTCCACCAGCGCCCGCCGGAGATTGAGCCGCTCGACGATCTGGCGGACCGAGCTATTGTGCTGCGCCCGGAGGCTTGCCTTGCCGGCGGCCGCTTCGGCGTTCAGCCGGGCGCGCTCGCGGGCGCGGATCTGCTCGCGCTCGGTGGCGACGGACTTCATCCGCTTGGCAAGGTCGCCCCGCTCAAAAAACGGCACGGCGAGCGAGTAGAACGTCGCAAGCACCGCCATCGACACGAGAACCGCGATGAGGATGTTCGGATCGGTGAGTGTCCTTATCCAGCCGTCCATCGCAGCCTCAGATGTCGAAATTGATCATATTGCGCATCACCCAGATGCCGATGCTCATCCAGACGGCCGAAACGCCCATGATGAGATGGCCGCGCGGATCGGTGAAAAGCACCATCATGTAATCCGGCGACGTCAGATAGACGAGCGTTGCCACGATGAAGGGGAGTGCGCCGATGATGCAGGCCGAGGCCTTGGCTTCCATCGACAGGGCCCCCACCTTCGCCTTCATCTTCTTGCGCTCGCGCAGCACCTTGGAGAGGTTGCCGAGCGCCTCGGACAGGTTGCCGCCGGCCTGCGCCTGGATGGCGATGACAATCGCGAAGAAGTTGACCTCGGGCAGCGGAATGCTCTGGATCATGCGGGCGCAGGCTTCCGGCACGTTGAGACCGACCTGCTGGGATTCGACGACGCGGCGGAACTCCGTCTTCACCGGCTCCTGGCCGTCGCTGGCAATCAGCCGCAAGGCGTCGTTCAGCGGCAGGCCGGACTTGATCGAGCGGACCATCACGTCGAGGGCGTTCGGAAACTCGTCGAGGAATTTCTTGCAGCGCCGCTTGATCATCGCCCCGATCAGCCAGCGCGGCAGACCCGCGGCCGTGATCAGAGCGACGCCGACGGCAATCCACAGGCCGGCTCCGGCGATGAGGACGACAACCAGGGCGAACAGGCCGAAGGCCGCGCTGAAGAAGTAGAACTGCGTCGGGGAGATCGACAGGTTGGCCTGCACCAGCCGCTTCTTCATCGACGGGGCGGCGTTGGCCGATTTCTCCTGCTGCTTCTTTTCGAGCTCCTTCAACGAATCCTGCAGGGATTTGCGCCGCTTCGACATCTCGTTGACGCGGTCGCGTGCCGCCTTGATCTTGGCGCGGTCGGTCTCGGCGGCACCGACGCGGCGAAGGCGCCCCTCCGCCTTCTTGTCGTTCTCGATGCGGGAATAGAGCACACCGTAGGCGAGCGCCGCCGCGGCAATCGCGACGAGGCCGGCCAGTGCCAGAACGGTGATGTCTATGCCGAACATCGAGTTATCGGTTCCTTCGCTCCAGCGCCGCCCTAGTTCTTTTCCATCGCATCGAGCGTGGCGGCGAGCCGCTTGTCCTCGTTGAAGTAGCGGGCACGATCCCAGAAATGCGGCCGGCCGATGCCGGTCGACACATGGCGGCCGATGATCCGGCCGTTGGCGTCCTCGCCGTCGATCTCGTAGCGCATCAGATCCTGGGTGACGATGACGTCGCCTTCCATGCCGGTCACCTCGGTGATGTGGGTGAT
The DNA here is from genome assembly GCF_002944405.1 of Sinorhizobium fredii. Classification (NCBI taxonomy): domain Bacteria; kingdom Pseudomonadati; phylum Pseudomonadota; class Alphaproteobacteria; order Hyphomicrobiales; family Rhizobiaceae; genus Ensifer; species Ensifer fredii. The sequence continues at coordinate 136,680 of NZ_CP024307.1, read as the reverse complement.
GCGGCGCGACCCGTCGCGCAGGCGCGAGGCCTGGATGATGACGTCGACCGAGCCGGCGATGATTTCGCGAACGGTCTTGGCCGGCAGCGTATAGCCGCCCATTGCGATCATCGACTCCATGCGGCTTAGGCACTCGCGCGGCGTATTGGCGTGGATCGTGCCCATCGAGCCGTCATGGCCGGTGTTCATCGCCTGAAGCAGGTCGAACACCTCCGGGCCGCGCACCTCGCCAACGATGATGCGTTCGGGGCGCATGCGCAGGCAGTTCTTGATCAGGTCGCGCATGGTGATCTGGCCCTCGCCCTCGATGTTCGGCGGGCGGGTTTCTAGGCGAACCACATGCGGCTGCTGCAGTTGCAGTTCGGCGGAATCTTCGCAGGTGATGATCCGCTCGTCGGCGTCGATGTAACGCGTCAGGCAGTTCAAGAGCGTCGTCTTGCCGGAGCCGGTGCCGCCGGAAATGACGATGTTACAGCGGACGCGACCGATGATCTGCAGGAGCGTGGCACCCGCCGGCGTGATCGAGCCGAAGCGCACGAGCTGCTCCAGCGTCAGCTTGTCCTTCTTGAACTTGCGGATCGTCAGCGCCGTCCCGTCGATCGCCAGCGGCGGCGCGATGACGTTGACGCGCGAGCCGTCCGGCAGGCGCGCGTCGCAGATCGGGCTCGATTCGTCGACGCGGCGGCCCACCTGGCTGACGATCCGCTGGCAGATCGACAGGAGCTGGGCATTGTCGCGGAAGCGGACGTCCGACTCCTCGACCTTGCCGCCGACTTCGATGAAGGTCTGGCCGGCGCCGTTGACCATGATGTCGGCGATGTCGTCGCGGGCCAAAAGCGGCTCGAGCGGCCCGTAGCCGAGCACATCGTTGCAGATGTCGTCTAGCAGTTCCTCCTGCTCGGCGATCGACATCGCGAAATTCTTGATGGTGATGATGTCGTTGACGATGTCGCGGATTTCCTCGCGCGCGCTCTCGGTATCGAGCTTGGCGAGCTGCGACAGGTCGATCGTGTCGATCAGCGCTGAGAAGACCTGCGATTTCGTATCGTAATAGTCCTCGGCCCGCTGTGTGCGGCGGCGCGCCGGAGCGGCCGGCTGCACGCGGGGCACCGAAGCCGCCGGCTCGGCGAGAACCGGTGCGACAGGACGCTCCATCACCGCCGGCGGCGCCGACGGCATGGCCGGCGGCGCCACGGGCGATTGCGCGCCGGTCTTGCCAAATCCCTCATTTCCGCGTTTGCCAAACATCACTTCATTCCACTTGCTGCATCGGTCCTTCCGCCGCCGGGTGCCTATCGCCTGCCGAGCTTTGCCAGAACCTTGCCGAGGCCGCCCTTGCGCGCCTTCTTGATCGCCGTGCGTCCGGTCAGAAGATGGGCGAGCTGCGAGAAGGTCTCGGCGGCGGGGGACTTTCTGTCGATTTCCGCAATCATCCGGCCGCTATTGGCGGCATTTCCGAAGAGCACCGCATCGAAGGGGATGATGGCGGCGGCCTCGAGCTCCAGCGACTCGCAGAATTCGTTGGGGGCGATTTCCGGCCGCTTCGGCATGCCGACCTGGTTGAGGACGAGATGCGGCGCCCGGTCGTTCGGCCGAAGCTTCTTCAGCGCGTCGAGGAGATTCTTCGTGTTTCTGAGGCTTGCGAGGTCCGGGACGGCGGTGATCACCACCTCATCGGCCTCGCCGAGCACCGAGCGGGTCCAGTCCGACCAGCCATGCGGAACGTCGAGCACCGAAACGGGGGCGCTGCGCTGCAGAATCTCGAGGATCGGCTGGAAGGCGCCCGCCTCAAAATCATAGGCGCGGTCGAGCATCGAGGGGGCGGCCAGCAGCGACAGGTGCTCGGAACATTTGGTCAAGAGCCGATCGAGAAAAACCTCGTCCAGCCGGTCCGGCGCCGAGACGGCCTCGGCAATTCCCTGCGGCGGGTCCTGGTCGAAATCGATGTTCGCCGTGCCATAGGGCAGGTCGAGATCGGCAAGAATGGTTTCCGTCGAAAACAGGTTGGAAATGCCCCAGGCGCAATTGTGAGCGATCACCGACGAACCGCTGCCGCCCTTGGCGCCGATGAAGGCGAGGCTTCGCCCGAGCGGCTCGGCTTCCGGATCGACGAAGATCGCCGCGACCGCGGCCAGCAGATCCGCCATTGCCACCGGCGCGACCATATATTCGGAGATGCCGTTGCGGATCAGTTCGCGATACAGAGCAATGTCATTGTGACGGCCGATGATGACGACCTTGGTGCTCGGGTCGCAGACTTCGGCAAGCGGCGCCAGCTCCGTAAGGAGAGATCGCGGTTCCGTGTCGGTCTCGAGGATGATGAGATTGGGCGTCGACACACTCGCAAACATGTTTGCGGCGGCGGCGATGCTGCCCCCGGTGATGCGAAGGCTCACCTTCGCCATGCGGCGATCCTGTCCGCAGCGCTCCATGAGGCGCTGCATGGCCTCGCTTTCGCAGAAGGCATGGATGGAAATGCGCGGCAAAGGCCGGAGCTGATCGAGGTCGCCGGGGCGCGAGACGTCCGCCGCAAGCTCGGCGCAGCCGGTGTCGATGTTGTATTCAATCGCGCTCATCTTGGTTCCTCAAAACCCGCATCATTCCGCCGTCGCTCAGTCAGCCGCCGCATCACGCCAGGCGTCGATCACTTCGCCGCGCTGGGCGGCGTCGACCGGCGACATCTGGCGCGGACCGATCAGGTCTGTCGGGCTGGCTATCTGGGCGGCGAGGTTGGACTGCGAGGCGCAGCCGAAATTGTAATAGTTTCGGTTCTCCATCGTCAGCGTGAGGTCCTCCGGCCACTCGCCGCAGGGTGCGGTCTGCGCGGTGATCGCGACATAGCTCAAGCGGATGGGGGCGGCGTCGCCCGGCGCAAGCGCTTCGTAGCTGGTTTCGATCATCCTCTTCGGCGGCACGCCGCTTGCCGCCAGCACGCGCCGGATGTCCTTGCGGACGATCTGCGCGGCATGGCTGTTGGCGGAACCGCGCGGCAGCATGATCTGGATGACGCCGCTCGATGCGTTGCGATATTCGGTGGCAAAGCCGCGGATGACGTCGCGCGTGCCCGCCGTCAGCCGCCGGTCACCGGAGGCGACGGGAATATCGATCACCCGCTCTCCTTCGGCAATAACGATCGGATGACGGGTGCGGTAATCGTCCGGAATCGAGCCGGTCGCCAGCCTGTCCTTGCTGCCGCAGCCGGCAAGCAGGCCGGTAAGGATCGCCAATGCGGCGATCCGGGCGGAGATGCGGGTCGACATCGATGCGGGTCTTTCAAGTCTTTTGAGAGCAGTGTTTCGGTTGTGCATGACCCGACCTATTTGTAGATGAAGCCGACATTGCCGTGATAGCGACCGACTGGGGGTGCCGCCTCGGGACGTCCGTAGAGGCGGTTGACGCGCCCCACGAAGAAGCTTTCGAGATCGTTGGCGGGATTGAAATTGTCGTCTGGCCGCGACAGCGCGCTGCGGGCGACCGGGCGCACCAGATAGGGCGTCGCGATGATCACCAGTTCCGTCTCGTTGCGTTGAAAATCCTTGCTGCGGAAGAGCGTGCCGAGAATCGGGATTTTGGACGCACCGGGCAGGCCCGACATCGCCTGGCGGATATTGTCCTGCACAAGGCCGGCGATGACGATCGAGCCGCCGGAGGGGAGTTCGACGCTGGTGGAGGCCTCGCGCCTGCGAATGCCGAGGAATGTACTGCCGGGAATATCTCTGAAACTGTTTCCCGTTACAACCGACCCCTCATAGGTCGGCTCCGAAACTTCTGTTTCGATTGCTAGACTGATGCGACCGGCACCAAGAACGACAGGCTTAAAGTTCAGGCGAATGCCATACTCGGCATCCTCGACTTCCCGTTCGACGACCGGCACGGGCTGTCCGGTAGCCGGATCCTCTTCCGTCGTGATCTCCTGGGGGCCGGCAAGGCGGAATTCGCCGCCAACATAGAACTTGGCCTCCTGACCGGAAATCGCCGTCAAGCTCGGTTCCGCAAGCGTGCGCATGACGCCGGCCTGCTCCATCGCGTTGATATAGCTCTGGACCAGCGTGCCACCGACATTGTTCTGTATGATCGAGTTCACGCCGACGCCGATCGCGTTGCCTAGATTGGCTGGGTTGCGGAAGCTTAATCCACTTTCGCCGTCGGAGACGCGGCCGTTGAAGCCGAGCTGCTTCAGCACCTGGCGACTGACTTCGGCGACAGTGACCTTCAAGGTCACCTGATCCTCGCCCTCGACCGTCAGGAGATTGACGATCTGCGAGGTCTGACGTTCCTCTGCAAAAATATCGGCGTCGCCGTTGGTGCCCTGGGCGGTGATGTTGCGAGTCGTCGCTTCGCCGCCTTGCAGGAAGGCGCGGGCAAGATCGACGGCCTTGGTCGAGTCGAGCGGCGTGCGGACGGTACCGGTCAGGACGACGTTATCGGAAACGATCTCGACATGAATATCGGCGTCGGGGATGAAACGGCGCAGGTTGGCTTCGAGGCCGGCGACATCACGCTCGACAGCAACATCGAGGCTGACGATCTCCTCGCCATTCGGTCCGAAGACGAAGATATTGGTCTGACCGACCGTTTTGCCGAACAAATAGATGCGGCGCGACGTACGTGTGACCGCATCGGCGAGCGCCGGGTCGGCAACGAGAATATCGTGGGCGTCGGTCGGGAGATCGACAACCACGGCCTTGTTGAGACCGAGATTGACCTTTTTCTTCACGCCCGGGCCGCTCTCGACGATGCGGACCACCGACGAGGCGGCCGCCTCCGCGGTCGGAACCGCCGGCAGCATCATGCCGGAAAATGCCAGCGAGAATGAAAGACCGGCTGCGAGACAGGTCCGAAATGTGTTTCCGCTCCGCTTCACGTTGCGCCCCGTCCGATCTTACTGCTGGTTCTGCGTGGTGGTGGTTTCATCGCTCTTGACGATGGAGCCGGATTTGATGACCTGAATGCTCGGCTGGCCGTCGCCGCTCAAGAGATAGTCGGCCGCCCCGGTATCGGCTTCCTGCGCATCCGCGACGCTGCGCAGCGCCAGGGAGATGCGCTCGGCCATCTGCTGCGCGACCGTCATCACTTTCGACTGGTCTGGCGTGAGCTCAAGCGTCGCCGTCGTACCGATGACGGATTTCGAGCCGTCATCCTTCTCTTCGACCTGCTGGTCGATCGCCAGCACCCGGACATTGCTGAGCACGGTTTCGGTCAGATAGACGTCGCCGTCGGACTTGCGCACCATAATCACGTCGACGCGGTCATTGGGCAGGATGAACCCGCCGGCGCCGGTTGCAACGGTGATTTCCGTGGCGACGGCCCGCTTTCCGGCCGGCAGCAGCGACGACATGATGCGGTTGGATGGGTCGGCGATCTTTTCCTGGCGGACGGGCTCGCCGTCGAAGAGCGGCAGGCGGACGACCGCACCGGAAAGATCGTCGATTGCAGCCGGGCGGTTTTCCTCAGTGATCATCCCGTCGGCGACGCCGTCCTTCGGCCAGGCCATCCAGTGGATCGAATCGCCGCCGAGCCGCGAGCCCACCGGCAGGCTCTTGCTGGCGACGAGCACATTGATGCTCGGCGCCTGCTCGACGAGCGGCTCGGCCGCCCGCTGCGCCGGAGCACGGGTGACCTTCATCGCCAATAGCCCGGCCATTGCCGCGGACCCCACGGCCACCGCCAGGATGATGATGCGCACCGGTTTCATGATCGTCCAAGCCCCTGAAAATCCCCGGGGCCAGATTGATCAGGAAATGGTGTAATTATAGTTAACGGATCGCTTATGAACGCGGTTAACGAGACGTAACCCGCGTTTTGTGGCTATGCCGTTGTCACCCAAGCTGAGCGAACACGGCTTCCATCAGCGGCGACGAGGGATAGGCGGCAAAGCCGCCGAGCGCAATCGCGATGCCGTAGGGTATCTTTTTTGCCGTCAGTAGCAGCTGCGGTACCGGAATGCCGCTCGCCAGGATCGCGTTCTCCTGTCTCCGCAGGAGAAGTACCGCAATAGTTAGCAACCCGCCGAAAATCGAAACATACGCCAGAAAGGCGACGAGCGATGCATCGAGGCCGAACCAGATGGCGCCGGCAGTCAGGAGCTTGGCGTCGCCGCCGCCCATGATGTTGACCGCAAAAAGGCAGAAGCAGACGGCAAAGACGAGGACAGCCGCCGCCATATGGAACCCGATCTGACCCAGGTCGAGACCTGCGAACGGCGCGACGAGGAAAAATGCGCCAAGCAGGATTGCCGACACCCGGTTCGGGATCGTCATCGTCAACAGGTCCGAGAACGCTGCCAGCGCGAGACAGAACGGAAGAATGACCAGAATGCACGCAATTGTCATGCCGTCCCCCTAAGCTGCACGATAGAGACAACCTACGGTCGAAAAAGAGAGCCGTTTCGAAGGAAACGGCTCTCTACGTTCTTTGCTAAGCTGGAGCCCAATTACATGCCTTCTTGGGCGGTCTTCATCTCATCCTTAAGGCCCGTGAACAACAGGTCGAGCTGATCACCAAGCTGCGTTGCGCCGGTGATGAGTGCAACAGAGATCAGAGCTGCGATCAGGCCGTACTCGATGGCCGTTGCACCGGACTCGTCCTTCATCAGGCGGGCGAAAATGGTCTTCATGGAGGTTCTCCTACTTCACGTTGTTGTCAGCACGTCCGCCAACTGTTTGCCGTTGATCGGATACCCTGAAATTAGCGGGGCCGAATTGCCACGGGCTTAAGGAAACCGGTTAGTGTGAAGTAAAAGCGCAACCGCTGTTTCTTGGGTGGATGTTCCGGAAAGGGATCCGGTTGATTGCGCAATACTAATGTAACCTTTCATTCACCAAAACACGCCAGAATGCGAGTAGCCATTCGCCACCGGGACGCATCATGAACACGCACTTCGCGACCAAGCAGGTCGCCACCCTTGCCTTCCTCGCAACCGCGCTTTTCGGTTTCTTTGTTGCCGAGGCAACGCAGGCGGCGGAGCAGATGATGCGCGTCTATATGGACCACGCGCGCGTGCTGAAGCTCGATCGGCCGGTGAGCAAGGTGATCATCGGCAATTCGGACGTCGCCGACGCGACGGTGGCGGATTCGAAGACGATCGTCCTGACGGGCCGCAATTTCGGCACCACGAACCTCGTCATCCTCGACCAGGACGGCAATGCCATTGTCGACGAGCGCATCCTCGTGTCGATCGACGAAGGCAACACCGTGCGCGTCTACAAGCAGACCACCCGTACCGTCTTCTCCTGCTCGCCGAACTGCGAGCGCCACGCCGAGCGCAAGGCAACGACGTCGAGCAGCAACTGAGGCCTCTCCAAGACCACTAAAATTCTTCGGGTCTTGGAAAACGATTCTTCAACAGTCTCAGCTTATTCTATCGACAATTGCATGAGGCGGAGGTGCAGGCGAATTCGCATGCCCTTCCCGAATCTCGCTCACGACGTGACATGACGGAACGGCGCAATGTCGATAAAAGTGAAAGCATCCACGGCGAACCGGCGCGCACCGCGCCCCCTCTTTCGCCGCCTGCTCGGAGATAAAAGGGGCGGCACGGCGATCGAGTTCGCGATCCTCGCCTTGCCCTTTTTCATCGTCGTCTTCGCCTCGATAGAGACCTTCGTGGCCTTTGCCGGCGAGCAGCTGCTCGCCAATGCGACCGACACCTTGGCACGCAAGATCCGCACTGGCGAGATCACTCAGGAGATGGGCGAATCAGAGTTCCGCCAAGCCTTCTGCGACGAGATCGCCATCCTCCTGACCTGCTCCGCGACGGAGGTCGACGAGCCGGAAAAGCTCTACCTGGATGTTCGCCAAGTCGCCGATCCGTCGCAGTTTCCGGCGGCGGTGCCGCGGGTCGGGTCGGGCGATTCCTCCGATCTCGACACCAGCGGCTTCCAGTTCGCGCCGGGCGGCGGCAAGGAATACACGATGGTGCGCGCCTATTACCGCTGGCAGGTGATCACCGATCTCGTGCGGCCCTATGTCACCAACTTGCGGTCGGCGGGCAGCAGCATGCCGGACGACTATTTGATGGTCGCGACCGCAACATTCCGCAACGAAGACTATTGAGGACGCCATGGAACGCTCGCATGGAATGACCTCCGCCCGGCGTATCCTGTCGCGTCTGTCGCACGACCGTCGCGGCGTCGGCGGCGTCGAGTTCGCCCTCGTCGCGCCGCTGTTGATCATGGCCTATATCGGCGCTTTCGAGCTTTCGGTCGGACTGAACGTGGTGCGCAAGGTCGCCCGCGCCTCGAGCACCGTCGCCGATCTGGTCAGCCAGGGGTCGAGCGTCGATACGGACTTCCTGGATAGCATGAACAATGTCGCGGAGAGCGTCCTGGCCCCCTATGCCGGAACGGACTACACGCTGAAGATCACCGGCATACAGGTTAACGGCACCACGACCGGCACCGTTCTCTGGTCGCGCGACCAGGACGGCGGCACGCCTTATCCGGCGAATTCCACGACCACGGTTCCCTCCGATCTCGAGGCTGTAAACGCCTTCGTGGTGCGCACCGAACTCGTCGTCCCGCACGAACTGATGCTCTTTTCCCAAGATCTTTCGAGCAACGTGAGCACGATCGATCTCTCCAAGACCTCCTATTACCGCCAGCGCTCCGGCACGAAGATCGAATGCACCGACTGCTGAGTCACTCCTCCCGCTCAATTGCATTGAATTTGGCGCCGCGCTATTCCTGCGAAATTGCGCGGGATCGCTCCCGCGCTCGTCAATAGCACCGGACCGCGCCCGCGCTCCGGTCCAGCGGGTGTTCAATGGCGCGTGCCTTTCTCTTCGTGCTCGATTCCTTCGGCATCGGCGGTGCCCCGGACGCCGAGGCATTCGGCGATCTCGGTGCCGACACGCTCGGCCACATCGCCGAGTTCTGCGCGGCCGGCGCCGGAGACCGCGCCGGCTTGCGCGAGGGTCCCCTGCACCTCCCCAACATGTCGGCGCTCGGGCTGATCCATGCGGCGCGGCTGGCGACCGGACGGGTTCCTGCCGGTATGCCGCTGCCGGAGCGCGTCTACGGCGTCTACGGCGCCGCCAGCGAGGTTTCGCGCGGCAAGGACACGCCGTCGGGCCATTGGGAGATCGCCGGCACGCCGGTGAGGTTCGACTGGGGCTATTTTCCATCCGAGGGCGATGCGTTTCCGCCGGAACTCGTCGAGGCGATCTGCCGCGAAGGCGACGTTCCCGGCATTCTCGGCAATTGCCATGCCTCCGGCACCGATATCATCGCCCGCCACGGCGAGGAGCATATGCGAAGCGGAAAGCCGATCTGCTACACTTCGTCCGACTCGGTCTTCCAGATCGGGGCGCACGAGCGGAGCTTCGGGCTCGAGCGGCTCCTGGAGCTCTGCCAGGTCGTTCGCCGGCTCGTCGACGACTACAATATCGGCCGCGTCATCGCCCGTCCCTTCGTCGGCGACAGTCCCCGCAATTTCACCCGAACCGGCAATCGCCGCGACTATTCCGTCCTGCCGCCGGAGCCGACGATCCTTGACCGGCTCGAGGATGCCGGGCGCCAGGTGCACGCCATCGGCAAGATCGGCGACATCTTCGCGCATCAGGGCGTGACGAAGCTCACCAAGGCGAACGGCAACATGGCGCTCTTCGACGCGAGCCTCGCGGCGCTCGAAGAGGCGGAAGAGGGCGATCTCGTCTTCACCAATTTCGTCGACTTCGACATGCTTTACGGCCACCGACGCGATGTCCCTGGCTATGCGGCGGCGCTCGAAGCCTTCGATGCCCGGCTGCCCGATCTCGACCGGCGGCTCCGGCCCGGCGACATGGTGATCCTCACCGCCGACCACGGCTGCGACCCCACCTGGCGCGGCACCGACCATACGCGCGAGCGCGTGCCGGTGCTGATGTTCGGTCCGTCGCTCAGGAGCCGATCGTTCGGCGTTGCGAACAGTTTTGCCCATATCGGCGAGACCGTCGCCCGACATCTCGGCATCGCGCCGGGTCCATATGGGAGAAGCCTTCTTTGACCGCACATCTGAAAAAAGCCGAGCTGCATTGCCACATAGAAGGCGCCACGCCGCCGGAACTGGCGCTGCGGCAGGCGGGCAAATACGGCGTCGACACGAGCGCCATCATCCGCGAGGGAGCCTATGTCTGGGAGGATTTCACCAGCTTCGTGAAATGCTACGACGCGGTCGCCTCGCTGTTCCGCACCGAGGGCGACTATGCGTTGCTCGCGGAGACCTATCTCACCGAACTCGCCGAGGCGGGAACGATCTATAGCGAAATCATCGTTTCGCCGGACCACGGCAACACGATCGGGCTCGGAGCCGACGCCTATCTCGAGGGGCTTGCGGCCGGCATGGAGGCGGCCAGGGCGAAGAGGGGGATCGAGTCGCGCATGCTGATCACCGGCATCCGCCATCTCGGGCCGGAATCGGTCGTCCGGACCGCCGAGTATGCGGCCATGCGCCGCCACCCGCTGGTGACCGGCTTCAACCTGGCGGGCGAGGAGCGGCTGCACAGCGTCGCCGAGTTTTCCCGCGCCTTCGACGTGGTCCGCGACGCCGGTCTCGGCCTGACCATCCATGCCGGCGAACTTTCCGGCGCGTTCAGCGTCCGCGACGCGCTGGACCATGTGCGCCCCTCGCGCATCAGCCACGGCGTCCGGGCGATCGAGGACGCGGATCTCGTCAAGCGACTTGCCGAGGAGGGCGTGGTGCTCGAGGTCTGCCCGGGTTCCAACATTTCGCTGCAAGTGTTCCCGGATTTCTTCTCGCACCCGCTCAGGCCGCTTTACGAGGCGGGCGTCCGCGTCACGCTCAACTCCGACGATCCGCCCTTCTTCCACACCTCGCTTGCCCAGGAATATGAGATCGCCGCGCATGTGATGGGCTTTGGCGACAGCGAGATCGACCGGATGACGAGAACCGCGATCGAAGCCGCCTTCGTGGACGAGCCGACGAGAGAGAGGCTGCTCAAGGCACTGCATATGTAGCCGCGATATTCGCCGGAAGCACGCCAACACCCTTGCAGCGTCCGCTCATTCCATGGAAAAGAAGGCGGATATGCCAATTCTCGGGGAAGGTGAAGCCATGGACGGCGTGACAGTGATCGATCATCCGCTGGTGCAGCACAAGCTGACCATCATGCGCAAGAAGGAGACGTCGACCGCAGGATTCCGCCGGCTGCTGCGCGAGATCTCGACGCTGCTCTGCTACGAGGTGACGCGGGATCTGGAACTGACCATCGAGCGGATCGAAACGCCGCTCGAGGAGATGGACTCCCCCATTCTCGAGGGCAAGAAGCTCGTCTTCGCCTCGATCCTGCGCGCCGGCAACGGGCTGCTCGAGGGCATGCTCGAACTGGTGCCGTCCGCCCGCGTCTCGCATATCGGCGTCTATCGCGACCATGAAACGCTGCAGCCGGTCGAGTATTACTTCAAGGCGCCGGAGAACCTCTCGGAGCGACTGATCATCGTCGTCGACCCGATGCTTGCGACCGGCAATTCCTCGATTGCGGCAATCGACAAGCTGAAGCAGCGGGGCGCCAGGAATATCCGCTTCCTCTGCCTGCTTGCCGCACCCGAAGGCATCCGCAATTTCCAGGGGGCGCACCCGGACGTGCCGATCTTCACCGCCTCGATCGACAGCCACCTGAACGAAAAAGGCTATATCATGCCGGGCCTCGGCGACGCCGGCGACCGCATGTACGGCACCAAATAGCTTCGTCCTTTCTTAACCAGACGATGAAGAAACGAGAGGCCGCCGGATTTTCCGGCGGATTTTTTGCGTAACGTTAGCGATGCTCCGCTGAAATTGGCGAAAAGCGCCAGCCGATATCCGGAGCCGAGAATGCTGACACGTCTCATTGCCTTTGCCGGCGGACTTGCCGCCCTCGCCCTCGTCGTCCCTGACCTCGTCTCCAATTATCTCGATCGCCAGGAGTCCGCGTCGCCGCAGCAAACGGCTGCAAGCGCCACGCCGGCTGGCGCCAACTATTCGGGCGGCAAGGCCGTCGTACTCGAAGCGGACCGCTCCGGCCATTTCGTCGGCACGTTCCGGATCAACGGACGGCCCGAACAGGGGCTGGTCGACACCGGCGCAAGCACGATCGCCATCAATGCTTCCCTGGCCCGGCGGTTCGGCATCGCCGTCGGCAGCCTCTCCTTCGATGCGCGGGCGCAGACGGCGAACGGCATCGTCGAAGCGGCCTCGGTCAGCCTCGATCGCGTCGAGATCGGCGGCATTTCGCTCCGGAACGTCGAGGCCATGGTTCTTCCGGACAAGGCGCTTTCGGGCATGCTCGTCGGCATGTCCTTCCTCAACCGGCTATCGTCCTATCGTGTCGAGGACGGTGCGCTCCAGCTCGTCAAATAAGAGAGGATGACCGGGCTCGGTTGAGGCGGCTCGTCGGCGATCACATAGAGCCCGGCAACCCTGTCTCTCACCCCTTCCGCCCGCTGCCGGTCGGCGGCGTGTACGAAGGCGATCGGCTCGCCCCTCTCGACCTTTGTCCCGAGCGGTTTGAGGCCGGAAAGGCCGACCCGATGATCGATCCGGTCGTCCGGGCGCGTTCGCCCGCCGCCAAGCGCGATGACCGTCATCCCAAGCTCACGGGTCTCGCACGCCGAAAGGTAGCCGTCGCGGTTGGCGGGCACTGGAATTATTGCCGGCGCCCTTTCAAGGTAAGCGTCGGGACGATCGACGACATCGGCAGGTCCGCCGAGGCCGTGCACCATGCGGGCGAAGCGTTCCATTGCAGCGCCGCTCTGCAGGGCGCGGCGGGCCATGGCTTCAGCTTCGGCCTCGCCTGCCGAAATCCCCGCCGCGACCAGCATTTCGGCCGCGAAAGCCATCACCACCTGATCGAGACGGGTACCCGCCTTCTCGCCGCGCAGATAAGCAAGGCAGTTCCCGACTTCCAGCGCATTTCCGGCAGCATCCGCCAGCGGCTCGTTCATGTCGGTGATCAGCGCCGAGGTGTGCACCCCTGCCCCGTTCGCAACATCGACGAGCGAACGCGCCAAGATTTCGGTTTCGCCGGGATCCGTCAGGAAGGACCCGTTGCCGACCTTGACGTCGAGCACCAGCGATTGCAGGCCGGCGGCGAGCTTCTTGGAGAGGATCGACGCAGTGATCAGCGGCACCGAGTCGACCGTCGCCGTCACGTCCCGGATCGCATAGAGGCGCTTGTCGGCCGGCGCCAGATTGGCGGTCTGGCCGATGATGGCGCAACCGACCTCCTCGACGATCTGGCGAAACAGTTCGGGCGGCGGCTGGATGTCATAGCCCGGGATCGATTCGAGCTTGTCGAGCGTACCCCCGGTGTGGCCGAGCCCTCGCCCCGAAATCATCGGCACGGCGGCGCCGCAGGCGGCGACGATCGGCGCCAGCATCAACGAGACATTGTCGCCGACGCCGCCCGTCGAATGCTTGTCGACGATGGGGCGGCCGAACGCGCTCCAGTCGAGGGTCTCGCCGGAATCGCGCATTGCCAGCGTCAGCGCCACGCATTCGTCGCGGTTCATGCCCGAGAACCAGGTGGCCATGGCGAAGGCGGCAACCTGCCCCTCCGAGACGGAACCATCGGTGACGCCCTCGATGAAGCCGCGTATCTCCGCCGGTTCGAGCCGACCGCCATCCCTCTTCTTGCGGATCACTTCCTGAGGAAGAGGGGCCATATCAGTCTTCGCTCGCAATCATCTCTTTGAGGATCGACGCCAGCCGCTGGCCGCCGAAAGGCGCCATCTCCTTGGTCTCGTGGTGGCTGAGCTCGGCACCGGTCATGCCGGCGCCGTAGTTGGTGATGACCGACGCGGCCGCAACCTTCATGCCGAAGAACCGGGCGAGGATCACCTCCGGCACGGTGGACATGCCTACCGCATCGGCGCCGAGAACGCGGGCCATGCGGATTTCCGCCGGCGTTTCGAAGCTCGGGCCGGAGAACCACATATAGACGCCGCGGGCGAGCGGAATGCCGAGCCGCTCGGCGGCCTCTTCCATCTGAACGGCGAGCGCCGCGTCATAAGCGTTCGTCATGCCGACGAAGCGATCGTCGCTCTCGACGCCGATCAGCGGATTGGCGCCGGAAAAGGCGATATGATCGGCGATGCGCATCACCGAGCCGGGCGGCATATCTTCGCGCAGCGATCCGGCCGAGTTGGTGAGGATCAGATTCTCGACGCCGATCCGCTTCAGCGTTTCGATCGGGGCACGCATCGCATTGGCGTCGCCGCGCTCGTAATAGTGAACGCGGCCCGACAGGATGGCGACCGGAACGTCGCCGAGGCGGCCGATAACGAGCTCGCCCGCATGGCCGGAGACGCTGCTGAACGGGAAGCCCGGTATGTCCGCATAGGAAAAGCGGACCGGCGCGCTGACCGCCTCGACGAGCGAGCCGAGACCCGAGCCGAGGACGATGGCATGGCGCGGCGACAGATCGCCGAGTTTGTCACGCAGGAATTCAGCCGCGCCGGTCATCCGAGGATCTCGGTCTCAAAGCTGTGCGGCAGCAGGTCGGAAAGCGCCAAGCTCTTCTTGATCCCCGTCTCGTCGCAGAGATAGATGCGGGTGCTGGCGCCGGAGAATTCCGCCAGCCGCTGCCGGCAGCCGCCGCAGGGCGGGCAGAGCGCAAGCTTCTCGGCAATCACCGCAACTTCCATGATCTTGCGCTGGCCGGCCATCACCATGTGGCTGATCGCCGTCGTCTCGGCGCACCAGCCTTCCGGGAAGGACAGGTTCTCGATATTGGCGCCCGTATAGATCCTGCCATCCTCGGCGCGGATCGCCGCCCCCACCGGGAACTTGGAATAGGGTGCATGGGCCTTGGCCATGGCCTCGCGCGCGGCGACGAAGAGTTCATTCTTCGGCATAATCTGTCCTCATGTTGTTCATGTCATTATCCCAAAACCGCTACGCACTTTTGGGCGACATGCATTAACGCTCCTTCACATAGGGCACGCCGCCGGCCTTCGGCGGAATGGCCTTGCCGATAAAGCCGGCGAGCAGGATGACGGTGAGGATATAGGGCAGCGCCTGCATCAATTGCACCGGCACCTGGCCGACGAGCGGCAGGGGCGTGCCCTGCAGGCGGATGGCGAGCGCGTCGAGG
The DNA here is from genome assembly GCF_002944405.1 of Sinorhizobium fredii. Classification (NCBI taxonomy): domain Bacteria; kingdom Pseudomonadati; phylum Pseudomonadota; class Alphaproteobacteria; order Hyphomicrobiales; family Rhizobiaceae; genus Ensifer; species Ensifer fredii. The sequence goes on along the minus strand of NZ_CP024307.1, from coordinate 121,610 downwards.
AAGCCGAAGAGCAGGCAGGCGAACATGACGTTCTTCGGCCGCCACTTGGCGAAGATCAGCGCCGCGAGCGCGATATAGCCCTTGCCCGCCGTCATCCCCTTGACGAAGCCGGCCGTCATCGCCAGCGACAGGTAGGCGCCGGCAAAACCGCAGAGGATGCCGCAGCAGATGACCGCGCGGTATCTGAGCCAGATCACCGAGATGCCGGCCGTATCGACCGCGCCGGGATTCTCGCCGACAGCCCTCAGGCGAAGTCCGAAGCGAGTGCGGTAGAGGATCCACCAGCTTGCCGGAACCATGGCGAAGGCGAGATAGGTGAGCAGGAAATGTCCGGAGAGCAGGTCCGCATAGATCGGACCGAGGACCGGCACTTCGCGGATGGCGTCCGCGCCGGGCAGATTGATGGTCTGGAACCGGGCGCCCTCGGCAAGCGCCGGCGTGCGGCCGCCCTGGCGGAACCAGGCCTCGCCGAGGATCACCGTCGAGCCGGCAACAATGAAGTTGATCGCCACGCCCGAGACGATCTGATTGCCGCGCTGGGTGATCGAGGCATAGCCGTGGACCAGCGATAGAAGGATGGAGATGAGGATAGCGGCGAGGAGCCCCATCCAGACCGACTGGGTGACGGCGGCGACGGCACCGGCCGCGAAGGCGGCGCCGAGCATCTTGCCTTCAAGCCCAATGTCGAAAACGCCGGCTCGCTCGGTGAAGAGACCGGCGAGCGCGGCAAAGACCAGCGGCACCGAAACGCGGATCGTTGATTCGAGGAGCACCACGAGGACGTGGAAGAAATCCATGGCTTCAGGCTCCCTTGGTCTGGACGACCGCGGCGGCGCGCTGGCCGCGCATCGCGAAGGCGCGGGTGATCGCCGGGCGGAACATGTTTTCGAGCGCGCCGGCAAAGAGGATGACGAGGCCCTGGATGATGACGATCATGTCGCGCGAGATCGACGGCATCTCGAAGGCGATCTCGGCTCCGCCCTGATAGAGCACGCCGAAGAGGATCGCCGCGGGGATGATGCCGCCCGGATGCGACCGGCCCATCAGCGCAACCGCGATGCCGACGAAGCCGGCGCCCTGGACGAAATCGAGCTGCATGCGGAACTGCTCGCCCATGATCGGGTTCAGCGCCATCATCCCGGCAAGGCCGCCGGAGATCATCATGGTGATGACGGTGATGCGGCTTTCCCGAATGCCGGCATAGCGGGCCGCCGAGGGGCTATTGCCCATGGTGCGCATCTCGTAGCCGAGCTTGGTGCGCCAGATCAGCACCCAGACGCCGAAGGCGGCGGCGAGCGCCAGCAGGAAGGAGATGTTGAACGGCGCCGTTCCGACATTGAGGCCGAAGATCGACAGCAGCCAGTCGAGCTTCGGCAATTGGCCGCCCTCTGCGAAGGTCCGCGTCTGCGGCGCCATCGAGCCGAGCGGCTTCAGGACGCGCGTCAGGAGATAGACCATCAGGCTCGAGGCGATGAAGTTGAACATGATGGTGGTGATGACGATATGGCTCCCGCGCTTGGCCTGCAGCCAGCCCGGCAGGAAGGCCCAGAGAGCGCCGAAGAAGACCGAGCCGACGATAGCCAGCGGGAAGACCACGTACCAGGGCATCACTTGGTCGAGCCAGAGGCAGGCAAGCGCGACGCCGATGCCGCCGACATAGGCCTGTCCCTCGCCGCCGATATTGAAGAGCCCGGCATGGAAGGCGACGGCGACGGCAAGTCCGGTGAAGATGAAGGTGGTCGCGTAATAGAGCGTGAAGCCGATATATTCGCCGCGGCCGAAGGCGCCGTTGATCAGGTGGTAGGCGGCCTCGAACGGATTCTCGCCGACGAGCAGCACGACGAGACCGGCGACGAGGAAGGCGACGGCAAGGTTTATCAGCGGGATGAGGCCATATTCGACCCAGCCCGGGAGCTTCGCATAGGGTGTGCTCATTCTGCGGCCTCCTTGCGGCCCTCGACGCCGGCCATCAGCAGGCCGAGTTCGCCCTCCGTTGCCTCCGGGCTGCGCTCGCCGACGACGCGGCCGGCAAACATCACCAGGATACGGTCGGAAAGCGAGCGGATTTCGTCGAGCTCGACGGAGACGAGCAGCACGGCCTTGCCCTGGTCGCGCATCTCGATGATCCGCTTGTGGATGAATTCGATCGCGCCCACATCGACGCCGCGGGTCGGCTGGCCGATGATCAGCACATCGGGGCCACGCTCCATTTCTCGGGCAAGGACGATCTTCTGCTGATTGCCGCCGGAGAAATTGGCGGTCTTCAGCCGCGCATTCGGCGGACGGATGTCGTATTTGGCGATCTTCTCCTCGGCATCCTTGCGGATCGCGTCGATGTCGAGGAAGGCGCCCTTCAGGTAACGCGGGTCGTTGTGGTAGCCGAGAATGGCGTTCTCGCTCTCCTCGAACTTGAGGACCAGACCGACGTGATGCCGGTCTTCCGGGACATGCGCCAGCCCGCGGGCTCGGAGCTCGGCGGGATCCCTGTGGCCCGTCACATCGACGGACCTGCCGTTCAAAAGCACGGTTCCGGAGGTCGCCTTTCGGATGCCGGCGATCGCCTCGAGCAGTTCCGACTGGCCGTTGCCGGCAACACCGGCAATACCGACGATCTCGCCGGCGCGGACCTCGAAGGAGACGTCGTCGACCATGGTCACGCCGCGGCTGTCCTTGACGGTCAGCCCCTCAACCGCAAGCTTCACGTCGCCGGGGCTCGCCTCGCCCTTTTCGACGCGCAGCAGCACGCGGCGGCCGACCATGAGCTCGGCAAGCTCCTCGACCGAGGTCTCGCGCGTCGTGCGGGTCGCGACCATCTCGCCGCGGCGCATGACGGAGACCTCGTCGGTGATCGCCATGATTTCGCGCAGCTTGTGGGTGATCAGGATGATCGTCTTCCCTTGAGCCTTGAGCTGGCCGAGGATGCGGAAGAGATGGTCGGCCTCGGCCGGGGTCAGAACGCCGGTCGGCTCGTCGAGGATGAGGATGTCGGCCCTACGGTAGAGGGCTTTCAGGATCTCCACCCGCTGCTGCAGGCCGACCGGCAGTTCCTCTATCAGCGCATCTGGATTGACCTCGAGCGCATATTCCCGTTCGAGCCGCTTCAGTTCCTGGCGCGCCTTGGCGATGCCCTTGTTGAGGATCTGACTGTCCTCGGCGCCGAGCATGACGTTCTCGAGCACGGTGAAATTCTCCACCAGCATGAAATGCTGGTGGACCATGCCGATGCCGACGGAGATCGCCGTATTCGGATCGCGAATGGCGACCTCCTTGCCGTCGACGAATATCTCGCCGTTGTCGGCCTGGTAGAAGCCGTAGAGGATCGACATCAGCGTCGATTTCCCGGCGCCATTCTCACCGATGATGCCGTGGATCGTGCCCTTGCGAACCTTGAGATTGATGTCCTTGTTGGCATGGACCGGACCGAAGCTCTTGTCGATCCCGCGCAATTCGATGGCAATATTGTCCATATTGGCCTGCGATCCCCTTCTTGCCCGCTTCGGCCCTGCCCCAAGACCGTGCCGGCAATTTTTTACCATTTGGTATAAGTTTATCATCGATTTTCCGGCGCGAAAGCCTCAAATCGCGATCTCCTTATACTCTCATCGGATCGCCGGTGAGAGTCCAGCATGAATATGCACAGGCATGTGAGGGGTCAGGGGTCCTAGGCTCTTGCCGGCGAAAGGCAAAATTCCTCAGGGATCGATGGGCGTTCGCAGCAGTCTCAGCGCGTTGATCGTCACCAGGACGGTGGCGCCGGTATCGGCCAGGATCGCCGGCCAGAGGCCGGTGACGCCGGCAACGGTCGTCACGAGAAAGACGCCCTTGAGGCCGAGCGCTATCGCGATGTTCTGGTAGATATTGCGCATCGTCTGCCGCGACAGCGTCACCATCGCGGCAATATCCGTGACGCGCCCATGGAGGCTGGCGGCATCGGCCGTCTCGAGCGCCACGTCGGTGCCGCCGCCGACCGCGATGCCGACATTCGCAGCTGCCAGAGCCGGCGCGTCGTTGATGCCGTCGCCGACTTTGGCGACCACGTAACCCTCGCTCTTCAATTCGCCGATGATGCGCTGCTTGTCCTCCGGCAGGAGTTCGGCGCGCGCCTCGATCCCGAGCCGGCCGGCGATCGCCTCCGCCGTGCGCCGGTTGTCGCCCGTGAGCATGATCACACGAAGGCCGCGCTCCGCGAGCGCCTTCACGCCCGTCGCCGCATCGGTGCGCGGCTCGTCGCGCATGGCGAGCGCGCCGGCCGCGCGACCGTCGGCGATCAGCACCGAAACGGTCTTGCCCTGGCCGTGCAGCGCGGTCACCTGCGCCTTCTGCTCTGCCGTCAATGGCGCGCGGCGGTCAGCCTCCTGCGGCGCGCCGAGGAAAAGGTCCACGTCCGCCACCCAGCCGCTGACACCCTTGCCGCCGAGGGCCTTGACGTCGGTGGCGGTCGGCAATGCGCATCCATCGGCCTCGGCACGCGACAGGATCGCCTGCGCCAGCGGGTGGCTGGAGCCCTGTTCGAGGGCGGCCGCATGGCTGAGGACCTCCGCTTCGGCTCGATCGAAGCCAAGAATATCCGTCACCAACGGCCTACCTTCGGTGAGCGTGCCGGTCTTGTCGAAGGCGACGGCGGTGACCTTGCCGATGTTCTCGAGCACGGCGCCGCCCTTGATGAGCAGGCCACGGCGCGCGCCGGCCGAGAGGCTCGCGGCGATCGCCGCCGGGGTGGAGATGACCAGGGCGCAGGGGCAGCCGATCAGCAGAAGGGCGAGCCCCTTGTAGATCCACTCCTGCCAGAGGCCGCCGAAGAAGAGCGGCGGGACGATCGCGACCAGGGCGGCGACCAGGGCCACGGCCGGCGTATAGGTGCGGGAGAAGCGGTCGATAAACCGTTCCGTCGGCGCTTTCGTCTCCTGCGCCTCCTCGACGAGCCTGATGACGCGGGCGATGGTGTTGTCGGCGGCAGCGGCGGTGACGCGCAGCCGCAAGGCGCCATCGCCGTTGACCGTACCGGCAGAGACGGCGTCGCCGGGCCCCTTCAGGACAAGCGCGCTCTCGCCGGTCACCGGTGCTTCGTCGACGCCGCTCTCGCCGGTCAGGACCACGCCGTCGGCGGCGAACCGCTCACCGGGGCGGACAAGAATGATGGCGCCCTCCGGCAGGCTCTCCGCCGGAACCTCGATCATGCGGCCCCCCGCCTCCATGAGCGCCGTTTTCGGCACAAGCGCCGTCAGCGCTTCAATGCTCGCCCGCGCCTTACCGGCGGCGATCCCTTCGAGGAGTTCGCCGATCAGGAAGAGAAACACGACCATCGCCGCCTCTTCTCCGGCGCCGATGAAGACGGCGCCAACCGCCGCGATGGTCATCAGCATCTCGATGGAGAACGGCGTCCCGGCGAGAGCGGCCATGACTGCGCGTCTGGCGATCGGCAGCAGGCCGACAAGCATGGCAAGGGTGAATATCCACGGCTCGGTCACAGGAAAGAGCTTTCCAATGCCATAGGCCCCGGCGAGCGCGACGCCGCAGGCAACGGTCAGCCTGCCCTTTTTCGTTCTCCACCATGACTCCGCTCGGCGCACTTGATTCGCGGTGGCGCCAGTATTCGGAAGGTCGGCGGAGCGTGCGGACGAGACCTCGTGTGAGTGTCTGTGACCGTGATCCTCACCTGGCGCGGCATGCGCATGGCCGCAGCAAGCATGCTCGCCAGGAGGCGACGATCCTTGCGACACTTCCCCGGCCAGTGGCAAGAGCCCGTAACCAAGCCCGACCACCTTGCGCACGATTGCCGGGCCGATATTGTCGTGGTCGGCATGCCGGACCATCATCGTGGCCGCAGTCACCGAGACGCTGACCTCCTCGACACCGGCGACGCGCCTGACGGCGGTGTCGATCTTCGCGGCGCAGGACGCGCAATCCATGCCTTCTACGCGATATCTGCTTTCCCGAACCCGACCTCTCATGCGTTGCTCCTCTTAGCTTCAGAGCAGGCTAAAACCTCTAGCGACTAGAGTTACAAGCGAAAATGTCATGGTGCGGCGATTAACTGGCGGGTCTGTGAGCGCCACAGCTATGGCGCTGAGAGCTTCTGCTATTCGAGCGGTTTGGGAGTCGGCCGACACGAAGACCAGCGTTTCCGCGCAACTCCCAGAACCCCTAATTTCTAGTTGCAAAAGCAATGCAACTATGTATGTTCATCTTCGCTCTGGCACAACCTCTGACGCTCGGTGATCACACTCGTAACGTTTGCGGCCGCATTGCCGTGCCATGGCTTTTTTTCAGGCCTCGAGATCAAGAATCGCCCTGACCGGTACCGGTCAGGGCATCCCCGCATGGGGCGATCCTAATTCCGTCGTGCCGATCAGGTAAGAGTGTCGACTGCCCGGCTGCCGGGAAACTGCCACCAACCAACGCGATTTGCACCGATGAGCGCTTTCGAACGAGTGATCGGCCAGGAGCTGGCACCGTACCTCCGATCAGTCGGCTTTCTGAGACATGGCCAGACTTGGAATCGGCGTATGGACTGCGTCGTGCAGGTCATTTCCGTACAGCGGTCGATGAACAATACAGAGCTCGATTCCCGCTTCACCGTCAATATCGGCGTGACCCTCGACACCCGGCCGACAAAGGCCAGAGTTGCGGAACATGACTGCAGGGCACGCCAGCGCATCGGCTTTCAGCGCCCGGAGCGGCAGGATCATTGGTATCGCTATCAGCCGAAGGAGGCGGCGAGGGTCCAGCTCGCGGTCGCGGAAGCCCGCGCAGCCATAGAAGCTTACGCGCTGCCCTATCTCTCTCAAACTTCAGGTGAGTTTTCCATGGCTGTTGCTGCAGGCAACATCGGTGATGCAAGCACATGCGGGGGTCTGGAAAGCATTCGACGGTCTCAGGCGGCGGATCATTCGCCTTTTACCGTCAAAGAGGGCGTCTAGTCTGTAGCCCGAGGCGGTGCCGTCCGAGCTGCGGTCGCGACCGGTGTCTGACCACCGAGTCGCAACGGCAATCCCGCTGTCGAATACACGGGATCGCCTTTCGCTCACAGCGTTACTCGTGAATCGAGTAAGGCCCCAGCTTGCAGAGATCCCGCTTATCTACCGTCGATTCGAGATTCGAGTTCTCGTCGTACTCAAAACGCATGTCGTACTCGCACACGTCGCGGCCATCCGCGATCGTGAGCTCGATCGTTTCGCCCGGTCCAAAACCTGGCTGCCGAACACATCATCTTCCCATTCCTCGACCCCGACCGGCGACGTGTGGAAACGAACGAGCGTCGCGCCTGTGTCGTTTTTCAACGTGAAAGTCAGGTATTCGGCCGAAGCCGCCGATGAGAATGCGATGGGCCCCCATGGGTGACTGCAGCCAAAACAAATTGCTTCATGAAATAAGTCCCCTGCCCGAATTGAGCCCGCGTAAACTACGCACGACAGGCAGGGCTACAACTTCCTTTTGGCTTCCCGCTGCTGGCTCACCAAAAATGGTACTTCTCGCGACATAAGCCTGGGTAGTTCATGTTCCAGAGATGACTCCTTCCGGTATGCTTCCTGTGCTATCTTTTCCGCCTTGTGCTTCCTTGCGGAGGAAAGCAACATGGGGACTCTTAAAGGCTTCACGCGGAACTGCGCAGTCGCTGTCTTCTCCGGTTGCATGCTGCTGTCGCCTCCGGCACCGGCCGAAGAGGCTGCCGATGTCGCGACCGGGACGCGGCTCGCCGAGTTGCTCAGGGCGGCCCGAAGCGTCCTTTCGAACTATCAGTCGCTCATCAACGATCCGGCCGTCGCCGACAAGCATCTCGACGGCGAACGGTTCACGGCCGAAGCGATCGCGCTTTACGGCAAGCGCACCGGCAGTCCGTTGATCTCCGACGATCTGGCCGAGCGCGACCGCAAGCTGCTCCAGGCTCAGGTCGACGCCATGCGCGAGGTGATCGACGAGCATCAGGACGACATCAATCGTCCGGGCATTGCCTTCAAGGGCTTCGTTCCAGCCGTCTTCGCGCGCCTGATGAACGAGAAATTCGCCGTCAAGGTGGGAAACGAAGCGCTGGTCCGCGTCACGGCGCCGGAGGTGCTGGTGCGCAATCGCAAGTCGCTTCCCGATGCCTGGGAGGCGAAGGTCATCGAGGAGGTTTTCCCGGATCCGCAGCGACCGAAGGAGGCGAGCTATACGGAAGTGACGACCGTCAACGGTCGCCCTGCCTTTCGCATGCTGCTGCCAGAGTATTACACCGATTCCTGCCTTGTCTGCCACGGCGTCCCGAAGGGGGAAATCGACGTCACCGGCTATCCGAAGGAGGGCGGCAAGGCCGGCGACCTCGGCGGTGCGATCAGCATCGTCTTGTTCCAATGAGCGCGCTTCGCGAGCAGTTGCAGCCACTAAAGCCTGTCCCGGCGCCGAGGCTTGCCAGCCGGATCGCCAATCTGCCGATCTCGGCACGCGTCGCGACGCTGACCGCGGCCGGCATGATCAGCCTTGTACTATCGTCGGTTTTCCTGACGCAGGCGCTCCATCGCAGCGCCGCGCGCATGGCCGAAACCCAGGAACTCTTCGACCGGGCCGCATCGGCGGCGGCGGCGCATGTCGCCTTCGGCGACCTCCGGTACTGGCTGACCGATCTCTCCGTCAGCCTGCTGATGAATTCGCAGCGCAATGCCGAGCAGGCCCGCGAGCGCCTGCAGGTCCAGTTGGAGCGCCTTGCCAAGCACTCTCCGGCCGCCGTCAGGGAAATCCGCACGGAAATCGACGCCTATGTCGCGACGGCGCTACAGGCAACGGAAAGCTATACCCAGGACAACCGCATCCTGGGCAACACCCTGCTGGCGGAAGCACGCACCCATAGCGGCCATGTCGATCGGAACCTCAACAGGCTTGTCGAGCAGGTGAAGGCCGATGCTGAGGCTGCCCGCAACGAGGTCGTGGCGCAGACGCAAAAGACGGCCACGACCGCGGCCATCCTCGTCGGCGGGGTCGTCCTGATCGGATCGCTCCTGACGCTCCTCGTCCTGCGCTCGATCGTCGGGCCGCTCCGGCGCCTCAACCGGGTGATCGGCGACCTGACCGAGGGCCGCTACGATGTCGAGGTCCCCCAGGAGGGCGGCGACGAATTCGGGGCGATGGCGAAAACGCTTTCGCTGTTCCAGCAGAACGCCATCGAAAAGAAGAAGCTCGAGGACCAGGCGGAGCGGCAAAGGCGGACGGTCGCCGCGGCGCTCGAGGCGATTTCCGACGGGTTCGTGCTCTATGATCCGGACGACCGTATCCTCGTCGCCAACAGCAAATATTGCGAAATCTTCCCCAGCCACAAGCCGAACGAACTGCGCGGCAAGAGCTTCCGCGAAATCCTGGAGCAGAACCTGGCAAAAGGGAAAGTGGACCTCGAAGGCAAGGCGCCGGACGAGTGGATCGAGGAACGCCTGCGCCTCCACCGCGATCCCGCCGGCCTCGTCGACGAGAGGCGGTTCAATGACAAATGGGTGCGCATCACCAAGCGCAAGATCCCGGACGGTGGGACGGTCGCCGTCTATACCGACATTACCGAACTCAAGCAGAGGCAGGTCGAGCTCGAGCGTGCCAAGAGCAATGCCGAAGCGGCCAGCGAGGCCAAGAGCCGGTTCCTCGCCTCGATGAGCCACGAATTGCGCACGCCGCTGAATGCGATCATCGGTTATAGCGAGATGCTGATAGAGGAAGCGCGCGACCATGACGAGGACGAGCTGGTCCCGGACCTCGAGAAAATCGCTTCGGCCGGCCGGCATCTGCTGTCGCTCATCAACGATATTCTCGACCTGTCGAAGATCGAGGCGAACAAGATGGAGGTCTTCCTCGAAACCTTCGACGTCGCCCGGCTGCTCGGCGACGTGACCGCCACCGTCGCGCCGCTGATGGCGAAGAACCGCAACGAATTCATCCAGGAGTTCGACGGCGATCTCGGGGAGATGCATTCGGACCAGACCAAGCTGCGCCAGAATCTCTTCAACCTGCTCAGCAACGCGGCGAAGTTCACCAATAGCGGCCGGGTCACGCTGTCGGCCCGGCGCGAAGAGCGAGCCGACGGCGACTGGCTCGTCTTCAAGGTCTCCGACACCGGCATCGGCATGACGCCGGAACAGCAGAACCGGCTTTTCAACGCCTTCACGCAGGCCGATGCGTCCACCACCCGCAACTACGGCGGCACCGGCCTCGGCTTGAGCATCACCCGCAGTTTCAGCCGCATGATCGGCGGCGCCGTCGATGTCGAAAGCGAAGTGGGAAAGGGCTCGGTCTTCACGATGGAAGTGCCGGCGCGATGCCGGCGGGAGGCCGGCGTGGCGCCGGCAGCCGAGCCATCGCAGATCATCCAGCCGGGCCGCACCGCGCTCATCATCGACGACGACCCGGCCGCCCGCAACCTGATCGCAAAGGCGCTGGCGGAAGCGGGTCTCGCCTCGATGCAGGCGGCGAGCGGCGCGGAGGGGATAGCCGTCGCCCGCGAGCATCGGCCCGACGCCATTATTCTCGACATCATCATGCCGCACCAGGACGGCTGGTCGGTGCTGCGCACGCTGAAGAGCGACCCCGACCTCTGCACCGTCCCGGTGATCCTGGCGACCATTCTGGCGGATCGCGAGCTCGGTCTCTCGCTCGGCGCGGTCGAATATCTGACCAAGCCGATCGACACCGACAAGCTGATCCGGACCGTCGAGGCTTGCGGCGGTGGAAACCGCGACGTGCTCGTCATCGACGACGACCTGGCTTCCCGCGAATTCCTGCGGCGCATTCTGGTGAAGAGGGATTGGATGGTCCACGAGGCAGGTGACGGCGTGCGCGGCCTCGACATGATGAAACGGCTTCTGCCGCGCCTCGTCCTGCTCGATCTGCTGATGCCGGAAATGGACGGATTCCAGACGCTCAGCGAGATGCAGGGAATTCCGGAGCTGCAGAACATTCCGGTGGTCGTGGTCACGTCGAAGGACCTCTCCGCCAACGAGTTGCGGTGGCTGCGCGAGCGGGCGGTCGCCGTCGTCAACAAGGGGGCAAACAGCAGGTCGCAACTGGTGGAGGCTCTCGAGCGCCAGATCGCATCGCGTGAAACGGCCGGCCAGACCGTCGGCGACCGCTGAAGGCTAAATCGTGCCGTGCAAACCTGCAGCGGGCAGGAGGAGACCGGAAATGACGAGAATCCTTCTGGTGGAAGACAATGAAATGAACCGCGACATGCTTTCGCGGCGTTTGTCCCGCCGCGGCTTCGACGTGCTCATTGCCGAAAACGGCAAGGCCGGCGTCGAGCTCGCCGCTTCCGAAAGGCCCGATGTGATCCTGATGGATATGAGCCTGCCGGTCATGGACGGCTGGGAAGCGACCCGACAGATCAAGGCCAACCCGCTTACGTCCGGGATACCTGTCATCGCGCTGACGGCCCACGCCATGGCCAGCGACCGGGACATGGCGCTGGATGCCGGTTGCGACGACTATGACAGCAAGCCGGTCGACCTGACGCAGCTTGTCCGGAAGATCGAACAATTGCTCACCGCATCTCCCTGAGTGGCGTTGAAAATGAGCGTCGGGAACGAATTTCAGCGTCAGGCCCTTGCCACCCATGTGGCGCAGCGGATGGCCGGCCCGGCACAGGCGATCCTGGGGTTTCAGGAATTGCTGCTCGAACAGGCGCGCGATCTCGGCGCACTCGAGCTGCTCGCCGACCTGGAACGCATCGGTGCCGCAGCAAGACAACTGAACAGTTTTATCGAGAGCCTCGTCGACGCAAAGACGGGATGCCCGGGCGGAGACGCCGCCGAGGCGGAGGCACGGCTGCGGCACGATCTTCGTACACCGCTCAACGCCATCATCGGCTATTCCGAGATGATCCTCGAAGAGGCCGGAGAGCCGCAGCCGCACACGCTGAAGGATGACCTCGGCGTAATTCTGGCCGCGGCCTCCGAGCTGTTGAAGCAGGTCGACGCCATCGCCGGTCTTTCGCGCGGAGCCGCCATCGGGGCGCTTCAATCGCGGGATGAGACCGGGCTAGACACGGCCGAACTCGAACGGCTGCTGTTCCAGAGCAGGCAGGAGGCCTGGACCGATCAGGGCGGCAGGATCCTGGTGGTCGACGATGTCGCCAGCAATCGCGATCTTCTCAGCCGCCGCCTTCGCCACGAGGGCCATCGCGTCGTCGTGGCCGATTCCGGCCGCTCGGCGCTTGCAAGACTGGCGGAGGGGGAGTTCGACCTCATCCTGCTCGATATCCTGATGCCGGACATGAACGGCATCGAAGTCCTCGCAAGGCTGAAGGCGGAAGACCGATGGCGGCACGTGCCGGTCATCATGATATCGGGCCTCAGCGAAGTGGCGGCCGTGGCCCGTTGCATCGAGGCCGGCGCTGACGACTATCTGACGAAGCCGTTCAATCCCGTCCTGCTTCGGGCGCGGATCAACTCCACGCTCGAAAAGAAACGCTGGCTAGACCGCGAGCACCGCTATCTCGAGCAGATCGAAATGGAAAAGCGGCGCGCCGATTCCCTTGTTCACGCGATCCTGCCCGACCAGATCGTTGCCCGGCTGCAGGGCGGCGAGGAGATCATCGCCGATCGCTTCGAAGAGGTGTCCATTCTGTTCGCCGACATTGTCGGCTTTTCGCCCATCGCCGCAAGGCTGCCGCCGTCCGACCTCGTCAGGCGACTGGACGCGATGTTCAGCAAGTTCGATCTTCTGACCGAGCAGCATCGCGTCGAGAAGATCAAGACGATCGGCGACGCCTATATGGCCGCCTGCGGCATTCCGGAACCTTCCGCCGATCACGCCGACAGGATCGTCGCCCTCGGGAAATCGATGCTGGAAGCGCTGCAGGGCTCAGCCTCCGACACCGACCGCTTCCGGGTTCGAATCGGCGTCCACTCGGGGCCGGTGGTCGCCGGATTGATCGGCCGGCTTCGTTTCGTCTACGACGTCTGGGGGGAAACGGTGAACATTGCGAGCCGTCTCGAATCCCAAGGCGTGCCCGACAGCGTTCAGATCTCGGAGGCGACGAGGCGCGCCCTGCATGGCCGGTGGACGCTCGAGCCGCGACGCGCCCTCGATCTGAAGGGCATCGGCAAGATCGAGACCTACCTCGTGAGATAGGTCAATTGCTCCCCTTCCCAAAGTGCGGGGCTGAGCCCCGCACTTTGGGCACGTCTCCTCAATCTCAACCCGCTCTGGGCTCGACCGGCTCCCAAATGCTGACCTTGTGGGTCTCGGGCATGAGGTAAAGCGCAAGCAGGAAGCAGACGGCAGGCACGACGATCGGATAGATCAGCGCGTAGCCGACGCTGCCGGTGGCCGCGAAGGCCGCCGAGGTGACGAAGGGCACCAATCCGCCGCCCCAGCCGTTGCCGATGTGATACGGCACCGAGACCGAGGTGTACCGGATACGGCCGGGAAAGTATTCCGCCAGGAATGCCCCAACCGGGCCATAGACCATCCCGACATAGCAGACGAGAATGAAGATGATGAAGATCGCCGTCGGGTAGTTGATATTGTCCGGCTGGGTGACGGTGCCCAGCCACAGATACAGCGGGTAGTAGGTGATCGCGGCGAGCAGCATGCCTCCGAGGATCACCGGCTTGCGGCCGATGATGTCGGACAGCCATCCGAAGAAGATCAAGCTCGGCGTCGCCAGGAGCAGCGCTGCGCCGACGATATAGGCGGAGTTCAATGCATCCACCTTGGAAACCTGCTGCAGGAAGTAGAGCGCCCAGAACTGGCCGCTGTACCAGACCACCCCCTGCCCGATCAGCACGATGGTGGCGATCCCGACGAATTTGATGTTGGAACTGAGGAAGGCCTCCTTCCAGGGATTTCGGGTCATCTGCCCCTTGGCCTTTATCTCCGCGAAGATCGGCGTCTCCTGGAGCTGAAGCCGGATGTAGATCGCGATGCCGACCAGCAGGAACGACACCAGAAACGGAACGCGCCAGGCCCATGCTTCGAAGACCTCGTTGCCGAAATAGGTGCGGGTCGCGATGATGACGGCGAGCGACACCACGATACCGAGCGTCGGAGAGGTCTGAAGCCAGCCGGTGTAGTAGCCGCGGCGCTCGTCCGGCACATGCTCGGCGACATAGGTGATGGCGCCGCCATATTCGCCGCCGAGGCACAGGCCCTGGATCATCCGCAAGCCGAAGAGAAGAAATGCGGCGGTGAGGCCGATCGCCTCATAGGTGGGGATCAGGCCGATGGCGCCGGTGCCCAAGCCCATTCCGCTGAGCGTGATCAGGAAGGTGTATTTGCGACCGACCCGGTCGCCCATCCAGCCGAACAGGAACGCCCCCAGCGGACGAATCAGGAAGCCCGCCGTGAACAGCGCGATCGTACTCAGGAGCGCTGCGACCGGGTGCGACTGTTCGAAGAACTTGACCGAGAGAACTGCGGCCAAGCTGCCGAAGATGTAGAAATCGTACCATTCGATGATGTTTCCGACCGATGCGGCAACGATCACCCGCCGGAAGTCCTTCGGGACCTGGACAGCCATGTTTCTTCCTCCCGTTTCAACACATGGCCCCCATATTTTTCCGGTATTCTATCACGAAACCAGCGCAGCAAAAGAGTTTGCTCCGGCAGCGACAGTTTTCCGAAGTAATGCTTCGTCGTGGATACCCGACTTTGCTAAAGTTCAGCGGTTGTCGCTGACGAATCCCATGTGGAACGCCGGGAAGATTCGAACATTGCGCCGGGACACATTGCCGCCCACCGCGCCGCCGGCCTTTGCCTGAGCTGTTCTATTGCGGAGAAACATGCAGGCGTTGGCAGGACTGCTGCATCGCAGCCGGGTTGAAATCAGCGAAATCTCGACTAAGCTGTCTGCGGCACCGAGCAATTGCACAGATCCGACAGGCGTCGGAGATGGTGCATGTTGTCGATCGAATGGGATCAGCGGTGCGCTATGCCCTGACGCTCCTTATCGCAGTTCTTCTTGCGGCTTCCGGCTCCCGGGCCGTTACGCAGCAGCCTGCGCCCGTCGGCAAGACGGCTCCGGCCGAGCAGGTCCTGGAACTCAAGCTGGGCTATCTTCGGGCCTATGCGCCTGAACTCGCCCTTTCGGTGCTCGACGTGCCGCCGCGTGACGAAGGCGTCGCCGGAGCCAAGGTGGCGGTGGGCGACAACAACACGACCGGTACCTTCCTCGGACAGAAGTTCACGCTCGATCTGACCGAAATAAGGCCGGACGCCGATGCCGTGCCGGCCTTCAACGACATGGTGTCGAAGGGCGCGCGCTATATTCTCGCCGATCTCTCGGCCGCGCAGCTTCTGTCGATCGCCGAAATCGCCCGCGACAAGGGAGTGCTGATCTTCAACGTCGGCGCCACCGACGACCGTCTGCGCGAGGAGGAGTGCCGGGCGAACGTCTTCCACACCGCCCCGACCCGCACGATGCTGGCCGACGGGCTGGCGCAATATCTGGTCTGGAAGCAGTGGCGCCGATGGGTGCTGGTCCACGGCTCCCATGAGCCCGACCGACTGTTCGCCGATGCGCTGCGCCGCGCCGCCACGCGCTTCGGTGGCGAGATCATCGCCGAAAAGGAGTTCACTGACACCGGCACGGCGCGGCGAACGGATACCGGCGTGGTCCAGATCCAGCGGCAAATGCCCGTCTTCACGCAGGCGTTCCCCGACCACGACGTGCTGCTCGTCGCCGACGAAAGCGAGGTTTTCGGAACATACGTGCCGTTCCGGACCTGGATTCCGCGCCCGGTGGCCGGCACTGCCGGCCTGATCCCTTCTGCCTGGCACCCGGCCAGCGAGCAATGGGGCGGCACGCAGATCCAGAACCGTTTCGCCAAGGCGAATGGCCGGCGCATGCTGTCGAAGGACATGGCCGCCTGGACGGCGGCGAGGATCGTCGGCGAGGCCGCGACGCGCACGCAAAGCGCCGATCCCGAGACGCTCGCAGCCTATATACGCTCCGACGACTTCTCGCTCGCGGCCTTCAAGGGGCAGAAGCTGACCTTCCGTAAATGGAACTGGCAGCTGCGCCAGCCGATCTTCCTGGGCGACGGCCGTTCCGTGGTTTCGACCTCGCCCCAGGAAGGGTTCCTGCATAAGGTCTCCGAACTCGACACGCTCGGCGTCGACCAGCCGGAGACAAAATGTGCTCTGACGTTGCCTTAAACAGGGAGAGAGACAGGTGCTGCGAAGACTGACGTATCTTTCGGCCGGACTTGCCGTCGCCGCCAGCATGGCTTCGCCAGCCTTCGCCTACATGGTCTATGTCTCCAACGAGAAGGACAACACGGTGACTGTGGTCGACTCGGTCACGAAGGAAGTGGTGCGCACGATCAATGTCGGCCAGCGGCCGCGCGGCATCACCATTTCGCACGACGGCAAGTTCATCTATCTCTGCGCAAGCGACGACGACACGATCGAGATCATCGACACGGCCACCTACGAGATTGTCGGATCGCTACCCTCCGGCCCGGATCCCGAGCTGTTCGTCCTCTCACCCGACGGCAAGACGCTCTATGTCGCCAACGAGGACGACAATCTGGTCACCGTCATCGACCTCGAGGGCAAGAAAGTGGTGGCGGAGGTGCCGGTCGGCGTCGAACCCGAGGGAATGGGCATCAGCCCGGACGGCAAGACCATGGTCAACACCTCCGAGACGACCAACATGGCCCATTTCATCGACACGGCAACCAACGAAATCACCCACAATGTTCTCGTCGATTCGCGGCCGCGCTTCGCCGAGTTCAAGCCAGACAATTCAGAGGTCTGGGTCAGCGCCGAAATCGGCGGCACCGTCTCGATCATCGACAATGCGAGCCGTGAGGTAAAGCACAAGATCACCTTCGAGATTCCTGGCCTGCGCTCGGAATCGATCCAGCCGGTCGGCGTGCGCATCACCGCCGACGGCACGAAAGCCTATGTGGCGCTCGGCCCCGCCAACCGCGTGGCGGTGATCGATGCGAAGACCTATGAGGTCGAAAAATACGTGCTCGTCGGGCAACGGGTCTGGCAGCTCGCCTTCACCCCCGACCAGAAGACGATCATAAGCACCAACGGCGTCTCGAACGACATCACCTTCATTGACGTCGCGACCGACGAGGCAATTCAATCGGTGACCGTCGGGGCGCTGCCCTGGGGCGTGGTCGTGCATCCGAACTGACGGGACGGCAAAGCTCTTTGGCAGCGGAGGAGGAAATGCAGAGCTATCGGAATTTCGCGCTTGCCGTGTTTCTCGGCGTGGTCCTGTCGGTAACATCCGGTTCCGCGCAGGCAGCCGACGACGATGATAACGACGCGACGCAGCCGGCTGCGGCCGCCGAGCAGGTGACGCGGGCCAGCAAGGACGTCCCCGAGCTGATCCTTGGGTCGAAGAATGACCAGTTCACCGTCAATCAAAAGGATTTTGCGCTGATCGCCGGCCAAGGCTATCGCTGGAAGATATCGGCTGCAGGCGGTCTGGAGTATAAATTCCACACCGACCTCTTCCGTAATGTGTGGATGAACCAGATTGTCATCAACGATCTCGAAGTGCACATGAACGGCGCCCCGGCCTGGCTCGAATATGATGCGGACGGCACCATCCAGATCCAGTTCACCACCGTGCGCCCGGGTAGCTACAGCTGGTCGGTTCCCGATCTCGCCGAGAGAGGCATGAAAGGAACGATCACGATCAAATAAGGTTGGATGATCGGGCAAATGAGGTTGGATGATCGAGGAGGACGATGCCAACATGCAGCATGTGAGGGCAAACGACGGATTGAGCCTGCCCGCCGCGCTCGACGTCTCGGCGGTCGACCACAGCTACGGCCGGAAGCAGGTTCTGTCCGACATTTCCTTCTCGATTGCGGCAGGGCGCTTCACCGTCCTTCTCGGCCTGAACGGGGCCGGAAAGACGACGCTGTTCTCGCTGATCAGCCGTCTCTTCGACACGCGTCGGGGGTCGATCCGCATCTTCGGCCACGACGTCAGCCGCGAACCGGGCGAGGCTCTGCGGCGGCTCGGCATCGTCTTCCAGGCGCGCACCCTCGATCTCGACCTCAGCGTCTATCAGAATCTCTCCTACCACGCCTCGCTGCACGGCATCGGGCAGAGAGAGGCCCGCGCGCGCATCGAAGCGCTGCTGGCCCAGATCGGCATGAGCGACCGTTTGCACGACAAGGCGCGCAGTCTTTCCGGGGGGCAGATGCGGCGCATCGAAATCGCCCGGGCGCTCTTGCACTGGCCGCCGCTGCTGCTCCTCGACGAGGCAACGGTCGGGCTGGACATACAATCGCGAGCCGAGATTCTCGCGACCATTCGCAAGCTCGTGGCGACCGACGGCATCGGCGTCTTCTGGGCGACCCATCTCATCGACGAGGTCGAGGACGGCGATCACGTCGTCATACTCCACCAAGGCAGGGTGCTCGCGGACGGCAGGGTCGATGACGTCGTCCGCTCCTCAGGCGCAGGCAGCATTCGAGACGCCTTCGCGACGCTGACCGGGGTCGCTACGGCAGGCGGAGGCGCCCAATGAGCTTTCACTCTGCCGCAGACGGAATTCCGGCCGATCGCATACCGGGCTTCAGCGCCCGCCAGTATCTCGTCTGCCTCAGGGGCATCTTCATCCGCGAAGGACTTCGCTTTCTCAACCAGCGGGAGCGCTTCGTCTCGTCGCTGGTTCGTCCGCTCCTGTGGCTCTTCGTGTTCGCGGCGGGCTTCCGTCAGGTTCTCGGCGTCTCGATCATCCCGCCCTACAAGACCTACGTGCTCTACGAGGTCTATATCACCCCCGGATTATGCGGCATGATCCTGTTGTTCAGTGGCATGCAGTCTTCGCTTTCGATGGTCTATGACCGGGAAATGGGAAACATGCGGACCCTGCTGGTCAGCCCATTTCCACGCTGGTTCCTGCTGGTGTCCAAGCTGCTCGCAGGCGTCTCCGTTTCGATCCTGCAGGTCTATGCCTTTCTTGCCATCGCGTGGTTCTGGGGCGTCAGGCCGCCATGGACCGGCTATCTGCTGATCCTGCCCGCACTGTTCCTTTCCGGGATGATGCTCTGCTCGCTCGGAATGCTCCTGTCCTCGATGATCAAGCAACTGGAGAACTTCGCAGGGATCATGAACTTCGTGATCTTCCCGATGTATTTCGCCTCGCCGGCACTTTATCCGCTGTGGCGCATTCAGGAATCGAGCCCGCTTCTCCACAAGATCTGCGTCGCAAACCCGTTCACCTATGCGATCGAACTGATCCGCTTCGCCCTTTACGGACAGAGCGACTGGGGATCGCTGTCGATCGTGATTGCGTTCACCGTGCTGTTTCTTGGCGGCGCGATCCTCGCCTATGATCCGTCGAACGGCTTGCTCAGCCGCAGGCAGGATACGGGAGGAAATGCCTGATGCGGTGCTTGCTTCTGACGCGCATCCTGCCGGCCGCGATCGCTGCAGCGGTCGCAGGGCCCGTTTTGGCAGCGCAGGGCGGCGATCCGGACTGGCCGTGCATTCAGCGCAAGGTTCCGGAGCTCTCGCTCGGGCAGATATGGACCGGCGCCGCACTGCCGCAAACGGCCGCCGACTGGTCGAAGGATGCGGCCATCGCTCATTTGGTGACGGAGCTCTCGGCGCGCCGCGTGCCGCTGCCGGAGGCACAGCAAAAGATCCGGGAATATGCGGATAGCCTGCCGGAGGGCGAGAAGGAACGGCGCATGACCATGCTCGCGCAGGGCCTGTTCGAGCACATGAACCGGGAACGCTCGGATGTCATCGCCGGCATCGCCCGCTACGCCCACGCGCAGAGGGACATGGCGGCATTCCTGCGGCAGGAGGCGTCGGCGGTCGATGCCTTGCGAGCGAAGCCCGCTGCCGACCCGAAGGAGCTTGCACGGCGGAACGACCGGCTGGTGTTTCAGACGCGCGTTTTTCAGGAGCGCTCGCAATCGCTGGGCTTCGTCTGCGAGGTGCCGACCCTCATCGAGCAGCGCCTCTACGCTCTGGCCAAATCGATCGCGCAGACGCTCAGCGATCGATAAACCCCCCGAAGCTGTCGCTCACGGCGAAGCGGGGGCTTTCCGCGATAATTGACGCTGGTTTATCGCGCGCGTATCCTTCTCATGCGGGCTTTCCATCAGGCACCTTGTGAAAGCCGGTTATCGGACTGGTGCGCCAAGCGTCTCAGTCGGCGTTGCCTCTGCGCGCGTTCGTGCGGAAAGGTGCTTAGGTGAACCTCGTCGATCTCGTCCTGACCGTCTGCATGCTGGCCGACCCTACCCGTTGCCGCACCGAGCACCTGTATTTCCAGAGCCACGGATCGCTGGTCCAATGCATGATGCTGGCTCCGGCTGAGATCGCCAAGTGGTCCGTAAGCCATCCGACACTGAAGATCGTGCGATGGAAATGTGTTTTCCCGCCCGAGGAGCAGGAAATCTGACGTCCCTCTAGGAAATTGATGGAAGGTGACATCATGAACATATCGCGGCGTGCGCTTTGCGGAGTGGCTTTTCTGGCTGCCGTCAGTCCTCTGGGATTGCCTGCCTTTGCAGCGCCGTCGGCGCCGAAAGTGCGTGTGGGTGTGCTGAAATTCGGCACGGTGAATTGGGAACTCGATACCATCAAGCACAACAAGTTCGACGCGGCCAACGGCATCGAGGTGGAGGTCGTCTATTTCGCCGGCGAGGACGCGACCAATGTCGCCATGCTTGCGCGCGATCTCGACGTCATCGTTTCCGACTGGCTGTGGGTGTCGCGTCAACGTTCCGAGGGCGAAGACCTGACGCTTGCCCCCTACTCGACAGCCGTTGGCGCCATCATGGTCAAAAACGAGGCGCCAATCCGCCAAATCCCCGACCTCATCGGCAAGAAGATCGGCGTTGCCGGCGGATCGCTCGACAAGAGCTGGCTCCTGATCCAGGGACTTGCCGAGCGCGACCACAAGATCGACCTGGCCAAAGAGAGCGACGTCGTTTTCGGCGCCCCGCCGCTGCTGTCGGAGAAGGCGCTTTCCGGTGAGCTCGACGCGGTCCTGAATTTTTGGCATTTCTGCGCGCGGCTGGAGGCAAACGGCTTTCGCCGGCTGATCGGTGCCGACGATGCAGCGAAGGCGCTTGGGGCATCGGGGCCGGTCTCGGCACTCGGTTACGTGTTCCGCGACAAATGGGCGAACGAAAACCCGGATGCGGCGATGGGCTTTGTCAAGGCAAGCGCAGACGCCAAGAAGCTGCTGGCTCGGTCGGATGACGAATGGCAGCGCTTGGCGCCTATCGTGCGCGCCGAGGGCAGAGAGCTCGAGGTGCTGCGCGATCGCTATCGGGAAGGCATTCCGAACCGGCCTCTCGCCGAAGAGGAAAGCGATGCCGCTAAGCTCTATGAAGTTCTCGCGCAACTGGGCGGGGAGAAGCTCGTCGGCGAAGCGCGGCAGATGGCTCCCGGGACATTCTGGGCGGCATTGAAGACATGACGGCGAAATTCGGATCGGAAAACGGGCTGTCGGCGCGCCGGCCCGCGCGCAGGGCCCGTGGGTTGCCGGCGGCGACGGCCGTGGCATCGCTCGCCGCCCTGTGCCTGCTCTGGAGCCTCGCGGCCGGCATCTGGCCGAGCCGTGCTTTCCCGCCGCCGCTCGCAGTCTGGCAGGTGCTTCTCAAGGAGGCGGCCAGCGGCGACCTTGGTTATCACCTGGCAATGACCCTCTGGCGGGTCGCGGCCGCCTATGTCGTCGCCATGATCGTCGGATCGGTCATCGGCGTGCTGCTCGGCATGCACCGGCGGGCGGACGTCTTCTTCAATCCGTGGCTCGTGCTCTTCCTCAATCTCCCGGCCCTGGTCGTCATCGTACTCGCTTATATCTGGTTCGGCCTGACCGAGGCTGCCGCAATCGGCGCCGTCGCCATCAACAAAATACCCAACGTCGTCGTCACCATGCGTGAGGGCGCGCGGGCGCTCGAGCCCCGTTTCGCGGAAATGGCCACGGTCTACCGGCTCGGACCGCTCGACCATGTTCGCCATATACTGGTGCCGCAGTTGCAGCCCTATTTCGCCGCCGCCTCGCGCTTGGGCATTGCGCTGATCTGGAAGATCGTGCTCGTCGTCGAGCTGCTCGGCCGTTCGAGCGGCGTCGGCTTCCAGATCTATCTCTACTTCCAGATATTCGACGTTGCCGCCATCCTTGCCTACACGCTCGCTTTCGTGGCTATCATGCTGTCGATCGAACTCCTTCTGGTGCAGCCACTTGAACGACATGCAACCCGCTGGCGCCGCCGCTCCGCTTAAGGTCGACATTGCCGAGAAGACGTTCCGCTCGGCGGAGGGCGTTACGATCGTTGCGCTGCGCGGTCTTTCCTTCGCGGTGAGACAGGGCGAATTTGCCTGCCTGCTCGGCCCGTCGGGCTGCGGCAAGACAACGACCCTGCGCATTCTGCTGGGCCTCGATCGGCAATTTTCCGGCAGCTATCAACTGCCCGAAGGCGGTTCCGACCGCGTCGCTGCGGTCTTCCAGGAGCCGGTGCTTCTCCCCTGGCGGACGGTGGAGCAGAACGTCCGTCTTGCGCTCGCGCCGCGCCTCAGGGACAAGGACCTGGACTGGCTGTTCGACATTCTGGGGCTTTCGGCAATGCGGGCGCTCTATCCTTCGGAACTTTCGCTCGGCCTGGCGCGCCGCGCCGCGCTCGCCCGGGCTTTCGCCACCGAGCCCGCGGTACTTTTTCTGGACGAGCCGTTCGCCTCGCTCGACGAGCGAACCGCCGACAAGTTGCGCCAGCTTCTGATGAGGGTGTGGGCGGCGAGACCCACCACGGCCCTGATGGTCACCCACAATTTGCGCGAGGCGCTTCTGCTTGCCGATCGCATCGTGGTGCTGTCGCAGCGCCCAGCGCATGTGCTGGGTATCTTCGACGTGGGCGTGCCGCGTCACGCCCGTGAGGCGGCATCGCTGGACCAGCTTGTCTCGGAGTTTCACAAGAGGTTTCCGGACGCGGACTGATTGTCCCGAGCGGGCGACGGGTCAGAAGCAGCGGACCTCCGCCTCGGCCTGCGCTCGCCTGAGTTCCGCGTCGGCGGATTTTGCTGGCGCGCTTTGCCGGAACAGAACCCCTCTTTCGCCTGTCTGAAGTCCGAGGCTCCTGAAGGTCTCGGCCGTCTCATAGCGTTCGTAAGGCATGATCGACGCTATGACGTCGATCGAGCATGAACAGCGTTCGAGGGCGGCACGCGTTTCGCCATTAGCCTTCATGCAGCCATACACATAGTCGACGACGGCAACCGTCGGGTAGCCTCCGGCGGCCGATGCCGGTGCGGCGCCCGAGAGCGCAACGAGCAAGCCGATCACTTCCAAGTTACCAATCGTCACCATGAACCTCCGCCAGCTTCGTCACCTAGGACAGGTTCTTAAATTAACCTGCCGTGAGGATGTATTAGTGTAGTAAATTCTCGCATAGTATCCAATCTAGATTTGTCAAATATTAGTAACTTTCGTGCTGCGCGGCAGCATATTTTGTTTTGCGCTGCAGCATTAATTGTATAATGAACCTTGCTTTATTCTTTATGATCGCCTATTCTCCAGCGGTTTCCGGCTTCAAGCCTTGTCTGGGAGCGGCGAAGTCTCGCTTATCAAGAGGTTTGGCAATAACGGTGCCCTCTGCCGATCCGAATGAGCCGTGACACGCTGACGGAAGCGCATGTCCCACGACAAGCATGACATGCTTGGGCTGGCCTTTGTGGTCGCCTGCGGAATTGTGAAGACGAGCCTCGGGTGACTATCGACATCGGGAGGACTTCGCATGCGCATACTCGGAAAATTCGCATATCTGCCGATGGCGGCCGCTGGAGTTCTGACAGCGGCGCTTGCCGGAAATGCGTTGGCCAATGACGAACTGAAGGCCCTTGCGGCCGACCCGAAGAACTGGGCCATGCCCACGGGCGACTATGCCAATCAGCGTTATTCCAAGCTGAACCAGATCAACAAGGACAATGCTAAGGATCTGCAGGTCAAGTGGACCTTCTCCACCGGCGTATTGCGCGGCCATGAAGGCGGCCCGCTGGTGATCGGCGACGTCATGTACGTCCATACGCCGTTCCCGAACATTGTTTATGCACTTGATCTCAAGAACGACGGCAGGATCCTCTGGAAATACGAACCGAAGCAGGATCCGAGCGTCATCGCGATCATGTGCTGCGACACAGTCAACCGCGGTCCGGCCTATGGTGACGGAAAGATCATCCTCTACCAGGCCGACACCATGGTGACGGCTCTCGATGCCAAGACCGGCAAGGTCGCCTGGCAAGCCCAGAACGGCGAGAAGATCGACGGGAGCCTGTCCGAATCCGGCACGTCCGCGCCCATGGTGGTCAAGGACAAGGTCATCGTCGGCGTCTCGGGTGCCGAATATGGTGTCCGCGGCCACCTCACTGCCTACAATCTGAGCGACGGCAAGCGTGCCTGGCGGGCCTATTCGACCGGCCCTGATTCAGAAACGCTGATCGACCCGGAGAAGACGACCCATCTCGGCAAGCCGGTCGGCAAGGACTCCGGAATGAACACCTGGGAAGGCGAGCAGTGGAAGACCGGCGGCGGCACCACCTGGGGGTGGTACGCCTATGATCCGGAACTCAACCTCGTCTACTATGGTACGGGCAATCCTTCGACCTGGAATCCCAACCAGAGACCCGGCGACAACCGATGGTCAATGACGATTTTCGCGCGCGACGCCGATACGGGTATGGCCAAGTGGGCCTATCAAATGACGCCGCATGACGAATGGGACTATGACGGCGTCAACGAAATGATCCTTGTCGACGACATGGAGATCATGGGTCAACCGCGCGACGTGCTCGTGCATTTCGACCGCAACGGCTTCGGCTATACGCTCGATCGTGCGACGGGTGAGCTTCTGGTTGCCAAGAAATACGATCCCACGGTGAACTGGGCGACCGAGGTCGTGATGGACCCGAAGAGCGACCAGTATGGCCGTCCGCAGGTGGTGGACAAGTACTCCACCGAGCATAACGGCGAGGACTTCAACACCACAGGCGTTTGCCCGGCGGCGCTTGGAACGAAAGACCAGCAACCGGCAACCTATTCGCCGAAGACGAAGCTGTTCTATGTGCCGACCAACCATGTCTGCATGGACTACGAGCCCTACCGGGTGAGCTACACGGCCGGCCAAGCCTATGTGGGCGCGACCGTGAACATGTACCCGACGCCCAACAGTCACGGCGGCATGGGCAATTTCATCGCTTGGGACGCGGCCAAGGGCGAGATCGTCTGGTCGAAGCCGGAACAGTTCTCGGTGTGGTCGGGTGCGCTCGCAACGGAAGGCGACGTCATCTTCTACGGCACGCTGGAAGGCTACATCAAGGCCGTGGATATGCAGGGAAATGAACTCTACAAGTTCAAAACTCCCTCGGGCATCATCGGCAACATCAACACCTACGAGCATGGTGGCAAGCAATATATTGCGGTGCTGTCGGGTGTCGGTGGCTGGGCAGGCATCGGGCTTGCCGGCGGCCTTCTGGCGGCCGAAGGTGCAGCGGCGTGGCAACAGGCCGTAGCGGGCGAGAAAGCTCCGACCGAAGAAAGCGAAGCCATCGCCACGGCGGGTTTGGGTGCGGTGGGCGGCTATGCCGCACTGGCCGAGTACACCACACTCGGCGGGCAACTGACCGTATTCGGTCTCCCGGATTGATAGCCGGGCGAACCCTGCCTGAACGAGAGCCCGTATCAGCAGAGGCTGCCGGGCTCTCGGCTTCACCAACAGAATCTCACGCCTCAGCCATGGTCGATGGCGGTTGGAAGACGAGGTCACGCATGTCACCACGCTTCATCAGTTCGGCGTTTGCCGTGGTCCTCCTGCTGAGTGCAAGTGGCACTCTCCGCGCCGAGGACAGCAAGGAAAAGGCGGCCAGCGCCACGGAGGAAGACGGCAAGCATTTCGACGCCGACGGCAATCCCACCTTCAAGATCGAGAACGGCGTCGTCGATTGGTACACTTTCAACGGATATCGCCGCTATCACGCCGATTGTCATGTCTGCCACGGGCCCGATGGCGAAGGCTCCTCCTATGCGCCGGCTCTCGCCAAGACCATGATCAACCTCGATTACGGGACCTTCCTGTCGATCGTCGCCGAAGGACGCAAGAGTGTCGTCGGCGGCAAGGAGGTCGTCATGCCGGCCTTCGGCGAAAACAAGAATGTCTATTGCTATCTCGACGACATCTACATCTACCTGCGCGCCCGCGCCGTCGGCGCTGCGCCCCGAGGGCGTCCGCCCAAGAAGGCCGACAAGCCGGAGGCGGCTACCGCCTATGAAACGTCCTGCATGGGGGGATGAGATGGCACACGGCATCCAGCGGACCTGCAGGGCTTTCATTTCCCTGGTGGCGGCCGTGCTGATGCCATGGCAAGCGCATTCGCAGAGTGCCGGGCTCGGGGCTGCCGGCGAACTGGTCGACCCGGAGACGCTGCGGGTCTGCGCCGACCCCTCCAACATGCCCTTCTCCGACGAGAGCGGCGAAGGCTTCGAGAACAAGCTCGCCGAGATGGTCGCGGCCGCGACGGGACGAAGCTCGGTCGCCTACACGTGGTTTCCCTCGATCCCGGGTTTCGTCCGCAATACGCTCGGCGCCAATCGCTGCGACATCATCATGGGCTACGCGCAAGGGGACGAACTGGTCCAGAATACCAACGCCTATTACCGCTCGTCCTATGTGCTGATCTACAGGAAGGATGGCGATCTTGCCGGCGTCGAAACGCTGAGCGACCCGAGGCTTCTCGACAAGCGGATCGGCGTGGTCCACGCAACGCCACCCTCCGCAAAGATGGCGGCGGCAAAACTGATGCGCAAAGCGAAGGTCTATCCTCTCGTGGTCAACACGCGGAACGTGCCATCGATGGCCGAGGTGATGATCCGGGACATGGTGGCAGGCGTGATTGACGCGGCCGTGGTCTGGGGGCCGATGGCGGGCTATTATGCAGAAAAGTCGAAGGTCGCGATGGCGATCGTGCCCCTAACCGGGGAGAAGGGCGGCTCGCGCATGACCTATCGGATCACGATGGGGGTGCGGCCGTCCGATCAGCAATGGAAACGCACGCTTAACACCTTCATCCGGGACAATCAGGCGGACATCAACAAACTCCTGCTCTCCTATGGTGTGCCGCTGCTCGATGAACAGGACGAGAGGATCACGCAGTGACGGCCGGCGACGTCGCTCTTGTCTCTGAGATGATCACCGGTGGTCACCGGCCAAGATTGACTGCCGAGCGTCGGGAAGAGGGCTGCGTTTGGTCGGGTATACTGACGAAGCAGCCCAAGTCGATTATAATGTGCAAAGGGGGATGGAGACATGGACGTACGCGCCGCCGTCGCCACTGAGGCCGGCAAGCCGCTGGAAATCATGACGGTTCAGCTCGAGGGCCCGAAGGCCGGCGAGGTGCTCGTCGAGGTCAAGGCCACCGGCATCTGCCACACCGACGATTTCACCCTCTCGGGTGCCGACCCGGAAGGGCTGTTTCCGGCGATCCTCGGCCATGAGGGCGCCGGCATCGTCGTCGATGTCGGCCCCGGCGTCACCTCGGTCAAGAAGGGCGACCACGTCATTCCGCTCTATACGCCGGAATGCCGCGCCTGCCCCTCCTGCCTCAGCCGCAAGACCAATCTCTGCACCGCCATCCGCGCCACCCAGGGCCAAGGCGTCATGCCGGACGGCACATCGCGCTTCTCGATCGGCAAGGACAGGATCCACCACTATATGGGCTGCTCGACCTTCGCCAACTTCACCGTGCTGCCGGAGATCGCGCTCGCCAAGGTCAATCCGGACGCTCCGTTCGACAAGATCTGCTATATCGGCTGCGGCGTCACCACCGGCATCGGCGCGGTGGTCAACACGGCACGAGTGGAGATGGGCTCGACCGCGATCGTCTTCGGTCTCGGCGGCATCGGTTTGAACGTCATCCAGGGACTTCGGCTTGCCGGCGCCGACATGATCATCGGCGTCGATCTGAACAACGACAAGAAGGCCTGGGGCGAGAAGTTCGGCATGACCCACTTCGTCAACCCGACCGAGATCGACGGCGACATCGTCGCCCATCTGGTCAACATGACGAAGCGCGGCGCCGACCAGATCGGCGGCGCCGACTACACCTTCGACTGCACCGGCAATGTGAAGGTGATGCGCCAGGCGCTGGAGGCCTCGCATCGCGGCTGGGGCAAGTCGGTGGTGATCGGCGTCGCCGGCGCCGGCCAGGAGATTTCCACCCGGCCGTTCCAGCTGGTCACCGGCCGCCAATGGATGGGCACCGCCTTCGGCGGCGCCCGCGGCCGCACCGACGTGCCGAAGATCGTCGACTGGTACATGGAGGGCAAGATCGAGATCGACCCGATGATCACCCACACCATGCCGCTCGACGAGATCAACAGGGGCTTCGAGCTGATGCATTCGGGCAAGAGCATCCGGAGCGTGGTGATCTATTGAGCGTATCTGCGGGTCGCTGGGACCAACCGAAGCGCCACAGCACCCGAGAGGATTGGGCTTCGGCACAACAGGGAGGACACGCAATGGACAGTTCTATTCGAATTCATCCGGCGGTGGATGGCGGCATCAGGGCGGCCAGCCCGAATTTTACCGGAGGCACGCTTGTCTGCGACTGCACGGACAGGCCGGTCAAGGTGCGGATCGAGGGACAGATCGCCCACAACCACGCCTGCGGCTGCACTAAATGCTGGAAGCCTGGCGGCGCTTATTTCTCCATTGTCGCGGTTGTTCCGCATGACAAGGTGACGGTGCTCGAAAATGGCGACAAGCTGCAGGTGGTCGATCCCTCGGCGCTGATCCAGCGGCACGCCTGCCGCGAGTGCGGCGTTCATATGTATGGGCCGGTGGAGCGCGAGCATGCCTTCCAGGGGCTGGACTTCATTCATCCCGAGCGCTTCCAGGAGGCGGGCTGGGCCCCGCCCGGCTTTGCGGCCTTCGTGTCCTCCATCATCGAAGCGGGTGTCGACCCCAGTCGCATGGATGGCATTCGGGGCCGCCTGCGAGAGCTTGGACTGGAGCCCTATGATTGCCTGTCGCCAGCCCTGATGGACTATGTGGCCACCTGGGTCGCGAAAAAATCGGGCGCACTTTCCAGCTGATCGGCACAGGCCGAGTCGAGGCCGCCTTACAGCGCGCTGAGCAAAGCGCGCTGTAAGCGCGTTTGCACGGGCTTCGAGTCGCGCATGATAAGCCCGCAAAATCCGTGAGAATTTAAGCACGCGTTGAATTTAAAGGCAGTCGGCTATCCACAAGGAACTCTTCGCGCAGAGCTTTGTTTGGCCCCCAGAGGATAACGGACGCAGTGCGTCCCCAACAGCGAGGCGAAGAGAGCAAAATGTCGATACGTCTTGTAGCGGCTACCGCCGTCCCCCTTCTTCTGGCTGCGCCGGCATTCGCGGACTGCCGCCAGGAACTCGAGAAGCTCGACCAGGCTATCGTTTCCGCCGAAACGGGCGGTTCCGGCGGGGCGGTTACGCAGCACCAGGAAAAGGTTACCGCCGGCGAACAGAAGAAGGGCGTCGGAACGGAAATAACCGGATCGACCGGTACCCAGACCGAAGCGATATCGCCCCATCAGGAGCAGGTAACCGGAACCCGTACCGGTGAAAGCGCCGACAAGCCAAGTACCTTGGCGGCCGAGGCCCGCAAGATGGCGGACGCCGGCGACGAGGCGGGCTGTATGAAGAAGCTGACGGAAATCAAAGGCCTGATCGGCGAAAAGTGAAGGCTCGCAGGCAATGGCACGCTGACGGTTTTCCGGCCAGTGCTACTGCATGTCTCCATAAGTCGACCTCGATTTAAGGAGAAAGACACTAAGGAACCGCTCCCAACGGCGTTTTCCGAAGGGCATAGCGCGTCACCTCGGTCCCATTCCGCGTGCCTCCTTTGGAAGGAGCCTTCCAGCGCGCCTTGTTCTTGGTCATCTCCATACCGCCTCCCGAAACCGGGGCATATTGTGGGCGACGCGCATTAGACCGCCGTATAGGGAACCCCCTCCTCGTTGATATCCGATCCGTACTCCCGATCAATAGTTCGGTCGGGAGCCCTGCTGCTATGCTCAGCTACATACTCCCGCGGAGAGCCGTTTCCGCCGGGCGCCATGATCAAAAAGCGGCGCTGGGGAGCGCCAGAGGCGCTGCAACGGCGGCTCAAATTGAGGTGTGGAATATGAGCAAGCCAGCAGCGGTCCTCCTTGCCGTCGCGACAGCCGTTCCGGCAGCTGCGCATGATGCGACGCCGACGGCGGCGCAGCCGAACGGATGGACCTATCCGTTCTCATGCTGCAGCGGAATGGACTGCCGCGAAATCCGGGATCAGGCGGTTCTCGAAGGGCCGCGAGGGTATGTCATCAAGCTAACGGGCGAGCTCATCATGCCGCGGGACACTCGCATCAAGAACAGCCCGGACGGGCAGTTTCACCACTGCACCGTGGCCGGCGAGCCCACGGGGCGCACCATCTGCCTCTTCGTTCCTCCGCGTTCCTTCTAGGGATTGTAACCATGACACAGGAACCCAACAGCATCGAAATCGATCTGCTCCCATTGCAGCTGTTCTCCCAGCGCGTATCGGAAGGATGGACCGCCCTGCCGGGCCATCCGCTCTACATGCCGCCCGACTATGCGCCACGGCCGAATCCGCACTCGGAAGCGCATTTGATGACATTTTGCGTTACGCCGCGGGAGCCGGCCGCGCATCAGGGGGGCCGAGCTCTGCGCGCCCTGACATCCGCCTTCACACTTTACGTCACCGGAACCCGCTTCGGCCTTTCCTGGTACTCGCTGGAGCTTGTTCGCCTGGTTGAGGAAGAACTCAGCCCTCCTGTGCAGACCTTGACCATACATTAGGGTCAAGGCGCCCATCGGGCCTTACGCCATCTTTTACCTGGCCGCGACCGGCTCAAAGCTGACGATCGCGGCGCCCTTCTCCCACCACCTCAGAAGAGATTGATCCGCTCATGTGGTCCCCGCGGCCATCCGGGTGCTCGTTCCCGCACGACTTCCGGGCGCCGGGCTATGACCCGCAGATCGATGCCGACAAAAAAAGCCCCTCCGGGACGGGGAGGGGCACAAAGCGGGCCGATCTGAAAGCAAATGGCCCGACGGGAAGAAGTAGCCCTGAGGGTAACAGCAAGGGTCCGCGACGGCTATTGGCCAGGAGGAAAGATCGGGCACCGGCGCGGAGGGGATGACCTATACGTGAGGCCATCATGTCTTATACGAACTTATGAGCCTTGCGGATTTCCGGGCGCGAGCTTCAGCTTGTCCGCCATGCGGGCGAGCTCCGGCAAGGACTTCGCCCGCATCTTCTGCATCACCTGGCTGCGATGGACCTTCACCGTGATCTCGCTGACGCCCAGATCGCCGGCGATCTGCTTGTTGAGCCGTCCCGCCACCACCAAAGCCATCACCTCGCGCTCCCGGGGCGTCAGGCTCTCGTAACTTGCATGCAAGGTGGACAAGGCCTTTTCATTCTCAAGCCAGGCACGGTCGCGGGCGAGGCCGAGATGAACGGCGTCGAGAAGATCCTGATCGCGGAACGGCTTCGTCAGGAACTCGATTGCCCCTCCCTTCATCGCCTGCACGGACATTGGAATGTCGCCATGCCCGGTAATGAAGACGATCGGGAGCTGAATGTCTCGCCGCGACAGCTCCCGCTGACATTCAAGTCCGCTTTGCCCGGGCAGGCGGACATCGAGCACGAGGCAGCTCGGCCCGGCTGGTCGACCTGAATTGAGGAGGTCGCTCACCGAGGCGAGGAGTTGCACTTCAAACCCGACGGACCGCAGCAGGCTGCCGAGCGCCTCGCGAATTGCCGGATCGTCATCGATGACGATGACGGTTGCAGGCGCCTCGGTCATGTCGTCGCTCCCCAACAGGGAGCCCGCTCTTGTTGAAGCGATCTGTCGGCGCCCGCCGCTGCGGCCTCGCGCGGAGGCGAAGCGGCAGAGCGCGGGTGACGCGATGTCAACACTCCCCTCTCCTCAGCCATTTCCGAAACGAACTCGTCTCGTAGCTCAGCATGCGCCCGAATTATCTCGGTCACAAGGTCATTTACATGGCGACGGGGCTGGTGGGGCGTCGCGTTCGGGCCGCTGCCGAGCGGCATCGTCGGCACCCGCGAGCCGAAAAATTCACGCTCGTCGCGCGGACCCTTCCGATGAAGCTATACCATTGTATAGGGTGCTCTGCCTTTGTCGCCCCCGCTTGCTGCTGTAAGTTACGACCTGCTCCGTAACGCTCGATTTCAGCAAGACGCCATCGCGTATTTGGAGGCGGCAGTGCCAACCAAGAAGCCTCTCATTGCGATCGTCGATGACGACCAGTCGATGCGCGAGGCGACCACGGGCCTCATGAGATCGCTGGGGTTCGACGCGGAGGCCTTTTCATCCGCCGACGATTTCCTTGCCTTCCCCCGTCTTCGCGACACGGACTGCCTGGTTACGGACATCCACATGCCAGGCATGAGCGGGCTCGAGCTGCACCGCCGGCTCGTCGACTTGGGCGTGAGCATGCCGACCGTCCTGATCACTGCCTATCCGAACGAGAATCTTCGGGCGCGCGGGCTGAGCCCGGACATTGTCGGCTATCTGGAAAAGCCGTTTGGCGAGCAGGAACTGCTGACCTGCATCCGCTCAGGCCTGGAGCGGCATCCCAGGTGATTGAAGTCCGAACCGCTGCCGCTACAGCGATCCTTCTACGTCCCCGCAGCAGAAACGCTGTCGTCCGGATACGTGGGCAGGCAGAATTGAAAAACGGCTCCCCAGGGTTCCTTAGCTTCGGCCCATAGCCGGCCCCCATGCGCCTCGATGATCGAACGGCAGATTGCCAGTCCCATGCCCAGACCCTCGGCCTTCGTCGTAAAAAACGCCTCGAACACGCGCTCCGTATCCTTCGGTTCCAGTCCGACGCCGGTGTCCTGCACCGCCACCAACGCCATCCCGGATGCTTCGGATTTGGAGGTGATGAGCAACTCTCGTGGCCGGTCCGCGACTTTCTTCATAGACTCGATGCCGTTCATCACCAGGTTCAGAATTACCTGCTGCAGTTGGACCCGGTCGCCTGCGACAGGCGGCAGGTCCTCAGCCAGTTCGGTTCGCAGCGTCACGCGGTGGCCGCGGACCTCGCCGTGAACGAGTGCTATCGAATCTTCGATGAGACCGTTCAGATCCACCTGTGCCGTGACCGTCGCCGTCTTCTTCAGGAGGCCCCGCACCCGGCCGATCACCTCGCCGGCGCGGTGGCCGTCCCGCACGATGCGCCCGAGCGTCTGCCGCGCTTCCTCGAGGTTGGGGGGCTGGCTTGCAAGCCAGCGCAGGGCGGCGTTGGCATTGGTGACCACGGCGGCCAGCGGCTGGTTGACCTCGTGAGCGATCGAGGATGTCAGGGCGCCCATCGTCGTTACGCGGGTGACATGGGCAAGCTCCGCCTGCGCCTGCTGCAGCGCTTCCTCGGCTCGCTTTCGGTCTTCGATGTCGACGAGGAAACCGTACCATTTGACAATGTTTCCGTGCTCGTCCCTGAGCGGCACGGCACTTTCGAACCACCAGCGATACTCGCCGTCCGAGGCTCGGCGGATCCGCACCTCGGCCTCGAAGGGTCGCCCCGTTACCAGGGACGCACGCCATCTGGACATGTAGTGCTCGAGGTCGTCCGGGTGGAACCGGGCTTCGGGCTCCCAGTCTGCCGGCGGAACCCCGTCGAGAGACAAGCCGGTGAACTCCTGCCACCGCCGATTGATGAAATCGATGCGGCCATCGGGCAAGGCGGTCCACACCATTGCCGGAACTGTCTCAATCACCTCGCGAAGTTCCTCTTCGCTGCGCCGGGCGGCCTCTTCGGCGCGCTTGCGCTCGGTAACGTCTTCGCAGACGATCAGGATGACGGGCCGCTTCCTGATCACCATCGATCGGGCCGTCTCGCGAACCCAGAGCATCGAGCCGTCCTTGCGGATCTTACGCAGCTCCCAGCTCATCGCCTGGCCGAGATGTTCGAGGCAGGCGGCCGCATGCCGCATCACGGCGTCCCGGTCCGCCTCGTAAAAGACGTCCTGCACGGGACGGCCGATCAATTCGTCGACCGTGTAACCGAGCTGCTCCGCCCCAAAGGGGTTCACGGACACAATTGTGCCGGTCGCGTCCACCATGAAATACATCGTCGGATTGTTCTCGAATACGGCTCTCCACTGTTCCTCGCTGTCGCGCAGCGCCTCTTCCGCCCGCTTGCGTTCCGTGATGTCCTGGATCGTGCCGAACATGCTGAGCGCCCGGCCCGACATGTCCCTGGTCAGATCGCCTTGGCTGTGAACGATACGCTGCTCGCCGGTGGGCCGGATGATGCGGTACTCCAGGTCGTAACGCGACTCGCCGCGCACGGCTTCGGTGGCGGCCTTGCTCCAGCTCGACCGGTCCTCCGGATGTATCCGATCGACCGCTTCGGCGAGACTGACCGCGCCAGCGCGCGGCGCCAGCCCGAAGATGCGGTAGGTCTCCTCGGACCAGGTGAGACAATCCGTGCCGAGATCGCGTTCCCAATAGCCGACATGGGCAACGCGCTGCGCTTCTGCGAAATTGGCCTCACTTCGACGCAGCCCCTCCAGCGTCTCCTTGAGACGGGAGGTCATGAGGGTGAAGGCTTCGGTAAGCAGCCCGACTTCATCGTTTCGGCGAACCTTGGGAACGTCTCGCCATTCCCCGCTTGCTATCGCATGCGCCGCCTGCGTCAGCGCCGTCAGCGGCCGCAAGGTGCGTCCGACCACCGCAAGTCCGAGAACCACGAAGCTGGCGATGATGGCGGCGCCGACGCCGATGGAGAGAATGGCCGCGCGGAACACAGGCGTCAGGAAATCCGAAGCCGGCACGGCCGAGACGATCGTCCAGTTCAGCGCAGCGGGTTCGACCCCGTCGACCGCCGCATAGATCGTGCCGTGCTCAGGATCGCTGAAGGAAAACACGCTCGGCTCAGCCGAAGACGACCCGGCGACGGCTGGATATCGGCCAAGGTAGCCGGCGGTCGCGTGGATAATGGGATCGGTGGCCGCGGATGCCTGCAGACGCACATGCCCGCCATCAGCACCGATGGTGACGGGCGACACGCCTCCCGAAGCTCCTATCAAATGTCCGCTGGCGTCAACGATGAAGGCACGGCCATTGTCGCCGACATCGAGCGTCTGTAGGGACCTGGAAAGTTGCGTGAGGATGAGGTCGATCCCGCCCACCCCAACGAAGTTGCCGTCCTTGTCGACGACCGGAGTGGAAAGGGACGTCCCCAGAATCGGCTCGACCAGACCGAGATAGGGCTCCGTCCAATATCGCGCGCCCGTTTTCTTTGCCTCAACGTACCAGGTCCTTCCGCGTGCATCGAACGGGGCTTCCGACTTGCGCAAACGGCCGATCTTGCCGCCTTCCAATGCTTCGAACTCGCGCACGACGCCGGCACGAAAATCATCGGTCATCAGAAACACGACGTTCGAATCCGCCAGTCGTCCGACAGAAACGAGCCCGCCGGCCTCGTTGCCGAAAAACATCCAGTCGACATCGGGCTCCTCGGCCAACAAAGCATAAAGCTCCCGTGCGACCGCCTCGCGATCACGGAGCGCGACGTCGCGGCGGAGAAGATCATTGGCGAGGCGCGATACCGCCTTCTCGGCGGCGCGAACCCGATGGCCGACGTCGCGATTGACGGCTTGAGTCACCTCCCGGATCAGGCGCTCCGACATGATCGAGACGATAAAATTCCCCGTCCAAATCCATAAGCCGGCCAACACGAGACATAGAACGAGAACGACGCCTGCGACGGGGAGGATTAAGCGGTGCCGTAACATGATCCCCGAGTTCCCCCGGATTAATATTCTCCGTTGCTTATATTGCGCCCGTGGATGCGCTCCGGCAATGCACAGCCCCTCGATCCGGACAAGGGAGGCGGAGGACAGGTTCGGCGGGGCTTGTGCCGGCTTCAGCGGGGGTTGCGCGGGGAGGCGAACGCAAAAAGGCCCGCGCTTGGCGGGCCGTTTTGAGGACTATTTGGTTGCGGGGGCAGGATTTGAACCTGCGGCCTTCAGGTTATGAGCCTGACGAGCTACCGGGCTGCTCCACCCCGCGTCAAGTCGTCGAATTCCGAGTAGTGTTGGCCCGGTCTTGGGAGGGGCCGCGTGTGTGCGAGAAGATGTTTTTGACTTGCGCTTTGCAGACCTGGCAGCGACCTACTCTCCCGCGTCTTAAGACGAAGTACCATCGGCGCTGGGGCGTTTCACGGCCGTGTTCGGAATGGGAACGGGTGCAGCCACCCCGCCAGAACCACCAGGTCGGCAAAGCGCAAGTTTTGCTCCCGGAGGGAGCAATTGTGAGAAGCTGGTGAGGCTTTCGCCTCTTTTTTTGAACACGTCTTTTGTCTGCCGCCCCGGCCGAATGCCGCAAGCGCAGAGCGCGTCGCGCCTTGTGGCGCGCGCCGTCCGCAGCGAAGCGATCTTCCGATCGCGACAGCGTGAGGACAGAGATAGCATCATCAAACTTCGTTTGATGAGCATAGGCAACAAGAACGATCAAGCCGATCGAACGATTAGTACCGGTAAGCTTCATGCGTTGCCGCACTTCCACACCCGGCCTATCAACGTGGTCGTCTTCCACGGTTCTCGAGGGAATACTCGTTTTCAGGTGGGTTTCCCGCTTAGATGCCTTCAGCGGTTATCCCTTCCATATATAGCTACCCTGCTATGCCCTTGGCAGGACAACAGGTCCACCAGAGATATGTCCATCCCGGTCCTCTCGTACTAGGGACAGATCCTGTCAATATTCCTACACCCACGGCAGATAGGGACCGAACTGTCTCACGACGTTCTGAACCCAGCTCACGTACCGCTTTAATTGGCGAACAGCCAAACCCTTGGGACCTGCTCCAGCCCCAGGATGCGATGAGCCGACATCGAGGTGCCAAACAACCCCGTCGATATGGACTCTTGGGGGTCATCAGCCTGTTATCCCCGGCGTACCTTTTATCCGTTGAGCGATGGCCCTTCCACGCGGGACCACCGGATCACTATGACCGACTTTCGTCTCTGCTCGACTTGTCAGTCTCGCAGTCAGGCGGGCTTATGCCATTGCACTCGACGAGCGATTTCCGACCGCTCTGAGCCCACCATCGCGCGCCTCCGTTACTCTTTCGGAGGCGACCGCCCCAGTCAAACTACCCACCATACACTGTCCCGGATCCGGATGACGGACCGCGGTTAGACATCCATGACGATAAGGGTGGTATTTCAAGGATGGCTCCACAGGAACTGGCGTCCCTGCTTCAAAGCCTACCACCTATCCTACACATGCCGACACGAATGCCAGTGTAAAGCTATAGTAAAGGTGCACGGGGTCTTTCCGTCTGACCGCAGGAACCCCGCATCTTCACGGGGAATTCAATTTCACTGAGTCTGCGTTGGAGACAGCGGGGAAGTCGTTACGCCATTCGTGCAGGTCGGAACTTACCCGACAAGGAATTTCGCTACCTTAGGACCGTTATAGTTACGGCCGCCGTTTACTGGGGCTTCGATTCAGAGCTTGCACCCCTCCTCTTAACCTTCCAGCACCGGGCAGGCGTCAGACCCTATACGTCGTCTTGCGACTTCGCAGAGCCCTGTGTTTTTGATAAACAGTCGCTACCCCCTGGTCTGTGCCACCCCATCATGGTTGCCCATAATGGGGTCACGCTTCTTCCGAAGTTACGCGTGCAATTTGCCGAGTTCCTTCAACGCAGTTCTCTCAAGCGCCTTGGTATACTCTACCTGACCACCTGTGTCGGTTTCGGGTACGGTCTATACGGTGGAGCTATTTCCCGGGACCGCGTCCAAGCCTGGACAATCCAATAAGTCCAGACAAGTTAAGCGATCCGTCACTACCACCAGGCCCACGAATATTAACGTGGTTCCCATCGACTACGCGTGTCCGCCTCGTCTTAGGGGCCGGCTAACCCTGCTCAGATTAACTTTAAGCAGGAACCCTTGGTCTTTCGGCGAGAGGGTCTCTCACCCTCTTTATCGTTACTCATGTCAACATTCGCACTTCCGATACCTCCAGGACCCCTCACGGGTATCCCTTCACAGGCTTACGGAACGCTCCGCTACCACGTGCCTTGCGGCACATCCTCAGCTTCGGTGCATGGCTTCAGCCCCGTTACATTTTCGGCGCAAAGACCCTTATTTAGACCAGTGAGCTGTTACGCTTTCTTTAAATGATGGCTGCTTCTAAGCCAACATCCTGGTTGTTTTGGGATCCTCACATCCTTTCCCACTTAGCCATGACTTGGGGACCTTAGCTGGAGGTCAGGGTTGTTGCCCTTTTCACGACGGACGTTAGCACCCGCCGTGTGTCTGCCGACTAGTACTCCCCGGTATTCGGAGTTTGGTTAGGATCAGTAAGACGGTGAGTCCCCATAGCCCATCCAGTGCTCTACCCCCGGGGGTATTCGGTCGACGCTCTACCTAAATAGATTTCGCGGAGAACCAGCTATTTCCGAGTTTGATTGGCCTTTCACCCCTAGCCACAAGTCATCCCAATCTATTGCAACAGATGCGGGTTCGGTCCTCCAGTTGGTGTTACCCAACCTTCAACCTGCTCATGGCTAGATCACTCGGTTTCGGGTCTAATGCGACATACTAAGGCGCCCTATTCAGACTCGCTTTCGCTACGCCTACACCTACCGGCTTAAGCTTGCATGTCACACTAAGTCGTTGACCCATTATACAAAAGGTACGCCGTCACCCTTGCGGGCTCCGACTGTTTGTAGGCATCCGGTTTCAGGTTCTATTTCACTCCCCTTGTCGGGGTGCTTTTCACCTTTCCCTCACGGTACTTGTTCGCTATCGGTCATGCACGAGTACTTAGGCTTGGAGAGTGGTCTCCCCATGTTCAGACAGGATTTCACGTGTCCCGCCTTACTCAAGGACAATGAGTGTTCTACGTGTACGGGGCTATCACCCGCTACGGCCGACCTTTCCAAATCGTTCCACTTTATTCCTCATTGCCACTGGCCTGGTCCGCGTTCGCTCGCCACTACTTGCGGAGTCTCGGTTGATGTCCTTT
This sequence comes from Sinorhizobium fredii, assembly GCF_002944405.1. Taxonomy (NCBI): domain Bacteria; kingdom Pseudomonadati; phylum Pseudomonadota; class Alphaproteobacteria; order Hyphomicrobiales; family Rhizobiaceae; genus Ensifer; species Ensifer fredii. The sequence goes on along the minus strand of NZ_CP024307.1, from coordinate 82,613 downwards.
CCTGCAGGTACTTAGATGTTTCAGTTCCCTGCGTTCGCTTCTTATCCCTATTGAATTCAGGATAAGATACCTTTCAACAATGCTTGGAAACCTAAGCCGTGCTTTCGCACGGC